>NZ_BAAAGE010000001.1:0-1194619 GCF_039523995.1 Aquimarina litoralis
TAAGCAACATCGGTAGCATTAAATCCTGATAATAACTCTAATCGCTCTGCAGATGGAAGATATTCGACATCTTTTAATGGCTTCTCAAAGGAACTCATCAAAGAAACTAACAACTCTTTATAATGAACCATCAATCCCTCAACCATAACACTATCGTAAACATCTGTGTTATAGTTCACTTTTACATATAGATGATCATTTACTTCCTGAAAAAAAACTTCTAAATCAAACTTGGAAGTAACAGGACCCGATAAAGATATAGTATCAATTTCTTCTTCTGATATCTCGATACCATTGATCTTTTCTCCTGTATTTTGAAGAGCTAAAACAACATCAAAAATGGCACTTCTACTCCTATCATTCGTTACATCTAACTCCTCTACTAATCTATCAAAGGGATAATCCTGATGCTTGTATGAACGTAAGGTATTATCCTTTACTTGGCCGTAAAATGTATCGAAACTATCCTCGGGATTTATTTGGTTTCTTAATGCTAATGTATTGACATAAAAACCTATCTGATCTTCTAATGAGGAATGATTCCTCCCTGCAACTGGAGTCCCTATGATCATATCGCGCTGAGAGGTATACTTATAACATAGAATATTCCAAACTGCCAATAATCCCATAAACAAACTACCGCCACGCTCTTGACAATAGTTAGTAAGTCCCTCTGTAGCTTCTGATGAAATATAGGTCGATAAACTACGACCATTATAAGTCTTCATTTTTGGACGCGGCTGATAACTCGGAAAATTTAATACTGGTAAATCCCCTGATAAATTATCAAGCCAATACTCTCTATGCTCCTTATATGATGCTGTATCCAATTGACCAACCTGCCAAGAAGCATAATCCTTATACTGAATCTTTAAAGGTGGTAAATCAGGCATAGAACCCGATACATAAGCTTCGTAAGAAGAAAGAATGTCTTTGGATAATACATTTTTAGACCAACCATCACTTATAATATGATGCATATTATAATAAAAAACATAACTATTATCACCTGTCTGTAGTAAACTTGCTCGTAACAATGGACCCTTTTCTAAATCAAAAGGTATATTTGAATCTTCATTGATAAATGCTAAAACATCTTCTTTCGGATTTTCTTTCCCTCTGTAATCTTTATAGTTTACTTTAAAGTTTAGCTCTTCAATAGTAAGGATCTTCTGCTTTACTTCATCATTGTCATCTTTTACAAAGACTGTTCTTAAAATCTCATGTCGCTCAATTACATGGATAATTGCTTTTTCAAAACTAATTAAATCATAACTTCCATTTAGCTCAATGTTATTTGGCATATTATAAGCAACAGAACTTTCTTCAAATTGACTTAATATCCATAATCTTTTTTGAGCATCGGAAAGAGCATAATTATCATCTAATTTTACAGTTGGAATCTCTTCATTCTTACTTGAGTTAAATCCTCTGTTTTCTTTTAAAAATGAGGTAATCTCTACTTTCTTTTCTTTTATCTCTTGCAGAAGTTTTTTATCTATATTTTCATTTTCAGAAAATAATTTTAATTCCCCATCAATGATATCTAAATAAATATCGTTTTCTGATATTTTTTTCAAAAAATTGATCATAACTCTATCTCTTTTAGTTTTTTGCCTGTATTAATGATTGATTCTTGTTTCTTTGCTATATTTATCTGAATAGCTATATATTCTATTGTTGGATAATTAAATAAGCTTCCAATATTTATATTCGTTTTGAATTCTTGATTTACTCTATGAAGTATTTTAATAGCCTTTATGCTATTCCCACCTAAATCGAAGAAACTATCTCTAATGCTTATTTTATCCCTCCCTAAAACATCCTTCCATATTTTAAGGATAATTACTTCTTCTTTATTTGTCGGCAAAACATATTCCTCGATTCCAGACAACTTCATTCCAGTAAAAGAAGAAATTCTTTTTTTATCTACTTTCCCATTTGCAGTTAAGGGGATTTCATCTAATTGTATGTAATGATCTGGCATCATGAACCCAGGAAGTTTCTTAGATAAATACCTTCTTATGTCTGTAACATTTTGTTTTTGTTTTGAAACAATGTACGCTGTTAGTTCTTTATCATCATTTACAAGGACTACTGCGTTATTGATATCTTCCTTATTCTCTAACTGCCTCTCTATTTCTCCTAATTCAATTCTATAACCACGAATTTTTACTTGATCATCTTTTCTTCCAATAAATTCTATTGTGCCGTTTGGAAGTCTTCTTCCTAAATCTCCTGTTTTATAAACATAGGTTCCTTTCTTATATGGGTTTTCAATAAATTTCTCATTTGTTAAGTCTAAACGGTTTATATACCCCTTGGACAACCCAGCACCTGCTATACATATTTCCCCGATTACCCCTAAAGGCTGTAACAATTTATTATTGCTAAGTATGTATATTTCTGTATTAAATATTGGATACCCAATAACAGGATTTGACAAGTAGTCGTTCAAATTGTTTTTTGTGATTTGATAAGTACATACACCAATAGTACCTTCGGATGGACCATAGTGATTAACTATATTTATATCACTACCTGTCACGAGATTTTTTATATCTTCTAAATTTTGACGTTCTCCTCCAGTTAAAATTAGCCTTAATGATTTACTATTAACAATTGAATGCTTCTCTATGTTATCTAATAAAAGGTTTAAATAGGTAGGCGTTAGTTTTAAAAATGAGATATTTTTTTCTTCAATATATTCACTTACTTTAACAGGATTCTTTACATCTAAGCTATTTAAGAAGTGTATTTCACATCCATTTAACAGCCCTCCGTATAGACTAGTATAAATTAAATCAAATGCAATACTTGATGTGATAACAGTACTATCATTTGATGTGATCTGATGTTTTTCAGAAAACCAGTTAACATAATTAACTATTGATTGGTGTTTAATCTGAACTCCTTTTGGAACACCCGTAGTTCCTGAAGTATATATAATATATGCTAAACTCGATCCTTTTACATCTAATCTCGGGTTATTTAGAGCATAAGAATTTGGGGTTTCGATTAGCTCTTTTAAATTATCGTTTTTAAGAAAAGTTATACACTTGCTATCATCTAAAATGAAATCAATTCGACTTTGAGGAAGCGTAGAATCAACAAGGATATATGCTCTACCAGATTTAAGAACCCCTAAAATACCTATAAGCGTTATGTCGGGCCTATTACTCAACTCTATAGCTACGACTTCTTTTTCTATTACTCCATGTTCTTCTAATAGATAAGTAGCAATCACATTACTTAATTCATTAAGTCTTTGGTAACTGATTTCCCAATGATTATCAAAGACAAGGGCTATATTATCCGGATATTTTTCTGCTTGTTCTTCGAAAAGGTTAACTATTGTTTTTTCATTAGGGAAAGCAACTTGAGTTTGGTTATATTCATTTAATAATACATTCTCTTCTTCATTTTTTATATAGCTAACATCATCTATTAATACTGTTGGATTTAATAAAAGCTCTGATATCAATGTTTCAAAATGCTTCATTAAACCCTCAATCATCGAATAGCCATAAACATCCGTATTATAGATAAGTGTAAACTTGAGCTTATCTTCGATTTCTTGAAAATGAATATTAATATCTAATTTAGAAGTACATTTACCATTATCTTCTATCTTAACCTGATCATTGGATTTCGGCTTTTTATTCTTAGATGACTCATCTGTATTGTGTAATACCAACATTACATCAAAAAGTGTCCCTCGCCCGGCATCTTGCGATAACTCCAACTCCTCTACTAATCTGTCAAAGGGATAATCCTGATGCTTGTATGAACGTAAGGTATTATCCTTTACTTGGCCGTAAAATGTATCGAAACTATCCTCGGGATTTATCTGGTTTCTTAATGCTAATGTATTGACATAAAAACCTATCTGATCTTCTAACGAGGAATGATTCCTCCCCGCAACTGGAGTCCCTATGATCATATCGCGCTGAGAGGTATACTTATAACATAGAATATTCCAAACTGCCAATAATCCCATAAACAAACTACCGCCACGCTCTTGACAATAGTTAGTAAGTCCCTCTGTAGCTTCTGATGAAATATAGGTCGATAAACTACGACCATTATAAGTCTTCATTTTTGGACGCGGCTGATAACTCGGAAAATTTAATACTGGTAAATCCCCTGATAAATTATCAAGCCAATACTCTCGATGTTCTTTATATGATGCTGTATCCAATTGATCAACCTGCCAAGAGGCATAATCCTTATACTGAATCTTTAAAGGTGGTAAATCAGGCATAGAACCAGACACATAAGCTTCATAACAGATCGTAATCTCATTGATCAACACATCCATAGACCAACCATCACTTATGATATGATGCATGTTATAATAAAAAACATAACTATTATCACCTGTCTGTAGTAAACTTGCTCGTAACAATGGCCCTTTTTCTAAATCAAAAGATGTATGACTATCTTTTGTGATATAATCCTGTAATGCTTCTTCTCCTGATCTTCTAAAATCTATATAACCGATATCAAAATTGAGCTCCTCAACACCTAGAACCTTTTGATACGGCTCTCCTTCTTTATCTACAACAAAAACTGTTCTTAATGACTCGTGCCTAGCTATAACAGTCATAATGGACTTCTTAAACAACTCCACATCACATGCCCTATCTAACTCTGTATATCGAGGCATGTTATAAGCTATAGAAGCCTCCTCTAACTGACTCAACACCCATATACGATATTGAGATGGAGATAACACATAACTATCACTTTCAGGTACTACCGCTATCTCTTCATAAATCGATTCTCCTGAAGAACTTATCAATGAGGCCTGTAGCTCTAACACACTATGAACAAATAAATCCTCGATACTTAAGGAAACACCAAAAACCTTGTTGATCCTTGACTTCAAACGAATTAACTTGATGCTATTACCGCCAAGCAATAGAAAGTTATCTTTGATACCAACCTTATCTATGCCTAATACCTCTTCCCATAAATCGATTAACTGTTGTTCCGTATCATTGGTCGCTCCTTGATATTCAATCTCTTTTAGCATCAAATCTTTAATCATACCTTCTAATACTCGGGTATCGACTTTGCCATTTGCATTGACAGGAAAATGATCCAAATGAAAATAAAACGAAGGAACCTCATAACCTGATAAACATCGTAAACAATGTGCCTGTAATACATCATCAATACAAGTTGTAGCTGTATAAAAACAACATAATGTAGCCTCATGGCCTTCGATCTGATTAACTATACATTTTACTGAATCTATCCCTTCTAAAGATAAGATCGTACTCTCTATAGAATTCATATCGATCCGAACACCATTTAGCTTAACAACGCCATCTTCTCTTCCTAAAACGACAACATTGCGATCCGAATCATATTTACCATAATCACCCGTCTTATAAATAATATCTCGAGAACTACTTAATGGGTTTTGAACAAACTTTGCCTCGGTTAACGCTGGTGAATTATAATACCCTTTGGATAAAAAAGGAGTCTTTATATAAATATCTCCAACCTCGTTAATCTTACATAAATCACCCTCGGAATTTAAGAGGATCAAAGCTGTATTAGAAATTGGCTGACCAACACATAAAACATCAGATGGAGAACCCTGTAGATCAGCTCCTACTCGATAAAAGGTTTTTACCAACGTAGATTCTGTAGCTCCATAAAGATTGATCAACGTAGTACCATCACCATAACTAGAACGCCAGTTCAAAATATCCTTAACATAAAGCTTCTCTCCGGCTAATAGTAAATACCTAAGTGAACTAAATTTATCTGAAGGCTCTCCTTCTCCTAAGGAAATTAGCAATCTAAAAAGTGTAGGAACAGTATGTAAAATCGTAATCCTTTGATCACTCAACCAATCACTAAACAAGGAAATATCTTCCTTAATCTCCTTTGATGGCAAACAAATCGTACCCCCATTGATTAGAGGAACAAAAATATCTCGCAAGGATGCATCAAAAGAAAATGTAGTAAGTTGACCTAATCTATCTGTATCACAAATTCCTAACTCTTTTGACTCCCAATGAATAAAATGACTTAAACTCTTATGACGTCCTAAAACTGCCTTAGGCTTACCTGTTGAACCTGATGTGAAAAATATGTAACTCGATGATTCTCCATCTAATACAATATTTGGATTCGTATCAGCAAAAGTCTTATCTATTAAACTATACTCATATAAATCATTTATACTTTCATAAACACTAAATCCTAAAACTCCTGATGCATCAATATCTACAACCAAAACCGTAGGAACGGTATAATCATATAAATCATTATAATGAAAAATAGTATCTAAATTACCTCGGGTAGTTAGTAAAATTTTAGGCTGCAAATTCGTATACAACTCAGACCAGTGATTCTCCTTATACTTAGTATCTATCGGTACATAAACCCCTCCAGATTTAAAAGCGCCTATCAATGATATTATTTGTAATAAATCATCATCCATGAAAACTCCACAAATATCTTCTAAACCCAAACCGTAAGCTAACATAGCATGCGATAACTGATTTGAATAGCTATTCAAAGAAGTGTAACTTAAACTAAAATCACCATACTCAATACTAGTATGCGAACCGTAAGTATTTACAGATTCTTCAAAATATGTGATTATAGAATCATAAGCTATATCTTGAATGTTTTCAGAATTTTTTAATTCTTTCTCAAATTTATCATGTTCCTTTCTTTCCTTATCTCCTGTAAGATCATTACAAAATTCTTCTATGGTCTTATTGCTATTAGTAACCACATTTTCTAATAACAGAGTAAATTGTTTAGATAATTCTTGGATGACATGTTCTTCAAAAAGATCTCTATTATACGTGATATTATAATTTATTTCTTCTTTGTCTAGACTAAAAAAGAAAGTAATATCAAATTTACTTTTTATAGTATTACTAGTGTTATTTTGAGTTGAAACCGAAGTATTAAAATATTGATCTTCATCATTAATTCTATCATTGACTACTAAAGATACATCAAACAACGGGCTTCTAGATAAATCTTTTCCCAGAGCCAGTTCTTCAACTAAACTGTCAAAAGGGTAATTCTCATGCTCTTGTGCTTCAAGAACATTTTGTTTTACTTTATCTAAAAGGTCAATATAGCGTTCTTTATTCTGAATATCGATTTGAACTGCCAAAGTGTTGATATAGCATCCAATCTGATTTTTTAAATCCGGATGAACTCTTCCTGCTACCGGGCTTCCGATGACAAGATTTTTTTGATAAGAATAGCGATATAACAAAATACCTACTACACTTAACAAATTCATATAAATAGAGGTATTTGTATTTTGAACAATACCTGTTAGTTTTTTGGATACACTCGAATCTATTTGTCCAAATATTCGAGAACCGTTATATGTTTTTATTGCTGGGCGTTTGTTTGCTATCAATAAATCTAATTTTGGAACTTCCTTTTCAAATTTATTTGCCCAAAATGATTTATGAACATTTAGTTTATTGTCTAGCAGTTGATCTTTTTGCCAAACGCAATAATCTTTGTATTGTATTTCTAATTCAGGAAGTTTGGGTTCTGTACCAGACTTAAACCCATCATATAATGTAAATACTTCATTCGCTAATAGCTCAATTGACCATCCATCACTAATGATATGATGCATGTTGTAATAAAATACATATTTTTTTTCTGATAGGCGTAACACACTGACCCTTAAAAGAGGACCGTTCTCCAGATCAAATACTTCTTGTAAATCGTTATGAATATATTTTTCTAACTGTGCTTCTTTATTTTTTTCCTTTTGAAAGTCTATATAGGTAATTTCAAAATTAAATTCTTCGTTAGGTTGAATATATTGTCTTATTTCACCCGACTCATCTTCTTTAAAAACAGTTCTTAAAATTTCATGCCTATTAATTATAGCTTTAATTGCTTTTTTGAAGCTTTTTAAATCACAATCTTCGCTTAGCTCCAAAGTACAAGGCATATTATAAGCTATAGACGATTCTTTTATTTGACTAGAAAGCCATAATCTTTTTTGAGTATGAGATAATGGATATGAAGTTGAAAAAGGTGCTTTTTCAATTTTATTATAATTTTCATTAGATGAAAATGACATCAAATAATCCTTTATGTCACTCTTGTATTTTCTAAGGACCTCAACAATATCTTCATCAATATTATCATCATCGTATAAGAAAATTTCCAGATCATCTCCAGCTATACCTAACCCGATTCCTTTTTCCTTTAATTTTTTAACTAAAGAACCTATATTTTCCATAATTAGATAAGTATTTTTTTCTTTTCCGATTTGTTTTTATTTTGTTCTAGCCACATAAAATTTTCAATTTCCATTGATAAAAACTCAATCGTTGGATTTGAAAAGATTTTCTTCATGTTAATTTTCGCATTAAATTCTTCATGAATTATTGACAAGACTTTAATAGCTTTAATACTATGTCCTCCTAGTTCGAAGAAATTATCCGTTATTCCGATGGGAGCAACTCCTAGTACATCTTCCCATATTTCAACTAACTTTTCTTCTATACTTGTTTTAGGTTTTATATATTCCCTTTTCACCAAATCATCATTGGTTACTTTTGGTAACATTTTTTTGTTGATCTTTCCATTTGAAGTCAATGGAATATTATCCAGAATTATGTAATGAGTAGGCACCATATAATCTGGCAAATTTTTCCCTAGAATGGTACGCAGTGATTTTTTGTCGATCGGATTATTTGAAACAATATATGCAACAATGACCTTGTCTCCATGTATTTCATGAATATCAACAAACGATTCTGTAATTGTCTCTACGGATAATAGTACATTTTTAATTTCCCCTAATTCTACTCTATATCCTCTTATTTTTACTTGGTCATCATTTCTTCTAAGATAAATTATATTTCCATCCTCTTTCCAATACCCAATATCTCCTGTTTTGTAGAGAAGTTTATCATTACGTATAGGATCTGTAATAAATCGTTCTTTGGTTTGCTTTGGCAAATTCAAATAACCCTGCGCTAAATTATCTCCTCCAATGTAAATCTCTCCTTTAACATGTATTGGCACAGGCATTAAGGCTGCATCTAAGATGTAAATATTTGTATTTGAAATAGGCTTGCCAATTGGAGAATAACATTCTATATCTCCTTTTTCTTTGCACATTGTATGACTTGTAACCACATGGGTTTCTGAAGGGCCATAATGATTATGAAGCTTAATCTTTGGATTTGTATTTAAAAAGTCAAGTAATGATTGATTTACTGTTAATTGTTCTCCAGATGATATAATATGTTTCACCTGATGATTCTGCCTAAAATTCTCTTGACAATTACTGAAAAAATTCGTCAACGCCGAAAACGGGAAACATATTACTTCAATATTATTATCAACTATATAATTGGATAGTTCTAAAAAGTTTAATTTTAATTCTTTATTTGTAATAAAAAGAGTACCTCCACTACCTAGCACAAACCAGCAATCTTGTAAGGATACGTCAAAACTAAAGGAAGTATATTGTAAATGATTTAAACCTGTATCAATACCGGATTCATTAATATTCCAATGAATCAGATTGCTCAACATACGATGAGTTTGAACAACTCCTTTAGGATTTCCTGTTGATCCGGATGTATAAATGATAAAGGAGGCATCATCTAGAGTATTGACAATTTCTGGATTTTTATCTGACCATTCGGAAAAATTAAATTCATTTAAATCTATACTTTTTCTTTCTTCCAGAAAGTCATGATCTAACAAATCTCCTGTTGATATTACTAAATCTATCGATGCATCATTTAATATATATTTTATGCGGTCATCTTGATAATTACTATCCACCGGAACATAACACGCGCCAGATTTCATAACTGCAAACATTGCTAAAACACTTTTAAAAGAGCGTTCTAAAATCACTCCTACTTTTGTACCTGGAGAAACTTCATGTTTTTCTCTTAAACAATGTGCCAATTGGTTAGCATATATATTCAATTGATGATATGTGATAGCATTTTTTTCAAAAACTACTGCAGTTTTGTCAGGGGTTTTTTGGACTTGATTTTCAAATAACTCCAATACCGAAATATTACCATAATTAATTGTGGTTGTATTAAAAGTATTTGTTACCAGATGCAGATCCTCTTTGGATAGATAATCAATATTTTTTACAGCTTTTGTAGGCTGTTGAAGTAGTTGATCTAGCATATTCTTGTAATGCTTACAAAATTGCTTTATAACATTCTCTTCATATATATCGGTATTATATTCTGCACTAAATACTAGATAATCACCTTTCTCTTCAATGTTAAATAACAAATCAAACTTGCTTGTTCTATTTTCTTCACTGTAAAATTTATCTAAATCGCTGGTATCTATACCCTCAAGATTTTCTCCTTTACCGTTATTTTGCATAGCTACCATAACATCAAAAATTGGGTTACGGGATAAGTCTCTTTTTAAATTTAGATCCTCTACTAGGTTCTCAAAAGGGTATTGTTGATTCGCATATGCAGACAAAGTAGATTTCTTAATTCTTAAAAATACATCGTCGAAACTATCTCCGTCAACTATTTGGTTTCGTAATGCTAATGTATTTACATAAAACCCTATTTGATTGGTTAAATCAACGTGCTCTCTGGCAGCAATTGGACTTCCTACTATAATATCTTTTTGTCCTGTATAACGGCTTAGCATTATCTTTAAAGAAGATAAAATCCCCATAAACAAAGAGCCTCCTTTTTCATTTACATATTTTTTTAAGCCTAATGAAGTCTCTTTTGAAATATAAGTAGTAATCGTTTTTCCGTTATACGTTTTTATGGGAGGACGCTTTTTATTTGAAGGGAATTCTAATACAGGCAACTCTCCTTGTAATTGCTCTAACCAATAGTCTTTATTTTTTTGAAAAGATTTTTTCTTAGATTGACCCAAATGCCAAACAGCATAATCTTTATATTGAATCCTTAGTCTTGGTAATAATGGTTCTTCATCCTTTATATAAGCTTCGTAAGAAGTGAGAACATCTTTTGCCAATACTTGAACAGACCAACCATCACTAATGATATGATGCATGTTATAATAAAAAATATATTTATCATCCTGCAACTGTAATATTGATGCTCTAATGAGTGGGCCTTTTACCAAATCAAATTGTTTAAGAGCCTCTTGAAAGATGTATTTTTTAGCTAAAGACTCTGCGTCTTCATTATTTCGAAAATCAACATAATCCACATAAAAACCTAGTTCCTCTCTACACTTGATCCATTGCCTAGTTTCTCCATTATCTCCCTTATAAAAAACAGTACGTAAGATTTCATGTCTATCAATTACAAAATTGATTGCTCTTTTAAAATAATCAATATGATAAGTTCCATCCAAATGCACTTGAAATGGCATATTGTATGATATTGATGCTTCTTCTATTTGAGACTGTATCCATAATCTATTTTGAGCATTAGACATTGGATACGATTCTGAAATGGGAGCTTTGGGAATTTGTACAAATTTCTTTTTAGAAATAGAAACCAGATATTCCTTTATTTTTTCCTTATTCTTTTTTACCAGTTCTATGGTATCTGGTGCTATATCTTCCTTTAAGATAATCAATTCTAAATCATCTCCAGAAAGTTTTACACCAATTCCGTTTTCTCTTAAATCTTTTATAAATGAAACAATTTCCATAGCTTAAATGATAATTTTCTTAGTCTGTTGATTATACTCGGACTCCAGCATCCATTGAGAATTCTCAATATTCATTGCCAGATATTCAATCGTAGGGTTTGTAAAAATTTGCTGAATGTCTATCGATACGTCGTATTCATTATGAACTGTAGATAGTAATTTAGTAGCCTTTAGGCTGTGTCCGCCTAGCTCAAAAAAATTGTCTGTAACTCCGACTTTTTCCAAGTCCAACACCTCTTGCCAAATTTGAGTAAGTCTTTCTTCAATTTTTGTTCTTGGAGCTATATATTCTATTCCACTAGAAAGTTTTAATTCTTTAGTAGTAGCTAATACTTTTTTATCGACTTTTCCATTAGCTGTCAATGGTAGTTCTTCAATTTTTACGAAATATGAAGGAAGCATATATTCCGGTAATCGATTAGATAAATATTTCCTAAGAATTGAGGCATTTTGTTCTTCCTCAAAAACAATATAAGCGACTAATTCTTTATCCTCCTTAATTTCGTTATTATCTTTAACAAGCACTATAGCTTCTTTGATACATTCATTTGTTTGTAATTGATTTTCTATTTCACCTAATTCGATTCTGTGTCCTCTTATTTTTACTTGATTATCTGATCTCCCCAAGTATTCTAGCTCTCCATTGGGTAAATATCTCACCAGATCTCCTGTTCTATACATTTTTGTATTTTCTACGAAAGGATTTTCAATAAATCGTTCATTAGTTAATCCGGAACGATTTAAATATCCTCGAGCAAGACCACTTCCTGAAACATATAATTCCCCTGGCATACCGTATGGAACTAACCGTTGCTGGTTATCAAGAACATAGCACTTAGCAAATGATAAAGGTTGACCAATATTACTAGTTGCTTTATCAAGGGTATTGTTGGTGATTTTTTTAAAAGTTACGTGTACAGTAGTTTCCGTAATTCCATACATATTAATTAAATCCACATTAGGGTTTTCATCACTCCAACCTTTTATTTTATTCGGATTTAATGATTCTCCACCAAAAATTACATACTTAAGTGAAGGTATATTAAGTCCAGAATCAATAAGGTTATAAAATGACGATGGAGTTTGACTAAATACGGTAACATTATTATCCCGCATAAGTTTCGAAAGAGAAACGGGATTACGAGCATCATACTCTGTAGTAATCAATAAACGACCTCCACTTAGCAAACATCCAAAAATTTCCCAAACAGAAAAATCAAAACAATAAGAATGAAAAAGACTCCATGTATCCTTCTCAGAAAAACTATAATGTTCATTACAGGATCCTAATAAGCTCGTCACATTACCATGTTCGATCATTACCCCTTTGGGTTTACCCGTTGTTCCTGAGGTATAGATAATATAAGCTAAATTTGAAGATAAAATCTCTACTTCAGGAAGTGTTGCAGAATATTCTTTTTCTTTAAAAAGATCAATAGTCTTCTGATCTATTATCTTCTTGCATTTACTATCCTCTTCTATATAATCAATTCTTTCTTGAGGATAATTTGGATCTATTGGCACATAACCTACTCCTGTTTTTAATACAGCGAACAATGCTATGATGAGCCATTCGTTACGCTCTAAGCTTACACCAATCAGGTCTTCATTTTTTATATCATAATTTGCTATTAAAAAATGAGCAAACTTATTTGACAAATCATTAAGTTCTTTATATGTAAGGCTTTTATCCTTAAACAAGACTGCAGTTTCTTCTGGCATCTCCCTGACCCTATCCAAAAATAAGTCTACTAGAGTTTTTTCTTCAGAGTAAACCTTTTCCTGATTATTACTCTTGTTTAATAATTTATCAATTTCATTGGTTGGTAAATATTGTATTTCAGAAATTTTCTTGCTTGGATCTTCGATTACCTCTGATAAAAACAATTCTAAATGAACCGGGATTGAACTTATAAAATCTTCATCATAGATATCTGTGTTATACTCTAAATTCAATTCTAAACACTCATCAACTTCTAAAAACACAAAACTTAGGTCAAACTGACTTACATTCCTATAATTCTCTTCATATCGTGTCAATTCGATGCCATCTAACTCTAATTTTTCAGAATTAAACATTTCTTGTTGATTTTGAAATACTACCAATACATCAAATAATGCCGAACGACTTGTATCTCTCTTTAAATTAAGGTTATCTATTAATGAATCTAATGGATAATCTTGATTTGAATATGCTTCTAATAAAAGTTTTTTCTGATTTGAAAGTAATGTATTAAAATCATCCTCTATATTAAACTGTGTACGAATAGCAAGTGTATTGAGATATAATCCAACTTGATTTTCTAAATCGGTATGACTTCTACCTGCCACAGGTGTACCCAAGATTATATCATTACTTCCAGTATATCTAGAAAGCAGACCATTCAAACCTGCCATTAAACCCATAAATAAAGTAGCTTTACTGGACTCTTGAAATTTTCTTATCTTCTTATTAAAGCGTGACGAGAATTTGTAACTTATTTTGTTTCCGTTATAAGTTTTGATTCTTGGTCTACCTTTATAAGTAGGTAAATCTAATACGGGCAAATCTCCTTTAAATTTTGACAACCAATATTCTTCTTGTTTTTTAAATACGTTTTGTTCAAATGAATTAAACAACCATCCCACATAGTCTTTATATTGTATTGGCAGCTCTGGTAATTGAATATCATGACCTGAAATCAAACTATTATAAGAGGTAACAACTTCTTTATTTAAAACCTCCATGGACCATCCATCTCCGATAATATGGTGCATATTAAATAGTAAAAGGTTATGTAAAGGAGCCAATTTAATCACAGTGCACCTTAATAGTGGAGCTTGACTTAAATCAAAACTATATGATAAAGTTTCATCTATTACATCTTTTAAAAAGACATTGTTATTAATATTCTTTACCTCTAAATTAAAACTCACATTTTCTGTTGGAATAATTTGCTGTTTAACTTCTTCCGCTGATTCTTTTATGAATATTGTTCTTAAGATTTCATGCCTGTTTATTACAACTTTTATTGCTTTTGATAATATTTCTACATTTAAATCACCTTGTAATTCGAAGACTCCGGGAATGTTATATGCCTTACTACCTTCTTTAAACTGACTCAAAACCCAAATCCTACGCTGAGATGGGGTTAAAGGATAACTCGATTGTTCTAACACTTGCGGAATATCAACTGAATTAATTTGGTCTAAGCCCGAAATAACCGATATCAATCCTCGAATCGTTGGACAATTAAAAACATCCTGAACCTGAATCTCATAGCTTAGCTCTCGCTTGATCTTATTAACTAACAATGTAACCTTTAGACTATGTCCCCCTAACTCAAAAAAGTTATCCGTTACACCAATCTTATCTACTCCTAAAACTTCTTGCCAAATCTCAACTAGTTGTTTTTCTATCTGGGTGGTTGCCTCTACATACTCTCGATGAACTAAATCTTTAGAATCAACAACTGGTAAAGCTTTCTTATCAACCTTGCCATTGGGCGTTAATGGTATCGATTCCAACTCTACATAATAGCTAGGAATCATATAATTCGGTAACTCCTTCATCAAAGATGCACGTAGCGACTGCTTATCTAACTCTCCATCAACAACCAAATAACTTACCAAAACATCACTGCCTTCTATATGATCCATCAAAACAACACTCTGAACAATACCATCCTGAGATTGTAAGACATGCTCTATCTCGCCTAACTCTATTCGATACCCTCGAATCTTTACTTGATCGTCCTTGCGTCCTAGAAACTCAATGCTACCATCCGGTAACCACCTAGCTAAATCACCGGTCTTATACATACGCTCTCCTTCTATAAAAGGATGAGCTATAAACTTCTCATTTGTTAATGCTTCTCTATGTAAATATCCTCTAGACAATCCCGCTCCTGAAATACATAATTCTCCTACAACTCCTACTGGTTGTAGTAATGCATCTTCTGATATGATATAAATCTGAGTATTGGAAATAGGAAAACCGATAGGAAGCCTCTCTGATGTGCGATATCTTAGGTCAAAACTTGTAGTAACAACCGTATTCTCTGAAGGCCCATAATTATTGTAAATCGTTAATCCTTCATCATCTGTATGAGGTAAATTTAGAGCCTCTCCTCCTGTTAAAATCTTAACTCCTTCTAATCTATAGCCTTCGTGGTACAAACCTTCACAAACCTTTGTTGGTAAATAACAATGTGTAATCTTATGATCTCGAATAAAAGAAACTAGATTTGAAACATCATAGCGAACCTCTTGTCTTGAAATAGGATACAAACTACCTCCTGATAGTAAATATGGATACACCTCCCATACTGAAGCATCAAAACCTACTCCTGCATACAAGGTCCCACGACTAGTAGCATCCAAACCATAATAATCTATATGCCAAAAACATAAATTCACTAAACTTCTATGCTCAATCATCACTCCCTTAGGTTTACCTGTAGATCCAGAGGTATAAATCACATAAGCTAAATCGTTAGGTGATAGATCAATTATAGGAAGTGTAACAGGAAAATCCTGTCCTTCTCTAAAAGAAACAAATAAATCCGAGTCTATAGTAACTTTACAATTACTATCCTTTTCAATGTAAGCAATACGTTGATCTGGGTAACTCGGATCTATTGGCACATAAGCAGCTCCACTCTTTAAAGCTGCTAACAATGAAATCACAAAACAATCATTTCTCTCTAATTTTATTCCTACTAAATCTTCGCTGTCAATACTATACTCCTCTATTAAATAATGTGCTAATTGATTCGATAACTTATCTAATTCACGATATGTAAGCTCCTTGTCTTCATAAACCAAAGCCGTAGCCTCAGGAGTTTTCGCTACTTGTCTTCTAAATAAATCGATAATTGTATTATCTAATGGATAATCCTCTACGGTGGTATTGAAATCATGCAATAACTCCCGCTTTTCTTGATCATCTAGATAATCTATATCGGTAATTCTTTTTTGAGGGCTAACCAAACTACGCTCTAAAAAGTTTATCAAATGAAAAACTAGGCGTTCTATATCAGAAAAATTATATATATCCGTATTATATTCTAGAGTTAACTCCAACGTTTCTGAGTTATGCGAGAAAATAAAACTCATATCGAATTGACTTACTTTTCTGGACAATTCCTTGTATGGAGTTACCTCTAATCCCTCAAAATAAGTGGTGGAATCAGTGAATAAACCCTGTTGATTCTGTAACACTACCATAACATCAAACAAAGCCGATCGACTTGTTTCATGGTGTATATCAAGCTGTTCAATTAAATTATCAAAGGGATAGTCTTGATGAGAATAACCATCTAATAAGGTCTGCTTTTGTAATTCCAACAACTTCTCAAAACTCGCTGAAGGATCAAACTCTGTGCGAATTGCCAATGTATTTAAATACAATCCTACTTGATGTTCTAAATCAGAATGATTTCTACCTGCTATAGGAGTCCCCAAAATAATATCTCCGGTATTCGTGTATCTTGAAAACAAGCCATTAACTCCAGCCATCAATACCATAAACAAACTTGCTCCATATTGATCTGAAAAATGTTGCAAACCTTTACTTAAATCCTTTGAAAAAGTATACTTCAATGAATCTCCATGATAACTCTTAACCTTTGGTCGAGGTTTGCTAATGGGTAACTCCAATACTGGTACATTACTACTAAAACGATCCAACCAGTACTGCTGAGAGATCATTATTCCTTCTTTTGAAGCCTCTTTATGTTGCCAAACTGCATAATCTTTATATTGAATCGACAAACTAGGAAGATCTATTGATTTATCTTGTAATAACGCATTATACGTACTAAACAATTCCCTGATTAAAACCTCTATCGACCAGCCATCACTTATGATATGGTGTAAATTAAATACTAACAAATGATTATGATTGGCTACCTTAATCAACCCTAAACGCACTAATGGAGCTACTGCTAGATCAAAACAGTAATTGTATACGGATTCTACAAGATCAACAAGTTTACCTTTATCTGAATCTAAGTTGTTATCATCATAATAATCAATCTCAAAATCTAACGAAGTCGTATCAACTATATATTGCCCTACTTCTCCTTTATCATCCACTTTGAAAATTGTTCGTAAACTCTCATGGCGTTTTATTAAATAAGCAAAGGCTGATCTAAACTTTGCTATATCCAAAAAGCCTTTTAACTCAAAAGCTCCAGGAATGTTATAGGCCTTACTACCTTCTTCAAACTGACTCAAAACCCAAATCCTACGTTGCGATGAGGTTAAAGGATAACTCGCCTTTTCTAACGTTTTTGGGATGTCAATTGAATGAATTCGATTTACGCCAGAAATCACAGATACCAAACTTTGAATTGTTGGATTATTAAAAATATCCTGAACCTGAAGCTCATAACCCAACACTCGTTTGATCTTATTAACCAACAAAGTAACTTTTAAACTATGACCTCCTAATTCAAAAAAGTTGTCTGTTACTCCAATCCTATCTATACCTAAAACTTCTTTCCAAATGGATACCAAATCTTTTTCAAGAGATGTCTCTGCAGCTACATATTCCTGCTGAATCAAATCCTTTGACTCAACTCTTGGCAAAGCCTTCTTATCAACCTTACCATTGGGAGTTAATGGAATTTCTTTTAGTTCTACATAATAACTAGGAATCATATAATCCGGTAACTCCTCCAGTAAAGAAGCTCGTAACGACTGCTTATCCAATTGCCCCTCTACTACCAAATAACTCACCAAAACATCGCTACCTTCTATATGATCTACCAAAACAACATTTTGAACAATACCTTTCTGCGACTGCAAAACATATTCAATCTCGCCTAACTCAATGCGATAACCTCTCAATTTAACCTGATCGTCCTTACGCCCGAAAAACTCAATATTCCCATCTGGCAACCATCTCGCTAAATCCCCTGTCTTATACATGCGCTTTCCTTCTTTAAAAGGATGAGCTATAAACTTCTCATTTGTTAATTCTTTTTTGTGTAAATACCCTCTCGATAATCCAGATCCTGAAATACATAATTCCCCTACAACTCCTACTGGCTGTAACTCTAAACCTTCTGATAATATATAAATCTGAGTATTATCCAAAGGCTTACCTATAGGAACAGAACTCTTGTATGATCCTTCTACTTCTTGATATGTACTATACGTTGTGTCTTCAGAAGGACCATATAAATTACGTACCTCAATACCTGAATCTTTAAAATAATCTGCAATAAATAATGGAAATGGCTCTCCTGCTAAATTGATTCCTACAACATTTTTAAAAGACACTTTCTTATCAATTAAAGCTTGGGCAACAGAGGGCACAGTATTGAGTAATACCTTTTCATCCTTGACCAAGTGATCTCTAATAGATAGACCATTATTTAAAAGCCTTATCTTTCTCCCTACGCTTAATGGATAAAATATTTCGTAAACTGATAAATCAAAACAGTGTGAAGTGACTGCGTAAAGAACATCAAAATCAGTATTACCAAACTCTCGTATTGACCAAGACAACATGGCTACTGCATTTCTATGCTCAATCATCACTCCTTTCGGATTACCTGTCGAACCAGAGGTATAAATTATGTAAGCCAGATTAGAAGCTGAAATATGAATATTAGGAAGTGTACTAAAAAACTTCTCTTCCTTCTTAAAAGAAACCAATAAATCTGAGTCTATAATGACTTTGCAGTTACTGTCCTTTTCAATATACTCAATACGCTGTTTAGGGTAACTTGGATCTATGGGTACATAGGCAGCTCCACTTTTTAAAACTGCCAACAATGAAATCACCAACCATTCATTCCTCTCTAATTTTATTCCTATTAAATCTTCTGTACCAACATTATGTTTTTGTATTAAATAAAGTGCTAATTGATTAGATAACTCATCCAATTCCCGATAACTAAACTCGTTGTCTTCATAAATCAAAGCCGTAGCTTCCGGAGTTGTTTTTACCTGATCCACAAACAAATCAACAATTGTCTTTTCTACTGGATAATCCTTAGTAGTGGCATTAAAATCATGCAATAATTGTCGTTTTTCTTCTACATTTAGATAATCTATGGTAGTAATCCTTTTGTTAGGATTATTAAGACAACATCCTAAGAAGTTTGCTAAATGTAAAACCAGACGTTCTATAATTTCCTCATCATAAAGGTCTGTATTATATTCTAGTTCTAAATGAAGTTCATCATTCCTTTCTGTAAAAAGAAAACTAATATCAAACTTACTATGAGAATTTTGTATCCCCCTGAAAGGAAACAACTTAATATTGTTTAAAGTTATATCTTCTGAAGCATGCAACTGTTGTTGATTTTGCAACACTACCATTACATCAAACAATGCAGATCTACTCGTATCTCGCTGTAAGTTAAGTTTGTCTAATAACGAATCAAAGTGATAGCTTTGGTTAGAATATGCTTCTAATAAAGTTGCTTTTTGAATTTCTAATAACTCAAAAAAAGATGTTGATTCCTTAACCTCTGTACGAATTGCCAAAGTATTTAAATATAATCCGACCTGATTTTCTAAATCTTGATGTTCTCTCCCTGCTACAGGAGTTCCTAAAATAAAATCTTTATTATTTGTATATCTTGAAAATAACCCGTTAATACCAGCCATTAAAACCATAAACAAGGTAGCTTCATTCTTTTGAGCGTATGAATTAAGTTTTGAGGTAAGTTCTGATGAAAAAGTATATTCAAAACCTGAGCCGTTAAAAGTTTTAATTTTTGGTCTAACTCTACTAAAAGGTATTTCAAGAATAGGTAAATCTCCATTAAATTTATCTAGCCAGTAAGCCTCTGACTTTTCTACTTTTTCCTGTTGATTCTCTTGTAATAACCATTCTGTATAGTCCTTATATTGAATGGATAATTCTGGTAAAGAAAATGTTGGATTATCTTCAAGGCCATTATAGATAAGCATGAATTCTTTGCTTAACACCTCCATAGACCAACCATCACCAATAATATGATGCATGTTGAACATCAAAACATGTCGAGTCGAGGAAATTTTTAAGATTTCACCCACAAACAATGGTCCCTTTTCCAAATCAAAATTGTAATTCTTTTTCTTATTAATAAGATGAATTAGTTGATCCTGATCTGAATTAGACTTGATCTTAGAAAATTTTAAAACCTCAGAACATTTTTCAATAGGAACTATATATTGACCTAAATCTCCGTATTCATTTTCTTTAAATATAGTTCGTAAACTTTCATGTCTTTTTACAATGGAGTTAAAGGCAACGGATAATCTGTTTTCATCCAATATGCCATGAAGCTCGTAAGCACCAAAGATATTGTAAGCAGTGTTACCATTATCCATTTGACTTAGCACCCATAAACGTTGTTGAGAAGGAGTAAGTGGATAATACTCTTTCTTTTCGGCTTTTGGTATTCCTGCCGATGAAGACAATAATGTAATTAGTTGATCCTTGTTTACTTTAATATCATCAACAATATCTTTTGTTAACACTCCTTTTGGAGCATTAATTTTAAGATTTCCGTCTTCTACTTTTATCCCTATGTTTAAAGACTGAAGATTATTTAATAAATTCTCTATCACGGTATATTTTTTTCTAGTTAGATACTATAAACCTGCTCTTTAACGATGAAGCCAAGAGAATGATTTATAATTAAAATATTGAAGTGTTCTAGTGTCTAAAATGAAGAAAGTTAGAGGATAACTTCATCCAAATCATCAATTGTATTTGATTCTAGTTGATTTTGAAAAGTGATGAATTTTATCTTTGTAGCAACCCCTTGTATATTTTGAGTTTCGTACAGGTCCTGAATCGAAAAATTTGTCGAAAAAACCGCATTTATTTTGTTGATTAAAACGGTTGCTTTTAAACTATGTCCGCCTAATTCAAAAAAGTTATTTGTAACTCCAATCTTATCTACACCTAAAGTATCTTGCCAGATATTTACGAGTTGTTCTTCAATTGGATTATTAGGGGCAACGTATTCTCGTTTTATGACATCGTTCGCATTAACTCCTGGTAAATTATTCTTATCTACTTTACCGTTAGGAGTTAACGGAATCGCATCTAACTCAACATAATAGCTAGGAACCATATAATCTGGTAACCTATCCTTTAAACTAGCGCATAACTGTGAGGTATCTACAACTCCTTCGGTAACTATATAACTAACCAAAACATCCTCACCTTCTAAACGGTCAACGATAACAATACTATTTACTATACCTTCTTGAGATTGGATAACATGAGAAATCTCGCCTAACTCTATACGGTATCCGCGGATTTTTACTTGGTCATCTTTGCGACCTAAAAACTCAATACTACCATCCGATAACCATCTAGCCAAATCGCCCGTCTTATACATTCGCTCTTCTTGCTTAAATGGATTCGTTATAAACTTCTCATTTGTTAATGTTTCTTTATTCAAATACCCTCTGGATAATCCTGCTCCCGAAATACATAACTCCCCAACTACTCCTATAGGTTGTAACTCTAGACCATCGGATAATATATAGACCTGAGTATTTGCTAATGGTTTACCAATTGGAACTGAGCTCTTGTATGACCCTTCTACTTTTTGAATAGTACTATATGTTGTGTCTTCAGAAGGACCATATAAATTACGAACTACGATACCAGAATCCTTAAAATAATCTGCAATAACTAATGGAAAAGGTTCTCCCGCTAAATTGATCCCAACCACATTTTCAAAAGATACCTTCTTATCCATCAAAGTTTGGGCTACAGAAGGTACTGTATTAAGTAACACCTTATCATCATTAACCAAATGATCTCCTATAGATAAACCATTCTCTAATAGTCTAATTCTTTTCCCTATGCTCAAAGGATAAAATATCTCATAAACTGATAAATCAAAACAATGTGACGTAACCGCGTACAAAACATCAAAATCTGTGTCCATAAATTCATCAATAGACCAATTTAATAATGCTACTGCATTCCTATGTTCTATCATTACTCCCTTAGGTTTACCTGTAGATCCTGATGTATAGATCACATATGCTAAATTGGATGAGGACAACCCTACTTTCGGAGGTGTAACTGGAAGTTCTTTTTCTTCTTTGAATAATCCGATAATATCTTTATCAATTGTAACACTGCAATCACTATCCTTTTCTATATATGCTATACGTTGTTTAGGATATGTAGGATCTATAGGGACATAAGCTCCTCCAGTCTTTAAAACGGCAAGAAGTGAAATCACCAACCACTCATTTCTTTCTAACTTAACTCCTACTAAATCCTCGACACCAACATGATATTCTCGTATTAAATAATGTGCCAATTGATTCGACAACTGATCTAATTCGCTATAACTAAGCTTCTTTTCTCCATAAACCAAAGCCACAGCTTCTGGGGTTCTTTGTACTTGATCCCTAAATAGGTCTACTATTGTGTCATCTTTAATATAAGTATCAGAGGTCATATTAAAATCACATAACAACCGCTGTCTTTCCTTCTTATCTATGAAATCTATAGTGGTAATGTTCTGAGTAGGATGTTCCAAGCAACCTAAAAGGAAGTTTTCTAAATGTAACACAAAACGCTCTATTACTGAACGATCATACAAATCTGTGTTGTATTCTAAAGTTAAACCTAAGCCATCTGAGCCTTCAAAAAAAATAAAACTCATATCAAACTGACTTACCTTTCTGGTCGATCCTTTATAAGTAGTAACCTCTAATCCCCCTAAATGCGTTGTCGAATCATTGAATAACCCTTGTTGGTTCTGTAACACAACCATCACATCAAATAAAGCTGAGCGACTTGTATCATGATGTAATCCTAGTTCATCTACCAAAAGATCAAATGGATAATCCTGATGAGAATAGGCTGATAACAACGTTTGCTTTTGTATATCTAATAACTTATCAAAACTTACAGATGTATCAAAAAGTGTACGAATCGCCAACGTATTCAAATACAATCCTACTTGATGCTCTAAATCAGGGTGGCTTCTGCCCGCTATTGGAGTACCCAAAATAATATCCCCACTATCCGTGTATCTCGACAACAAGCCATTAACACCCGCCATCAATACCATAAACAAACTTGCTCCGTATTGCTCTGAAAAACGCTCTAGACCTAAACTCAAATCCTTTGAAAATCCATAACTATAAGAATCCCCCTGATATGTCTTAATATTAGGTCGAGATTTACTAATAGGTAACTCTAATACAGGTAGATTACCCTTAAAATTTTCTAACCAATACTTCTGTGAAGACAGCATACCCTCTTCTGAAGTTGCTCTATTTTGCCATACTGCATAATCCTTATATTGAATCGACAATTCTGGTAACTTAATTTCCTCTTCCAATAACAAATTATTGTAAACTGTGATGAGCTCTCTGTGCAAAACCTCCATAGACCAACCGTCACTAATGATATGGTGCATCGTAAGTGCCAACAGATGACGATCTGATGCTAATTTTATCAAACCTACGTGGATCAATGGACCAACTCCTAAATCAAAACGATAATTATAACTATCGGAAAGAATATTACAAACCTCAATAGATCCTAAATCATAAGCGCACATATCGTGATAATCAATCTCAAAAGATAATGAAGCGGTATCTACTATATATTGACCTACCTCTCCACAATCATCTACTCTAAAAACCGTACGTAAACTCTCATGACGATCCAGTAAATAAGTAAAAGCTTGACCAAACTTATCCTCATCCAAATCTCCATCTATCTCTAAAATGGTTGGTATATTATATGCCTTACTACCCTCTTCAAATTGACTCAATACCCAAATCCTACGCTGGGATGAAGTCAAAGGATAACTCGATCTTTCTAACGCTTTTGGAATATCAACCGAATGAATTTGATCTAAACCTGAAATCACGGATACCAAACCTCGAATCGTTGGACTATTAAAAACATCCTGAACCTGAATCTCATAACTTAGCTCTCGCTTTATCTTATTAACCAATAAAGTAACCTTTAAACTATGACCACCTAACTCAAAAAAGTTATCTGTTACTCCTAGATTATCTATTCCCAAAACTTCTTGCCAAATCGATACTAAATCTTTTTCAAGGGATGTCTCTGCAGCTACATATTTCTGCTGAATCAAATCCTTAGAATCAACCTTTGGTAAAGCCTTCTTATCAACCTTGCCATTTGCAGTTAATGGAATCTCATCTAATGTTACGTAGTAACTAGGAATCATGTAATCCGGTAAATCCTCCATTAAAGAAGCCCGTAGCGATTGCTTATCCAATTCGCCATCTAAAATCATATAACTGACTAAAACATCATCTCCTTCTATACTATCAACAATAACAATACTCTGAACAATACCATCCTGAGACTGTAAAACATGCTCGATTTCCCCTAACTCTATACGATAACCTCGGATCTTTACTTGATCATCCTTACGACCTAAAAACTCTATAGTACCATCTGGTAACCATCTGGCCAAATCTCCTGTCTTATACATACGCTCACCTTCAACAAAAGGATGAATTATAAACTTTTCGCTTGTTAACTCTTCATTATTCAAATAACCCCTAGACAATCCAGATCCAGAAATACATAACTCCCCAACTACTCCTACAGGCTGTAACTCTAAATCCTCTGATAATATATAAATCTGAGTGTTAGAAATTGGAGATCCAATAGGAAGGATATCCGAATTACGATGCTCTAAATTAAAACTCGCAGTAACAACCGTATTCTCTGAAGGACCATAATTATTGTAAATATCTAAACCTTTACGATCCGTATTCGGCAGCTGTAAAGCCTCTCCTCCCGTTAAAATCTTAACTCCTTCTAAACTATAGCCTTCACGGTACAAACCTTCGCAAACTTTGGTTGGCAAATAACAATGTGTAATATTATGTTCTTGTATAAAAGAAACTAGATTCGAAATGTTATAGCGAATCTCCTGTCTTGAAATAGGATACAAACTACCTCCGGATAGTAAATATGGATAAACCTCCCATACCGAAGCATCAAAACCTACTCCTGCATATAAGGTCCCACGACTGGTAGCATCCAAGCCATAATAACCTATATGCCAAGAACATAAATTCACCAAACTTTTATGCTCGATCATTACTCCTTTAGGTTTACCAGTAGATCCAGATGTGTAAATCACATAGGCCAAATTTGATGATGATAATCCTACATCCAAATCTGTAACTGGAAGTGTCTTTTCTTCCCTAAATGAATCTATAATGTCATTGTCTATAGTAACTCTACAATTACTATCCTTTTCTATGTAGGAAATACGTTGTTCTGGATAACTCGGATCTATAGGCACATAAGCAGCTCCACTCTTTAAGACTCCTAACAAGGAAACAACCAACCATTCTGTTCTCTCTAATTTTACTCCTACTAAATCCTCTAATCCAACGCCGTACTCCTCTATTAAATAATGTGCTAATTGATTCGATAACTCATCCAATTCACGATAACTAAACTCATTGCCTTCATAAACCAAAGCCGTAGCATTTGGACTAATCGCTACCTGATCCTTAAACAAGTCTACAATCGTCTTATCCATTGGATACGCTACTGTGGTTGCATTAAAATCATAAAGGAGAACATTTTTTTCAGCTTCTGACAAATAATTCAAAGATTTTAATGATTTTGTTGGATTGGTAACAAGTTCTGAAAGAACATTTAAGTACATCGACAGCATTCGCTGCATAGTTGTATGATCAAAAATATCAGAATTATAATCCCATTCGATCGAAATCCTTCTATCTATATTATTGGTAGTAACAAAATCCGCTTGTTCATATACCGTATTAACAACAACACTAATATCAAACTTGGAAAATTCATTATGCCCCTTTATTATCTCAATCTCAGCATCTAACAAAGACATATTCTTCACAGGAACGTTCACAAAACTAAACATATGTTGAAATAACGGCTGAAGATTTAGACTCCTTTTAGGTTTTAGTCTTTCTACTACTTTCCCAAAAGGTGTATTTTCATATGCATATGCGTCCAAACAAGTATCTTTAACTTGATTTAAAATTGATACCAAGTCTTGTTTATCATCAAAAATTGTTCTGAGAGCGATCGTATTTACGATCATCCCCAAGACTTCTTCAAATTCTTTATAGTGCCTGTTTGCTACAGCAGTACCTACGCATATATCATTTTGATTACTGTATTTGCTTAAAACAATTTTGAACGCTGTAATCATTGTTATAAATAGAGAAACACTTTGACTTTCTGAAAATTGTCGTAATTTTTCAGAAAACTCTAAGGTGAATATATGTTCTATAACTTGACCTTTTTGCGTCGCCTTTTTCGGTCTAGGACGGTCTAACAAAATTGGTAATTCACTAGAAACGCCTTGTAGCTTTTCTTCCCAATAATCCAACCGGTTATTAAGTACTTCATCATTTAAATTAGATTTTTCCCAATAAGCATAATCCTTAAAACTAAGTTCTGGTTTCTTAATATTGTAGTCTGGATTTTTTTTCAGTTCATTATAAATATCAACAAAATCTCTAAACAATATTCCTTGTGTCCATCCATCCAATATTAGATGATGTTCGCAAAAAATAAGCACGCTCTCCTTTGGTGAGAATTTAAGTAGCTCTACTCTAAAAAGAGGACCTTTCTCAATTTCAAAAGATACCTTTCCTACTTTTTCTAAACTTTTTTGTATTTCTTTGTCAATCTCTTTATTAGTTAAACCTTTATAATTCGTAACTGGAATAATGAAATCATACGGAGAGAGAATTTTTTGATAAGGTTCTCCTTCTATATTTACAAAAATGGTTCTTAATATTTCATGTTTTTCAATTAGCTTGGTAAACGTTTTTTCTAAGACATAGACATCGACCTCTCCTTTTAATTTTATTGCTCTAGATACATTATATGAAGTATTTGAATTATCTAGCTGATTTAAAAACCAAAGCCTATCTTGTGAGTAGGATAATGGATAAAACTCCTGATCTGGAGTAATTATTTTCTGGATTGTATTTTTCTTTAAAGAAGGAACCAGTAGACCTAATTCTTTAATTGTGGGAGATTTATAGAAATCATTTAAAGATAACTCTATCCCTCTTGTATTTCTAATATTACTAATAAATTGATTTGCTAACAACGAATGCCCTCCTAATTCAAAAAAACTTACGTTTACATCAACTTGATCAAGGTTTAAAAGTTCTTTCCAAATAGCAGCGATCTCTTTCTCTTCTTCTGTTGTCGGTAACTCTACAACATCTTTTATATCTGACACCTTTGGCTGTGGTAGATTTTTAATGTCAATTTTTCCATTTGGCAATAAAGGCATGGCATCGATTACTACAAAATGTGTAGGTATCATATAAGCAGGAAGATATTCCTTGAGTTTTATTGCGAGTGAAGAGATCTTTACAAATGATTCATTTGCTACCAAATAGGCAATTAAAATTGGCATTTTATCAACTTCATCGATACATACATAACTATCAATAATGTATATGTTAGCCTTTTGTATTGCACTTTCTATTTCCTCAACTTCTATCCGATATCCTTTATAACTTAATTGTTTATCTTTTCTTCCATAAAAGATCAAATTGTTATTATTATCCCATTTTCCAAGATCTCCCGTTTTATATATTCTATCTCCATCTATCTTGATAAATGCGTTTTCTGTTAAATCTTTTTGATTCAAATATTCAATGGCTAATCCCACTCCCGAAAGTCCTATTTCACCAATGGCTCCCTTAGGCAACATGTTCTGATTATCCAACACATACACCCCTCGATTTGGAATTGGTTTTCCTATGGGAATAACTCCATTTTTGTTTTCTACCTGATGGTATGTTGCACAGACTGTACTTTCTGTTGGACCATAGGTATTATATACTTCATATTTACTAATTAGGTTGTTTACATGCTGAAACTTTAAAGTATCTCCACCACTAATCAAAACTCTAAAATTATGGTCGTAGTTCGACACATTTTCATTTAAATACTGTAAAACAAAAGGATTTGTACTAAGTATTGAAATTTTGTACTGCTCACATTCTTGAAATAACTTATGAAAATCCTTAGTGTCATTTGCAATAACTAAATTACCTCCTACTGCCAGTATGGGAAATATTTCTTCAACAGAGGTATCAAATGAAGGAGAAGCTTGTTGTAATACTTTATCATTATTCGTGAGTTTGAAATAATTTTTAAATGTAATGATGTAATCGTATAGTGATTCGTGACTTATAACCACTCCTTTTGGATTTCCTGTAGACCCTGATGTATAAATAATATAGGCAACATCATCTTTTGTAATGGATAAATTTGTTATTTCATTGTCTTTTTGTCCTTCTAGAATTTCATCAATATTATATTCATTTTTTGCGTTCATCGATTGTGAAAAAGAATCCACTAAAACAAGTTTTATATTACTATCATTATAGATAAATTCTTTTCTCTCATCGGGATAATTATTATCTATCGGAACATACACTCCACCCGCTTTAAGTACCCCTAAAATTGATACGATACTTTTTTCTGATCGAGACAACATAACTCCTATTCTATCTCCTTTACAAACACCATTATTCTGAAGAAAACCTGCTATATTATTTGCTTGTTTGTCGAGATCAGTATATGTTAAATTTTTGTGAGCATGTGTAACGGCTATAAATTGATTATAGCTACTTAATTTTCTATTCCATAGATCTAGAAATGTTTCATTAGCTCTTTGAATATTAAGTCCATTAGAAATTTCTTGAACTTCTTTAAGTTGTTCCTCATTTGCGATATTAATTTTATCTATAGATTGAGATAATAGACTTTCTAAATGAGTTAAAACATATTTAAATGATTTTATGAGTTGTTCTACCTCTGACTTTGGAACATATTTTTCATTAATATCAAATCTGAATTTTAAATGACCTTTTTCATATTCAAAGACATGAATAGATATCGGATCATCCTCACTACTATTTGATAAAGGATGTACCGAAGCGCTATTTCCTGAAAATTCACTTTCATATTGCATCTTTTCATAAGATAATCTTACGTCATACAATTTGTTAATTTCTTTAGGTAAATCCTTTAAAATATCAGCTTGTTGGAAACTTTGGTGTCTATAACAAGCAAACAATTCTTTTTTGATATATGTTATAAAGTCAAAAAATGTCGTTTCTGGCAATACCTTTAGCTTAAGAGGCAATAAACTTATAAATGGTCCTAAAGTTCTTTTCTCCTGTCTATTTTTTCTGTTAAGAATCGGCATTCCTAAATTAATCTCATCCTTATAATAATATTTTGAAAGAATGATAGAAAAACACCCAAGAAACAAATGAAATACACTCAATTTATTTTCTTTAATAATATTCCAGAAATGAATACTTTCTTTCTCAGAAAGCGAAAACTCTATACTACAATGCCCTTGTTGGTCATTTTGTCCCGAATAAACAAATGATGGTGTTTCATTATATCTTTGATTCCAAAAATTTCTATCTTCAGAAAACCTTTTTGATTTTCTATACGATGATTCTGAAATTATAAAGTCATGATAAGAAGTTGTATTTGTTTCAATATCTTCTTGTAAATAACCTTCTTTAGAATCTAATTTTTCATAAATTCTATTTACTTCATTAAAAAGTAACTGAAAAGAAAATCCATCGGAAATGATGTGATGTAGTTTAGAGTACCATACGTATCTATCAGAAGAAACTTTAATCAACCACATTTTAAAAAGTTGCTCTTCGTTATTAAGATTAAATGGAATGGAAAAATCATATTGGATTTTATCTATTACCTCATCCATATTCTCAATTTCTAGATACTCTACCTTTTTAATGGTTTCCGAATTTAGGTTATAAAATATGGGCATACCATGATTCTCTTCAAAAACAAAAGAAAAAATATCATTTTCCTTTAATAAAATATCCATAGCATTAATAAATTGCTTAGGATTAACTTTACCATTAATGATAACATATCCTCCAATATTATGTTTTGGAGAATTTGGAGACAATACCTGATCTAACCAGATATATTTCTGAATATTTGATACATTATTCTTCATTATACTGCACTTGGTATTTTAGATAGATAATAAGATGGTAGCGTTGCGGTTATGCTCTGATTGATAGAACTCAGTCTTACGATAATCTTATTTTCGTTATTAATATTGATAATTTCGCACTCTAAACCTGATAATGACCCTTTTTCTATCATTCGCATTTCACCTACTAAAAGCCGTCTATTATCTGTTTGTATATTTTGGACATCTTTAGAATTGATCAAAAATTTTATTTGTTCTATTTCTTGATCTGTAGCTAAAGAATACTCTTTACCACAAGTAATAAATGAACAAGCACCCTCCACGGACATTGCATCATGAAGATCTCTGTTATTATTAATCCTCACGAACACATAAGAAGAAAAAAGAGGGACTGAAATTATTTTTTTTCTATCACTCCATTTTCTTAAGGTTTCAATCATAGGAACAAAAGACTCCAAACCTTTTTCTTTCAATCTTTTTCCTACTGTATTTTCTTGACGTGATCTAACATAGAGCACATACCATCCTGTTTTTAAAAGTGTTCTCATAGTTTTAATTGAAAAAACGTTTTTAGATTGATTGTCAACTAGATACAGCTTCGCTTCCCTGAGTCACATCAGGTTCATACTTAAAAAATTATTTATTAAAACGATCTTAGAGTTAGAATTTAAAATGAAACATTATATATGTTTCAATACTCTCAAAAAGAAAAGATCAACTCAATAGCTGTATCAACTATCGATTACAAACATAATGGATAAACATATGTACAAACAAACAATGTGATCCCGTTTTCAGGAATAAAGACCCGTGATTCATTGAATTCCTATTAGTATCTAAATAGTTAAAAAATGCCCATTCTCAGTCCAAAAGACGATAATAACAGGAAAAACCATTTTTAAACACAAAAAAACATAAATCCTTGAAAAACAAACACCTATATTAACTCATTACTTAATAACCCACCATTAATTCCGGAATACCGACTATCAAAAAAATAAAAATTTTGATTTCTAAAAAAAAAATCTATGTCCTATAAAATATTATCTTTGCGTTATAACCTTTTATAAATCTTAAAACTGAATGTATTGATAAATTGAATTCCGGGAAAAGCAGCAACTGTAATCATCTTTCTTGCCTCCAAAAGAGTTTCTAGTTGTGTTTATAATCACTTATAATTGATCAAGAAAGCAATATATTAAGGAATCTCGGTACAATTATTGCTTTTATGCTCAAACGTAAATTTCACAAATCGTCTAATCGAAGTTCTCCTAAATGTTTAAAATCAATACATTAATTTTTACATTATTTGCACTATTCTGCTGTAATCATATCTTATCACAAAACGTTATTTCCGATTATACTCAAAATTCTGATTACACGGAACTTAGTCAAGATTTTTTGATCAACAAAAAAGACCCTGAAAGGGCTAAAATAATTGCTAAAAACTTTCTTAATAAAGCAAAGGAAGAAAATGACATCATAAAAATTTCTGATGGCTTATATATGTTAGCAGAAATTTCAGATAAGGATATTGCGGTTAAATATCTTGATTCTATTATAAAACTGACGGTTAACGCTAATGACTTTACTTATCCAGGCAAGGCTTATCTTCTTAAGGCTACGATTTTAGGATCTCAAGGACGATTTAATGAATCCATGGATGAACTAATTAAGGTTAATTCCCTCGCAATTGCTAGTAACAATGTAGAACAGCAATTTAAAACCAAATATTATATTGCCCTGCTAAAAAATGAATTAGGAGATTTTGAAGAAAGTAGAAAAATTTTAGAAACAGTAGTCTCCTTTAATAAAATGAAATTTAATGAAGACAAGCATTATGAATATGATTATATTCTTTCACTTTATGCTTATGGCAACTCGTTAAACTTAAATGATGATTTCGACTTAGCCTATCAGGTCAACAAAGATGCAATTAAACTTAGTTTAAAATCAAAAGACAGTATATTATATGAAAGACTATTATTAACCTCTTCCATATCTGAGTATTACAGAGAAAAATATGATTCTAGTTTAGATAGTATTAATAAACTTTTAAAAATAAGTAATTATTCTAATCTAAGTACTGGAACAAAAATCCGGATAGATCTCCACCTAGGAAAAATTTTCAACAAGAAAAAGAATTACGATAAGTGCATAGGCTATCTTAAAAAATCTGATTCTTTGGCTTTTAAAGAAGACTACTTCTTTCCAGGAATAAGAGAGTCCTATGAATTATTGATTGATAATTTCAAAAAAAAGGGAAATAAAGATGAACAATTATTCTATATCAATAGGCTTTTGTATGTAGATAGCATACTTGATAAAAACTATAGATATTTATCAAAACAGATAAATAACGAATATTCCAAAAAGAATCTTATACTTGAAAAAGAAGAAATTATAGATTCTCTAAAGAAAAACAACAAATCACAATTTATTCTTCTTACCATACTTTTTGTTATATCCGCTACATTAATTGTCTTATTAATTTATAACAATAAGAAGAAGAAAATATACAAACAAAGGTTTTTAAATCTAATAGAAGAGAATCAAGAAGAGCAAATTCCATCTGAAAAAACTATTTCAGATAACAATGATGCAAGTAATTCTTCAAATTCAGTAGAATTAGGAATTTCAGAAATAATTATTAATGATATTTTGAAGAACCTTGAAAAGTTTGAAGAAGATAGAGACTTTTTGAAACCCAATATTACCGTTAGTAGTCTATCCAAAGATTTTAATACCAATTCTAAGTATTTGTCTAAGGTAATTAACAGTTATAAACACAAAACTTTTAGCAATTATGTTAATGAGCTAAGGATACGTTATATTATTGAAGAATTGAAAAAAAATAAAAGAATTAGACAATACACAATTAAAGCAATCGCAAACGAGATAGGTTTTAATACTAGCGAAGCTTTTTCTAAATCTTTCTATAAGACTTCAGGAATTCATCCTTCATTTTTCTTAAAAGAACTTAAAAAGCAAAATGAAAAATCAAATATGCCTGTTGAGAGTAATTAGCCAGTGTTTTTAGGCCTTTTTCCGGAAAACAGTGACCTGAATTCCTGAATACAGTCCATAAAGAGAGTTTTTGCAATGTTAAATTATCTTCTTTCAATTAGTTTTGCTGAGCATTTAATTTAATAATCACAATTCATCAAACATGAAAAACTTAAACAAAAAATTAGAACTTTCTTTAAAGAAAACAAGCATTGCAAAATTAAACAACCTTAACTCTATAAAAGGAGGAGCAGCACACTTTAATTTTGACGACGATGATGACCCATCAGGAACAGACACTTGGCCTGTATCAAGGCAGGTTTGTTAAGAATAGTTTCCTAAAAGAAGAATCAATAAAGGAAAGCTTTTGGGCTTTCCTTTATATCTATGTTATTTAAAACAAACAATACCTTAGCCTACCTCATATGAAATCCGTTTATTATTACCTTATTTTTATTGTAATGACATTTATATCATGTAATACTAATGAAAGCATGAAGCTAAAACCAAAGGTTGTTGTGGACACCATTCATGGACAACTTATTCAAGATCCATATAGATATTTAGAAAATTCAAATTCAGAAGAAGTAAAAAATTGGATTTTCGAGCAAAATGACATAGCAAATTCTTTTCTAAATAGTATTACTAAAAAGGATTATCTCATCAAAAAACAAATTGAGCTAGATAAGCTAGACCAATTCGAAATCTCAAGTATCAAACTTACTTCTAACAATCAATTATTTTACCTAAAAAGACTACCTGAAGAAAACACCTCAAAACTATTTTATAAAAAAGACATTAATGCAGAAGAACAGTTATTATTGGATCCTTCTGAACTTAATCTAAATGGGAAAAATATTATAAGCTATATACAACCTGATTGGATTGGAAGTAAAGTTGTAGTAGCGGTAACAGAAAAAGGAAGAGAAGTTTCTGATATTTTAATAATCAACGTTACCACCAAAAAAATTCATAACGAAATTATCAGTAATACATGGCCTTCAAATTCCGGAGGAGTTGAATGGCTGCCTGATAACTCCGGGTTTTTATATTTACATTATCCAACTATTGATATCAAATCAAAGGAGTTTTTAAAAAACACAAAATCCGTACTTTACAAAATTGGTGAAGGTGTAGAAAACAACAAAGAAGTTTTTTCTAAAAATGTAGCTACTTATTTAGATTTAGACGAAAATGACTTTCCAATAGTTTCTTTATTAAATAAAAATGACAAATATCTCATTGGAAAAACTCCTGGTGCAGGAAGTTATTATAATGCATACTACACCAATATGGAGGAAATAAATAATCCTAAATGGAAACCTTTATTCAATAAGGAGAACGAAATTAAAAGTTATCTAATTATTGGAGATTCTTTGATTTATAAAACTTCAAAAAATTCATCAAATTATAAAATTTGTAAAACCTCTATTGAAAATCCAAATTTTGAAAATCCGAAAGTTTTAATTCCAGAACATGAAGAATATATAATCAATGATTTTGAGGTAAATAAAGATGGTGTTTTTTTCGTACGAACTAAAAATGGAGTCTCTGCTAAACTCTTTAATTACAGCTTTCAAACTAAAAAAGAGACTGAAATAGAATTACCTAAAAAATACGGAAACTTATCATTAAAATCTTCAGGTTTAGAAAGTGATCGATTATGGATAGAGGCTTCGGGATGGACCACAAAAAATGATACTTATTTATTTCAAAAAAACACCTTAACAACACAAAATATAAACCAAAAAACAGGACCTAACACAAACGATTTACTCAAAGATATTGTAGTAGAAGAAATTGAAGTCGATGGACATGATGGATCAAAAATACCATTATCCATATTTTATAAAAAGGATATTTTTAAAAACAAACCGGCTCCATTGTTAATGGATGGTTATGGTGCTTATGGTATTTCTATGAAACCACAAATGTCAAGTCGTAGGACTTTATGGGTTTTAGAAGGTGGTATATATGCTGTGGCACACGTGAGAGGTGGTGGAGAAAAGGGAGTAAAATGGCATACTGGAGGAAATAAACGTAATAAAGCGAATACCTGGAAGGATTTTATTTCTTGCGCAGAATACCTAGTTGATCAGAAGTATACGAGTAAAGAACAGTTAGCTATTTTGAGCGGAAGCGCAGGAGGTATAATGATAGGAAGAGCTATAACAGAAAAACCAGAATTATTTAAAGCTGCTATCATTGAATTTGGTTCCTTAAATATGATGCGTTCAGAAATGAGACCTAATGGTGTAAATAATACAAAAGAATTTGGAACCATTAAGAATAAAGATGATTTTGAAGCTTTAAAAGAAATGGACGCATATCATCATATCAAAAAAAATACAAGCTACCCATCGTTGTTTCTTACTGCAGGTCTAAATGATCCTAGAGTACCTTCTTGGTTTACGTTAAAATTTATGGCTAAAATGAAATTATATGATATCTCTAAAAATCCAAAACTTGTATTAATAGATTCTACTACCGGACATGGTAAGGATGTTGGTAAAATGAAACAATATCAGAGATATGCCAACCTACTTTTGTTTGCATTTAATCAAACTGGTCATGAGAATTATATCCAAAAATAAGATGATAATAAATGATAGGACAAACTTTTAATACCGACAGCGAATACCATAACGTTCAATTATAAAGTTTTTTATTAAAAACTATCTAATAAATGATTTCGGTCAGATTTTTTAATAAAACATAACAATTCGTCTTGATTTCTTCTAGTCCTATGAAAACAGACTGAATTCCAGAAATAAAAAAAAGCTTTACACTAATGTAAAGCTTTCTTAGTAGCGGGAGCAGGACTCGAACCTGCGACCTTCGGGTTATGAGGACAGATCAAAAAAACCACAACACTTTGTATCAGAGTTTTTTATATTTTTTGGAGCATGCAAACCGATACATTTAACAACAATTCCGTACTAAAAAACCATGCTCCAAAACGGAGCATGGTTTATATTTCTTTCTAGAAGCAAAAAACGCAGTACTGAAATGCTTATAATTCTAAATATTATGTTAATAAATCAATAGTTTTTAAACATTTTAGACAAAAACGTAGTAAATAAAACATATAAGTGATTATAAACCATGTTCTGAAATCTTAAATTTTATTACTTTTCCTATAATAATATCAAATAGTACTAAAACTGTGATTTATGTAACATTCAACTCTTATTATACAACCTTTAATTAATTAATTATAAAGATATTTACATTTTGAATTATGATTCTTTTTTAAAGAAAGACTATTCTCTTACAACCATTTTTCTGTTTCTTTTTATTAGTAATTTACTAATAAAACTTTAGGTTCCGGCGATTATGATCCTCCAAGTATGATCTCCGGAATTTAAAGAAACTTAACAACTCCAAGAATAAGATTAGAAGGATCAAATTTTATTAAAGAGGTATTAAAAAATTATAATATAGTAGATATGAAACTTGATAATAAGGTAATTGGTAAATACAAAATAGGAGATACCGTATTCACTAAAATCAATCCCAATATTTCCCTTATCGTTCGAAGATATATTAATGGAGTTTATTACTGTGGATTTCAAAATGACCCCGATAGATGGGAATTAGGTTTGACCGCCAGAGCATTGGTGGGAAGTTAAACTATTCCAAGATCTATTTTTTATCTTAAATCGCACAAATTATGAAAACATCAGCAATTGTCTATTGCGAAAATGAATTTGGCAAATTAGATGGTAAAGTCGCAAATGGTCTTGTCAGGCATTCTGGAAAGTATAAAATCGTTGGGATTATAGATAGCACTAAATCAGGTCTTGATGCCGGAGAGTATTTGGATGGAATTAAAAATGAGATACCAATATTCCAAAATTTTAATAAAGCGATTGAGATATTAGATAGCGTTCCAAAATACTTTATCTATGGGATTGCTCCACTCGCACCATTACTTAATAATGAAGAGAAAAAAGTTATTTACACAGCCATTAAATCTGGAATGCATATTGTAAATGGACTACCAGAGTTTCTTTCGGATGATCCAGTTTGTATAGAGCTTGCAAATAAATACAATGTATCTATTTTTGATGTAAGAAAACCACCTTCAAAAGAAAACCTTCATAATTTTACAGGGCAAATCAGAGACGTTCAAACTCCTGTCATAACAGTATTTGGTACAGATTGTGCGGTTGGTAAGCGAACTACAGCACTTAAGCTAGTAGAAGCCCTAAAGAAAATAGGTTTAAATGCGATCTTCATAACTACAGGTCAGACAGGAATACTTCAAGGTTCCAAATATGGTATTGCCATAGATGTACTAAGCTCTGGTTTTGCAACCGGAGAAGTTGAAAATGCTGTTCTGGAAGCAATCAAGGAACAACCCGATATTATTGTAGTGGAAGGACAAGGAGCACTGAGCCATCCGGCATTTACCTCTTCAAGTGCAATCCTAAGAGGTGCTATGCCTAAGGCTATTATCCTTCAACATCCACCAAAAAGACGTACTAGATGTGATTTTCCCAAAATTCCAATGCCAACACTTGAGAGTGAAATAAAAATGTTAGAAACCTTCACTGGGTCTAAGGTAATTGCAATCACAATTAATCACGAAGATATGAATGACGAAGAAGTTGAAAATATAATAAAGGCTTATGAAGTAAAATATCAATTACCTGTTACTGATGTCCTAAAAAACGACTGTGGTAAGTTGGTAGAAAAACTTCAAGAAATATTTCCTGATTTAAATCGTGTCAATCCACTACTATGCCAACCCCAAGAATAGATATTAATCTTAACAAAATTGCTCATAACGCTAAGGGTTTAAGTTCCCTTTTTCGGTCAAAAGGTATAGATATCATTGCTGTTACTAAAGGAGTTTGTGCGGATCCTCATATTGCTAATATTTTGGTAAAGAGCGGGATTAAAATTCTTGCTGACTCCAGAATATCAAATATCAAAAAAATGCGTATTGCTGGAGTCAAAGCAAATTTCCTGTTGATTAGAACTCCAATGATCAGTCAAACAGAATCAGTAGTATTAGATACTGATATGAGTTTAAACTCGGAATTATCTGTAATAAAAAAACTTTCAGAATATGCTATCCTACACCGTAAGATCCATAAAATTATACTAATGGTAGAATTAGGAGATTTACGTGAAGGAATATTACCATCACAATTGGAAAACACTATCAAAAAGGTACTGACTCTAAAAGGTATTAAACTTGAAGGTATAGGTACAAATCTTGCCTGCTTTTCTGGAGTTAAACCCACCGCGGAAAAAATGGACATACTATCCTCTATTGCTAATAGTATTGAGAAGAAGTTCAACATAAAGCTATCTATAATCTCAGGAGGGAACTCAGCTAATTATAATTGGTTTAATACTACAAAAGATTTAGGCAAGATTAATAATTTGAGACTCGGAGAGTCTATATTTTTAGGTTATGAACCTTTAACCGGAAAGCCGATTCCAAAACTTTATCAAGACGCCTTTATGTTGACAGCCGAGGTTATCGAACTGAAAAACAAATCATCAGTACCAGATGGCGAAATTGGTCTTAACGCTTTTGGTAACAAACCAAATTTTAAAGACCAAGGTATGATAAGGCGAGCTATTTTAGCAATAGGTGTTCAGGATGTAATGGTGACTGGATTAACCCCAAAATTAAATATTGAAATCCTAGGAGCGGGTGGGGATCACATTATAATCAATGCCAAAAAAGAAGACTTAAAAGTTGGAGACGAGGTGTCATTTACATTAAAATATGGAGCATTAGTTACCGCTATGAATTCACCCTATATTTTTAAAAACATCAAGACTCCAATAAGCGCAAAAGATTATTGTCTTGTAGTCGAAGAGAAAAATAGGTCGCACAAAAAGAAAGCAGCCATTATGACTATCAAAGATGATCTAAGCCCATTGATAAGTCTTCAGGATTCTAATTTTAATTTAATATTCGAAAAGTCCATTCAAAAAAACTATCGTTATTTAGTTAGAAAAGAGGTCTACGAAAAAATAGGTCGAATAAGTAAGCTTCTGGATGATCAGGACAAAAGGTTAATTATTAGATCTGCATGGAGATCATTTGAGCATCAGCAGAAACTATGGGAGCAAAAAGCAAGTTTTATGAAAAAGAAATATCCAAAAAAAAACGCAGAAGAAATTAATGAGCTAGTATCAAGGTTTATCGCCCCAAGAAAACAATCTACCCATTCAACTGGAGGCGCGGTTGATGCTTTGATTTATGATTTGCGAAAGAAATGTGTCCTGGATTTCGGAACTAACGATGGCCTACATATAGATTTAAATGAAAAATGTTACCCCAAACATCCTAGCATTAGTGAGGAAGCAAGGAAAAACCGTAAGCTACTTATGAAACTTTTCGAGAATGAAGATTTTGTGTGTGATCATAAAGAATATTGGCATTTTGACTATGGCAATATTGGTTGGGCAGTAGAAAAAAATAAAAAATATGCTCACTATGCCATTTTAGAAGAGTCTTATGTGCAATCAACTGTTTTTAAATACCCTGACAAAACTCCCTTTTATCTTTAGGATATACTGATTTGTTAATCTTCATATCTATACATAACTCATCATCTTAGTTTCAACATATATTTGTTAAATCTTTTTATATGAGTTCTAATCTGACTGGCCGAATAATGCCAAAGATATCTGACTCTTTCATAATAAGTGCATCAATTCCTTCAACCGTAATTTCTGTGCCCGAATATTTATCATATAATACGGCATCACCAATTTTTACGGTCATGGGTTCATCTTTCTTTCCCTTTCCGACGGCTAGTACGATACCTTTTTGAGATTTCTCCTTAGCAGTATCAGGTATAATGATACCTCCTTTTGATTTTTCTTCTGCGATGTCTGCTTTTACAAGCACCCTATCAGAAAGAGGTTGTATTTTAAATTTATGCATGATTATTTTTGTTAAGTATAATTCAATAGGTTTGTAATTCAGCAAAAAGTACTTCTAGCTCTGTTCTTGTTTTTTTAAGTTTAACAGCAAGATTATCATGCATTGCTTCTTTTTGTCCATCTTTAAAATCAAAATCCCCGTCCGATAGAAAAGAAAACCTTCGTTTTAGTATCACCTTTTGCTCCCTCCAACTTCTCGTAATATTCATTTTAGCCATTTTACTATTTATTTATTGCCATTAAGTTTTCTTAATTGAGTAGGCGGATTTATAATTGTTTCTGGGCTTAATACGACACTTTTTTTTGTATCCATATTAAGAGTTGGAATAAGGTTAAAATCTATATTAATAGAATTATTTAGTATTGGATCTGTTTTTATAGATTCTTCCAAAAAATCCAATACCAACACATCAATATTCTCATCAAATTCTCGGGCGAATAAGTTGTCTCCTTGCATCAAAAAGTCAATATCTGATCCAGTCAAAGTTTTAGGTTTCAATTTCATCCCTTCGTCAGACATCCATATAATAGCTCTTTTATCATCATTTACGATTGTTTCTTTGAATGAAGTATTCATTAGTACTGTTTGAAAAAATGATTCATCTGCCAACCATATATTGTGATAGAAATCTTCAAATTTTTTTACTTCAGGGTTATAGCAGATAAATTCACAGCAAGTCCTAGTCAAGATCATCCATTGCCCTCCTATATATGGGGTTACATTTTTCATGAAGGATCTTTGATAAGGTATGCCCGAAAAACCAATATCAGTTTCGTGAAAATAGTTTTCAATTCGATTCATCGTATCTGGGCGATCTCTAATCTGATTAGCAATCTTCATGAAGTTTTTACCGATGTTCTTGCCCAAAAAATCAAATATAAAATTGTTAGATTTCAAAGGAAAATCCTGATCGCTTAGATTAATAAAAAAATCCCATTTGAGGCAACGTTTTAAGAGATACTTCATTCCATTAATTTCAGACTGTACTCGACTGTATCCTCCACACACTACATTCTCACTTCTTAAAATATAAGCATTAGAATAATCTTCTAAAAAAGCTTTAATACCCTTTTTAGTAGAAGCATCGGATTCTTGATCAATATGGATTAAGTAGTGATTTCCTGGGTGATAAATTGTCTTAAATAATCGTCTGAATTGTTTAGGGAAACGATGTGCCAATATGAAGTAAGCAATCTTCGGTTTACTTTTCGGGATATTGAAATGAAAACTTTGCTTTTTTGCTATGTGTAATTTTTTTGTCATTTATATGTATGTCATTTAATTCTTAATTTTTATTATTTTTAACATTCATTGAACAAGCTCTCTTTCAAAAAATACTACTTCCTTTTTCTTAGGATCTTCAGCAAACGTACAATAGTATATTCGCCGGTAATATAACCGTACGACCAATTTGACTTCAGGGTTTACTTTGGCATAAACGGTATCGCCCGGTTTGAATTTACTTTCTTGCCTTTCCATATACCTTATTTTCAAATTTTAGATACTTACATCTTCATAACCACTTTTAATGATAATCGATATCATTTTAAATCGTTTATTTGCCATCACTATATTTATTGCATGAGCAGGGATAATAATTGCGTGACCTGTTTCAACAATTTTTGATTCTTCATTAATAATAATCTCAGCTTCCCCATCAATAATTTGAATAAAATTGTCAAAAGGAGAAGTTTTAAAAGTCAAGGCTTCTCCCTTATCAAATGATGATATGGCTACTATTCCCGTGTTTTTCTTTAGAATTGTTTTCATCACCACAGATCCAGGCACATAATCAATGGTATCAACCAATTTATACTTATAGGATTTTTCTAATTCTTTATTCTTCATAAAAGATATTATGGATGATTAATGTTAAATTAGAATACGTCAGCAACGATTTGTATTTACTAATTATTCCTCGCTCCGTTTCTCCTTTCTTTTTGCAGCTTTTGCAGCTCTCTTTTCTTTCAAACTTTTTACAGGTGCTTTTTTACCTAACTTAGATTTACCTTCTTTTCCTTTTGCCATGGTTTTTGTTTTTAGATAATGAATACCTCTTCATCTATAAAAAAGAGTTCGTTATGGATACGAAATTCAGTTAATTAATACTTTAATGTGTTACACTAGTTTAAGCCTACATTACATATATCACACTTTTCTGCAGTATCAAACATTTTGAACATCGAACAAGCTATATGAATTTATGTTTATTTATCATAAATCCTCTAGACTTTGTTTACGTTTTTCCTTCAGTTTTTTATAAAAAGTGGGTGTTAAACCTGTGATTTTTTTAAATTGATTAGATAAGTGAGCAACACTGCTATAATGAAGTTTATAAGCTATTTCTGTAAGATTTAGTTCATCATAAATAAGTAATTCTTTAACTTTTTCTATTTTGTGGATAATGATGAATTGCTGAATAGTAATTCCCTTCACTTCTGAAAATATATTTGCTAGATATGTGTAATTATAACCAACTTTTTCACTTATATAATCAGAATAATTAACTTTGGGAATTTCATTTGTATAATGAATCATTTCAACAATAACATTTCTTATCTTTTCAATTAGAATGCTTTTTTTATTTTCCATCAGTTCTAAGCCAGATTTACTTAGATTTTTCTTCAGTTCAAGGCGTTGGTCTTTAGTTATATCTTCCAAGAGCTCAACAACACCTAATTCTAAAACCAAATAATGCAATCCAAGTTTTTTTAACTCTTCTTTGACCATCAGTTTGCATCGTAAACTAACCATGTATTTTATGAATAGTTTTGTACTCATATTTGTAATCGTTTATATGTAAGGTATTTATTTATACGTTAGGAATTAGGATTTTATATCATTCTCGAAGATATTGTCCAGGTACAAGCTTTTGTAAGCGTAATATGGTTGACACTTCTCTACTCTTTTTTTTCTCAATAATTATATCCTTAGTAAACGAGATGATAAAATTTTCTCCAATATTTTTATCCGTATGCAATGGATATTTTTCAAGTATAACAGACAAAATTTCATTAAAAACCAATATCTCATCAAATCCAGATACGGTTTTATAACAAAACGAATAACCTCCTTTAATACGTCCTTGATACACTCCCTCTAGTTGTTCTATTCGATTTATTTCTTGGGAATAGCCAATGGTAAAAAAAATCAGTGCTATTAAGGAAAGTTTTATCTGTATTGTCATTTTTTTGTTTTTTGTACGGAGTTTTACTTTAGGAACATATTTTTAAGCATTCTCATACGATCACAACACCTCTATTATATTTGAGATTAGATATTAGATACTCAACATTTAAGTGTATTGTCAGTATAGGATATAAGACATAAAAAGCCATCTTCAATAGATGGCTTTTCAACATTTTTAGAGAGGTAGGACTTGTTATTTAATCAATTCAACATTGACTGCGTTCATTCCCTTTTGACCTCTTTCCATCGTAAATTTTACGTTATCGTTCTCACGAATTTCATCTATAATACCGCTTTGGTGTACAAAAATATCTTCATCAGAATCTTTGAGTTTAATAAAGCCAAATCCTTTGGCAGTATTGAAAAATTTTACTGTTCCTTCTTTCATTACTTTGTAATTATTATTTATTATTCTATTTAATGTTTGTTTTATAATATTCATTGTTCTTTAATTTATTATCTTAAAATTGTATCTGGATTCTATGTATGACTTGCATTTTTCCCAACTTTCGCAAAATTCTAATATGTCCATAATGGCTGAAAAAAATGTTCTTTTTGTATGATAGGGTATTTCATATTCATTAGCTGTATCGGAAGCAATACCAATATTAATGCTAAAAAAACCGCAAGTATTACGATATTTTTAAAGATCATGCTGTTATTTGTATGCTTGTCGATTTAATCTGTTTTGAAATAATTGTTCACCTTGTTTCTCAATGTTTTTGAAAACTCAGAGTTTGTTCTTTTTGAAAATTTTAGATTTTTGATACTATCAACTTTTTGTTTTGAGCCTATCCCCTTATAATTCGGAGATAACATATTAACGTAATATGGATGGAGAAACAAACAGGAATATTCAATTATGAAAACTTGTTCTACGTTGGAAACAATGCTAAAATCTACGTTGTTATCCTCAAAATTGTTTTTTGCACTATTGCCGAGAAAAAAAGAGAGCAATAAAAAAATAGTGAATCTGAAAAAACAAGATTAATTTGAAGCTTTACGAATTTTATCACCCTAAAGATACTTTTAATTTAGGTATTATCTACAAATCATATGTTAAATATTGATACTTTAAAAAGTGGTATCATATTGTAAGACATTATAAATGCATCCCAATATATCTGTTGACTTATCAAATTTCAGTTATATAATTTGATCATTTAAACTCAAAACCTTACTTCATATAAAGTTAAAAAAAATAATCTAAGTTTATCTGTAGAAGAAGAATTCCAAAAATAAGAATAGTGAAATATTAAACATGTAAAGTTCAAACACTCTTGAGACACCTATTAATTTACACTGCTTATTTTCCTGTACAATATTCAAATTACTCCTTTTCCAAATTGAAAAAACAGACATCAATCGGTTTTAACCATTTTTCAGAAACATCATCTTAGATTTTTATTCCAATATTATTTAAGCAAACCGAATACTAAATTATTAGAGTAAAAACTAATCTTTGCAAAATTTTATATCTCATAAAAAGTATAAAGTTCTCACATTTCGATTAACAAGAATATTTATGCTGTATTCAACTTTTGACCTTGATCCTTCTTGACCTTACAAACCATAATTTCAAACAATTTACATATTCTCAAGCAGTACTCTAATGAATACCTCCCCGAAGTTCGCAAAAAAACCATGTCCTATTCAAAAACAAAAATCTTAATCAGGAATAAAGAAACAGAACAACAAAACAAACTGATAAACAACAACTTAAATCATCAACTGAAAAAGCACATAAAATAAATCAACAGTACCCCACTTTAAAATGAGATCAATTTTAGATCTAAAAAGTAACACAAACCATGCTCCAAAACCATGCTCTATTGTTAAAAAATAGTTTTTACAACTCAAAAAAAGTCTAAAAATAAAAATAACCACTTCAAAATGAAGTGGTTACTAGTAGCGGGAGCAGGACTCGAACCTGCGACCTTCGGGTTATGAGCCCGACGAGCTGCCTACTGCTCTATCCCGCGCTATTGGACGGCAAATATACAACCTTTTTTAGCTTTACAAAGGATAATTAACAAAAAGTAACATTTTTTTTATCCTATCATTTCTTATAACCTGATTTTAAATCAAATACCAAAACAAAAAATATTGGTTTTTCCCAAAATCTCTATGTTTTTTATCAAATCATCTAAAATTTAAGCGAATTTTGAGATATGCTTAAAACTACTCCTTACTTTACCATTTTATTAGCTGATATCTTCCATAACTCGTAAATTTACCTCCTTTTTAACATTTTAATAACAAGATGCTAAATGCATCAATTGTATTGCAGAAAAGATCGTAAAAATGAGTAAGACATTATTTGATAAGGTATGGGATTCCCATGTAGTTCGTAAAATAGAAAATGGCCCCGATGTATTTTTTATTGATCGTCATTTCATTCATGAAGTAACTAGCCCAGTAGCATTTTTAGGATTAAAAAGTAGAGGAAACACAGTTTTATATCCAGAACGCACATTTGCAACCGCAGATCATAACACTCCAACTATTAATCAACATTTACCCGTAGAAGATCCGCTTTCTGCTAATCAACTAAAAGCTTTAGAAGAAAATGCTGCCGAATGGGGTATTTCACATTGGGGATTAGGACATAAAAAAAACGGAATTGTTCATGTAGTAGGTCCTGAAAACGGAATTACACTCCCAGGTGCTACTATTGTATGTGGAGATTCACACACCTCAACACACGGAGCTTTCGGAGCTATTGCCTTTGGAATAGGAACATCAGAGGTTGAAATGGTGCTATCTACACAATGTATCATGCAACCTAAACCTAAAAAAATGAGGATCAATATAAATGGTGATCTTGGTTTTGGGGTAACACCAAAAGATGTTGCTTTATATATAATTTCTCAGCTAACCACTTCTGGTGCCACAGGTTATTTTGTAGAATATGCGGGAGATGTTTTTAGAAATATGACCATGGAAGGTCGTATGACGGTTTGTAATCTTAGTATAGAAATGGGAGCAAGAGGTGGAATGGTAGCTCCTGATGACAAAACATTTGAATATATAAAGGACAAGCCACTAACTCCTAAAGGTGAAGCTTGGGATACTGCTATGGAATATTGGAAAACACTTCATACAGATGAGGATGCAGTCTTTGATAAAGAACTAACTTTTAATGGTGCGGATATAGAACCTATGATTACCTATGGTACTAATCCAGGAATGGGAATCGGAATTACCAATCATATTCCGGATGCATCTGCTGTAGAAGGAGGTGTTGCCACCTATAAAAAATCTTTAGGATATATGGATTTTAACGAGGGTGACGCTATGATTGGCAAACCTGTAGACTATGTATTCTTAGGAAGTTGTACCAACGGTAGAATCGAAGATTTTAGAGCCTTTGCTTCTATTGTAAAAGGAAAAAAGAAAGCAGAAAACATTACAGCCTGGTTAGTTCCAGGATCCCACGAAGTAGAAGACCTAATTAAAGAAGAAGGTTTACTAGATATTATAACAGAAGCTGGATTTACACTTAGAGAACCTGGATGTTCAGCTTGTTTAGCAATGAATGCGGATAAAATCCCTGCAGGAAAACTTGCTGTTAGCACCTCCAACAGAAATTTTGAAGGAAGACAAGGACCAGGATCCAGAACGTTATTAGCAAGTCCATTAGTGGCTGCTGCCACTGCAGTAACCGGAGTAGTAACAGATCCAAGAACACTTTTAAAAGAACAAGCATTAGCATAAACCGAATTCGAAATTCTTAATCGATATAATTCGCAATTAAAATGGCATACGATAAATTCAACATACTAACATCTACAGCGGTTCCATTACCAATAGAAAATGTAGATACAGATCAGATCATACCAGCTCGTTTCCTAAAAGCTACCGAACGTAAAGGTTTTGGAGATAACTTATTTAGAGACTGGAGATACCATAATGATGATACCCCTAAAGAAGATTTTGTATTAAATAATCCTACCTATAGTGGTAAAATACTAGTGGGTGGTAAAAACTTCGGTTCAGGGTCTTCCAGAGAACATGCTGCTTGGGCAGTTTATGACTATGGTTTTAGATGTGTAGTCTCTAGTTTCTTTGCAGATATTTTTAGAGGTAATTGTTTAAATATCGGAGTGTTACCCGTTCAGGTAAGTCCAGATTTTTTAGAACAAATCTTCAGTGCCATCGAAGCAGATCCTAAAACTGAAATAGAAGTAAGTTTACCAGAACAAACCATTACTATCAAAGCTACTGGAGCGTCAGAATCCTTTGAGATTAATAGTTACAAGAAAGAGAATATGCTTAATGGATATGATGATATTGACTATCTCACAAAAATGAAATCAGAGATTCAAGAATTTGCTGCTGCACGTCCTTTTTAATTAGAGTTTGGGCGTTCGAGCGGGCTATACGCTATATCTTTTTTTCTTATTGTGGAAACGTCTGAATACAAAATTAGATTTTTAGACCAGATGTAAAAAAGGATGCCGCTACTATCCCTAACGCAAAAGATGCTGAATATGAGTACACGATCGATCGAAATTATGGATACTACCCTCAGGGATGGAGAACAAACCTCTGGGATATCCTTTTCTGCTTCAGAAAAACTAACTATTGCGCGACTTTTGATAGAAGAATTAGGAGTGGATCGTATCGAAGTCGCTTCTGCTCGGGTATCAAAAGGCGAATTTGATGCGGTAAAAAATATCATCGATTGGGCAACTAACAACGGATACATTGATCAGGTAGAGATACTAACTTTTGTGGATGGTGGTAAATCTATCCAATGGATGAAAGATACTGGAGCTAAAGTTCAAAACCTATTGACCAAAGGATCTTTAAATCACCTTACGTATCAGTTAAAAAAAACTCCTGATGAACATTTTAAAGATATCGCAGAAGTTTTCAAAAAATCCAAAGAAGAAGGGATTACTACTAATGTATATCTAGAAGATTGGAGTAATGGAATGCGCAACTCTCCAGAATATGTATACAAATTTTTAGACTTTTTAGCTACACAACCTATAAAAAGAGTTTTATTACCGGATACATTGGGAGTCTTGATTCCTTCTGAAACAAACACTTATTTGTCGGCCTTAAGAAATAAATATCCTGATTTGCACTTTGATTTTCATGCCCACAATGATTATGATTTAGGGGTAGCCAATGCAATAGAAGGTGTAAAAGCTGGTGTTAATGGATTACACCTTACTATGAATGGTATGGGTGAACGAGCAGGAAATGCTCCATTAGCAAGTGTCGTTGCAGTGATTAACGATTATCTTCCTGAAGTGCATATTAACGTAAACGAATTAGCTTTATATAAGGTAAGTAAATTGGTAGAAACCTTTTCAGGATTTAAAATTCCAGCCAATAAACCTGTAGTTGGAGATAACGTGTTTACCCAAACAGCTGGAATCCATGCTGATGGCGATAATAAACATAATCTCTATTTTAATGATCTCATGCCAGAGCGTTTTGGACGAAAACGAAAATACGCCCTTGGTAAGACTTCTGGAAAAGCGAATATTGAAAAAAACCTTCAGGAACTTGGACTAAAACTAAGTCCAGAGGACATCAAGAAAGTAACACAGAGAATCATTAAACTAGGAGATAAAAAAGAGGTAGTGACTCAAGAGGATTTACCTTATATTATTTCCGATGTACTAGATAGTAACCTATACACGAAAAAGGTAAAAATCAAATCTTATGTTCTCAATCATGCAAAAGGCTTAAACCCTTCTGCTACATTAGCTATTAAATTGGAGGATGAGGTAATCGAAGAACATGCTCAGGGTGATGGTCAGTACGATGCTTTCATGAATGCTTTAGCTAAAGTATATCAACGAAAAAATAAAAAGCTTCCTAAATTGATTGATTATGCAGTAAGAATACCACCAGGAAGTAATTCTGATGCCTTATGTGAAACAGTAATTACCTGGAAAACCGAAAGCAAAGAATTTGCCACCAGAGGATTAGATTCAGATCAAACGGTTTCCGCAATAAAAGCAACAGAAAAAATGCTGAACATTATTGAATTATAATAATATATAAAACCAAATTGTCAGTCTGAGCTTGTCGAAGACGATTTGGAATCAGAATATAATACTTCGACAAGCTCAGTATGACATAGCTAGTAAATCACTATAAATTAGAATTAACAAAAATGGAATTAAATATCGCGCTACTTGCCGGAGATGGTATTGGACCCGAAGTAATCGATCAAGCTGTAAAAGTATGTGATGCCGTTGCAAAGAAATACGACCACAAAATTAACTGGACATCCGCATTAACGGGTGCAGCTGCTATTGATGCCGTAGGAGAACCTTATCCTAATGAAACCCATGAAATATGTACCAACGCAGATGCTGTACTGTTTGGAGCTATTGGTCATCCTAGATTTGATAATGATCCTTCAGCAAAAGTCCGCCCAGAACAAGGATTACTAAAAATGCGTCAAAAACTTGGATTATTCGCTAATGTACGTCCTACATTTACATTTCCGTCATTAATAGATAAATCTCCCTTAAAACAAGAACGTATAGAAGGAACTGATTTAGTTTTCTTACGTGAATTAACTAGCGGTATCTATTTTGGAAAAAGAGGAAGAGAAGACAATGGCGAGACAGCTTATGATACTTGTACGTATACCCGTGAAGAAGTAAAGCGATTAGCCAAAAAAGGGTTTGAAATGGCAATGGCTCGTAACAAAAAATTATGTTGTGTGGACAAGGCTAATGTATTAGAATCCTCTCGTTTGTGGAGAGAAACGGTACAAGCCATGGAAAAAGACTATCCAGAAGTGGAGGTTAGCTACGAGTTTGTAGATGCTGTAGCTATGAGATTAGTTCAATGGCCGAATTCTTATGATGTATTAATTACTGAAAATCTATTTGGAGATATTCTTACCGATGAAGCTTCTGTAATATCTGGATCTATGGGGTTAATGCCCTCTGCATCCCTTGGAGAAAAAACATCTTTATTCGAACCAATTCACGGATCTTATCCACAGGCCGCAGGAAAAGATATCGCCAATCCATTGGCTACCGTATTATCTGCTGCTATGATGTTTGAAACTGCTTTTGGGCTTCAGGAAGAAGCACAAGCTATTAAAAATGTTGTAGATAAGTCTCTAGAGGAAGGGATTGTTACCGAAGATTTAGCTGGTGATGCTAAAGCCTACAAAACTAGTGAAGTTGGAGATTGGTTGGTGAAACACATATAAATTACAAAACCAGCTAACCCGTTCCAAAAGTTAGCTGGTTTTCACTTTAACTATGCTTGCGGTAAAACTCTATTTCTTATTTACTTAACCCATTATTTACTAATATTCTACAAACAGTACCTTACCGCAACCTCAACTTATGTAATTTTCTATTTCATATATTGTAATTTTGTATTAGATAATTATTTCTCTTTTTTTATTCTTGATTATTGAAGAATACTATGCTGCAATTCGCTGCGTTGTATTTCCATATATTTCCAACAAAGGCTCATAAGTAATAGAAGGATTAATGGTAAATGTTGATATCACATTATAATTAAACCAAATCAAGATTAACCGATATGGAATTTCTAAAGAATCCTTCAACCCTAATTTAGAATCTTCCATATGCACCCATCTTTTTAGAGGCTGTTCATATATCGCTTTGGTTATTTTGGATTTTCCAAAATACCGTTTCATTCTAATAAACATTTCTACATCAAAAAGCCATTTACTCAAAAAGCTCTCGGTAAATAGAATAGGTACCAATTCTGCCTTGTAAACTTTTGCTCCACATTGTGTGTCGCTAATGGACAAACCCACGATCAAAACAATTAATATATTTATTACTTTAGAGATCAGCGCTCGTATCTTATCTTTTTCTATGGCTTTAGATGCATTTTTAGCTCTAGAACCAAATACAAAATTTAATTCATTATTTATTTCCAAAGTTTTTACTAAGTCACCAAAATCCTCAAAATCAGTAGAGAGATCAGCATCAATAAATCCTATATAATCTATATGATGATTGCTGTAAAAATATCTAGATCCTGATCTTACAGCGGCGGCTTTACCTCCGTTTTTTTTCATATCTATAATACTCACCTTAGATGGATTTGCTTCTTGTATTTCCTTTAACACATGGATGGTGTTGTCCTTACTTCCATCATTCACAAAACATAAATAATATTCATTCTCCTGTTGTACAAATTTGATAAACGCATTTTTATTTAATCTTTTTTCCTCGTTATAACATGGTATAATAATTCCAGTTTTCATGATACATTCTTTTGGGTTTTGATTCAAAAGTATGTTGAAGCGGCACCGAATATTGCACTATTTCGATCACTGAAAAAAAGCTATCGACGAATGGTTTTTGTCTAAAGACATACCACTCGTCGAATCCAAAAGCTTTATTGTATATTTAGTTTTAGCAAACTTTAGTTTATATTTAAAGGGAAGTTTCCGCTTACGGTTATTGGATGGATAAAAAAAACACAAACAAATATTTAATTAGTGCAATACTTATTGGAATCTTATTCCATGGATCTAGTATCTTCTTTACCATAGAAACTACTTATGATGCCTTAATCCATCTTTTCTTTGCCGATCACTATGCCAATAGCTGGTTCGATCCATGGAGTTATAGTTGGTATACAGGGTTTACAGTTCAGGGATATCCTCCGCTTGTACATCAAAGCATTGGACTGTTTTCATTAATCGGCGGACTTAAGTTTGGTCTATTTTCTGTGGCTTTCATTGCTATTTTACTTTTTATAACCGGAATATATCGATATTCTCTTCTAATAACTGGTAAAAGAAATGTGGCGGGTTATGCTGCCCTTGTTGCAGTATTTTCATCTTCTTTTGTAGAAACGCTTCATATCTTCGGACAACTGCCAAGTATTGTAGGTGTTTCCGTTTTAATGCATGCATTACCAGAAATATATTTATGGATCAAAACCGGTAAGTATACCTATTTAATTAGAGCATTTAGTTTATTAGCAGTTACTGTTACCTCGCATCATGTTACTCCTATTTTTGGAATGGTATTTTTTATCTTTCCGTTAATCGGTATGGTAATCATGGATAGTGCAAAAGACAAGGTTGATTCCTATCGAGCAGTACGATTTAAACATTTTCTACAAACTTTCTTTAAGCTGTTTTGGAGAATTGTAAGTTTTGGTTTCGGTTCTTTATTCCTTATTATTTTTTGTATCCTACCCTACTGGATTAATACCAAGAATAACCCTATCACTCAGGTCCCTATTCCTCATGGTTCAAGAGATAATTTCTTAGAAGTTACTTCTTCTGGATTGGTGTTTTTCACAATTCCTTGGGGTATTATTTTATTTATTTTCCCCTATTTATTTTATAGATATTATAGTAAACGATACTTGTTTTTTGGCCTTTCACTTACCTTATTAAGTATTCTAGGAACTGGTGGCACCACTCCCATCCCGAAAATGATGTTGGGGGATAATGCCTTTAATATTCTTACGTTGGATAGATTTACCCTTTGGGGTTCTATTATGGCACTTCCTATATTCGGTGAATTTTGTTATCGATTTATCGAAGGTGATATAAAAAATAAAATTCAGCAAAAATTTGGAAGTGTGTATCACCGAATCCTTGGAGGAGCTTTTGCTGGAGCTTATATTTTTGTCTGCATTTTTACGATGAGTTTAGGTTATTTTAGGCCTTCGCAGCCACAGAAGATTAAAATGCTTCCGATCTTAAATTTCCTAAAACAAGATCAACACGATCACTGGCGGTATCTTCCGTTGGGATTTGGTGATCAAATGGCATGGTTATCTGCTCAAACGAATGCTATGACTGTAGATGGTAACTACCACTCTGCAAGAAGACTTCCCGAACTAACATCAAGAGCCGTAGAACGCTTAGAGAATTCTAAATTTAGAGGTGTAGAAGGTATCGGTTCTTTACAACAATTCTTAACTGTACCAGAGAAATACAATCTCAAATACGTATTCTCTAATGATAAGTTCTATGATCCAGTCCTCTTTTTTTGTGGTTGGCAGCGTCTGAGACAACTAGAAAATGGAATTATGGTATGGGAAAAACTAAATGTTCCACCCATTCCTAATATCATCCCTAAAGACGATGTGGCATTACCTCTAAAATTAATGTGGGGACTTATTCCGGTAACTACTGTACTTATTGCCTTTATCATCAACATACAATTCATTTGGATAAGAGCTTTAAAAACAAAAGAACGAAGTCTCCTTGACTTTTATAATTATCGTATTCAATATGGTGATTTCAAAAATTATATGATCCGTCTACAACATATTTGGGTTGTTTTTCTTTTAGGTGTGATAGCTTTTGGATTTTATATTTTCTATCTCAAAAATGCCACACAAATTAGTCCAGAAAACATAGTCAAATCCTATTATGACGCGCTGGATTTTAAAGAATTTAAACGAGCTTACAGTTATATAGATCCCGAAAGTGATAAAAAGGAAGAACAATATATGCTAGAAATAGCAGTAACGGATGGTTTATTAAGTTCTTATGCCAAAATGGATGAGATTACTGTTGATATTTTGGAACAAACAGATAGTACGGCAAAAGCCAAAGCTACTACCTACTGGATTACTCCATTGGAACGTATTGATAAAGTATTTTATCATGAATTAGTGAAGCATAAAGGAAAGTGGTTTGTAAAACCTCCTAATTATGATCTGGATATTCCACCGGATCAATTGTTTTCGCAAAACAAAACACAATTCTATAACCACGGAAGAAGACGAATCTCTTCTGAACAGACTTTCCATGAAGATGTATTGAAACAACCAGTGCTGGAGGTTCTGAAAGCCAATCTAATTCAGAATGACACTACCTATACAATTGTAGGTGAGATACAAAATGTTGACAATGTGCCTGCAGACGTAGTTATAAAAGCAACTTTATACAATAAGGAAAATGAAGAATTAGCTATTTATAATGCTAAAGATCAAATAAAACACAAACTTGTACCCAAAGAGATTACGAGTTTTAGAGTTAATTTTGAGGGAATTGCCTGGATGAATTCTGATAAACCCAAAACTTTTAATCCAGATGAATTTACAGCTATAGAACTCGCTGATATACCGACCACTTTTAATTTGCAATGCGCAGGAAATGTTGCTACCACTGATTTGTACAAAGGATTATCGATCTCTGAAATTAAAATAAGTGACAAGAAAGTTAGAGGTATTTTATTCAATTCTGGTTTACAAGAAGTTACTATACCTCAATTAATTATTTCTTATTACAATAGCAATAAAGAACTCATTTGGGTTGATCATTCTTATGTAAGAGAAGGTATCCGACCTCAACGTAAAAAAGTGTTCGAATTTGAATTAAAAGAGTTAGAATGTATCAATTCCTTAAGTCAGGATATGGAAAATATTTATATAAATGGATTACCTAATAAAGCAATCAGTCATAAAGTAACACCTAATAGACGAATTGAACAAGATGATTATATCCTCATCCCTATCGAAGGCAAAGGATATGATTATATAAAAGTAGAAATAAACAATTATATCGGAGCTCCTTATTAATGAAATTAAATATTTATCCATATCTGTTAGTTGCAATTGTATTGGTTTTTGGATTTACTATCCACACAACCCATACGCATACTGTTATGGATAAGGAAATTGTTCTATTCGATGCAAAAGATGAATATACCGCCGGAGAAGAAATCGTTTTAAAATTTAAATACGATACCATAGAAAATTTGGTATTAGCAATCCAAAGTTCTTATGGCACTACATTACTTACACCAGAAAAACAACATGATTTTGTAGTTTTTAAAATCCCAGAATTTGTATCTAAAAAGAGAGGAATACTTAATTATGATCTCGTTAAAAACAAAAAAAACATATATACTGGAGAATGCTACATTACTGCGATGACTGATATAAAAGAACCATTAGAATCCTACTTAGGTCCTCCAAGCATTACTGCAGGAGGTACTGATTACAGTATGCTTTCCATCATTGCTTCAGATCGCTATGATAATCCTGTGAAGGATAGCACTCTAATCGTCGTCAAACATCAATTCTTAGACAAAGAAATTGACGATGATATTTACAGTAAAGATTTTATCGTTTGGAAAAACATATTTTCCTATGAAAAATCTGGAAGAATACTAGTAAGTGCAAATTTGGATAGCATCCCTTCTAAAGAGTTTTCATTAGATGTATTTCCTTCTCAAGGACAGGATTTTGAATTATTTGTGAACACAAAACATAATTATGCTGATGGCAATCAAATTGCAGAATTTTTTACCTCAACAATAAAAGATGAATTTGGGAACATTATTAGTGATGGTCGTATTGTAGAATTTAGTATTCTAAAGGACAATAAAGAAAGGTTACGCACCTCAGGAACTACCATAGATGGTGTAGCAAGAGGCTTTATGGTGCATCCTGATCAAAAATCCATCTGGAATGCTCAGGCTTTTATTCCTGAAATGGCAGAAAGCAATAGTATCGAACTAGATTTTGAAGCTGCCGTTTCTGATTATAAGGTCATTTTTAAAGAACAAAATAGAACTATAGAAATTGGTCCTATTGTAAGTTTCATGGATCAAATCATACCAGATGGAGCTCTAATCACTTTGGATATCTATCAGAATGATCAATTAATTGAAAAGTTAACTGAATTTTCATCCAAAGGATTTGTGAATTTTCACCTATCTGAGGATTTCTTTCCAAAGGGAATTTATACCTTAGAGATCAAGGGAATGGGAGTACATAAAAAATATGATCGCATCGAATTAGAATGAAGAAAAAGAATAAAATGATATACAGGTCTTTCATCATCGCATCATTTATTGCTATAAATGCCTTAATCCTTTTTGGAATAAGTCAAACGTTATCATTTCTTAGTACTGGTGCAGATCGTTCTATGATGCTACATATCGGTGTGAAAAATAAGCAAGCGTATATTCCCAAAGTCGAATGGAAAGACACTATAAATCCTGCACGACCGATCGAAAAACAAACCATGTATGATATCCAAAAAGATTATGTGAATTCGTGGTACGTTAGAAACGTAGGATATGCTACTTATGACTCCTTAGGTATTTTTGATTTTTATACCGAAAGTGCCCGAAAGAACTTAGTTGATGGAATTCATTTTAATAAGACAAATGACGTGCAAATTTTGAGTACTACATTAGATCATCATCTTGCTCTGGACTTTTATAGCGCAGATGGGCAGCTAGTAGTATTTGAAGATCAAAACGTAAGATCTTACACCCAAAGTTTTAAAGAAAACAACTTGCAATATGAAACTACTTCTATATCGAGTTACAAAATTGCAATGCTTCTTGAGGATGGGTTTTGGAGAGTACGACATATTGTAAAACAACCTAATATCACTGTTATTGACACCAATACACAAAAAGAATCTCCATATATTCGAGGAAACCAAATCATTGTAGACAATACGCCTTATCAAATAAAAGGTATCAATTATTATCCGCAAGATACTCCATGGAATATGTTTGGTGAAGAATTTGATATTGATATTATCCAAAAGGATTTTAAAATTATCAACGATGCTGGATTAAATACCATCAGAATATTTGTTCCCTACGAAGATTTTGGAAAAGAATATGTACTAGCGGACAAACTCATAAAGCTAAAAGAAGTGATGGATCTGGCAGAAAAGAATAGTCTAAAAGTCGTACTTACGCTCTTCGATTTCTATGGTAATTATGATATAAACGATTGGACCTTTACGCATAGACATGCTGAGCAAATCGTAAGTAGTATCAAAGAGCACCCAGCGCTTCTTATGTGGGATATAAAAAACGAACCTAATCTTGATTTTGAAAGCAGAACAAAAGAAACCGTTCTTGCCTGGTTAAAAGAAATGATTCATCAAATACGCACTATAGATACAGAACATCCCATAACTATTGGTTGGTCTTCTATAGAAACTGCAGATATTCTGAGTGAAGATGTGGATATTGTATCTTTTCATTATTATAAAGATTTGACTCGGTTTCAGGATATCTTTAAAACTATATCTTCTTTAAAAAAACCTTTAGTATTACAAGAATTTGGGTTGTCTTCTGACAAAGGGTTGTGGGCTCCTTTCGGGAATAATGAAGAAGATCAGGCAGCGTACCATGAAGCATTTTTAAAAATCATCCAACAACATGAATTACACTATTTATCTTGGACATTGTATGATTTTAATAAAATCCCAACAGATGTAGTTGGAAGATTGCCTTGGAGAAAAAATGCACAAAAGCATTTTGGATTTATTGATGCAGATGGAAATAAAAAAGATGCTTTCCAATTTATAAGTTATTGAAAAACATCTTTTTGAAAAAAACATCAAAACACTTAATTATTATGGCTTAAGTCATTCTATTAAGACAATGACAGTACTTAAACCGATATTCCTTGTAATTCTTTTTCCTCTTTCTTTTTCTTACTTTTTCCGTTTTTAATACTTTTAAATGAGTCGATATACATTTTAGTTATCCTACTCATTGGAAATGCGGTAGCTGCTTGATAATTAGCTTTTGCCAATTGATTTCTATATGCTTTGTCTACCACGATCTTTTGTATTGCTGTAGCCAAACTATCCGTACTTTGAGGATCAAAAAACTCACCTCTATATCCTTCTTCTTTTACTAATATGCTCAGATCTCCTAAATCCGGCATTACCACTGCTTTTCCATAGCTTCCTGCCTGATGTAATACTCCAGAACTTCCAGTAGTCGATGTATATGGAAAGACTACCATAGCACTTTCTCCAAAAATTACCGGCACATCTTCTTCTTCTACATAGCCTGTAAACGTTAGCTGTGGTGTATCCTGATATTGTTTTTGTACATTTTCTAAATATCCCGGTGTATTCGGGTTATCGGTTCCCGCGATGACCACTTCCAGATCCGCTCCGGTTTCTTTTCTCACTTTTTTAACAGCATCGATTAAGATTTCTACTTTTTTATAAGTCCCAAACTTTCCGAAAGTCATAATTTTCAATGGTCCTTCTGGTAATTCGTACGAAGGTTCTCTGGGAATTTCGAAAGTTCCATGAGGAATCAAAACCACATTCTTCGCGTTATATTTTTTCTCTAATATTTCCACATATTTACTAATCGTTACTGCAACACGATCGGAAGCTAAAACAAACCTTGTTAAGACTGTTCCAATAAAATTGAAAATTGCTTTTAAGAAAACATTGTTTGTAAAACCAGCTTTCCCTAGATCTACCTGTTCCATGATATTATGTAATAAGACAATCGTTGGTATCTTTTTCATTTTGCATAAGAACGGTAATAGCAGTCCTAGTGCCGCAACTATCTTTTTATCTCCGAACTTCATAAACTGAAGATTGAATAAAATAGCTTCAGGTTTTGTCTCTTTAACTGCTTTCATGACAGTTCTAATACTCTTATAACTATTAAATTTCCAACATTGTTTTACAGTAACGCTGCAACCTTCTGTTTCAAAATCTAAATTTGCTTCTTCTTCGGTAATATCAGTTAATAAAACCAATTCTGTAATTTCTGCTTGCTGTCTAAAATGTTTTACTAAATGAAATGCATATTCATTTAGAGTCACCTTACTTGGTGGATATGCTGTTACGATTGCTAATTTCATGTGTTTTGATTGTATGTTGATGTAAATTTCTTTTTTATTTATCTATTTGTCTTTTAATATTCGTTGGGTTACCGTTTTACTTCGATCAATAACATTTTTACTTCTTTCATCTATTTCATTACTACTTCTTAAAAAAGAAGTATATCAACTGAATTACTAATAAAACAGCCATCGCAATTATCTGCACAACCACCACTTCTAATAAAGAACTATGAAAAAATACGATGAGTAAAATCTGTGAAATTCCTAATAAACCAGAAACGACTACAGGCATATATTGATCCAATGACAAAAAATAGTACGCGAATATATTAGACACCGCAAATAATGCTGTTGCTACGGCGTATTTCCATAATAAAGGAGCCATAGATAGGTATGCATCACCAAATAATAAATGAATCGCTAATTCTGGAAATAGATAACATCCTAAAACAACGACAGATGCCAGACCCACTACATAACCAACATATTTAACCAAAATTGGTGCAGTAGCTTCTCCTAGTTTTTTCTTTTCTATAACCGCTGGTAGTAATAGCATTACAAACATCCAGGTAACAAAGTAGACCACACGTCCGATTAATGCTAAAGAGGCGTATAATCCTGCATCATATTCAGGAAAATAATGCTTCACTAATAGGATATCACTATTATTGATAATGATCTGAGTCAACTCGTAAAATGCAGTAAGCACAAAAAATTTACTGATCTGACTAGACTGCTCTTTACTTAGTACATTCTTTACCTTAAGCACAAAGTGTTCTTTCTTAAATGGTAATAACCCAAAAAAGAAGGATGCAAAGATTCCTATGACTACTAAAATTGATGAGCTTACGGTAGTGATGGTAAAAATCAATAAAAGTGTAATAGCTAATCTACTAAACATCTCTCCCTGATAGGTCCAGGCAAGTTTTTCGAATCGTTTGGTACCTTGATAAAAACCACGATTTACACTCATGATAAAATACACAGGCACTCCCAATCCAAAAATGGTAAACATCAAAGAAGATTTAGTATTAAATAATTGCTGTAACTCTCCAGAAAATACAACCATGGCAGCTCCAATGACAGTACCAGTAATACCTGCATATTTATAAATAAGAGCAATGAAACTTTTAAAAGTAGCATTCTCAAATAGTACTGAAAATTTAGCTGTAGCTAATTGAAAAGTCATAGCAACAAAGGATAACACTAACAAAAAAGTGATCAACAACGCTGCATCTGCAAACATTTCTGGACCAAGAATTCTTCCTAACAATAGGTTATACAGATAATTCCCAGCATTCACTACGATAACACTAAGCATAAATTTTTGCTCTGATGTTAGTTTTGGAACCAATGTGCTAATAGTCATTTCTAAAAATATGGTTGAGTTTATTTGATTTTAAGGTCATAAACACCTTCTTATTTTTCTTTCCTAATACAAATAATACTTTCTTTCTGCGCTGCGCTTTGGCATAAATGCCTTGTAACACCTGTAAAGCTTTTTTATCTATCTTCTTTACTTTTTTTAGACACATCACTACTTCTTCATAGTGATCTAATAAGTAATTAAAATGATCTTTTACCTTATGGACATTCTCGGAAGTAAAATCTCCTACTACTTCCATGCGTCCTCTTACATTATTTATTTCTAATTCCATTTGGGGCTAATTTTGGGATTAGTAATAATTACAGAGACTCCTTTCTTATAACATAATTTACTTTACCAAAGGCCTTTTTTATAATGGCATTCTCTGCTCCAATCAAATAAAATATCTTATTGTTTTTAACTGCTCTTCTGTATAAATTGCTAAGAACTTGGATTCCTTGCGTATCAATTCTCTTTACCTTATCCAAGGATAATACAATTTGCTCTGACGAAAGCATTAATTGTTCGAAATGATTCTTTACAGATAAAGCGTTTTTACCTACTACATTTCCTTCTAGTTCAAAAATTCCGTATCGGTGTGTTATTTTTAGGGCCATAATAATTTAGTTTTTGATTACTCTAAATATCTTTATTCTTTTCTACAATATTCTCTTGTTTTAGACCAGATACTTTTTATGATCGACGAATGACAAGTATCGTTAGATGAAGCATTTACCATCAGCGCCATTTTAAAACAAACATCTATGGTATTGTGCAATAGAACTATACACTATCATAGATTGGTCTAAAAGTTTTTTAAAGAATACATAACATATATTTTTAAATCAGATAAGTTCTTCAAAAGCACTTTAGTAAAGGATTTCTTCATTCCAAAACTTTTGCTAGATCCTATAAAACTATGTGTCGCGAAAAGGAATAATGATGTGGATTGTATTCATTGTTGTTTAAGATTTTGGGGCCTTGCTTTTATTTGTTGTAAAAAACAAGGTAAAAGTGTTGTTGTTGTTATAAATTAATCATTTTAATTTCTACTTTCTTCGAAGGGCAACCGAAGATTTATTCTTTTAATTTATGACGACTAAGTTGGATATAAATAACTATGAATCAACTTACTGTAAAGTTAAATGTATTATCTTTTAAACAAATACTGTAAAACCGTAATTTTAGTAAGGTCTTGACAAGAAATCATGTATTACAACGGTTTTAAATGCCTTTAATCGATAAAATTAACATTTAATTAACTTTTTAAAGCATAAAAAACCTCTTTTTACCTCTTTTTTTAACATTTAAAACTGAATCTTTTTTTACTAAAAGGGAGAATTCCGTCTTATAAAGTTGAATATTCCCTCAAAAAAAGTACGTTTATATTTTTAATATTAACTCAAAAACCTAACTTACAAGTATTATATTCTATGGAGAATTTATCTTCAAAAAATATTAGTAACTTGTTATTCCAAATACGGTATATGAACAAAAAAATACTTTTGGTTTTCCTTCTTTTTGTAATAACCTTGACCAATGGTCAAGACATGAAAGAAGGGTTTGGTTATCTAGAAAATGGTCGCTACCAAGAAGCCAAGTCCTTTTTTGAAGGTATCCTTAAAAATTATCCCGATAACAGAACTGCAAAATTATGCTATGGGCGTGCAATAGGACTATTAGGAGAATCGGAAAAAGCAGTTGCTCTTTTTACAGAACTAAAAAGTATATATCCAAATGACTATGAAATAAAACTAAACTATGCAGAGTCTTTATTATGGAATAAGAATTATGAAAAAGCGGAAACCTACTATCAAACTATAGTGGAAGAAAACAGTACTAGTTTTGCAGCGGTACTAGGATATGCAAATACCCTTTCTAACCTAAAAAAATATCCCCAAGCGCTGGAGACTGTTAATAAAGCATTATCGATACAAGCAGGAAATCCAAATGCTCTGATTTCTAGAAAATACATTAGACTAGGATATGCTTTCACACTATCCCAGAATAAAGAATACGAAGAAGCATTAAATCTATTAGAGCAAAATCTAAATGATTTCCCTGAAGATAAAGACACCTTGCTAAATCAAGCTAATATCTATATCATTCTAGAACAGTATGATAATGCAGAAAAAGCTTACCGTACGATTGCTACAAACCCTAAAGATAGTATTACCTCTTTACAAGGACTATCGTTAGTATCTCACAAAAGATTTAAAGAAAAGAAAGCATTAGAACAGGCAAGTGAAGCACTTCGTAAAGCGAAAAAATTATCTCCGTCAGACGAGAATCTTCTGATATCATCCTACGAACGCTATATCCAGGCCTTATTCTGGAATAAAAAGTTTAAAGAAGCTAAAAGCACATTATTAGAATTTGAAAAACAATATCCAGAAAGTACTAACCTTTTAAGTTTACGAGCTACTTTAGGAATGTATACTAGTGATTTTGGACTGAGTCTGGATCAATATCAAAAAATTCTTGCTAAAAGTGAAAGCTCATTCGATGGTAATTTGGGAATCGCTAATGCATATAGAGCATCTGGTTTAGACATGAAGTCTTATGAATTTGCCTTTAAAACTTTATTCTTTTATCCAAAACAACCCGATGCAGAAAAACTAATCGCTACCTTAAAAAAATCTCATACTCCTTTTATAGAAAATAGGACGGCATATACTTTTGATAATGGCAATAATGAAGCCATAAGTACCAATTTTAATACTGAAATACCACTATCTCCAAAACTAAAAATAAGAGGCAGTTATTCTTTTAGAACCACAGAAAATACTGAAACAGGTAGTAAAGCCGAGTCCCAAGAAGCTCTAATTGGGTTGGATTATAAATTTGGAGGTAGAATAGGACTAAAAGGAAATCTTGGATTTAATGCATCTGATGCAAATACAACCAGTTATACAGGTGTCATTGGCGAAGTGATTATTAGCACCAAACCTTTCAGACTTCAGAGTTTAGATTTTGGTTACAAAAGAGAATTACAAAATTTTAATGCAGATCTTATTGATAGAGAAATTATCATGAATAATTACTCCATAAATTATAACCTTGGCACCAATATTAATTTAGGATGGTATACCCAAGCTATATACACAACTCAATCCGATGACAATACCAGAAATTTATTGTTCACTTCATTATACTATAATATTTTAAACAGACCTGTTCTAAAAACCGGTATTAATTATCAGTATATTTCTTTTAAAGATCAAGTACCAACCATTTATTTCAGTCCATCATCATTTCATTTAGTAGAAGTTTTTGCTGAATTGTTGAATGACCAGAATAATGATTGGATTTATAGTTTAAGTGCAGCTGCAGGACGCCAGTTTGTAGAAGAAGATCCTGCTTCTACTACCTTTAGAGCAGAAGGGAAAATTGGTCATCATTTTTCTGAAAGATTTATGGCTCACATTTATGGAAAGTATAGTAATATAGCTTCTGCAACTGCTGCAGGATTTGAGTTTACTGAAATTGGTTTTAAACTAAAATGGTACTTCTTAGAAAAACCGCTTTTTAATAAAAAGATTGAAAAATTAAGATTGTAATTTGATTACCATTACGAATAAAAAATTAAAGGTTTCTATAGAGAATAAAGCATAAAAAAATAGCGAGGAAACAACACCATCCTCGCTATTCTTAGTAGACCCCAAAAACCCAACCGAAATCAATACTCTATTTTTTCATAAAACTTCCTTGGTAACTTTTCTTATAATCATCTGATACGATATACTTATATACTCCTGCTGTTAACTCTTTTCCGTCGAATCTAGCTACATTAGGAGTTACCATTTCTAGTTGTTCATTTCGTACTACTCTTCCTAGCATATCAACCACTGTAATTTGAATACTTCCTTGCATTGTTTCAGGCACTCTAATAGAAGTAGTCATCTGAAATGGATTTGGATAATTCATTACTTTGGTAAGCTTATCCTCAATCTCATACTCATCTACACTCAGTACAGAGCTGTTCGTAAATGCTACTTCTGTAATAGCGACATCAAACAGTTCGAAGTTTTGATAGTCTCCTTGTACAGAGAATACGATACTTCTTACATCTATAACTTCTGTACTTGCTCCTTGTCCATTCACAAAATCAGAGAAAGCTATTGTATGCATTTTACTTTTAGCACCTGCTTTTACAGTATATCTTAATCTGTTATTCCAATCTACAAGATCTTTTGTTACTAAGATTACTTCAATGTCTCTGTCTGTATTCATTTGGAATTGTAATGCATCATAAGCTTCTACATTCAATGTACCTTCTCCTGCTACAATATTTCTGAAGATATTCATTGTTTCTTTTACTTCTCCGCTTACTGTAATGCCTCTTTCTATCGTTTGGTTCTCTTCTGTAGCTCCTTCTATTTGCTCTAACACTTCGAATGTTTCTATAATCACTCCTTCTTCTGTATAATCAATTCCCCAAGGACCATCTGCAAGGTATAATGCATCTAGTTGTGTAGATTCTGCTCCGTTTACTGAGAATCCGATATCGAATAAGAATCCAGTTGCTACTTTGATTTCTTCTCTATACTCGCCAGACAATGCTATTGCTTGGTTCAATTGTACTTCTGCTGATAATTCAGTTCTTCTAATATTTCCATTAAAGTCCATCGAAGAAGCTCCTGTTGTATTTACTATACTTAATGTAAGTTCTCCATTTGTATAGTTTCCTTTTTCTACATACACTGTCGGAATTCTATCAGCTACTTCGTGACTTCTCATTGGCTTTTCTGCTATAAAAGTATTTAAGATATGATTCGCAATATTAGCTACTTGTGCTACAGAACCGCCCCACACCTGGAAATTGGTATAATCTCCTTCTGGATAGCTATCTATATTCCAAAGGCTATAAATTTCATTTTCTGATTCTCCTTCTTTGATAGAGAATGTAAGTGCGTACTCAATCTCACCAGAAGCTCTCTCAATTCGCGTACTAATGATCGTATGGTTTCTGATAGCTACAGTTCTTAAATCTAACAATTTAGATCCGTTAAGACGATCACAGATTGTTTTAGAATGATCATATATCTTACCTGTAGTAGAAGTTGCTAAAGCAGCTGCCACTCTTTTTTCGTTATTATAATAATCAACTGAAAATACTGTATTTGCATTTGTAATTTCTAATAAATCTTCTGGACTAGACACATATGCTGACTCAGATCCTAACACTCCTGTTGCAGGGAAATATGTACTTAAGTTTCCATTATTTTTTGAATTATAAGAAACAAGTCCTGGCTGAAAGCTTCTCTGCGATTTTTTAGTATTAAAAATCGAATTAGATTTTGTTCTATTAAAGTTACGCTTAGCAATTAAGCTAGCTAAATCTCCGTTACTTTCTAATCCTCCATCATTTGCCGATGTAACATCTGTAGCACTATTAATATCTGCATAATTATCTGTTTTTATTGCTGTAATAGGACTTGCAGTAATATAGAATAATGCATCATTAAAATCCTGATCGCAAGACGCATAATCTCTTCTAATATCTTCGAATCCAAGGATTATTCTTTCAGAATCCGGATCGTTTAGCAATACGTTATGGTATCGTAAAGTTTCATCACTTTCTGGGTTGTAATCAGGATTAGAGTATAATTGCCAGTTTCCTGTATCTACACATCCACCTTTCCATGCATCTGCTAATAATACCCATCCTATACCTGTATTAGGAGGAAAACTTCCAATTTTTACTCTATCACCCACTTCTAACTCACCTCCACTACCTACTGCAGATACATTCGGAAAAATTACTGTAATATCTTCTGGCTGCGGAACCGTAGCATATGGATTATCTGCATCGTAGGTATAAAATCCAAGTGTATTTTTATATCCAGCTCCTTCTCCTACGAAAGTTACCCAAATCTCAGCGTTCTCTTGTACTACCACGTCCGTATCATACCCTGATGAGATATAATGTGGATTAAAATCAGGAACTGGATATCCTTCTGGCAATGCATTATTTATCATATCTACTGTTTCCTGAGAAACCACATCTTGTCCATCTAAATACAATGGTTTTCCATTGGAATTAAATTCACCTAAGTAGTTATATCTATCGCAAATTGCTGGTATTGGAAAATTGGCTGGTGTTTGACCTCCATTTTCAGAATCAAAACCTGTTTTTCTTTGATCATAGTGATCATCTAATCCATCATTATCAGAATCTACTCCAGAAGCTTCTGTTTCTGCTACACCATCACCGTCACTATCATAAGCTTCTATATGATCAGAAATACCATCGTTATCAGAATCCGTATCTAAGTGATCATACGCATCGGTATTATCTGTATTTACCGTTCCATTTGTAGTTCCACCAAAATCAGGATCGAAGTTATCATCCATTCCGTCAGCATCTTCATCGTTACCCGAAAGTCCTAAAAAGGAGTTCTCTTCCTGACCTTCTATTAGATCTATAATTCCATCGTTATCAGAATCGATATCATAACAATCATATACCTGATCATTATCTGTATCTAAAGGAATAAATTCTGTACCTAACTGATCTACATCATACGTATCAGCGATTCCATCATTATCTGTATCCTGATAGTTTGTATCTTGATTATTAAACACACCATCATTATTAGTATCATTAGCTCCTCCACCTGCTTCTACGATATCATAGATACCATCATTATCAGAATCGATATCTAAGAAATCTGGATTTCCATCACTATCTCTATCAAATGCATCTTGTACTACATTATCTCCATTACCGCTGATATCATTATCTAGATAGTTAAACATTCCATCATCATCTATATCCCCGTATGGATCTGTACCATTACACTCAAATATGTTGGATAAACCATCTCCATCTACATCCGCATCCATAGAATCCAAAATACCATCTGCATCTTTATCTAAAGGAGAAATACCGCTTGCACATTTAAAACCATCGTTGGAATTGGTAGTTTCTGTTAAGTTTAAAAGGGTTGCCGAAGGATTAGCTCCTTCATAATCATTGATTAAATATAAACCTCCGTTGTTGTCTGAAAAATATAATCTATTATCCGTGTCTGCATAAGCAGCTCCAAACGTACTGAATGGTAAATTGGCTACTGATTTACTCGAAAATACAGGAGTTCCTGAAGATAGATCCCACTTAAAAATCTTACCTCTGCTACCTCCGTAAAAAGCTCCATTTACATAAACGATGTCTGCACATGTACTAGGCGCAGTAACATCTGCCTCTACAATCTCGAATTGTGGCGAATAACTACCATCGTAATCTTTAAGATTTGTTATTTTATGAAAAGTTCTTTTTGTATTATTTTGGAACACCCACAAGTTACCATCTGGATCTACATCAGCTGCATATCCACCTCCAAAAACCGTAGTACCATTTGGAGCAACTGCTCCTAAATCTATCACCATATCTTTTGCAATACGCAATAAATGTTTATCACTTTTCTTGATTGCATATAAATAGTTATCCACCGGATTGTAACCACCAGCGTTATAAGTATCATAAGAATGTAAAGCTTCAGAATAAGATCCTGTAATAGGATCGTAGGCTTTCATCGATCCAGAGATTACCTGGTAAAAAGTTCCATCGTTACATTCGAACGTTTGTTGGGCATTTGCTGCGAAGCAAATTAAGACTAATAAAAGGGTAATAGTATTTTTCACGGCTTTAAATATTTGGTTTCTATATTTCAAAAGTATTGAAGATGAAGCCTCTAAAAAGAATTACTCGATGAATGGTATTGTTGATTAGGTGAGTGGTTTTCTGACCTCGATAAAGGTAAAATGTGCTTAAAAACGATTTAAAAAACGGTAGGAAGAGATCAAAATCCTACCGTTTTAGGTAAACATAAAAATCGAAACACATTATTTTATTATACTCTTTATATTAATTACTAGGTTTATTAGTAATAATATCTATTTGCTTAGTTGATACTTAAGATCTTATTATACATCGTATCTACTTGATCACTATCAAATTCTTTACGTAAGTAAGGTTTTACTCTGCACATGATGTTTCCTTCTACCTCTCTGTGAGAAAGTCCTAATGCGTGCCCTATTTCATGTGGAGTAGTCGTAGTGAATAAAAATTCATCTGTTATCAATGCTCTTTGCTTTAGTCCAATTCCTGCAATAGCAACCGTATTTGTTCTTGGAATGATATATATGTTCATTCTATCTTGTCTGTAAGAATCCTGAGTTTCTGTATTGAATACTGATGACTCTTGATCCCTGTTATCCTTAAGATCGTATAATTCGCTATTGATAAGAACTCTAGATTCTCCCATCTCGAAACCAATGTTATGTCTGTTAAAAAAACAACCGTTGATAAAATCCATAAATCTAGTTTCATCCATTGCGTACTTGGATTGATTATAGTTTTTTGAAGGTACTACATAGATAATATCAACGAGTAATTTTGCTGATGGATTATCCATAAATATTGGTTCTATAGATGTTGGAACATAATCATCTTCGACAGCACATGAAGGTAATAAGAACAGTAGGAATATAAATAGTAAATATCTCATAGCAAATGTCTTTTTAGGGTTATTAGTAAATAAGAAATAGAACGTGGAATCATAAAGTGCGCATACTTTGTTTTTCCTACAATGAAATTACTTAGATAACCGATTAACGGTAATAATTTTCGACGAATAGCAAATATCTATCGACGAAAGGTAAGTTTTTGTGTACGAAAATTTTCGTCGAAACTCGATTTTTGGTAGTAATCGACTGTTTAACAGTAGTTAACTTTCGGTAAATGGTATTCGTCTTGTTTAACCATCGATTTTATAAATTCGACAAACTGTTTTTATATACAAGTAATTCTAGTAAACGATCTTCGAATAGCAGAATAATTTCGACGATTTAGAAGGGTATATTTTTAAACAAATTAAACCTACATCTCTTAAATAAGGTTAGTATTAGGCATAAAAAAAAGATCGTATAAAACACGATCTAAATAAAAAAATATATTTTTTGATACTGTTATAGAAGATTTAATCGTCTCATTAATTCAGGACGCTTAGATCTGCTCACAGGAATCACATCTTTGGCAATTAATACACTGTTGTCCTCTATATCAATAATTTTCTTGAAATTAATTACATAAGATCGATGTACTTTTAAAAAAACATCTTCAGGAAGTTTTTCTTCGATCTTTTTTAAAGTAGAATGCACCGTATAATTTTGCTTTTCTGTTTTGATAAGAATATAGTCCCCTTTTGCTTCTATCACATTAATAGTAGGGATATCTATTTTAATTAATCTACGATCAATATTAATATATAGATCATTTTCTTCAGAACTTGTGCCTTTAACTTCTCCTGTACTCGATGGAGATGCAGAAACATCTAAAGCAGGAGTACTTTCTGCTTTTTGAATGGCTTTTAAGAATCTGGGTAAGGTTACAGGCTTGATTAGATAATCTACAATACACTCATATTCAAAAGCTTCTAAAGCAAAGTTCTTGTCTGAAGTAGTAAGAATGATCTTAGGCGGATTCTTAAGGGTTTGAATAAAATCAAACCCTGTAAAATCAGGCATATGAATATCCAAAAATATAAGATCTATAGACTCTTTATTCAAGAATTTGATAGCTTGAATGGCGTTGGGAAACTCTTCAATTACATCCAGATCATCTACCTGAGTGCATAATTGACCAATAATTAACCTCGCTGCTTCTTCATCGTCTATAATAATACAATTCATTCTCCTTATAAATTTTTAAGAAATTCATCAATGGAGTCTAAAATAAGCATAAATTTTGAAAATAAGGAATATTCTCCCTTAAGTAAGCCTTCTTCAAAGGCGATCGTAGTCTGGTATCCGTCTTCAAAACCAAGCATTCCGATCTTATGCTTTAGTTTGTGAACATTTTCTGCTGCTGCTTTAAATACACTACTGTTATAATTATTCAGAAACTCATTTTTTTCCTCAGGAAATTCTCTTTTGAGCAATCCGATTATTTTTTCTTCAAATTCTTCTGATCCGGCTGATAATTCTTTAATGTACGACAAATTTGGGGCTTCGTTCATAGTTCATTCTTTTTTTAAAGAGAAACTAAATGTGGTTCCTTTACCTTCTTCTGATTCTAATAGCAGATCACCATCGTAATAATCGATAATTTTTTTAATGATTGGTAATCCAATTCCAACGCATTCCTTTTTAGAATCTATGCTTTCGAATAGCTCAAAAACCCGTTCTTGATATTTTTCTGGTATTCCCTTTCCATTATCCTGAACGCTACATTTTAGTTGTGTTTCTTCTCCTTTTATGTTAATACTAATTTTTCCTTTTTTATTTTCCTCGTCAATGCTATTGACCGCATTACTTATTAAATGTTGAAACAGGTTTTGAAAGAGTGTTGGGTGTATCGATAAGGTAGAGATATTACTATCTACCATGATTTCTATATTCTCGGGAACCTCTAAAGATTCTATAATTCCGTCCAAAAATGGTGCAACCTCAATCTCTTTATCATTTTCTTCGAACTTATCGATCGTAGAATATGCATGTAATCCCTTTATAAGGTTATCCATTTTTTCGATGTTATCCTCAATACTTTCTAAGTTTTGCATAACATCATCCTGAAGGTTTTCTCCATCTTCTTTGGTCCAGGCAATTAAGGTAACAATATTTCTTAGCGGAGATTTTAAATCATGCGAAATCACCTGTGTATATTCTCTTAACTCTTTATTTTGTTTTGTTAATCTCTTTAGTAAATTATCTCTTCTCATAAAAGACTCACAGGCTTTTAGAGAAATCGAGAACTTCTCCATAATCGGCGTTAGCTGATTAATCTCTACCTGATTAAATGGGGTTCCTTTATGATTCATGAGCATCAATCCTTTGTCATTTTGTAAATTAAAAAACAACCAAGAACCTTGTGTTCTACAAGAAGAAACCATTTCTTTTTTATCATCTTCAAACATACCGGTTTTTATAGTATCATCCTTGAAACAATCTGTAAGGAATCCACTATGCTCTATCATGCTATCATCTACCAATCCCTCGGGATATGCATAAGATCTAGTAAAATCATCTCCTTCTTTGGAGATTACACAGCATCCGCTTAGGTTTTTTCTGGCTAACAATAGTTTTAGAAAGTTATCACAATTCTTCTGAAAATCTAACGTCTTTCCTATGGCCATAGAAAACTCATAGAGCTGAAGAATGTCTGCAATATGTTTGTTGATATTTACACTCATTTTTTACCAAATAATCCGACTACGATTGTCTTATTAAAAAGTTCTAAATACCCATTAAAAGAAGATATTTCTCCTAATGTTAATGCTCCACCAATGAACATTTGATCATTTTCCTTTTTCAACAAATCTACTACGGTATCTAATTCGTTTTGAAACTCGTCTTCCAAAAACAAAGCACGAGATATACAATCGATGATCACTCCAGACTTGGGATTCGAAAAGTTCTCAATGGCCATTTTTGCTGCCTTTTCGGCTGACTTTACTAGGCTACATCGATTTCCTTTTAATACATCCACAACGGTGTTATTAAATACCTCTCCTACACATATTAACTCTCCTTTTTCATTTGTAGCAATAGGGTCTCTTACGATACATTCCGAGTTATCTTTTACAACACCAAAGGGATATGATTTTGCAATATCAAAGAAATTTTCTTCACCTATTTCTTTATTGCTATCTGCTTCTACGATTTCTTTATATACCTCGAAAGCATTTCTCCAATTCAGTTCTTGTATTACATTTTTATCGGTTTTTGTAGCGATAATAGGACCTTCAATTTTTTCCCATCCGTGTTGCACACCTAGACTACCGGAACCTTCATAAACTACGGTTATGGCTGCATTCATAAAAAAACCTTCATTACTAAAAACACAAGGTTTTTGTTCCAAAGTAAGGCTTCCGGCACCTCCGCCTAGATAGAGGCAATTATTACCAAGCACTCGATATACTTCTGATAAATAATGAGATATATTACCAGTTAAACCATCTAGCATGGTAAAAGCGCAATAATCTTTTTCTTTTTCAAATGGAATGTGAGGAACAGTAAAATCTTTCTCTCTAATGTTTTCTATCACAAACTGAGTTACTACGTGGTCTAAAAAATTAGCAACCACACCTTCATCCAATACCATATTTTGATAAATGATTTTGGGAACAATTCCTCCCATGAACTGCACATCGAGCTTATTTAATTCTTCGATAAGCATTTCGACATCTACCGGATAATTATCTGGTATTGATAGTACAACGTTTCGACCTTTTGATTTTTCTTTAATTGTTTTTGCTACATTATGGGGGTCTGTAGAATTTATTAACATACTTTTTTCATTTTTTTATCGTAAAGTAGAAGGTAGTTCCTTCACCGACGACAGATTCCAACCAAATTTTTCCTTCATAGTAATCTATGATCTTTTTAACAATAGATAATCCAATTCCAGTAGACTCTTTTGTGGAGTCGATACTCTGAAACATTTTAAAAATCTTTGTGTGATACTTTTCCGGAATCCCCTTTCCGTTGTCTTTTATGTAAAATTCCCAATACTCTTCTTCTTCCTTTGATCCAATATAGATATACCCTTCTTCCTTATCCATTCCCTTAATCGCATTGCTTATCAAGTTTTGAAAAAGCTGCTTTATTCGATAAGGATCCTTTTTCATTGTTGGAAGCCTATTATCTATACTAAATTCTATAAAATCTGGAGCGTGTAGTGACTCAATTGTTTGATATATCAATACATTTAAATCTACCAGATTTACAATTTTATCCTTTTTGTCGACCAGCGAATATTCCAAAATTCCTCCGATCATATTATCCATCTTACTTATATTCTTTTCGATATGAGCAAGATGACTTAATGCAGTTCCTCCCATTTGCTCTGCATCTTCCTTTATCCAAGAAATCAGGGCACTTACATTGCGCAAAGGCGATTTTAAATCATGCGATACTACTTGTGCATAGCTTGTAAGCTCTTCATTACTTTTTTCTAAATCCCTGAGCATCTTTGCTCTTTGCTTTTCAAAGGCAGAAATCTTAGCCGCTTGTTCTTCGATTAATGTGGCTAACTCAATTCCTGTAAGATCTTTGATTTCTTTGGTTACTTCTTTGTTACCTATAGATTGAAGTGTTTTTATAACATCATTCAATCTTTTTATCACCATTCGCTGTTGTTTGGCTTCTTCTGTTAGTCTTTTATTAGCGTCAAACAACTCTTGTGAACTTATCGACATCGCCCTTTGCAGCATCGAAAATTGCTCTTCGTAGGTGTTATATGAACCTTCGATTGCGGCTAAAAAGCTTTGTATCTCAGGATTATTTTTTAATTCTTCAGATAAGTGTTTTCTTATCTGTCGCTTCAATAATGAATTCATTGTTATTCACTCAATAAGGTTAAGGTCATTGTTTGATTATGGAGTTCGCATCTTGTACTATTACTAAAAGGTGCTAACTCTCCATAAGAATAAAAACCTGTAATCGCTGCATTTTTACCTACTTCTTCAATGACTTCCTCAATCTCTTCTTCTACTCGTTGATCCATTACCAATTTTCTTCCGATACAACTTACCAACAGCGCTAATTGTGGATCTTTATCACGAGACTCCATAGCAATTTCTGCTGCTTTCGAAGCTCCTTCTGCAATTTTATCGATATTAGCCATCATCAACTGCACCACAGATCCTTCTGGTACATCACCCGCTAAAATCATGGCATTTTTTTCTTCGTCGATAGTTAGTATCGTTCTTACGATTGCTTCTTTACGTCCTTCCGTTTTCACACTTAGTGGATATAAAAGAGCGGACTGTGGCAATTCTGATGCTTTATCTCCTAAGTATTTTTTGTACAAATCCAGCGCTGGTTGATTGTCTAACTCGTATAAAATATTATCTACTGATTTTGTAATAATTCTTTCTGGACCAAATGGATTCCATCCTCCATATTGAGCACTCGTAATCTGTAAGGTATCTCCATAAAATCCAACTGCAACAATTTCTCCTTCTTTGGGTTTTTCGTTATATCCGACTAGTGTTTTTTCGAACCTTGCATCATCACCACACAGTCCTCCTGTGCATGGAATGTCTTTATATACTTCTTCGATACCATCAATTAGGGCAGAACCATTTACAAAACTTCCTTCACTAACAATAAAAATATGTTTCAGGTTATCGGCTGGTAATCCAGCTGCTAATTTTTTTCCTGTTTCAAAGGTATTCTTATCATTATCCAGAATATTTTGACGACTTAATTTTATGGCACTTCTTTCGAATTCTATAGCTGTTAGCGAAATTGTATTGTCAGAAACATTGCCTCCTAAAATTTCTCCAGCAGAAGAACCAATAATTATTTCACTAGTTCCAAAAAGTTCCGATACCTCTTCTAAAATCGGTTCTTTTTCTAAAATGAATCGATTTCCAAATACTAAAACCAACGGGTTCTGTAACTTTTCGGTATAGGATTGGGTAGCTACCCATTCACCTTGTCCGTTTCTTTCGTATTGTTGAATTTTCATTTAGAGGTTTTTTTAAGAGTGAATAAAAATGTTGTGCCTTTATTTTCTTCGGATGAAACTTGTACTTCTCCGCCATACATATTAACGATCTTTTTTACGATCGATAATCCAATACCGGTAGACTTAGTTTTATCCTGTGCTGTTTGAAAAATCTCAAAAATTTTGCGGTGGTATGCCTTTGGAATTCCTGGTCCATTATCTGCAAGCGTAAACTCCCAAAAACCACCAATCTCTCTACATTTGATATCTAAAACACCTTTTTCTTTATCATTATATTTTATTGCATTACTAATAATATTCTGAAACAATTGTTGAAATCTAAACTTATCTCCCATTACAACTGGTAACATATCATGGATATTTACGCTAAATGTTTCTGGGATGAAAATCATTTCTAATATATCGGATACAATTTTATTAAGATTGACTTTCTGCTTCTCCTTCTCGTTTTTATCAATACTCGAATAGCTTAAAATCCCGTCGATCATATGATCCATTTTTTCAATTTTATTGAGTAATGAATCGAATGATTTCATAGCTCCTTCGTCTAGTTTATCTTCATAGTCTTCTTTAAGCCACGTAATCAGAGCATTCATACTACGAAGTGGTGATTTTAAATCATGTGACACCACGTGTGCAAAATCATTTAGCTCTTTATTACTTTGTTCGAGATTTCTAAGTAATTCTTCTTTTAGTTGCTGTGCTTCTATCTGGCTTGTAATATCTCTTACAATACCTTGAGCCGCAATTACTTCATTATTTTTATCTTTGATTACACTACCATTAATATGCACGATACGCACACCATTGTCTTTTGTTACTGCTCTAGCCACATAATCTGTAAAAAATCCTTCGGTAACAAGCTCCTGAAAAGAATTCATCGCATAATTGATGTCCTCTTTATGAATCAGAGAAATCACATTTAGTTTTTCATTCTTAGGATCATATCCGAATAGTTCTTTAGCTGCATCGTTCATTTCCAAAATATCTCCATTTACCTTCATGAGCACGTAGGCATCAACAAGATTATGAAACATTCCTTGAAGCTCTGAACTTTTCTTTGCTAAGACCGATTCTAATTGCTCATTAACTGTTTTTAACTCTTGAGCAACATTGTATAACTCTCTGGACTTATCCTCTAAAATTCCTTCTGCTTGTTTCCGAGCTGCTTTTTCTCTTTGTAGCGCTCGCTGTAATATGTCTGGTTTAATTTCACCCATTAGTCATTTGAATCATAAATTTAACTTCTGTTCCATCATCTTTTAATTTATCGCAAGTAATGACAGCCTTTTTGTTAAAATGTTCAAATGTTTTGTGCATGAGTCCTAGTCCAAAACTATACATAGCTCTACTAGATTTATAAATCATCGCTAATGAGTCTGGAGTTCTTTCCAATACCTCAAAAGTAGGGAGCTCTGCACTAGGGTATATTTTTCTTACCTCTACATGAATGTGATTTTCAATGGATTCTAATAAATCTAGAGGGTCTGTATATCTTTCTATAAGTTGAGGATAACCACCAGCCAGTACTCCAAAAAAATGTTCGGCATAGGTAAGTAGCAAATCATCTGTTTTTATGTTTGTGTTCTTACTAAGGTTGGTAATCAGACTAAGCATTTCTGAAAACTCATAAGTTCCTATGGCAGTATACACTCCATTAGATGGTAAGTTGGATTCCTCAATAATTTGGTCTACCATTTCCAGACCAAATTTATCTTCGACTAATTGTAAAAACTCTGTAAATACGATTCCTTTCATAATATGTTGTTTAGAGATTAGTTAATTTACGAGTTTTCTGGTACTTTAAACAGAAATTAACTCATTTTTTCCCCAATATTCTATCAAAGCTTTTATCTTTTCTACGTAATCTTCGTACTTTAATGGTTTTACTAAATATCCTGCGATCCCTTCTTCGTAGCACCTTTTCAGATCCTGATGATTATTTGATGTACTTAAAATGATTACTGGAACGTATTTTAATTGACTGTTAGATTTTAGACTTTTTAGGAACTCGATACCATTCATTTTTGGCATGTTCAGATCTAGTAAAATTAGGTCTGGAGTTTTGGTTTCGTCTTCTAAAATTTCTACAGCTTCTTCGCCGTTTGTAGCTTCTTCCAATTTACAAGCGTAGTTATTTTTTTGTAATACTCTTGTAAATTTCATTCTTTCGATCTCGTCGTCTTCTATTAATAAAATTTTTAAATTTCTCATCAGGTTTTAATTTTACACTTACGGGAATTCGCTCCTGTTTAGTAAAATTCAATAATTTTAACGAGGTAATCCCTTACATGTCGTTAGAATCATTTTAACTGTAGACGAATGGTAATTTACTGTCGACGAATGGAAATTCGGTGGATTATTGCTCAATTTTCAATGTTTCGAAGGGAATTTATACCTGTTCTTCGAAACCTGGATACATCTCAAAATGGTTGCAACATTCTTCTCAGTCTTCTACATATTTTTAGTGAAGATCAATAAATAGAAATATTTAGGCTATTATAAAAAAAAGATGTTCTAGATAAGTGTGTGTTATTTTATTCTTTTAGCCTGCGTGGTAAAAGACAATCCTTGCTGTCCTAATGTAGAAGTCATCACCCCTTCAAAAAGTGGTTCTGGGCAGTCTTCGGGTATTTTCCATTCAAAAATAAAATTAGAGCCTGTTCCTCCGGATATATCGATTTCATCGATTACGATTTCCGTGGTTTCCATTGGAACCAAATAGATTGGATGATCAAAATATTTCCTCACGGATTTACCATTTGTATCATAATATTCTGCTCTTAAAATATAAATTGTATCCAAATCACTGGTATTTCTTAAACTAACCATTGAGGTAAGATTATGGATCTTATGTTCGTTAATACTGTAAATCTGAGAATAGATTGACAAATATGATTTTCCATAGTTTAAAGAATCACTTAATTGTGATGTTACATTTCTTTTAGCCCAGTTTTCGGGATTTAAAGATCTATTTTCTTTATTCTCATCACAACTTAAAAAAGCAAAAACTATGATTAATGTGTATAAAATTCTCATTTTATTATTTACTATTTTTTTGATTAGAAGAACACATAAAAAATTTGAAAAACTGTTTTTATGTTACTCTTCAGAATGATATTACCGTAGTTCTTAAAGATAAACTTTTGTTGTGATTTTAATATCATAAATTAAAGGAATGTGTAATGAAATAACAAGAGCTAATTTTCACTGTTTGGTAAACAAAAGGCATTTATTGCTCAATATTCAACGCTTCGAAGGCTATTAATACCTGTTCTTCGAAACGCGGATGTATCTCTATAGGATTACAGCATACTTCGCAATCTTCTACATATACCTGATATGTAATAGAAGGATCTAATAACATTGATATTTCTTCCCAGCAGTAGGGACATTGAAAAAAATGTTCGAACATACTATTATATATTGTTATTTTTTGATCTTTTACTATCCAAAAGACTTCGTATTCCTTAAAATTCAATATTTAGCAATTGACCTGTAAGTTGCAATAATTGTAATTCTGCTAACTTAGCATCATATTTAGCCAAGTTTTTATTTGTTTTTGCATTTATGAGATTAATCTGTGCTTGTCGAAACTCTATAGAGGTAATCTGCCCCAGCTTGAAACGTTCTTTCGAACGCTCAAAATTATTCTGATTCGTAACTACGTTTTGCTGTTGTATTTCATACACTTTCAGTCGGTTTTCGTAGTTCCCTAAAGCGTTGGCAATATCCCTTTTAACTTGCTGTTCTACTTGTAACTTGGCTAATTCCTGATTATCTAGTGCTATTTTAGCATTTTTTACTCTTGTAATCGTTCCTCCTCCATCAAATAGATTCCAACTTAAACTTACTCCAGCAGCTAAGGTATATGTATCTCCTATGTTCCCTGGGAAAAATGCAGATGGTGGATTCCTATTTTCATTCCAGCCATAAGATCCATTAAGGCCAATTGTTGGTAAATACCCAGATTTACTTACCTTAATATCGTAATCACTGATACGAATATTACTTTCATTCTGTAATAAGGTAACGTTGTTTTCTATAGACTTTTCTATGTAACTATCCATTTCTAATCTAGAGATAAACTTCACTATCGTATCTACAGAGAATTGTTTTTCTAACTCATTATCTACAATTACATTTAGGTCTCTCTTGGTATTGACCAACTGTTGTCTGGTAGTTATCAAATTAATACTATCATTAGCGACATCTACTTCGGCATTTAATACATTAAGTTTTGTATTTTGTCCATACTCGAACTGATAATTCGATCGGGTTACTCGCTCTTTTGAAATACGTAGTGTTTCTTCCAAAATCTGCTCATTCTCTGTAAGTCTAGCCACTTCATAGTACACCGTAAATAATTGTAATAAAGTATTTTCTATGGTTTCTCTTGCTTGTAGCTCTGTAAGATTGTATTGCTCTTTTAATCTCTTATAATTATAATATCTTCCTAAACCATCAAACAATGTATAGTTGAGGTTTAAAGATGCGTTATAACGTTGCGTCTCTGCGCCAAGAATTTCAATGTCTGGTCTTGGTCTTGTAATTGAGTCCATAGTTCCCTCTACAGGAACTCTTATGGTTGCTCCTGGAAATGAGGTCGTTGTTGATGTTTCTTGATAATTTGCACCAGCATTGGCTGTTAATGTTGGGAGGTATCCCGAATTTAGAATCCCTTTATTATTTTTAGCAGTTTCAATAGTGTTGGTTGCTATTAGAATTCCATAATTGTTTTCTAATGTTAACCGAATTGCTTCTTGTTTCGTTAGTTTTTGGGCAGCAACACTACCAGCAACTACCACCAACAAGATAAATGTAATCAGTGATTTATGGTTGTAATTCATATTGCTCTTCATGTTCCTCTTTTTGTTCTTTGATAGCTCTTTCTACTTCTTCTTTCGTTATTTTATTACCAGTAGCTAACCACTTCGTTCCTACTTTAATAGTATTACTAAACGACAGGAATAATGGTAAAACTAATAAAGTAAGTACAGTGGCAAATCCAATCCCGTACGCTATTGAAATTGCCATTGGTATCAAGAATTTAGCTTGTCTACTTTCTTCAAAAATTAATGGTGCTAATCCTGCTATGGTAGTTAAGGATGTTAGAAAAATTGCTCTAAATCTTGATTTACCAGCTTCATAGATGGCATTATCAAAAGTCATTCCTGCTCTTAAATTACTATTAAACTTACCTATAAGTACCAACCCGTCATTAACCATAATACCTATAAGAGCAATGATCCCTAATAGGGATAATATATTAATTGGAAATCCGTGTATCCAATGTCCAAATGCTACAGCTGGTAGGCTTAATGGAATCAACAGAAGTAATAATAAAGGTTGACTATAACTTCTAAAAGTAAAAGCGATGGTGATATAAATTAAGGCTAATGCTGTTAAACCAACTGGACCTAGAGATCCTAAAAACTTACCTGCCTCTCGATTTTGTCCTTCATACGATGGAGTAACTGTAGGGTATTTTGCAATAATATCTGGCATGATTTCGGATCTTATTTCTTCTAATACATCCGTAGAACTTGTTGTTTCTGGATCTTTTAAATCTGCCGAAATTTGTACTTCTCTTCTCCCATCTAAATGATTAACTGCAACATCGCCTCTTTCTATAGAATAATTTACAATTTCGTTTAATGGAATTCTTGCTCCAGTTGGTGTCGAAATTCGCATATTATCAAGATCTAAAATAGAAGATCGATTTTCTCTATCATATCGCACCCAAACTCGTATTTCGTCCTGACCTCTTTGGAATCGTTGTGCTTGTATTCCAAAAAAACCACCTCTTACCTGAGCCATCACATCTCTAAGATTAAGTCCTAAAGCATATGCATTCTCTTTAAGTTCTATTTTTATTTCTTTAATACCGGCTGGGTCATTATCTGCTACATCTTTTAATCGAGAATCATTTTCTAATATCGTCTTAAACTCCTGCTTTGCTGCTTTTAATTCTTTGATATTACTTCCTAAAAGAGAAACAGAAACTGGACTTCCTCCAAAATTTCCACCCGATCCAAAAATTAATCGTTCGGTTCCAAAAACCGGACCCACTTTTTCACGAATACGATTAGCTACTAATCCAGAATTTAGCTCATTAGGCCGCTCTTCTCCTGGTAGCATATTAATTCTTAATGATGCATTCGAAGATGACGAAATACTTCTAATGATATTTTCGAAAAGTTGTTTCCCTTCATAATCTTCTCCTCCCAAATATTCTTCGCTAAGTTCTTTATTTACGATCCAAGCTTTCTCTTCGATCATAGAGATGATAGAATCTGTAATTTTCTCATTGGTTCCGTTAGGCATTCCTAAATCCACTGAGATTACATCACTAGCAATACGTGGAAAAAATGCTGTTCTTACAATTCCTCCTCCAATACTTCCTCCTGTAAGGATTAGAATCACTAGAAAGATAGAAAAGGTAAAAATCTTATTCTTTAAAGAAAAACTGAGCATTGGGCTATAAATATTATCTCTAAGCCATCTCATAATTCTATCTCCAAACTTATTAATATCTCTTAGCTTAGAGAAAAGTTTAGCGATCCCCTTCTTTGGTTTATTATCTTCTGCTTTTAGTGCTTTTGAATGCGCTAAATGCGCAGGTAAAATTATCAGTGCTTCTACCAAAGAAACAGTAAGAGTAAGTACTACAATTACGGAAACTTCGCCAAAGAAATCTCCAATACGACCATCGAGAAACAAAAAGATTCCAAACGCTAATATTGTAGTAATAATGGCAGAAACGATCGGTGGTATCACTTCCATAGTTCCATCTATCGCGGCCTGAATAGGACTTTTGCCTTTTTCATAATGTTGATAGATATTTTCTGCTATAACGATACCATCATCAACCAAAATACCAATTACAATAATCATCCCAAAAAGAGATAATACATTGATTGTTACATCAAAATAACCTGCAAACACAAACATTCCTAAGAATGCTATTGGCAGTCCAAAAGCGACCCAAAATGCCAATCGTGTATTTAGGAACAATGATAAAAATATTAATACCAATATCATTCCGATAATGGCGTTTTCGGTAAGCAATTTAGTTCTTTGTACCAATGTGATCGAACGGTCGCTAATTACGTTTAACTGAACATTGGTATACTTCTCATTAAATTCGGTAATGTACTCTTTTGTTTTTTCTGCAGAAGAAATTAGGTCTTCGGTATTGGTACTTGTGATTTGAATATTAACCGCTAAATCTCCATTAAAATAAGATGCGTTCGGTGATTCTGAAAAACGATCTCTTATCTCAGCAACGTCTTTTAGTCTAATAGTTCTACCAGATGCTTCTGCTCTGATCACCAAATTAGAAAGTTCACTAGCATAATAAGACCTGTTATTCGCTCTTATCAGATACTCTTCTGCATTCGTTTTAATGGTACCACCAGTAGTTAAAATATTAGCTTGACTTACTGCCTGAGCTACTTCGTTAAAACTCAACTGATATGCCAGAAGACTTGTTTCATTAACTGCTATCTCTATTTCTTCATCAGGATATCCAGTAATACCGATTTGAGAAATTCCTTCAATTCCTCTTAGATCGTTCTCAATCTGTCTGGCAATTTGTTTTAGTGTGCTTAAAGGTATTTCATCTCCACTTACCGCAAAATTAATGGTTTGTCTAATGGCTTCTTGCTTCGACACCACGATCGGTTCCATTCCTGTCGGAAATGTAGGTACTCTATCTACAGCATTTTTAACTTCGAGTAGCATAAAATCGATATCCTTTCCTTTCTCAATTTCTACGTTAATACTACCACTATTTTCTCGAGATGTAGAAGTTACCCTTTCCACTCCTGCTAATCCTTTAAGATTATCTTCGATCTTAAGAATAATTCCTTCTTCAACTTCTAATGGCGAAGCTCCTGGATATACCACACTAATACTGACATTCTTGGAATCCGTTAGCGGAAAGAAAGAAGACTTAAGAGAAAGCGCTCCAAAAATCCCAAATACTATAAACGCAATTACGATGACATCTACAGCAACATGGTATCTAATAAAATAAGAAATAATCTTACGCATAGTTACTGTTTTGAATTTGTACTAATGATATTGTTACCTTTTGCCCCTTGCTTGTTTTTCTTTGATTGATATATCTTAACTAACATTCCAGCGTAAGCTCCTGGAACAGGTTTATTTAATATCACATCACCATTTGGAACTCCTGTAAGGATCACTTTTTTATCCGAAAAATATACAGGCTGAACATCTATTACATCTAAAATGCTATCTCTAACTACAAAGATTTTACTATTTTGTTGTAACAAATTCCTATCAATCTCTATTGCATTTTCAGCTTTTCTTGCATTTAAATTTGCTTCTAAATACATTCCTTCTTTTAATGAAGGATCTTTTACTTCTATAAAGGTGGTTATGGTTTGAGTAGCCTGATTTACACTTCCATTAATTCTAGTGACAACACCTTGATATTCTTTGGATTTATCTAAGTTAGAAAGCTCAACAGTTTCTCCAATTTTTAATAAATCTGAATATTCTTTACTAATTGCCACTTCTATTTCATAAGCACTTGTATCTATAAACTCTCCAAGTTTCTGCCCCTGTCTGATTAATGTTCCTTCTGTAACCAATGCCTCTGTTAAAATACCGGAGAATGGCGCAGAAATGGTATATTTAGATAACCGCTGCTCTAGGTTTTTTACATTGTAATAAGTACTGTAAATATTACGCCCAGTGATAAAATATTTTTCCTTTTCTGAAGTGGTTTCCGGAAGTTCTGGAGTTACTTTATTAATATCAAAATTTGTTAAATACGCTTGCCATTTATCATAGATATCTGGGTAGTCTAAACGCAAATCTGGCATTATTGACGTAATTAAGTTGTATAAATTACTCTTGGCAGATTGTACTGAAGCGTAATATTCTGAAGCATCAATTCTTATTAATTTTTGTCCTTTTTGATAAGGCTGTCCGGTTTTAAAAAGCTTCGTACCTCCTCTAAAAACACCTTGTACTTCCGAAAAAAGCTCTAATCTTCTTTTTGCGGTAAGATTACCATTTGCAGATATCTTTATAGGCACAGTTCCATTTTGTACGGTATCTACAAAAACTGTTTTTATCACTTTTGCAGCTTTTGGTTTTATTTTGGTCTTATTATCGACTATCTTCTTTGCTGCAAATACTGCAACAACTATCAATAATATACCAAGAATAGAAAGTATTATATTTCTCATACACACTTAATTGTTTAAACTTTCAATATGACAAGCTGCACAAAACTATATACTACTAACTTGGGTTCCAGTTAAAGAACTCATAAAATAAATTTCCTAGATAAAAACAAAAAAGACATCTAGATTTTAGATGCCTTTTTTAATTTATTTTTAAGATTACCTATATGCTAATCTGCTATTTCTGCTATTTTAGCTTTCACTTTTTTCAAAGTGTTGATTAGATTTTCAATCTCCTCTTCTGTCAAGCTTTCTTGTACTGCAGGAATAAGATCATACATAATAGGCGTCACTTTTTCAATAACTTCTTTACCATAATCGGTAAGAAAAATTCGGTTAACTCGTCTATCATTTTCATCACTTTTTCTAACTACAAGATCCTTACTCTCCATCGTATTTACCAATCTGGTCATAGATGTTTTATCTCGATGTGTAATAAAAGCTAAATCATTTTGTGATTGACCATCATTTACATTAAGGCGTTTCAGGACACTCCATTGTTCCTTTGATAAATCCAATCCGTTTTCACCAAACGCTTTTTGAACTAAAAATCCAAAGTCGTAGTGAATCTTTCCAATCCAGGACAAAGCGTGCGCATTTAAATCAATTGCTAAGGTATCATTCATACACTGTATAATTTAATTTACGGTACAAAAATATCCATAAATATCCATTTGTACCCGATACTAACGATAAAAATTACACCGCAGTATATCGGTTATTTAGCCTTAACATTAAGGTAACATACTCAAATTCAAGGATGTTTAATAAAACCTTAATTACGATATAAGAATGACAAATTAGGATTCTATTTTTTAACTTTTTTTGAAATTTATACAGAAAGTTAATTCTATGCTAAAGCATCAATTTCTTCTTGTATTAACTCCCAGCTATCCATTAAAGAAGCTAATTCTTCTTTTTTTGCTTGATATTTATCAAAAAAATCAGGTTCTGCTATTGTTTGATCATAGTTAATAGCTAATTCTACATCTATTTCCTTGATTTCTTTTTCTATCTTATTGATCTTAGATTCAATATTACTCAATCGATTATTGAGTGATTTTAGTTTTTTCTGATTTTCATAAGATTGTTTCGCACTTTCTTTGGTGTCAGAAACGGTTTTAGACTCTTTATCCTTCTTTTCGATATCTCTGAGATCGTCCACTCTTCTTTGCTCTAAGTAGTAATCGATATCCCCCAAATACTCCTTAATCTGTTTGTTTTTGAACTCATATACCGTATTAGTCAATCCTTGTAAAAAATCTCTATCGTGAGATACCAGAATTAAAGTTCCCTCGAAATTTTTTAATGCTTCTTTTAATATGTTTTTAGATTTAATATCCAAGTGATTTGTTGGCTCATCCATTACCAACACATTAAAAGGTTCTAGTAGCATTTTACACAATGCTAATCTATTTCGCTCTCCACCAGAAAGTACCTTTACCTTTTTTTCTACGTCATCACCTCTGAACAAAAACGCCCCTAGCATATCTCGTACCTTACTACGAGTTTTTTCATTGGCAGCATTGATCATCGTATCGTGAATGGTTATCTCTCCATCCAAATACTCTGATTGGTTTTGGGCAAAATATCCAATTTGCACATTATGCCCAAGCTTCAGATGACCTGTATGAGATATTTCATCAATAATAATTTTGGCTAAAGTGGATTTTCCTTGACCATTCTGACCTACAAAAGCCGTTTTGGAACCACGTTCTACTAGTAAATCTATATCTTTTAAAATTTCTTTCTCTCCATAGTTTTTACCTACACTTTCAGCTTCAATAACCACCTTACCAGGTTGCACGCTTACAGGAAAACTAATGTTCATAACGGCATTATCATCTTCGTCTACCTCTATTCTCTCTACTTTATCTAATTTTTTGATTAAAGACTGCGCCATAGAGGCTTTGGTAGCTTTTGCCCTAAACTTTTCGATTAATTTTTCAGTTTGTTCGATCTGTTTAGATTGGTTTTTTTGTGCAGCAAGTTGTTGCTCCCTGATTTCTTTTCTTAACACTAAATATTTAGAGTAAGGCTTATTATAATCATAAATTCGTCCAAGAGAAATCTCAATAGTTCTATTGGTCACATTATCAAGGAACATTTTATCATGAGAAACGATTACCACAACTCCCGCATAATTTTTTAAAAAATTCTCTAACCAAATAATTGATTCTATATCTAAATGGTTAGTAGGCTCATCGAGCAACAGGATATCATTGTTTTGCAATAGTAATTTCGCTAACTCTATTCGCATACGCCAACCTCCAGAAAAGGTGTCGGTAAGCTTATCAAAATCTTCTCGAAGAAATCCTAAACCTTGTAAAACTCTTTCTGTCTCTCCCTGATAGTTATAACCTCCTAAAATCTCATATTGCTGTGTAAAATCACTAAGATCTGTAATTAATTGGTTATAACTTTCACTTTCATAATCTGTACGTTCTGCTAGCTGAGCATTGATCTTATCAATGTCTCTTTCTATTTTCTTTATTTCTGTAAAAGCCTCATACGATTCCTCTAGAACCGTTCTACCTAAAACAAAATCTATATCTTGTTTTAAAAACCCTATTTTCACGTCTTTATCCATAGCAATTTGCCCTGAATCTGGCTCCTGCTCTTTGGATAAGATTTTAAGCATTGTGGATTTTCCCGCGCCATTTTTTCCAACAAGTCCTACTCGGTCTCCTGCATTTAATCTAAATGCTATTTCTTCGAAAAGGTATTCTCCTCCAAATGAAATAGAAAGGTTGTGTATGTTTAACATCTGCTTTAGAATATTTTGTGCAAAGATGATTAATTTTGTAATAGAATAAAAGTACTATGAGCTTCTTAAAAGGAACTAAAATATATAGCATCTTCACTGGCACTTGTCCTGTTTGCCAAAATGAAAGTATGTATAAAGAACAAAATCCTTATAAATTAGGAAGGATTTTTCAGATGCATGAACGTTGTAGCCACTGTAATACAAAGTATAAAATAGAGCCTTCTTTTTTTTATGGAGCCATGTATGTTAGTTATGGAGTAGGAATTGCATTTGCGGTAGCCGCTTTTGTTATAGGAAATCTTATTCTAAAATTTAATTTACTACAAAGCTTTTTTATCATCGTCGGTACGTTAATCGTATTTTTTCCTGTTATCCTTAGATTATCCCGTAATATCTGGATTAATCTATTTATGCACTACGGAAAAAAGAAAACAGCATCTTAGTCAAACCTTTTGATGTCTATTTCAGTATGCAATGGAGTACTCTTCGTAATATAATCGTATAACCCTTTTGCGGCATACGGACCAATTAATATACCTCTACTTCCTAATCCATTAATTATATGCAAGTTTAGGTGTTCTCTATGAGTCCCCACAAACGGCCTTCTATCTTTTGTTGTTGGTCTAATACCAGCTACTTGATCAACTATTTCGTAATCCACATTTAGAAAACGATCTAATTTCATACGTAATTCTTCTTTAGCCAACTCAGTAACAACAGAGGTTTTATCATCTCGATTATATGTAGCTCCCACCTTATAAAGATCACCTCCCAAAGGAATAATAAATATAGAAGACTTTACTGCTTCCTGTAATTGCAAATCTTTGGACTTAATAATAATATATTCTCCTTTATTTCCTTGCAGTGGCAAGTAATTAAAAAATGGATTGTTTCGTAATCCATAACCTTCACAAAAAATGATATTCTTAGCTCTTATCCCTTTATAACTAACATAGTCTTCTTGAACATCTAAGGCAGTATGCTCAAAAGATTCTTTAAACAATAGTTGTCTAGTCTCTATATAACTTAGATAAGAACACAACATTTTTTTTACCTCAATTCTTCCTGTATGTTTTACTTGACCAAATTGGAAAGGGATATCTAAAGCTACATTTTCATTTTTAACTAAATCCGAAGAAAGAAATTCATTCAATATGGGCTTGTCGCAAGCTGTAAACCATAAATTCTGTTCTTCTACAGTATTAAATCTTCTCAATACCGGTAGTTCTGTGATAAAAGATTCATTAAGTTGTTTTTCTACATTTTTATATACAGATAATGCCAAAGCCAATTGCTCCGAAGCCATCCATGCAGGTGTAAATCTCTTCAAAATTACTGGATTATATAATCCTCCAGCTACTCTTGAAGATAGCTCTGAATTATTCTCAAAAACCACATAAGACTTTTGATTTCTATCCAGTATTTCTGCAAAAGACAATCCTGCTAATCCAAAACCTACGATTATAAAATCCTTCATATATTAAAAATAACAAAACGCCCAACAAGAGTTGGGCGTTTCAATATTATATTAGAAACATTAGAGTTTAATAACTCCACATATCCATTTCGAAATTTCTGATACTTTCTTTAATTCGTTCACTTTCTAACAACTGCATTAAAGCATTGTCTATAATATATTCATTCACCTCTCGGTCACCCTGAATATTATCTTCTTTATATATGACCGAACTAAATCGTCTTGCATTTAAAATATGATCATAAGTAAAAGGCATAGAAGTATTTTTCCTATTAAATGCTTTCGCTTTATGTAAAATCTCTCTTACATCAGGATACCACACCCAAAATAATGGAACCATATCTGGCTCATCATCATTAAGGAAGTTAACATCCGGAGCTACTGGGGCGATACCTAATAGTCGATATCTTAATTCTCCTTGACGCTTGTCAAAATACCAATATCCTCTAATTTTATACTCTGATATATCCGCAGCACCAATTGTAGTTGTCTCAATATACTGAGGATCTACCGGCTCACCTGCATTATACTGCTCATATCCTAAATCTAACGTATCTATTTTAGATAATGTACCATCTAAATCACTTAGCGTACGTGTTTCTGTAAAATATGAATCTGCGTAAATCTTTTTAATTTTCCCGTTTTTAACATTAGCTAATAAGATATCGTATAATGCTCTTCTATCAGAACCAATGTTAACGGTATCAATTGGGTAATACAAAGGGAAATTAATACGCTCATCTAAGTCTATAGTTTCCCAAGTAGTCTTTGCCCACAATACATCACGCTCATCAACATAACCATACTCTAACGGAAGGTCATTATCTAACTGAATTTGTTCGATTGTCTTCTTCCCAATATCTTCTGGGCTTCCAGCATTCAAAATGTTAGCCTGACCAAACGAGAACATTGTCACGAATAGGCTAAAAACGGTTAATAATAAATTTTTCAAATTCATAATTATTAGTTTACTTTTAGTTCGTTAGCTCAACGATCACCGGAGATATTTTCTTTAACTTATATCCTTTATTCGTTTTAAGCTGAGCTTTGATATCCATTACCTGAACTGTAGATCCTCTTTTCGCTTTTTTCAATGCTGATTTTGCTCTAGAATCTAATCTACGACCTCTTACATTAATCGTTGGTTGTCCACTTACTTTAAACTTAAAGCTTGTAACATCTAACTTAATGTCGAAATCAAAGTCTGGAAGAATCGCACCAATAGATGCTTTATCTAAACCACTTTTAGACATTTTGATACTTCCGTCTTCTCCTCTAACAGTTCCAACAGGTCTTGGAATATCTTTAATTCTAAATTTCTTACTATCACTTACAGAGCTACCATTAGGTAATTTTCCACTTACTTTAATAGCAACTTCTCTAGCTTTTATAGCTGTAACGTTCATTACATACTTACCAGCTCCACCCACTTTCTTAAGTCCTGGTGCAGTAGCATTTACTGAAGGAACTCCTGGGATAGAGATTGTCATTGGGTTTTGCACTCCTCTATATACCACATTCATTTTATCTGCAGAAATTACAGCTGAATTTGGCTTAGGAATTACAGCATAAGAACTTTTAATAGGAATAGTTACTGTTGAATCTCCTTCTTTAAATTGTAATTCACCTTTTACTTCTCTTTCTCCTACGTTTCCAGCTGGAAAATCAAGCATAATCTGTCCATTTTGAACTTCTGATTGCTCTTTTCCGTTAACCATTACTTTAGTAGGCTTTAATGTAGCATCAAAACGCCCTAAAACGATACGTCCTTTAAATTTCTCACCACTAAAAAAAGCAGTCTTATCTGGAACAACTATTGCTTCGTAGTTACTAAAAGAAAGTTCTGAAGCTTGCTGACCTGCTAATAACGCAGAAAGCACTTTACTCTCTGTAGTCTTAACATCAGCCTGCATTTGAGTAAGTTTGGTAATTGAAGCTACTAATGGAAATCCTTCAAAATTGTAATTTAACCAATCTTTAGAAACTCCAGCTCTATCTTTTACTTTTTCAGTATTAAAAGTATTTTCTACATCTGTAGCTACCTGACCATCAACCTCCTTTACAGAGCGGATAGCAGTAACAACTCCTTCTCTATAAGTTTTAATCTTTTCTAAGAACTCTGTTGCAGCTGCAGTAGTCTTACCTCCTTCAAAGAATTTAGTATCTAATGCATCTGGCTTATCCATTGTTTCATAATCTGTTGGATCATCAGCTGTCTCTAATAACTCAGACTTTAATTGTTCTACATAAGTATTAAAGTCATTAGAAAAGCTACTAATTTGATCTGCTTTTTCTTTTAATGGAGTGTACTTCTCTGGTTGTTCCGAAACTTTTTCAGCTAGACCAGTCATAAATGCCGAATTACGCTCAGTAGCAATAGTATTAGCCGTAGTTAGTTTCTCATTCATTAAACCGAATGCAGACAATACTTCTTTTGACATATTTAATGCCATCATCGCTATAAATACCAAGTACATAAGATTAATCATCTTCTGCCTTGGTGATAATTTTCCTCCTGCCATATTTCTATATTTTGGTAGTTATAATTTTAATTAATGTTAAATACTAGCTTCTGTTCATAGCACTTAACATACCACCATATACTCCATTAAGAGAAGAAAGGTTACTTGACAAGCTCTTCATTTGCTCTTCTAAAGCTTTTGCGTTGTCTGCGATAGCCTGATTAGCTTCAGCTTGTTTAGCAGAAGATTCTAACTGTACTTTATATAAGCTATTTAATGACTCTAAGTGAGTAGCTGCAGCAGCCATTTCTTCACTATATTTTTTAGTTCCTTGAATAGCATCTACACTAGGAGCGATTCCTTTTGCAGCACCTTCGAAATTACGAATACTTTCACCAAGACTGTTCATTAAACTAGTATCTAATCTAGCTTCTTTCAACATTTCATCTAATTTCTTAGATAATAATCCTTCTGGAGTTTCTTTTTCTTTCTTGTCTCTTTTAGATCCACCAGCTAATTCTGGATAAACCAAAGACCAATCTAGCTCGTCATCTACAGGTTCAAATGCAGAAACTGTAAATACTAATGCTTCTGTAATAAGACCGATGATTAACATCTCGTTACCAAAAGGCCAGTGCATAATTTTAAATAAAGCTCCAAGGATTACTACAGCCGCTCCGAGACCGTATACCATGTTCATTAACTTCTTGCTTGATTTTGAATTTGCCATAATAAATGTGTTTAGTTTTTTTAAATTTTTTAAATATTAAATTAAAAAAAAGGGTTAGTAATTAGGGTTGATAGATAAATTTTGGGACTTATTCTAATTTCGGGTATTATCTTCTCCAGTAACGTCAGTACCCATATAATCCTGTACCGTTCTGAAACCGATATAACTTCTAGCTGAATCCGCGTATTCATAATCTCGAGTACTTACCTGTAGGAAATAAGCAACATCTTTCCAAGATCCACCACGTACAACTTTTCGTTTGTTCTGATCATCATTAACATTTGGGTTCATTGATGATACATATTCGTAGGCTGCAGGATCATAAGATGACTGCACCCACTCAGAAACATTTCCTGCCATATTATATAAATTATAATCATTTGGCTCAAATGTTTTTGCTTCTACTGTATAAAGGAAATTATCTGCAGCGTAATTACCTCTAAGAGGTTTAAAGTTCGCTAAGAAACATCCTCTATCATTTAGGGCGTAAGGACCACCCCAAGGATATGTACCTGACTCTAGACCACCTCTAGCCGCATATTCCCATTCAGCCTCGGTAGGTAATCTAAAATAATTTACAAACTCCTTATTACGTTTTTTCTGATATGAATTCTTTTCTATAGTTCTCCAAGTACAAAAAGCTTTTGCCTGCTCCCAAGAAACTCCTACTACTGGATAATCATCATAAGAACTATGCCAAAAATAATCATTGTGCATTGGCTCATTATAGGAATAATTAAAGTCTTTTATCCAAACTGTTGTATCAGGATACACTTCTATTACAGTTTCTTTTACGAAATCTTTTCTTCTACCTTTTTTCGCACGAGCGGCTGCTTGGATGTCCATCCAGGTAAATCTGAATTTGAAGTTTTGAACATCGAAAGTACGTCTTCCATTATAAGATTCTTCTAATGGTATATATAATGAATCCATAACCTCAGTATAGAATTCATCTGGATAATCTTCTGTATCCCATTCGATGTCTATATCTTTATTAAGTTTACGGCCTTCGTATCCTGTTTCTCCAGTACCACTATAGTTATCATAAACATACTTTTCGTACACAGACATATCTTCAGTATTTGCATCTAGAAACGCATATTCTCCAATCCCATCGTCTCCTGGAGTTTTACCCATGTCGTCTGCCATGATAGCTAATTTCATTCTTACGGTAGAGTCACGAACCCAGCGAACGAATTGTCTATACTCACTGTTGGTAACTTCAGTTTCGTCCATGTAGAAAGATCGAACGGTAACTGTCTTTGTTGGCGCATTAGCAAGTGCCGCCTTATCATCGTCTGATTTACCCATAATAAATGATCCTCCGGGGATGAGGGCCATTCCATAAGGTTTCTCTGGATGCCATTTTTTACCCTTTACTCCAACTAGTTCTCCGCGGTTTCCGCCACCACAACTATATAGCATTGCTACAATAGCAAAGAGTGATACAAATTTCTTCATAACGTGTTTTAGGTTAAGATCTTCGAGATTTAAGGTGGTAAACCTATTTATTTATTTTCAGAAAAACAATTTTTTTCTAAAAAAAACCTTAATTCTCCCTAATAAAAATGTTAAACTTCGTTTTTTCGTTTTGCCTTATACCATCTTTCAGGTATTTCTTGATTACAAGCACGCTCATAATCGTTGTATGTGCAAGGTAATAACGTATGTCTTTTTAATTTATTATTCCCAGATGAAATAAATGGTATTTCTATCCACCATCTTTCTGTTTTTGGGCTTTTATAAAACGACAAAACTTCATCCTCAACAGGAACATTATAATGTAACGTACTTGTTTTATTCTTAATATTCAATTCATTGGACCTATAATTCACCCCTTCTATAAAATACCAAAGTATTTGAGCAATTAGTAAAGCTGCAGTCTCTTCATGCTTAAAATTTTTAAATTCATACACTCCAAAACTTTTCACCTTATCACTGATACCAGCATATCTTGCGATTGCACATATTTCTCTTCCATTAAAACCATTTGGAGAAGCGTATTTATAATCCAAACATGTAGAACTCATTGCCCCAAGATCCACAGCAACAATATCCGCGTCTCTCATGATTGGTTCCACAATCGTAACATCAGATATCACCTCTCCTAATCGATATGCATCAAAATATAGTTTTTCTATCAGATCAATCTCTTCTTGCGAATTAAAATATGTTTGATATCCTATATTACTGTAATTAAAAAGATTATAAGGTTGTTCTACTATGATTTTTCCAACAAAAGAATTGTTTTTTATGGGTTGCGAAGTATTTCCTAAATCAAATCTACTATCGACATTCACAAGGTTCACCATTCTCTCCAGGATATCAAAAGATCTATATTGACCATAAACAAGATCTTGACTTCCACCAATAATTAAGGGGATTACATTTTTCTGAAGAAGCATTCCAAGAATATCCTTCATTAAAAAATACGTGTCACTTACCTCCTCTCCTGGCTGAATATCCCCAAGATCAACAATAGATGTATCCCAATTACCAGGAAAAAGCTCATACAAAGAAGTTCTAATGGTATCAAAATGCAATCCTTCTCCTAGATAATTAATGTCATTCCTATTTTCTCTGACACCTATTATTGCAATATCAACTTTATCTAGATCAGGAACACCATCTGCTATCGTATGAATATTAATTTGCTTACCTAAAGATTGATCTGGAAGCAATGCAACATGTGCTGCCACTATTTCACTAACTGGCGAAAGAAATTCTAAGGACATAAAATTTATTATTTCTTTTTAGCAGTCTTCTTTGTTGTTTTCTTTTTAGCAGTCTTTTTCTTGGGCGCATTTTTCTCGATAAGATCTTTCACCTTTTCTAGAGTAAGCTTAGTAGCATCTACTGTTTTAGGCAATTCAATCTTAGTCTTACCTTTTATGATATTACTACGCCCCCATCTTGCTTTCTCAACTCGAATACCTTCTTCTTCCCAATTATGAATTACCTTATCAATCTCTTTCTGTTTTTTCTCTTCTATAAGCTGAATGATATCTTGATCAGAAAGATTATCGAAATCGTACTTTTTATTTACATTGATAAACATCCCATTCCATTTTATGAATGGCCCGAATCTACCTGTTCCTTTTTGCACAGGTAAATTTTCATATGTATATATTGGAGCATCTGCTTTTTCTTTAGCATCTATCAATTCGATTGCTCTTTCTAAAGATGTACTTAATGGATCTTCTCCTTTATCCAAAGAAACGAATTTGGCTCCAAATTTTACATACGGTCCAAAACGTCCATTATTCACACTTACTGCTTCTCCTTTATAATTACCTAATTCTTTTGGCAACTGAAATAAATCCATTGCCTCTTCAAAAGTTATATTACTTAATGTTTGTCCAGGCGCTAAACTTGCAAATCTTGGTTTTTCTTCATCTTCAGCAGTACCAATCTGAACCATAGGCCCAAATTTTCCAAGGCGAACACTTACCGGTTTTCCAGATTCAGGGTCCTCTCCAAGAATTCTTTCCCCTACTTCACGCTCTGCATTTTGTGCAACATCTTCTACTCTAGGATGAAACTCTTCATAAAACTCTTTCATTACTTGAGTCCAATCTTCCTGACCTTCGGCGATTTCATCGAAGTCTTGCTCCACTTTTGCTGTAAAATTATAATCTAAGATAGAAGAGAAATGATTTACCAAAAAGTCATTCACTACCATCCCAACATCGGTAGGAATTAATTTTCCTTTATCACTTCCTACTTTTTCCTTAAGATTTTTTTCTTTTATAGAATCACCAGAAAGCGTAATCTGTATATACCCTCTCTCTTCTCCATCCTTAGAACCTTTTTCTATATACTTCCTATTCTGTATTGTAGAAATTGTAGGCGCATATGTAGATGGACGACCAATCCCTAACTCCTCTAGTTTTTTAACTAAAGCAGCTTCAGAATATCTACTTGGTGGCCTTGTAAATCTTTCAGTAGCAGTGATGTAATTATTAAACAAACTCTCTCCCACTTTCATTGCAGGAAGAATACCACTTTGTTCTTCATCCTCATCATCATTACCTTCCAAATACACTTTTAGAAAGCCTTCAAATTTTATTACTTCTCCATTAGCAGTAAATTGTTCTGAATGAGAGTTTGTCCCAATTTTTACATTTGTTCGCTCTAGTTTCGCATCACTCATTTGCGAAGCTATTGCTCTTTTCCAAATAAGCTCATATAATCGTTGTTGATCAGAATCAACAGGAACAGTATGTCTAGAAAAGTCCGTAGGTCTTATCGCTTCGTGAGCTTCCTGAGCACCTTTAGACTTTCCTTTATATTGTTTTGGATTACTATATTCATTTCCATAAGCCGAAACTATTTCTGCTTTGGCACTATTCTGAGCTTCAGTCGACAAGTTTACACTATCTGTTCTCATATAAGTAATAAGTCCAGCTTCGTATAATCGCTGTGCCATGGTCATGGTCTTGCTTACAGAAAAATACAATTTCCTGGAAGCCTCTTGTTGTAATGTAGAAGTGGTGAATGGTGGTGCAGGAGATTTTTTAGCTGGTTTTGTAGTTAAATCCGCCACCTTAAATCCAGCACCTAAATTTTTCTGTAAGAAAGCCTCAGCTTCAGCTTTTGTTGCGAAATTCTTAGGAAGCTTTGCTTTAAAAGATTTCCCTTTCTCATTAGAAAATTCTGCATCAATGCGATAAGAAGGAGTAGGTTTAAAATCTAATATCTCACGTTCTCTTTCTACAATTAACCGCACTGAAACGGACTGAACTCTACCAGCAGACAACCCTCCTTTTACTTTTCTCCATAAAACTGGAGATAACTCGTAACCCACCAACCTATCTAACACTCTTCGAGCTTGTTGCGCGTTTACTAGATTATAATCAATAGTCCTAGGATTTTCTATTGCTTTTAGAATCGCCTTTTTGGTGATCTCATGAAAAACAATTCTACGGGTCCTCTTTTTATCTAATTTTAATTCCTCTGCCAAATGCCAAGCGATTGCCTCTCCTTCTCGATCCTCATCACTAGCCAGCCAAACCATTTCTGCTTTTTTAGAAAGATCCTTTAATTTTTTCACTACATCTTTCTTATCCTTAGAAACGATATATTTCGGCTTAAAACCTTCCTCTACATCTACTCCTAGTTCTTTTGCTGGCAAGTCCGCAATATGCCCAAAGCTCGAAGCTACGGTATAATCTTTTCCAAGAAATTTCTCTATTGTCTTTGCCTTAGCTGGTGACTCTACAATCACTAAATTCTTAGCCATAATCCTCTTTTTTCATCTGTTGATAATTGACATTTATTAGTTGACAGATGGAACTTCTAATAAACATTTTTAGTTGGTGGTTACCTTATAATAAGGGATTTTCTGAGAACAAAAGTATATGAATTTTTTGAGATCAAAATTTTTTCACAAAAAATTATATTAAAAAAACCTGCAGAACTGCAGGTTTTATTTTCTATTATTCAACGATTACATTCCAGCTTTCGGATTTATTTTCCTCTTCAAAACCTATAGTATCTTTATACATATAATACATCACTACATAGGAAAAAAACAATGTTGCTATGACACCTATATAACACAATATGATTCCAAGTGCAGAAAGTAATCCAGAGATAAAGATTAATCCAAAAAAAGTAAACCAATATTTATTTCCTAATTTAAAGGCTGCTTTTATAATATTTTCCACACTCATTTCAGGATTAAAAATAAATATCAGAATTACTAACTGTAAGGGTACCATGACGTAGAAAAGAGGGAAGTAACAAGCTAACATAGCTACTATTGATATTCCCATATTAGCAAGGGAAATTAAAATGATTTTACCAAAATATTTCTTTGCAATCGTAAAATAACCTCCTGTTTCTTCCGTCAAACCAAGATCTTCATTCTTAACAACCTTAAGAAAATGACCATATATAGATATATTTAAAACTTGCATAACAAATGACAATGCAAATATCACTATCACCCAAACAATAATCATAACAACAGAGAAACCTTCTAAAAATGTTGGTTGATAGTATGGATCACCTGCGTTTTGAAGCATATCTATATAGAAAGGTAAAAGAGGAATATAAACAGCAAGTATAAAAGGAATTGCTAACGCAAACATTATCAATGCATGTATGATACCTTTAGAAAACACTTTCTTATATAATTCAAAACTTTTAGATAAAATATCACCAAATTCTGGTTTTTTGGAGTTTTCTATTCTTTCGAAGAGTTGATTGGAATTCATATATAATGATGGATTTAGTTTATTAGTTCTCTCAAATATAAATATTTAAACAAATATTACCCTGCCACTTTGTCATATATTGTTTTAAAAAGTATCTTTGCACACTATTTGAATTGAACTAGCAAGGATATTATAACGCATGGAGAAGATTATTGATGAAAACATACAAGGGCAGGCATTGTCACTTGATAAAAAAGAAGGAAACACCAGAAAGCTTTTTATAGAAAGTTATGGATGTCAGATGAATTTTAGTGATAGTGAAATTGTAGCCTCCATCCTAGCTAAAGAAGGATTTAACACCACACAAAATCTAGAAGATGCAGATTTAGTGTTGGTAAACACTTGTTCGATCCGAGAAAAAGCAGAACTAACCGTTAGAAAACGTTTAGAAAAGTACAATGCTGTTAAAAGAATCAATCCTGGAATGAAAGTAGGCGTTCTGGGTTGTATGGCGGAGCGACTTAAAAGCAAGTTTTTGGAAGAAGAGAAAATTGTAGATCTTGTTGTAGGACCAGATGCTTACAAAGACCTTCCGAATCTTATTGAAGAAGTTGATGCAGGGCGCAATGCTGTGAATGTTATTTTATCTAAAGAAGAAACCTACGGTGATATTTCTCCGGTTCGTTTACAAAGCAATGGAGTATCTGCCTTCGTATCCATAACCAGAGGATGTGATAATATGTGTACTTTCTGTGTTGTTCCTTTTACAAGAGGAAGAGAGCGTAGCCGTGATCCACAGAGTATTATAGAAGAAATAGACGATCTTGTTGCTAAAAACTTCAAAGAAATCACCTTATTGGGTCAAAATGTAGATAGTTACTTATGGTATGGTGGTGGTCTGAAAAAAGACTTTGAAAAAGCAAGTGATTTTCAAAAAGCAACAGCAGTGAATTTTGCTAAATTACTGGATATGGTCGCTGAAAAGCATCCTAAAATAAGACTTCGTTTCACTACTTCGAATCCACAAGACATGACGATGGATGTTATCGAAGTAATGGCGAAACATAAGAATATTTGTAAATACATTCATTTACCTATACAAAGTGGAAGCGATCGTATTCTGAAAGAAATGAATCGTTTACACACGCGACAAGAGTATTTTGAACTAATAGACAATATTAAACGTTTGATTCCTGACTGCGCTATTTCTCAGGATATTATCACAGGTTTCCCTACAGAAACAGAAGAAGACCATAAAGACACATTATCCTTAATGGAATATGTAAAATATGAATATGGTTTTATGTTCGCTTATTCCGAACGCCCTGGAACACTTGCTGCCAGAAAACTGGAAGACGATATCCCGGAAGAAGTTAAGAAAAGACGATTAGCAGAAATTATCGAATTACAAAGAACTCATAGTGAGTATCGCCATCAAGCTTTTATCGGACAAACTGTAGAAGTTCTGATCGAAAAAGCCTCTAAGAAATCTGATGCGCATTGGAGTGGAAGGACTACACAAAACACTGTCGCCGTTTTCCCAAAAGGAGACTATAAAGTTGGTGACTTTGTGATGGTAAGAATTGATGAATGCACGAGTGCAACGCTGATTGGAGAAGCCGTAGGATATTCGGACAATAATTAAATAAACAACAACCAACTAATATAATTGTATTAATGGAATCAGTTCAAGCCACAAAACAACGATTCGGAATCATAGGAAATGATCCTAAACTAAATCGATCTATAGAAAAAGCTATTCAGGTAGCTCCTACGGATATTTCTGTTTTAGTTACTGGAGAAAGTGGTGTTGGAAAAGAAAGTATTCCTAAAATTATACACTCTCTATCTCATAGAAAACACGGCAAATATATAGCCGTAAACTGTGGAGCCATTCCAGAGGGAACTATAGATAGTGAATTGTTTGGTCATGAAAAAGGAGCTTTCACAGGAGCAACCTCTACTAGAAGCGGTTATTTTGAAGTTGCTGATGGAGGAACTATTTTTTTGGATGAAGTTGGAGAATTACCACTAACTACTCAGGTTAGATTATTAAGAGTTTTAGAAAATGGAGAGTTTATCAAAGTAGGGTCTTCTAAAGTACAAAAAACAGATGTCCGTATCGTTGCAGCTACCAATGTAAACATGTTCGAAGCGATCAAAAAGGAAAAATTTCGTGAAGATTTATACTATCGTTTAAGTACGGTTGAAATTCTACTTCCACCTTTGCGAGATCGAGAAAATGATATTCATTTACTATTTAGAAAATTTGCCTCCGATTTTGCAACCAAATATAAAATGCCTACCATACGATTAGAAGATGGTGCGGTGCAGCTTTTAGAAAAGTATCATTGGAGTGGTAATATTAGGCAGTTACGCAACATTGCAGAGCAAATATCAGTCCTTGAACAAAACAGAACTATATCTTCGAATACATTACGAGGATATTTACCTGACATCGGAAGTAATTTACCAGCGGTTGTTTCTTCCAACAAGAAAGAGAGTGATTTTAGCAATGAAAGAGAAATTTTGTACAAAGTGCTTTTTGATATGAAAAATGATCTTAATGATCTCAAAAAGTTGACTATGGAGTTAATGCAAAGTGGCAATTCACAACAAGTACAAAAGGAACATGAAGGACTTATCCGAAAAATTTATAGAGATGACAAAGCAGAAACCGAAATACCTTTTGAAGAGCCAATTACGGAACATACTACGGAAGTCTTACAAATAACACCTGCTGAAACATCATCTATAAAAGAAGATGACAAGTATCATTTTGCAGAAGAAATTGAAGAAGAAGAAACCCTTTCTTTACATGATAAAGAACTAGAACTCATTAAAAAATCACTAGAACGCCATCGCGGAAAACGAAAAGCAGCTGCCGAAGAACTAGGAATTAGCGAAAGAACATTATATAGAAAAATCAAACAATACGACCTCTAAACAATACTAATACATATTTAGAATTCGTAAACTAAAAAATTTCACCTTGATACAAAAAATCAAATATACAATCATAGCACTCGTTGGATTTTTTATTATCCAAGGATGTGGAGCTTATTCTTTTACAGGAACTAACATCTCTCCGGATACTAAAACATTTCAAGTAGGTTTTTTCCAAAATCAAGCTTCCATTATAATTCCTGGTATTGATCAAACCTTTACCAATCAATTACAAGATATAATTCTTAACCAAACCAATCTAGATTTAGTAACATCAAATGGTGATCTGGCTTATGAAGGGGAAATTGTTCAGTATTATGTAGCACCTACTAATGCTACTTCTGCCAATACTGCAGCACAGAACAGATTAACAATTGCAGTTAATGTTCGTTTCTATGACACCAAAAATCCTAAAGAAGATGTAGAAAAACGTTTTTCTTTCTTTTTTGATTACCCTGCATCGCAAGCTGAAACAGCGGTTAGAGATGAAGCTATTCAGGTGATTTATGAACGAATTACCCAAGACATTCTAAACGCTACCTTAGCCAAATGGTAACTTTATAAATCATCATTTTTGAACGCCAAAGAGCTCACATATTTGTTTCAAAACCCCTCTTTAATTACCAAAGAGCACACAGAAAATCTGGAAAAGATAATTCAGGAGTTTCCTTATTTCCAACCTGTAAGAGCTCTGATACTAAAAGGATTAAAACAAAATGAAGATTTTAGATATAATCAGGAATTAAAGACCACCGCAGCTTACACTACTGACAGAGCTGTATTATTTGATTTCATTACTTCTAAGCTTTTTGATAGTACTTCACAAGATACGGTACAAAAGAAAAACAAAAATGATATAGATGTAGTGGGCGCTCAGGAAATCAAGGCGCTTTCAAGAATATCTATGGATGATGCTGTCGACATGAATATCGAAGAAGCAGAAGAGGTTTTAGATCCTTCCTTATTTTCATCAAAAGATACTCCTATTGATAACAATGTAACTATGACAGAAATGATCATAGAACAATCGGAAAAAGATGAAATTCATGAAGTACCCGAAGAGGGTAGAAAAGCTTTTGAAACAGTATTAGAAATTGATAAACCTCTTAATTTTGATAAAAAGGAATCTCATTCTTTTGCAGAATGGTTAAAGCTTACATCAACACTACCTATAGATCGTACAAACGAAACGACAATAAATTCTGAAGATCAGTATCAACAAACTGAAAATGAAAAACCAAATGAACAGGAACATAAATTCCATTTGATCGATGAATTTATAGCTAACAATCCTAAAATCAAACCTGCTGAAAAGAATGCCCCATCTCGTAATTTGGCAAATGAACATATGGTCGCTCCAGATGAGTTAATGACAGAAACTTTAGCACGTGTTTATTTAGCTCAGAAAAAGTACAAAAAAGCAATTCAGGCCTATAAAATATTAATTTTGAAAAATCCCGAAAAAAGTGGTTTCTTTGCAGACCAAATTCGAGCGATCAAAAAATTACAAGAAAATAAATAACAATATATAATGACAACGTTTTCAATATTTTTAATACTAATCATCATCGTTTCTTTTTTATTGGTGGTAGTAATTATGGTACAAAATCCTAAAGGAGGAGGTCTTTCTTCTTCTTTTGGTGGAGGTGGAACTCAGCAGTTAGGTGGAGTAAAGAAAACCACAGATTTCTTAGACAAAAGTACATGGGCATTAGCTACTTTATTATTAGCACTTATCCTTTTATCTAATGTAGACTTAATGGGAGGTAATGCTGGCCAGGATCCAACTGTTGATACTAATGATGTAGAGGTAATTCAGGACACACCTGACACACCTGCTATAGATGACACACCTGAAGAATAATAAGGTTAATGAAACTATAAAAAATGCCGACTTGTCATACAGTCGGCATTTTTTATTTCAATTTGTCAGTATCAAGTAGCTGGCATAATTTCTGAATTATACAGCTTCGAATAATTCGTTTAAATTTTAAAATACAAAACTAATCATAATGGGAGTAAATATTAAACCTCTTTCAGATCGTGTGGTAATTGAGCCACTTCCAGCGGAAACGCAAACGGCATCAGGATTATACATCCCTGATTCAGCACAAGAAAAGCAACAAAAAGGTAAAGTCGCTGCTGTAGGTAGCGGTAAAAAAGATCACGAAATGACTGTGAAAGTTGGTGATACTGTACTTTACGGAAAGTATTCTGGTACTGAGTTAAAATTAGATGGCAAGGACTATTTAATTATGCGTGAGGACGATATCCTAGCAATCGTTTAATAATTCAATCAAAACACAACTCAAAATTTCAATATTTCCTATATAAAATTTTAATAGGATGAAATTAAAAATTAAAATATTATGGCAAAAGACATAAAATTTGACATAGAAGCACGTGACGGTATTAAACGCGGTGTGGATGCATTAGCCAATGCAGTAAAAGTAACGTTAGGACCTAAAGGTCGTAATGTAATTATCAGCAAATCTTTTGGAGCTCCAACAGTAACTAAAGATGGAGTTTCTGTTGCTAAAGAAGTAGAATTAGAAGATGCTCTTGAAAACATGGGAGCACAAATGGTAAAGGAAGTAGCTTCTAAAACGAATGATCTTGCTGGTGATGGTACTACTACTGCTACTGTTTTAGCACAAGCTATTGTAAAAGAAGGATTAAAAAATGTTGCAGCTGGTGCAAATCCAATGGATCTTAAAAGAGGAATTGATAAAGCTGTTGAAGCTATCACTTCTGATTTAGAGAAACAAATGAAAGAAGTAGGAAGTTCTTCTGACAAAATCAAACAAGTTGCAGCAATATCAGCTAATAACGATGAGACTATTGGAGATCTTATTGCACAGGCTTTTGGTAAAGTAGGAAAAGAAGGAGTAATTACTGTAGAAGAGGCTAAAGGTACTGATACATACGTAGATGTAGTTGAAGGAATGCAGTTTGATAGAGGATACCTTTCTCCGTATTTCGTTACCAATAGCGAAAAAATGACTACCGAATTAGAAAGTCCATATATCCTATTATTTGACAAGAAAATTTCTGCAATGAAAGATTTATTACCAATTCTTGAGCCCGTAGCTCAGACAGGTAAACCTCTTCTAATTATTGCAGAAGATGTAGATGGTGAAGCACTTGCTACATTAGTAGTAAACAAGCTTCGTGGAGCGTTAAAAATTGCTGCTGTAAAAGCTCCAGGATTTGGAGACAGACGTAAAGCAATGCTAGAAGATATCGCAATTCTAACTGGAGGAACTGTAATTTCTGAAGAGCGTGGATTCACTTTAGAAAACACTACAATTGAGCATTTAGGTACTGCAGAAAAAGTAGCTATCGATAAAGACAACACTACCGTTGTAAATGGTGCTGGTGCAGAAGACTTAATCAAGAATAGAGTAAATCAGATCAAATCTCAGATCGAAACTACTACTTCTGATTATGATAGAGAAAAATTACAGGAGCGTTTAGCTAAACTAGCTGGTGGTGTTGCTGTATTGTACGTTGGTGCTGCTTCTGAAGTAGAAATGAAGGAAAAGAAAGATCGTGTAGATGATGCACTTCATGCAACTCGTGCTGCAGTAGAAGAAGGTATTGTTGCTGGTGGTGGTGTTGCATTAGTAAGAGCTAAATCAGTTCTTGACAGTGTAAAAACTGAAAATGCTGATGAAGCAACTGGAGTACAAATCGTAAACCGTGCTATCGAAGCGCCATTAAGAACAATTGTAGAAAATGCTGGTGGAGAAGGTTCTGTTGTGATTTCTAAGGTTCTCGAAGGAAAAGATGATTTCGGATATGATGCAAAATCTGAAGAGTATGTAGATATGCTAAAAGCTGGAATTATTGACCCTAAGAAAGTAACTCGTGTAGCATTAGAAAATGCAGCTTCTGTTTCTGGAATGATCCTTACTACAGAATGTGCTTTAACTGATATTAAAGAAGATGCTCCAGCTGGAGGAGGAATGCCTCCAATGGGTGGTGGAATGCCAGGAATGATGTAGATCGTAAGACGAAATCGAAAATAATTTAGTGATTTTGGTAGCATTTACCAATCACTAAAAATATAAAATCCCTGTTTCAAGAGTTTTTGAAACAGGGATTGTTTTTATAAAACAGTATCTTTGATATTTACAACAAAAATTAACCAATAGCAACTTTCAATATTCTATGTCGAGCTTATATGATGATTTGTTTGAAGAAGACGGAAAGAACAACAAACCCAAACCTAATAAACCGCAACCTTCTCCTATAGATGATGACAAGTTTCAGGCGTCTACCACAGAATCTCTGGATGAAATTTTAGCATTAACCAAAAGATTCAATTTAAAAGCAGAACCTTTTTCGCAATTACTCACCAAAACCAGAGCTATTGACTATGAGGTTGAGAAAGGAGTATTGGATTTTTTCTTAGTTGCCAACGATCCACATGACCAAGGAAGCCTTGCTAGAGAACGTAAATACTACAGTATGCTTCAATCAAAATTTGAAGCAGTAATCGTTGAGATGCGGATACTAGCAACTATTCACTTAGAAACCATTAAACAGTTTAACCAAGATATCGACAAAGATTATTATTCGGTAGAAAAAACTGACAAACAAATACAATCTGATAAAGAGATTGCTATCGATCAGATCAACATCCAGCGAAAGATCCTTGCGGATGCTGCTACAAGCTTGTCAATTCTAGAAGATGCGTTAATCGCTACAGAAAAAAGACTACGCAATTATATTGATGCAGGAGGAGTTAATAATATTTCGAGGTCTGAATGCGAAATATTAACGCAAAAACGTCTGGATTTAACGAGTGGAACATCCCATCATTTTGATTATACATTCTTTAAAATAAATTTATTGGACAAAGCTGCTATTGCCATGGGTATTTACCTTAAAGAAACAACAGCTCAATATTTGGATAAATTAAGTACTACTTTTATAAAATAAATGCATCAGTATTTATTGCTGTACCAACTCTAACAGTTTAGCGGCTATTACCTCCGAACAGTCTTCTTGTAAAAAATGCGAACCCTCTGTTTTTGTTATTTTTTCAATTTCTAAAACTTCTTTAATCGGAACACCATACTTTTCATAAGTAAGTCCCTTATCATTCATCCCCCAAATTAATTGTTTAGGAACATTAAGATTTTTTATGGATGATATATACAACTTTTCCTTTTCTGCTGTTGGTTCAAAACCTCTCATTATTTTCAGAAAAGACTTTGCTTGATCTTTCCCTTTTAAGAATTGTAGATATGTCTTAGCTACTTCAATTCCAAAAACTTCTTTTCTATAAATCCCTCTGAGATGCATCAACTTTTTCAATAAAAAGGGTGTCGTAGTAGCTATAAACAACTCACCAATTCCTGGTATCGGAAAAAATCCCATCGGAAACGGTTTTCTAAATTGTGGTAAATTGACTAAAAGAGTATTTAAAATAGTTACAGATAAAATTCGATCTTGCATTTTAGAAATCACTTCACTACCTACAGGCCCGCCAATATCATGAAGCACTACATGAAATTTCTTTAATTCTAATTTTTCAATAACCTCTACCGACCAATTCCCAAGACCCGTCCAACTATAATTATAATCCGCTGGTCTATCAGACAATCCCAGTCCTAACAAATCAAAAGAAATCCCTCTCACCCCATTTTTAGCAATAGTATTGATAATTTTTCTATACAAAAACGATGATGCCGGAACACCATGAAAGAAAACCACAGGAATCCCTTCTCCTTTATCAAAAATAAAAGCTTTTGTAGAAGAAAGATGTATAAACTTACCTTGATTTAGGTGTTCATCAAAAAAAGAATTATTCATGATTATTACTTTATTTTTAAGATTTCAAAAATAACTTATTGTAACATTAATGTATGTATTGACATAAACTAACAAAAGTGTTTATCAAAATAAAAAAACATATAATTTCATACAGATAATTTAAATTAATTATCTAGATTTCAAATTTTAAGGGAAAATTCATCATGCACAAATCAAAAAACATCCTTTTAGTCATTTTTTGCTTGTATTATACGATAGGTACAGGGCAAATAAAAATTGATTCTATCAACCAAGTATTGATTAAAAAAAATGAATATTTTACCCTAGAACGTGAGATCATTCATCTTCATACTAACAAAACTACTTATATTACCAATGAAGAAATTTGGTTTAAAGCATATATCCAAGATCATCGCACACACAAACCTTTTGCAATTACTAAAAACCTATATATAACACTCTACAATGACTTAGGAGAAAAAATAGCTCATAAATTATACCTGGTTAATAATGGTTTTGCAGATGGTAATTTTACAATACCAAAAACTCTTAGTACTGGAGATTATGTTTTAATGGCTTCTACAGCACATCAAGAAAACTTTACAGAGGACCAACGCTATTACCAACAAATCAAAATCAAGAACTTATCGCAACAGCCTGCAGAGAAGACCGAGAACGAAATAAAAAAATCATATGACATTCAGGTACTCCCCGAAGGAGGAAATTTGTTAGAAGGCGTACTTAACATTTGCGGAATCAAAGTCATAAATCAAAAAGGCCTAGGGGTAAAAAAAGTAGTTTCTGAGTTGTTTGAACAGGGGTCTGATATGCCAATATCAACATTCAATCTCAATAAATTTGGCATGGGTAAATTTACCTTTACGCCTTTACCTAACAAAAACTATTATATCGTTTCTAATATCGACGATACTAGAATCAAAACTCAAATCCCAAAACCACAATCTAAAGGTGTTTTACTGCAATGCTCTTTACATCCTATAAAACCGATGTTAATTGTAGAACTTAAAACCAATGAGGCTACACTTTCTTCTATTAAAGAAAAACAATTTCATATTCTTATACATCAATATCAAAAAACCAAAGGGTTAACAGCTTCTTTTAAAGAGAATACTACTGCAATAAAATTAGCAATCCCTCTTAAAGACCTGCCTTTTGGAACTAATACAATTTCATTATTCGATCATAATAACAATCCAATCGCTGAGAGATTAATTTTCAATGATTTTCATGATAAAATAATAGCTTCCGAAAACATCAAAACTACTATAAAAGAGGATAGTATTGTAACTTCCTTTAACATAAAATCTAAGAACCTACTTGTAGAAAACGCATCTGTAAGTGTATCCATTCTACCCGTTGAAACCATTTCCAATACCAATCACAGATCCATAATTAACTCTACATATCTACAACCCTTCATAAATAGCTACATAGAAAATCCTGCATATTATTTCCAGAATGTAACCAAAAGAAAAAAATATGATCTTGACATATTATTATTAACCCAAGGTTGGAGTAAATACAATTGGAATAATATTTTTAGAGACAATATAGCATATACAACTGAACATGAACAAGGAATGACTTTAAAAGGAGCTATTAACAGAATCATGTCTGAGAAAAATAACCTTTTAATTACATCCCCTGAAAATGAATTTACCGACCTTCTACTACCAGAAAATGGAAAGCCCTTAAGAAATTTTGAATATCGAAATCTTTTCTTGAAGGATTCTACTAATTTACAATTTGTAGTTAATGATAAAAACAGTAAAGCTTCAGATGCTAGGGTTAAAGCAAATATTATAACATTTCAACCTATAGATAACAATCAAAGAGCGAAACAACTTGCAGACAAAGCTTTCTCCGCCGGTTCAGTGAACGATATTATCTCTAACATTGATTCTATCAATAGAACTCGACTTTTTAAAACTGATGAGAAATTAGAAGAAGTTCTTATTATTGGAAATAAACGAATAAAACGAAAAACTGCCTCGGGCAGAATTCTTCCAAAAGTTTACCAACAATACCTAGATAAGGAAGTAAAAGCATCATTAAAAAACTTAAAAAACTATTTAGTTACAAAATCCTTCGTGCTTAAAACGAATAGATTTGGCCAAATTACAATATGGAGACGTTTAAATGGTAACCTAATTCCTTTTCAACTTTTTGTAAATGAACAACCTGTTCAAAACATCACATCATTGTTAGGTATTAAGTTAGATATTGTTGATGATATTTTTATAGTCGAAAAAGATATAGTAACACCAAATTCTATACAACTTTACACCTCACAAAAAAATTATTTAAACAATAATGATAAGCCGCTAGATTTATTTTTAGTCACCAACGGTTTTCAATCCAAAAAAACTTTCTACATCCCCAAATATCAATCATACGATAATCTTTTCTTCAACCAATATGGCATCTTAGGATGGATTCCTACTATTAAAAAGAATAAGAATAATGAGTATGAATTTTCATTTTTGAACACACTAAGTAAAGAGGCGAAAATATTTATCGAAGGTATTGATCAAAATGGAAATCTCATTTCGGAAGCTAAAATTATTCAAATACCTAGTAACCTCTAAGAATAGTTCTTATAACGTTCTTATCGACAAAACAGTTTTGATTCATTTAGTGAAGCCTGTTAATTGTGCAAAGTGATTCAAATGAAGAAAAGTTTAAATTGATAGAACCATTAGACAAATAATACCAACTTATTTAGCTAGTTTAAATAAGGTTATCGACTCAAAAAAAAATCTGTCGTAACCTATAGATTTGACCATTAGCAGTAAATGAATCAATCGATTCATTTTTGTATACTTATAAAGGCACAATATTAACAAAAAGTTAAAATTACGCATCAATACACTGAAAAACCGAAAAGTATGGTAACATTTCATTAGGTTATGATACGTGTATTAAAAGCTATTTGTAATCAAGGCTTTTTCATTTTGGTTCACTAATAAACTTTCATCATGCACAAATCAAAGAACACTCTTTTACTATTCTTTTGTTTATACGTTACCATAAGTTTAGGACAAGTAAGACCTGATGCTGTTAAACAGGTATTAACCAAAAAAAGCGAATATTTTACCTTAGAACGTGAGATCATTCATCTACACACTAACAAAACCACCTATATTACCAATGAAGAAATTTGGTTTAAAGCCTATGTATTGGATCATATAAATCATAAACCTTTTCCTACTACAAAAAATTTATACTTAACACTCTATAATGAGCTTGGTGACAAAATACAGCATAAACTATATCTAACAGAAAAAGGGCTGGCTAATGGTGCTTTTAACATACCGAAAGATCTTACCACAGGAGAATATACCCTAATGGCTTCAACAGCACATCAGGACAACTTTAAAGAAGATGAACGGTATTATAAAAAAATAACAATCCAAAACTTATCCCAACCAGAGATCAATGAAACATCTGATGAATTAACAGCATCCTATGATATTCAAGTACTACCCGAAGGAGGAAATCTATTAGAAGGAATTATAAATACCTGTGGGATTAAAATAATCGATCAACAAGGTCATAGTGTAAAAGAAGTAAACTCTAAACTATATCAAAAGGGAAATCAAAAACCAATAACACAGGTATATCTTAATAAATTTGGAATGGGAAAATTCTCATTCACGCCTTTACCTAATGAAAAATACTATGTAATCTCTACTATTGGAAATACTGAAATCAAAACAGATCTTCCTATTGTCCAAAAAAGAGGAATTACTCTAAAAACATCTTTCCACCCTTCAAAACCATTACTTATTGTAGACTTAAGCACTAATCAAACAACACTGCCTTCTATTAGAAACAAAGAATTTCATATCATCATTCATCAATATCAGAAAAATACTGGCTTTTCCATGTCATTTACTGATACAGAAAAAACAATGAAATTAGCAATACCATTAGAAAAACTGCCTTACGGTACAAATACTATATCAGTCTTTGATGAAAATTACAATCCAATTGCTGAAAGACTTGTTTTTAACAATATTCATAATAAATCTTTTTCCTCTAAAATTGTAAGAACCAATCTTAAAAAAGACAGTATTATTACCACTCTAAAATTAACATCAAAAAACAAAAATATCGATAATGCTTCTATTAGCGTATCCATACTACCCGTGGAAACTATCTCTAATAATGATAACGGCTCTATTATCAATTCAATATATCTACAACCCTTTGTAAAAGGATATGTAGAAAATGCAGAATATTACTTTAAAAATTCTACAAACCGAAAAAAACAGGATCTAGATGTTTTATTATTAACCCAAGGATGGAGCAAATATGACTGGAAAAACATTTTTAGCGATATCAAACTACCTGTTGTGCCACATGAAAACGGAATCACCTTAACAGGAGCTATCAATATAACGAATACACCAGAAAGCAAACTCCTAGTAAACTCACGTAAAAATAAATTTACCGAAATTATTGGTTCTGAAAATGACAAACCACTTCGACACTTTATTTTTGAAAACCTAATCTTTCAGGATTCTAGCAAAATACATTTCGCACTTATTAACAACAAAAACAAAGTCACCAATGCCAATGTAAAAGCTAGTATAAAATCTTTTAACCCTGCTAACTCTAATGAAAAAGCGTTTTTGATAGCCTCTACTCCTAATCAAAATTATTTTAGTGAAACCAATAAAACAAGCTTAGATCTCGATCAGGATTTCTTTAAAACCGAACAACAATTAGAACAAGTTTTTATTACGAAAAAAAAGTATAGAAGTAGAGGAGCATATTGGTTTAATCGACATAAAGCATACATTCCGGAAGATATGAAGCGAACCTCAAATCTAATGAGTTATTTGCGTACGAGGTATTTTCAAATAACAAGAACAAACCCTAAAACAGGAGATTATTCTACTCCCATTTTCGCACGAGAATATAGAGGTAAATTTAAAAGCTATCCTTTTATTGTAAACGGAATTTCAAAAAATCCTGATTTTGCAAGTCAAATTCGTCTCAAGGATGTATACAAGCTATATATTAGAGATGAAGTAAATTTACCTCCTTTAATATTAGTCTTATGGTATCCTAATTTATATGACCAAACAAGAGTTGAATCATTATTGGTAACCAATGGCTTTCAATCTAAAAAGGCGTTCTACACTCCCAAATACAAATCGTATGACAACTTATTTTTTCAACAATATGGTGTCTTAGGGTGGATCCCAAATGTTCAAAAAAATCAAAATAACGAATATGAATTTTCTTTTAAAGACACTGCTATTAAGGAAGCAAAGGTTTTTATAGAAGGAATCGATCAAGAAGGGAACCTTATTTCGGAAGCTAAAATTATTCAAATACCTAGTAACCTATAAAACAGTTTTGACAACACATGATTATCAACTTAAATGTTCTCTTATATCATTTTTAAGATAACAATTGATTCCAGAGTATTTTCAGTGCTTTTAAGTTTATATCGACAAAAATATTAATGATAATAACGCCCCATATTTTTAGTACTACAAAATTACTTAAAAACTAAGTCATTCATAATGAGTGTTTTCTGATGTTTTTTGTATTTTAAGGGAAAAATTCATCATGCACAAATCAAAAAACATCCTTTTAGTCATTTTTTGCTTGTATTATACGATAGGTACAGGGCAAATAAAAATTGATTCTATCAACCAAGTATTGATTAAAAAAAATGAATATTTTACCCTAGAACGTGAGATCATTCATCTTCATACTAACAAAACCACTTATATTACCAATGAAGAAATTTGGTTTAAAGCATATATCCAAGATCATCGCACACACAAACCTTTTGCAATTACTAAAAACCTATATATAACACTCTACAATGACTTAGGAGAAAAAATAGCTCATAAATTATTCCTGGTTAATTATGGTTTTGCAGATGGTAATTTTACAATACCAAAAACTCTTAGTACTGGAGATTATGTGTTAATGGCTTCTACAGCACATCAAGAAAACTTTACAGAGGACCAACGCTATTACCAACAAATCAAAATCAAGAACTTATCGCAACAGCCTGCAGAGAAGACTGAGAACGAAATAAAAAAATCATATGACATTCAGGTACTCCCCGAAGGAGGAAATTTGTTAGAAGGCGTACTTAACATTTGCGGAATCAAAGTCATAAATCAAAAAGGCCTAGGGGTAAAAAAAGTAGTTTCTGAGTTGTTTGAACAGGGGTCTGATATGCCAATATCAACATTCAATCTCAATAAATTTGGCATGGGTAAATTTACCTTTACGCCTTTACCTAACAAAAACTATTATATCGTTTCTAATATCGACGATACTAGAATCAAAACTCAAATCCCAAAACCACAATCTAAAGGTGTTTTACTGCAATGCTCTTTACATCCTATAAAACCGATGTTAATTGTAGAACTTAAAACCAATGAGGCTACACTTTCTTCTATTAAAGAAAAACAATTTCATATTCTTATACATCAATATCAAAAAACCAAAGGGTTAACAGCTTCTTTTAAAGAGAATACTACTGCAATAAAATTAGCAATCCCTCTTAAAGACCTGCCTTTTGGAACTAATACAATTTCATTATTCGATCATAATAACAATCCAATCGCTGAGAGATTAATTTTCAATGATTTTCATGATAAAATAATAGCTTCCGAAAACATCAAAACTACTATAAAAGAGGATAGTATTGTAACTTCCTTTAACATAAAATCTAAGAACCTACTTGTAGAAAACGCATCTGTAAGTGTATCCATTCTACCCGTTGAAACCATTTCCAATTCCAATCACAAATCCATAATTAACTCTACATATCTACAACCCTTCATAAATAGCTACATAGAAAATCCTGCATATTATTTCCAGAATGTAACCAAAAGAAAAAAATATGATCTTGACATATTATTATTAACCCAAGGTTGGAGTAAATACAATTGGAATAATATTTTTAGAGACAATATAGCATATACAACTGAACATGAACAAGGAATGACCCTAAAAGGAGCTATTAACAGAATCATGTCTGAGAAAAATAACCTTTTAATTACATCTCCTGAAAATGAATTTACCGACCTTTTACTACCAGAAAATGGAAAGCCCTTAAGAAATTTTGAATATCGAAATCTTTTCTTGAAGGATTCTACTAGTTTACAATTCTTAATCAATGACAACAAAAACAAACCAACAAATTCGAACATTAAAGCACGTATTACTTCTTTTATACCTCCAGAATTTAGCGAGAAAGTCTCAGCTATAAACAAGTCATATTTCTTTGACGAAAAACAAAAAACAAATACTAATACAGATATGGCAAAAGAACAGCTATTTCAATCTGCAGAACAATTGGATGAAGTTTTGTTATTTGCAAAAAAAACACCTAAACGAAAAAGTAATACGGGCGCTGTTATTTCTGGAAGGCATAAATCCTATTTGGATGATGGAGAAAGAAAAGCGCAAGTTCACCTAAGAAGATATCTTACTACAAGAGGTTTTGCAATTGTGCCAGATGTCGGTCTTTTCCCTTTTAAGGTTATTAAAAAAACAAATAATGATACAGTTTCATTTAAATTTTTTGTTAATGGGATTCAAACAACACCTTTTATTGGGAAACTAAATGGAATAAATCTGGAAAACGTAGAAGAAATTTTTATAATTACTAATGACTTAGCTCACGAAAATTCTATTTCTGTTTATGGTGCCAATATAAATTCAATACCTACGGAACAACATGTGAGTAAAATCACAGTAATCAATGGTTTCCAATCTAAAAAGGCATTCTATACCCCAAAATATAAATCTTACGATAGCCTATTTTTTAAACAATATGGTGTATTAGGATGGATTCCTAATACCAAAAAGAACAAGAATAATGAGTATGAATTTTCATTTTTGAACACGCTTAATAAAGAAGTAAAAATATTTATCGAAGGTATTGACCAAAATGGAAACCTTATTTCGGAAGTTAAAATTATTCAAATACCTAACACCCTCTAAGAATACTCCTTTACAATATCTGCTACTAACTGAGATGTTCTTCTAAACCTTTCTTTTGACAACAAACGTTTTGGAGGTGCTTTTCTTACTTCGCAATCTGCAATAGAACACGATTCGCAGGTAACCCCTACTTTTACTTTTGGTATTTTAGCATCGTTTACAAAGCTGATCTTTTTTTCTAAGGCATTAGAGATTAGAAAACCTATTCCTATGCTACGATAGTAGTCTTTTCTAAACGGATCTTTGGTTGCCGAAGTAAACACTAAATATTGCTGATCTGTATCTGCATAATCTGATATCTGTATATCAAAGGAATACGGCAAATCATTATTAGCCGTCCTCTGTAATGTTTTAATTGCCATCCACCTTCTACAATAATGCTCATTGATCTCATTAGCATGTGGTTGTTGTTGATGCGTAATATGCAATTCTTTTACTAAATTAAATCGTTCAATTCCTTTCTTATGTGTAAATCTTAAAAAGAACACATTTTGCATTCCGAAATCCTTTGGCAAGACATTGGTTAAACGCTGATAAAACGATTCTGGCGAAGCATTATACAACTTCATTATCTTATGAAATGCATCTTCAGAAAATTTCTTTTCACCAAACAATTCCTTCAGATGCTCCTTGAGATGATTTCTCGGAATAATAAGTGCTCCAGCAAAATAAGATGCATAGAAATTATGTAACACCTCTTCGAAATTATCATAACGTATCCATGAGAAAGTGTAAGGTCTTTCGGTAATTTTCATATACTGATACCCCAATTCTTTTGCATAAATAAATGTTTTTTGAGGTTCATCTACTCTATCTGATAATAACAATGTTTTCGTTGTAGGCACAAATACCGATCTCAAGTTATCCAACTCTTCCTGTTTCGGTATTCCTTTTGTATTTATGGTATATCCATATTCTTCTATCAGGATTTCTTCTAATTCTGCTGCTCCAATGTTACCAGATAAATCCAACTGATATGAATTTGCAAAACGCACTGCTGTATCCTCTAGATCCTTGAAAAAGTTATTATGTGCTTCTTGATAAGATCTTAGAGAAGCTAGGTAAAACCCCTCTCTACTCATATTATAATGTTGTGCTATTTCTATAATAGTACTAATAAAAGCATTTACTTTTGAGGGTGCATTGGCGATAATATCGATAAGATCACTTTGCTGAATACCAAATAATTCAAGTGGTATTTCATCCAAAATTCCGGATTGCAAAATCTCTCCAATCGGCGCAAGATTTTTATCCAACTTTAGAGAAACCAAACTATCATAAGGCACCTCTAAAGTTTCGGCTAGTTTTATAATTTTATCCGTTTTCGGATATTTTTTTCCTTTTTCTATTTCATTCAAATACGATTTAGACAATCCACTTAATTTAGATAAACCAAAAAGTGACAAATCCTTATCTGTTCGTATCTGCTTGATTTTCAGACCAAAAATAAGTCTGATATATTCTTCTGCTATTGCCATAAAACCAAAAGTAGGAATTTCTGCGAAAATTTTCAAAAACAAAAAATTCACATTTAGCGAACGTTCGCTTGTTTTATAAAAAACTTTTTTTTAATATTGTTCACTCAAACGATATAGTTATGGAAACTCAAACAAACCTAAGTCAGAAAATTAGCTTTACGAAAGAGGTGAAAAATTATCATCCAGAAATTCTAACGGATGGTGCTTTAACTTTTCTAGAGGCTTTGCATAATCGTTTTGACGAAAGACGATTAGAACTTTTAAGAAACAGAGAACAGCAACAACAGTTGTTTGATTTAGAAACTTATCCAGCTTTTCCGGAGAACACGAAAGAGATCCGTAATAGCGAGTGGTGCGCTGCTCCTATTCCAGCTGATCTTCAGGATCGTAGGGTAGAAATTACTGGTCCAGTGGACAGAAAAATGGTCATCAATGCTTTAAACTCAGGTGCCAAAACATTTATGGCAGATTTTGAAGACAGTAATGCACCCTTATGGGAAAACTGCTTACAAGGTCAAAAAAACCTGAAGGACGCCGTCAACAAAACTATTTCGTTTTACAATCCTAAAAAAGACAAAACCTATCAACTTAATGAAGAGATTGCTACCTTAATTGTACGTCCACGAGGTTTACACCTTAATGAAAAACACTTGTTAATTGAAGGTAAAGAAATTAGTGCTTCTATATTCGACTTTGCTCTTTATGTATTTCATAATAATGAGCGATTAAAAGAAAATGGTACTGCGCCTTACTATTACATTCCAAAATTGGAACATTTTACAGAAGCAATTTGGTGGAATGATGTAATTGATTTCACAGAAGAATACTTAGGATTAGAGCATGCTACGATTAAAGTAACTGTGTTAGTAGAAACGATTACCGCAAGTTTTCAACTAGATGAAATTATTTATGCATTAAAAGAGCATATCGTAGGACTTAACTGCGGTAGATGGGATTATATATTCAGTTATATCAAAAAATTGAGAAATCATAAAGATTTTGTAGTTCCAGATAGAGCTCAGGTTACGATGACCAGTCCATTTATGGATGCATATAGCAAAAGAGTGATCCAAAGGTGTCACAAAAGAAATATACTAGCTATTGGTGGTATGGCGGCTCAAATTCCGATCAAAAATGACGAAGAGCGAAACAATCAGGCTTTTGCAAAAGTGAAAGTAGATAAAGAACGTGAAGTAAAGAATGGTCATGACGGAACTTGGGTAGCACATCCTGGACTAGTTCCTTTAGCTATGCAGGTTTTTGATATGCACATGCCTGAAGCTAATCAACTAGATGTAAAAAGAAATGATGTAATTGTTACCGAAGAGAACCTTTTAGAAATCCCACAAGGAACGATCACCGAGAGAGGAATCCGAGAAAATATCAATGTTGGTATTCATTATATCGCTACCTGGTTAGGAGGAAATGGTGCTGTAGCATTGTACGACTTAATGGAAGATGCTGCAACAGCAGAAATCAGTAGAACGCAGATCTGGCAATGGCTTAAAAATGAGGTGAAACTAGACAATGGTTTACGATTGAACTCCAACATGTTCCATATGCTTTTTGAAGATGAACTAAAAACTGTGGAGAAACAAGCTGGAACAGATCTTTTTAATGGTAAAAATTATCAAAATGCAGTTCAGATTTTTTATAAACTAGTAACTGATGAGAGATTTGAAGAATTCTTGACCACACAAGCCTATAGATACTTATAGATAGATGATATGTTTCTGACCGTAAACTAATTTCAACTATTATTTGAAAGAGTTGGCTAACAAACACAGAAACTGAACAATTCTAATTTTTTCCGATTTTATAATTGTGCTCGTATGACATCCGCTTTATGCGGATGTTGTTGTTAGCAGTTATGTCCTAACCACACTTCCATTTAAAATCAGCAATCTTAAACTTTTTGTTTTTAAAATTATAGTGCCACCATTCGGTTCGTATGGTAGAAAAACCATGCTTTTCCATAGTTTCTTTTAGCAACTTACGATTGGCAAGGATTTCATCTGACAAAGCTTTATAAGAATGATGTGCTTCTTTCCCAAAATGATCAAAATCAGTACCCATGTCTAATTGATTTCCTTGTAAATCCGTTAATGTAATATCTACCGCAGCTCCTTTATTATGAATTGATCCTCCTTTGGGGTCTGCCACATAACCTGGATTAGGAAATATTTCCCACATTTTCTTTTGTACACTATGAGGGCGATAGCAATCAAAAAGCTTGATTCTATATCCTTTTTCCATAAAATCCTTATTGGCATTAATCAATGCTTTTGCTACAACTCCTCTTACAAAACATTTAGCACAAGAATACACCGCCTTTTTAAGAAAGTTATCCTCTGTAGCATATTTCATATCCAATACAAAAAAGTTAGAAAGCTCTTCTATATTTACAAATTCATCATCTTTAAACTGTACTTTAGACTTCTCTGAACTTCCGAATCGATCCAAAGAATCTTGCCAAACTTTCATATGTTGTTCGACTCTCTCTGCTCGTAACTGAATAGCTTTAGATTTTTCCAGCAATGCTAGTGTACTCGCACTAGTCACTGTTTGTACAGGTGTTTCCTTACATGAAAATAGTAAGGATAAAAATGTAATAAAAAGTAGTTTTTTAATCATATTCCCAATCTTTTCTGATCACATTTATTTGCTTGAGTATCACATAAAAAATCATTGCACATTTAATGCTTTTTCTTTAAAAACATAATGCACAATTAGTAATAACTGTAATCTCTTAAAAAACGTAATCCAATATTTCCCTAATTTAAAGATACGTCGTTTTGCTTAACCATTAAAATAAAATTGTATTATTTTACAAATCAAAGCTTTAAACATAATAATTCTAAGTAAGCTACAAGCGCTCTAAAGTATTGATTACACTACCGCAAGCAAGCATTGCATCACCAAAATAAGGGTTTCTAACTTCCTTTTCTTTACTTAACCATATAGCTCCTTTATTATCATTAGCCATAGGACATTTTTGTATGTAGATTGTTTCAGAAGTGTTTCCGATTTTATGGATTAGCAGATTTAAATTTTTATTCAGATCTTTAAAATGAGCTCTTTGATTTATTAGCTCTTCTTTATCAGAAATACCTTGTAAATGCTTTTTAAGGTTTTGTAAATACGCTAACTCTTCCTGTGGTAATTCTGAAATATTTAGATTCTTTAATTGCGATAACATTTTCTCCGAAAAAGTAGCAGATAGATTCGCGTCACTAGCCACCAGCGCATCTTTGAGACTAAAATAAGACAACAATGCTTGATTGAACAATTTTCTGAAGTCAACAGATATTGCAACTTTTTCAAAATCTACATCTTTTGCAGAATCACTTTGATTGCCTCCTAATTTCATCATTGACTTTTTTCCTTGTAATTGTGCCGCAGCATCTACAGTAAAGGTTCCATTAGTAACTATTTCCTCTCCTTTCTGTAATCCAGACAAGATCTGGTAAGAATCACTATTCGAGTTCCCTAATACTACTTCTCTCATTTCAAAAACTGGTGTTATACCCTTCTTTTTTACATATACTAATGACCGCTTTCCGGTCCAAAGCACTGCACTTTTAGGCACTACTATATTCTCTTTTTCTAGGTCATTATCAGAGACTGAAATAACTCCCTCAATAAACATTCCTGGTTTAAACAAAGCATCTTTATTAGTTAATACAGCTCTAGCACTAACCGTTCTAGAAATTTTATTAAGAATTGGATCTATAAAGGAAATTTTCGCTTTTATCTTAGTATCCGGATATGCAGTGGTCATTATATTGATCTCTTGTCCTTTTTGTATTATAGAGATCTGATTTTCATACACGTCAAAATTTGCCCATACCGTATTCAAATTTGAAATCTTATATAATACTTGTCCTCTTTCTATATGATTGCCTTCCTCGACCATTTTTTCAGAAACTATCCCTGAAACTTGCGCATGCAAGGGGAACATTTCCATAATATTACCAGAAGATTCTATTTGATTAATCTGGTTCTCAGATAGTTTTCTAAGTTTTAATTTATTTCTTACTGCTTTATACAATTCAGGTTGCTGTTCTTTAAGCTTTGCCGCAGTTAATAATTCTTGCTGTGCAGCCACTAGTTCTGGAGAATAAATTAGAGCAATTCTTTGTCCTTTAGCTATTTTCTCTCCGATTGCGTTTACCAAAAGTTTTTCGATCCTACCCGTAAAATGAGTAACCTGCACTGTAGTCTCTTCTTCATTTTCTTCAATCTTACCAGATAGTCTTATCTCTTGGGAGTTCGTACTTCCATCTCCAACGATAGATGTTTGAATGTTAGCTAATGCCATAGCATTTTCTGTCATTCTAAATTGATTTATATCTAAATCAGCTGTCATATTTGTAGTAGGAATTAAATCCATTCCACATATTGGACAATCCCCAGACTCTGATTGTTTAATCTGGGGGTGCATAGAACACGTCCAAATTTGATCAACAACTTCAGTATTTTCATCATGAGCATGATCCGAGTTCGATTGGGAGGAGCTTCCAAAAAGTAGATATCCAATTCCAACACCAACAAATAATACTACTATCAAATAAATGGCACTTTTCTTCTCCATAATTACTTTTTTATCATTCTTCTAATCGTACTGGACGAGACATACCACAATACAAAGCCACTTATTACTGTGATAAGTCCTAATAGAGAAAAGATTCGTAATACCACTGTATTAAAATCATCTCTCCCTTCGTAATCCATGGTATGGGTCATCCATAAAAAATCAAACCATCTCCAAGATTGATGTCGTACTCGCTGAAATGACCCATCTAAAGCTGCAACATACGCTTTTACATTTTCGGGATGATCATAATTAATCACATAAGCTGGTAAAGACCTGCCTCTATATTCATGATGCTTATCGACTTCAGTTATATAATCGATCGAGATTACTTGTAAATCGTCTCGCATTTGCATTTCTGCAACTTTTAAGGCTTCTTCTTCAGAAATTTCTGGCTTTATAGATCCAGAGGATGCATCTACCAGAATACTATCATTAACCCAATAATATGGTTTATTAGCAATCGTTCTCAGTTCTAATGCAGAAACTTCCATTCTAGAAGTGATGATATCCAATCCTTTTAAATTGCTATGGACTATCTTTTCCTGCTCTTTTTTAAAATGATCTCCATGTATTTCATCAATATCCGTCCAACTGAAATACAATCCACTTATCGTCCACATCAAAAACTGGATTCCAAGAAACAATCCTAAATAACGATGTGCTTTTCTAATCCAAATTGCTGTTTTTCTTTTAACCATATACTTAACTATTAAAAAGCATTATAAATGCCATAACAAGCATGATAGCATTTTCTATAAATGTAGCTTTCGTCATTGGTAACTTTAATGCTGTTCCTAAACAGGCACATTGAATGCTTTTTTTATCCATCAATACTTTTGTTACTCCAAATGTGGTAATACCTAAAACTACTATCGTAACTAATAAAGCTATCGGGATATTAAATCGCATTAAGAACATCAGCCCTAAACCAATTTCGATAAAGGGATATATCCAAGCGTAAGAGGAAAGCTTATTTGCGAGCGGATCATACATCGCAAAAGATTTAGCAAACCCTGACAGATCCAATAGCTTAAAAAAGCTAAAAACAATGTAGAACAATCCCATGAAATCCATCATAAAATTATCGGTATCCCATTGTTTATAATTCAGTAATACTGATGCCATTGTTATATACCCCAGAATTAAGAAAAGAGGAAATAACTGTCTAGTTTTATTTTCAGTGGCGGCAACATGATAAGCATTTGACTTATCTTCTTTCTTTTCTGTTATGGTGTACTTTTTAGGCATCTCTTTTAATACTGCATCAATACCCAAAGGCTTATGCACAACTAAAGATGCTTCTTTTGTTTCAAGATTTACGCGGGCTTCTTTTACCTCAGCTATCGAATTCAGTATTTGTTCTACCTGAGTTCGACATCCGTTACAAGTCATCCCTTCTATGTGATACTTCACTTTCACACGTTTAAATTTTAGTAATCGTTTAAAAATCTATCCTCCTAACTCCGCAAAAAAGCATTGTATAGTTTTTACTGTATGGTTGTATCTACTTTACCACAAGTAAGCATCTCATTCCCGTAATAAGGATTACGAACCTCATCAGAATTAGACAACCAATACCCTCCATTTCCTTCGAAAGCCATCGGGCAAAACTGCTTATACACTTTTCCAGAGGTAATAGTCGCTCCATTTATTATTTTTTCAGTTTCTTCTGTTAACGTAACAAAAAAATCTCTCTGCTTTTTGATCTCTTTCGTAAGAGAAATAAGCTTTGTAGTTGCCTTCAATTGTTTATTTTCATCTGAATCGTCCAACAACTCTTCCAATTTTTTAGCTTCTTTTTGTACTAATTTTGCTTTAGAGTTGACTAATTGTTTTTTTACCAAAAGATATTGGTTATATAATTTGGTAATTTTTTCATCGCTAAAAACCACTTCGCTTTTTGATGATGTAAGATCCAGGTCTTTATCTTCTTTTTCACTTACTTCTTCGGTTACCGGAGTATCATCAATATTTTTTGTTGATTCCTTTTTATCTTTTGCACAGGACATCATTAGTCCGATTATTAGGAGCACTAATACTTTATACGTTATTCTATTCATGACTATATCTTTTATTATGGGTTTGTTTTATCTTAAGTAATTTAAAATTGCTGTTTGTTTAAAATATTGAGCTATTGCTTTTACTTTCTCATTTTCGAAATTTAATAGCATTTGCTGTACATCCAGTATTTCTTCAAAATCTAACTGGGTAGTTTCATAACCTGATACAATAATTTGCTCGGCTTGTTTTGCTTGTTCGATATTTTTTTGCTGAGTATCATAATTAATTCGAGCTGTAATTCTATTATTTATTGCTTTTTCCATCATATTTTCTAAACTATTTTGCGAAGCTTCTCTTTTTTGATACACCTCTTCTTTTTGAAGTTCGTATTGTTTAGATCTAGAAGAATGTTTTTTGGAAAAAATAGGTATCGAGAGTGATAAAGAAGGCATTACTATATCTTTCCCATTATCCGAAAAATCAATATTTGGTCTTTCTTCAACTATAACATAATCCAAACCAACACCAATTGATGGTAAGGCTTCTTTCGTATTCACATCTTCTTTTTTATCTAACAAATCGTTCAAAAAATCGTAGGTCATTAATTCTGGATGAAATGTAATATCATCTAACATCATGGTTGGTTCTTCATCCGGAATAAACAGATTGTCAGGCACAATCAGCGGATCAAAACCATCTCTATGCAAAAGTTGATTCATAACGGTTTCCGAAGTAAGAATTTCACCCTTTAAAATTTCCTTTTCGTTTTGAAGATTATTTTTTGCAATATTTAGTTTTAATACATCTACGGTTGAAGCTCTATTGTTTTCAACTTCCTTAAGCGCAATCTTTATGTAGGTATCCAGCAATTCTTCTTGTTTAGTCAATACATTTTGTCTTGCTTTTAGTTCATATAAATTGTAATACGCTTGTTCTACTTGTAAGGTAATTTTTCTAATCGCAATTTCTAGTTCATTTTTAGAAACCTCACTCTCTAAAGATGCTGTTTCTTTTCTTGCCTTGATAGTACCAAACCAAGGTAAGCGTTGTTGTGCACTAAACTTTGCTTTTTGTGCACCTGTTCTAGTTTCTGGCTCACTAACAAAATACCCTGTTCCGATAGTTGTATTTGGTAGTCCTCCTACCTCATTGACTCTTTCTTCACTAACTTTTAAGGCATTCCGAAAGGCTTTTAACTCGGGATTATTTTCTTTTGCTTCTTTTATATAATCTTGTAGCGTTTGCGATTTTACCCCTTGAAAGAATAAAAACAACAAACCACAACTTATAAGTGTTTTGAGAGTTATCCAAGGAATCATATTTTGAAAAAAAGTTATCTTTCTTAAATTCATTTTATTCTTTTTATGCGTCTTTCTCAATTCTATTTTCTTTTTTTAATACAAATTCTTGTTGCCAACTGAATAAGATCGGAACTACAAACAAAGTAATCAAAGCGATAAACATTCCACCAAAACTTGGAATCGCCATTGGTATCATAATATCACTTCCTCTTCCTGTTGATGTTAGTATTGGAAGCAACGCCAAAATGGTAGTTGCTGTAGTCATTAAACAAGGTCGTATTCGTTTTTCACCAGCCTGTATTACAGACTCATGAATTGCTTTGATAGTTACAGGGTGATTTTTCTTAAAAGTCTGTGTTAGATATGTTGCCATAATAACTCCGTCATCGGTAGCAATTCCAAACAATGCAATAAAACCAACCCATACAGCTACACTTAGGTTTATCTTCTGTATTTGAAACAAAGATCTTAGATTATCACCAAATATATCAATATCCAAAAACCAACCTTGACCATATAACCAAATCATTAAAAAACCTCCTGCAAAAGATACGATCACCCCCATAAACACCATCAGAGAAGTTGTTATAGACCTAAACTGAAAATACAAGATCAAGAAAATACTAAGTAAGGTTAAAGGAACAATAATAGAAAGTGATTTTTCCGAACGTAGTTGATTTTCATAAGTTCCAGTAAACTTATAATTGATTCCTTTTGATTTTATTAATTCACCACTATTTATCTTCTCTTGTAACACTTTTTTTGCATTTTGTATGACATCTATTTCTGCATACTCAGCTACTTTATCAAACAACACATAACTGACTAAAAAAGTATCTTCACTTTTGATAGCCTCAGGGCCTTTTCCGTATCTAATTGTTACTAGTTCGCTTAAAGGAACTGAAGTGCCTTGCCGAATAGGAATATATATATTCTTTAAATCCTCTGGATTAGCTCGTAGTTCTCTAGGGTATCTAACTCTAATATCATATCGTTCTCTACCTTCTACTGTTTGTGAGACTTTTTTACCTCCTAAAGCAACTTCCAGCTCTTTTTGAACCTTTTCTACAGATATTCCATACTTTGCTATACGATTTCTATCGAGCTCTATCAAAAGATAAGGTTTACCAACTACTCTATCAGCAAAAACTGTCTCCGTTTTAATTCCCTTTACCTCTTTTAAAACAGTTTCTAATTGCAATCCAAAACTCTCTATTAATTTTTGATCTTGCCCTTGTATTTTTATTCCCATCGGTGATCGCATTCCTGTTTGAAGCATCACTAACCTGGTTTCTATAGGCTGTAATTTTGGAGCAGAAGTAACTCCTGGTAATTTGGTCACTTTGGTGATCTCTTCCCAAATATCATCGGGGGATTTTATATGGACTCTCCAATTTCTATAAAATGCTCCATCCTTATCAGGAATTAGTTGTTCTTTTGTTGCATTGGGACTAGCAACAAAACTTCCATTTTTTAATTCGAAAAGTCCGTCATTATTTATTTTAAACCTTTGTGGTTTTCCTTCTGCATTTATAGCAAACTCAGGTTTATAGATGATAACATTCTCATACATCGATAAGGGAGCTGGATCAAGTGCAGAGTTTACTCTTCCTGCCTTACCAACTACTGTTGCTATCTCCGGAATGTTTGCTACTGCCATATCTAATTGTTGCAGCACTCTTTTATTTTCATCGGCTCCAGCATGCGGCAATGAAGTAGGCATTAATAGAAACGTTCCTTCATTAAGCGAAGGCATGAACTCTTTACCTAAAGATTGAAAAATAATAACTCCACAAATTACAATCGTTATCGGCAGCGACATAAATAATAACTTATTACGAAGTGCCCAGTTCAACATACGAACATAATACTTCTGAAACAGAAAGAAACTCCCTATTAGACCTGCACATAGGAACACAACAAAAATCAAATTCCAAAAAACACTTTTATCAATTCCAAGAGGTCTCCAATGTATAGCTAACAGAAAAGCAACCGTTATCCCAGAAACAATGATATAGATGTTATTTGTTGTTTTTTTAGAAATCTTATCTGTGGTGTAAAGTATTTGAACAAGGCCAAAGACAATAAGTACTATACCCAAATACAAATTATTAAAAACACTTATTAAACCTAGTATAATAAGAACAAATTGAATTAGATAATTTATTCCTTTTGTTATGGAACGTTTTTTAAACAAAAACGCTGCAAAAGGAGGTATTAAGAACAATGCAATTACAATCGAAGCAATTAGCGCCATGGTTTTGGTAAAAGCCAATGGTCTGAAAAGTTTTCCTTCTGCCCCTATCAACATAAAAACAGGCACAAAGCTTATAATCGTTGTTAATACAGCTGTTAAAATTGCACTTGACACCTCTGTAGTGGCATTATAAACAACTGTATTAATGGGTAATTCGTCCTTATTCCTCTTAATATGTCTAATAATATTTTCTGAAAGTATGACTCCAACGTCAACCATAGTACCAATTGCAATTGCTATACCTGATAGGGCTACAATATTAGCATCTATCTTACAAATTTTCATCATGATAAAAACTATTAAAACTGCCACAGGTAATAAGGTCGAAATCAAAATGGAGGCACGTAAGTTCATTAGCATCATCAACACTACGAGTATCGTAATAAGTACCTCCAGCGTTAAGGCATCTTTTAATGTCCATAACGTCTCTTTTATCAATTCAGATCTGTCATAAAAAGGCACAAGGGTTAACTGAGAGGTTCTCCCATCTTTTAGTGTTTTTGACGGTAATCCAGAACTTAGTTCTTGTATTTTGTTCTTTACATTACTTATTACTTCCATTGGATTAGCACCATATCTTGCTACTACCACACCTCCAACAACCTCTGCTCCTTCCTTATCTAAAATACCGCGTCTTGAAGCTGGTCCAAGTGAAATCTTTGCAATGTCTTTTATACGGATAGACACATAATCTTTAGAACGCACTACCGCATTTTCTAAATCATTTATTGACTTAATATATCCTAAGCCTCGGACAAAATATTCTGCTTGATTAATTTCCAACGTTTGTGCTCCTATATCACGATTGCTTTCTTTAACCGCGTTCACAACCTCTTGTAATTCTATGGAATATTGTTTTAGCAATTCAGGATTTACATCAATTTGATATTCCTGCACATACCCACCTATGGAAGCTACTTCTGCAACGCCAGAAGACGAGGATAAAGCATATTTAACATAATAGTCCTGAATACTTCTTAATTCCTGCAGATCCCAACCACCTGTTACGTTACCGTCTGCATCTCTTCCTTCTAACGTATACCAAAATATCTGCCCTAAACCTGTAGCATCAGGCCCCAAAGAAGGTTGAACTCCAAAAGGTAACAAGCCATTAGGTAAAGAGTTTAGTTTTTCCAAAATGCGACTACGACTCCAATAAAACTCCACATCCTCTTCAAAAATGATATATACATAAGATACTCCAAACATAGAAGAGCTACGAATGGTTTTAACACCAGGAACTCCTAATAAAGCACTTGTTAAAGGGTATGTTATTTGATCCTCTATATCTTGTGGGGATCTTCCTTTCCATTCTGTAAAAACGATTTGTTGATTCTCCCCTATATCAGGAATTGCGTCTACCGAAATGGGATCGCTTGGTAAAACGCCTAAATCCGAAGAAAAAGGAGAATATACCAACCCAAAGCCTACAAAAATAAATAGGAGTAATAACGCTATAAATTTATTTTCTATAAAAAACTTAATGCATTTGTTAAGCATACATATAAAATTTAGTCTATTATCAGTTTTATTTGCTTGCTATAAAACAACCAAAGATTCGTATCAAACAAAACCTAGTTTTGTCCAACAAACAACAATAGCCTAAATCAAATTAAAAAAGTCTCGAATAAGATTTGTACATCCTTATACCTTTCGGGAGGAGAATACTCTTTTGGAATATATGCTTTTTCCTTATGCAAAAGGAAAAGATCTGCAAAAGAATAAAAGAAAGAAGTTATAAATAATTGATCAGAAAACTCTAATTGATCAAATGATACTTTGAGTTCATCCTGACCTTCTAAAACTACAATTTCATCTTTACAACATGATTTTTTTTTCACATGATCACCCGGTGAATCTTCATGGTCCATCATATCCATACCACAATCTTTAGCTTTTGAATATACCGCTACGTCCACTAAGAAACGACCACAATAGTGTTTCTCTACAATAAAAGAAAATGTAGAAATAAGCACTAAAGATGCTAATAAAAGAGATGATATTTCCTGAAAAAATTGTTTCATTGATAAAACAAAAATACATAATATTTAAAGAATTGCTGTTTTTTTACATTTCCCTTAGAAACTTTTAACAAAACAATACCATTCTAAAAATCTGTCAATCTTAAATATTTTAAATATTTTAGCCGGAAAAATTGTAAGGAATGCCATTTGAAAAATTAAAGCCAGAAGTTGTTAATATACTTGATAATTCAGAAAAAAATGTAACCGATCGCCTTCATGAAGTTTGTAAATTACTGAATGATCATATTGATTATTATGATTGGGTTGGTTTCTATTTTAGAAATGGTGATAAGGAGGAATTAAAGCTTCGCACCTATGTTGGTGAGCCAACAGATCATGAAATAATACCTTTTGGAAAAGGAATCTGTGGACAAGTAGCAGTATCGAATGAGAATTTTGTTGTCCCCGATGTTCAAGCTCAAGATAATTATATTGCTTGTAGCTTTACAGTGAAATCGGAGATCGTAATTCCGTTGTTTAAGGATGGTGAAAATATTGGTCAAATAGATATCGATTCGGAAACTCCAGATCCATTTACAGAAAAAGATGAAAGATTTCTTGAGTTTGTAAATCAAGAGGTTGCTAAAATTTTATAATAGTAGTTTTTACTTTCTAGATACATAAACTTCAATAGTCAATTCTTCTTGCAAGTCAGAAGTGATGAAGCTTAGATGCCTATAACGAAAACTAATCCATTAAGTAAAATTTTTGGAATCTATGAATTAAGTTTAATTTTATACGTATCAGAAGCTTACTATAATTATGTCTCCATTACTTCAAAAAATATACGACCTACAAGATATCAATAGCCTATCAAAACACGAGCAAATCGTTAACGGTATTATAGACGCAATTGATGCTGGGGTATTGAAAGTAGGAGATAAACTTCCTTCTATTAATGAAATGGTTTCAGAAGTAGGATATGCACGAAAAACTTTTGTGAAAGCCTATACTGAGCTAAAGGAAAGAGGGCTTGTAGAATCCAAAAATCTAAAAGGTTATTATATTATTAGTGAAGAAACGAATGTTACCTTAAAAGTAGCATTGATTTTATTTGCATTTCATAGTTTTCAAGAAGATTTTTACAATACCTTTAGAAAAGAACTTGGTAAGAAATACCATATTGATGTCTTCTTTCATCATAATAATCTTAGTTTATTTAAAACAATCTTAGACAATATATCTCGTAAATACGGAATGTATGTAATCGCCCCGATACAAGAAGAAGAAGTTCCTGCCATGCTAAAGCAGATTCCACCAGATCGATTATTAATTGTGGATCGTTACTTAAAAATGCCTAAAGACTATTCTTATGTTTCGCAGGAATTTGAAGATATTACCTATCAAAAATTAGAAGAACTTACTCCACAGATAAAAAAGTACGACAGATTTGTGTTATTCTTCAAAAAAAATTCTGACTTCCCTCCAGAGATTTTAGCAGCTTTTAATAGATATGTTGATAATTATCAAATCAATGGAATTGTATTAGATAGTTATGAACCGAATACACTTAAGAAAAGTACTGCCTACTTTTCTATCAGTGATACTCAACTCTGGAAGGTTTTAAAAGATGCTCGAAAAATGGAGTATCGAATTGGAGCAGATATTGGTATTCTGGCTCATGATGATAATATTGTGAAAGAAATTGCCTTTGGAGGTATCACTACGATCTCCACCGATTTTACGTTAATGGCCAAAAAAGCTGCTCATTTTGTAAAAGAAGGTAATCCTATCAAAGAAATTACACCGACCTATTTAAGACAAAGAAACTCTTTATAGATACATAATCTATTTTGGTTTTACCTTCCTTTTCGAACCATACTACAAAGGGAATATACCTCTCTTTTAAATTTAGCATATCTTATTAAACACCAACTTAAACTATTTCATATATCTAATTTTTCACATGTTTAATTGCGAATAATTCAAAATATAGCGCAATAAAATTTTGATATAAAAATAAATATCCTACTTTTGTATAGTAGCATAGAGTATCATAGCATAATATATTCTTTACTCAAATTTTGTCGAAAAGACAGAAAATCATTAACAAACACACAAATCATATGAGGCAAAAAATATGTAATCGTATAATGATGTTGCTGCTTGGATTAAGTACTACCTTAATATATGCGCAACAAACTGTTTCTGGAACAGTAACAGAACCTAACGGTCCTTTGCCGGGAGCAAATATCTTGGTAAAAGGAACCACCAATGGAACAACTTCAGATTTTGACGGAAAATACACTTTAGACAATGTAGCTCCTGATGCTATACTTATCTTCAGCTATGTTGGTTTTATCGCTCGGGAAATTCCTGTAAATGGTCAAACCACAATAGATGCTCTATTACAAGAAGATGCTGCGGCATTGGATGAAGTAGTTATTGTTGGATACGGGTCACAATCCAAAAGAGATGTTACAGGAGCAATATCTCAGATTAAATCAGAAGACATTAACCAAGTAGTAACAGCGAACCCAACTGCCGCTTTGCAGGGAAAACTTGCGGGAGTGCAGGTTGAAACTGCCGGTGGTGCTCCTGGTAGTCCAGCCAATGTATTTGTTAGAGGTGTAAGCTCATTAACCAATTCTTTTCCGCTCTATGTTGTTGATGGTACTATTACAGACAATATCAACTATCTAAACTCTAAGGATATTGTCAATCTTCAAGTATTAAAAGACGCAACTTCTGCAGCAATCTATGGATCCAGAGCTGCTAATGGAGTTATTATCGTAACTACCAATAGAGGGAAACAAAATGCCAGCCCAACAGTAAACATAGATGTAAGAAGTGGTGTTAACACGCAATCTAAAAGATTAGACCTACTAAATGGCCCAGAATATATTGCTTTTCTAAATCAACGAAGAATTAACGATGGTCAACCAGGTGACATCGCGGATCCAGGTATCAATACAGATTTTCAAGATCTAACCATCAATATGGGAACCATTCAAGATTTTGGTTTCAATATCTCTGGAGGCGGTGAGAATTCTAAGTACTTTTTTAGTGCCAATTATTATGATGAAGAAGGACTTCTTATAAGCGAGGAGTTTAATCGAAAGAACGCTCGCTTAAATAGTGAATTCAAATTAGGTCAACTAAAAATCCAAGAATCATTTGGTTTTTCTGAAAACCGATTCACCCGAAATAATGCCTTCGGAAATCAAGGAGGAACAGTTCCTATAATTCGTCCTTTTGCTCCAGAAAACGATGGAGGTTTTGAAGCGATTAGTGATCCTGTATTTGGAATTGGAGGAACTAATAAATTTGCCAATGCTCAATTAGTTAACGATCAAAATATAGAACGCAATTTCTTAGGTAACATAAATATTTCCTATGAAATCATAGAAGGACTTACTGCAAAACTTAATTTCGGTACTGAGTATACAAGTTTTTATCGAAACACTTTCCAACCTACATTTTTTCAGAGTAATATAGATAGTGAAGTTAATGCAAATCCCCTCAATGACCTTACCGAAGTGCGAGGAGAACGCTATGCCACTAACGTAGAACCAACACTGAATTACAAAAAAAGTATTGGTGATCATAACTTTGACCTTCTTGCTGGAGGTGCTCGCCAAGATATTACAACAAACACACTGGCAATTTATGCAGAAGGACTACCAAGTAACAATATCACCAATATCGCACAGTTTACTGATAATATTATAAATTCAGGTGGTGGGCGTTTTGATAATAAATTGTTCTCCGTTTTTGGACGTGTTAACTACAATTACAAACAAAAGTATTTACTTACGGCTATCGTAAGACGTGATGAAACTTCTTTATTTGCAGATGGTTTTAATACTGGAACCTTCCCTTCCTTCTCTGCAGGATGGGTGGTAAGTGATGAAAATTTCTTTAATCAAGAAGGGCTGTTTAATTACCTAAAAGTAAGAGCTGGATATGGAGAATTAGGGTCTCAAAATGTTGATCCTTTTTCTAATCAATCCGTAGTAGAACCCAATTCTCCTATTACAGTTGGTGGCGCTGCAGGACAAATTCCAGGATTTGCTATTACTAGTTTGGTCGATCCTACACTAAGTTTTGAAACTTCAACTACTATCAATTTCGGTATTGATACCTCATTATTAAACAATGCTTTAAAATTAAGTTTAGATTACTTCAATAGGGATAATGAAGATGTTATACAAGCAGTGGCTATTCCTGACTCCAACGGATCCGTGAATCCTGTATTCCAGAACGCATCTTCTATTAATAATAAAGGTTTCGAATTCGAAGCTGCGTATAATTATGACACCGGAGGTGATTTAACTTTTAATGTAGGCTTTAATATTTCTGCTATTGATAATGAGTTAACTGATTCTCCAAACCCTATTGTTGGACCATCCTATAATGAAGAAGGATTAAGAGCAAACCGTTTCGAAGTTGGACAACCTTTAGGATTTTTCTTTGGGTTTAGAACCGATGGTATCTATAATAGCCAAGCAGAGATTGACAATGATCCTTTTCTTGCAAACGATCCTGATCGTAGAGCATTACTACAACCTGGAGATTTTAGAAGAGTTGATATTAACAACGATGGAATTATAAATGATGAAGATCAAACATATTTAGGAGATCCAACTCCGGACTTTGCTTATGGTATTAATCTTTCTGTAAATTATAAAAATTGGGATCTTGGTGCTTTCTTTAATGGTGTTCAGGGAAATGAAATTTATAATGTTACCAAATTCTTTGGATACTTCTTCCTAGATGATAATAAACTAGGAATTGTAAGGGATGCTTATACTCCAGAAAATCCTAACACCAATCTTCCAAGAGTAACCACACAGGATACTGCAGGGAATCAGCTTCCTTCGGATTTCTTTGTCGAAGACGGTTCCTTTTTTCGTCTTAAAACCTTAGAAATAGGGTACAATTTAACCGATCTTATTGGAAAGAAATGGGTTTCTAATGCTAGAGCATTCGTAAACGTTCAAAACTTATTCACAATTACCAATTACTCAGGTTACGATCCTGAAATTGGTTCTAACAATAGCGGATTAGGAACCAATAGAGGATTCTTTGGTTTTACACCTTTAACGAGTGCTGACTCTGTTTTTGACAGAGGATTAGACGTAAGAGCACAGCCTAGACCACGTACTTTTACTTTTGGTTTACAAATGTCTTTTTAAAAAAATAAAAAAATATACTAATGAAAACGATTAAAAAAATACTACCTCTTATAATGTTGCTACTTTTTGTCGCATTCTATTATAGTTGTGATGAAGAAGATCTTAATATTTCGAATCCAAATAACGTAGCAGAACCAGAGTTTTTCCAAACGGAAAATGATTTTAGGTTAGCTGTTAACGGAATGTACCACCCTATTACTGCAGTTTTATTCTGGGGCCGTGTAATTCATACAGGTGCTATGCTTCGATCAGATGCTTATAATGTTATTCCGTTTCAACAAAATACCACTATGTCTACTTTAGAAGGACAACCGGGTATCTCGAGATGGGCAGTGGATTTATATCCACAGTTATATCAATCTATTGCAAGAGCGAATAAAATTATTGAAGAAGATGCCAGTAATAACGTGTTGTCGGGTGATGTACAAAATGAAATATTAGGACAAGCACATTTTCAACGTGCATTTTGCAATTGGTATTTACTAAACCTATTTGGAACAGCTCCACTGGTTATGAAAACTCCGGATCCTCAAAATCCAGAAGAATTCTTCCCATCGAATGCTACACCTGCTATGTTCAATGATGCAATCATTGCAGACCTAACCGAAGCTATTAACAGACTGCCTCAGTCTTGGGGAGAAAACGACATAGGACGACCCACCAGAGGATCGGCACTGGCTTTGCGCGGTAAAACATATTTATATTTAGAAAATTGGACAAATGCTATTGCAGATTTCACAGAAGTAACCACTTTAGGGTACTCTCTACTTCCATCTGATAATTATGGGGATAACTTTTCATCAAACCCAACGTTAGAAAACAATTTAGAATCTGTATATGAGCTTCAGTATGTGGCGCAAGATAATTTTGTATGGGGAGCAGACGCGCCACTTACTGGATCTCAGTCTAACTGGCACATTGATTATTCTCCTCCACACGTAAGTTTAGATCAGGGACATGTAATCAACCCACATATACTTCAAGTTTTCGAAGACAATGGTGATGTAATAAGACGAAATAGAACAATTGCCTTTGACTATCCCGGAGCCACTGGATATGGTGGAGCCCCTTTTACAGAGGACTTTGCACCAAGTATAGAAGTAGCACAAAATCTTGGAGTTCCTGCACTATTCTCAAGAAAATATGCAGGTTTGGACGAAGGCTTGTCTAGTGCTGAAATTCCTGGCTTTGGACATACTTTGGGGACCAATTGGAGAATTATTCGCTACGCTGATGTGTTATTAATGCTCGCTGAAGCGCTAAACGAAAATGGAGCTACACCAGATGCTATTCCCTTTATTAATCAAGTTAGAGAACGTGCACAAATCTCTTTATTACCTAATACCCTATCTAAAGAAGAAGTAGAACAAGCCATTATTGATGAACGTATCATGGAATTAACTGGTGAAGGACATCGATTTTTTGATTTAGTTCGTTGGGAATTGGCTGATGATATTTTAGGACCAGGTTCTACAGTTGCTGAAGGACGTCATCCAAAATCATTAGCTGGACCTGCTGCCGTATTTACAACAGGACAGGATGAGCTTTTATGGATCCCACTATCCGAAATACAAGCTAATCCTAATTTAAACCAAAACGATGGATACTAAACGCAATACGTAAACCACAGTTTGATTGTAATATTTAATTGTTTTAGTTAACCAAGCAAACCTTAACCACAAGTTTGCTTGGTTTTTAAAAATTCAGAAAGATTCCTTGAAAAAAATCCTCATACATATCTGCATTATCGTTTTGTTTTTTAGTTGTAAAAATAAAACCAATCAGGATTATTTATTTACACAACTACCTGCATCAAAAACAGGCATCCAGTTTCAAAATACTATCACCGAAGATGATAAGATCAACGCCATAGATTTTCAGTATTGCTATAATGGTGGTGGTGTAGGTATTGGAGACTTTAATAATGATGGATTACCTGATATCATTTTTACAGGAAATCAAGTATCTAGTAAAATTTATCTTAATCTTGGAAATATGAAATTCCAAGATATTTCGGAAGCATCTAATTTTTCTACCTCTTCCTGGATAACTGGTATTAGTATTGTGGATATCAATGCTGATGGATGGGATGATATTTATTTGAACGCAGGAGGCTCAGATTGCAATAATAACTGTAACAACCTTCTTTATATTAACAAAGGCGTAAATCAAAAAGGCATTCCAAGTTTTGAAGAACAAGCTAAAATTTTTGGCTTAGATGATGGCAACTATAGTCAACAAACTATTTTCTTTGATTATGATTATGATGGAGATTTAGATGCTTACATAGTACATAATGGTAATACGAAAAGGGATAGAAACACACCTATACCCAAAAAATATCTACCCGATCATTTGTCTGATTATCTTTTAGAGAACACAACAGATCCAAATACCAATCAAATCTATTTCCACAATATCTCTGATAGTCTAGGAATTACTCATAAAGGATTCGGCCTTGGCGTGGCTATCAATGATTTTAACAATGATCATTGGCCAGACATATATGTGAGTAATGATTTTATAACTAATGATCTACTCTACTTAAATAAAGGTGTTAATGAGCAAGGAATACACCTCGGGTTTCATGAAACAAACCAACAAGTACTATCTAAGCAAACGTATAATGCCATGGGAGTAGATGTAGGAGATATTAATAATGACGCTTTACCCGATATATTGGTATTAGACATGCTTCCGAATGATTACGAAAGGCAGAAAAAAATGTTGGCAGCTAACAATTATGATAAATACCTCCTTTCTCAAAGGAATGGATATACACCGCAATACGTCCATAACACACTACAACTTCACAATGGAACCGTTTCGAATAAAATATTACCAACCTCCGAAATTGGTTTTGCCTCTGGAATAGCAAGTACCGATTGGAGCTGGGCTCCGCTAATAGCAGATTATAATAATGATGGAGATAAAGATATCTACATCACTAACGGTTATGTAAAAGATATCACGGATTTAGACTTTATCAACTACTCCGAAAACAATAATATTTTTGGAACACCAAACGCACGCAAGGAAAAATTTAAAACTCTAGTGGATCAATTACCTGGGATTCACCTTTCGAACGTATTTTATCAAAATAATGGGAATACGAAATTTACAGATGTATCTTTACAATGGACAGAAAGTATAAAAACCTATTCTAATGGTTCTGCTTATGCGGATTTAGATCTAGATGGAGACTTGGATTTAATCGTTAACAATATTAATAGTCCCGCATCTATACTAGAAAACCACACTTCAGAAAAGAATAAAAAGTTCCTTAGAATACAACTTAAAGGAACTTCTAAAAACAAGCATGGCATTGGATCCAAAATTATATTATGGGAAAAAGGACAGGAACAGACACAGTATCAATCGGTAGTTAAAGGGTATTTGTCATCTGTAGAACCTATCCTCCATTTTGGGATTTCTTCAGAAAAAATAGATTCGATACAAGTGATTTGGCCAGATCAAAGTTCCCAAACAATCAAAGATATACAAGCTAATCGAACCTTATCTATCAACTATGAAAAAAGCTCATATAAGCAACCTATTAAAGAAGAATTTTTAAGCTTTAAAAAGGATCTTACTGTCTTTCCTTATTTACATGAAGAAAACTTCCTAAATGATTATCTACAACAATCATTACTAAGTCATCAATTTAATTCATTCGGCCCTTGTTTAAGTTCAGCAAATATAGATACTCAAAAAGGTGATGAGATTTTTATTGGTGGGAGCAAAGGAAAACCAGGTGTTCTGTTTAAGGAAAATCAAAATGGAATATACCAACCTATTCAACAATTTGAAACGGATTATGAAGATACAGCCTCGATATTTATAGATATAGATCAAGATGGAGATAATGATTTATATATAGGTAGTGGAGGTAGTGATGCTGGAAATAGCACAAAACTCCTTAAGGATCGAATATACCTAAATAATGGAAGTGGTTCATTTTCAGAAAAACAATATAACGTGCTTTCAGAAATACAAACCAACACTAGCTGCATTGCCTCTAATAATGTGACAAATGGATTACAACATATTTTTATTGGTGGAGGTGTGCAACCAGGAAAATATCCGCTCTCTACCCCTAGTTTTTTAGTAACAAACAAGAATGGTACTTTAACAAAAGGCCACAGTACAGCATTTTCAAATACTGGAATTGTTACTGATGCGATATGGGCAGATATAAATAATAATAAAAACAAGGAATTAATTGTAGTAGGACAATGGATGCCTATTATGATGTATCATATCCAAGACGAGAAAGTAGAAGAAATCCCTGTACAATGGGAAAATAAGGATGGAGAAGTTATAAAGTTATCAGGATGGTGGAATGCTATAGCTCTAGAAGATTTTGATAACGACGGTGATCTGGACATACTTGCTGGAAATCAAGGGATGAATAGCTTCATACAACCTACTTTTGATCAACCATTGTATGTCTACAAAAGAGATTTTGATCAAAATGGAAGCATTGACCCTCTGTTAGCCCAATACTTTGAAACTACTGAAGGTATTTCTCTTAAACCTGTTCATACCAGAGATGACATTATGAAACAGATTGTTAGCCTGAAAAAGAAATATCCTACTTACCATGATTTTGCAAAAACAAGCTTTCAAGAATTATTAAGTATAGAGAGCCTAAAAGAAGAAACGTTCCACGCCAACATATTTCAATCTATTTATGCGGAAAACATAGGGAATAATACTTTTAGAGTTTCTTACTTACCGAATGTCTGCCAGCAATCTCCTATAAACGATTTTCTGGTAGATGATTTTGATAAAGATGGCTACAAAGATGTTCTCATTGTGGGAAACAACTACTCGGCAGAGGCTAATTACGGAAGACACGATGCTATCATTGGCATATACCTAAAAGGCACTAACAACGGATTCATTCCTATACATAATACTAAAAGTGGATTTGTAGTGGCCAAACAGTCTAATCATATTATTTCTGTACAAAATAAAAATGAGGAGAAACTAATTATAGCTACCCAGAACAATGATAGCGTCGTAGTACACCGCTTAAACAATCAAAAGATGAACTCTCTGGCAATTAAACAACCACACTTGGATATCAACGAATAGAGGAAAGATGAAAGAAGTAATTACTACTCATACTATAGAAATACAACAAAAATCTAAGGATTTTAAGGTCAGTATTCATTTACTTGAAGAACAAAATAACGTTACCATTTACAATATTAATTTTTCTTCAACATCTGAATTTCAACCTCAAGAAGTAACACTTAAATGGAAAATTCCTGCGGTAAATGTAAAAGGAGTATGGAAACCTACTACTGATTTTGCCAAAAGAATTATGGATGACTGGGAATTAGATCATATGGAATCGAGAATTTCCGTAGACTCACCAGTCATTTCATTATTTGGGCACGATGATAGCAATATTATTACTTTTGCTTGTTCGGATGCCATAAACAAAAAAAAACTAAATGCATTATATCGAGAAGAGGATAATTGTATGTATTGTCATATCTCATTCTTTACGGAGAGACATCATAAAATTACCGATTATAATGCACAGCTAAGAATTGATCAAAGTCAACAACATTTTTCAGAATCTCTAAAAAGTGTAGGGAAATGGTGGGAAGGTTTTCAAAATCTCATCCCAGCAAATGTTCCAGAATTAGCTAAAGTACCTGTCTATTCCACCTGGTATCAATATCATCAAAAATTAGACACTACAGATCTTATCGAGGAATGTAAAATAGCCACCACATTAGGATATGAATTAATAATTCTGGATGATGGATGGCAAACGAAAGATGAAAATCGAGGGTATGACTATACGGGTGATTGGCTTCCAGAACGAATTCCTGAAATGGAAAAATTCATACAAGACATTCATAAAACAGGTATGAAATTAGCATTATGGTACTCTGTTCCATTTTGTGGTAAAAAATCAAAAGCTTATCAAAAGTTTAAAGGTAAGTTTTTAACCGAAGAACATCGTTGGGCTCCTGTTTTTGACCCTAGATATCCAGAGGTAAGAGCATATCTCATTAGTTTATATGTAAATGCTTTAGTAGCTTGGAAAATTGATGGTTTCAAACTTGACTTTATAGACGAATTCAAAGTGTATCCGAGTACAAAACTCACTAAAGAAAATGGACGTGATTATTCATCGGTAAATCTTGCCGTAGATAGGCTTATGACCGATATTATTAGTTCTCTTCATGCTATAAATCCGGAAGTTGTCATCGAATTTCGACAGAAATATACAGGTCCTGCAATGCGTAAATATGGGAACATGTTTAGAGCATTCGATTGTCCAGGAGACTCTGTTATGAATAGAGTACGAATTACAGATATCAAAATGTTATGTGGAGATACTGCGGTACATAGTGATATGTTTACCTATCACAAGGAAGAACCTTTGGAGATAAAGGCTTTGCAACTAGTAAACACTTTATTTGGAGTTCCGCAACTATCTATTTTACTTAAAGATGCGTCCCCTGAAGAACTTTCTATGATACGCTTTTACACACACTACTGGAGAAATCATAAGGAGATTTTCTTAAATGGCAGATTTACTCCTCAAAGACCTTTGGCTAATTATCCAATACTAAAATCAGCTTCTGAAACACATACTATTATTGGAGTATTTGACAATTATACTATTGATTTTTCAGAAAACACTGATAAAGTAGATATTATTAATGGCCAGTTCGAAACTAAAATAGTCTTAAGTAGCGAACAAAATTACGGTGCTTATAATTGCATCATTTATGATTGTACCGGTAAAAAAATTAGCGAAAGTACATTAATGATATTAATCGGAGTCATACAGATAAAAGTTCCAGTTTGCGGATTAATCAGATTAGAAAAAGTCTAGAACCATAAGGAATTAGCCAAAAAAAACGAATAAAAGAGAAAAAATGATGTATAAAACATAATACAAACGATTACATTTTTTTTTAATTGATGATTCTCTTTCCAATTGATATAATAATTCAGATATTTATAATCAACCGATTCATCTTCTGTAAAATTATCAGTTTTTAAGATGATTATCTAATAATCAACTAAAACAAAACAGGTATAAATAAAGCTAACTATTGCCTAATGGATAAGAAATATATCATAGCCTTTGACCAAGGAACCACTAGCACACGAGCAATTATTTTTGACACAAAAGGTACTATTTGTGGCATCTCTCAGAAAGAACTAACGCAATATTATCCACAATCAGGATGGGTAGAGCATGATCCACAAGAAATTTTTAGGCATCAAAAAGAAGTATTCGAAGATGTATTATCTGAATCTAAAATACCAGTAGACCAAATTGCAGGAATTGGTATCACAAATCAAAGAGAAACCACAGTAGTATGGGATAAAAACACTGGTGAGCCTATCCATAAAGCTATTGTATGGTTAGACAAAAGAACTTCTAATATCTGTAAAAACCTAAAAGAAAAAGGTTTAGAAGAATATGTCTCCAAAAACACGGGTTTAGTAATTGACTCCTATTTCTCAGGCACAAAATTAAAATGGATATTAGACCATGTAGAAGGTGCTAGGGAAAAAGCGTCAAAAGGAGATTTATTATTCGGAACTATTGACACCTGGCTTATTTGGAAATTTACCAATGGCAAAAGACATGTTACGGATCATTCTAATGCATCTAGAACGATGCTATATAATATTTTGAACTTGGAATGGGATTCAAAAATGCTCTTTGAATTAAATATTCCAAATTCGATGCTTCCAGAGGTATTACATTCCTCATCAGATTTTGGCAGTATCAATTATCAAGGAAAAGAAATTCCAATATACGGAGTAGCTGGTGATCAGCAGGCTTCTCTTTTTGGGCAGGGAGGTTACAAATCTGGTATCGCCAAAAACACCTATGGAACCGGTTGTTTTTTACTACTAAATACCGGAAAAAAACCTTATCAATCTAAAAATGGGTTACTTACTACCTTATGTTGCAGTCTTCCTGGAGATAATATAAAATACGCTTTAGAAGGAAGTGTATTTGTAGGAGGAGCTTCTGTACAATGGTTACGAGATAAATTACAAGTAATAGAAAAAGCATCGGAAACAGAGGAGATTTGTAAATCTACTCCAACAGCGAAGGATCTATATGTAGTACCTGCATTGGCCGGTTTAGGAGCGCCTCATTGGGATATGAATGCCAAAGGAGCAATTTATGGTCTCACATTAGATTCTGGTAAAAACGAAATCATAAAAGCTACTGTAGAAGCCTTAGCATACCAAACTCGCGATGTATTGGATGCTATGGTAGAAGATAGTGGCAAATTAATGAGAGAACTTAAGGTAGACGGAGGTGCGTCTGCCAATAATTATTTAATGCAATTTCAGTCGGATATTCTTAATGTAGATGTGGATCGTCCGGCAATGTTAGAAGTAACTGCACTCGGCGCGGCATTCCTGGCAGGAATAAAAGCTGGGGTTTGGACAAAAAAAGATATATCAAAAATTAGAATTGTAGATACTAAGTTCAAACCCCAGATTTCTGAACATGAAAGAAATCGGAAGTATACTGGTTGGAAAGATGCTGTAGAACGCACAAAATCTGCAAATGCCAAAATGCTTGCTGCCAAAGAACAAGGAGCCATACGTTTTTCAATTCTGGACAGAAACAGACAATTATTACAAGCTCAAACTACAAAATATGATTTAATTATTATTGGCGGTGGAGTTACTGGAGCAGGAATAGCATTAGATGCTTCCTCCAGAGGTCTAAAAGTATGTTTGGTAGAGAAAAATGATTTTGCTTCGGGAACCAGCAACAAATCTACTAAACTCATTCATGGGGGATTACGATACCTAAAACAAATGGAAATTGCTTTAGTAAAAGAATCAGGAAGCGAACGAGCTACCGTTCATAAATTGGCGCCGCATCTGGTTGTTCCTGAAAAAATGTTACTTCCCCTAATAGAAGGTGGAACTTACGGTAAAATGATGACTGCTATTGGACTAAAAGTCTATGATTTTTTAGCCAATGTAGAAGGAGATGATAAACGAAAGATGTTGAGTATAGAAGAAACAATAGCCAAAGAACCTTTACTAAATAAAAATGGACTTACTGGAGGCGGGTATTATGCAGAATACAGAACCGATGATGCTAGACTAACTATTGAGCTTCTAAAAAAGGCAGCATCCTATGGTGCGAATATCATCAATTATTGTGAGATGACAACCTTTAACTATAATGACGAAGGCAAAATTAAAAGTCTGCAATGCTTAGATCATAATTCCGGAAAAAGTTTTACGATAAAATCCAGAAACTACGTCTCTGCCGCTGGACCTTGGGTTGACCTGTTAAGAGAAAAAGATGATTCCATGAATAATAAACATCTACATCTTACCAAAGGAGTGCATATAGTTTTTTCCCGAGAGAAGTTCCCACTTACACAATCAATCTATTTTGATGTACCTGATGGAAGAATGATTTTTGCAATTCCACGTGGTAGAGCTACCTATGTAGGTACCACAGATACTAATTATAGTGCTAATTTAAATCGTGTTGTAGCTACAAAAGAAGACGCTCAGTATCTACTAGATGCCGTAAACAATATGTTCTCAACGCTACATCTAACCATAGAGGATATTGAATCTAATTGGGCTGGACTAAGACCTTTAATTCACGAGGATGGAAAAGATCCTTCAGAACTATCCAGAAAGGATGAAATTTTTATTTCTAAAACAGGGTTAATCTCTATTGCAGGAGGAAAACTTACAGGATATCGTAAAATGGCGCAACGGGTCATTGATGCAGTGCTAAAAACTATGAGTAGTAAAAGAAGAGAGCAATTTTCTAAATCCTACACCCAGAATATTCAACTAACAAGCGACCCGTTAGAGGACACTGCTGAAGTTAACCAATATCTAGAAGAAATTAACCAACAGTTAAAAGATAAAGGTTTGAATGATGAGCACTATGGTTGGTATCTAGCTACCACCTATGGTAAACAGGCAACTATCATTATAAATAAGATCTCTTACTTCTTGAACGATGCTATTGAAGAAAAATTAATACGATCAGAAGTCTGGTATGGAGTGCATCATGAGATGGTAAATGGCCTGGCCGACTTTTTTGTTCGTAGAACAGGAAGACTATATTTTGATATTGGCAGTGTACATCAATACAGATCCGTAGTACAAGAAGATCTAGTAAAATATCTTGGTTGGGACGAAGAACGTCTTGAACAAGAAAATCAGTATTTAGATCTCTTATTACTAGATGCATCTACCTATTACGAATATGAAATTGTATAGATTTAAATAAAGAGCTCACTTGGATTTCTAAACTCTCTAAAAACAAAACATATGGGAATACTTTCATTTATTGGATTTACATTATTAGTAGCAGTATATGCCTGGTGGAAAACAAGAAGTACAGATGAAAAATCTGCAGATGGATATTATCTTGGAGGAAGAAGCCTTGGTGCAATTACAATTGCCGGTTCTTTATTACTTACAAATCTATCTGCGGAACAAATCGTCGGATTAAACGGACAAGCTTTTTCTGAAGGTATTCTTGTTATGGCATGGGAAACACTGGCAGCTATTGCTATGGTGCTTACCGCTATATGGTTACTACCAAAATACATGAAAGGTGGTATCACTACAATTCCAGAATTTATAGAAAAACGTTTCGATGAAAATACCAAAGCTATATTATCCGTTTTATTTCTAATCGCTTTTAGTATTGTATTATTACCCACCATCCTTTACTCAGGATCATTAGCCTTTAGTACCATGTTTGACTTACCATCTTTATTAGGTTGGTCTCAATCTGCTTCAATTTGGCTTTGTGTTTGGAGTATAGGCTTAATAGGTATCATTTATGCCATTTTTGGAGGTTTAAAAGCTGTTGCAGTATCAGATCTTATAAATGCAATTGGATTATTAATCGGAGGGCTGCTCATCCCTTATTTTGGTTTAAAGCTGATTGGAGATGGCAGCATGATGGACGGTATGCATACCTTGTGGACCGAAAACCAGGATAAATTTAACGTTACCGGAGGTGTTACTTCCTCTATTCCGGTAGGAACTATATTTACAGGAATGATGATTGCTCAGATGTATTATTGGGGTACGAATCAATCCATACTACAACGTGTTTTTGGTGCCAAAAGTTTAAAAGAAGGGCAAAAAGGCATGATGCTCGCAGCATTTGTAAAATTTCTAATACCTGTAATCGTTGTACTCCCTGGAATTATTGCATGGAACGTATTTAATGGAGAACTTAGTTCGGCGGATCGAGCATATCCAGAACTAGTTCGTAAAGTGCTTCCACCTGCATTACTTGGTTTTTTTGCAGCAGTATTATTTGGAGCGGTATTAAGCTCTTTTAATAGTCTACTAAATAGTAGTGCTACACTTTTTGGATTTGACTTGTATAAGAAATTTTTTAATCGAAATGCAAGCGAACTCCAAACGGTAAAAGCTGGTAAATTATTTGGCTTTATTGTAGCCATGATTTCTATGACGATTGCTCCTTTTATCGCCAATGCTCCAGCAGGTCTATTTTCTTATATCCAACAAGCATTAGGAAGCTTAAGCGTACCTATTCTGGCTGTGGTTATCATTGGAATTTTGACGAAAAAAGTGCCTGCAATTGGTGCTAAAATAGTGTTAATCGGTGGTGTACTAATGTATTTAATAAGCTTACTTATTTTGGGACCTCATTTCACAAATAAAGCGTTATTAGAAGCTACTACTAATGGTATTACAGATCCTGATCAATTAGCTATTATAAAAGCTGAAGCCTATCCACACTTCTTGCATGTCATGGGTATTTTGTTTGTCATTAATGTTGCTATCATGCTAATTGTAGGAATGTGGAAACCTAAAAAAGATATCTATACACCTATAACTACAGAAGTTATTGATACCACACCCTGGAAATATGCTTTTGCCATTGGAGGACTTATTACACTGCTAGTATTGAGTACTTATTTAATATTCTAACCATTACATAAACTTATTTGTCATCTGCTTTCGGTTATAAAGTGTATTGTATTAACTTTACAACTCGTTCTAATAAAAACTCTTGAAAACAAAAAAATGAAAATATTAGTAACCGGTGGATTAGGGTTTATCGGATCGCATACAGCGGTAGAACTACAAAATGAAGGGTATGAAGTTGTTATTATAGACAACTGTTCTAATTCCTCTCCAGATGTTTTAAAAGGTGTTGAAGCAATTACCGGAAAACAACCAATTTTTGAAAACTTTGATCTGAGAGAAAAAGACAAAGTACAGGACTTTTTTAAACGTCATCATGATATTGAAGGAGTTATTCATTTTGCAGCATCAAAAGCAGTGGGAGAAAGTGTAGAAAAACCTCTGTTATACTACGAAAACAATATTAGTGTTCTTGTGTATATTCTCCAAGAATTACAGAAAAAAGACAAAACTAGTTTCATTTTTAGCTCATCATGTACGGTATACGGGCAAGCTGATGAGTTACCTATAACCGAAAATGCACCTGTAAAGGTTGCAGAATCTCCCTATGGTAATACCAAGCAAATAGGAGAAGAAATCATAAGAGATACCTGCAAGGTACAACCCAATCTAAACGCTATTGCATTGCGCTATTTTAATCCTATTGGCGCACATCCATCCGCAGAAATAGGAGAATTACCTATAGGAGTTCCACAAAATCTGGTTCCATTTATTACACAAACTGCTATCGGATTGAGAGAGCAGCTTTCTGTTTTTGGTGATGACTATCCTACAGAAGATGGTACTTGTATTAGAGACTATATCCATGTTGTTGATCTTGCAAAAGCACACGTAGTAGCATTACAGCGTTTACTTAAAAACAATAATGTTTTTAATTATGAGGTGTTTAATGTAGGGACAGGTACTGGTAGTTCGGTATTAGAGGTGATTCAATCTTTTGAAAAGGTTTCTGATCAAAAACTAAATTATCAAGTGGTAGACCGAAGAGAAGGTGATATTACATCTGCTTATGCGAACACCGACAAAGCTAATAATGAGTTAGGCTGGAAAGCTAAAAGCAGCTTAGATGAAGCCTTATCATCTGCCTGGAAATGGGAACAAAAGGTTAGAGCATAAAAACCTTTTTCTATATCTTATAAACAAAAAAAAATCCTGAAGCATGCTTCAGGATTTTTTTATTATCTGTTGTAAACTACGACTAATAGAAGTTTGCTCTTTTATCTTCGATATCTGCTGCTTCTTTCAACGCATTAAAAACTCTCGTATTCACAGCGTTTGCCTGTGTTTTAGATTCTTGTGCAGCATAACTCATATAGGTATCTAAACCGCTAGCAGGTGTCTTTTTTGTAACTTCTACAACGTATACTCCATTATTACCAACAACTGGTTCAGAAACTTGACCACTTTCTAATGCGAAAGCTGCTCCTACTACTTTCGGTTCAGTACCGGCACCACTAATTGTTGGAGTCTTCATATTAAGAGCAGAAGCCGTTTTAACTACTTGTGATTGACTTTTAGCGATCTCGTCTAAATTAGTACCAGAAATCTTATTCTTCAACATTTCCGCTTTTTTCTCCTTTATAAGTATTGGCTTTACAGAAGCACTCGCATCTTCTACCTTTTGAAGTCCTTTAGATGCTTTTCCTGTTAATTGAACAACCGCATATCCATCAGTTACATCAAAACGCTTTACATCTCCAACTTTTGTCTCTTCATTAAATGCCCATTGTACTATAGATCTCTGTGCACCAAGTCCAGCAATATTTTCTGCTAATTCACTTATCTTATTTACAGGGCGAACATTGTACTCACTTTCTTTTGCTTTCTCAGCAAAATCTCCATCCTTGGTAGCTATCTGAAACTTTGTAGTTTCCGTAAATATATCATTAATCGTTTTCTCACTAGCTTCGATTTCTCTTGCAATCGTTCCAACTTTTACAGCTTTCTGCTCATTTTTCTTGTCCTCAATAGTAATAATATGATATCCAAACTGTGTTTCTACAACTCCCATATCACCTACATTGTTATCAACGATATAATCATTGAACGCTGGCACCATTCTACCCGGAGCAAAATATCCTAAATCTCCACCTTTATCCTTATTGGAATTATCCGCAGAAAAATCTTTAGCTAAAGCTAAAAACTTCGCTTTGTCAGTTTTTACAACGGCTAACAAACTATCTGCTAACGTTTTTGCTTCTTCTTTAGTACGTTCGGTATCACCAGCCGTACCTAGACCTTTCCAAGAAATTAAAATATGACTTGCTTTCAGTGAATCATGCAATTGCTTGTTTGCTATTACCTTAGATATCTTAATGTACTTACCATCTTTATATGGTCCATAAACTTCTCCAACCGGAACATTATACAAGGTATCTGCAACTGTTGAAGGTAAATCTTTTTTAAACAAGAAACGATCATTATATTTCAGAGCAGAACTTTGATCAACGTTAATAAACTCCTCAATATTCTCCGCTTTTTTAAGTCCTCCGATTTGTTCGGCAACTTCTGCTATCAGACGCTCTTCATCTTCTTTGCTTGGTTCTTCTTTAAAGAACACATATCTCATATTTCGAGATGCTTCTGCTTGATACAAATCAGGATGTTTATCTATATACGACTGAATTTCTGCATCAGATACTGTTACGTCTGTATCAGGAATACTTGTAAAAGGCAATTGAACATATTTAATATCCACTACATCATTTTCCATTTTGTATGCCAACTCACCTTCTTTAAGAGTAGCTCCTACTCCAGCCTTAATCATATTAAGGTATGTCTGTTCTAAAGCTCCTTTTCCTAAAGATCGCTTATAATCTATCCACTGTTGATATGCAACAGGATTGGCTTTGATACTTGCAACATATTCTTGCATTTTGGCCTTATCGAAAACTCCAGCTTCATTTTGAAAAGTAGGATTATTAGCTAATCCTTCTTCTAATAATTGATTCACTTCATCAGCACCAGCTCTAATACCAAGCTCTTCGAACTGGCCATCAAAAACGATTTGCCTTACTTCTTGGTTCCAAACATAGTTTACAGTTTGTAAGTTAGATCCACCACCAAAATTTCTAGAAGCTGCTTCTACCTTCTGTGCAAAATCAGTTCTATCAATTTCTTTCCCATTTATGGTAGCAATAGTATTTGCTGCTTTTTGAGAAATAGCTCCTCCATTTCGAATCAAATCCGCTAATACAAATGAGAAAAGCGCTAATGCGATAATCACAATTAAGAAAACGGAACGTTGTCTGATTTTATTTAAAACTGCCATTTTAAGTTTAATTTATTGAAATATAGTGGGCGAAAATACCATTTTCTTAGAATATTACCAATTAAAGACAGAAAGTCTTTACAACTTTTTTTGCATTTTATTTTTCATGATATTTTACCGTAAAAAAATACAGATTAATCCCACAATAAACACAATACAATTACCTGATTTTAAGAAGTATAATAAAAAAAACAGAACATTAACTGAAACAAACTTTCCAAATAAACAAAGAAAGGTTATCTGATTTTTATATCAGAAGAATTTTGACAAACAGAAATTAGTCTTCTTCCTTAACCTTTAATTCCACGATTTCTATTTTGGTGTTGGAAGTTTCTATAATATTAACCGTCACTGCATTGATATTTACAACATCACCTTGTTCAGGAATTTCTTCTGTATGGTTTACAATCATTCCTCCTAATGTTTCGTAATATTCACTTTCGGGCAAATTTAATTTATAGGTTTCATTGATATAATCTACTTCCATTCTTGCCGAGAAACGATAATGATTTTCTGCCAATTTATCTTCTATTAAATCAACAGAATCGTGCTCGTCTTCAATTTCTCCAAAAAGTTCTTCTACAATATCTTCCACTGTTATAATTCCACTAGTACCTCCATACTCATCTATAACCACAGCTACACTCTTATGCTTTTTAGTTAATAGATTCAATACATCTTTTACATACATGGTTTCAGGCACAAAAACTACTGGAAGTAAAATAGACCTGATTGATTTAGGATTTTTAAAAAGTTCGAATGAATGCATATATCCTATGATATCGTCTATAGTATTATTAAACACCAATATCTTAGATAATCCAGTATCTATAAAAAGCTGACTCACCTCTTCTAATGATCTTGATTTCTCGATTGCAATGATTTCGGTTCTAGGAATCATTACTTCTCGAGACTTTACATCAGAAAAATCGAGCGCGTTTTGAAAAATTTGAATTTCACTGTCTATTTCATCATGTTCCTCTACAGTTTCCATTTGCTCTGTAATATAATCTCCTAGCTCAGTTTTGGTAAATGCAAGTTGTACTTCATCACCATCAGTTTTTAAGAATTTCTTGAGCACTAAGTCAGAAATCCAGATAACAAAAGAAGAAATAAACCAAAAAAGTACATAAAAAAAATAGGCTGGTAACGCGAAAACTTTCAATAAAGTGTTGGCATAAATTTGAAAAAACACTTTCGGCAAAAACTCCGCAGTAACTAATATAACAAAAGTAGATATAATAGTTTGTAGCAATAAGTTAACACTTGCCGCCATATCCGGATAATATCCTTCTATGAATCCCATTAGCAACTCTCCCATGTAGAATCCATAAACTACCAATGCAATATTATTACCCACTAACATGGTAGCAATAAACTTGGAAGGTTTTTTTGTTAATCGAGATAAGATAGTAGCTAGAAAACCATCTTGTTTTTTTTCTATCTCGATATGAATTTTATTCGAAGACACATAAGCTATCTCCATCCCGGAAAAAAAGGCAGAGAGAATAACAGAGAATACAATTACAATGATTTGTAGCTCCATTATTTGTTATCCTGATTACTATTGGTATCAATTCTTTTTCGGAAATTTCTCTTAAAGAAGAACATAAAAACAGCTACTCCAGCAAAACAGAGATATAGAACACTTCTACCATCTTGTTTTCCCCATTCTTCATATGCTTGATAAAGAAAAAAACAAGTAATAGCTAGATAAGCAAATTCAAAAAATCTAAAAATTTTCATCATATTAATTTACTCTTCGATAAACATTACTCCTTCATTAATACGTGAATTCAAGATAGTAAAATCCTGATTAGCATCAAAACCATCTGCTTCGTTAACATTACCATCTGGGAGTATACTTTTATAAGGTTGATCTGTAAAAACCCAATTAATACTTTGATCCCAATATAACTGCTTAGCCATAAGATGTGTACTATCAGCAGTTTTGATATCTACATTACCTCTCATATCTATAAGACCTGTTTCCACATAAGAGATAGCATAATCTGATGTTACTACACTAATTTTCCCTTCATTATCAATGATATCTAAAACAATCCCTTCTGGAAACTCGCGATATCCAAATCCCTTATTTGTATAATCTTTTACTTTAGGAGTTCTGAGAACTGCTGTTAACCTACCTGAGTCTGTGTACTTAAGATTAACTTCAAAAGCTTCTGCAATTGGAGCATCATCATCAATGCGATATGAATTCGTTTGGGATGTTTTAGATTGACATGAAAAAAACAATGTCACAGCAAAAGCTGTGACAAAGTTTCCTAATATATATATAGTTCTCTTTTGCATTATAGTTTCGGTACCTTAACCGTTTCTCCAATCCAACATCCAATCTTTACAGATTTAATCTCAGGATTATTAAAGATATCTGTTTTCGAAGGCGCCTTTGCTCTATAATTTGCAGCTGTTCCTGCAGCAGTTTTCTTTAAACTAGCATCAACTTTACCTGCTTTTAGTGCATATCTCTCTGCTAACCAATATACCGCTCTTTTGCTAAATACATCGGTACCACAATCGTTAGCGCTCTTCGCAACCATATTTGCTATTTTCAAATACGCTTGTCCTAAAGAAGGCTTGTTAGCTAATGCCTTTTTATAATTAGCTCTTGCTTTACTGTAGCTACCTCTTTTTCTGTACACCTCAGCAATCTTGTAATATACTTTTGCTTTATCACTTGCTTTGGTTTCTAACTGAGCTGACTGATTATAATATTCTAACGCTTTAGAAGTATTTTTATCCTTAAGCGCAAGTATTCCTAGGTAAAGCGCTGACTTAGCAGATGGATCTGCTTTGTGTAATGCCTCCACCATTTTGAAAAACAATGGATCATCTGTACATTCTTTTGCGGACATTCTACTTGCGGCACTTTTTAACCAGTTAATATCGCTTTTCTTACTTTCAAATTGTCCATTATATAAAGGAATCAAGTTTTTACAATCTGCTAGTTCTCCAAGTTTCTGATTAACACCTGCTTTAACCTTACTGTAATTATTAAGGATTTTATCGTAAGTTTTTAATCTTTTCTTTTCTTTACTAGAAAGTGCAGCTCCAGATTCTTCTTTTTCTGTTAATTCAGAAACTATTTTTGCTTTTTTACTTTCTTCATCCTCAATTTTTTCGATTACTCCATCATATAAATCGAACACATCCTGAAGTTCTTTCTTTCCAGCAGCCTGAAGCTCTACTAATAAATAAAAGTAGGTATACACCTTTTTTGGACTAGAAAAATTCTTTTTATCTTCAGTCCAAGCTTTGTTAAACTCTGCAAACTGACTTTCTTTGGTCCCTATTTTATTATCATACATGATCTGACCAATATCAGAATGCATATCTCCTAATTTTACTTTTGCTGGGAAATATTGTTGACGCTCTTTCCACAAAGCAATCATTTCATTTGCAATAGTTGTTTTTGCAGTTCCAGCAGCTGCCTTTTTATATTTTGCTTCTAACAATTTTTTTCCAAATTGGAAAGTAGCAACACTGTGCGTAGGGCATTCTTTTCTTACTTTCCATAAAGGTGCTTCCGCTGCCTCCCAATTTTTTACTTTAGCATGCTCATAGGCTATAGAAGCCGTAGTAGCACAGTCTGTAGCCTGAGCACTTACACTAGAAGTACCTAAAACTAACCCTGCTGCTATTGTAAATAAAACTTTAGTATTCATAGCTGTATAATTGTAGTTAATTAAATTTCACTTTTCTAAACCATTTATCATTTAGTGATAAACTTAATGATAGATTAAAGAACTCTTCTTTTACTAGTCCTGCATCTGTTGTTCCGCGTGTTCCAAACTCAAAACCTATGTTCGCATTAGAGAACAAGTTCCCAACTGGTAATCCTACTCCAAAAGATATGCCAAACTCATTAATTGCCTGTCCATTTATATTCAATCCAGTCTCTTCATATCGCAATCCTGTTCGATAAACTATTCTATTCAAATAACTTGTAAGTGAATTATATTTTGGAATATAATATCCTCCTATTGTAAATTGGGATGCATTTTCATAAATAACATTATCTGCTGTAAAAGATCTATTATCAAAATCTTTGGCATTTAAATAAGTATACTCAGCTCCAAGGAACCATTTTTTAGGTTCTCCTATACCTGCACCAAACTTTAATTCTGCTGGGAGATCAAGATCTCTATTTTCTACTTCCAAGTCCTGACTTTCAATCACTAATTCTGATCCATTAGCTAATATCTGTATGGTAGCTAGTTCTATAGAGTTTTCTGAAGCTAATTTAAATGAAGGAGTAGAAACAAAAGAAGTTGTTAATTCCAGTTTCTCGGTAAGCATTTTTTTATAAGCCACCCCAAAAGATAAACTTACTCCCGAAAGATCAGAATTATCAATCTCTCTAGTATCAAATTGCACCTCCGAACGCCTCAGAATTGCCTTATTTTCAATGTTCCCAAAGTTATAATTAATATCTAAACCAACACTTAAATTCTCGTTAACTTTAAAACCAGCAGCGATGAACACTTTATTCAAGCCTCCAGTTCCAAAAAACTGATTTTCAGACCCGTCACTATCAAAAGAATTTGTTTGATAACCTACCGAACTTACCGGAAGTACTCCGAAACCAAAACCAAACCTTCCTGCTGGAATTCCAATTGCCAGATAATCCAAAGATGCATTATCCTTGTAAGAATCATCTCCTGCAGCATTATCTAAATTCAATCCATTGTAATTAGCTCCCAAGGTATAGGTAGTCAATCTCAACTCTCCATAAGCTGCGGGATTCTGAAGATTTAAGTGAATACTATCTGCAAGTATACCTAATCCTCCCATCGACCTATTTTCCACTGTTCCTTTGAACTTCTGCAACCCTATACCATAAAAAGAATAAGGAGACGATGTTCCTTCCTGAGCATTAGACACACCGGTAATTATTACCAAAACAACTACTAAAATCTTTTTTATCATTGACTATTATTAAAAGCTAAAATGTAATTTAGTCCCTCCAATAAAAAATTAGAGGTGGCAAATATGCTATTTTTTAATCTTTTAGACAAAAAATGTGCATCTCCACCGGTTAAAATAACTGTTAAATCAGGGTAAGTGTTGCAATATTCGGCAATTGTCCCTTCAATTTCATATAAAATACCGTTTACAACACCTGAATGAATTGACTGATTTGTACTATCTCCTATATGATTTTTTGGTGCTTCGAGATTTAATAACGGTAATTTGGAAGTATAATTATTAAGACTTGTATATCGCAACCTTATACCGGGTGCTATTGCTCCTCCAAGATAAAACTCTTCTTTATTTTTAAAATCGTAGGTAATACAGGTACCAGCATCTATAACTAAAGTATCTTTTTTGGGAAACTGACAAACGGCAGCTGCTACTAATGCCAAACGATCCACTCCTAATGTTCTTGGAGTGGCATATAAATTTTGAAAAGGCATTTTTAGCGTATGATCCAAAATAAGAGTTTTAAATTTACTTTTTAACAAGGTTATATCTTTTTCTTGAAAATTAGCCACAGAAGATAAAATAGCGCTATTTATAAATGAATAGTCCTGATGCAATTTCTCAATACGTTCCTGAAAATCCAATAATTTTAGATTTTCTTTGTGTATCAAGATATCTTTTTGAAAAACACCTATTTTTATAGATGTATTACCCACATCAATAACTAAATTCATGTATTTACTTTTTTACACTATAACGTAATCGGACATTTTTATTGGGTGCCAAATATTTTTTAAAAGAAGAATCTTTAACCACATCTTCTAGATTACAGCGGATTACGTGTTTATTTTTTAAGTTTGCAAAAATACGAAACGATTTTTTTAAATTTTTCTTTTGAGTATTAAAAAAAGCGTTTTATATTTGCATCCGCTTACAGCAAGGTGCCTTAGCTCAGTTGGTAGAGCAAAGGACTGAAAATCCTTGTGTCCCTGGTTCGATTCCTGGAGGCACCACCTTGAAAGCCCAAACTTACCGTTTGGGCTTTTTTTTTATTCTATTTTTAATATCCTAAAAGATTATAACCTAGCAATTCTGAATATTTAGCTCTTCTTTACTAATAAGTTATTATTTTTGTTTATCAAACCTCATACTATGTATCGTTTCTACCATCTATACCTTTGTATATTCGCATTAATATTTTCCTCGAATACTTTCTCGCAAGAACAATTACAAACTTCTAAAGAAAAAGATTCCATTTCGTCTACCACTGAAGCATCTTCCTATGAAATGACTCGTTGGCAAATGCTTAAATACGATGGAGTATCTGCAGTTGGAGGATTGGCTAATGCTTACACACAGCCTTTAAGATGGAAAGGAAAAGATTGGGCTACATTTGGGGGCATTGTTGCAGGATCAGCACTTATATATCTAATTGATGAACCTGCGAACGATTTTTTCTCTGATCAGGAAGAAGACATTCCTGGATTTGTGAAAGAAGCTGGATTTCGTTTTGGAAAACCCATTGTAAATTACGGATTAACTACTGGAATATATGCTTTTGGGCTTATTACGAAAAATGAAAAGGTTAGAAAAACAGGTGTATTATTAATAGCCTCTGCTACTGCAGGAGGAATTATACAAACCGTAAGCAAAACACTTGCTGGTCGAGCCAGACCTTATACTGGAAAAGGTAAAGATGCATTCAAATTTTATAGTAGTGAAGCAGACTATCATTCCTTCCCTTCTGGGCACGCTATATTGTCCTTTACCACAGCATATGCGATAGGAAAACAATTTGAAAATCCTTATGTCAGAGGAGGTATTTATGCTCTTGGACTCGTTTCTCCAGTTTCTAGATTATGGGCAGGAGCACATTGGTTAACTGATGTCACTCTTGGCATTGTTCTTAGCGTTGTTATAGTAGATGGTATCGATAATTATCTCAGCAGGAAACAACGTTATGCTTATAATAATAAAAAAAATAAGATTCAATGGGATTTAGCTATTGGACCAGGGCAATTAGGAGTGATTGGAAGGTTCTAAAGCATTTGCGACTTCATATTAATATTGCCATCCTATTTTGATTATTATTGTAAAGGCACAAAAATTTCAGCTTTCCATTTAGATGCATCCCCATCTTGCATGGGATTGTTATAGAATATCTCTAAAGGTTTCTTTTCTATAGGAATATTTCTTCTTCTTGCATATTCTATAAGCGCAAACCATGCTTGATCACTATGTCTATAATTACCATAAAATATTGCTTTTAACGCAAGTTTGGAAAATGATTTACTATATTTTATAGATGAATTTGTTGCCAACGAATCTGTTGGTTTTATTGGAAATCCAAAATCAAATTGAATTTTATCACCTACCATATCCCAATCCTTTATTTTTACAAAAGGAGCTCCATTTAATTCTACATTATTCCTTTTTATTTTAGGAAAAAAATCAGAGTTCAATTGTAACATCATCCCTGCTTTGCCTGATCGATTGGCCTCAGAAGAAACATAAAGGTATTCCAGAGACGGTAATTCAGAATCACCTTCAATTTTTATTCTAAAAGTTTTAGCAAAACTATTTAAACCTTTCCCAAACCTCTGGAACTTTGTTTTTAAAGATTTTGTAAAAGGAGTCTGGCCAGTTAGTATCATCAATCTATTCATCAATGAGTGATCTCCAGAGAACACACCTATCTTTATCTTTGATATAGAATCATTAACACTCACTATACTCCAATCTAGATTGAGAACGGTGTCTTTCAACTTTACCTTTTGCTTTACTTCTTTAAACAAAATGGTATCTATAGTATATATGTTTTTTATTTTTACATCTTTACCCCAAGAGTCCCATCCAATGATTTGATGATAAATACTCCCGGGAGCTCCTTTAGCCGTAAACGTTACTTGATAATCGTATTTTTTAATAAACAAATACCAAATAGCAATAGCTGATAGTATCAAGAGAAAGAACGCAACAATTTTCTTCATTCTAATTTGCACTTACAACTTCTGAAGTTAAAATATTCATTTTTAATTTCCCTACTACAAAATCACCTAAAGATCTGCCCTGATCCAATCCTAAATCAATAGCCGCTCTATAATGAATTCCTCCATATAATCTGCTAATTGCTGCTTCATCAGCTGCCTGGTTAAAAGAAGCAAAAGAACGCACTGGCAGTCCATATTGCAGTTCGGTATCATCCTCAAAATCAAAATTATCTCCAAAAATATTAGTTAATACGGTAGATGCAGCACCAGACACTACAGAATGACCACTTGTATATTCGGGAAATGGAGGTGTCTGTAAAACAGGAGTCCAGTTCTCATCGATATGTTGGTTGATCAATGTTTCTGGACGAATTAGATTACTTCTATATTTCTCATCCCAGCAGCTTATAAAAGCATCTGCAATAGCAATGGATGTTTTAGTATAAGCAAAAACAGTTTTCGCAAAATCAGAGTTTGTTTTTTTGCAAGCAATTTTACATATTCCTATCCAATGAGCTCCAGGTGTGATTTTTTTAGTGGCAAACATTAAATGCCCTTTATGTGTTGATACGTAAGGATTACAATCCCAAAACTGCGCTATTTCTAATTTTTCAGATTTTTCACCTTCTTCTTTAATCAAATTTCCTACTTCATAAGTTTCCATTAATTCTTTATAAAATGGTGTATCCTTTTCCAATGAAAAATCAGGATATCTTGCTGGCTTAAACTGAGAAGATGAATCTATAATTGAAGGTCTTATTTTTCTCCAGTGTGGTTCTATCCCGTCCATATAATCTGGCGGAGTGGGTTGCCATCTCGACGGATCCTCGGTATTTACAGAAAATTTTGGCATTGTCCTGGTTTGTGCATAATTATCAGTAGCATACCAAGTTTTTATATGTTCTGCAACCTTTAATCCATACTCCTTAGAATCATTGAACATTTTTTCATTTTGAAGTTGCCATGAGTTATATAAACTATCTCTATACACTTCAACTCGATCCTCCGAAAAAAGTAATGATTTCCCAACTTCTAAATACGCCACTAAGGCTGCTAATTTATGGTTGACACTTTTAGTAGTGTCGATAGCCGGAATTGATCTTAATTCATGCAATTGGTTAGACAATGTTTTATAATCTTCTCCTTCTTGACTGATTACTTCATAGGCAGCAATATTCGAATAGTTATATATCCTACTGGCTACCGGTGGCGAGAAAATATCATGCACCATAACTTCTGTAATCTTATCTACTGCTTTATGATAATCATCTGCAGTAATTTGAATTTCTTTTTCTTCTTTTTGACAAGAGCTCAAAAGCATTATGAAAGAAACGAACGCAAATACTTTCATACTTTTTAATAGATTACCAATTCCTATAGATTGATCAAAGTATCTCATAAACCTCTGCTTTTCCATTATTTAGTGTGATGAGCAAATAATCCTTATTTGCAAAATTAATAATATTTAGTCCCCTTACAGACTTTTGACTCAAATTAATCCCCAATTCTGAAGCACTTACCACAGTATTATCTTCTTGTAACAAAGCCCCGGCAAATCCATCAAATCTACCATGATATGGTATTACCCCAAAATAATTTCCTGCCAATAAAACTTCTTGTTTTCCATCTTTATCAAAATCAAATTTTAGCATTGACATTACAGGAGCTAATTGAAGTTCATTTTCGAAAGGCACAAAAGAAAACTTACCGTTATCATTTCTAAGATATCCTGATGCAAGTTGATGCACATAAAATGATTTAGCATTTTCTAAAGCATCCTCTCCAAAAATCTCTTCTACCGTTTTTCCTGCGAAACTATTATATGTTGTGAATTTTTTCTTCAGAAAATTTAATTGACTTGATAATTCATCCAAACCTAATGCTGTATAATATTTTCCATCCTTAGGTAATGCTAAAATGGTTTCTGTGGTGCTGTTATTATCAAAATCAGCATAATACATTTTTAAAGGGTTTTCTGATGATGCATTTAGTTTTGTATTTAATCCAAAATTTCCTAGTACATAATCCCTATCACCATCATAATCTACATCAAAATCGATAATGGATTGCCATAAACCATTTAGCTTTTGTTGATACATACTGTTTGTTACATCTACCAAATCACCATTCGTATTCTTAAAAAAATGTGGTGACATCCATTCCCCAACAATTATTAAATCTTTTATACCATCATTATCAAAGTCACTCCAAACAGCATCAGTTACCATTCCTATTTCTCGTAAACTGTTGTTTGGTTTTATACTGAAATTTCCTTGTTCGTTTATAAGCAAATAAGAATTTGGTATTTTTCCAAAGTCATTAGAAACCGAATACCCTCCAATAAAAACATCTAAATCACCATCTCCATCGACATCATTTGCTTTTATTACCGATTCATGGTCAAATAATTCGGGAAAAATCATTTTTGACAATCCTGTATCCGAATTCAGATATAATCGATCTAGTAACTCTGTGGAGTTTCCATAAAACTCGCCTCCTGCAGAAGAAACGAGAAGATCATTTTTAGCATCTCCGTTTACATCGGCAATAATTGCAACTACATCTTCTTTCTTTTTATCTTTTTCTAAAACTTCTGATTGTTGCTCTTCAAAACCTGTATCGTTTTGCAAGTATATTTTTGAAGGTTCCAACTTAGAACTACCAAAGAAAATATCATCTTTTCCATCTCCATTTATGTCTCCTACTGCCGTTGCTGGTCCTCGATCGGAAATCTTGTAAGGAATCAGTTTTTGACGATTAAAATCCGTGTAATTATTTTCTTTATGCTCATAATTTAACCCAGAAACTGAATCAATTTTTCGGAACCATTTTTTAGTCTTTGGAAATAAATTCTCATAATCAACCCCATTTCTTTTGTATACCAATCTAATGGTCAGACTTTGGTTAGCAGTTATATTTTCTGCGATCTGAATTGTGTTATCCGGCCATATAATTTTCAACGAATCTATGGTCGCTATGGTATCGTATCCAAAATGAACGATAGGCTCTGAAGAAGACTGAAACCCCTTAGAGGTAAATAATTGTTTATATTGTGCAATACCGTTGTGATAGGATATTACTTTAGTTCCAATTCCAAATTTATTGTTGTCTTTAAAATTGAATTTAAGTTTTAAAAAATTAGATTTTTGATCCGTTGTATTTTTGTAGAAAGAAACCGGCGCATTAATATTATTAGTGACAATATCCAAGTCTCCATCATTATCAAAATCTGCATAGGCACTTCCTGTAGAAGCCGTATTTTCTTTTGGTAACCAACTGGAAGATGCATTGGTAAAAGTAATTCCCTTATCTCCCCGAAACATATAATTTGGCACCTCACCTGACGGCATAACATTCAAGGCCTCATGATCTACCAGTTTATTACTATTTAGCTTCTCCTGAATCTTCTCGTTAGAAATGTATTTAATATAATCTAGATCATTTGGTCTTTTGGGAATCCCATTGGATATAAAAATGTCTTGCTCTCCATCTTGATCATAATCTGCAAACAAGGCTGACCAACTCCAATCTGTAGCAGCGACTCCACTAAGTAAAGCAGTTTCTTCAAAATGATCTCCTCTATTAACCTGAAGCATATTTCTAGCATACTGATAATGGTATCCGAGTCTATTAATTCGCATCTGAAGCATATCTACCGTTTCGTCTCCTGCTGAAGCTTTTAACACTGTTTCATCTTCTGGTGTCATATCTAAGGTTATGATATCGGTAAATCCATCATGATTGATATCTGCTACATCGCTACCCATTGAGAATCGGCTTGTATGGCCGAAGTTTTCCTTTAATGACTCGGTAAAAGTTCCATTTCCATTATTGAGATAATAATAATCATCTTCATGAAAATCGTTGCTTACATAAATATCTGTATACCCATCATTATTAAAATCAGCAGTAGCTACTCCAAGTCCATACCCATTTCCCCCTCCAAAAATACCTGCCTCTTCACTAACATCTGTAAACACTTCCCCATCATTGCGCAATAACTTATCTCCACTCTCATTACTCCTTTTATTTCTGAGCTTTGCACTACCAAAAGAATTCTGCGTATGCACTGCATGATTAAGCAAATACATATCTAAATCTCCATCATTATCATAATCGAGAAAAGCTACAGATGTAGTGTAATTTTCAAAATCCAATTTATACGAAGCTGCTTTTTCGGTAAATGTATTATCACCATTGTTAATGAACAGTTCGTTTTTTCCTTTTAACCCTTGTAAACCGGCAACAGCACAGACATATATATCTAAATATCCATCACCATTAATGTCTGCCATTACGGTTCCTGTATTCCAATCAGAATTTCCTGATACTCCTGCAACATCCGTTATATCCTCGAACTGAAAATTCCCTTTATTTAAATACAATTTGTTCTTTCCTTGATTAGCAGTAAAAAAAACATCTGGTAAATCATCTTTATTTATATCTCCAACGGCTACACCAGCCCCATTGTAGTAATAAAGATAATCTAAGATATTAAGCTCGTCGGTTGGATTTAATGTATTCTGAAATGTAACATTTGTAGTTTCTGAAGTTATTTTTTCAAATAAACTACTGGGCGCTATCTCTTTTTTTTGACATGCGAACAAAGACAATAATCCGAATGATACTATGATTGTTTTTTTGATCATCTCTTGAATTCGAATCTAGAACTTACTTTGTATTCATTTTAAAAATCTTTGGTGTTTGATTATTAACACCTACTAGCAGATACTTTTCTCCGGATTTATTCTTCATCCATCGCATCACTCTTACTTCATCCTCTACCAAAAATCCAGTATTTTGTTGATTGTTAAAACCTCCATTTTTGTTTCCTAATAAAACATTTCCCCGGCTTGCATCTAATCTTGAAAACTGAGGTTTAAAATTGTAATTGTTACCTGCTAAAATAAGATCTAAAATACCATCATTGTTAACATCTTCTGTTTCTATATCACAAACACAGGATAATTGTACTTCTTTTGGTAATTCTTTAATTTTAAAAGACAAATCTCCCTCATTATAAGCGATCAAACTTGAAAAATTGTTTGCCATTTTTACTGTTGAACTTTCTAAAACCTCTTTTGAAAAAAGTTCATCAATAGCCTTAGTTGCATATTCTGAAAATTTCAGATTTTGTTTTTTCAGCACATTTATTTGTCCTGTAATCTCCTTTTTCAAATGAATCGGAATATCCTTTCCATCAATTGTTTGAGTGACAATTTGTTCTACTGTTCCATTATTATCAAAATCATTTATATACATCTTAGTTGGCCTTTCTTCGTTACTTTGATAGATAGAGTTTAAACCTCTATTGCCCAATACAAGATCTATATCTCCATCTTTATCTACGTCCGTTGCTTCAACAGTATTAAACCAACCAGAAATTTTATCTAAATCAGTAGCAAATAAGGTTAATTTCTGACCATCATTTATCAGTATCTTAGGAGACATCCATTCACCCACCAAAATCAAATCTTTTTTACCATCTTTATTGATATCTTGCCAGCTTGCATCTGTTACCATTCCGACAGATTTAATATCAATAGCTTTAGATCCTGTGACATCCACAAAATTTCCGTTTCCATCATTTTCCAAAAGGTAGCTTTCTGGAGAAACACCATATACTCCAATAACACTATGACTTCCTGCAAAAATATCTATATCTCCATCCTGATCGAAATCATATGCTTTTAAAACAGAAATATTAGTATTTGTTGGTTTTATAACATTTCCTCTAGAGAAATTTCCATTTCCATCATTTATATAACTTCTGACTCCAGTTCTGGCTCCTTTAAAATTACCTCCCGATCCTATCACCAAATCCAGATCCTTATCTCCGTCAATATCCTCAAAAATAGCGGTAACATCCTCAAAAAACTCCTCAGTTTCGAATTGAGTTTCTTTTAGTTTTCCAGAAGTGTCTTGAGTATATAACTTTCCTTTTTGACCATAAGCACCTCCAACAAACACATCTTCATTCCCATCATTATTTATATCTGCGATGGCTAAAGCAGGACCTTCTCTAGATTGCATTTTATAGATCAACCCTTCGTAATCAAAATCTACATATGGATCTTCTTTATGCGCATTAAGATTATGTGATATTTCAGTAAAATAAGGAATCTCTTTTTTAGAACTGTATTGAAATTGCTGATCAGCATCCTTATAATTCAGGTTAATTTGTTTATTCAAGGCTACTTGATTCAATAATTGCGATTTCCCATCTGGATAAATTACTCGTAATGAATCTATTTTATCACTCTCTCCAATTCCAATGGTCATTATATAATCTATCGAAGATTGAAAACCTCGGGTAGGTATTAACTCCTGTCTAATCAACTGATTATTGAAATACGCTTCTACAACACTACCAATAGCAAAGGTGTTTTTCTCACTTCCAGAGACTTTAATTTTCAAATAATTTTTCCCTTTTTCTTGGCTATTATTTTCATAGATACCAACAGGCATATTTAGATTATTAACTACTAGATCTAGATCTCCGTCATTATCCAAATCTCCGTAAGCAGAACCATTGGAAAAAGTTGGTTCATCAAAACCCCATTTTTCTGTAACATCAGTAAAACTTAAATCTCCATTATTTTTAAATGAATAATTAGGTATTGGTGTAGATGGCATTTTATTAATGATTGAGTCTACTTCTTCTTTTTTACCTGTTAACGTCATCTTTTGTATGATATCATTCGCAAAAAAGTTCATAAAATCTTGATCTATAAGATCGTGATAAATCCCATTACTTACATATATGTCTCGATAACCATCATTATCCATATCGAATAACAAAGCTCCCCAACTCCAATCTGTCTTAGCTACTCCGCTATAAAATGCTATCTCAGAAAAAGTATTATCTCCGTTATTAAGCTGAAGAGAATTCTGCATATATTGATTATAGAAGTCTCTACTTTTCTTTAACTTATAGACATCATAACTTTCAAAAGAGCTGGTTTCTTTTAACCGTTTATCATCTTCAGGTAGCATATCGGTTACAAAAATTTCGGGATATCCATCATTATTAATATCAGCCATATCAGCTCCCATAGATGAGATACTAAGGTGTTTTACCCAATCCTTAATTTCTTCTGAAAATGTACCATCCCCTTGATTTATGTACAAATAATCTCTCTCATAAAAATCATTCGACACATAAATATCAGGAAGTAGATCTTTGTTAACATCTCCTATAGTAACTCCTAATCCAAATCCGATAAGACTCCCAAATATACCTGCATCTTCACTTACATCTGTAAACACTCCATCATCATTTCTTAATAGTTTATCTCCTCCACCTTTTAGAATTTCGGGAATATCCCAATCTTGTGCTCTTAAATTTCTTTTATTTACATATCCCAAACTACTTACTGGAATAAAACTATTATTTAGAATATACACATCTAAATCTCCATCTTTATCATAATCAAAGAAAGCCGCATGGGTAGTAAAACCACTATCAGCAAGGTTGTAATCTTCAGCTTTTTCTGAAAATGTTAAATCCCCATTATTAATAAAAAGTTCATTCTTTTGATCATCTCCTTCTACATTCCCCGCATTACACACATAAATATCCAACAAACCATCTGCATTAATATCTACCATCACTACTCCTGTAGACCAAGCGTTTTTCCCCATTGTACCGGAAGATTTCGAGATATCTTCGAAAACAAAATTGCCTTTATTCAGATACAATTTATTCTCTTTCTTATTAGCAGTAAGATAGATATCTGGTAAACCATCATTATTGATATCTCCAATGGCTACACCACCTCCGTTATAAAAGTTTCTATAAGTTAGAATATTTAAATTCTTCTCATTATCCACCTGATTAACAAAATCGATATTTGTGTTTTGTGGTGTAAGTTTGGTAAACAAAGTCTGTTGTTTGTCGGGCACATGATCCTCCTCCTCTTTTTCTTTGCAAGAAAACAACAGTAATATTAATAGCGTACTATATAAAAATTTATTCATGTTACCTTTTTATATTTTTTACAATCCGAATACTATCGTTATTGATCCCAAACAACAGGTATTCTTTATCTTTTATTTTGATTGATTTAATTGATCTTACTGCTCCATTAATCTTCAACCCTGAATTTTCATAACATTTAAAATCACCGTTTTTATTATTTATAAGTACAGTGCCATAAGAGCCATCTAATCTACTTAATTGGGTACTGATCTCATAACTATTACCTCCTAGAATTAGATCTGGATACTGATCATTATTTACATCTTTTATCAAAATATCATGAACTGATGAAATTTGAGTTTCCCAAGGCAGTTTTTGTGCCTGAAAGTTAAGATCGCCTTTATTTTCGAAATAGGTTGTTTCAAGTGTAAAAACTTGCTTTATTTCAGCGTTTTCAATTTTTCCTTTTGGAAAATAGTCTTCAAAATTTGCTTCTGCAAAAGCTTGATAGGACAAGAACTTTTTATTTAGCTGAGGAATTTGTTTCGCAAGCTCATCTTTAGTCGCAATTGGAGTTTCCTTGCCTTGATAAAAATAGGTAACTATAGGATCTATTTTTTGATTATCGTCAAAATCAGCTAAGTACAATTGCAATGGTTCATTTTCTGACGCTTTTAATCTACTATTTAACCCCCAATTACCTGCTATAATGTCCATATCACCATCATTATCCATATCTTCTATTGCAATACAATTCCACCATCCATTTGTTTTTTGTAATGAATGATTTTCATCCTTTACTAAGTTTCCTTTTTTATCATTTAGAAAAATAGTAATTGGCATGTAGTGACCTAGAACAACCAAATCTGAATAATCATCCTGATTGATATCAACAAATTTAGCATCAAAAACTTGACCTATGGTTTCTAAATCTTTAGATAGTTTGGATGTATTATCTACAAAATTACCTTTGCCATCATTTAAAAACAAATAGTTCTTTGGTGTCTTACCATAATATCCAGGAACACTATTGCTTCCAATAAAAACATCTTTATCACCATCTTTATCAATATCTGCAGTTATTACCACTGAAGCATTTATTTTAATATTTTGAAAAGAATTCTGATTTACCTTAAACATTCCTTTATCATTCAAGAACAATACCGGACCTGACTCATATCCTTCATAATTTTCATTCCCTCCAAATATTGTTATTAGGTCTAAATCTCCATCTGCATCTGCATCAAAAAAGTGTTGATTAACATCTTCGAACTTTTTATACAAATCAAAATCCACTTGCTCAGTTTTATAAAACTCTCCCTTTGTATTTTGCGTGAGCAATGATCCTGATCTAAACTTCCCACCCGGAATAAAAATATCCTCTAACTGATCATTATTTACATCTATAACTGATATATGCGGTCCTTCATTAGATATAGCATATGGAGCTAAAGGCTCGATACTAAAATCTTTAGTCTCATAATCCTGATGTTTGAATTTTATATTAGAAGTGTAGTTTTCAAAAATATTAGAGTTTTTAAAAACTATTCCTGAAGAACTATTAGAATCATTATACTCGATATAATTGATTGCATTAATCTGCATATTTTTATGCACGGATAAATTTCCATTAGGCCATCTTATCTGAACTGAATCAATTTTTGTACGATTTTCTAGACCAAAATGTAATACATCCGAAACGGATGACAAATAGCCTCTTGTAGGATTTATATTAGCCACCTGTATTTCATTATCTGTAAAGACCATAACTTTTGCACCAATTGCATTTAAGTTCTTCTCAGTTCCTTTTAATTTCAGCTTTACATAGTTATGCTTTACTTGATTCTCCGAACAATTTTTATAGAGAAAAGCGACATTATCAATATTATTAGTTACAATATCCAGATCTCCATCATTATCCAAATCAGCATATACTGATCCATTACTATATGATGGCTTATTTTCGGACCACTGGCTAGAAACATCTTTAAAAGTTAAATCCTTATTATTGATATAAAAATAGTTCGTTGTTTTTTTATTGGGAAGCTCATCGACTAACGCCAGATCTTCCTTTGTCATTCCTTCTTCTATACGTTTCTGAATATTTTCATTAGCAATAAAGCTAATAAAGTCCATATCATTTGTAGCTCCTTTGATACCATTAGAAATAAAGATATCTTTATAACCATCATTATTTAAATCTACCATTAGAGGCGCCCAACTCCATTCGGTTGCAGCAATACCCGAAAAAAAAGCTATCTCACTAAAAGAATCATCACCTCTATTAAGTTGTAAAGCATTTTGCATATACTGAGGTTGGTATCCATTTTTAAGATATTGATTGTAAATCGTAAAGCCATATTCGGTACCAGATGATTTATATGTAGGTAAATCTTCAGGTAGCATATCTAATGATAAAATATCACCCAAACCGTCATTATTAATATCGGCGATATCGGTACCCATGGTAAAATGAGATGTATGCTTTATTGTATTATTTTCTTCACTAATTACTTCTTTAAAAGTCCCATTTTTTTGATTAATATACAGATAGTCATTTTCAAAAAAATCATTCCCTACATAAATATCAGGATATCCATCATTGTTAACATCACTTGTAACTATTCCTAATCCATATCCTATAGCCCCTTGAAAAATACCTGCTTCTGAAGAGACATCGTAGTATGTACCATTATCATTTCTATACAACCTATCGCCAGATAGCGAATCAAGTTGTTTTCTCTTAGAACCTCTTCCGTACGCTCGATTAGGATGTACAGAATGATTTAAAAGATACATATCCAAATCCCCATCTAAATCATAATCGAAAAAACTTGCTTGCGTTGAAAAACCCGAAACATCAAGATTATATCTTGCCGCTTCTTCTATAAAGATAGGTATACTATCTTTTCCTAAACCTTGATTTACAAATAACTTATTTTTTCCAGTTATACCTCGATAGCTGCCTACTTTACATACATAAATATCTTGTAAACCATCATTATTTATATCTACTACAGTAACTCCAGTGGACCAACCATCTTTATCTTTTAAAAGCTCTGAAGTAGCTTTCTTAAATCGAAACTTCTTTTGATTAAGATAGAGCTCATTTTCATCCTGATTAGAAACAAAATATAGATCTTCCCATCCATCATTATTAAAATCACCTACTGCCACACCGGCTCCATTATAGAAATAAAGATATCTAAGGATATTAAGTTCTGGTGTGTTTCTCAAAGTATTCTGAAAAGTAATACCAGTTTCTTTTTCTGATATCAACTCAAAAAAATATGTTTCTTTTTTTTCCTTTTTACAAGAAATCAAAAGAACTATGACTATTATACTTAGTATTATATTTCTCGGAAAATTAATCAATGAATAGAAGTTAATTAAAATATATGAATTAGTAGAGCCCTTCAAATGTTGAAGGGCTCTACTCTAACAAATCTTAGCAATTTAATATGTTAGTAACCAGGGTTTTGTGTTAAATTAGGATTTGAAATAAGTGCAGTTGCCGGAATTGGAAACAAAGCTCTGAACTCATCTGTACTGCTTTTAAGCCCCCAAGTATCAGCAAATTTTCCAAAACGGATTAGATCATTACGTCTCCAAAATTCTTTATACAACTCTCTTCCTCTTTCATCTAGAATATCCTGCTCTGCAAGATCTGTAAAAGGAGTAGCATTTCTAATCGTTCTTAATTCATTGATTAAAGTTAATGCATCACCAGTATTCCCACTTCTAAATAATGCTTCAGCTTTCATCAAATGAGCATCTGCATATCTGAATACTATCTCGTGACTATCTTGAAAATCCGGGTGATACTTAATAGTTCTAATACCTTTGTTCTCATCATTACCTACAATCCCAGCAAAATCTCTAGTAAAAATTAATGGATTCCCTGGTCTATCACTTAACGGATTTCCACTTCCATCAAATTGTTGTCCTAATAAAAATCCGAAACCTATTCCTTGGTTAGAACCATCTGTAGGTACAAAACCTCTTCTTTCTTCTTGTCCGCTGCCAGGTACATTGGTATTAGGATCCCCTTCAAAAAGATCATAAAACTCCGCTAATGTAGACCATCCATTCCATCCTCCACCAGGATTACTAGTAGCAGTTTGGTTATAGTGTAACCCATTCCATATTCTATTACCTGTATTTGCATTTACAAACATTACTGTTTCGGTATCCGCATCGGGTCTAAAAATATCAAAATAACCAGCTTGTAGTGCATGACCATCTGCGGCAATTGCATCTACTGCATTGATTACAGCTGTCATATCCGCAGGATCGGGCACTCCTGTTCCATTATATATATGCTTATTTAATAGAACTTTCGCTAACAAATAATTACCTGCAGCTCTTGATGCAATATCAATATTTGGAGGATCATCCGGTGTAATATTCTGTACTAATGGTAAATCAGGTAACGCTTCCGTGAGATCAGTAATTACAAAATCTAGTGCTTCTGTTCTGGTTAGTACAGATGGGTCTTGATCTAAAGGATCCTTTGGATCTCTAAATGGTACTTGACCATACATATCCATTACCCACCACATATTAAACGCTCTTAAAAATTTAGCTTGTGCCAATTCTGCATCCGTAGCACCACTTAAAGGATCAATTGCTGTGGTTGCTGAAAAAACATTCGAATTTAGATTGTTCCAAGTAGTCAAAACAAATTGGTTTAAGGAACCCCAATTATGCTGGTGAAGTACTCTCCATTGACCATTATCTGACCAGTCTGTTCCTCTGGTAGGCACCAATAACTCATCGGATGTAACCTCATTCAAAGCATATAAATTTGCTTGATCCCCTATTTGATTTGTGAGATTACCAATTATCTGATTGATTGCCGATGATGGATTCACCCCAGTAAACTCTCCAGTTTGATTGACTATCACAGAATCCGTTCCTTCTATCTCCAAATCAGTACAGGAGACTATTAACACCACAGAGAGTAGTGTTAAAAACTTAAATTTCATTTTCTTTTCTTTCATAATCTTTTTTTAAAACGTTACATTAAAACCAAAATTATACACTCTCGGTCTTGGGAATGAAGTGTAATCAATTCCCGCAGATGGAATTCCATTTGCAGATGCAGAAACATCTACCTCTGGATCTAACCCACTGTAATCAGTTATCACAAATAAATTTTGTCCTGTTACAAATAAACGAAGACTTTTAAATAGTCCTTCTCCAGATAAAGGCCAGTTATATCCTATACTTGCATTTTGAAGTCTTAAGAAATCACCTTTTTCTAAGAATTGAGTAGAAGGCTCTGGCGCATTAGACCTATCTTCTCCATTTCCAATTACATCGGCTGTTACATTACGACCTGCACCTAATGAACCTGCAGTAAAGAAAGCATTTCTGGTGGCATTATAGATATAGTGACCAAACTGACCTGCAAAAAATACAGAAGCATCGAAATTTTTATATCTAAAGGAAGTATTAATACCGACATTATAATCTGGCAAAGCACTTTTACCAACAAAATCTCTAAAATCTACTCCGTTGGTATATACTCCCTGTCCATTTTCGTCAAATCCTTCGAAAATTCTTAGGAAATAAGAAAATAGTGGCTGATCTGTTTGTAAACGCTGTACATTAACACCGGTAAGCCCTTGTCCATTTAATGCACCCGTTGGAATCGCCCCAGAAAAGTTCTGAACTTCATTTTTATTATAAGCTATGTTAAATCCGAAATCCCAACTTACATCTTCTTGTTCAATAATTGCATAGTTAATTGAAAATTCAACACCTTGATTGATGATATTAGCGTCAAGATTTGTAAATGTAAAAGGTGTAGGACTTGGCTGAGCTGTTTGAGCCTGTAATAACAAATCCTCTGTATCTTTATGATACACATCTATGGTACCTGTTAATCTATCCTGCATAAAACCAAAATCAATACCTACATTGGTTTGGGTCGTTGACTCCCATTTTAACTCCGTATTAGGAAAGGAAACAGCTGTAGCACCGTTTCTATTTATATTTCCATTTTGTTGGATTCCATTACCACCAAATCTTTGTCTAAAGGTAAAGTTTCCAAATCCAAGCCCGTCTTGATTACCAGTTATACCATATCCAACTCTAAGTTTAAGTGTAGAAAAAGCATCTCCCACAAAATCCTCTTGGTCCAGCTTCCATGCAAAAGCTGCAGAAGGGAAATATCCATACTTGTTATCTGGTCCGAATCTCGAAGATCCATCTGCACGAACCGTACCTGTTAAGATATACTTATCCGCAATAGTGTAGGTACCCCTTACAAAGTAAGATTGTAATTCATCAGTAAAATCAAAAGTATCACCAAAAATAGCCGCTGGTGCGATGTTTGAAAATAAAGCACCGTTTAAACTCTCCGTAACAATATCTGGAAAAAGTCTGTTTACAAATGCATCATTTGGAGCAACGGCATATTGCTGAAAAGATCCTTCTATACTATCTTCAATAATATTAGCAGCATCTTCTAATTGGTCGCCTATTTGTTGTAAGTTAGTACTTGTAAAACCAAATCCTTGAATACTTCTTCCTTTTCTTCTAAAATCCTGGAAAGAATATCCTCCTAAGAGTTCTAGACTAGAGTTGTCAAAATCTTTTTTGTAAGTTAATGTCCCTTCAAGCAATCTATTTTCGACCTCTATATCGTTGACCGTTGCTCTACCGTTTCCTGAAGTTCCTCCATTAGTAAGGTTTCTTGCTTCTCTAGATATTACTCCTATAGCAGTAGATTCGGAGTTGTCATATCCCAAACTTACCTTAGCACTAAGTCCGTCTATAATTTCGTACTCTGCAGAAAAATTCACTAAATATCGATCAGTACCAGTTTCATTTAGTGTATTTGATAATAAATTAAGCGGATTGATTACAGAACCACCTATATCAAAATTAGGAGTAGCTGGCCATGTTGGGTTAGCACTATAAGCTGCTCCAAGCAAATCTCCCTGAAAACCAGCATTATTACTAATTGGTGGAGCTTCATCGTTAACTCTTGATAAAGTACCTTGTAAATCTAACTTTAATCTTTCATTAAAAAACCTATGCGTGGCATTTAATCTACCCGTAATTCTTTCTAGCGAACTTTTCTTAACAATACCTACTTGATTTCCGTATCCAAAAGAAGCACGAACATTTCCATTCTTATAATTATTGGAATATGATAAACTATTAATAGTAGACTCCGCTTGTCTTAAAATCTCGTCTTGCCAATCTGTATCTGCTCCAAAATCTAAATCAGCTGGAGTATTTCCAATATCTGCACTTGCATTTAAGAACTGATCTCTATTTAGTAGATCAAGTTTTTTTCTCGTTTTAGCAACACTTAATGTACTAGAAAATTCCCAAACACCACCTCTAGCACCTCTACCTGCTTTTGTGGTGATAATCACAACTCCATTTGCACCCCGAGATCCATATATTGCAGTAGCAGAAGCATCTTTAAGAATACTTACACTTTCAATATCATTAGGATTCAAGAAATTAAGCGGATTTCTTGCAGAACTTGTACCTAAACCAAGATCACTTCCTCCGGCAGCCGTATCATCACCTGCTAGTGGAACACCATCCACTACAAATAGGGGATTGTTATTAGATCGTACAGAAGTTGTACCTCTAATTCTTAGTGCTACACCCGCTCCTGGTTCTCCACTTGCCTGAGTAATCTGCACCCCTGCTGTTTTACCCTGAATAAGTTGTTCTGGAGAGACGATTGCTCCCTGATTAAAATCTTCAGAACTTACTACTGCCACGGCACCGGTTGCATCCTTTATAGATTGGGTTCCGTAACCAATAACAACAACAGCTTCTAATTCTGCGGCATTTTCTTCCATAGTTACGTTAATGGTAGTTCTACCGTTAACTTCAATCGCCTTAGTCTGGAAGCCGACATAACTGAAAATCAATGTAGCATCCTCGGGCACATTGCTAATTGTATAGTTTCCATCGAAATCAGAAACTGCCCCATTTGAAGTCCCTCTAACGAGGACATTTACCCCTGGAACCGGACCATTTGCATCTGAAATCACCCCCGTAACCGTGATTTGTGCAAACATCATATTCCCAGAGACAAATACTAAAAGAAACATGAGTTTTTTAAGTATCATACTTTTCATAATTTAGAGTTTGATTAAATTTAAATATTTAGTTGTTAATTATTACTACTTTTATCGTTAAAAAAATTCGTTTTATTCAATTTTTTAAGTAACAGGGGCGTCTTAGTCTTACTAGAACAATCGACATAGTAACTAGAAATAATATTTAAATAAAAGTTACAATTTTAAAACGCCCCTAATGTTACCTCTTATGAAGAAGTCGCTATCAGATAAACTCCTTCGCTAACAAACAAAAACTAATTTCACTTTCTACTTTATTCATATTTGTTTTAAAATTATATTAATCTATATCTAAAACTAAACCCTGATAAGGTCTAAGGATTAATTCATTTTCTTTAGTATTAAGATCTGCATAATTATTTATCAAAACTTTGTACTCGTTCGCCACACCAGAAGCTTTAAAAACCTGATCCGATTCTGTAAAGTTAAGAGCAACTATGATAGACCTATTTTCCAAGGTCTTTTTGTAGATATATAGATTAGGGCTATTAAATTCTATTTCCTCAAATTCTCCAAAAACGAACACATCATGTTCTTTTCTAGTTTTAAGCAAGGATCTATAAAAATTCAGAATAGAATTAGGATCATTATCTTGATGCTTAACATTTATTATTTCACTATTGGGATTTGATTTGAGCCAGGGATCTACTATTGAAAATCCACCATTAATTTCATCATTCCACTGTACCGGAGTTCTAGCATTATCTCTTCCTTCTTTATTAATCATTTCCAGCGCCATTTCCTCAGAAAATTTAGAATTAATTAAATTTTCTTCATAAAAATTCAAAGACTGAACATCTTTCACCTCTTCTATAGTTTCTAAAGTTATATTGGTCATACCAATCTCATCTCCTTGGTAAATATTCAAAGTGCCATTTTGGGTAGCTAACATTGTTATTAGCATTTTTGCAGACTCTGAATGATACTCCTTATCATTTCCAAATCTTGATACCATTCTAGCGAAATCGTGATTTCCCATAGCGTTTGCAATCCACCCGGTATTATGTACTGCTTCCCTCCATTTTTTAAAAATTCTTTTCATTTGCACTAAATCGAAAGGGGAAACCTCTTCAAATTTCCCATTGACAATTGTACATTCAAGGATATCAAAATGATACAACATATCTAATTCCTTTCTGTCTGTGTTTACATACAAACCGGCTTTAGTTTCATTAATACCAACTCCTTCAGCTAATGAAAACGCATCATACTTACTAATCACCTTCTCATTCATTTCATTCAGATACTTATGAACAGTTGGCCCATTGGCATATACCTCTTCTATAATTTTTCTAAAACCGACTTCTGGAGCATCTGGATACCCTTTTGGTTTAGATATTAATGGAATCACGTCCATTCTAAAGCCATCCACTCCTTTATCCAACCAAAACCTCATGGCATCGTAAATCTCCTCTCTTACTTTAGGGTTTTCCCAATTTAAGTCAGGTTGCTTTTTTGTAAATAAGTGGAGATAATATTCTCCAGAAGCCTCGTCCCATTCCCATGCACTTCCTCCAAAGAATGACTTCCAATTATTCGGAGGACCTCCATCATCCGCAGGCTTATGCCAATGAAAATAATCTCTGTATGGACTATCCTTAGACTTTTTAGCTTCCTCAAACCACATATGTTCATCAGAGCAATGATTCGCAACCAAATCCAATATTAATCTCATACCCCTATCATGAATTCCTTTTAATAGCTCATCAAAGTCTTCCATGGTTCCAAATTCAGGCATAATTTCACGATAATCACTTATGTCATATCCATTATCATCATTTGGTGAACTAAAAATTGGACTTAACCAAATAATATCAACATTCAAACTTTGAATATAATCTAGCTTCTCTATGACACCTCTTAGGTCACCAACTCCATCATTATTACTATCATTAAAACTACGAGGGTATATCTGATAGATCGTACCTTTTTTAAACCAAGTTAGTTTCACTTAAATCTGTATTATGTTTTTAAATAATTTCATTTTACTAGTCTTATTCGTTTTGGTATTGAAATCCTTCAAAAACACACCTAACAATCGATTTAATAAAAAAATAGTTAAAAAAATCTAGTATTACTATTTATTACATCGTTTGATTACCAAAACTACAATATTATTTATATAGAATTTCAAAAACACAAATCTTTACATTACCTATACAATGCCAACCTAACAACCTTATTAATATTATAACAATTTATTTATCAGATACTTAACTATTAATTTCAAAATAAAGAATTCAATAACAAATAAAGAATTCAATCGATTAAGTATAGATTTTATATAGACAAGTGCTTTACAAATTTCTATACAATTAAGAGAAAACAAACAATAAGCATCTTATCAAACCTATTTTCAATTTCTCTAAGAAACATATGCTTTAATTTTATTTATCATAAATTAGCGTAGGTGGTACAAATACAAAATTTGACTATTTATTTTGGGGAAGGTTGTGTAAAATGTGCGTTTTATAATACTTTACTTAATGTTAGCTTAGTACACTTTTTTACGTCTATACAAAATACATAACAAATAATCTCCTTAGAAAGTAAATCAAGAACAAATAATAATACAAGCGTTTGTATTATTATATTTTTAGCAAAATTAAAATTTTATTGATAATTTTTTAATACTTAATTTGATGGTTTTTAAAAAAAGAAGGGTTAAACTTGAAGATATCGCAAGAAAACTGAATATTTCTATTGCAACAGTATCAAGAGCATTGGATAAAAACCCTAGAGTTAAAAAGAGTACTCAAGAAAAAGTATTTAAAACTGCTGAAGAAATGGGCTATATGCCCAATCAGATAGCTAAAAGTTTGAGCTCTGGAAAAACCAACATCATAGGAGTACTAATACCAAGATATGATGAACCTTTTTTTATCGAAGTGTGTAGAGGGATAGATCAATATGCTAGAAATCACAATTATAAAATTCTAATCAGTTCCTCGAGAAACTCGTATCAATTTGAAAAAGAAAACCTTATATCATTCGAAAGAGGCTTGGTTGATGGAATCATTTTATCCCCCACACATGAGACAGAAAATGTTGCCCATTTAAACGATCTTACAAGTAAAGGTATGCCTATGGTATTATTTGACAATATAAGAGAAGAAGTCTCAGGAGCAGATCATGTAATGATTGATGACATAAAATCGTCTTTTGATGCTGTAGAGTTTCTTATCAAAAAAGGAAGAAAAAAAATAGCTTTTATAGGAGGGATAAAACAAAAAAAAGTATTTCAAGATCGGTTTACAGGATACAAGTCTGCTCTTAACAAATACAAGATCCCTTTAAATGAAGAGTTAGTGTTACATTGTAACTCCTTGGACAGAGAGTTTGAGGATAGAGAAATACTAGATTTTTTTAAACATCTTACCACCACTCCAGATGCAGTTTTTACGTGTACTGACAATTATGGATTGTTAGCTATGAAAACGCTATTAAAGACCGAAAAAAAAATACCTGAGGAAGTTGCAGTAATTGGCTTTGGAGATTTGGGACTTGGAGAAGTCTTTGTTCCAACTCTAACCTGCGTATCACAACCAAGTTTCGAAATGGGGCAAAAGGCTGCTGAACTTCTAATCAAGCAACTAAATGAACCTGAGGACATACTTCATAAAAAAACAGTTGTTAAACTGGAAACTAAACTTACACAGCGAGAAAGCACTTAAAGCACATTCATTAGAAAATTATATAATTTTAATCAAATTCAAGATTCTTATTAAAAAATGATAATACAAACGCTTGTATTGCCATGCTAATTAGTTCAATTTCACTTTTCAAAATTTGTTTAGTAAATTGTGTATTCTATTTATTTTAAGATCACTAGATTCTTATTTCACAAAATATCCTAATTATGACACTAAAGAATTCAAAGGCTTTTCTTATCCAATTCGCATGCTTTTTTATCACTATATCTATTGCAGCACAAAGTGATGGATGGACAATTTCCACTACTGATAATCAAAATTACACAGGGATTGTATCTGCAAACGGAAGAATTGGAATACTACCGTCTTCCAAAATATTTGAAACAGACAAAATAATTCTGAATAACGTATACGATAAGGAGTCACCACTTGGTGTTAGCAGAATTCTTTTGGGAATGAATTTTGGAAATCTTGACCTCTATATAAACAACATAAAGTTAACCAATGAAAATATTAGTAACTGGAAACAGACGCTCAATATGAAAGAAGCTAGCTTTACCACAACCTTTTCCTATAATTCTATAGCAGAAATTTCTTATACCGTATACGCTCTTAGAAATGTACCCTATTCTGGTTATATCGATTTTGAAGTAACAGCAACTAAGGATATTGATCTAAAAGTTGTTGGAAAAATACAAACACCTACAGAATATTTACAACCTTTAAGCACATTTAGAGTTCTTAAAGATTTAGAAACCACAATGCCCATCTTACAAACTGTGGCAAAAAGCAGACTAGGAAAACATACAGTAGGCACTTCTGCTACGTTCATATGGCATGATATTAATTCTACAAGAGAAAATCAACGTCCAGAATTAGTACACACCAAACTTTCTGAGTACGACAATCAACTATCATTTGAAAAGAAGGTGTTTAAAGAAAAAAAATACAAGTTTGCGTGGACCGCAGCTCAATGTTCTACCCAAGACTTTTTTGATCCTCAAAGTGAAAGCGAGCGTTTTGTAATTTTCAATTTATTAACTCCTAGAAAAGACCTTCTATATCAACACACAAATTTATGGACTGATCTTTGGAAAGGTGATATCATTATAGAAGGTGATCTACAGTCTCAATTAGATGTTCGCTTAGCCCTATATCATTTATACGCTTTTTCTCGAGGAGACTCGGATCTTAGTATTGCTCCGATGGGATTAAGCTCTCAAAACTATAATGGTCATATTTTTTGGGATACGGAGTTATGGATGTATCCTCCTTTATTGGTACTTAATCAAGATATCGCTCGTTCATTAGTTAATTATCGATCAGATCGTCTTGATGTGGCAAAAAGGAAAGCAATCAATTTTGGATATAAAGGAGCTATGTTTCCTTGGGAAAGTGATGACACTGGGGAGGAAGCTACTCCCGCTTGGGCGTTAACAGGAACTTTCGAACATCACATCACAGCTGATATAGGTATCGCTTTTTGGAACTATTATCGAGTTACAAAAGATAAAAAATGGCTTCAAGAAAGAGGGTATCCTCTTCTAAAGGAAGTTGCAGATTACTGGGTTAGTAGATCCACAAAAAATTCTGACGGATCCTATTCCATCAAAAATGTTGTAGGAGCAAATGAGTTTGCACCTAATGTAGATGACAATGCTTTTACTAATGGATCTGCCATCACTTGTCTAAGATACGCTTCTGTAGCCGCAACTAAAATTGGAATCACTCCGAACAAGACATGGAATGAAGTAGCCGATAAAATAATCATTCATAAGTTTAAAGACGGAACAACAAAAGAACATAGCAAATACTCAGGAGATAGAATAAAGCAAGCAGATGTTAACCTGTTATCTTACCCTCTAGATATCATAACTGATAAAGAAACCATTTTAAAAGACCTAAAATATTACGAACTTAAACTCGCAGAAGAAGGTCCAGCTATGGCTCAGAGTGTGTTTGCCGTTATCTATGCCAGATTAGGTGATGCAGAGAATGCCTTTAGGCTTTTCAAAAGAAGCTATGAACCCAATAAAAGGCCTCCGTTCGGAGCGTTAGCAGAAGCAGCTACTAGTAACAATCCATATTTTGCGACAGGTGCAGGAGGAATGTTACAAACAGTTATTTTCGGTTTTGGCGGCTTATATCTTACCGACAATGGAATAATTCAAAAAAATCCAATATTACCTAAAACTTGGAAAAAACTTACGATAACAGGAGTGGGAATAGATAAAAAAACTTATGTAATTGACTAAAACTAATTTGTTGAATCTCTAAGAATCAATGAGGTTTTAACGATTTCTGTACTTGTTTTATAATTGTCCTCGGAAGTATTTAATAACCTATCCAATAGTATTCTCGCCGCCCTAGCTCCTAAATCTTCAGCATGCTGAGAGACTGTTGTTAATTTAGGATAGGAGTGCTTGGATAATATCCCATCGGTAAATCCAATTACAGAGATATCATCTGGAATTTTATATCCTAACTTATTAGCCATATTTATTGCAACTGCTGCTGCGGTCTCATCCAAACCGAGCACAGCATCAATTTCATTATTTTTAAGAAAAGACTCAATCTCCTTCTCTTCTAACTCAATATTATTTATAGGCAATTCAACAAGCGTAACACCATCATTTGCGGCAACTTCTTCATGAGCTCCTTCTAACCTTAATCTACCAACACTTAGATCAAAAATAGTAGAGATTATAGCAATTTTTCGACAACCTGTTTTAATCAAGTGTTGTACAGCCGTTTTGGAAGCATGCTTATCATCCACAATAACCTTATCACAATCCACTTCGGTACTTACACGATCAAACATCATAAGTGGCACATTATCACGCTTCAAATCTTTAAGATGATTCAATTTATTAAGCATCTGCGTTTCCTTACTCAAAGCTAAAATAAAACCATCTACACTACTATAATTAAGCATTTCTACATACTCTACCTCTTTCTCATAAGATTCGTTAGTAATGCAGGTTACGATTTTATACCCTTCTTTAGAAGCTTCTTGCTCAATCCCAAAAAGTACTTTAGCATAAAAATGATTAAGAATCTCGGGTAACAACACACCTATGGTATTAGTTTTATTACTTTTTAAACTAACGGCTAGTGCATTAGGTTTATAGTTGTAAAAGTTAGCTAACTCATGAACTCTATTTATGGTTTTCTGACTTATCTCCGAATCATTCTTTAATGACTTAGAAACAGTAGAAATAGATAGATTTAACTCTTTTGCAAGCTGTTTTAGGGTAACCTTTTTCCTCATGACTGTGCTATTAGAAATTCCTTATTTAAGACTGATAAGAATATTAGTCAAATTGTCTTTGGAGTCTAAATTAAGCTTTTTTCTTAATCTATGCCTGCTAACATCTACACTTTGTGAACTTATTCCTAATAGAGGTGCTATTTCTTTAGAAGAAAGGTTCATTTTCAGATACGCACACAGTCGTAAATCCTTGGAAGTTAGGTTAGGATAATTATTCGAAAGCTTTTCGTAAAATTCTTGATGTGATTTATCAAAATTAATTTCGAACAACTTGCTTTCTTTATCTGTAATATAATAATCCACTAATCGCACTAATTCATTGTAACTATTGGTTGGTAACTTTTGATCAGAAGCATCCTGAACCTTTACAATCTTATCCCTAATTTTTTTAAGAATTTTATTTTTATTCAAATTCACATAAGCAATCTGAGTCAGCTCTCTACTTTTTGCTTTTATTTCATCTTGTAATTTAGAATTATTAAGCTCGATGATTTTATGTTCTTGTTCTAATTTTTGCGCTCTATGTTCTTCCTCCTGTTTTTTTAATTTCATTGCTTTTTCTTCCAATAAAATCCTTTCCTGTTTTTTCATTTTATATCTATTGATCCCTCTTACTGAAACAATCAATATCAAAAACAAAATTAAATAAAGCATATAAGCCCAATGCGTTCTGTATATCGGAGGTTTTATACTAAAACTAAATGTTCCTAATCGATATTCTCCATTGTATTCTGCTCTTACTTTAAAAGTGTAATTTCCTTCTTTCAGGTTATAAAGCGTTCGCTCTGTACTCGTGGTTTTAGGACTCCAATCATCATCATTTAAGCTCGTCTGGTACTCTATTGCTTGCCCATAAATTGGTAATGCGTAGTTAATCTTCAGATCATTATCAGAAAATGCAATTTTATCCCCAACAACGTATGAATTTCCACTATTTACGGAAACAAAATTTCTAATTAGGATATCACTTTTAATAGTTTCCGAAATCGCATTATTCTTTTTGGAATACATCGCAAAACCATTAAAAACAGGAATTACAGTATTTGAATAATCAACAGGAAAAACATTCAAAACATCAGGCACCAATTGATCTTTTAATTCGTGAAGCACTATTGCATTTTCAGATTTTTTTACTGCAACTTTATCATTGCTTACATACCAAGTTTCTTCTCCATTTTTAAAAATCCTGGGAGCAGATCCTAGATTTGCTTGTATTTCCGTTTTAATAAAATCTTTGTTCTGATGAGAGTATGTGTATGTATGATAGTTTGAAGTTATTACTATTTTGTCATCTACCATGGAAAGCGCTATTCTATCACCTTCAAAATCACTTACAGGATAAAAAGCCACATCCTTTAATTGTTTTTCGTCATAGTCTAGCTCAAATTTAAACACACCATCACTATACAGTGCTACCCAAAGGTAATTTTCCTTATCTACCTCTAAATACCTACCGGATTTTTCAAAACCACTCAACTTAAACCCTTCCCATTTACCTTCTCTTTTTTGATATAGCGATATACCATTATAATTTCCAGAAACAATAACATCCTCTTCTTCTGAAAGTTTATATTTCCTGAAATTCCAAGCACCTAAATCTTCTCCCATTCGAGTTAAGACTTTACCCTCTACGGCATAAGCCCCTTTATCATGACCAACATAAACATCATCATCAACCTTTTCGATATTCCAAACCTGACCGTTTAATAGTAATTCAAAATCTTTATTAAAATCCGAAGAAGTGGTGTTACCCACATAAAGTCCTTGATTAGTTCCTAAGTAAGAAAGTTTTTGATCATTTACAATCGCGTAGGTAGTTCCCAACTCTCCAAAGTAATCATAATAATAGGTAAGAGGAGAGTTTAATTTTATATGATCCACTCCATAATCTAACGCTAACCAAAGGTTTTCCTCATAATCTTGATAAATGGATAGGATCGTATTGTTTTGGAGCCCGTTTCTCTTATTAATATTGTGAGTTTCTCCTGTACTTACGTCTAATAAGTATAATCCATTAGAAACTGTACCAAGAGCTATTCTATCATCATTAAGTTTAAGAAAAGAAAAGATCTGAGCTTTTTGAACTTCTTCTGACACAGAAAAAGTAATAGGTATGAGTTCATCATTTATTACTTTATATAATCCTTTAGTATCAGTTATAATAATTAAATTATCGTCAATTTTAGTAACGCCAACTATGTTTTCATTTAAAGTTGGATCACTTATTACAGGTATTAAATTGGTTTCCTGTAGTCTAAAAACCCCATACTTTAAATCATTTACATAGATCTGATTGTCGATACTATAACTCCACTTAAAAAGATATGGAGCGGGAATTTTGGTAATTATATTTCCTTGATTAACATATAAATTTCTGAAGGTTTGAAAAATGATCTCATTGTTAACAAAATGTGTTCTCCAATACTCTTCAATATCCGCAGCTACATCTTTTTTGTTATTTCTTAATGGCTGAATTGTATAATCCTCATATCCATTTTTAATCAACATCCCATGATGCTCATCAGCCCCAAAATATATCGTGTCTTTGTTCTTAACAAAAAGACTTCTATTTACCATTTCTGGATTGGTGTCTACTGAAGTCCAATCAGTGCCGTCAAAAATTAAAATCTCATTCCCATTAGCAATATATACTAAACCATTTTCATCTTGTTTAATATCCCAAGATTGCGCATTAAATCCCATGTTTTTGGTATCATAATGGGTTATCTTAGGAAGTGTTTTATTTTTTATGGATTGTGAAAAAATCGAAAATGATAAAAAATAAAATGTAATAAAAAGACGATACATGAGATGAGTTTTTACATAAGTAGGCTTATCAAATATACCATTAAAATCTTAACATACCTTATTTACACTTTGTTTATAAGATATCAATAAGCACCCTATACCTTTTAATCATAAAAGATGGGTATTAATTTTTTATATTATTTAAGCTTAATTTTCTTCTTTAAATCTCCAATACTAATCTCAAAATCTCCAGGCTCAGCAATAGTCTCTAACTCCTGATTTACAAAAGACAGCTCATCCTTAGTGATTGTAAAGGAAACTTCTTTAGACTCTCCTTTACTTAAAGCAATCTTTTCATATCCCTTCAAAGCTCTCACTTCAGGAGTAATACTGGCATACAAATCACTAATAAAAAGCAACACCGCTTCTTTTCCATCTCTACTACCAGTGTTTGTAACGGTTATTGAAACATCAATAGAACCATCTTCATTCATTTCTTCTGCACTTACGGATAGATTACTATATTCAAAAGTTGTATACGATAATCCATCACCAAACTCATATTGTTGATCATAGTCCGAATCATAATAATTTGGAATGGAAATGTTATCAGAGTGTTTGTGATTATAGTTTACAAATGCATGTGGATGTTTAGGATAATTTATTGGCAACCTTCCAGAAGGGCTTTCTAACCCATACAATAAATCTCCTAGAGCATCTGCTCCGTGGTTACCTGGCAAATATCCCATAAATACAGCATCTACTAAAGGCTCTATCTCGTTAAAGATGATTGGTCTTCCTTCTAGTAACACAAGCACTATTTTCTTACCTGTTTTTGCCAATGCTTTTGTTAGTTCTACTTGATCCTTTGGCAATAAAATAGAATTAATATTTCCTGGAGTTTCTGTATATGAGTTTTCACCTAAACATAATAAAATAACATCAGTTTGTTGAGCAGCCTTTACAGCGGCATCAATATTCTTTTGATCCTCGAAAGAAACCTCTTTTAATACAGTACTATCAATACCATTATCTTCTTTAAACGAAACTCCCTGAACAAATGTAGCGTTACCTAGGCCTACGATAGCTTCAGCAATTGTATTTTTATCTTTGGCATAGTTATCTGCTTCACTTCCTTGCCAATTATAAGACCATCCTCCATTTAGAGATCTCATGGTATTGGCAGTAGGACCTGTTACTAAGATTTTCGTTCCTTTTTCTAGTGGCAGAACATCTTCTTTATTTTTCAGCAATGTAAAAGACTCTAACGCTGCTTTTTTGCTTACTGAAGCAAATTTTTCTGATCCAAAATCAGGATAATCTTTAGGATCCGTGACTGGGCTTTCAAATAAGCCCAATTGCATTTTTACTTTTAATATTCTAGAAACTGCACTGTTAATTCTTTCCTCTGCTACACTCCCCTCTTTCACCAACTCTACTAAAAGTTCGGCAAACTCAAAATCATGAGGCACCATACTCATATCTACACCTGCGTTTATAGACATTTTGATTGCATCTTTAATTGTTTCCGCAACTTTATGTCTCGTATGTAGATAATTGATATCTGCCCAATCCGTTACTGCAATACCTTCGAAGCCAAGTTCGCCTCTAAGCACATCCGTTAACAAGAATTTGCTAGCATGTACAGGAACTCCATTTATTTCTCCCGAATTAATCATTAAGGTTACGGATCCTGCATCTACTGCTGCTTTAAATGCCGGCAAAAAGTATTGCCTTAATTCTCTTTCAGGAATCCATGCAGGTGTTCGATCTTTACCAGATAAAGGAACGCTATAGCCTAAATAATGCTTCATACAAGAAGCCACAGTATAAGGATCACCAAGTGTTCCCTGATAACCTTCTACCATTGCGACACCCATGGTCTTTCCTAAATAGACGTCTTCACCAAAAGTTTCCCATAACCTTGGCCATAAGGGATTTCTTCCTAATCCCAAAACAGGTGAAAAATTCCAAGGAATTGACGAAGCTCTTGTTTCATAAGCAGAAATCTTAGCAACTTCTTTTACCAAATCTCGATTAAAAGTTGCAGCCAATGCGATCTGCTGTGGAAATAATGTTGCTTCTGTAGTGTAATTAACACCATGAATAGCATCTATACCATATATAATAGGAATTTGCCTAGGTGTTTTCGCAGCCTCATCTTGAAATATCTTTATAGTTTTATACCAATCTTGTCTGGATAAAGGAATTCCTGGAGTATTTAATATAGAACCTACTTTATAAGTATGAATTGCCTTGCGCACTAAGGCAGAATCCAACTCATAAGGCAGAGCAGAACTATACTGATTATCTCCTTTGGTAACTACGTCTAAAGTAATTTGAGTCATCTGCCCTACTTTTTCCTCTAACGTCATTTCGGAAAGCAGTGAAGCAACTTTTTTATCAATCTCTGTATTCATAGAAGGTTTTTCCTTTATTGTTTTATCATTCTCTTCGGTTGATTTTGAGTTACAACTTAATACAAAAAGACTGAATACGATAATATATAATTTGTGCATCATTTAATTATTTAAAAGAAAAATTACTTTCTAGTTCTGTTTTTGAGCTACCTCCTATAAATACTTTGAAATCTCCTGGTTCTGCTTCCCATTTTTTATTAGCAGTGTAAAACTGAATCGTTTTTTCATCTATCGTAAAAGTGACTGTTTTACTCTCTTGAGGACCAAGTTCTATCAGTTGAAACCCTTTCAATTCTTTTACTGGTCGTGTTAAGCTACCTATTAAATCTCTAAGATACAGCTGTACCACTTCCTTACCTTTTACTTTCCCCGTGTTTTTAACTGTAACAGAGACCGATAATTTTCCTCCTGCACTAAATGTTGGAGCACTCACTTTTAAATCTTTATATTCAAAATCGGTATAACTTAATCCGTGACCAAAAGGAAACAAAGCATCATTCTTTTCATCAGTATAATGTGACCAAAACACCATACCATCCTGATTTACTGGTCTTCCTGTATTTTTAACATTATAATACAAAGGTGCTTGACCTCCATGTCTAGGAAAAGATACTGGTAATTTCCCTGAAGGGTTATAATCACCAAATAATACATCTGCTATTGCATTTCCAGAAGTCGATCCAAGATGCCAAGTTTCTAGTATTGCGGATGCTTTTTCAGCAATATTAGGAAGAGCCATTGGACGACCATTCATAAGCACAACTACAATATTTTTGTTTACTGCATAAACAGCATCAAACAACTTTTGTTGTGGCGGAGTTAATTCTATACTCACCTGACTTCTTGCTTCTCCAGATTGAAAAGCTTCTTCCCCTAATGCTAAGACAACTACTTCTGCTTCTTTAGCAACACTTACTGCGTTTTCAATTCCATCAAAATTATCTCTATTAACTTTCAAACTTCTAACGAAACTTCTTTCACCCACACCTATCTCAACTCCTTTTGCGTGTGAAATTTTTGCAGAACTTGATACAGCAGCCTTTATACCTTCTAATAATGATACTGCAGAATTCGGTGTTGCCATTCCTCTCCAACTTCCAATAGGAGTATCTTTATCATCCGCAAGAGATCCAATAACCGCAATACTTTTTGCATCTTTCTTGAGCGGTAATATATTACCATCATTTTTTAACAAAACAATTGATTTCTTGGCAACATCTCTAGCTATCTGTAAATGCTCCTTTGTATATATCTCTGTTTTTTCACGTTCTTCATTACTATATCTAAAAGGATCATCAAACAACCCTAATTCGAACTTAACTCGTAAAATACGTTTGGCTGCATCTTCTATAAGCTTTTCTTCTACTTTTCCATCTTTGACCAACTTTTCTAAACCAACTTCATAAGCTCTACCTTCCATATCCATATCATTACCCGCATGTATCGCTATATCAGCCGCGTGTGTTCTATCTTTTGCATATCCATGAAAAATCATTTCAGCAATAGAAGCCCAATCCGAAACGATAAAACCATCCCAGTTCCAAGTATTCTTCAAAATATCTCTTTGCAAACCTTTATGACCTGTTGCTGGAATTCCATCTATCTCATTAAACGAACTCATCATTGATGCTACACCAGCATCAACTGCCGCTTTAAAAGGAGGTAATACGGTATTGTGTAATTCATATTCTCCTATACTTACTGTGTTATAATCTCTTCCTCCTTCTGCAAAACCATAAGCAGCAAAATGCTTAGCACATGCAGCAAGTGTATTCTCTTTTGCTAAATCATCTCCTTGAAATCCCTGAATTCTCGCAACTGCTATTTTCGATGCTAAAAATGGATCTTCTCCTGCTCCTTCCATGACTCTTCCCCATCGAGCATCTCTAGAAATATCCATCATGGGACCAAATGCCCAATTAATACCAGACGCAGTCGCCTCCTTTGCTGCAATTTCTGAAGACTTTTTAATAGCCTCTAAGTCCCAACTTGCACTTTCACCAAGTGGAATAGGAAAAATTGTTTTAAAACCATGAATCACATCATATCCAAACAACAATGGGATTTTTAATCGCGAATTTTCCATTACCGTTTTTTGCAATTCTTTAGTACCTGCTACCGATGTAGCGTTAAGCATAGCCCCAACTTCTCCGTTGCGAAGTTTCTCATATTTTTCTTTATTACCAACATCCGATGGTGGTCCGGTTACATCCCAACTACCATTATATAAAACAAGCTGTCCTATTTTTTCCTTTAATGTCATTAAAGCAATAACAGAATCCACTTTCTGCTCAATATTTTTATTCTGAGAAAAACCCTGTAAAGGAGCACCTACAAACAACCCCAACAGGACAATACCACAAATATTATTTTTAGCATATTCTTTAATAATTCTCACCTATCTTATTTTTTAGTTACGTCAATTAAATTTATCTTACTTACTTTCTTAATATAAATCTGATTCGTTTTTCAAAAATCAGTAAATAAACACTTTAGATTTTTATCTCGAAATATTGATAAAGCTACAACATTACATTCTATTTTGTGCTAACTAGATAATCTTAACATTATCATTACATTTTAATTCAATTATCCCATTGACATTTATGCATATCTAAAAAAATCACTGTTAATCAACGAATTGAAAGATTTAATTGTTAAAATAATAGAAAGTTATCAGGAGTTAAAAATAAAACCTAATAAAGATTAAATAAATATATTATAACAAATTAGCTTAGGGATTAAGATCTAAAATGCAACAAATCTTTTAGTAAAAAAACATGCTTTTTATCTTAACAATTGAAGAGCAAAATAATTATAGATCAATATAATTCATAATTCCTAATAATGGTCGTCAATTAGTTATTTTGACGTGTATGATCGGTATATTTTTGACAAAAAAACTTAAATATTTAACATTCCCTTTTTTTTTATCTCCATAATGTTGATTTTAGACATAATGAATAAAAGGTAAATTTATTGTAAGTTTTAATCTATATCTTACGACATACAATAACTATCTGTTTTAAAACAACGATTATATGTCTAAAACATATTACGATCCTTCGGATCTTAGAAAATTTGGAAAAATTACTGAATGGAGCGAAGAGCTAGGAACTAAATTCTTTGATTATTATGGAAAGGTTTTCGAAGATGGCGCATTAACAGCGAGAGAAAAATCTTTAATTGCCTTAGCAGTTTCCCATGTGGTAAAATGTCCTTATTGTATTGATGCCTACACAAAAGATGGTTTACAAAAAGGAATTACTAAAGAAGAAATGATGGAAGCTGTTCATGCAGGAGCTGCTATAGAAAGTGGGGCTACACTAGTACATGGTGTACAAATGATGAATAAATACGAAAAGTTGTCTATGTAAGATTGAGGCTGATATCTTGAAAGACAATTTTAATAAAAATGATGTATGGCTACTAAGTCACTAAAAAAAAGAAATAACGAATTAGCAGATTCTAATAGGCAATTAGAAATACTAAACAATGGTATTTTTGCTAACGGTGAACTACCAAAATTTGCTGATAAAATTGCTGAAATTGGCAAAAACCCTTTACGTCCTAATAAACTTGAAATATTACAGATCAATGTTGGATACATGTGTAATCAAGTATGCGAACACTGTCATGTAGATGCTGGTCCTGATCGCAAAGAGATTATGACCAAAGAAACCATGCAACAATGCTTGGATGTTATAAGAAAAACAGGAGCGCACACGCTGGATCTAACTGGTGGTGCACCGGAAATGAATCCTAATTTTAGATGGTTTGTAGAAGAAGCAAGTAAAGCTGGAATTAAGGATTTTATAGTTCGTAGTAACTTAACGATCATAAGGGCAAACAAAAAATATTATGACTTGCCTGATTTTTTCAAAAAACATAATGTACATGTAGTGTCCTCAATGCCACATTGGACGAGAGGCAAAACCGATAAGCAGCGTGGAGATGGCGTTTTTGACAAATCCATAAAAGCGCTTCAAGAACTTAATGAGCGCGGATATGGAATGCCCGACAGTGATCTTCGACTGGATTTGGTATATAATCCTTCTGGTGCTTTTTTACCAGGTGATCAAGCTTCTATGGAAAAAGATTTTAAAAAAGCTTTGCTAGAAGATTTTGGAATTCACTTTCATAATTTATTTGCAATCACTAATTTACCCATCAGTAGATTTTTGGATTACTTAATTGCATCTGAGAATTATGAAGACTATATGTATGCTTTGGTAGAAGCCTATAATCCTTCAGCTGTAGCTAATGTTATGTGTACAAACACGATTTCTATAAGTTGGGATGGATGGCTCTATGATTGTGACTTTAATCAAATGTTAGATCTAAAAGTAGCAAGCAAGGTAAAACATATTAGCAAATACAACGAAGAATTACTTCAAAACAGAAATATTATCATTTCTCAGCATTGTTATGGTTGTACCGCTGGTGCTGGAAGTAGTTGCCAAGGAACAGTAGCTTAATTATGAATTTAAAAACCGCCATATTAGTTTTTGCAAACTCCTCTAAACAGGAGGTGCTCAATAAACCAATATTTGGAGGTGATAAACTATTCTCAGAGCTTAATAAAGCTACTCTCAAAATAGTACAAGGTACAGGGATTCCATTTTTTGTATGTACAGAGAGAGATCAGATTGGAAATAGTTTTGGAGAACGTTTTGTAAATGCAATTCAGAATATTTATGATCGAGGATATGAAAGTGTTATTACTATCGGTAATGACACACCTCATCTACAAAAACACCACTTAATTGAAAGTGTTAAGCAACTTAAAAATAATAATTTTGTACTTGGACCTTCTGCCGATGGTGGATTTTATTTAATGGGGTTACACAAATCTCAGTTTAATAAAAACACCTTTTTAAAACTCCCCTGGCAGTCTAAAAACCTGGCTAAGAGCGTGTCTCTTTTAATAAAAACTTCAAAAATCGAAGTTACTCAACTCGAAGTTCTTTATGATATAGATACGTTAGAAGATTTAAAAACTATTTCTAAAATTAGTTTTGATCTATCTAAAATGATTAAGGCCATTATCAATGAAATATTACGTCCTTTTGTTCAAATATTTCGTGGTGTAATAACAAATACATATACCTACCAACTATATTCCTTTTACAATAAAGGATCACCATTCTTCTCTTAAGACATTTATAAAGTCAATTTAGATGATTCCTATACCTTATTAGGAATTATAGCTGTTATAAAACTACAGCAGTCAAAAAGTATATCAACATTTTAGTATTGACCAATCAATCCCTTTGGGATTACAGCATTACAAACATCATATATGAAGAAAATAGCTCTTATATTTTTCTGTATACTATTACCCTTACTCGGAATAAGCCAAAATTCCTTAAAGGAGTTATTAACGCTACACAATAGTAAGAGTATCCCTTACATTACTGTGAAAGAACTGAAAACTTCTAAAAACGATGTCATCCTTTTTGATGCAAGAGAGCTTGTAGAGTACCAAACAAGTCACTTAAAAGGTGCTATTCATGTTGGGTATGATTTTTTTGAAATAAACAAAATAGTAAATCAAAATATTCCTAAAGATTCAAAAATTGTAGTGTATTGTAGTTTAGGAATACGATCAGAAGATATTTCAGAAAAGTTAAAGGAATTTGGTTATACCAACATATATAATTTATACGGCGGCATATTTGAATGGAAAAATGAAGATAATGAAGTGGTAGATATGATCGGAAAAGAAACTAACGAGGTACACGCATTTTCAGAAGAATGGGGAAAATGGTTGTATAAAGGAAAAAAAGTATACAAAAAGTGAAAGAAAAGAATCTATTATTAATTTTTACCCGAAACCCCGAATTGGGTAAATGTAAAACAAGATTAGCAGCTACCATAGGCGATCATGCTGCTTTAGAGGTATATCAAACTTTATTAAATCATACGGTAAGTATCACAAAAGATCTGGATATCACGAAAGAGGTACATTATTCTGTAAAAGTTAGAGAAAATGATATTTGGGATAACCATATCTATCACAAAAAACAGCAAGATGGTGAAGACCTAGGACAACGAATGAAAAATGCATTTCAGAATGGTTTTACTAATGGATATACCAATATCATCATCATTGGTAGTGATATGTATGATTTAAATCAGGAAGACATCGAAAACGCATTTAGAGCTCTCCAAGATCATGAATATGTAATTGGTCCTGCAATGGATGGAGGATATTATTTGTTAGGGATGAAAAGAATGACCTCTGAAGTTTTTGAAAACAAAGCTTGGGGTACTGAGACAGTCCTTCAAAACACATTAAACGATTTACAACAAACCAATATAAAATTACTGGAAGAACGAAATGATATTGACTATTATGAAGATATTAAAGACATCTCGGCCTTTCAACATCTATTAAGTTATCAAAATGATTAAATACATCAAAGAAACAACAGAGTATCTACAAGAAAAAGGATTTGAAAATCCAGAGATAGGAATCATCTTAGGAACAGGACTAGGACAACTACTTAATGAAATTGAAGTTCTAAAAGAAGTAAGCTATAATCATATTCCTAATTTCCCCACTGCAACGGTAGAATTTCATAAAGGGAAATTAATTTATGGAAATCTGGAAGGAAGAAAGGTTGTGGTAATGCAAGGTCGTTTTCATCTATATGAAGGGTATTCTCTTCAGGATGTTACTTATCCCGTACGTATCATGCAACAGTTAGGAATTAAAACATTATTAGTTTCAAATGCTTCAGGAGCCATTAATCTAAATTTCAAAAAAGGAGAGTTAATGTTAATTGATGATCATATCAACCTTCAGGGAGGATCGCCACTTGCATTTAAAGGAGTAGAACAATTAGGAACTCGTTTTACCGATATGAGTGCTCCGTATGATGCTAATCTTAATCATCAATTGGAGACCATTGCAAAAGAAAATAACATCACTCTGCACAAAGGCGTATATGCCTCTGTGGTAGGGCCACAATTAGAAACACGAGCAGAATATAGATACTTGAAGATAATCGGAGCAGATGCAGTAGGGATGAGTACTGTTCCAGAAATTATTGTCGCTAATCACTTAAATTTAAAAGTAGCAGCAGTTTCTGTACTTACGGATGAATGTGATCCTGATAATTTACAAGCTGTAGATATTGAAGAAATTATCGCTATGGCAGGAAAAGCAGAACCAGAAATGATTCTTTTATTTAAAGAACTAATAAAATCCTTGTAGAAGCATAAGATAAACCCCATTAATAGTAAAAAGAAAGTATAAAATATGAGTTATTTAGAAACCACACATGATGTTTATAAAGAAGCAGCATTAACTCCAGATGTTGGACTATGTTGTACCACAAATCCAATTTGGGAACTACCAGGATTAAAAATCCCAAAGATCATGCAAGAAATGAATTATGGATGTGGAAGTACTGTAAATGCCCGAGACCTTACCAACAATCCTAAAATTCTATACGTTGGTGTTGGTGGAGGAATGGAATTATTACAATTCTCTTATTTCTCACGCCAAAAACATGGTGTTATCGGTGTAGATGTAGTACAAGAAATGTTGGAAGCTTCTCGTAAGAATTTTAAAGAAGCTGAAGAACAAAATGATTGGTTCAAAAGTGAATTTGTAGATCTCCGATTTGGTGATGCTCTAAACCTTCCTGTTGAGGATAATAGCATCGACGTTGCGGCTCAGAATTGTCTATTCAATATTTTTAAAGAAGAAGATCTTAAAAAAGCTATTGAAGAAATGTATCGAGTTTTAAAACCGCATGGAAGATTAGTAATGAGTGATCCTACTTGTGAACAGCCAATGAATGAAACGTTAAGAAACGACGAACGATTAAGAGCTTTATGTTTAAGTGGTAGTCTTCCGATTGCAGAATATGTAAAAGCACTTACTGATGTTGGTTTTGGAACAATAGAAATTAGAGCACGTAAGCCTTATCGTATATTAGACCCTAAAAACTACGAAACGGATGAATTGATCTATATAGAATCTATTGAGGTAGCTGCTATTAAAGATCCAATGCCAGAGGATGGACCTTGCATATTTACTGGGAAAGCAGCTATTTATTATGGAGATGAAGACTATTTTGATGATAAAAAAGGACACGTTTTATTAAAAAACCAACCTCTTGCCGTATGTGACAAAACTGCTGCTGCTATTGCTGACTTGGGAAGAGATGATATCTATATTAGCGAATCTACTTTCCATTACGATGGTGGCGGATGTTGCTAAATTTATTAAATATGTAAGCATTCATATCCCTAGAACTTATTTTAGTTTTGGGGATATGTTTTTTTAGAACTTCTTCGACATTGCTTTTCTAAATTCATATATAATCAAAAACATAGAGCACCAAAGCGGACTCATATTGATTTTCAACCCTTTTCCTTTCGAAAACCTTATAATTTGTCTGGCATAAAACCCTCCTTCGGCTGCATCTTCAAATTGTTTAATTCCAGTACGCAAAACCAAGTTTTCTAGTCTAGGTAACTTCCCTTTTAGAAAATCCAATATCTCATCCCTATTCGTAATAAAAGGACGTGCCATGCCAATTAGATCTACCTCGCCGTTAGACAATACTTCGTTACAAAAATCATATGATCTAAAACCCCCAGTAATCATTAGCGGCAGCTGGCTAATTGATCTTATTTTCTTAGCAAAATCTATAAAATACGCCTCCCTGCGTTTTGTACTCTCTTTTAGTTTTCCATCTTCTTCATTCATAGTAAAAAAAGCAAGCTTTTCATAGGTTCCTCCAGATATCTCTAATAAGTCTATCTTTTCATTATCCAACATTCGAACTACCTCTAAGGATTCTTCCTCTGTAAAACCCCCTCTCTGAAAATCAGCAGAATTCAATTTTACGGCTATAGGAAAATCAGCTCCTACTACTTTGCGAACTTCCTTGATAATAGTTAGCAATAAACGACTTCTATTGTCAATACTACCTCCCCATTGATCAGATCGCAAATTGGTATTAGGTGACAAAAACTGACTCAATAAATATCCATGAGCAGCATGGATTTGAACACCAGTAAAACCAGCTTCTTTGGCTAATTGTGCAGCCTTGGTAAACCTTTTAATTACTTTTAGAATATCCTCTTCTGTCATAGCTTTAGGTTTACCAAAAAGCCCTAACTTTTTTAACTGAACTTCAGAAGGTGCTAAGGGTCTACCAGTTCCAAAACGATTTGTTTGTCGACCTGAATGTGAAATTTGAACCCAAATATGATTACCATGTTTTTTACCAGCTTCTGCCCATGATTTTAATTTTGGGAGCATATTTTCATCATCAAAACATACATTGCCCGCAGATTCTAAATGTTTTCTGTCGATAACTACATTTCCGGTTATTAGCAAGCCTGCTCCAGTAGCAGACCAATCTTCATACAACCGATTATGGCCTTTAACAGTTTCATAATCCCGATTACTAATACGTTCTGTCATCGCAGATTTCACCAATCTGTTTTTTAATACTGCTCCGCAAGGAAGTTTTAAAACTGTACTAATCATATAAAAATAGTTCGATTACAATAATACACATTCGAAAAGTAAGTTCCAATACAAGGAACTATGAATTACGAATAACATCTGTAAGGAATGGCACAGACTTTGGACTAACTTGGAGTATTTAACGAATATTTATATAAACATTTCGTTATTTGGAAAACAAGAAATAAATTAAGTGTCAAACCTAACCATTTGGAATAAAAAACATAAAAAATGAAGACCCCAAAACTATTTGTATTCGCAATTATTACTTTCATATCGCTACAGACTAAAGCGCAACAAAAATTAGATCACGGTATCTGGGATCAGATATTATTGATCAATGTATCAGAAGAAGGAAAAGTAGATTATAAAGGATTTATGAGAGACAGTGCAGAACTATATAAATACTTCAACTATCTTTCTGATAATCCACCTGCAGAAAATTGGAGCAAAGAAGAAAAGTTAGCGTACTGGATTAATGCTTACAATGCCTATACGATCAAGCTTATCATTGATAACTATCCTTTAAAAAGTATTAAAGACATTAAAAATCCTTGGGATAGACAGTTCTTTAAAATTAATGGTGTATTACACAGTTTAAATGAACTAGAACACAAAATTCTTAGAAAACTAGGAGAACCTAGAATTCATTTTGCTATCAATTGTGCTTCTTTTTCTTGTCCAATAGTATGGAATAGAGCTTTTACAGCGACCAACGTTGACGATGCTTTGGAAACACTTACTGGAAACTTTATCAATGACCCTAAAAGAAATACCATTACTGAAGAAGTAGTAGAGGTTTCAAAAATATTTAGTTGGTTTAAAAAGGATTTCAAGGTAGATGGTGAAGATGCAAAATCTTTTATCAATAAATACGCTAAAGTTAAAATTGACAAACAAAAAAAGAAAGGATATAAGAAATATGATTGGAGTTTAAATGAGTAACTTTATACCATAAACAATAGCTGACCTTTTGAAAATTTCTATCGTCATTCCTATTCTTAATGAAGCGGCTTCTATATGTAAGCTGCTTTCGCATTTGATACAAGTTTCTTATGCTAAAGACACCATTAGTGATATTATCATTGTCGATGGTGGAAGTACCGATAATTCAAAAACCGTGGTACAACAGTTTGCAGAAAGCCAAGAAGTAAAGATTAAATTAGTAGATTCCGACAAAGGTCGTGCTAAGCAGATGAATACAGGAGCATCAGTTGCTACTGGTGAAATTCTGTATTTTTTGCATGCTGATTCTTTTCCTCCAAAACATTATGATAAGGATATCATAGCAGAAATACAAAAAGGTAATGAAGCTGGATGTTTTCGGATGAAGTTTGATTCAAATCATTGGTGGTTGCGATTTCTAGGGTGGCTTACAAAATTTGAAAGTAAACGCTGTCGTGGTGGTGATCAAAGTCAATTTATAACAGCATCATTATTTAAAGAAATAGAAGGGTACGACGAAAATTATATCGTTTATGAAGATAATGATCTCGTAGATCGTCTTTTTGCGATTAACAAATTTGTTATCATTCCTAAATACGTCATTACTTCTGCAAGACGTTACAGAGAAGTCGGAGTTTGGCGATTGCAATACCACTTCTTAAATATTCATATGCGACGATGGCTGGGTGCCTCATCAGAAGATTTATATAGGTATTATAAGAAAAAAGTTGTTTCTTAAATCTACTTCTTTATCTTTAGGGAAGTGGAAACAATACCAATACTTTTAGTTGTTTTACTCCTTATTGGAGCTATTCAGGGAATAATTTTCGGAACCATATTATGGCAGAAAAATGGATTACACTATATAGCTAATAGGTTTCTGGCTACCATTTTATTCTTCTTTTCTTACCGACTTATCGTAGAGACATTAAATATATTTGGTTTAGGTCGTTATGATGTTTGGTATCATATTTTGCTAGAATATAATTGGATTTACGGAACGCTTATTTTCTTTTTTGTAAAAAGTTATGTGAATCCCAAATTTGAATTTAAACGGAAGGATTGGATTCATTTTTTACCAGTATTCATTGAATTTGCCTGGAGCTTTTTTATCAAAGCTCAAAACTTTTACTGGGATGGAACCAGAGAAAGCCTTACTTGGTTAGGATATTGGGGATATGTAGTATGGATGCATTATCCAACGATGTTTGTTATTTCTGGAGCACTCATTATTTTTTATAGTAGCAAAGCCGAAAAAATACTAAGTAATATGACGAGTGTCGAAGGATATAAGATCATTCCAGGAAAACTCGACTGGATCAAAAGAGTAATTTTAGTGATGAAAATATTCTCTATTATTTATGTTCTTGGAATTTTAATAGACTTTTTCTTTTTCAATTTTGCCAGTAATTTTTTCTACGGTCACCCTGTATTTATAGGCATGGCAATTATTACCTATTGGTTAGGACTAGAAGGGTTTTCTCGCAGAAAAGAAAGTGCATTTAAACCAACAACAACTGTCTCAGATAAAGAAAAAGAACAACTTGTAACTATTAGTAATGCTTTAAAGCTCAAAATGCAAGAAGACCAATTATTTAAAGATCCTGAACTTACCTTAGCTTCCCTATCCGAACAATTATCTGTAAAACCATACTTGGTAACCAAGTGTCTTAATACCATCTACGAGAAAAAGTTTAATGACTACATCAATGAACTTCGTATTGAAGAAGTAAAAAGGTTAGTAAATGACTCAAAAAATAACAATTTTACCCTTTTAGCATTAGCTTATGAAGCGGGTTTTAACTCTAAAGCTTCTTTTAACCGAGCAGTTAAAAAAATAACCGGTAAACCTCCTAGTGCTTTAAAATCAAATAGTTAAATAGTCTCAATTAAAAAATTGAGCCCTTAACTTTCTTCACAATTCGTCTCATTTAGCGAATTGAAACGATTTTGGTTATTAAATGATCAATATTTGTCTCGAACAATTCTAAAATCAGAACAACATGAGACAATTAATGACATTTACAGTATTCGTATTAATAACATCTTTCTATAGCTTTTCTCAAGAACGTACTAATGATCTACAACAATTAGTTGGTGAATGGAAACTGGATATGAGCCCGCAAGATAACACAGATTCCAATTTTGCTATGATGCGTATCGATAAGATTACTTCCAAATCCGTAGAAGGAACATTTTACAGAGAAGGTGTAAAAATGAGAGAAGGAAGAGTAAACACTCAATTAGATGTGATTTATGTAGCACTTATCTCTGGTGACAATAGTGGTGACTATAATACCACATTTTACTACAAAAATGGAAAACTTTATGGATCTACACATGCTATAAAGAAGGACTTTTTAGCTGTATGGACTGCAGAAAAAATAAAATAATCATGAAAAAAGCAATCTTACTATGCGCTGTTATGTATAAGTTCTTACTAACAGCGCAAACTAAATATGGAACACCCATAAATGATAAATTGCCTGAGAAATTAAGCAGTTTACGCAGAGCTATCTCCGTAAAAAATTTTCCTAAATCAATTGATGCAATAAAAATTGATGATCGATATTACTGGAAACATAATACCGCTATTCTATGTAAAGAAAGTGAAATAACAATTATTGAATACGGTGCATATCTATTCTATAATGATACTTGGAATTTAAGAAAATCATATCCACTAAAAGAATTAAACAAAAATTTCAAAACCAAAAAACAGGTAATGAAACAATCTCAACCTTATACCTGGGCAAACAATTGGCGAACAGATGATGCGCTGTTTGGTGGATGGGCCATGTGGTATTTCATTGGTATAACCGAAGATGGAGAAACTGTATGCGGTTATGAGAAGATTGAAACAACGGATAAACTTTTAAACTAAATCAATTATGCGAACATTAAAAAATATACTAATTATAAGTCTAATCATTTTCGGATTACCTGAGATACAAGCGCAGAATTACACTTTAGATGTAAAAAGTTCCGAACTATCATGGACAGGAAAAGCTGCCTTTAACTCGTACGCACTTACTGGAACTATTGCACCTAAAAATGGAACCGTAACGACCTTGGACAATACCATTTCTTCCTTACAATTAATCATTAACATGAAGAGTATTGATCACGAAAATAATGACCTAAAAAATCACCTTAAAAATGAAGATTTCTTTGAAGTAAAGAAATATCCAACAGCTACCTTTATCGTTAAAAACTCAGTCACATTAGAGAACACAGAAACTGTTTTAAAAGGAAGCCTTACGATTAAGGGCAAAACAAATACAGAAAATATTCCCGTTACTATTGAAACCAAAGGCGCTGATATCTTGATTACATTTAAATATTCGATAGATAGAACTAAATATGGAGTGAATCATAATTCTCCCAGTATTTTTAAAAGAATGAAAGAAAATGCGATCGCTGATGAATTTATTTTAGAGGGGAAATTATTATTTAAATCTAAATAAGTTCTGACCGAAAATCGTTATTTTTATGAAACAACAGTATTTTACCCAACGATTTTTTAAGATTTTTGTTTGTTATGAAAGTAGTTCCACAAGCATTCTACCAGCATCCAAAGATTGAAAAAGTCTTAGTAGATGGATTATCCTGTGTCATTCTTAAAAGCGTACAGCATTCAGACCTTCAGAATGAGCGTTATTTAGCATCGCATGCATTAACATTAGTGTTAAACGGTGGATTACGAATTGAAACCAAAGAAGGAGATCTTTCGATTGTAAACAAGAATCAAATGATACTTCTCCCAAGAGGGCTTTATATGATATCCGATATCATTCCAAAAAATGAATCTTTTGAGGCTATTGTATTCTTTTTTGATGAAGAAATTACAGATGAGTTCTTACAAAACTTTGAAGTCTCAGATATAACAAACTCTAACAATAGCATCATTTTAGCATATGATCAAAATATTAGATTATTCACGGACACGCTCATTACCTTATATAGAAATAAAAATCAACATCAATTTACCAAACCGAAATTACTCGAATTATTGCATTTAATTAGCCTTTCTGATGCAGGTGAAGCCTTTGTAAATAGATTGCAACATCACAAAAGAAGAGCTAAAAAAGACATTAAAGCTTTTATGGGTGATAACTATGACAAACCATTGGATATAGAAGATTACGCATATCTAACAGGTAGAAGTATTTCGACTTTCCGTCGAGATTTTAAATCCAAATTCGGAGTTTCCCCTAAGAAATGGTTAGTTCAGAGACGAATGGAAAAGGCAGCGCTCTTATTAAAAGATACTCCTAGTTCGGTAACAGCTATTGCACAACAAGTTGGTTATGAAAACACATCACACTTCATAAAAATATTTCAAAATAAGTTTAGCCTTTCGCCTAAACAATTTCAAATCAAATATCGAAAAGATATCCTTTTATAAAGTTTTGACCGAAAAACACTATTTTTTGTTTTTTTGAAAATTTAGCACATTTATTTTCCTAGACATTTGTACAAAATAAATATGTACAGATGAAAAAAATAGGATTCATAGGACTTGGTATTATGGGCAGTAGAATGGCAGCCAATCTCCAAAAAAAAGGATATGATCTGGTTGTATATAACCGGACCAAAAAAAAAGCAAAACATCTATTGCAAAACGGTGCAGCTTGGGCTACTTCACCCAAAGAAGTTGCTAAAGAAACTGATGTGATAATTACAATGCTTTCTACTCCTGAAGTAGTAAGAGAAGTAGCTTCGGGAAATCAAGGTTTTCTCTCTTCACTTAAGGATAATAGTATTTGGTTGAATTGCAGCACGGTAAACCCTTCCTTCACTAAGGAAATGGATATCATATCAAAAGAATTCAGAGTTCGCTATCTGGATGCTCCGGTAGCAGGAACAAAAGCACCTGCAGAAAATGGAGAATTGCTTTTTTTAGTTGGAGGAGATACTGCTTCGGTAAATGAAGTATCACCATTATTAACCATCATGGGCAAAAAGACATTGCACCTAGGAAAAGTTGGAAAAGGTGCAGCCATGAAAATGCTAATCAATCAATTATTAGGGCAATCGATGGTTGCTTTTGCAGAAGCAATGGTGATGGGAGAGGCATTGGAATTAGAAAAAGAAACACTCTTTAATGTGCTTCTAAACACTCCAGTAGTAGCTCCTGTTATTTCGAATCTACGTCATAAACTCGAAAATTCGGATTATGAAGCTAATTTCCCTCTAAAATGGATACAAAAAGATCTTCACCTATCTAGTATATCAGCGTATGAAAACAATGTAGCTGCACCTAATCTAAATAGTACAAAAGAAATTTTTGCACAAGCAAAACAACAAGGATATGGAAACTTGGATTTTAGTGCAGTATATGAATTTTTAAACTCTAAAAAATAAAAAAATGAAATTATTACGAATCGATGCTAGTTCTAGAATTGAGAATTCAGATAGCAGAAAAATGGCAGATTTATTTCAAAAACAATGGCAACAAAAAAACCCAAATAGCACTTTAGTTGCAAGAGATATTATCAATACTCCAATACCTCATATCCAGCAAAAAACCATTGAAGGATTTTACACTCCAACTGATCAACTTAGTGATGATTTAAGTAAAGCTATTAGATTATCTAACACCCTAATTGCTGAATTAAAAGAAGCAGACATCTTGTTGATCAGTACGCCCATGTATAATTTTAGTATTCCTTCTGCTCTAAAAGCCTGGATTGATCATATCGTTAGAATCAATAGCACTTTTGGAGTCAATGAAGAAGGTGGTTTTTATGGAAAAATTGAAGGGCTGAAAGCCTATATCATCACCTCTGCTGGAGCTGTGTATGACTCTCAGGAAATGAAAGCCTTAGATTTTCTTCAGCCATATTTACAAACTGTTTTAGGACTTATTGGAATTACCGATATAACATTTCTGCCTTTGGAAGGTACTACTATGAACGAAGAAGTTTTTGTAAAAACAAAAGAAAGTGCCGAAGAAATAATAAACCATTTATAAAAAGCAACAAATTCCCCATTTTTTCGTTCTCAATTTCATAGACATACACCTCAAGTGTCTCTAAATGTTTGGGGAAATATTATCTTAAAACCTTAATCATGTTAAAAAGCATTTTAAATTTAAAAGACACTCAGACCCTTAGTAAAGAAGCGCAAAGGTCTGTAAATGGTGGAGCTGTAAGAGCAACTTGCCCAACATATTCTCCTCAAGAATGTCAGGCATGTGGTGGATATCCACTACCAAATGGTTGTTGTTTAGGAACGAGAGAAACGCATATGTGTCTAACAGGTATACTTCCATAATAAACAAACAAGGATCTAGTTTTAATTACTAGATCCTTGTTCCTCTCAAATAACTATTATTTATAAAACCTTATGTAAAAATGCTCTCATTTTTTTAATAATGGATTCGCTCTCTTCTTCTAAAGCAAAGTGTCCAGTATCATAGATATTATAATCAATATTCTTTACATCTCTTTTATAAGCTCTAGCACCGCTCTCGGGAAAAAAAGCGTCGTTCTTACCCCAAACAATTAATAATGGAGGTTGATTATCTCTAAGATATTTTTGCCATTTAGGATATAACTTAATATTATTTTGATAATCATAAAACAGATCTAAATTTACCTTGTGAGCATTCGGTCTAGACAATCGTAAGTAATCCAAATGCCAAGTATCCGGGTTTACATTTTCGGGATTTCTTGTTCCATGAGTATATTGCCATTCCAATCCTTTTAACGAGAATACTGGTAATAATGCCTCTTCGGTTGCTGAATTCCGATTAGCCCAAAATACTCTAAGATCTTTCCAAGCAGGTCCTAATCCTTCTTTATACGCATTCCCATTTTGATTGATAATTGCGGTTACTCTTTCTGGATGTTTGGTAGCTAATCTAAATCCTACAGGAGCCCCATAATCCTGAATCATTAATGCATACGAAGTTAGTTCCAACTTTTCTAAAAAAGTATTAATAGTATTCGCCAGATTATCAAATGTATATTCATAATCAGTTTCACTAGGGAAGTCGCTATTACCAAAACCTGGATAATCAGGTGCTATCAAATAGAATTCATCAGATAATTGATTTAATACCTTTCGATACTGGTGTGAAGAAGCTGGAAAACCATGTAATAATACCACTGCTGGATTTTTTGGATTACCCGCTTCGCGATAGGCTACTTGTACCCCATCTACATTAATTTTTTTATATTTCACACTATACGCTTCAGTAACTACATTATCATTGCTAATAAAGCTTAGGTCAGACCCCAACATGCTACTTGTAATAGCGAATATTAGGATTAAAACTAGATGTTTTGTTGTTTGAATTTTCATTTTGTGTATATATTTAAATTAAATTATAATTTTCTGTCAGATGCTGATATCTCTAGGTCATTGATACTAGCGTATCTCTTTTTCATAAGACCGTTTTTATCAAATTCCCAATTCTCATTACCATAAGCTCGAAACCATTGTTCCTTATCATTTTTATATTCATATTCAAATCGAACTGCAATCCTATTTTCTGTAAAAGCCCACAGTTCTTTTTTCAATTTATATTCCTGTTCATTCTTCCATTTATCGGTTAAAAAATCTTGTACTTCTTCTCTTCCATTAATAAATTGACTCCGATTTCTCCACTCGGTATCTTCGCTATATGCTTTTGACACTTTAATTGGGTCTTTTGAGTTCCAGGCATCTTCTGCCATTTGCACTTTCTGTTTTGCTGTCTCCTCTGTAAAAGGAGGTAAAGGATACTTTTTTTCCATGATGATTTTATTTGTTACCGAACGTTCGGTATAATTATTATTTAAAAAAATATGTTACCGTATATAGTATTTTCTTATTTCTTCTAAAGTTTCTAAGAATAATGAATTATCCGACATTGCATTAGACACCACCAAACTTCCTTGTATACCAATAAGACCTTTTCTCGCGATCTTAGAAGATACCTCCTTATCTAAGCCAAACTCCAAACCAAAATCAGAAAAATGTTGAATCCAAGATTCCATTTCTGATTTTATTTTTTCACCAAAGATCTCCATTCCGGCTTCCATGGACAATGATCTTAATACACAAGTTTCTTTTCCTTGATCGTATAACTCACCAATTTTTTGTAATACTAATTCTAATCTTTCTTTTGGTTCTTTAGTCTCATCCAAAAGTACTTTGTAAAGATTTGTTTGCAGCCAATCCGAAGAATAAGACAGTACAGCTAAACCTATTTGTTTTTTACCTTCAGGAAATCTATGATACAAACTCGCTTTCTTAAGACCAGCTCCTTCCGCTAACTCATTTAAACTAGCACCTTCATACCCTTTAGTCCTAAATACTTGATTCAGGCCTTCTATTAACTGTTGATCATCTACTTTTACTGGTCTCATAACGTTACAAATGTAGCCTTTTTTAGTTTTTTACCAAACGTTCGGTTTATTATTAACTTGTTTTTAACACTAAAACATTATTCTTCTAAAAATATTGACCTATTCCGAATACAAAACCGTTAGTAGCATCTTCCGTAACTCCATATCCATAATCGATTCTAAAAATTGCATTAAAAATTCGCTTATGCATAAAACGTAACCCTACACCTGGATAGACTCTAAAGTTTTGAGTATCTCCAAAATCTCCAAAATCTCCTCCTGGATTTCGCCAACTTCCTCCATCGACAAAAACATTACTTTGTAAAACAAACCAGTCTTTATCCATCAACGTATGCCTATACTCTGTATTGAGAACTATGACTCCAGTACCTCTATCAATAGTATTACCAACACCTCTAATATTCAAATTGTTATCCACCGCAAATGGCGCAAAGGGCGATTCATCGTTACTGGCCAATCCTACACGTAATCTCGATGCCCAGTTTCCTTTTTTACCAATTCTATGATAATACATAAAATCGTTCCATCCTATTAAAAAATCAGGAAGTACCTCTTCTGTACTGATCACATATTGAAAGTTTGCAACGCTTCTAAATCCAGAAACATATTGGAAATAAAAATCTAGGTTATTGTATTCGTAAATTCCTTTGAAAAGTAATTTATTTACGTCAAAATCTAAGGGAACATCCGGTGCTGTTGCTCCAGTTCGATATGTATAATCTTCATTAAAATAGTTAACACCTAATTCAATCCTATTTTGAAAGTTAAACTGGTATAACCCTAATAGTTCATAAGAAGTATTGTTGTATTTATAATCTGCCGTACCGTTATCCAAAAAAACAGGTTCTTGCGTAGTAAGACTCTGATAATTAAATGCTAAACCAAACTTTTTACTAAATAAAAAAGGGGCTCTTATATTTACCCCAAACGAACTATAAATATCATCTTGGTAGAAACCTCCCAAAGCCACATTTTGCCCGAACAAATTAAACTCATACAATCCAACTCTAAAGGCAAATTCATCATTATTAGTAGTGTATACATTGGCACTAGGAATGATCGTGAAATTTTCTTCTACTCCATACACTACCTTATAACCATTTTCCTGTTTATGTACCTGATAATACGCATGTGCTATACTTGGCAAGCGTTTTAATCGTTTGATATCTTCTTCTATTTGAATAGAATCTAGCACATCACCTTCTCGAATAGAATTCAATTTTGCAATCGCTTTCGTTTTTGTCTTTTTGTTTCCCTGAATAACGATTTCAGAGATTACATTTTCCTGAGCGTAGCCTAAACAACAAAAACAAAAGGTTATGAAGACAAGGGTAAGTCTTATTCGCATTTAGTTGTAAGTATTTGAAGCAATTTTCTAACAAAGGTACGTCTTATTACACTGCAAATCAAAAATATTGGCCAATTCCAAAGGTAATTCCGTTGGTTGCATCATTTCCAATTCCGTAACCGTAATCTAATCTAAAAACTGCATTAAAAATTCGTTTATGTATGAGTCGTATTCCTGCTCCAGGATAAAACCGTAAGGTACTACCATCTACCAGTTCCACTAATTCTCCTCCTGGGTTTCTCCATGTTCCGGTATCTACAAAAACATTACTCTGAACCACAAACCATCCTTTTTCATATAAAGTATGCCTATATTCTGTATTTAATACAATAGCGGCAGTACCTCTATCAATCGTATTTCCAGCTCCTCGTATGTTTAGTTGATTATCCACTGCAAAAGGCGCAAAAGGGGTATCATCATTCGACGCATACGCCAATCTCAGACGATTCGCCCAGTTTCCGCGTTTTCCGATTCTTCTAAAATATTCAAAATCATTTCTTCCAATAAAAAAATCATCCAACAAGCCTTCTCCACCAGTTACAAAACGGAAATCCAATAGACTTCTAAAACCTGAAACATACTGATAATCGATATCAATATCGTTATATTCATATTCTCCTCTATACGCAATTTTATTAGCAGAAAGACGGGTTGGAATTTCAGCAGGCAGATTCCCTTCTATAAAATCATATTCCTCTTTAGAAATATTAACACCAACCTCAGCTCGGTTATGAAAATCAAACTCATACAAAAAGTTCAATTCAAACGCTCTTGTATCAAACTTATAATTGATAGTATTATTATTTTCTAGAAAAATAGGTTCTTGAGAAACAAGATTTTTATAATTAATACCTATCCCAAATTTATTTGTAAATAGATATGGTGCTTCCCAATAACCTCCATAGGAATCAAAAACATCTCGCTGATAGAAACCTCCAAAAATTTGATTTCTTCCAAATAGGTTGAATTCGAAAAGTGAAACTCTATACGCAAATTCTCCATTATTATCTGTCGCAATACTTAAACCAGGAATAATGGTGAAATTTTCTTCAATAGCATACGTAATTTGATATCCGGAATCTTGATTTTGCTTCACTACAACTTCGGCATTTGCTACACCAGGAAGTCTTTTCAATCTCTCGATATCTGTTGCTACTCGTAAAGAATCATAGGTAGATCCTGGTTTTACTTTTACCAATTTCCTAATAAAGGATTCCTTGGTTCTTTTTAAACCGGTAATTTGTAATTCTGAGACAACAGTTTCTTGAGAAAAACTTCCGCAATACGCAAAGAAAATCAGTGCTATTAAGATGTTCTTCATAACATTTTTTACCATCGTAGACGCAAAATATGTTATGATCTTACAGGAAAATCTAAATAAAATTAAAGTTGAAATTCTTTTTGTATCAAAAGGTTTACCCAATTGTCTTCACTAACCCCCATTAGTGTGAAATTATAAGAGCTCATAGCTTCTAACGGTGGTGGTGTTCCCATAGTGATATTAAGCACTACATTTTCAGTTTTATAATACTGAAATTGTTTCTCGAAAGTATAAGTTCCCGAAAGTAGTTCGTTATCACTATCAGAAACTACCTGAAAATAAATAGCATTATCATCAAACACCCCATCTTGCCAAGAAAATACCGGCATGCTTTCTGTTGCCAAATCAATATTTACTTCACTTGTAAATTCCGTAGGTTTCGTCTTATGCTTTAATCGAATTGGATTCGATAAGTGTAGTTTTCCTTCTTCAAAAAAAGTAATAATTACCCATTTCTCTTCATCTGTATTTCTAGTAAACTTTCGAAGATAGCCATTAAAAAAATCCGTCGATTCTATGAGTATTCTTTGGTAATTACTATAATCGTTTTTATCTACATCGATATTAGAGGTTTCATAATATCTAATATCAGTTGCTTCGGGTCTTGGATAAACGTAAGCAATGATACTATTTTCATCAGATTCAGATCCAGAAGCACATGCAATAACATTATTTACTTCTATATCATTAGAACTTACTAAAGTCGCTAAAGAAGCATTCAATGCTATCGTATTTTCATCACTGTTGCAAGCATATAAAACGCAACATAGAAGACATACGATATAATTGTTTTTACTCATCTTTATACAACTTCCGAATTAGCTTTTCTGATGGTTTGTTTTGTATGGTAAATCTATTATTCTCTTCACCGCCTACCTTTTCATGATTGTGATACCATTTCCATAAAAAACCACCAGCAAACCAAGGTTCTTTCCAAAATTCTTCATACAATGCTGTTAATGCATTATTCTGACCTTGCAAATCTATATTTCCTTGTACTCTATTAGAATACCAAGGTTCTTTTCCTGTAAAATGTACACTTCGGTATCCATACTCTGTAAACAGTACAGGCTTTTCTATCTCAGCTTGTACATTTCCTATCTTCTTTTTATGCACCTGCCAACCTTTTCTTAATTCTTCTACAGTTGGTGTTTTGCTGTCAGATACTGGAAAATATGCATCAATCCCTATATAATCCAACTGATCCCAAAAAGGTACTTTAGCAAACTGATCCCAATTCTCTGCATAGGTCAGCTTTCCTTTGTAGACTTCTTTGATTTTTTGAATCAATTGATTCCAATATTTTGGTCTTTTCTGTACAAAACTGTGTAATTCGGTACCTATACATAGCAGAGGAACTTTAAGTTCCTCTGCTAGTTTAGCATATAGCATAATAAATGCTTCATAAGAGTTTTGTAAGGTTTTCCAGTCTTCTTCAGAATCCATAGAAATATTACCTGTAAATTCTCCTCTCCACACCCAAATCTGAGGTTTCAGCATTACTTTGATCCCTCGCTGATTTAGTAATTCAATCGTACGTTTTGCTCCATCTGCTCTTTCTCCCCACCATTGTCTCTCTATATTAAAAACTACTGTTGGTTCTTTTAGATTTTTCACAAACCCAAAGGGCATTACCGCAGCCCAATTTGCATTTACACTAACTACAGGTTCTATATGTGTTTCATCAATCTGATTTGGTGAGGCTACAAAACTTATCCCATTCATTTTTGGTTCCTGTCCAGAACAGCTACAAAAAAAAGCGAAAATCAGCGGTATAAAAAGATGTTTCATATCTGTTTTTTATCCCGCTGAAAATACAATATATTTTGTTTCTTACTAAAACAAAGCTCTTAAACCTAAGCTAAATGTTTGACCCAATCCTTGAAAATTATCTCCTCTAACAAACTTTCCAAAAGATGCCTCTACGTTAAGAACCTTTGTTAACTGATATTTTCCACCAAATCCTAATTGAGTTCCATTTTGGGCAAAATCATTTCCTAAGTCAATTAGAAAAGATTGTTGCGCATTTATAAACACTGTAGATTTTGAAGATGGAAAATAACTCAAAAAAGCACTTACTGGTAAAAACAAACTATTATTAGCAAAACGCTCAGAAACATTTTCTTGAGAAGGATCTGCTTCACTTGATTTTTCGCCAAAATTAAATTTAAAATCTATTTCAGTAAAAATTTGCCACTTATTCCCTCCGAAAGTTCTGTCATAGAAAAATTTAGTTTCCCAAGCTAAGCTTCTTTGATCCAAAAATGAAAAAACGTTATCATCCACAGAATCAGGTGTATCTTCAAAAACCGGAATAATAAGAGCAGAAGTAAATGAAAATGTAGATAAACTTCTAAAGGGCTGTATTCTTATTGCTGGTGCAATTGTTGTTAAACCCGATCTTCTATCATTTCCATTATCTTCGAAACTAAAAACATCCAAAGCACCTTGCCCATTTAAGGCATTTGATCTAACTTGAAAAACAGCACCTATATTTACACGAGAGTTTTTACTAATTCCGGTAAAGATTTCTGTTGTATTTGTAAAGAATGTTTGTCTATCTATAGTTACTGATTTACTACCAGAATCAGTCTGCTCCGTCTGTGTATAGATACTATTAAAAAATTTAATATCCCATTGTCCTTTTTTCAACAATTTAGAAGGTGTAAACTCTTGCACATTTGAAAGATCAGAATCATCATCCTGTGCAACAGCAAAAGAAACGGTTAACAAAAGGCAAAAAGCGGTTATAATGTTTTTAGTAAATTTCATGATTACAATAGGTTATTAAAAATTAGTTTAGGTTATTATTATATGTTAACCTTATATTATGATTTGTTATTTAATAATGTTTAAACTCCAGTTATATGGATAGTAAGAGATTCTCGCATTTGAAGGGATTTTTTCTTTTCTAAACTGATTTACGTAATCAATTTCTGATCCGTTCTGAGTAAAATCACCTTTATACCACTCGAAAATTTGGGACAGTTGCACCTTTTTTCCTTTTACTTTAATAAAATTCGGATTGTTTAATGCTATCGTGGTCTGACGTTGTAATTGTTTATCTAACAAAGCAGGCGTATACGCTTCAGATATTATTGGAGGACATCCTAACCCTGCACAAACTAATGCAAAATGGAAACGGGGTTCTTTTGGGAAATTTTTACGTAGTATCTTATTCTCCAAATCATTTAGCGTAGTTTCCTTACCAGCCAACTTATATTTAGTTTTATCAAAAAATCCTTTAATCTTTAGTGGAGATTTTGTTGGAAAATTATTTACGATTCCTTTTATAACAGATAAGTTGTACCCATTAATATAAAATGCCTGAAAGGTTTTTGGATCACTTTTAGAAATACTTATAGTAGCTGCCATATCTAATAGCTCATTAAGAGTTCCTGGATTACTTTTTATTGTCTTATAATCTACTCTACCATCTGTAACATGCTTTTTAAAAAAAGCATCCGATTTAGTAAAGAATTCCTTTGTACTTTGAGAAAAACTATTCGTTATAGTTAATAATGTTAGTATATAAAGTATTTTTTTCATGACTATTTTTTTTACTTCTTACATATGAAGTTGTGTTTACATTTAAGTTTATAATTTACCTTGGTAACGGGCATTGAGTCGAAGCCTTTCTGAGCTACTTACAAATTATTTTCAAAAAACTATTGGGAAAGTACACTTGTGTTTTATAAGGTAAATGCCGTTCGAATTCAAAAAGAAAACTTACAAAACCTCAGCTTTTTAGATTAATTCTAAATTATTGAAGCTGTTTAAGTTCTTATATTTATATACGACTTACGCACAGAAGCTTCATTTTAAGAACTAGAATTAAAATCAACTAACATAAAACTCTATGGAACATATTGCAATAATCGGCAACGGAATTTCTGGTGTGACAGCTGCAAGACACATCCGGAAAATGTCTGATAAAAAGATTACCCTGATCTCTGGCGAGACTGATTATTTTTTCTCCCGTACAGCTCTTATGTATATATACATGGGACACATGAAATTTGAACATACACAACCCTACGAAAACTGGTTTTGGGAGAAAAACAGAATAGAACTAAAGAAAGGATATGTTTCTAAAGTAGATCATGAAAAAAGTCAATTAATCTTCGAAAACGGAGAGAATCTGCAATATGATAAGCTCATCATAGCTACGGGATCTAAACCAAATAAATTTGGATGGCCTGGTCAGGACCTAGATGGAGTTATGGGGATGTATCATAAACAAGACTTAGAAAACCTGGAAAAATATGCTCCTAATAAAACTGTTTGTAAAAGAGCTGTTATTGTTGGTGGTGGACTTATCGGAATTGAATTAGCGGAAATGCTACATTCTAGAGGTATTCCAGTAACGTTCTTAGTTAGAGAAGATAGTTTTTGGAATGGTGTGCTTCCTGCAGGAGAGAGTGGAATGATTAATAGACATATCAAAAATCATCATATTGATCTTCGTTTAGGCGTAAATCTGAAAGAAATTAAGGCTGATGATCATGGAAAAGTAAAATCCATTGTAATACAAGAAACTGGTGAGGAAATTGAGTGCAATGTTGTTGGTTTAACGGCTGGAGTATCTCCAAACGTAGATTTTCTGAAAGATTCTGGTATAGAAATAGGGAGAGGTGTAAAAGTGAATCGTTTTTTGGAAACTAGCATTCCAAATGTATACGCTATAGGTGATTGCGCAGAACAGCATGAAGCAATTGGAAATAGAAGACCTATCGAAGCTGTATGGTATACCGGCAGAATGATGGGCGAAACTGTGGCGCAAACCATATGTGGAAACAAGTTAGAATACAAACCAGGATATTGGTTTAATAGTGCAAAATTTTTAGATATCGAATATCAAACTTATGGATGGGTATTTGGTAGACCCAAAGAATATGAAGCACAATTTCATTGGATACATGAAAGTGATACCAAATGTGTAACTGTGTCTTATCATAAAGAAACGAGAGAGTTTTTAGGAATTAACACTTTTGGAATTCGTATGCGCCATGAAGTATTCGATCGATGGCTAACAGAAAAGCGAGATGTGGATTATGTGATGGAGCATCTTCCTGAAGCGAATTTTGACCCTGAATTTTACAAACATTTCGAAAAAGATATTTTAAACGCTTTTCAGAAGCAACAAACCGTAAACGCATAAATCATGGCAGTAGAAAGAAATATGGCTTTAACAGGACAACCACCTAAAAGCCTAAATACAATACAAAAGATAGGTGTTCTTATCGGAATGTCTGGACTTTTAATCCTATTATTAGCAACTTTTAATGTTAACCTCCCAAATCAAGCATTATGGTTAACGGTATCCTTAGTAGCACTAACCACTGGTATTATTGTTTTTTCAAAAGGAGCTTACGATAAAAAACTGGAAGGAATAAAGAATGATGGAGTATGGTTTAAATCCATGTCTTCTCGTGGTGTTCTGGCTTGGATTGCAGGAGTATTCTTAACCGGTTTTTATATCGTGTTATATTTTTATGCAGAGCTTTTAGGTCTTGGACAAGGCGCCGATGGAGCTAATACCGGATTGATTGGATTATTTGATCCCTTAAGTTATGCCCTAAAGAACGAAAAAGCGAGCGAATGGTTTGTATATGGTACTTTATATACTGTTGCGATCATTGCATTTGGTATCAAATTTATGATGAAATACAAACATAATCGCTACGAGCAATTACGCACAGTTAGTGTAATGTTTTTTCAAACAGCATTTGCATTCGTGATCCCAGAATTAATGGCACGTTTAAATTCAGATGATTTTTCATTGCCTTATAATGATATAAAATTAATGTGGCCATTAAATTATTATGCCTTTGATCAATGGAGAGTAGATCAGTTTATTAACGCACAAACGATTGGACTGTTCTTTTTAATACTTGCTGTACTAATGGTTTTTGTAATCTCTCCTTGGCTTACTTATAAATATGGAAAAAGGTGGTATTGTTCTTGGGTATGTGGTTGTGGTGGATTAGCAGAAACTGCAGGTGATGCCTTCCGTCAGTTATCTGATAAAAGTGTTAAAGCTTGGAAAATTGAACGCTGGTTGATTAATGCAGTACTTGTATTTGCTGTAATTTTTACAACAGCTGTAATCTCTACCTATCTTGGATATGATAGTACTAAATATTGGTTTACAAAAAACAGCTTCCTTATATCCTCCGGAGCGTTCTTAGTTATTGTATTTGCGGCAGTTGCATATTGGAAACGTGACCAATTAAAAAGTGATGCTTTTATAGGAGCTACAGCATCTTTAATTATCACCTTAGGTTTCTTTGTTTTATTAGCTTTTGTAGATATTAATAACATAAAGATTAACGCAAGTTACTTGTCTTTTGGGCTAAACACCAAAGAATATGGACTTGCCGACGGTTTACGTAGTTTCTATGGTTTTGGTATTGGATCTATTTTCTCTGGTGTTATTGGAACTGGATTTTATCCAATACTTGGTAATAGAATATGGTGTCGTATGGGATGTCCAATGGCAGGAATTATGGGTATTCAACAACGTCTCTTCTCTAAGTTTAGAATTACTACCAATGGTGGTCAGTGTATTTCTTGTGGAAACTGTTCAACATATTGCGAGCAAGGAATAGATGTTCGCGCCTATGCTCAAAAAGGTGAAAATATCGTGAGATCTAGCTGCGTTGGATGTGGTATTTGTTCTGCAGTATGTCCTAGAGGAGTGTTGAAATTAGAAAATGATAGCTTAAAAGGCAGAATCAACTCTAACGATGTCTTATTAGGAAATGATGTTGATTTGATGAATTACGTAAATAACAAATAGTAGTTTTTAGATATAGAAATAAAAAAGCTGCATTATAAAATGCAGCTTTTTTTATCATCAGTTTTTTGGTTTAATTATTAAGCGCTCATTGTATGTGGAAAATAGAGATTAATTGTAGTTCCTTTATTATACTCACTTTCGATCTCTAAAACTCCATTCTGCTTTTCTACAAGTTTTTTAGCTATACTCAAACCAAATCCAGTTCCTTTTTCATTTTCTGTTCCTGCTGTAGAATTATTTTTATCTGTTGTGAATAGTCGAAATAAACTGTCGGTATCCATACCTACTCCTTTATCTTCTATCGCTATTCGTATCTTACCTTCCATTTTTTCTGACTTTACAATGATATAGGAACCTCTATGAGAAAATTTGATCGCATTGGCTATTAAATTTCTCATTACAGTTTCCATCATAGCAGGATTTATTGTAATTTTTAAATCTTCTGGAAGCTTATTAATGAGGCTGATTTCTTTGCGTTTTCGTTTCATATCCGAAAACTTAAATACTTTATCAACAATCGTTGACACTTCTTTATCTTCTAGCAATACCTGAGATTGCTCTTTGTACATATGTCCCCATTCTAATAAATCCTCTAACAATTGGTTTCCTTTACTTGCAGATTCTTTGATCATTGCTTTGATCTTAGTTTTCTCCAGTTCGTTTTCAGCTTGATCTACCATATCAATTAACCCTTCTAATTGATAAAATGGTGTTCTTAAATCATGTCCAATAATTCTAAATAGATCATCCTTAGATTGGTTCATTTCTCTAAGCTTATCATTCTTTATACTAATTAGTCTGTTCGCTTCTTTCAATTCTCGCGATAGTTTCACTAAAATTCGTTGACAGAAAAAGGCCATTAATCCGCCACCACTTACGATAACTGCATAAAAAGCAAGCTGAACCAATGGAAGTTCTGGATATCGGAATGCACAAAAACCTATAAATATGAAATTAAAAACCAGTAATGAAATGATATGTCTAAAATGTACTAGCATACCTACCGCAAAAAGTAATAATGATACTATAACTTCAACTTTAAGAAAAAAAGATTCGATAGCAAACGCTGGATCATTAACTGCCCAGAACATGGTTGACATCATCAATAACACTACTGAGTAGACCGATGTACCTAATAAAGTTGACTTTTTGATATGAGATGTAATATATAATACCAAGGCAATGGACACAATAATAAGATTTACCACACCACGATAAAAATATAAACTCACTCCTCCGTTATAATACTCTGCTAATGCATCAAGAATTACTCCTGGCATTACGATAAAGAGGGTCGTAAATAAAACTTTATCAAATTTGAAAAGACTTTTGGTTTTTTGGGGCGAAACACTCATAATCTTCTAAATTTTATTAGAAAGCCTTGATGATTGTGATAATATTACGACACTAATATAATGTGTTTATATTAAAAAACCAAATAAATTGTGTATTTCATCCTAATAAATATGTATTTCATCGATTAAACAAAAATAAAAATGTAAGAAATTTACTCTTAAAAAAATACGCAAATAACTATTAAGCAAACATTTACACCAATAAATAAATACAATTAAAGACGTGTCTTAATTTTTCTTATAATTTTATCTATAATTGAGAATCTCTTTTTTACAACAACATCCAAGTAAAAAAATATGAAAGTAAAATACACTATTCTAAAATATAGCTAAGTATTACTAGTTTTGATTAGACAAAATCTATTGAAATGAATAACATGAAAAACAATAAGCGTTTGATAGATACTAAACTATGATTACTTATATAAAGAAATAGAAATTAGGCGACCATCGGGAAAGTGAGAATTACCTTTGTACCTTTTTTTAATTCGCTATTAATAGATAAAGACCCCATTTGTTTTTCAACAAGCTTTTTTACAATGCCAAGTCCATAACCCGTGCCTTGCTCGTTCGCCGTACCTGATGTAGAAATAACTTGATCTTCTGAGAGTAATATTTTTAATTGATCAGAACTAATTCCCACTCCTCTGTCCTCTACAGAGATATCTACATAGTTATTCTTAATACTGCATTTAACGATGATTTTAGATTTTGGATGAGAAAACTTTATAGCATTACCTATTAAATTTCTAAAAACCGTTTCCATCATAGATGGACTAATTTTAAGCTTTATATTTTCGGGTAATTCATTAATTAGCTTAATTTCTTTGACACCACTTTTAACTTTAAAAAACTCAAAAGTTTTATCTACTACCTTGGCAATAGAAGTTTCTTCTAAACTAACTTGGGCGGTATCCATATTCTGTTTTCCCCAGTCTAATAAGTCTTCTAAAAGCTCACTTCCCTTGGTAGCGGATTCTTTGATTAAATTGGCATATTGCTGGCGTTCATTTTCATCCTTACTTTCTGTAATCAATTCTACCAGTAGATTTAATTGATGAAAAGGTGTTTTAAGATCATGTCCAATAATTCTAAACAACTGATCTTTTGAAGCATTCATTTTCTTTAATTCGGCATTTTGCCGTTCTATCAAAATATTAGCAGCTTTTATTTTTTTGAAAAGTGATTGAACGAATTTCTTACCAGCATAAGCAATAAAACCACCTCCTGATACCAGTACTCCACAAAAGACAAATCTCCAAATTGAATAATCGACACCATAGGTTAGCGCACATACAACTATGAATATAATATTAATTGTATTTAATACGAAAAGATGTTTGGAGTGAATCAGCGTTCCTGCAGCAAATATTACCGTAGCAAAAATCATCTGCACGTGAATAAAATTATATTCAAATGCAAAATTAGGATCAAAATAAGCAATTATAAATGTGTAATCAATAGCTAATCTTATTGTATAAAGAGAAATAACTATTAATTGCTTTTTACTAATCAAAGAGAAGTTCAACAAAACAATTCCCATGATCAAGATAAGCACATTAATTACATCTCTAAAAAAATACTGGCTTACCCCAGTATTTAGATATTCCATATATCCATGTAGTGCTGTACCAGGTAATATAACAAAAAAGAAAGGTGCTAATATCCTGTCATATTTCTTTGTATTTATTAATCTTGATAAATTCCACTTCATAAATTTCCGCTAAAACTTCATTAACACAATGTAAATGCGCATTTTAATTGATCGACAAATATACCGAAATCATCGATAAAATACATTTTTTTCTTAAAAAAATGTGAATTAAAGTAAGTTTTTTACTTACAAAAATTAAGCTCTTCTTATTTTTTAAAAATATTTTGTAGGTATAGCTTTAGGTTTTCGTCTAAGCCCCTAACCAACGCTTATAATGATGAAATACCTGACATACTTAACTGTTACGATATTTCTTTTTTCGTTTCAAATACCTGCCAAAAAAGAATATCATAGAGAATTTTATGAAAACGGTGCTCTAAAAGCAGAAGGCTGGAGAGTACAAGATCAAAAAACTGCTTATTGGTATACTTATTATCCTAATGGAAATATTTCCGAGAAGGGACATTTCAGAAATAATCAAAAAGAAGGATACTGGTATTTCTATTCTTCTGACAAGAAACTAATAAAAGAAGGACACTTTATAAACAATAAAGCCGAAAAATGGTGGATTATTTACGATATTGCCACCAATAATAAAAAAGATAAGGTTACAAGAAAGTACCAATATCGAAATAACAAAAAAAATGGGTATTGTCTCTTATACAAGAATAACAAGCTCTTTAAAGCTGAAAAATACATTGAAAATCAAAAGATTGGAGAATGGACAGATGTTTCTAGCTTTAGAAAAGACAATCCCAATGCTTCTTTATAAATGAATCCTTTAATTAAAGTAATCATACCAGCCTTCAACGAAGAAGATTCTATAGGCCACGTAATTAGTGAAATTCCCGAAGTTGTTTCTGAAATTATTGTTGTAAGTAATAACTCCACTGATAACACAGAAGCTGTGGCTAAAAAAGCTGGGGCAACGGTCTTAAGAGAAGAAAGAATGGGATATGGTTACGCTTGTCTCAAAGGTCTATCACATATCGCTTCTCAAAAAACTGCTCCTGAAATTATTGTGTTCTTAGATGGAGATTACAGCGATTATCCAGAAGAACTACTAAAAATTATTGATCCTATAGTACATCAAGATATAGACATGGTTATAGGTGCTAGAGATAAAAAATTAAGAGAGTCTGGATCCATGACCATTCCTCAGATTTTTGGAAATTGGTTAGCAACCAGCTTAATGAGGTTATTTTTTGGAGCAAAATTTACAGATCTAGGACCTTTTAGAGCTATCAAATATGACAAACTTCTAGAATTAAATATGCAAGACAAAACCTATGGATGGACTGTGGAAATGCAGTTAAAAGCAATAAAAAAACAGTTTTCTTATACAGAAGTTCCTGTTAGGTACAAAAAGAGAATAGGTGTCTCAAAAGTTTCAGGAACCATAAAAGGTGCTATCTTTGCAGGCGTTAAGATTTTAAGTTGGATTTTTAAATATAGCTTTGCGTAATGGATATTACAATCATCGTTATTTACACGTTAGCACTACTTATCATTTTCTTATACAGTTTGGCTCAGTTGAACTTACTTTTCAACTATCTCAAATCGCGTAAATTAGATGATAAGTCACCTACTTTTGATCTTTCTAAAAAAGATGAAACACCTTACGTAACGGTTCAACTTCCTGTTTACAACGAATTATATGTAATGGAGCGTTTGTTGGATAATATCTCTTTATTAGAATATCCAAAGGACAAATTAGAAATACAGGTATTAGACGACTCCACAGACGAATCGGTTCATACGACTGCAGCTCATATCGAAAAATTACAAAAAACCGGATTAGACATTCAACATATTCGTAGAGAAGATAGAACTGGTTTTAAAGCTGGTGCTCTAAAAGAAGGACTTAAAATTGCCAAAGGGGAGTTCGTTGCTATTTTTGATGCCGATTTCCTTCCAGGAAGTAAATGGTTACTTCAAACAATTCCTTATTTCAAAGATGACAATATTGGTGTAGTACAGACACGATGGGGACATATTAATAGAGATTATTCTATCCTTACCAAAATACAAGCTTTTGCTCTAGATTTTCATTTTACGATGGAACAAGTAGGACGTAATTTTAAACACCATTTCATCAATTTTAACGGAACTGCCGGAGTATGGAGAAAAACGTGTATTGAAGATTCAGGAAACTGGCAAGGAGATACACTTACCGAAGATCTCGACTTAAGTTACAGAGCTCAATTAAAAAAATGGAAGTTTAAATATTTGGAAGATGTAGAAACTCCTGCGGAATTACCAGTGGTTATTAGCGCGGCACGTTCTCAACAATTTAGATGGAATAAAGGAGCGGCAGAAAATTTCCAAAAACTATATTGGAAATTATTAAAAGACAAGACAGTACCTTTTAAAACTAAATTTCATAGTTTCTTTCATTTGCTAAATAGTAGTATGTTTTTATTAGTATTATTGGTAGCAGTACTTAGTGTGCCTGTAATGTATATTAAAAATAGTAATCCTATGTTTAGTTGGTATTTTAATGTAATCGCCTTCTTTGCATTGAGTACAGTTATATTCTTCTTTTGTTATTGGCATACGTTCAAAAAGATTCATAACGGAGGTTTTTGGAACTTCATAGAATATGTAAAGATGTTTTTTACGTTCTTCTCTATTGCTATGGGATTCTCCGTTCATAACTCTATGGCTGTTCTAGAAGGTCATTTCGGAAAGAAGAGTGAATTTGTAAGAACTCCAAAATTCAACATTAATTCTTTAAAAGATTCTTGGAAAGGAAACAAGTATATCAATAAGAATATCTCTGGTAACACGATTATTGAAGCCTTATTAATGTGCTATTTCGCTTTTGCTTTATACAGTGCATTCAAACTACAGGACTTTGGATTATTCCTATTTCATATCATGCTATTTCTTGGTTTTGGATTTGTATTCTTTAAATCTGTTACCTCTAAACTGTAATGATTTTACAGCTATGGAAATACCATAAGTTTTCTATTTTATATGCAACTGCTTGTTTCCTATTTTATTGGAGTTTTGCTTATCAATTAGAACGTACAGACTTTATAAAAATGTTTGGTCTTTGGGCGGGATTATTCTTGTTTACTTATAAAATTATTAAAATTAACCCAAATAACATCAAATTTTTAGCGGGATTAGCATTAGTATTTAGAATCCTTTTTTTGTTTGCTATCCCAAATCTCTCTCAAGATTTTTATCGATTTATTTGGGATGGAAGAATGTTATTAGAAGGGTTTAATCCATACTTATCATTACCCGAAAATTGGATTTCACAGGGTAATCCACCAATAGCTCAGGCGCAAGAGTTATATAATGGTATGGGAACTTTAAATGGTAGTCATTTTACCAATTATCCTCCAGTAAGTCAGTTTTGCTATCTAATCGCTGCAATATTTGGCTCTAGTAATATTTGGGGTTCGGCTATTGTATTACGCTTGTTGATTATTCTTTCTGATGTCGGAACTTTCTTTGTGGGTCGTAAACTATTACAGAGATTAGCTATTCCAGAAAAAAATATCTTTTGGTATTTATTAAACCCATTTATCATTATTGAACTTACCGGAAACCTTCATTTCGAAGCGGTAATGATTTTCTTTATTGTATGGTCCTTATATTTATTACAAAAAGGATATTGGTATTGGGCTGCAATTGCTTTAGCTCTTTCTGTATCAGTAAAACTGATCCCTTTACTATTTTTACCATTATTTTTCCAAAATTTCATCGTTGGACAAGATGGATTAACCATAACTCAAAGGTTTTTGAAATTAGTAGGTTTTTATAGTATCGTAATGATAACAACCATACTCCTTTTTGCTCCTTTCTTATCTTCTGAATTTATTTCAAATTTTAGCAAAACGATCGGCTTATGGTTCCAAAATTTCGAATTTAATGCGAGTATTTATTACGTTATAAGATGGATAGGATATGAAACTATTGGATGGAATATCATCGGTACCGTTGGAAAAATCCTACCATTAGTTACTATAACAATTCTTTTATTACTTACTTTTTTTAGAAAAAATAAAGAATTAGTTCAGTTAATTACTGTAATGATGATTGCGATCTGTAGCTATTATTTTTTATCAACTACAGTCCATCCTTGGTATATAGCAGTGCCTTTGATTTTATGTGTATTCACAAAATACAAATTCCCAATTTGGTGGTCATTTATTATTATTTGTAGCTATACTGCTTATATAGATCCTGATTTTAAAGAAAATTTATGGTTTGTTGCTTTAGAATATATTACTGTATTTGGTATTTTTATTTTTGAAGTACTTAAAAACACTTCAAGAGTTTCATTAAAATCCATCTATAGTTGATTTTTAATAGATATAAAAAAGTAACAATATTGTCATTCTTGATGCTTACTAGCTTTCTCTTTTCTCAAGATACGGAGGCTATTAGAGCATCTTTAGAAGATAACTGGAATTTTTGCAAATATGTAACAAGCAAACATTATTGCGAAAACAATGAAAGTAGATTGAATTGTGAATTTCAAATTACATTTTCTAAAAATGAGTATACCTTGTTAAGGGACTCCGTAGAAATAGATAACGGTACATTTGAAATAGATCATCGGTACGATGAAGTATATTTCATTAATTTTGATTCTGTACGACAAGGTGAAATTTTAAATATTCTAGGAATATCAGGAGTTCAACTTCACAATCAAGATGATGGTTTTATGCTCTTTGTGGAACAAACTTCTGATTTATATCTATTAAAAAAATAAATGATCAAATTGAGCGTCAATTTCAAAAAAATAGGAAGAAGATTATTACGAATCATTGCATTTATTTCCATATTAATTCTTTGTGGGTATATTTTCTTATATGTTAAACAAGAACGTTTCTTTTTTAACCCAAAAGTTTTAGCAAAAGATTACTCATATTCTTTCGATCAAGCTTTTGAAGAAATTAGTATTGCTGTTGAGGATGATGTAACGCTCAATGCGTTGTTGTTTAAAACAGACTCTGTAAGTAAAGGATTGATTTTATATTTTCACGGAAATGCCGGAGCCATCCATGAATGGGGAGAACGGGCATATCTATATACAGAAAATAAATTTGATGTATTGTTTGTAGATTACAGAGGTTATGGGAAGAGTGATAGTTTTTATGAAGAGGAATCTGAATTGTATAACGACGCCCAAAAAGTGTATGATTATGCGTTAACTCGATACAAAGAAGAAGATATTATTATTTTAGGCTTCTCATTAGGAACGGGATTTGCTTCGTATACTGCATCTGAAAACAACCCAAAGCTCCTTATTCTTGAAGCCCCATATTACGCATGGAATGAATTTATAGCAAATGTAGCTCCCGTACCTCAATCTCTAATCAATTATGAAATTCCTTCATATAAATTCTTAGAAAACGTAAAATGCCCTATTCACATATTTCATGGCGCTAGAGATTTTTTAATAAAACCCGAAGAGCACTCTAAAAGATTACAAGAGTTATATCCTAATAAAATTGATCTCTCCCTTATTAAAGGTGCTGGGCACAATGGTATTTATTTTTCTAAACAGTATTACGACGAACTCAAGGAGTTATTGGCTAGGTATTAAACTACTATTCCCGAATTATTCTGATAATAGCAATATCATCGGTTAGTACCTGATTGTATTCCAGTTCTAAATCACGGATTTTCTTTTCTAGAAAATTGTCGTAATTTTTTCCTTGCTGATCACGTAATAGAAACGCTATAATCTCCTGTTCTTTCTTTTGTTGATTTGGATTTTTAAAATTTTTAAAGGAATAAATTCCATCTGTAGAAATCGATAAATCCCTAAAATCTGTAATTGATAATCTTTGTTCTTGGGATTGATACCAAGTATCAAAATCTTCACCTAAATGATACCCTAAATAATCAGGCTTATCATTTTGTTCGTATTCTACTGAAATGTCATCATAATGAATCAATCCATCACCAACAGACAAAAACTCTGCATTTGATGTATCCTTATCTATTACACCTATTATTAGAGTAGATAACAATTCTTCTGTTTCTAGTCCTAGACTATTTTTAGTGATTTTTAGTTGTTGGAAAAGCTTTTCTAGAATTTCTTGTAATAGGACTGCTAATTCTTTGGAATTTTTATTCAAAAATTCTTTGTAAAATTCTTCTTTAGCTATATTTCTAAGGGTCTTACCAATCAGCATAGAGGCAAAAACAGATTCTTTGCTCATAGTACAACCATCCATAACAGCTACTATGAATCTGTTGGTACTAACGTTCTCGACTATTAAAAAATCTTCGCAATAATTGGTGTGAAAGTCTCCTATATTAAGAGTGGAATATATTTTCATAAAAATAACCCCACAAAAATAAAAAACTAATTACATCATCCTTAAATTAATTACTTCTTGTTCTGTAAGTATTCTCCAATGACCTCTAGGAAGGTCTTTTTTGGTCAATCCCGCAAAAATCACTCGATCTAATTTGACTACACCATAATTAAGATGTTCGAATATTTTGGTCACGATTCCATTTTTAGAAGACATTAACTGTATTCCTATTTCATTTTTAGAAGCTCCTTCGATATATGAGATTTCATCTATCTGGATAAAACCTTCCTGCAGTTTAATCCCCTTTTCTATTTTCTGAAAATCTTCAAATTTTAGATTACGATCTAATTCTACATGAAAGATCTTACGAACTCCTGTTTTATGATGGGTAAGTTTTTTTTCTAGATCCACATCATTTGTAAAAAGTAACAACCCAGTAGTATTTCGTTCTAATCGTCCTACAGGTTTTAGTCTGGTTTTGGAAGCATTTGCGACCAAATCCATAACGGTTCTAGTTTTTTCAGGACTTGTAGAGGTTACAAAACCTTTCGGTTTATTAAGCAAGACATATTCCTTTTTTTCGGGAGTAATGAGTCTACCATCAAACTTAACTTCATCCGTAAGCTTTACCTTATATCCCATTTCTGTAACTGGCTTCCCATTTACCCAAACACTACCGGTTTGAATATATAGATCCGCGTCTCTTCTAGAACAAACACCAGAATTAGCAACAAACTTATTTAATCTAATTTCTTCAGAATCAGACATCTTTTTTGGCCCATTACTTTTATTCCTTACAGCGGTATTACCTTTTGTATACGAATTTCTTTTAGGCTTTGCTCCTTTTTTCCCACTTCCTCTTCCTTTTTTGGAATTGTCTCCACGACTCATATCTTACATTTTTTGCAAAGATAGCTCTTTCGAATTTAGAAATAATGAAAATTAATCTTCATCTATCCAAACGGTACTCTGGCGCTCTCTATTTACACTTAATTGCGTAACATCAGGTCTGGAATAATGCCCTACAGGATCAAAATTCTGACGTTCTTGTAAGACACGATTAAAATCTAAGGTTTCTATAAGTAATCCTTCTTTATGGAGTACTGGTTCTAAAATCCATTCTCCATCTGGTCCCGCAATACAAGAACCTCCATTACCGAGAACATCTGGAGCCTTTTTAAGGATTTCGTTTAAATGTGGTGTAGTCGCTGGGAAATCTTCCTTTCTCATTAAACTAGAAACAGAAATCACATAAGATCTAGATTCACGTGCAATAAATCTGGTAATATCTTTGGTATTATAATCGCTACCAGGCCAAACAGCTACGTGCAAATTTTCTCCTTGACCATATAATGCCACTCTAGGCAAAGGCATCCAATTTTCCCAACAATTCAATCCTCCTACTGCAAAAGCTTTTAGCGGATGTACCCGCAATCCATTACCATCTCCAGGAGACCAGGTTAGACGTTCTTCGTAAGTTGGCTGTAATTTACGATGTACCGATTTTATCTCTCCATTGCTATTAATATAAACTAAAGAAGCATACAAACTATGCCCTCCACGATCTAGAGGTCGCTCAATAATCCCTAAATAAACAGCTAAGCTATATTCTTTGGCTAATGCACAGATAGAATCTAAATCACCTTTCTCTATAACTATAGCATTCTGTGCATAATGCGCATGAATTTCTTTTTGGATCTTGTTATCAAACTGCGCACCATCTGTAAGCGAAACCCAGAATGGATACCCTGGTAATAATGTTTCGCCAAATACGATAAGCTCCGCTTTTTTAGCAGCTGCTTCGGTAATTGAATTTTCTATTTTTTTTATAGTAGCATTTTTATCCAGCCAAACTGGTGATATTTGTGCTAAAGCAACAGTTAGTAATTGATCATTCATGTAGCATATTTATTTTATCTCGTATACCTCAAGTTTTTCCTATAATTCTAAAAGTATCGCAAAGTAGTTAACGAATTATTAACATTTAAAAAATTGAATTTCAATTAGTTAAACAACAAAACTAGCTTTACGGTTAAACCTTCACATAACATTAAGTTAACATTAGAAAACATCCAAAAATTAAACTATTCGCATACTTGTTCATTCCAGTACTGAGAATTTGATATCAAAAAATCTTATCCTCTTTCATACTTCTAAAGTAAACATATAAAAAGTACTTTTTATTCAAAGTTGAATTTATGTTAAAACCTACTAATTTTTACATAATGGTAAAGCTAACAATACATTATATTAAAATTTAAACTTAAAAAAAGCTGTTTTTCGGATCTACATTTGTCATGTAAAATTTAAACAAACAATATCTTAAAACTCAAATCAAAAACACGTAAAAAATGAAAAAATTAGTTGTATTAGCAGTCGCAATTTTAGCATCTACTCAGATCTTTGCAAACGACAAAAACACTGAAGAAACGAACGAACAAAAATTAAGAAGTGAAATCGCACTTCTATTAGAGAAACCACAGATCCAGTTGGATACTGATGAAATCAAAGCTAATATTGAGTTTATAGTAAACGGAAAAGGAGAAATCGTAATCCTATCTATTGATTCCGAAAAAGAAGCTATCGAATACTACGTAAAATCTAGATTGAACTACAAAAAAATAGGTAACGAAATTAACAAAACTGGTAATAAAATATTTAAATTAAGAGTAAAGGTATTAAACCCTGAAGCTTAAGATATTTTGAATATATAAAGGATTCATCCTTACCTAAAAGTAAAGCAGCTATATAATTCCATATAGCTGCTTTTATTTTATTACTACCAAAGTAGTCGGTCTAAAATCATATTTACATCAATCAGAATGATACTAAACACTCCAGCAACAATAATAAACTTCAGAATATTATGTAGCCAAACGTAATGTGTTTTTTTATTCGATTTCCATAGAGCAATCAAAAACGACAATAGCAATCCCAAACAAGCATAAAAATAAAAATTCATTAAACCAATTTCATAAGAGGTTAGTAACAAATAGATTGGAACACAAGAAGCCAGTACAAGAAGACTAATTATTTTCTTTGAACTAGATTCTCCATAAATAATCGGAATAGTCTTATAATTCTGAGCCATATCACCTCTAAGGTTTCCGAGATCTTTTACCATTTCTCTCATCACCAACATTAAAAACAAAAAAGTAGCGTGTACAAAAATTACTTCATCGAAGTTTTTGTAATAAATAAAAACAGCAAAAAAAGGGGTAATGGATAATATGGAAGCTACGAAATTACCTAAAAAAGGTTTTCTCTTGAGTTTATGTGAATAAAACCAGATTCCGAATACATATAAAGAAAAAAACAACACAGCTTTAAAAGAAACATAGCTAGCTAGAATTACTGAAAGAAAATTGAGCACAAAGTATCCTGTTAGTTTAGTTTGCTGACTTACCAAACGATCTAACATAGTTTTCTGTGGTCTATTGATCAGGTCTTTTTCTCGATCATAGAAATTATTAATAATATATCCTGCTGCAATCACACCTGCAGACGCTAGTACAATAACAAATAAATTGGGATCAAAAAGCACCTCTCTTAAAGGAATATCTGGTGCTAAAATGAATATGGACGTAAGATATTGAGCAAAAACAATAATAAGAATATTGTAACCTCTAACAATAGAAAACAGGCTCAATAACTTAAGAAGAATGAGCTTATTTTTTCTAGAAAACATCGTAATGGGATGCTTTTAGAAGTTGTATACGACTTCTAATTTATAATCTTTTAGTGCAGATTGTGCTTTATCTAAATCTTGTGTAAATCCCAAGATATAGCCGCCACCTCCAGAACCACATAATTTAAGATAATAGTCATTTGTTTCTATACCTTTTTTCCACAATTCATGGAATTGTTGAGGAATCATCGGCTTAAAATTATCAAATACTACGTTTGATAATTGCTTAATGTTAGAGAACAAAGATTTTATATCTCCTTTCAGGAAATCATCTACACAGGCATCAGTATGCTTTACAAACTGATTTTTGAGCATTTTTCTAAAACCTTCTTGCTTCATATTCTCCATAAAAATACTAACCATAGGTGCTGTTTCTCCTACGATACCACTATCTAATAAAAATACAGCTCCTTTTTTATGATCTACACTTTGGGAAGGAATCCCCGCAGGTTCAATATTATCTTTAGAATTAATTAGAATTGGAAGACTCAGATAACTATTTAATGGATCTAAACCGGAACTACTTCCATGGAAAAAGGACTCCATCAAACCAAAAATTTCTTTAAGCTTAAGTAATTTATCTCTTGTAAGGTTTTCTAAAACTGTAATTTTATCCTCTGCATACTTATCATAAATCGCAGCAACTAAAGCCCCACTACTACCCACTCCGTATCCTTGTGGAATACTACTATCGAAATACATTCCTGCTCCAACATCTTCCTTCAACTTTTCTAAGTTGAAACTGACTACACCTTTACCTTGCACTTCTTCAAGATAATTTGTGAACTCCTGTAGACTTTTATTAGATTTTACAGCTTCGTCACTAGGATTATCGGAAACTTTTAGAGCTCCTTTATAGAAATTATAAGGTATAGAAAGACCTTTAGAATCTTTAATGATTCCATATTCGCCAAACAAAAGTATTTTCGAGTAAAATAATGGTCCTTTCATCAGTTTATTTTCCTTTTTACTAATTTGTCTAATTATTTAGGATAAAGTTACAACAATTTGGCACCTAATCCTATTTTATCGCAAATATACTGCCCTTTCTCACAATACACAACTAACTCACTCTTAATGAAATCCATTACTTCATTTTTTTCTGAGTTTGGATATAACACATGTACATTTGCTCCCGCATCTAGTGTGAAACAAATCTTAGAACCTGTATCTTTTCTATACTTCCATATTTTATGTATTACGGATAACGTATTAGGCTTCATTAAAATAAAATACGGAAGAGAAGTCATCATCATAGCATGCAACGTTAGCGCTTCACTTTCTACAATCTCAATAAACCTATCCAAATCACCAGAAATAAGTACATCTTTAAGTTCCGTGATATTGGTATTTGCCTGAAGAAATCGCTGTTCCGAAAAAGGATGACCATGCATTAAATCATGACCTACAGAACTACTTACTTGTTTTTCTCCCTTATCCACGAGCAATATAGTATCCTGATAATTATTAAAATTTTCATGAATAGTATGTGGGAACTTCACTGCGTAAGCATCACTACTTCCTTCAATTTCGTTATGATTACCCCAAACGGTTATAGGACCTTCTATACTTCTACTAGCACTTCCTGACCCTAATCGTGAAAGAAAAGAAGCTTTCTTAAGAAACTCCATATCTGTTATTGAAGCATCCATCGATCTTTCTAAATGCATTATACAATACGCTAATGCACTCATTCCACTTGCAGATGAAGCAATTCCACTACTGTGCGGAAAAGTATTTTTAGTTTCTATTACAAACTTAAAGTCTTTTAAAAAAGGTACATAAGCTTCTATTCTTTGAAAAAAACTTTGAATTTTTGGCTTAAAGTCAGGCTTTGGTTTTCCTTCAAAAAGTAACTCGAATTGAAAATCTTCTGCTGGATTTTCCAACTTTTCATATTGCAACGTCGTTTCGGTTTTACAAACATCCAGAGTAAAACTAATGGAAGGATTTTCTGGCAATTGTATTGGTCGTTTCCCCCAATATTTTACTAGTGCAATGTTACTTGGTGAGGTGCAGGAAAAAGATCCTTTATTAGGGATATTTACACTTTTTTTTGCAATAAACTGACTATAATCGGCCATAATCTAAAAAATAATTTTGGCAAAGATACGTGGATAAGCTGTTTTAAGAGTAAGCTAGTAAAAATAAATTATTATTTTAGTGATTAACTAACTAATTCTAAATGAAGAAAAAATTACTACGTATAGGCGTTGCTGTCTTATTGTGTCTTTTAATTGGATTTTTAAGCAGCATTGCTACTCAAACATCGATTAGCACCTGGTATGTAGGATTGCAAAAACCATCTTTTACTCCTCCAAATTGGCTTTTTGCTCCTGTATGGACAGTTTTGTACATTTTAATGGGAATTGCTGCAGGTATTGTTTGGAGTAGAGGTTTTTATCATAAATGGGTAAAAACTGCGTTATATCATTTTGGGTTTCAACTTTTACTCAATGCTGCGTGGTCCATTTTTTTCTTTGGAATGCGCAATCCATTGATTGCACTTGTGGATATAATTGCCCTTTTTATCCTACTTTTGTTTACCATCAAATGGTTTAAAGTTGTAAACTCAACGGCCGCTTACCTACTTATCCCATACTTGATTTGGGTTGCTTTTGCGACTGCATTAAATTTTAGTATATGGCAACTTAACTAAACCAAGAATGAAGGAATAATTTTTTTTATGAACAAAAAGTCGATCGTCTTACAGACAACTTTAGAATTAATCACAAAACAAGGAATACGGGCAACTTCTCTCTCACAAATCATTAAAGAATCAGGTGTTGCTAATGGAACAGTATATCATCATTTTAAAAATAAAGAGGAGATTATCACTGAGCTATATTTAATGCTTACACAGGATTTCGGAACAGTAGTTATGAGAAATGTTCCGGAAGATGACATTAAAAAACAATTTTCGATCATGTGGCTCAACTTATTCCACTATTTCGTTAATAACCCTCTTGCTTTTATATTTTCTGAACAAATAGCAAGATCTCCAGAGATCCCGCAATCTTTAAAAGATAAAGCGAGACAATATTATGGAGACATTGAAAATTACTTTAAAACTGGTATTCGACAAAAAGTATTTAAGTCTTACAACACTCTAGTGATGGAGGAATTATTTTTTGGGAATGTAGTATCACTAGTAAAAATTCATGAAAATGAGAAGGTAAAACTACTTGACAAACATATCAATCAGGCTATAGAAATATCTTGGAAAGGCTTTTTAAGAGATTAAAAACACATGATAAGTTTTATAATAAATCCTACTCCATATTGCAGAGTAGGATTTATTATAAAACTTCTTTGATGTATTAGTTAAATATGACATTGACACAAGAATCTTTATACAGTTTTTTCACTGCTGCTTGTATCGCTTTTTTGGGTTCTTTCGTTTTTCCAATAGATTTTCCATTATAATAAACGCCTCCATTTCCTTTCCATGCAAATTCTTCGCTATGCGTTTTAATAACTCTTACTCCATCTTTCTTCGTTATCTGAAAAGACTCTAATTTCTGATCATATCCTAATCCTGCAGGAAAATATACTTCGGTAACAAATTTTGTATCTCCGTTTCCGTACATATAGCAAACACATTCACCAATATCTTTTGCTTCAGACACTCTCACCATATTATTCTGCACAATCTTCCATCTTTCATTTACTTTAACAGCAACCATATCCATTAACATAGTGCCTTTTTCGGCTAATTTTTTATCTATAAAAGATTCGAAATTAACTACTGCCGATATAATTCCGGCATTTTCTTTCTGGCTTTGAAAAACAATATTCTCTAACTTAAGTTTGAAACTATAATTGTCATCATTTATAATATCATCTAACTGGGAGGAAATATGTTTTTTATCGTACTCTTTTCGCACCAAAGCTCCTGATAAATTTACGTAGACCGTATTGCCGCTATATTTTTCATCAAATAGAAGTAAGACGCTATTTTTCTTAGCTCCTTTTTCTAAATTATTCATTTTAGCTATATAGTCCAGTAATAGCTTTTTGATAGGTTCATCATCTCCTGCTCTGGCTGTAAACGAACTTTGACAAATAAAAATAATAAGTAGTAGTATAATTTTTTTCATAGTATATAAGGTAATAGTTTAACCTCTTTAAGATACGAAATTTTACACAAATCTCTTGGGCGTTTATCTACAAATCAACTAACTAAGGAGCAAATTTCCAACAACTTACTTAACGTTTTCAGGTTTCTAGCGGTAGATTTATTTCCTAATTTCTTTTCAAAAAAATTATTGTGAAGTTTTGTTTTTCCATAACCATTTGCGGCATATAAATAGATGACGTCAGGTGTGATTATAAATTCTTCAGGAACTACCGAAAGCTTATTAAGTTCTATGATGGCATTTTCATTCGGAGCATTACAAAAGATCATGAAATATAATTTTTTGAGTTCGGTTTCATCTTTACTAAACCTCTCTTCGAAAGGATTTTTTGCTAAAACCTTCTGTAAAGTTTCTTGTGTGAGCACTACTACCGATATCTCTAAACCAAAGTTCTTTTGGATTACTTTCTTTATTTTTTCTTGTAATTCTTTAATGTCTTCAGATCCAGCTTTAAAAACAATATTACCACTTTGTATATAGGTAGTTACCGATTCAAAACCGGCAGAAAGAAGTGCCACTTTAAGATCAACCATTTTAATCTTGTTATGACCTCCAACATTAATCCCTCTCAATAAAGCGACATAAGTTTTCATGTGTTGTTCTTTTATTCTTTCGATGTAATTGCCTTAGCCGCTATATAAGCTCCGGTCCAGGCATTCTGAAAATTAAATCCTCCTGTTATCGCATCTATATTTAGAACTTCGCCAGCAAAATATAAGTTCTTGTATTTCTTGCTTTCAAAAGTTTTAAAATTAAGCTCTCTTAAATCAATACCTCCTGCTGTTACGAATTCATCCTTAAATGTACTTTTACCTACTACTTTGTAAACTCCTTTGATCAATTCTTCAGAAAGTCTTGTTAGTTGTCCTTTATTTACATCTGCCCACTTGGTTGCATCACCAATACCCGAGGCTAACACCAAACTTTGCCATAGTCTCTTAGGTAAATTGAATTGAGCATATTTAGAAACTTGTTGCTTGGGGTGCTCGTTTTTTAAAGCCTTTAACATATGAAGGGTTTCTTCTAATGAATAATCCTGTAACCAATTGACAATGATCTCAAAATTATAATTAAAATTGTTCAACTCCCTGGCTCCCCATGCTGAAAGTTTTAGAATTGCAGGACCACTCATCCCCCAATGTGTAATCAAAAGAGGACCTTCACTGAATAATTTAGAGTCTTTGACCTTTACAGAAGCATTTGTTGAAATACCCGGCAAGTCTTTAATCCTTTTGTCCTTTATATTAAATGTAAATAAAGAAGGTACTGCATTTACCGTTTCAATTCCAATAGATTTAAGTTTTGCCCAAATTTTGGAATTACTTCCTGTAGCTATCATCATTTTTTCACTTTCAAAATCACCTTGATTTGTACTTATTTTCCAAACCTCATCTTCACAGTAAAAATCTTTTACTACATGATTTTTAAGAATTTCTATTCCTAACTTTCTGGCCTCAGACAAAAAACAATTTATAATAGTTTCTGATGAGTCAGAAATTGGAAAAATACGACCATCATCTTCTATTTTTAATTCAACACCACGTTTATCGAACCATTCCATAGTATCACCTGTCATAAAAGTATGAAAAGGACCTAATAGCTCTTTTTCGCCTCTTGGATAGTTTTTACTTAAAGGATCTGGAACAAACTCCGCATGTGTAACATTACATCTTCCTCCTCCAGATATTCTAACTTTAGAAAGCACTTCTTTTCCTCTTTCTAAAATTGCTATCGTAAGATTTGGATCATTTTCTGCTACGTTAATTGCAGTAAAAAAACCGGCGGCTCCGCCACCAATAATTAGGAGATCATATTGCATTAAGCAAAATTAGGAAAATCAGTTATGATAGTATCCACTTTTAGCTTTTTTGACGATTTAATATCTTCAGGATCATTTACCGTCCAGACATACACTTTATAGCCCTTATCTTTTGCTAGCTTCATCTCTTCTTTCGTTAATGAGGCAATAGGCGGATGAACAGAATAGGCTTCTAAACTTTCGGCTACTGATAAAATTGAAGATATATTTTTCTCTGTTAACACTCCTAAATTAAATTCGGAACTTGATTTTTTTATCTGAAATAGTTGAGAATGATCAAAACTAGATAGCACAAAGTTGTTACACTTCCATTTAGTGTTTTTAATATAATCTTCTAACAGCTCTATAACAGGCATCGCTGTTCCTATTCCTTTTAATTCTATGTTTATATCACATGTTGTATTGACCAAATCTAATACTTGATTTAACGTAGGAATTTTGTATCCTTCGATCGTTGAGTATTTATGTAATTCCTGCAGTGTAAAGTCAGATACTTTTCCCTTACCGTTAGTTGTTCTTTGTACCGTTTCATCATGAATTACAATAAGCTCACCAGACTTGCATCTATGAACATCTATTTCAATTCCATCGACCTTATGACTTAAGGCTTCTTCAATAGACTCTAATGTGTTTTCCGCAACCAATCCAGCTGCTCCACGATGCCCAAATATTTTCATTTGTTTTATTTTAAAATTACACTACTTGAAAATGTCAAGCTACAACTACTATATACTATTTAATTTGTGATAAGATCCGAAAGAATTACTTGTGTAGATGGATTTCCATGTTTTGCCAAGCGATCGATAAATTTCTGCAAATGACCACTATCTTTTACATTTATTTTCATAATCAAACAATTCTCTCCAGTAACCCTGCTACAATGCTCGATTTCAGGATAATCTTTCATGATCTCCACAAAAGAATGAAAATTTTTACTTTCTAAACTCATCAGAATATAAGCCGACACAGAAAGTCCCATTTTTTTTGGATCTATTAATGTCTTATATCCTTTAATAACTTCCGTTTCTTCCAAACGCTGAATTCGTTCACCAACTGCTGATGCCGACAACCCAATCTCCCTACCTATTTGTGCATACGAAGCTCTAGAATTTTCTTTTAAATAACATAAGATCTTACGATCTAATTCGTCTTTCACCACAATCCAGTGTTTTTGTATATTAAAAAACCGTTTTCGAAGGAAATTGCGCGTTATACCCCACGAATCAACATATCATCTTGCTAAGATAAAACTAAATTTACACTGTAAGAATAAAGTACTATTACTTTACATCATTTTCATAAAACCATAATACATGTTCGGAATTATCAACTTTGAAGCTTTTATACTTGCAGGAATTCTTTTAAACTTAACACCAGGCGCAGATACTATGTACATCCTTGGAAGAAGCATATCACAAGGAAAAAAATCGGGTATTTTATCTGCCTTAGGAATAACAACTGGAGCTTTGATCCATTGCTTGGCGGCCGCTTTAGGCTTATCAGTACTATTAGCGAAGTCTGCCCTAGCTTTTCAGCTCATAAAATATGCTGGAGCTATCTATCTCGTTTACTTGGGTGTTCAATTATTACGATCTAGAACGGAACAAAATTTTGAAGTCAATGGAAATATTGAAAATCACATAAGCTACTCTAAAATTTATGTTTCAGGCATATTAACCAATATTTTGAATCCTAAAGTAGCTTTATTTTTTCTTGCTTTCTTGCCTCAGTTTATTAGTCCTGAAGCGGTAGAAAACCATATTCCATTTATGATTTTAGGTTTAACCTTTGTTACTACAGGAACAATATGGTGTCTTTTTCTTGCCTTTTTTGCAGCCAAACTATCTGATCGAATACGTAAAAACTATAAAATAAAAACGTGGTTAGATAAATTCACAGGAACTACCTTTATACTACTTGGAATCAAATTAGCCTTCTCTAAACAATAATTTATCACATTAAAGTATGGATATTTTACAACAAATGCGAACAGAATTATCGGAGAAAAAGCTATTCGATAAAGCTCGTTCCTTTGCTTATGACTATATAGATGGAATTGAAAAGATGGATGTATTTCCATCTCCCGAAAATATTAAACAATTAAACGTGTTCAATGAACCTCTTAGTGAAAAATCAGGTTCTACTGAGGAAATTATGCATCTATTACACGATGTTGGTTCTAAAGCTACAATTGCACAACTAGGAGGACGATATTTTGGTTTTGTAAATGGAGGCGCAGTTCCCATAGCATTGGGAGTAAAATGGTTGTCAGATGTTTGGGATCAATGTGGAGGATTATTTCTTACATCTCCTATAAACTCCAAGTTAGAACAAATTTGTGAACAATGGCTTAAAACTATTTTTAATTTACCAAATGAAACGGTTGCCGGTTTTGTTAGCGGAACATCGATGGCGAACCTTTCTGGATTAGCAGCTGCACGTTTTAGATTACTTAAAAATCTAGGATGGGATATCAACATAAAAGGAATAAATGGTGCTCCGGAAATTAAAATTTTCGCCCATGAACAAGTACATGCTAGTATAAAGAAAACCCTTGCTATGCTTGGCTTTGGTAACGAAAATATCAGCTGGATACCATCAGATGATCAAGGAAGATTATTAATCGATAAACTTCCTGAGTTAGACAATCATTCTCTTTTGATTTTACAAGCTGGCAACGTAAACACTGGTAGTTTTGATGATTTTCACACTATATGTGATCAAGCCAATAAAGCTGGTGCTTGGGCACATATCGACGGAGCATTTGGACTATGGGCGGCAGCCTCAAAATCTCTTTCTTATCTTACGAAAGGAATCGAAAAAGCATCATCTTGGGCTGTAGATGGTCATAAAACTTTAAATACTCCGTATGACCCTGGAATTATAATGTGTAAAGATTCTGAAGCGTTAATATCTGCATTACAAGCCTCTGGAGAATACATTACCTATAGCGATCAAAGAGATCCACTTTTATATACACCTGAATTATCAAAACGGTCCAGAGCTATAGAATTATGGGCTACCATGAAATATCTTGGAAAAGAAGGCATGGATACTATGATTACAACATTTCATAACAGAGCAAAACAGCTAGCAGAAGGATTATCTGCAAATGGTTTTATCATTCTGAATGAAGTTGTATTTAACCAAGTATTAATAGCCTGTGAAAATGATCAGCAAACAAAATTGGTTTTACATACAGTTCAAAATTCTTCACAATGCTGGTGCGGTGGATCCCGTTGGAAAGGAAAAGATGTAATACGTATTAGTATCTGCTCATGGATGACTACAAAAGAAGATATTGAAAAGACAATCAGCATATTTACTGATGCTAAAAACCTAATTAAAAACTGAACCAATTATAAAAGTATATTCCTGCGTAAATAAATATTTTTAAGTTTAGAGTGTCATAAAAACTATCTCATAAAAAAACGCCTTAGGAAAACTAAGGCGTAATTATTACGAAAATTTATTTTGATTTTTACTTAAAAGCTGGAATACCTGTAATATCCATCCCTGTAATTAATAAATGAATATCATGAGTACCTTCATAAGTGATTACACTTTCCAAATTCATCATATGTCTCATAATACTATACTCTCCTGTGATACCCATTCCTCCCAGAATTTGTCTTGCCTCTCTCGCAATATTTATTGCCATTTCCACATTATTACGTTTTGCCATAGATATCTGAGCAGTCGTCGCTTTACCTTCTTCTCTTAGCACCCCTAATCTCCAAGCTAACAATTGCGCTTTCGTGATTTCGGTAATCATTTCAGCTAACTTTTTTTGTTGTAACTGAGTTCCACCTATGGGCTTATCGAACTGAATTCTTTCTTTAGAATAACGAAGTGCTGTGTCATAACAATCCATTGCTGCTCCTATTGCTCCCCAAGCTATACCAAAACGAGCAGAATCCAAACAACTTAACGGTGCTCCTAAACCACTTTTTCCAGGTAATAAATTCTCTTTAGGAACCTTTACATTATCAAATATTAATTCACCTGTTGCAGATGCTCGTAAGGACCATTTGTTATGTGTCTCTGGTGTAGAAAAACCTTCCATACCTCTTTCTACCACTAAACCGTGGATTCTTCCTTCTTCATTTTTTGCCCAAACCACAGCAATATCCGCAAAAGGTGCATTGGATATCCATAATTTTGCTCCATTTAATAAATAATGATCTCCTTTATCTTTGAAATTGGTAGTCATACCACCTGGATTAGATCCATGATCTGGCTCGGTAAGACCAAAACATCCCATAAATTCTCCAGATGCTAGCTTAGGAAGATATTTATTTCGCTGTTCTTCAGTTCCGTATTTCCAAATAGGATACATCACCAATGATGATTGCACTGAAGCTGTAGAACGAACACCTGAATCGCCTCGTTCGATCTCTTGCATGATTAACCCATAGCTTATCTGGTCTAATCCCGCTCCTCCATATTGTTCAGGTATATATGGACCAAAAGCTCCAATTTCTGCTAATCCCTTAATAATTTGGTTAGGAAATTCAGCACGTTGTGCATATTCTTCTATGATTGGAGACACATCTCGTTTTACCCAACTGCGCGCAGCATCGCGTACTAACTTATGCTCATCAGTCAAAAGTTCGTCTAAATTATAGTAATCTGGTGCTTCAAAAAGATCAGGTTTCATAGCGTAAATGGATTATTTTTTTATGATATATTCAAAAATAGTGAGATTAATTAAAAAATAATCAAGAAAGATCTCAGATTATTCCTTTTTGCATTAAAAAATGTCAAATCTGTTAATAACCCTTTTAATAAAGCTGTTTTTGATTTTCCCCAATCATCCTTCTAATCCTGTTATGATCAAACTTACTTCAAACAAAACAAATTGTGAGAAGCATTTATCATACGTTTTGCATATCTATTTTGAACATAAATTTGTGGTTAATTTCCGCATTCTCAATCTGATTTCTACACATTTTAGATACTATTAACATTATTAGCATTTGTTTTAAAACACTGTATTACAGCTATTTAATCAACATTAAAGCATTATCAATCCTCTGGCATAATTCTTCCTCTTATTTAAGTATCGAAATAAAAAATAATTAAAACCTGAAATTAAAATGAAAAATTTATTTGTATTACCAGTAGTAGCTTTAGGACTTTTATTCGGAACTAGTAATATCACTGCTCAAGTGACTTCTTCAGATGAAGCTATAGAAATTACTGCTCAAGAAAAATATATTGAATTAGCTGTTGAAAATTTACCGCAACCTGTTTTAGATGCTGTTGCGAAAGATTTTAAAGGTGCGACCATCAATAAAGCTGCTGCTAAGGAAGACGCTTCAGAGTTTAAGCTAGAACTTACGAAAGAAGACGGAGAAACTGTAGAAGTATTATGTGATGCAGAAGGAAACTGGATCGGTAAAAACTAATAGCATTAAAAATCTTTAAGATTGTTTACACTTATAGAAATATAAGTTGAACTACGTAGAGTGATTGAATTTGGAGAAAGGGGAGTCTACTAGACTCTCCTTTTTTACATTTTTAAATAAAAATCTCGAGTAAGGTCTACATATTCTGGAGTATATTGGTGCCTTTCATTCTCTATAATAAGCTCATCCAATTTTACTTCCATCTCTTCAAAACCAAATAACAAAAGAGTTCTTTTAATTTCTGAAGATGGGTTTCCCTTTACTCTTGTAATTTTTTGAGGATACAAGCCTACTTTATGGGCAATTTCAATTACTACTTCCTCTTCTTTATAAGGTAAAATTACTCCAAACCTACCATTCTCGGAAAGCAAATGAGTTGCTCCTATAAATAAATGTTCAAATGGCAATGCATCTTCAAATCTGGCTAAATCCCTACTAGAATCTTCTGTTTTATAGGTATCTTTATAAAAAGGTGGGTTACTAATGAGAAGATCATACTCATCATCAATTTCCTGAAAGAATTCCTGAAAAGAAGCATGATAACAAAATAGCCGATCTCCCCAGTCAGAAGCTTCAAAATTTTCTACTGCTTGTTCATAAGCAAGCTCATCTATTTCTAGTGCATCGATAGTTCCTGCATGAGAACGCTGTGCCATTATTAGAGCAATGACTCCTGTTCCAGTACCTATATCTAGTATAGTATTTACAGTTTCTGAAATCGGAACCCAAGATCCTAAAAGCACTCCATCAGTACCAATCTTCATGGCACATCGATCCTGGTGAACCATAAATTGTTTAAAATGAAATGGTTTAGACATTATTTTATAAATAAAGATCGATCAATCCTTCTGGAGTATTTACAAAAACAGTACGCTGTTCTCTATCCACCTTATCAATGAATTCGTCATTCATAGGTATTAAAATTTCTACACCGTCTCTGTCTATTTCGAAAAGTGCTTGTGCAGTACTATCATTGATATGAGTAATAGTTCCTACTTTTCCGAAAGCGCGATCTACAATATCAAAACCTATAACTTCGTGAAAATAAAATTTATTCCCTTCTAGCTTGGGTAACAAATCAAGTGGCAAATATATTTCTGCCTTCATTAGATCATCAGCATCCTCTTCGGAGTCTATATCTTCAAACTTTACTCTAAGCAAATCACTTTTATGAAGTTTACTTTTTTCTATAAAAAATGGAACCAAATTTTTGTTATAGTTCACAAAAACTGATTCCATTTTTAGATAACTTTCAGGTTCATCGGTATCAAGTTTTATCAATACCTCCCCTTTAAAACTAAATTTACTTACGATTTTGCCTAGATAGAAGCAATCTTCTTTCTTCATCGTCAATAATGCAACTACTCTTCCTCGTTGCTAGCTTCTTCAGTTACTTCTGCTTCAGCAGCTTCTGCAGCTACTTCTTCCGCTTTAGCGGCAGCTTCAGCTTCTGCAGCTTCAGCTTCACGCTTAGCATTTACTTCTTTTTCTGCAGCAAGTGCTTTTGCCTTTGCATCAGCATCTGCTTTTGCTAAAGAATCTTTCTTAGCATTTACGGATCCTTCTTTTTCTTGAACCCAAGCGTTAAATTTCTCTTCTGCTTGCTCTTCAGTTAAAGCTCCTTTTTTAACACCTCCTGCAAGGTGATTTTTTAGCATCGCTCCTTTATAAGAAAGGATAGCTCTAGCAGTATCAGTTGGCTGTGCTCCATTTTGTAACCATTTTACAGCTCCATCTACATTTAAGTCTATAGTTGCTGGGTTAGTGTTTGGATTGTACGTACCGATTTTTTCTAAAAATCTACCATCTCTCTTTGCTCTAGCATCTGCTGCTACGATCCAGTAAAAAGGTTTCCCTTTTTTACCATGTCTCTGTAATCTAATTTTAACAGGCATAAAAATTAATTTTTGGGTACTCGACCCTGTTTATAATTAAGTGCGCAAATGTAATCATTTTTAGCAAATTAGCATCAAACTTCCCCTTCTTTCATTAAATAATTTGGAACCGTCATAAAATTAGCATGTTTTATCACTCTTTTTAGTGTGATTTACCTGCTTTTTAAAAAACGTAAATACTTACTTAATTTATATAAAAAATTAATTTTTGTGTATTTCGTCGAATTTAAAATGCAATTAATCGTCAAAAAGTGTGATTTTGTTTTAAAAAAAATTGTTTTCTTCAGAATTTCGTGATATGTTTGTATTAAATTATTTAAGGATAGTTGGTTATCTATCTCTAGATTTTTTTTAAAGCCCCAAGCATATGATTAAAAAAATTACTCTTCTATTGGCATTTACATGCCTTATTTTTAATTCCTGTACCACAGATATTGAAATCAACACACCAGGATTGCAGGCCACTATAGACGGAAAATTGTTTAGACCAGACATAAAAAGAGCTTTAATTCATGATGATGGTACTTTGGTTATATTAGGAAATACTGGATCACAATCAATAAGTTTTACCACTTCATCAACAGAAGCAGGTACTTATAGAATAGAACAGCAAGCTATTAATGCTGCAAGTTTCGAAAACCACGAAGCTAAGTTTATTTCTGAAGAAGGAACTAGTAATGGACAAATCGTTATTACCGAGATTCATGATAATACCGTTTCCGGTAATTTCTTTTTCAAAGACCTAAAAGGAAGTAATGGAAAATCCATGAGTTTTCAGAATGGGTGGTTTTATAGATTGCCTTTAGAAAACTTCGTACCAGAACCTGAAGAAGAAGAAGAAGAGGAGGAGATTGTTATCACTTCTGAGGAAGATGAAGAACAACCAGATATTAATCCCTGTTTGTTAAACGCTTCATTAACAGCCATGATTAACGGAAACGAGATGATCACTGATGATCATGATGCAATCCCTTTTGGAGTTAACAATCCTTCGATATTAATTAAAGCAAGTAATGAAGAGGAGGAAATCACAATCGTTTTCCCAATAAGTGTAGAGGTTGGACAGCACTCTTTAACAGGATCAGGAGATTATAGTGCAACTTATAGTTTATACAATGATAAAGCATCTGCTGTTTCTGGTAGACTTACCATAACATCTCATGATACCGAAACACAATGTATTAGTGGAACTTTTGAGTTTGTAACCACAACAGGTGTTGCTGTCACAGAAGGACAATTTGAATACGGATATTAATCAAAACTCAACTATAGCGAAAAAGCGTTCATTAATTTATTTTAGTGAACGCTTTTTAATTTTTAGCATATTACATTATTTCTTAAAACAATCTTTTCATTTATTCCTCATAAAGGAAATCTTAAGTGGTTAATAATTCTGGATAACTTTTCAATCACCGAACACATCATTTTAATTATTTTTGATGATCACTTTGACCATAAGACAAAACTTTCTCGAAACATATTTTTATGTATTTAATTTTTGATACCGAAACAACAGGTTTACCTAAGCGTTGGGATGCTCCCATCAGTGATACTGATAATTGGCCAAGATGTATTCAGATCGCTTGGCAATTACACGATGAAATGGGTAATTGTATCGAACATCAAGATTACTTAGTAAAACCAGAAGGGTTTAATATTCCTTATGATGCAGAGAAAGTTCATGGAATTTCAACTGCCCTTGCCGAGCAGGATGGTATTAGCCTAGCAGAAGTTCTGGAAAAATTCAATATTGCTTTATCAAAAACGAAGTTTGTTGTCGGTCAAAATGTAGGCTTTGATGTTAATATTATGGGAGCTGAGTTCTATAGACTTGGTGTTAGCAATCAATTGCAAGAGTTACCTGTACTCGACACTTGTACAGAAACTACTGCAAGTTTATGTCAAATTCCTGGAGGTCGTGGAGGAAAATTCAAATTACCTACACTTACGGAGTTACACGAGTTTTTATTCGGAACTGCATTTGGTGAAGCCCATAACGCAACAGCCGATGTAGAAGCTACCACTCGATGTTTTCTAGAATTAATCAGAAAGCAAATTTTTACCAAAGAAGAACTAGATGCGCCTTCAGATTACTTTGAAAACTTCAAGCGTGTTAATCCAGAACCAATAGAATTAATAGGTTTACAACATATTAATCTAAAAAGAGCTTCTCAAAAAATCCAAGAAGCACTGGACCAGCAAGGAAGTTCTGATATTTCTCAAGAAGAAATCAAGGACAATATTGCAGCTTTAGATGCTGTAAATTTTGTTCATTTACATAACCATACGCAATTTTCTGTCCTACAATCTACAACCAGTATTCCTGATCTGGTAAAAGAAACTGCCAAACACAAGATGACAGCTGTAGCCATGACGGATCATGCAAATATGATGGGAGCTTTTCATTTTGTACAAGCAGTTACTAATCACAATAAAGGTGTAAAAGCAGCAAATACGGAAGCTATCGAAAATGGAGAAGAACCAACAGGAGTTGAAATCAAACCAATTGTTGGATGTGAGTTTTTTGTTTGCGAAAATCATAAAGACAAATCCAGAAAGGATAATGGATATCAAATAGTCTTGTTGGCTAAAAACAAAAATGGATATCATAATCTAGCCAAAATGTCTTCTATTGGATTTGTTGACGGTTTCTATTACCTCCCTAGAATTGACAAAGAAATCATTAAACAATACAAAGAAGATATCATTGTACTTACCGGAAACCTGTATGGAGAGGTTCCTAGTAAAGTATTAAACATAGGAGAAAAGCAAGCTGAAGAAGCTTTACTATGGTGGCACGAGGAGTTTGGCGATGACCTATATATCGAGATCATGCGCCATAATCAGGAGGATGAAAATCGAGTAAATCAGGTTTTGATCAACTTTTCCAAAAAGCACAACATCAAAACAGTAGCTACAAACAATACTTATTATTGCGAAAAGAAGGATGCCAATGCTCATGACATTTTACTATGTGTAAAAGACGGAGAAAAACAAGCGACACCAATTGGAAGAGGAAGAGGATATCGATATGGATTACCAAATCAGGAATATTATTTTAAGTCTTCTGAAGAAATGAAAAATTTATTCAAGGATCTCCCTGAAGCCATCATGAATATTCAGGAGATCGTGGATAAGATAGAACCCTTTGTACTAGCAAGAGACGTATTATTACCTGCATTTGACATCCCTGAAGAATTCCAATCCGAAGAAGACAAGTTAGACGGAGGAAAAAGAGGAGAAAATGCATATTTAAGACATATCACCTACAAAGGAGCAAAGATTAGATATGGAGAAATTACTCCGGAGATTGATGAGCGTCTTGATTTCGAATTAAAAGTTATTGAAAATACGGGATACCCAGGATACTTTCTTATTGTGGAAGATTTTATAAGAGCAGCAAGAGATATGGGTGTTTCTGTAGGTCCTGGACGTGGATCTGCGGCAGGATCTGCAGTAGCCTACTGTTTATGGATTACCAATTTAGACCCGATAAAGTACGATTTACTTTTTGAGAGATTCCTAAATCCGGACCGTGTAAGTATGCCCGATATCGATATTGATTTTGATGATGAAGGACGAGGGCGTGTAATGGATTATGTGATTGAAAAATATGGAGCCAATCAAGTAGCTCAAATTATTACGTATGGTACTATGGCAGCAAAATCTTCTATTAGAGATACTGCCCGTGTACTTGATTTACCTCTCGGTGATGCAGATAGAATTGCAAAACTAATCCCAAACATGTCTAAGCTTGGAAAAATATTTGGCGTAGATGAAGCGGTACTAAAAAAGAAATTCAGAAGTGATGAATTAGAAAAAGTAAACGAACTACTAAACATAGCAGAAGGTAGTGATCTAGAAGCCGAAACCTTAAACCAAGCTAGAGTTTTAGAAGGTTCAGTTAGAAATACAGGTATTCATGCTTGTGGAGTGATCATCACCCCCGATGATATCACCAAGTTTGTTCCGGTTGCGCTTGCCAAAGATTCTGACATGTACTGTACACAATTTGATAACTCTGTAGTAGAAAGTGCAGGTCTCCTAAAAATGGATTTCTTAGGATTAAAAACATTAACCCTAATTAAGGATACCGTAAAAATTGTAAAAGCAAAACATGGTGTGGAATTAGATCCTGAGAATTTCCCGCTTGACGACGAAGAAACATATGCATTATTCCAAAGAGGAGAAACGGTTGGTGTATTCCAATATGAATCTCCTGGAATGCAAAAATATATGAAGGAACTAAAACCTACAGTTTTTGCCGATCTAATTGCGATGAATGCTTTGTATCGACCAGGACCTTTAGAATATATCCCAAGTTTTATTAACAGAAAACATGGTACTGAAGAGATCATATATGACTTAGAAGCTTGTGAAGAATACCTAAAAGAAACCTACGGAATCACAGTATACCAGGAGCAAGTGATGCTACTTTCTCAAAAACTAGCTGATTTTACAAAAGGTGAAGCAGATGTACTCCGTAAAGCAATGGGTAAAAAACAAAAAGCAGTACTAGACAAAATGAAACCCAAGTTCATTGAGCAGGCTGCTGCCAAAGGACATGCCGAAGATAAACTAGAAAAAATCTGGAAAGACTGGGAAGCATTTGCAGCTTACGCTTTTAATAAATCTCACTCTACTTGTTATGCTTGGATTGCTTATCAGACCGCTTATCTAAAGGCTCATTATCCGGCAGAATATATGGCAGCTGTACTATCCAATAACATGAACGACATCAAGCAGGTTACTTTCTTTATGGAAGAATGTAAGCGAATGAAATTGGAGGTATTAGGTCCCGATGTGAATGAGTCTTACAGAAAATTCTCTGTAAACAAAGATGGTGCGGTTCGATTTGGTATGGGAGCTATCAAGGGTGTCGGTACTGGGGCAGTGGCTACTATTGTAGAAAACAGAAAAGAAGATGGACCATACAGATCTATTTTTGATATGGCAAAACGTATTGACCTACGCGCTGCTAATAAAAAAGCTTTTGAAAGTTTGGCTCTTGCTGGCGGATTCGATTCTTTTACAGAAACGCATAGAGGTCAATATTTTCACCAAGATGGAGATGGAATCACTTTCTTGGAAAAAGCCATGAAATATGGATCTAAATATCAAGAAAACGAAAACTCATCTCAGGTAAGTCTATTTGGAGAATCTAGTGATGTTCAAATTCCAGAACCAGTTGTCCCTCCTTGTGAAGAATGGGGCACTATGGAAAAACTAGCCAGAGAAAAAGAAGTTGTTGGTATTTATTTATCTGGTCATCCACTCGATGATTTTAAATACGAAATGAAATATTTCTGCAACGGAACACTTTTGAATTTTGCCGATCTAGAAAACAATCTCAACCGCGAAATCTCATTTGGTGGAGTAATCACAGGTGTGGAGCATCGAACATCAAAAAATGGAAAAGGATGGGCAACGTTTACCATAGAAGACTATAACACCGCTCATGAGTTTAGAATTTTTGGCGAAGATTACTTAAAACATAGACCTTTCTTAGTACAAAGCACCTTCGTGTATGCAAAAGCTTTTATAAAAGAAGGTTGGGTTAATCGCGATACCGGAAAAAAGGGAGATCCTAGAATACAATTTAATAGTTTTCAACTACTACACGACGTAATGGAAACCTATGCCAGAAAGTTGACAATTCAACTAGACATTAATGAACTTTCTGATACTAGGATTGATAAGCTAAAAGAATTGCTCACTGAACATGCTGGAAATCACACGTTAAATTTTGTGATTTTCGAAATGGCAGAAAAACTAAAGTTACATATGCCAAGTAGAAAACAAAAGGTAAACATCTCTCCAGAACTGTTAACTGCATTGGAGAGCGATTCTGTGTATTATAAATTAAACTAGAAAGCTATTTTTAATTCTGAAATTTTCAACCCCACACTTTTAAGAAGAAGGGAAAATACCACCTATAAAAAAGCCAATAAAAATCTCATAATGTGTTAGATAGCTAACATTTATGAGTTGTTAAGGATTCTTAAAAACTAGGATGATCTAGTTAATTATTTCCTAAAAACAATGTTTTTTCTACGTTTTACACATGTAGCCTTTTTTTCATATAAAACCCTTTAATTCAAAGGGTTTCACTTCCCGAAATCTATAAAACCAACACCATTTTTTAAAATTCAAAATTTCCTTTGATGTAAGATTAAATATTTATACCGTCTCAAAATATGTAAGATCTTAAAACCCTAATTACTTTAAACGATTGGCCAATTGTTTTCTCAATGATTTTTTCAGAATATAACTATTAAAAACACAAAAAATGAAAAATTTTAAAACCTTACTTTTAAGTATTTTCGCCGCCTCATTATTTATGGCTTGTAACAATGATGACAATCTTTTAGAAGTTGAAACGAATCAAACGATCACTGATGAAATTGCAGAAGATGCATTAGAAGAAGAAGCTCAATCAAAAGGCTTATTACAATCATTTAGAGCTTTAAAAGAAGCTAAAATATTACTAGCAAGTATCCGTAAAGATGGTGGAATTCCTTATAACTTTTTTAATCCTGCTTTACGATTCACAGACGCTCAAAATGTTTTTGTACCAAGTGTTTTGGGAATTGATTTTAGAATTGATAGAGATGTAGTTCCCGCAGGACCCACAGTTAGACTCCCTATGTTTAAAGGTTGGGAAACTTTACCAAATGGACAAAAGAGAGAGCTGTACTACGTAATAACAGAAGTATCTGACAGACTGATGGCAAAAAAACTAGGTGTGATTTTTGCTCCAAGAATGGCAGCATCTATAGGATCCGGAGGAGAACAAAAAGGATATTTTACAAGAACAGGGCGACTTGTTTTTGAAGGATCTGTAGATTTTTCTCCAAAAAGATCTTTAGTTACTGGACCGGCAGACGGATTATTATTCGGATTCCCACCGGCAGAAGCAAACCCAGGAGCAATTGCAGATGGTAAATGGTCTTCGTATGTTGTTTTACCTAGTGGAGTAGTAATTAACGCACAGCCAGTAGCCAACAGCACAGGTCTTCATGACAGAGTACCAAACCCTCTTGGAAATGAGCAAGAGCAAGAAGATGATTTAAACAATCCTAATTTTGCACCTGATCAAGCTTCAGTGGTTATGCAATTACTTGATGGATGGCACGCTAATAGACCATACTACTTCCATATCGTTACTGATACTTCGGATCCAGGACCTGCAACTATCGAGTTAGGAGTATTTGCTCCGAGATTAGCAAATCTACCAACATTTGGACTATTCCCAGGAGGATCTATGCTACCTTTTAGCCCAACAGCTAACGGAAGAACAACAGATACTGATGGACTTGGAGTACAAGGATTAAATACAGCTTCTTTAAGTAACAGACAAGTACAAGATCCAACCAATACATTTCCTATAGATCCTAGTGATACAAGATATGCTCCGATGTGGGATGCCCATGTAACAGAATTTACCGTTCCAGAATCTGAACGTCCAATCTTACAGAGTTTTGATCAAATTAATGATCTATTGGCAGATGGAACTTTGATCCCATTTAGAGGAAATGCTAATCCAAGCCCATTAGCTAACTCTTTATCAGATTTATTAACAGCTACAGGAGCTATTATCAACTGCCCTGTTATTACACAACCAGATGATAGTGTTATTGGTACTCAAATAGGAATACCTACAAACAACTAATAATAACTCTTAAAACCTTATGGAAAAGCTCAGCAACCAATAAGCGCTGAGCTTTTTCTTATTTTGTATAGAAATATACAAAAAAGCCGACATCAGGTTGTTGAATCACAACCTACGATGCCGACTTTCGAAAAAAATACTTTTTTATTGGCAAGTCCTTACTTTCACTTCTAGGAAATTTCGGTAGGATTCGAAACAATCTTCATGTGCGTGAACATACCCTCCTATGTTATCCGTCCATTTATTCTCATAACCGGCACCTGCTTTTGCTCTATCTATATAATAGAAGATATCGTAAGCACCATCTGGTGGAGTAATGATAGTCTGCTCTCCATCTACTTTATTTTCCTTCCAGACAATTTCATCGTAAGGTACACTTGCTCCATCCTTTAGTTTATATTCAATTCCTATTCTAAAATTATCAACCACTGTGTTTTTAAACACTATTCGATTATGCACACGTTTTGCCGTAGTACAATTTAATGCTACATAATCCGTACTATATCCCATTTTTGCCAGACTATTATCTTTTAAAAATCTAATTGTATAAGCAATTGGAAGACCAGGATTGTTTCTACTATAAACAGCATTTTCTCCTTTGATAATAGATTGTAAATCACCAAAGTTTTGTGCAGAAACGGCCTCAGAAGCCACAGAAGCGTTCCCTCCTATTGTTACCGTAGTGATAGTAGATTCATTTAAAATTTCTTTATACTTAGCCTCTACATCACCAGATGCATTAGTCACACCACTTGCATAATTAAAAGCTCCTGTAAGCTCTGCCTCCGTAGCTTCTGCTGTAGTCTCCATTCTAAACATGATTATTCTACCATAATTTACAGAGTGCACGTACGCAGGTGGTGTTGCAGAATTAAATGCATTTTCGATTCGTGATAATGGCACATCGGCTCTAAATACATCTGAAGGGTTTTCAGGAGTATCCATAGTTATTGTGTAAAAAACTTGTTTAAACACCATAACAGCTACTCTATTCGTACTTGTAGTTTCATAATTAAATTGTGCAGAAACATCTCCAGTTGCCCACTCCGTGTTCATTCCAACTTCCAAACTCATCTGCTTAGAACTATAAGAAGTGCTCGCTGAGTAAGACGAGTTAGAAGGATTCACATATCCTTCTTGATAGGCATTTGTATTCCAATATTCCAAAGCTTCATCTATCTTGGATTGTACATTAGAATTTCTGGGATCTTCTACTCTTATATTTCCTGCTTCACCAATACCTGGTAAATCTAAGCGTATAGTCATTGGTGCTCTCCCCAAAGTAAACGCTTCAGGCAAACCATCCCTCATTGTTTGATTACCAACTACTAAAGCACCTGGCCATACGATACCTCTAGTTGGACGCAGGATCGCTACATCTTCAAAATTTGCTTTCAGATTATAATCTACACGTTCACAGGTAGTTTCTATTCCGGAATCAAATGATTCGTCTGTATTAGTTCCTCCAGGTGTTTTAAGTAATGCTTCTCCTCCGGTTTCCTCTACCCCTAACAACTCACTTCCATTATACTCCAAATTATTAATAAATTCATTAATTGTATTTGCTTCTGGATTTACAGGTTCGGAAGGCAAACTATCTTCATCTTTACTACAAGAGCTACATGCAATGCAAGTATAAATTAAACTAATTAATATAAATGCTTGGGGCATTTTTAAAATTGAAGTTTTCATGAGTTTTCTTTTTAATGATTCAACGATTCAAAACTACTGGCAAACCATTTTTAGTCCTAATTTTAAGCATGGACAAAGCATGGACACCTATTGAAAACCAATAAATCAACTTAGAAACAAACGATTTTTTTATGAAGACTAAACTAAAGAGTTCTATATTTTTAATGCATTAAAAGAGGATGCCTAAGGGAAAAAGCAACTTAAAATCTTGCAAACTCAATTTTACACTTTTATTCAGAATATGCAGTATTCGACAACCATAATATTTATTAATTACCTTAGTTGTCAACTAAATGACTCGCTTTTATGAAATTCCAATCTCTTCTCATCACAGTATTCATATTTTTTACCCAACTAGTGATTTCCCAAAATCTAAAATTGATTGACAGTTTAAAAAATGCTTTAGACAATCACAGCGAAGAAGATAGTGTTAGAGTTGACATTTTAACTGAGCTCCATGAGAAATTAATGTTCTCTGCACCTTTAAAAGCTAAAAAATACGCAGAAGAAGAACTAAAGATTTCAAAAAAAATTAATTACAAAATGGGGATAGGCAAAGGCCTATTGCACTTAGGTGATTTTTATAACAATCGAAACAATCTAGATTCTGCTCTTTATTATTATAAACAAGCAAAAGAAGAATTTAACAATCGTAATTCTTACAGAGGCACTTTATTTGTTAATTATTCCATGGCGGACATCTTGCGTAGCAAAGGTGATTTTGAAAACGCTATTCATATAATTCTGGAAAACCTTGAACTTATAGAAGGAAATGAAAAAGTGGATAAGGCTAAAGCAAAATTTAAGGGTGCACAATATAATAGCCTTGCTACTATTTATATGGAAAAAGGTAATTACAAACTTGCTTTAATTGAAGCTTTAAAAGCATTGGAACTTTTTACAGAAATCAATGACGTCATGAGAAAAGCTGATATTCTAAAACTTTTAGGTGATTTAGAATACGCAACTGAAAACTACAAAAAAGCACTTACCTATTTTAAAGAAGCAATGGCCATTTATTTAGCTCAAAATGATGAGATTTATTTATCCTATGCAAAAAACTCAGCTGGGAATACTTTAAAAAAATTAAATCGCATAAATGAAGCTCAAACACACTATGAAGAAGCTATAAAACTAGCAAGGAAGCATGAGGCAAAATCCCCATTAGCCAATGCACTTTATAATCTTGGTGAATTATTCAATATTGAAAAAAAATACGAAAAAGCAAAAGCATCTTTTATAGAATCCAAAGAGATTACAGAGGGCGAAGACATAAAAATTGGGATTATAAATGCATACAAAGGATTAAGCAATACCTTTAAAAATGAGAATAACATTCCTCAAGCTATTAAAAACATTAATCAAGCGATCAACATAGCAGAAAAAATTGGTACCATGTCGAATCTTCAGGAATTATATGAAAAACGCTCTAACCTTTTTCAATTACAGAATAAAAATCGAGAAGCGCTTTCAGACCTACACGCATCTCAAAAAATAAGAGACAGTTTATTTTCAGTGAAAAAATCTCAACAAATAGAAGAATTACGAACCATTTACGAAACAGAAAAAAAAGAAGCTGCCATTACTTTACAAAAGGAAGAAATCAAAAATCTAAATCAACAGGTAGAGATCAGTAATCTTCGAAAAACGCTCTATGCAGGAGGAATGATATCTTTCATTGTGGTATCGGGATTGTTGTTTTTTGGATTCAGACAACGCATTAAAAAGAATCAAATAGAACGAGAAAAACAAGAAGAAATATACCGACAAGAAATTGAATTTAAAAGAAAAGAACTTACCTCGCAAACGTTGCATTTGGTTCAAAAAAGTAGCTTTATCCAAGAACTCAAAGAAAATCTAGAACGTATTAAAAACTCTCCTGAACTTTTTAAAGTAGAGTTTAGAAGATTGGTAATGTTATTAAAAAAAGAAAGTGCTGAAGACAAAGATTGGGAAGTATTCAAGTCATACTTTGCAGATGTACACAATAATTTCGATAACAAATTAAAAGCAATTCATAATGAAATCACTGAAAAAGAAATACGATTAGCCTCTTTTCTTCGAATGAATCTCACTACTAAAGAAATTGCTAACATGCTAAATGTACTACCAGATAGTGTATTGAAATCAAAATATAGATTAAAAAAGAAACTTCAGCTCGGAAAAGAAGAAGATCTCTATGAATTCTTAAATACTTTATAATCTTAAATTACATTATATTGTAAGAAAATAGTTTTCTATTCATGCCAAAGAATATTAAATACATAATTATTAAGGGTATTATTATTTCTGTTATAGTAGGATATTTTGTAGTATTAAAAAAAGAAGCAAACACCACTGGTGAATACATAGACATCCCTACTATTGCCACTCATATAAACGGGATGGAATTTATTAATTCTGCTACTTGTATTGAATGTCATGCTCAAATTGTAGAAGATCATTACAAAACCGCACATTATAACTCCTTGCAATTAGCTAACAAAAGGACCATCAAAGGCAGTTTTAAAAATGGCAAAAATACATTGGTATTAAATGATAAGGTTACTTTCAATTTTGTAGAAAAAGATTCTGGTTTTTATCAAGAACCTAAATTTAAAGACCAAAATACTCCTTTTTATTCAGCTAAAATGGATTTAGTAGTAGGCTCGGGAACCAAAGGACAATCGTATTTAATGTGGAATAATAATGATTTGTTTCAGCTACAAGCTTCATATTTCACACCTACAGATAGTTGGATAAACAGCCCTGGAGCATTAAACCAATTAAGTCCTGCTAGACCTGTTATAGAACGTTGTTTAGAATGTCATACAACCTACGCACAAAATATCTCAGGAAGTAAAAACAGAAATCAATTTCATCGTAATAACTGGGTTTATGGAATCGATTGTCAACGTTGTCACGGATCCGTAAAAGAGCACGTTATATACCACAAGCAAAATCCAGAAGATAAAATAGCAAAACATATTATTAAACATGCTTCCCTATCACGTCAGCAAAGATTAGATGCTTGTGCATTATGCCATTCTGGTTTACGTACTAAAACTACCGAAAGAGCTTTCTCCTTTTGGATTGGAGATACTCTAAGAAAATTTTCATTCCTCGATTATGACGAAGCTAGTTTAAATGAATTAGACGTGCATGGCAACCAATATGGTCTATTACTTGCGAGTAAATGTTTTACTAAAAGCACCTCTTTAGACTGTACTACTTGTCATAATCCTCATAAAAAGGAAAGGGATAATTTTGCTTCTTTTAATCAAAAATGTCTGAATTGTCATAGTACTAATTCAAATCCCATCAATTGTTCGGGAGATCAAAATGAAATTGCTAAAATGAACAATAACTGCATCCAATGCCATATGCCTTTGGTAAAAAGTAAAACCATGAAAATACCATTCACAGAAAATGAAGAGGTTTCTGTTGATATAAGGACACATCTCATTGGAATTTATAAAGAGGTAAACTAAACTAAAAGATTAAAAAATATCTTACTCCAGAACAATTTAATAGTATATTTGGTATCAGCAAAATCAATAGCCCTATAGCCAAAACAAATATTTTGATTGTAAGCTTTAGGATAAATATTGACTAATTTTGTGAAATTAATAAATAACAAGAATTAATAAACAATAAATAAAACTATGGCATTAGAAATAACAGATGCTACTTTTGATGAAGTAGTACTTAAAAGCGATAAACCAGTATTAGTAGATTTTTGGGCTGCATGGTGTGGTCCATGTAGAATGGTAGGCCCAATAATTGAACAGATCAGTGAAGAATATGAAGGAAAAGCAGTTGTAGGTAAAGTAGATGTAGATGCAAATCAAGAATTTGCTGCAAAATATGGTGTACGTAATATCCCTACAGTATTGGTTTTCCAAAACGGAGAGGTAGTTGGACGCCAAGTTGGTGTTTCTCCAAAGAATGTATATGCTGAAGCACTAGATTCTTTAATCTAGAAAATGATTTTAGAGATAAAAAAGGGTTGACGGTTTGTCAACCCTTTTTTTATTGAAAACAGATTAGTATCCGTATATTGTTAGCACGAAAGTATTCGTTAATCTCATAACTCGCAAAGCAATATGAATATCCAAAATGAAATTAATAGCACCAGTGGTTTTACCAATTTAGAGCTTTTAGCCAAACAAGTGGTAGAAGGTTTTATTTCCGGTATGCATAAGAGCCCTTTTCATGGATTTTCTGCTGAATTTGCCGAGCATAAAGTATATAATAACGGAGAGAGTACTAAGCATATCGATTGGAAATTGTATGCTAAAACTGATAAATTATTTACCAAAAGGTATGAAGAAGAAACAAATCTAAGGTGTCATATTATTATTGACAATTCTTCTTCTATGCATTATCCCCAAATCAAACAACATCATTTAGAATCACTAAATAAGATAAGTTTTTCGGTCCTCGCAACAGCTTGTCTCATGAACATTCTTAAAAAACAACGTGATGCAGTGGGTTTAAGTATATATAGTGACACCTATGATTACTATGCCCAAGAAAAAGGTAGTGAGCGACATAATCAGATGCTTTTAAGTAAATTGAGTCAGATCATCACTACTCCAAAGGATACAAAAAACACAGACACTTATACCTTTTTACATCAAATAGCAGAAAAAATTCATCGCAGATCCCTGATTTTTTTATTTACGGATATGTTTCAGGCTACTTCTAATCCAGAAAAACTATTTGAAGCTTTAAGACATTTAAAATATAATAAACACGAAGTCGTATTATTTCATACATTCGATAGCACTAAAGAATTAAATTTTGATTTTAGCAATAGACCTACTCGATTTGTGGATGTAGAGACTGGTGAGTTTGTAAATTTATACGCTGATAATATCAAAGAAAATTATCAAAAAGCGGTTAGTTCTTATTTCTATGATCTAAAATTAAAATGCTCACAATACAGAATCAAGTACGTAGAGGCCGATATCACAAAAAACTTCGATAAAATCCTCACAACCTATCTTGTTGAAAGGCAGAAATTTGCATAGAACAATAAAAAAATACTTAAAAAAAGTTCAAAAAACATTTGTGAGTATTAAAATGAGGTGTATATTTGCATCCGCAATAAGGCAATGGTCTGGTAGTTCAGTTGGTTAGAATACCTGCCTGTCACGCAGGGGGTCGCGGGTTCGAGTCCCGTCCAGACCGCAACAATTGCAAAAGCTTCAATCACGGTTGAAGCTTTTTTTTGCAATGTACAAAGTTGTGTTGTCCCACGCCAATTGCGTGGGTGGTTTAGTAAACCAATGAGAAGCTTTTCCTGAAAAAGGAGAGGCTTTTTTTAATTTCTTTCATTACTAACTATCCCTTAAATAATACCAATCATTACTTTCATTAGCAGGTTATATCCTTTGAGCTATTTACAACAATGTACTTGATATATATAATTTGTAAGTTTTTTCTTATTAAAATATTTTATTTTTATAATAATTATGTTAAAAATGCATTTTTTTTCGATAAAATACATAAAAAATTTGAAGGCAATCGAAAATTCACTATCTTTACAGAGTGAAAATGAATTAGTGCTTTCGTTCCCCCCAAGATGAAAGTTTTTATAAAAGTGAGTTTTAATTTTAGAATAAGCCCCTAAATTAAGATGATTTGTGTGAAGAAAAAGAGTGCGTTAAACGCACTCTTTTTTTATACAATATATTTTATTCTAATACATTAGTGATCAAAATATTGCCCCCCAATGTTCCCATACTTTATTCACATATAAAATAATAAAGGCGATAGATACGATAAACTTGACAAAAGTACCTGCAAGAAACCCTAGAAACGATCCAAATGCAGCTTTTAAAGCTTTTGATGAATCTTTACTATCCTTTATTAGCTCTCCAATAAAAGCTCCTGCAAAAGGTCCTATAATTATCCCAAACGGGCCTAAAAACAGTAACCCTAGAATAAGTCCGATCGAACTTCCTATCATTCCATATTTTGTACCGCCAAAACGCTTTGTACCCCATGCAGGAACAATATAATCCAATATCCAAACTAAGACAGCAATACCAAGGGTAATCCCTAAAAAAGTCCAATTCTGAGGAATCACATCGGTAAAATGAAGTATTAATAGACCAACCCATGAAGTAAAAGGGCCTGGCAAAACTGGAAGAAAACTACCAACAATACCAACTAGGCACAATATAAAACCAATGATTACTAAAGCTATATCCATAGTAAATTATTAGACTACCAAAAATGAATATTGTTACTCTAATATTATTTTTTTTCTAAAATACTTAAAACTGCGGTAACATCAAATTGCCTGATAAATAATATTTTTGTAGGAAATGAAGTACCCTTAGAAACCTATTCTATCCCCGAAATGAAAAAATATATCTACATAACCTTCGTGGTTATATTATCCGGATTCTATTCTTATTCACAAAATAAGCCTACAACACTTAAGTGCAAAAGTAAGACTATCGAACGTGTTCGAAAACATTGCGTTTGTAAAGATATTGAGCAATATGTAAAAAAAAATTATGACATACTCTCTGTTTCTTCATTTGCTAAGTCCGGAATCAATCGTATCTACACTAGATTTAATATTTCTAGCAACGGAAAGATTGAAAACATTGAAGTAAAAGGCTTCTCTCCTGAAATGGAAAAAGAAGCGATAAAAACACTTCTATCCTTTCCTGATATTATTCCCGCAAATACCATATCCGAAGCTAGCAGCACTAATGTAAATGACTTTTATACCATAATGATTCAGTTCGAAATTAAAAACACCATCACGAATCTGTAACAATGTTAACACTTCATTACTAATACAGTCATAGTAGTTTCTAAATGGAATACTCGTTTTTACAAGTAAATAAGAGGTGAAATCTCTATTTTTTTAAATTTTTCAACTAAATATTTAGTTAAAATAAAAAAATGTATATATTTGCCATTCAACTAATAGATTAGTTGAATAGATGTAGAGATCTATAAAACAATTGGGGGACGTCGACCTGAGTCTACTATTTTTGGAATACGATATAGTAGGCTCTGGATTGACATAATAACAATGTAATGTTTATGTAAAAGAAAAAATATGCTCCATTACCTACTTCAAATCTTAATTTTTCAGTCATTATTCCTTTTGGTTTATGATATTTTTCATAAGAAGGATACCTTTTTTAATTGGAACCGTTTATATCTTATTGTTACTCCATTTCTATCGTTAATACTTCCGTTTATAGAATTAGACTTTTTGACTTCTAGTTCTACAGAAATTGTTGTTACTAATATCGAACGTACCATAATTGTTCCTACCGAACGAATAATCTTTGATACCAATGTAACCAGAACAGATGCAGGTGCAAATGGAATGCAAATAAACTGGTGGTTAGTAACATATTTGGCAGGAGTTTTACTGAGTTTTATAAATCTTTTATTAAAGTTTCACAAGCTTCATATTCTCAGAAACGTATCACACATATCCAAATCATTTAACCAGAAAATAGTAATTCTTCCAAATAGTATGCACGCATTTTCTTTTTGGAATACAATTTTCATTGGAGATTCTTTAACCGAGGAAGAAAAACAACATATTATATCACATGAACTTGTTCATGTAAATCACAAACATACTATTGATCAAATAGGGATCGAGCTCCTAAAAATCTTATTATGGTGGAACCCTTTGGTTTACATCTATCAGGCAAGAATTACCTTATTACATGAATACATAGCAGATGCGATCACCATTCATAAAGTAAATCAAAAAAACTATATAGAACAATTATTAAACTCTGCTTTTCAGACAGAGAAAATTACATTCATTAATCAATTTTTCAATCAATCATTAATCAAAAAACGAATATTTATGTTACAAAAGTCCCAATCAAAATCTATTGCTAAATTTAAGTACTTACTTTTAATTCCTGTACTAACGGGGATTCTCACCTACACTTCTTGTAAGGATGGCTCTTCCAACAATGAACCAAATGAACCGAAGACTACTCTGACAATAGAGGAACCTTCTAATACTGATAAAAAAGCTGTTAGCAATCAACCTTTATGCCTAAATAAAGGTGCTAAGTACGATTACAAACTAGATAATTACTTGAAAATCAAAAATGGCGAAAATGCCGATATTATTACTAAACTTATCTTATTAGAAACAAATGAGATCGTTAGAACTGCCGTAATCTACAAAAATCAAACGCATTATGTAAGAAACATTCCTGAGGGTATATATAGAGTTGATGTTACCTATGGAGAAAATTATAAGGAGAAAGAGATAGATGGAGTATGTAATGGAGGTCTTCAAAAAGAGATCTTATTTGAGACCGGAGAAGATATATTAGACTTCACTACCATCATTACGGACCAAGGTAAAAATGTACCATCATATACGTTGGCTTTAGATTTACTTCCGGAAGAATTAAGGAAAAATCATGATCATCCCGATGAGATTGCTAAGGAAGAAAAAGAGGCTGCTAGAAAAAGAGCAATGGAAATGGCTCAAAAATTAGCAGCAGAAAATGCCAAAAACTTAAGTACTATTAAGGAAGTTTCTTCCGAAAAAGCAGAGCCTGAATGCGCTAACAATTACGTCGCCAAATACGACATGAAACTGGATAATTATCTTAAAATTACAAATGGTAAGAATACTGAAGTACTAGTAGATATTATGAACCTCGAGACATCAGAAAGTGTAAGAACCGTCTATTTACCTAAAAACAGCAAACATTTCGTAAGAAACATCCCTCAGGGTATTTACAATTTAGAAATTGTATATGGAACAGATCTTAAAAAGAGTGATGTAGATGGAAATTGTAAATTTTCATTTAAAAACAAAATATTAGAAGAAAAGGGTCAAGACAAATTAGATTTTAACACATATAAAGATCCAAATGGTATTAGTGTTCCATCCTATTCTATTACTCTAGACTTATCAGATCAAAAAAAATAAATATCTTACAATACTAGAAAGAACTAAATTTAAAAGATATGCTACAATATATTATTCAAACTATATTATTTCAGCTAATATTTTTAATAGCGTATGATTTATTTCATAAAAAGGATACCTTTTTCACAGTTAATCGAGTCTATCTTTTAGTCACTTCGCTTCTTTCTTTAACACTCCCTTTTATTAAGGTAAAAAGCATTCAGGAAACAATACCCGATGATTATGTAGTAAATTTACCAACAGTCTTTATTGGAAACCAACCTATTAAAAATACGGTTATAGAAACGACGAATTCAGTTGCTACTGCTTCTGAGAATATCAACTGGTGGTTGAGTATTTATACCGTAGGAATAGTCGTAACCTTATTTTTGTTTGTCAGAAAAATTTTTATAATCTATTCTTTAAACAAAAAATCAACAAAGGGAACTTTTAATACATTCCCCATTAGGATATTACCCAATAGCAAAGATGCGTTTACATTCTGGAATACTATCTATATCGGTAGCCAATTATCAAAAAATGAAAAAGATCAGATCTTAATTCATGAAATTGTTCATCTAAAACAAAAACATACCTTAGACCTTCTATGGTTTGAGATAATCAAAATCATTTTCTGGTTTAATCCATTATTGTATATCTATCATTCTCGAATTATCACTTTACACGAGTATATCTCTGATGCTTCGGCGATTAAATTACTAGGAAAAAGACAATACTATGAGCAGTTGCTCAATGCAAATTTTGAAACGAAAAATGTACAATTTGCAAATAATTTCTTCAATCATACATTACTTAAAAAAAGAATCATCATGCTTCAAAAAACGAAATCGAAATCAAAAGCTAAATTCAAGTATTTAGCCATATTACCATTACTATTGGTAATGCTTACTTTTACTGCTTTTTCGCAAAAAGCAGTTGCCTTAGCAAATATTTCTTCAGAAAAAATTACTGACGAAATTCAGGAATTAACCAACTCATTTGCTGATACAGATACTACAGACGAAATCGAAATTGCTAATGAAATTCCTGTAAAAGAAATCATAGTTCCTTCTGAAACCGAAGAACCTAAAATAGAGGACGAATCTAAAACACTTCCTGTAATTAATAAGGTAGAAACAAAAACAAAGAAGACTACTAAAACCATAGCTAAAGATTCTTTATCTGAAGAGGATCAAAAAATTGTGAACCGACTTTTAGAAATCAAAGAAGATATAACAATTCATAACAAAAGTTTTGCCAGTAGAGCAGTATTATACTCAGAGGATCCAGGATCCAAAGGAAATGGCGGGTTCTATTTTGTGCAAAAAGATACTCCATTTCATGAAAGCTTTAAGCAAGTAGCATTTAGCCTTCAAGAAGGTGAAATTTCTGAGCCGTTTAGAACTCCTTTTGGTTGGCATCTACTAACTGTAGAAAAAATTAAAACTGATGGTGTAGATGTTAGACATATTTTAATGATCAGAGAACAAACCATTCCTTTTGCCACGATAGAGAAAGTACCAGCTACTCAGAATTGTAAAGACTTAGCTACTAATGAAGAAATAAAAAAATGTGTATCTGACGAAATCAAAAAATATGTAAATAAACACTTTGACATGAATATCCCACAAAATCTTGGCTTAAAGGGTGTAAATCGCATATATGTTAGGTTTAAAATAGATACTTCTGGAAATGTCGTAGAAGTAGAATCTAGAGGTCCAGCTATCGAAGTAGAAGAAGAAGCAAATAGGGTGATTAGCTCTTTACCTAAAATGATTCCTGGAGAACATAAAGGTGAAAAAGTAAATGTGTTATACTCCCTACCTATCGTATTTCAAATTGGAGAAAATACTGACAACCAAAAATCAACAACCAAAAACGACAATCAAACAAAAAAAGAAGCTGTTCTTACGGAAACCTTGTCAGACATTGAAGGAAATTCAGTTGAAAAAGGATATTATTTGATAACCAACATTTTTAAACGCAAACCTTATTTTGAAAGGGGAATGGGAAAACTTAAAAAGATGGGACTTAACCCAAAATGGTTTAAAAACCCTAAGGACACTTATATTTATGTATATCTAGATAGATATGATACGTTCGATGAAGCCAAAGCATTACTATATTCAGATTATGACGGAAAGTATGAAGGAGATTTATATATCCTAAAAATTCAATAATAAATTAACAAAACACAATACCCTTATAAAAGACAGATGAAACAATTAACAAAAGCAGAGGAAGAAGTAATGCAGCTTTTATGGCAACTTGGAGAAGGAAATGTAGCCGCCATTATCGAATGTATGCCTGAGCCTAAACCTGCATATAATACCATTTCTACCATTATTAGAATTTTAGAAAACAAAGAATTTGTATCTCATCGTAAAGAAGGGAAAGGATATATCTATTTCCCTTTGGTAAAAAAAGAAGAATATAGTAATCAGTCACTGAATAAATTGATGAATAATTACTTCAATGGTTCTTTTAGAAATATGGTCTCATTTTTTGTAAAAAAGAATGATATGAATATCAAAGATCTAGAAACCATTCTAAAAGAAATCAACAAAGAAGATCATGAAGCTTCATAAAGATGCCAAACATTACATCTTTATTATTGCGCTATTCGCCTTTACCTTAATTAAAGCCCAAAAGGCTTCATTAAAGGCAGCGGATAGTCTATATACGATTGGTAATTATACCGAAGCTATAAAAGTATACCAGAACATTGATCCAAAAGATGACTACATTTTACTAAAAATTGCTAAAGCTCATAAAGCAAAAGGCACATATGCGGATGCTTTAGTTTATTATGAAAAAGTACTTCAATTGGACACTGAATCGCTATCAGTAAAACTGGAGTATGCTAAGTTATTAACCACTACTAGAAAGTACAAAAAAGCTGACAGTGTTTATGCTGGTTTAGTTTCCCAGTATCCTGATAACCCTAATTTTTATTATCAATTAGGTTCTGTTAAGAAAAAACAGAAGGATAGCACTGCAATCGTTTATTTTAAAGAAGCCTTTAAGCTAGATAGTACACACCAAAAGAGCTGTTTTGAAGTAGCAAAACACTTTCTAAAAAAGAGAAATTATAATAAAGTCGAAGATATCGCCAATAAAGGATTATCCTCTTATTCAGAAAATCCTGAATTGATCAATATTTTAGGACAAAATTATCTTTTGAGGAAGTATTATTATGAAGCAATCCCCTATTTCGAGAAATTAGTTTCGTTAAATCATAGTAATGAGTATGTACACGCTTCGTTAGCGCTATGCTATCATAAAAATTATGATTATAAATTAGCCATAGCACAATATCAAGAAGCGTTAAAATATAATGATCAGGTGCCGCTAAGATACACTCGGTTAGGAGATGCTTATACCTCTATTAAAGAGTATGAGAATGCTCTAGATAGCTATAGAGCTGCACTGACTTTAAAAGATCTTCCTATAGAAGAGGATGTTATGAGGATTGCCATGACCTACCGCCATCAAGAAAAATGGGAAGACGCCATTAAACATGCCAAAATAGCCCTTAAGGAAAATCCAGAATTCATAAGGGCACAATATCAGCTAGCCGTATTTGCAGATGCTTATTACAAAGACCCAAAAGTAAAATTGGAATACTATAATTTATTTATGAAAAAATTTGGTAAAACTAAAGACGCCAAAAACTTCTATGGGTTTATGGTTAATAAAAGAATTACCCAACTCAAAAAAGAAATTCAAGCTTCTGAAAAAGCTGTAGTAGAAAACTAACTATTGATCTGGACTATTCGTTTTCAGGCAATAGAAACGCTTAAGCAACGATCTTTTAATAAAAAACTTTAATTTTAGGGGCTTTATATACACATCTTGTATTTTTACACCTCATAAAATTAATGAATGATTAAAAGGGTATATTACATATATGTTTTCATCTTCTTATCATTTTCCTGTGATAAATTATTGGTAAAAAAAGAAAATCAAGAGGACGTTTTTAGAGAAAAATGGAGTGAAATTGACAAAAACCAAGTAGATAAACCTCCTTTTTTTGAAACCTGTATCAATGAACCTGAAGAAATAGATGATTGTTTTCATAAAACTATTATCAATCATATAAAGTCCGAAATAGCTGGTACTAAAATTTCGGTAACAACATCCATAAACGATACTATATGGATACCATTACTAGTGGATAAAAGAGGCAAAATCAATCTAGAAGAATTTACGATACCAGAATTAATAACTGAGCAGATTCCTAATTTTGAAGATATTCTTATAAAAAGCATCAAAACGTTACCCAAAGCAGACCCTGCTATTGTACGAAGTACACCTGTTACCTCTAGATATAAATTACCTCTGGTTATTCATATGAATTAATAAGGTATTGCTTAGTTTTGTAGAAACGAGAATTTCTTGGAAAACGAAAAAATCATATTAGGCATTGATCCTGGAACTACCATTATGGGATTTGGATTGATAAAAATTATCAATAAAAAAATGTCCTTTTTACAATTGAATGAGCTACAACTTGGTAAATATGATGACCATTATTTAAAGCTAAAACTTATTTTTGAAAGAACCGTAGAGCTTATTGATACTTATCACCCAGATGAAATAGCCATTGAAGCTCCGTTTTTTGGGAAAAATGTACAATCCATGCTAAAACTAGGACGTGCACAAGGAGTCGCTATGGCAGCTGGATTAAGTAGAGAAGTTCCCATAACTGAATACTCGCCAAAAAAAATAAAAATGGCAATTACTGGTAATGGAAATGCCAGTAAGGAACAAGTAGCTAAAATGCTCCAAAACCTTCTAAAAATCAAAACACTTCCTAAAAATCTAGACTCTACCGATGGATTGGCAGCTGCAGTTTGTCATTTTTATAATATGGGAAGAGCAGATATCGTAGGAAAAAGCTATAGCGGTTGGGCAGCTTTTGTAAAACAAAACGAAAAACGAGTGAAAAAATGACACGTTTGGCTATTCTATATTTCTCACATATAACCTTAGATTTGTAATAAATAGAATTTTCAAAACTAAATAACAACTGATTTGTCTGGTATCTACATCCATATTCCTTTTTGCAAGCAAGCTTGTCATTATTGTGATTTCCATTTCTCAACTTCTACCAAAAAGAAGGATCAAATGGTGTTTGCTTTGTGTAATGAGATTAAACTAAGAAGATCAGAAATCGATGATTACCAAGTTATTGAAACAATATATTTTGGAGGAGGAACACCAAGTATTCTCACTGTTCCTGCTTTAAAATTTATTATAGATACTATCTACGAAAATTACCTAGTATCAGATAATGTAGAAATAACCGTAGAAGCAAATCCGGATGATCTTACAGAATCCTACGTAAAAGCCATTGCCAGTACAGAAGTAAATCGACTAAGTATCGGTATCCAATCTTTTTTTGATGAGGATTTGAAACTTATGAATCGAGCGCACAATGCCAATGAAGCTAGTAAGAGTATATCCCTAGTTAAGGAATATTTTGATAACTTTTCTATTGATTTAATTTATGGAATACCAGGAATGTCAACAGATAGATGGAAAGAAAACCTGAAAATGGCATTAGACACCAAAGCTCCACATATCTCTAGCTATGCACTAACGGTAGAACCCAAGACCGCCTTGGCATCATTCGTAGAAAAAGGCATTATTGCTCCCGTAGAAGATGAACTTGCTCAAGAGCACTTTGGCATCCTAGTAGATACAATGGAGCAAGCAGGGTTTGAGTATTATGAATTTTCGAATTTTGGAAAACAAGGATATTTTAGTAAAAACAACACCGCATATTGGCAAGGAAAGCATTATTTAGGTATCGGTCCTTCTGCGCATTCGTATAATGGTAATGAACGAAGTTGGAATATTAATAACAACACAAAATATATCAAAGCGCTGCAAGAAAATGAGCTTCCTAAAGAAGTAGAAAAGTTAACCACTACCGACAAGTACAATGAATACGTAATGACGGGATTACGAACAATTTGGGGTGTTTCTCTTAAAAAAGTGGAAAATACTTTTGGAATTACTTATAAAGAATACTTACTAAAACAAGCTAAAAAACATATAGAAGAGCATTTATTATTTTTGGATGATGATACACTATCAGTTACTAAAAAAGGAAAGTTTTTAAGCGATGGGATTGCAAGTGATCTTTTCTTATTAAATTTAGGCTAACTCAGAAGATAGAGGAACACATTTTCATGATTACAACCATTCAATACCAGAAAACTTCTTATCAAATTGATTTATCTAAACCAATGGATATCTCTATCTCATTGAGAGCTACGGAAGACAATGTAAATGCATGGTATATCCCTGCTCCCAAAATAGAACCTGTAAAAGATGGTGATTGGGTTGGAAAAGTTTCTGAAGGAGCTTCTACTAACTTTAATAATATATACTTTAATCCGCATGGACATGGAACACATACAGAATGTGTTGGACATATTACTCCAGAATTTCATAGCATTAATCAAACTTTAAAACAATTCTTTTTTACGGCTGAACTCATTACGATTGACCCAGAAATTAAAGATGATGATTTTGTAATAACAAAAGAACAAATCAAAAAAGAATTGTTTTCAAAACCAGAAGCACTCATTATACGAACAACCCCTAATTATCCCGACAAATGCAACAAACAGTATTCTCATACGAATTGGGCGTATTTATTAGAAGAAGCTGCACTTTTTATAAGAGAACAAGGAATCAAACATCTTTTGATTGATTTACCATCTGTAGATAAGGAAAAAGATGACGGGAAATTATTGGCGCACAAAGCTTTTTGGAATTATCCTCAAGATACCCGATTAGACGCAACTATTACAGAAATGGTTTTTGTAAAAGATCAAATAAAAGATGGACCATATATACTTAACCTTCAGATAGCATCTTTTGAAAATGATGCTTCTCCTAGTAAACCTGTTTTATATAAAATAATACAATCATGATGAAAACCACTTTGCAGTTAGAAGAGTTGGCTATGCTAGGTTTAGGCATATACCTTTTTAGTTTGCTATCATTTTCTTGGTGGTTATTTTTGGCTTTATTTTTGGTACCTGATATTGGAATGTTAGGATATATTATCAATACTAAAATAGGAACTTTTTCATACAATATATTTCATCATAAAGGCATAGCTATTGTAATCTATCTGATCGGCGTATATCTGTCCAATGAATACCTATTGTTATGCGGAATCATCCTATTTTCGCATTCAGCCTTTGACAGAATTCTAGGATATGGTCTTAAATATGAAAAAGGATTTAAATTTACCCATCTAGGTGAGATTGGGAAAAAGAATTAATATGGAATTATTATTTATTGGATTATTAATAGGTGCTATTTTGGCGTATTTTATTTTTGCCAGATTTAGTGCTGTTAAAAAAAGAGCTAGTGTACAAACACAATCCACTATTCTTATGGAAAAGATAAGAAGTGTTTGCAAACTTGTTACGGTAGAAGGCGATTTTGCAGAAATATACCACTACGAAAGTGTAAAAGAGAAATTCTTTAATATCATAAGAGGCAAGAAAAAGGCATTAATTCTAATTGATGCAAAAGCACATGTGGGATTCGATCTTTCCAAGATAAAATTAGAAAGCGATACCAAAAACAAAAAAATTATTTTAACCCAATTTCCACAAGCCAAATTGCTTACTATTGAAACGGATTTTAAATATTATGATAAGAAAGAAGGTTGGTTAAATCCTATGACTTCTAATGATCTTACCGATATTAATCAGGAAGCGAAGCAATTTATTATAGATAAAATTCCTCAAAGTGGATTAATAGAAGCTGCCGGAAAAGAATTATTAACTGTAATATCTCTTATGGAAACCGTTGCAGAGTCAATAGGTTGGAAATTAGATTATTCAGCTTTAGAACTCAATAATGAGTTAGATCAAAAGCTTCTTAACTAGAAAATAATGGGTATTACAATCTCTACGGATAATTCAAAACTAAATATTGATTTTATTCATCAATTTTTAACGAAAGCATATTGGGCAAAAGGAAGAACCAAAGAAGAAGTTAAAAACAGTATAGAACATTGTCTTAATTTTGGCGTTTATCTAAATGGTGAGCAGATTGGTTTTGCTAGATTGTTAAAAGATTATACTGTTTTTGCATACCTTATGGATGTATTTATTATTGAAAATTATAGAGGTAATGGATATTCCAAACAACTGATCAAGACGATCGTAGAACATTCTGAACTCCAAAAAGTACATCGGTGGATGCTTGCTACTAAAGATGCGCACGGATTATATAAACAATTTGGATTTGAAGAATTACCAGATCCTAATTTGATGATGACAAAATGGACATAGAAGCTTTTAGAGCATATTGCTTATCAAAAAAAGGTGTTTCAGAAGAATTTCCTTTTGATGAAACAACACTGGTTTTTAAGGTAATGGGAAAGATGTTTGCCTTAACAGGATTGGAAAGAATTCCCTTTAGCGTAAACCTAAAATGTGATCCCGATAAATCTTTAGAACTCCGAGAATATCATCCAGAAATCGAACCTGGATATCATATGAGTAAAAAACATTGGAATACTGTTAACTTTTCTGGCAGTTTAGCTACTCATATGTTATGCGAATTAATTGATCACTCTTATGACTTAGTTGTTAGTGGACTGACCAAAAAAGCAAAACAAGAATTAGAAAACCTTTAAAACAAAAAAAGAAAATCCATATTATAGTCTTTTCGGCTTACAACATTTTCTTTTTACACATACAATGAACAAACCGCACGAATTTTATGACTCGCAAATAAAAAGTCATAGCAACTCTTTAAGTAAAATAAAAAAACAATTAGCCATTTCTAGTACCATTAGGCTTCTTGTTTTTCTAGGGATTATAGCCGGGATCTACTTTGGATATCCTAATACACAGATCATTCTGGGAAGTATTATTGTAGGTATTGTCATTTTTATTGTTATGGTAAATCGTCATACTAACCTATCCTATACCAAAAATAAACTCCAAAAATTAATTGATCTGAATCAACTAGAGTTAGACGTTTTTAATAACGACTATAGCAAACTCCCTACAGGAAAAGAATTTATCGATGCTACCCATGAGTATAGTCATGACATTGATCTATTCGGAGACCGGTCTTTCTTTCAATACACCAATAGAACTGCTACTATAGCTGGTAAAAACATGCTTACTGAGCTACTAAAAAGTAATAACATAAAAGAAATAAAAGACAAGCAAGATGCTATTAAAAACCTCTCTAAATTAGCTTCCTGGCGACAAGAATTTACAGCCATTGCCTCTTTAGTAGAGGTCTCCATATCCATATCCAAAATTCAGTCTTGGCTACAAAGGTATACGCCATTTGTCCCAAAAATAATGAAAGTACTTCCTGCTATTGTTTCTGCAATCTCTGTTATATTATTGGTGTTGCTTTTTATAGAGGTTATTACGTTTCAAATGTTTCTCATTTGGTTTTTTATTGGCTTAGGAATCACAGGATCTCAATTAAAAAAAATAAACAATTTGTATAACGATGCTAATAAAGCAAAAGATACCTTCGAACAGTATTACAAACTAGTTGATCTTATTGAAAAAAGTAAATTCGAATCAAAATTATTGCAAATAAAACAGCAAAATGTCATCAATGAAAAAGAAAAAGCTTCATTAATCCTAAAACAGTTTGCCAGTATACTAAATGCCTTTGACCAACGAAATAATATGATGTTTGGAATTTTTGCAAATGGTCTTTTTCTTTGGGACATCATACAATGCTATCGAATTGAAAAATGGATAGCTGCTCATCATCATAAAGTAGACCAATGGTTTGAAGTCATCGCATTTTTTGATGCTTATAACTCCTTAGGTAATTTTGCTTTTAATAATCCTAATTATGTATATCCAGAACTGACAAAAGAAGGGAACATCATTGAAGCTAAAGCATTAGGACATCCAATGCTAAAAACCTCTAAACGAGTTGATAATAACATTACTATTAATAAAGAAGAGTTTTTCATTATCACTGGTGCTAATATGGCTGGTAAAAGTACTTTTTTAAGAACTGTAGCCCTACAGATTGTGATGTCTAACATAGGACTTCCCATATGCGCAAAATCTTGTTCCTATAGACCAATTAAATTGATCACAAGTATGCGAACTTCTGATTCGTTAAGTGATGATGCTTCTTATTTCTTTTCAGAATTAACACAACTTAAAAGAATTGTAGATGCCTTACACAAAGACGAATACTTTATCATTTTAGACGAAATCCTAAAAGGTACTAACAGCAAAGATAAAGCTGCGGGATCCAGAAAATTTGTAGAACGATTGGTAAAAGCAAATGCCACGGGTATCATAGCTACTCATGATTTAAGTTTATGTGAAATAGCTTCCGAATTGAACTCTGTAAAAAACAGGTTTTTCGATGCGCAAATTATAAATGATGAACTATTTTTCGACTATAAATTCAAAGATGGGATATGTCAAAATATGAATGCTTCATTTCTATTGAACAAAATGGGGATCGTTTAGTCTTCTTTTGTAGGCAGAAGGAGTAATACCTTTTATTTCTTTAAACTTTCTATTAAAATTGGATAAGTTTTTAAAGCCACTGCTATAAGAGGCTTGGGATATGGTAATCTCTTTTTCTTTGGATAATAATTTACAAACATTTTCAATTCTAACTTCTATCAAGAATTGAAAGAACGTTTTATTCGTTCTGGTTTTAAAATATCTACAAAATGCATTGGGAGTCATATTAGCAAGATCCGCTGCCTCTTTCAGGGAAAAGTCTTTGCTAAATTCATCCATCACAGCTTTAAAAACTTTTGCCATCCGTTTTCCTTCATTATCAGTATACACCCTTTTAGAAATAAATGAAGATATCGTTTGAGTATGAGCCGTTTTTAATAACTGTAATATCTTTAAAAACACTACAAAACGATCAAAACGATTCTCTTCTTCTAAAATTCTCAGAAACTGTTTTTTAAGCTTCTGCTTTTTAGAAAGTACTCTAATTCCATATGCCGAACTTCTAAAAAAATCCGAAAGATCTTCAAACTCTGGGAGTTCAAAAAAAGATTTACCAAAAGATTCTCTAGTAAAAAAAAGCGAAATCATATACGATTCTTCATCCGAAGAAGCGCTTTTTAGCACATGTGGTACATTACTACCAAAAACCAAAATATCATTTGGCTTATAATCTGTAATAGCATCTCCTACAATTAAGCTACCTTCCCCTGATATGATAATAGATATTTGTATCTCTTCATGCTGATGCAGCTTATCATATAGCACAATTCCCCTATCTTCCTGAATAAGCAACGTATCTGTAGAAGATTTTGGTATTTTAAAAGGTAGGGCTTTCATTTACAGACAAATATATTCCAATATTAATCATATTAATGTAAATTTCAATAATATAAGATAATATAGTATTAGTTTTAGATAATTTCACCATATCCTAAGCTGTAATTTGACAATATCTTTGAATAAAAAAACAACAATGAATATAAAATGGGAAGGTGTGATGCCTGCAGTAACTACAAAATTTACTGATCAGGACACTTTAGACTTACAAATGTTTACGACCAATATAGAAGCTCAGTTAGAAGCTGGTGTCCATGGTATTATATTGGGTGGCACTTTAGGAGAAGCCAGTACACTTACTGACGCGGAAAAAAGCACTTTGGTAAAAACTACTGTAGACATAGTTGATAATAAAGTTCCAGTGATTATCAATATCGCTGAGCAAAGTACAAAAGGTGCTATAAACGCTGCTAAGAAAGCTCAGGAAGATGGCGCGAATGGACTAATGATATTACCTCCAATGCGTTACAAAGCAGGAGATCGAGAAACGGTAGTATACTTCAAAGAAGTAGCTAAAAATACTGACTTACCCATTATGATTTATAACAATCCTGTAGATTACAAAATCGAGGTTACACTGGACATGTTTGAAGAACTTTTGGGAGTGGATAACATTCAGGCGGTGAAAGAATCAACAAGAGATATTTCTAATATTACTCGCATCAAAAATAGGTTTAATGATCGACTAAAGATTCTATGTGGTGTAGACACACTTGCCTTAGAAAGTTTACTTATGGGTGCTCAAGGTTGGGTGGCTGGATTGGTATGTGCATTCCCTAAAGAAACCGTTGCTATTTATGAACTACAAAAAGCAGGCAGAATTAAGGAAGCCTTAGCAATATATCGCTGGTTTTTACCATTGTTAGAATTAGATATAAATCCTAAATTAGTACAGAATATCAAACTGGCAGAAGTTGCTACTGGTATTGGAACCGAAAATGTTCGCGCTCCTAGACTTCCGTTAATTGGAGACGAACGAAAAATGGTTTTGCAGATTATAGAAAATGGAATCAAAACAAAACCTGTTTTACCAGATTACAAATCATTAGTAAGTAGCTAGTTTTAAAGCTACCACAAAAAGACAATAAAATTATTACACTCATTAATGTATCATTTATGATAACGGGCAAAAACTACATAGGAAATCAACTTTCATCTGAAGGATCAAAAACATATAAGACCTTTAACCCCAAGTTAAATATTGAGAACACTACTCTTTTTCATGAAGCTTCATCAGAAGAAATAGAAAAGGCAGTTTCTTTAGCTTCAAACGCCTTTGAAATCTTTAAAAAGATTTCAGGAGCAAAAAAAGCTGAATTTCTGAATGCTATTGCTGATGAAATTTTGGCATTAGACCAAGCTCTTATCGAGACATATATGTCTGAAACAGGCCTGCCGGAAGGAAGAGCAAAAGGGGAACGTGGAAGAACCATAGGACAGTTACGAATGTTTGCTAAATTGTTATTAAATGGATCTTGGGTAGAGGCTACTATCGATACAGCGGATCCAGATAGAAATCCAATACCAAAACAAGACATTCGAAAAATGCTTGTACCATTAGGACCCGTTGTAGTTTTTGGTGCTAGTAACTTTCCTTTGGCTTATTCTACAGCTGGTGGAGATACAGCCGCTGCATTTGCAGCAGGATGTCCAGTTATTGTAAAATCACATCCTATGCATGCAGGAACTGGAGAATTGGTTGCTAGTGCAATTACAAAAGCAGTTGAAAAAACGGGAATGCCAAATGGAGTTTTTTCAAACCTTAATAGTTCGGGAATTGAAGTCGGCACGCAATTGGTACAACATCCAAAAGTTAAAGCCGTTGGTTTTACAGGAAGTATTAAAGGAGGAAGAGCGCTGTTTGATTTAGCGTCACAAAGACCAGAGCCTATTCCTGTTTTTGCAGAAATGGGAAGTATTAATCCTGTCATTTTATTACCAAAAGCCACAGAATCTAGAGGTAAAGAACTTGCCAAAACCTATGCACAATCCATAACTCTAGGAACAGGGCAATTTTGTACAAATCCAGGATTAATATTAGGCATTAAAGGATCTTCATTAGATAAATTCATTGAATCCTTATCCGATGAAATCTTAACAATAGATCCTTCTTGTATGCTACATCCTAACATCATAGGTAATTATGAAAGAAATAAAAACCGCGCATTAGAACAGAATGGACTAATAACGACAGCCGATTATCATGATGATGTCGCAGTTAATCATGCAAGACAAACCATAACTACAGTAGAAGGTAAAACCTTTTTAGAAAACACTACATTACATCAAGAGGTTTTTGGACCATTTTCTATGGTAGTACAATGTGAAGATATAGAAGAATTAACTGTAGTAATCTCTAATCTAGAAGGGCAATTAACAGGAACTATTTTAGCAGAAAATGATGAATTAAACTCATATCCCTTTATCGTCGATGCCTTGCAAGACAGAGTAGGTAGAATTATTTTTAACGGAGTACCTACTGGTGTGGAGGTTTGCCCTTCTATGCTTCATGGTGGACCTTACCCTGCTTCTACCGACAGTAGATTTACAGCAGTAGGAATTCACTCGATAAAAAGATGGGTTCGACCATTTAGTTATCAAAGTTGGCCCAATCATCTTTTACCAGATGAATTAAAAAATGAAAACCCTTTAGGTTTGTCTCGTCTAGTAAATGGCTCGTCAACCAGTGATCCCATCTAATCATGTCTAGAACTGTTTTTAAATGTATCGACGCACATACCTGCGGAAATCCAGTAAGAGTAGTCACCACAGGACATCCTGATCTACAAGGGAATTCGATGAGTGAAAAAAGACAACATTTCCTCAAAGAATATGATTGGATCAGAAAAGGGTTAATGTTCGAACCTCGTGGTCACGATATGATGAGTGGTAGTTTTTTATTTGAACCACATAATCCTGAAAATGATTTTGCCATCTTATTTATCGAAACCTCCGGTTGTTTGCCGATGTGTGGCCATGGAACTATTGGTACTATTACCATTGCTATTGAAGAAGGACTCGTACAACCAAAAAATACAGGAATCATAAAAATGGAGGCGCCTGCTGGTTTGGTAGAAATCAGCTATCAACAAACTTCAAATAAGGTAGATTGGGTAAAGTTGAAAAATGTGAAATCATATCTAGCTCGCGAAGGCCTCACGATCCAATGTCCAGAGCTAGGCGAAATAACTTTTGATGTAGCCTATGGTGGTAATTATTATGCCATCATTGATCCGCAAAAGAACTTTAGTGGTATACAAGATTTTACCGCTTCTAAATTGATCCAGTTTTCGCAAATACTAAGAGAAAGTATGAATAAGAAATATCCTAATCAATTTATACATCCAGAAAATCCAACTATTAGAGATGTAAGCCATGTGTTGTGGACAGGAACTCCTTTAGATATTAAATCTTCGGGTAGAAATGCTGTTTTTTATGGTGATAAAGCAATTGATCGCTCCCCTTGCGGAACAGGAACCTCAGCAAGAATGGCTCAATTATACACAAAGGGAAAACTAAAAAAAGGAGAAGAATTTATCCATGAAAGTTATATAGGTTCTAAATTTATTGGAAGAATTGAAGAAGAAACAACATTAAATGGTAAAAAGGCCATTATTCCAAGCATACAAGGATGGGCAAAAATATACGGATACAATACCATTATTATTGACGAGGAAGATGATCCTTATGCGCATGGGTTTCAGGTAATTTGATAAGATGTATTAATAAATCAATGAAAAATGATATAATGAAGTAATTTATGATTTTAGAAAATAATCAAAAAGAGGTTAAACTAACATATGGAAAAGGTAGAATTCATTGAAAAATTTAAGGATCGAACTAAAAAATTATCTGTAGACATAATTCTGATGTATAATAATTTGAATAAATCAGAAGCCACTAAGGTTATTGGTTATCAAATTATAAAAAGTGCAACCTCGACAGCAGCGAACTATCGAGCTTCGTGTATTGCTAGATCCAAAAAAGAATTTTATTCTAAAATTTCAATTACAACTGAAGAGGCAGATGAAACCGTATTTTGGTTAGAAGTTTTAAAAGATTCGGGATTAGCATCCGAAAAATTAATTAATCCACTCTTAAACGAAGCAGAAGAAATTCTAAAAGTAGTATCAAAAGCTAGAAAAAACACCACATTTAATTAAATTATTTATACCATTAATTAGATCATTGTTTCACTAAACCATTCATACATTGAAAAATTGTATCATTATCGGAGGAGGTATTATCGGATTATCATCCGCATATTACTTACAGAAGGCTGGACATAAGGTTACCATTATTGACCAATCCTCTATGGACTATGGAGCTTCTTATGTAAATGCAGGATACCTGAGTCCAAGCCATATTATTCCGTTAGCAGCTCCTGGAGTGATGAAAAAAGGATTAAAATGGATGTTTAATCCAGGAAGCCCATTATTTATTAAACCACGTCTAAAATCAGATTTTTTACAATGGGCATGGGCATTTAACACTTCTTGTTCCATCAAAAATGTAACCAGAAGTATACAGCCTATTAAAGATATTACCCTACTAGGTCAGCAATTATATTCGGAAATAAAAAAAGAAGAAAATTTCAAGTTCCAACTAGAAAAAAAGGGACTTTTAATGATTTGTCAAACCAACAAACTGTTAGAAGAGGAATTAAAGGTCGTGGATTTAGCAAAAAAAGAAGGACTTGCAGCAAGAGAATTATCCATAAAAGAATTGCAACAAATAGAACCGAATGTACAAATTGACGCTAAAGGTGCTGTTTTATTTGAGTGTGATGCCCATACTACTCCAACTACTTTTATGGAAGAAATAAAAGCTTATCTGAGTAAAGCTGGTGTTACTATTCTTAAAAACGAAAAGATACGAAGTGTACAAAATGAGGGAGACAAAATAATTTCAGTAACGAGTGATTCTAGCACCTATACAGCAGATGAATTTGTAGTAGCCGCAGGATCTTGGTCTAAATTACTTTGTAAAAAACTAGGCATCAAACTGTTGTTAGAAGCAGGCAAAGGGTATCGAATTAACTGTACTAGAGACCTTGGTATAACTATGCCCGCTATATTAGCCGAAGCAAAAGTAGCAGTAACTCCAATGGATGGTTTTACCCGATTTGCTGGAACTATGGAAATCGCCGGAATTAATCATTATATTAATACTGTTAGAGTAGATGCTATTGCCAAAGCAGCTCATAACTATTATCCGAAAATCACGATATCAGACTCCGAAAAGAATGATGCTGCTTGTGGTTTAAGACCTGTAACGCCAGATGGAATGCCCTATATCGGAAAATCTGTAAAATGTAAAAACCTAACTATAGCTACAGGACATGCAATGCTTGGTTGGAGTATGGGAACATCCACGGGAAAACTCGTTTCAGAAATTATTTCTGATAAAAAAACATCATTAGATATAGAAGTGTATCATCCAGATCGAAGGTTTTGAGTATCTTTAGGATCACTTTACACAAACTCAAATCTCATGACTGTATCTAATTACAACCTACTTTCGTTTGTCCAAAAAACAACTTTAATTGTTTTAGTATCTAACTTCTTTTCATTTTCATCAAATGCTCAGCAAACATTAACCAATACGCTAATGCATGATGGAATACAAAGAGAATATATTTTATATATCCCTGCCAGTTATTCTGGTAATGTAGAGGTTCCATTGGTTTTTAATTTTCATGGATATCGTTCAAATCACACCCAACAAATGAATTATGGAGATTTTAGACCCATTGCTGATAGAGAAGGTTTTTTGATTGCTCATCCTCTAGGAACAGTAGATAATAATGGAAGTACTCATTTTAATGTAGGCTGGGGAACTAGTACCGTTGACGATGTAGGTTTTACTGCAGCCTTAATCGATGAAATATCATCAAACTATAATATTAATCAAAACCGTATTTACAGTACTGGTATGTCTAACGGCGGATTTATGAGCTATAGATTAGCTTGTGAACTCAGTGATAAAATTGCTGCTGTTGCTTCTGTAACAGGAACTATGACAGTAGGTCAACAGAACAATTGTACCACTTCTCACCCAATGCCCATTATGGAAATACATGGAACTAATGACACTACTGTACCGTACAATGGGAATTTTGGTTTTGAATCTGTTGAAAATGTGCTTAGTTTTTGGGTAAATGCTGTAAATACGGATTCTACTCCTACAATCACAAATATTGATGATATTAATACCAACGATAACTCTACAGTAGAATATTATGTGTATGACAATGGTGATAACGGAGTACAAATAGAACACTTCAAAATAATCAACGGAGGACATACATGGCCTGGCAGTGCTTTTGAAATTGGTCCTGTGACCAATAAAGATATCAATGCATCTGAGGAAATATGGAAGTTCTTTTCTAAATACGATATTAACGGTGCGGAGCAACTCTCTGTAGGCGATTTTAATGAAGGTGACTTAACTGTGAACATTTATCCTAATCCAACAAGTAATTATCTTACCATAAACACAATTTCTTCTGAACCTGTACCATACACTATGTATTCTGTATCAGGAAAGACGGTATCTATTGGTAAAATAGACGCTGTTGATCAAAAAATCGATATGAACAGCTTAGCATCTGGCATCTATTTTTTAACTATTAAAAATAGCTCCTATAAAATACTGAAAACTGAGTAATTAGGTATACTCTTTAGTTGTGGTTAATGATAAAATTTATGAATAATTTTTACGAAATAGATGAAATAGGAAAAATGGAGCTTTTAAGCAATTTGAATTGTTATAGTAGCTTAGAGGAATTTAAGGTTGAAGAGTATTCAATAACTATAGGAATTAATTCCACTGATGAAAATCAAGCCAAAAATCTCCACAAATATATACATCTAATTTTGAACCAAATTACAAGTTTTGATAGTAATGCAAAGGACAAACTAAAAGAGCTATATAATCCAACTAAAAGAGAGCTTGAAGAAATAAAAGTCAATCATATAGATTTTTATATCAATAAAGATTTTGATTTACTTTATAACCTCCCCGAAGGTTCTCCAATGGAATATTTAACTATCAAATTTTCTGAACATGGGAAAATTATTGATTCTGGAGGAGTAAATTATTAAAAAATTAACCACAATTAAAAAATTAGTGGTTATACAAATTGCTAAACATACAATACTCCTTTACAAAATGTCTGTTTGTCTTTTATAAAAGGCGTCTTGTTGTTTTTGCATTAATTCTCTAGCGATTTTCTTTTTGTACTGATACAGCTCATCTTCTTCAGCAATATCATTGTAAACTCTATCATTTACCGTATGATCGGTTTCTAGTAATGCTTTACGCTGATCTGCTTTCTGTGCAGTCCATGTTTTGACTTCACCTTCTAGATCTTCAATTTTAAAATCATATTCCCCTTTGGGAGATAATAATTTTGCAAAAATCGGAGAGGTTTCGATCGCTAAAAACAACAGAAAGATAAAGAAAGAAGGTAACCAAGGTAATTCGCCCAATGCATTTACCCTTGCCATTAATCCATCAAAATTATCAATAATTAGTTGAGAATCTTCTACCTGTTTTTCATATGCTTGTGCAAGTTCACCTTTCTGTAATTCCAGATTTGCAATTTTTTCAGCATTCGTTTTCTTTAACTCCACTAATTCTGCTAATTGTGCATCATGCTTTTCTCTTTTTTCTTTGTAAACAGGGCCTTTACCCACGAGCTCTGTTCCTTTTCGTCCTTCTGCTTCGGCAATATAAGTTTCGTACAATTCATTGACTTCCGTTTCTTTGGCAGTCACTTCTTTTTTTAGTGCTTCAATTTCAGTGTCAATTCCTTCTACAATAGGCGTATACTGCGTAGCGATTTGTTCCTGATTTGCCAATGTAAGATCATTCTTTTGCTCTAAAAGCACTTGATCTATTTCTTTTTCAAAAATCTTTAATTCCAGAGGTTTGGATATCACTACTGCTATGATGACTGCCAAGATAATTCGAGGAGAAGCCTGCAAAAGCTCATCCAAAAAACTATCCTTTTTCTTTATGGTAGAAACGATAAACCTATCCAGATTAAAAATTAACAGCCCCCAGACAATTCCGAAAAACACTGCTGTAAAATAATTATCAAAAACTGTGTATAACGCATAGCTAGCAGCTAAAAAAGCCATTAATGCTGTAAAAAATACGGTTGCGCCAATACCGGCATACTTATTTTGTTCTCCGTTGGAGCAATTGGCCAAAATATCGGCATCTGTGCCAGAGCACAGAATAAAAAATCGTTTTAACATAATCTAAGGGTAATTTTGATTGACAATAGACTTATAACGCTGATTACTAATCAAATGTTGCACAAAAACCCCACCAAAGTGAGGTTTTAATGCGTTTTTATGTATTGATGAATGATATCTAAATAATTAATCTTTGATAATCACTTTAGATTTACCGTTATTAGTAGAAGCATCAATGGATAGCGGATTACCCGAATCCTCTACTAATTTGAGTGCTTTTTTTGCAGAGATTTTCTTTCCGTTATAATAGAATTCCGCGTCGTTTTTTGCCATGTTTTCTATTAATTTATCAGGAGTCTGGCGTTTAGCTCGTTGTTCTGCTTTTCTAGCATTCATTTCAGCAGCGCGCATAGCACTTTCACTTGCCAACATTTGTGCTCTAGCATTCATTTCTGCCTTGCGCATTTCTTGTCTTGCTTGTTGTTCTGCTTTTCGAGCTTGCATTTCCGCTTCACGTATTGCTTTTTTCGCATCCAGTGCTGCTTTATAGGCTTCAAATTCAGCTTTTACTTGCTCTTTTTGGGCTTTTCTTTCAGCCTCTAGAGCTAACTTTCTGGCTTTCATTTCTTCTTTTCGCATTGCCTTCTCAGCCTTTCGAGCTTGTATTTTAGCTTTTCTCATATCTTTTGCCGACAATTCTCTCAATCTTTGTCGTTGTTCTAATACCTCTGCTCTTTGTTTCTCTGCTTGTTCAGCAGCTTCAGCTCTGGCTCGTTCTGCAGCTCCTATTAACTTCTGCATTTGCTCCATTGCGATAGCTCGTTTTACTTCAGCTTCTTCAATTCCAGCAATTGCATCTCTTCGATTATCCTGCTCTACTCTTTCTGCATCTGCAATTAATCGCTGAGATTCAGCTAACACTTCCATTTCTTCTGCTTTTATCTCCTCTAATGCTCTTTCTTGTTCCGCTTTTTGTTTCGCAATCTGAGCTTCCACTCTTTTGACATAAGCTTCTTTTTCTTCTTGGGTCAAGTCAGAATCTTCTGCAAACATTACCTCCACATAATTTCCATTCACTTTTGAAGGAGCTTTAGGCTCTGGTGGCGGTGGTGGTGGAATATCGTTTTTCTCTCCTTTTTTTACTTTTGGAGCTGGTGGCGGAGGTGGAGGAATATCACTTTTCTCACCTTTTTGTACTCTTGGAGCTTCTGGTGCTGGTGGTGGAGGCGGGATATCAGGAAACTGCTCAGATCTTTCACGTTGTTCAGAAGTCATATTTCTATAGATATATATCATACGATAAATATTACTCTGCGTGATATCAATGGGCTTATTCCCTTTAATCTTGGAATTTAAATCCTTTGCCCATACATTATACTCTTTTACCATTTCTTCTGTTACTCCATCTTGAATCTCTTTCTTTTCAGAGCTTTTGTGAATGGTCATAGCTATTTTCTCAGATGTGTTTTTAATAGTTGATGGCTTCAAATAATTAATATTTTCATTATTTATTTTTTTCAGTTCATCATCAATATTCACTGATTTAGATTGCTTTATAGGTATAGGAGTATCTAATAAAGGTGCATCTTCAAGAAACACTACTTCTCGCTCTTTCGCTACTATTTTATTATTGAAAAAAAGTATGCACATTGAAAAAACAAGAATCATACTAAAAAGTTTTAAGGCGGTTCTTTTTTTAGAAAATGTTTTGGTCATCATCTGTAATCGTTTTTTAGTTAATGAATAATTAATAGGGCTCGATAATTCAGCTTGATTAGAGCTGTTTTTGTAATTAAGGAGTAAGTCAAAATAATTCTGTATCGAAAATTGTTGTTTTAATACATTCTGATCTGCTAAGAACTCATGATTTAATCTGATTGATTTTTTAAGGAAAATAAATATTGGATTAAACCAAAAAATTACTTGTAATAATTCTACAAACAGTACGTCTAAGGTATGTTTTTGAAGCACATGTGTTTTTTCGTGAAGAAGGATTTCTTCTGGTATAGCATTTTGTTGAAACTCTTTTTTGGGAACAAAAATATAATCAAGAAATGTATGAGGAACAATAGAGTTCCCTACCAAAACATTTACATGAGATGTCTCCTTCAAACGTTCATTTCTTCTCACTTTTTTAACTATATGAATAAGATTTTTAATAAAACGAATACAGAAAATCAACACGCCGATTCCGTATAAACTCCATAATATAGCAGATATATAATCGACTGGTTTATTTACTTCACTTAGTTCAGATACATCCATCATCACTGGTGCTGCCGCATCTAGAACTATTTCTGGTTGCGGAACAACTTCTACTTCATAGGTAAGGGTAATAAAGGGTACGCTAAAGGCAAATACCATACTAAAAAGAAGATAGAATCTCTTTAAAAAATGGATATTCTCCTTTTCTAAAAACAACTTATAGAAACCCCATAAGAGCATCAAACACAAAGAAGATTTAAGAACGTAGGCTATCATTTCTGTTTCTTTAAAAGTTCTTGATCCACTATTTTTTTAAGCTCCTCTAACTCGGAAGTAGATAGATTTGTTTCGGAAGTAAAAAACGAAGCAAACTGTGAAGCCGAATCATTGAAGAAATTCTTTATTAAACCATTTACATGCTTAGAGAAATAATCTGTCTTTTTTACTAACGGATAATATTCTCTGGATTTACCATATAATTTGTAGTCTACAAAACCTTTGTCTTTCATTCTTTTTAACAAAGTCGCCACTGTAGTTGTAGCCGGCTTAGGTTGGGGGAAAGCATCGAGTAAATCTTTCATAAAAGCTTTCTCTAGTTTCCATAGATATTTCATTAGTTGTTCTTCGGCTTTTGATAATTGCATTCTTCTACATTATTAGAATTAACTCTACAAATGTAGAATAAAAATCTATATTTCCAAAATATCCTTATTCTAAAAATAAAAAACCGCTCGTTTAGAGCGGTTTACGATACATTACCAATGGTGCAAATAGTTATAAGCCGTTTACATAATTCGCCAATTTTATAAGATCTTGAAAATTCTTAAACTTTAGTTTTTCTTTTTTGATGTAAGATTTCACATCTTTTCTTTTCTCCTCGGGAATATATTCTAAAATTGTTTTTTTACTAATCTTAGCATAAGCAAGCTGCTCTGATTTTCCAACTACGTAATAAGTATAACTTTTTATTTTACCTGGTCGATCTTGTTCTAATGTTGTTTCCGCTTCCACAGGCATGGTCAGCTTTGTGCTATATTTTAGATAAAAATCTATATCTCCTATACGCTCTAATTTCTGTAAATATCCGAATCGCTGTTTATCTTCATCATCCTTGTAGCTCTTGTAATAAAAAGTTTTACCATCCATTACTAAGTGAATTTCAGCAGCTTGTTTCAAAAAATCTGTCTTTTTATCTGATGGAGATTTTTTCATTTCAAAAAAATCTCCATAAACATCGTATCTTAGAAATGTCTTCTTTTCAAAACTAGTTAAACCGTCATACACGGTTCCGTTTTTAAAAGTTTCCTCCATATAACGGCTACCTATAAATTTAGATAAGTCAATATTTTCGGCCTCTGTTCTTATAGAAGGAACTGCTATTTGTTGGGCATTTAATGTTAATGATCCTAAGGATAAAAAAATAATACCTGTTAAGGCAAAAAATAAAGTTTGATTTCTTTTTGAAAACATAAATTAAGTTGTATTAGGTTACTTTTTTTGGAAGCATCAAAATCTATACCATATCCCAATGATTATTTTGAAAGTTCTGTATAATATTTATAAAACAGCGGAATGGTTTCTATCCCTTTTAAATAGTTCCAAATACCAAAATGTTCATTAGGAGAGTGAATAGCATCACTATCTAGTCCAAATCCCATAAGAATAGTTTTACTTTTCAATTCTTTTTCGAACAAAGAAACAATAGGAATACTTCCACCGCTTCGCTGCGGGATTGGCGTTTTCCCAAAAGTATCTTCATACGCTTTACTCGCCGCTTGATATCCTACACTATCGATTGGGGTAACATATCCTTGTCCTCCATGATGCGGAGTGACTTTTACAGTTACAGCTTCTGGGGCAATTGCTTCAAAATGTTTTGCGAATAACTCTGTAATCTCTTCCCAATCCTGATTAGGAACTAATCTCATGGATATTTTAGCGTATGCTTTACTAGCAATCACAGTTTTTGCACCTTCTCCAGTATAGCCTCCCCAAATTCCATTAACGTCTAAAGTTGGTCTAATAGAATTACGCTCATTCGTAGTATAGCCTTCTTCTCCATATACTGCTTTGATGTCTAGTGATTTTTGGTAAGCATCCAAAGAAAATGGAGCTTTTGCCATCTCTGCACGCTCTTCTTTAGAAAGCTCTTCTACCTTATCATAAAATCCTGGAATGGTAATATGATTGTTTTCATCATGCAATGAGGCGATCATTTTAGTAAGTACATTAATTGGATTTGCTACCGCTCCTCCGTACAGGCCACTATGCAAATCTCTATTAGGACCCGTAACTTCTACTTCTACATAACTTAAACCTCGTAAACCAGTAGTAATAGATGGAACATCTTTTGCTATCATTCCTGTATCACTAATGAGAATTACATCATTTGCTAATTTTTCTTGATTATTTTCAACAAACCAACTCAAACTACTACTTCCTACTTCTTCCTCTCCTTCTATCATAAATTTTACATTACAAGGAAGTTGATCGGTCTTGGTCATTAATTCCAAGGCTTTTACATGCATATACATCTGTCCCTTGTCATCGCAAGCTCCTCTTGCAAAGATCGCTCCTTCAGGATGTAATTCTGTTGCCTTAATAATTGGTTCAAATGGAGGACTATCCCAAAGATCTATAGGGTCTGGTGGTTGTACATCATAATGACCATATACCAATACTGTTGGTAAATCTGGATCGATAATTTTTTCACCATACACAATCGGGTATCCTGGAGTTAAACAAATTTCAACCATGTCACATCCTGCTCTCTCAAGACTTTTTTTAATCTCATCAGCAGTTTTAATCACATCATTTTTATAGGCAGAATCTGCACTGATGGACGGTATTTTGAGTAGTTCTAAAAGTTCGTTAATAAAACGATCTTTATGTTCCTGAACGTAAGATTTAATATTTTGCATTCGTACGAGTTAATTTTCGTTAAATGTAGTAAAAGTTTATATTTTTTAAGAAGGTTGTTTTTATTTTAAAAGTATTGTTTATATTTGCACCCGCTTACTAACAATAGTGAGTCAATTTGTACTGAGTCCTAAGTGGTACAAAATAGTAAAAATGCGGGCGTGGTGGAATTGGTAGACACGCTAGACTTAGGATCTAGTGCTTCACGGCGTGGGAGTTCGAGTCTCCCCGCCCGCACAGAAAAAAAGCTGAATCAAATGATTCAGCTTTTTTATTTTACAAATTCTTTGAGTATTACAAAAGTTTACTCTCTTTTCTCAAACTGTTTATCGTTCAACGTTTTTATAAATGCAATTAAAGCTTTAGATTCATTATCAGCTAAATTCAGTGAATCAGCTGGTAATGTTTGATAAGGAACATCCAATCCCATTCCTTGTCCACCCCCTACGTTATAAAATTTAATAACTTCCTCCAAGCTATCGTACACTCCATTGTGCATATAAGGTGCCGTTAATTCTGCATTTCGAACAGTCGATGTCTTAAAGAAGTTTCGTTTTTCCTCTACCTCATACGGATAATATTGACCTGGATCTTCATCTAATATTGGGTGTTCAAAACTTGCATTTTTAGGAACTCCAAGATTTTCAAATTCAGTTTCCAAGTATTTAGGAGGAACCGTACCATTAAATGTCGGTGGAAAATGACAGGTTGCACAAGCAGCTTTTCCCATAAATAAGTTGAAACCTGTAATTTCTTCATTAGTAAGCGTATTTTCAAGACCTTGCATGTTTCTGTCAAACTTCGAATCAAAAGGAGATAAACTTCTGATATATGTAGCTATGGCATGGCGTGCATTACGATTTGAGATATTTCCATCATATAAAGAATCGAATTGCTTTACATAAGTCGGATTCGAACGAATACGCTGCTCTATAGTGTTTAGATCTAAATGAAATTCATTTTGATCATTAACTACCTTTACAATTTGATCTTCTAAACTAGCGGCTCTACCGTCGTAAAAGAACGTACGTTGAAAAACTGCGTAAGATAATGTCGGTGTATTACGGAGTAATTCAACATTGTCAATTCCTTTTGCTTTTTTAAGTCCATCTGTAAAGGCTTTGTCTTTATGATGACATGTAACGCAACTAATGGTGCCTGTACCCGATAAAGATTCATCATTAAAGAGCATCTTTCCTAAAGCAACTCGCTCATCAGTAATTTCTGGTGAGCGTGGCGTTGAGAATTGCGCCATATTAAAAAAGTCTTTATCAAAAAGATTGGTCGATAATGGATTGAGAGCGCGAGAAGTGTTTAAAGTTACCTTCCAATCTTTTGATGTTAAATTAATAAGCTCTAACTGTTTGTTCGTATGGTTTTTGATAAATGTATATCGATCAAACGTATCAAAGTTTCCTGATTTTAATTCTGAAATCGTATTTTCTATTTCTTTTACCCAAGATTGATATAACTCCTTCGAAGCGAAAGCTTCTTTATACATACCAAGAACTTCATTAATGGTCTCATAATTATAAATGGCTTCATTTAGAGAATTTGCCAACATGGGTGAATCAAAACCTGTAATGCCTTTTGTAGCAATATTCACGATAGCATCTCGCAACATTTTTAAATGATGCCTATCACGTTGTTTTATAATGATATGATTCTTCCTAATGTAAGGAATACGAACCTGTAGATACTGCGCAACCCTAAATATCTCTTTATTCTCAGGGTTTTCTTCAGCATATAATAATTCTTCGAGAACCTGGTAACTTTTGGGCTTTGATTTTTTAATATCTTGATAATCCTCCATTTCAATTTTAAGCAAATTCGGAGCATTCATAGATAGGTAATTCTCATAATCATAAGCCATAAGCATGGGCTCTGCACGTTTGTACCATTTTCTGCTTTCTAGAAAATTATTTTTATTTTCTTCTAGCGATTTAAGGGTATCTATCTTCTTAATATAAAAAGCAGCACTATCCAAAGTTTTAAAATAGTGATTTCTAATAACGTCGTTAAACATTGATTCGGCTTTTGATGAAGTTGACACTGTCAATACCTTTTCCTCTTTTTTACAAGAAATGGTAAGAAGTAAGACAAACGTTGTAAAAAAACAATACATATTTTTCATAGCGGAAGAAATAATTTTAAATACACAAAAAGCTCCCTAATGCTTAGGGAACTTTTTGTTTAAGTTTGTTGTCTAATATCTATCTTGGCAATCCAGTGATCTTAAACAAGAATGAACCTTCAAGTCTAGCAGAAGACTCATCGATTGCAGTAGGATCGTAGAATTTAGCACCATCAGCACGTACAGCTGATTCAGGTTGACTACTGTAATTCCATCCATGTACTTGTGCCCCACCAATGAAAGTAGACTCCGTAGCACCTATAATATCGGTAACATCGATTAAACCAGTTATTTCCCAATAGCTATCTGTATTTCCAATACCCATTCCAGATGCTGCAACTTGGTTACATTCCATTACTTCGGTTACTACTCCAGTATTCAAGTCTAACTGCCATAATTTAGCGAAACCTGTAATATCAGCGTTCAAATCTGCATAACCATTAGGATCTTCTTGAATGTAAGCATAATTTTCGGTTACTAATATGTTATCAGGAGAATGCATACCATCAGCTTTACCACCATCAAGGTCTCCATCCATAACTACTTCTAAAGTAGCTGGTCCAGTAGGATCGTCTGGATTCATTACTAATTTATATACACGTCCAAAAGTTGTACCTCTGTTTGCTAAATCAGGATTGTCACTTCTGTATCTTCCAGTAGCGTTAAAATATACCTCTCTGTTAGCATCTGCAGAACCTCTTCTCCAGTCGATATCCTCAATTCTCTGAAAACCGATAGCTAAAGAGTCTATTGCTTCTTGGTTTAATTCATTTAAAGTTCTCTCGGTAACTTCTACCCATTCTACATCATACGATGTACCTTCTGCCATACCCATTTCAAAAAGTTGACCACCAGCACCAGGAGCTGTTTCAGTAGGGTTTGTTCCTCTTAAAACATATAAGCTTCCTCCATTTAAATCTCCTCTAGCACCAACATACATAGCAAAGTGAGCTTCTGGATAATCATTGCTACTATCATCATCTCCCATAAAAACTACTGTTTGCGAAGGATATGCATCTTTACCAATAACTACTGCGTTTTCTGTTGACCATTCACCAAGTGCAGGTAATCTATCAGCCTCTACTCTATCATCTGTAGAACGGAATGGATTCACTCGGTAAACACCTTTTGCATTTCCACCCCACTCACCACCAGAAAGGTAAAGCGGTCCAAAACCGTGCTCCTCAGTAGTAATAGAAGAACCTGAACATTGTGCCGTAAAAGCTGTAGCAGTGGCGTTTACAATGTAATCACCTTGTAAAGGTTGTAAATCTGAATTCATCATAATTCTAGCGATAGAAAAGTCAGACTCTAGGTTATTGATAAATGCGTACATGTCATTACCAGCAGGATAAAGAGCCGCTCCATCCATAAAAGAACCATAAACGAAGGTAGAATCAGAAGGAAGTATATCTGCTGATGTTAATATCATTTCTAAATCGGCAGAAGAAGCAAAACTTCCTTTAAGTTCAAAAACATCGTTAGATACGACAGAACTTTCTAAAGGTTCAGACTCTTCAAGTGTTAAATCCATACCATCTACACCATCTTGACCGTCAGCTCCATCTTGACCATCGACCCCGTCGATTCCGTCAATTCCATCACGACCATCCTCACAGCTATAAAATCCGATGTTCACCACCGAAATCATTAAAATCCCTAATATTAACTTTCTAAGTTTCATAATTTGTGTTAGTTTAAGTTTACGTTTATTCTTAATTCTGACTATACTTATATTGAGGTCAAAACTAATTCTTGATTTTTGTAAACCCGTTAACTGAACGTGTTCTATACTTGAAGAAAAATTAAAAAAAATGTTACCTTTTTAAAGAGAATGTTATTAATAAGATCCGATCTAAATAAGCGAGATTTTTGTTGAACTACATAAGTTTATACTACAACAATTTATTATGAGAACTGCACGGAAATATGACACTTCCTATCCTCCATTAAAAAATTTCGATAAATCTCTACCCGACCATACAACAGAAAAAAAGCCAAATCAGTTGATTCGGCTTTCTTATTTGGGGTAATAGCCCAAATCTTAAAAAACAAAAAAAGTAAGGAAAGAAAATTTCCAGGGGGTAGTATTAATTTTATGTGATATGGACTTTGGGATTCATTTATTTAAAACTGTACTCCTTTACCAATATTTGTATTTAAAATACCATTGATATCCGAGTTCTGTACCTGACCATTCATATCCATATCTGCTTTATTGTAACCAGAAATACCAAGTAACTGTATCACTGCATTTGTATCCGTGTTTTGAATTTGTCCATTTTCATCAAAGTCTCCGGCAATCATCGCAAAAATTCCATTTCCCATATCCACTACCGAGTTTGAGCCTCCGAATACAGATGCTGTAGCATCACTAAGATCAATAATAGTTGCTGTCGATGTGTTTAAGCCAATGGTATTTGCACTCATTACCGCTATATGATTTCTATGATTAACTGCTATATAATAACTATCTGAAGGCGAATCAAATTCTAAAACTGATGTTCCATCAATACCCACTATATCTCCGTCTGCTTGTACGAATGCCGATTGACTGGCGAGTACTATAGTTGGATCATTTTTATCACGTAAGCTTACCCAAACCCAATCTACAATAGCATTATTTCCTGTGATATCAAAAACCCTTGCCTCACAGGTTAGACTATCCGCATATGGACTCGTAGTGGGAAGTAAACCATTACTTCGTAAACTATCATCCATGATAACAGTTCCAGAAGTTATCAAAGGCCCTTGCAGAAAAACAACTGGAGAAAGTTTCAATTGCAAGATGATCAATTCTTGATGAAATCCTTGGTTTAGTGTTGTGGTTCCATTCGACAAAGTTGTCACCATTAATTCTCCAACTGTAAAATCTAGGCTTACACTGGCATTGCTCAAGGTTGTTCCACTGGATCCAATTACAGTTCGTTCTATACTTTGAGAAGACAAAGCACTAAAAAAAAGCAAGGCTACAATGAATATACATGGTTTCATAATCTTCATTTTTTATCTTTTACCAATGATTGTTAATACCGTTGCAGCATCAGTTTTAGCATCACCATTTGAGCTTCTTATTAAGTATTCTACTTTACCTTGTGCTAAAGAAGTTATTTGAGCTCCTCTTGTTTGAGAAGTAGAAGCTATACAAGTAATAGTCACACCTGGAAGAGCAGAAAAATGGTTTGAATAGTTCACTGTATAAATATTTCCACTTCTCGAAGCTGTTATGCCTGAAGAGTTCGTAACGTTTGAGTTTAAAGAGCCGTCTGCATTTACTATTACAGAAATCATTTCTACGTTATTAGCTGCACCCGCAGCTCTAAGATCATCACCATCTTGGTCGATGATTACATTTCCATCAGTTGCAATGTTTTCATCAACTTTTAATTCTCCCTTGACTTGCAATAAGTCATTATCAAATTCTCCATATATTAAATCTCTAATATGTAACTGATTAGAAAACGAACCTCCTGCTCCTGCTGCCGTTCCAATCAATACATTAGAGTCTCCATTTAAATTATATCCTGCAAAGTATCCGATAACAACATTACTATCACCTGATTGAGCACCTTCAGCGGCTTGATATCCAATAACCACATTTCTTCTTTCAAGATTTGAAAGATTACTGGTATCATCATATGTTCCAAAAATTTGGTTTTCAGATGGTGATGTTAATATTCCATTAAGCTCAAAATTTCCTCCTAATGTTACATCTCCAGAAGTAGTTATATTCCCATTATTATCAATTTGTAAGCCTTCATCACCACCATCATTAGAAATCCAGTTATTATTTAGCTTAATATTTCCGTCTACAGCTAATTCTCCAGAAAGGGTTACATTTCCTGTATTGTCAATTGCGATACCTTCATCACCTCCATCATTAGAAAACCATTTATTATTTAATCTTACGTTTCCTCCTAAAACTACAACTCCATCATCTGTAATACGTATCCCTTCGCTATCACCATCATTTGATAACCAGTTGTTATTTAACTGCACATTTCCTCCTAAAGAAACTTTTGCTGATGTGATCACATTTCCACTAGCATCAAATTGAATTCCATTATTGCTCGTTCCATCACCATTAATCCAATGAGTAGCTAGGTTAATATTGCTTCCTAGATATAACTTATTGGATGTAGTAACTCTTCCTCCTGAATTCACTAGAAGTCCTTCATCACCACCATCATTAGAAATCCAATATCCACCCGTTTGAAAATTCTCAGTTGCTGTATGATTTCCTAAATTATCTCCGTTTTCTACATATTTAGCTTGTAAAGCATAAGGAACACTTAATAGCTGTGTGGTTCCCATACTGGTATACGTTGTTCCGCCAGCTGTATCAACACTTACCTCAAGAAAGTACGAATCTGATGACCACGTTATCGCAGAAAAATCATCTGTAGTAGTACCTTGTCCAACGATTAAGTCAAAAATTCCATAGGCATTAGTAGTAGGTGTATGGGCTTCTGTATAGACGATAGTGCCATCTGTGGTGGTTTGGTGTAATTTAAATTCTACTCCTATAGTAGTGTTCGCTAATATATCTCCAGCAGCATCCCTCACTACCGATTGGTAATTGAATCCTTGTGGTGTTTGTGAATATCCTAGTATACTTACCAATAGGATCCATAGTGTACATCGTAATTTAATTCTCATTCTCAATTATTTTTAATTCTTACTTTTTTTGGGGTAAAAGTTGTCATCCAAATAACACTGTAAATTGTTTTTTTATCATAGTGTAGATACGTAGATCTTATATAAGAAACTTCTTAAAACACTATAGTGTGAGGATTCCGTTTTCACGCCGCTAAATAACAATCGAAACTTTAGAAATTAAAAAAACTTGAGGGTGCAAATGAGGGTGCAATAATCGAAAACCCTTATTTTTCAATGCTTTCCAAATATTTTTGAGATACTCTTAACAGGATTGCAATATGAAAAAAATACACTAAAATATAAATTTATAAGGATCGAATATACTCGTCTAAGGAATCGTTTTGAGATAGATTTAGCTTCTTTTTGAGTCTAAATCTACTCGATTTAACAGCATCCAAACTTGTATTTCTTAAGTTGGAAATTTCCTTTCTGGAAAGACCTATTTTTATAAAAGAACAAATTTCGATATCTGTTTTTGTAAGATTAGGAAATTGAGAGCTTAGTTTATTTATAAACTCCGTATGATATTCAGCTAATTCTTTCTTGAGTAATAATGCTTTTTGGTCTTCTAATTTCGTACTACGTGCATCGGCGAGTATATTTTTTAATGTCACTCCTCCTTCTTCTTTGTCTAATTTTTTAAGATTATCAGCAATTTCTATTTTGGAGCGTAACTGTTGTACGGTTTCCATTTGCAATTTTATAATCTCTTTGGACTTCACCGAAATATCTTGCTCTTTAGAAATTATTTCAGTTGCTAACTTCAATTTTTCACTCTGTAGAGTTCGGTAACGATCTGCGACCGCTAACGATAATAATATAGCTTCCAGAACAGAACCAATTACGTAGGCATTCACTGTAACTCCATTGATAGGAATAATCACCAAAAGTGTGCACACATACATTACGATAGTAATACAATAACTTGTCCAGGCTGCTACAAGATATTTTGCAAATTGATTTCCCGCCATATACACTCTAATACCAGAAAACAACGCAAGAAAACCAAAAATCATCAATCCCACAGCAACCAATTTGTTGGTAGTATAATACCCAAATACCTCAAATCGTATGATTTCATAAAAAAAGGCAATTACCTGAAACCAAATGATTCCTTTCAATAATCTATGAGACAATTTATCATATGTAGCAGTTTCTAAAAATTTAACACAGAATTGTGCAGTTACCACTGTACCAAAGGCAATAAAAAATGGAGCACACCACTCTTGTATAAACAGGTTTTCATCCACTAAAAACTGCTTAAAAAAACCTCTAACTGAGATTTGGGTCAAAAGGCCTCCAATAACAGTACCTCCGTATAGAAAATAAATAGAATCCTTCAATCCCCATCCTAAAATCAGGTTGTAAAAAACGATCGTTACTAATATCCCTATTAAAAGACATACCAGCATGAGTTCATTACGTTCCATTTTTCTAAAATCTTCTTCCTCTAAAAGTTTCATAGAATAGGATCGACCATATTTACTTTTGGTTCTCAAATAAAAGGTTTGTTCTGAATTAGGTTCAAATTTTAAAGAAAAGTATAAGGAGGACCCATTAAAATCTTTGTCTTTGGTATGTACCATATATCCAGTATTTGAACCCACCCAACGATCATTCTTTTTATAATAAAGTTGTAAAGAATCCTGGAGAGGCTTTTCGATTCGCAACATACGCTCTACGATGGTATCAGAAGCATTATTAATTTTAAATCGGTGCCAAACGGATTCATCGCTAAAACCCAGATTCAAAATATCTTTGGAAGAAAGTTGATATGTTAATTTTTGCGCTTGCTCTATATCATACTCAGGCGGTACATCTTTACTATAATATAAATATGTTCCTAATAAATCATCTGAACCAATCGTTGTTACTTCTATGATGCGATCAGGGTTTTGATTTTCCTGACAGAAAATCGGGGAAATAACTCCTAAGACAAGAAGAGTATTTAGTAGAATTTTAGCAATCAAAGGGACTTTTCTTTTAAAGGTACAAAATACTTCTATTAAAAAACAACTATAAGGATTTTATGTAGTCATCAAGGGATTGATCTGCAGATAACTGAAGCTTCTTTTTAAGCCTAAAACGGGTAGATTTAATAGCATCCAAACTTGTATTTCTTAAGTTGGAAATTTCTTTTCGAGAAAGGCCAATTTTTATAAAAGAACAAACCTCAATATCAGTTTTGGTCAAATTAGGGTGCGAACTTTTTAAACTTTTTAAGAAATCATAATTCAATGTTTCGATATTCTTTTTAAGCATTAAGATTTTTGAATCTTCTAATTTGTCTGCTTTTAAATCTGCAATAATACCTTTGAGCGTGACATCTCCTTCTTCTTTTGATAATTTTGCCAAATTTTCTGCAAGCTTTTCCTTAGTATTTAGATGAATTACAGTTTCGGTTAAAAGTTGATTCACCTCTTCTTTCTTTGTAGTAACTTCAGAATTTAGATCTACGATCTTTTGAGATAATTTCTCTTCTTTAATTTTATTTTTCTTCTTAATTCGTAGATACAGTTGATATCCAAGATATACGATAAGGATACTAATCATCACCGTAATAATAAAACTAGCAAAATACAACTGCTTTTCTACTTTTTGTTTTTCTACTTGTAAGCTTATTTTTCTTTTCTCTTCTGCATATACAACACTATCCTTAATTCTTTCTTTTTCAAAAGAATTTGCCATTTCAATCTCTTTAAATTTTTTGGCATTGTTTACAATATCAACTTCTTTTTGAATTTGGTCATAGGTTTGTAAATCATTAAAGGCTAATTCATACTTCCCCATAACTTTATAAATATTCCCTCTGGTTTTATAAACCTCTGCAACACGATTTTCTATATTAGTTTTCGTTGCATAATCTATTGCTTCATTCGCATGAAATAACGCTTTGTCATAGTTTTTTAACCCAAAATAGGTTCTTGCAATATTTTTATTTGTGGCTAAAATAGCCAAGTGTTTATTAATAGTTTTGTTGTATTCTAAGTATGTTAATTGTAGAGGAAGTGCTTCTTTATATCTCTTTTGTTCTAATAGTAACTTCGATTTATTCCAGTTGACTAATTGTATAATATCTTCATCCCCAGAAATTTTAGCGTTGTAAATTCCTTTTTCAAAAGCGTAAAAGGCTGAATCTACCTGATTGATATCTGCATAACATTTTGCAATATTACCATAGTTGATCCCTAATAATCGATAATTCTTATTTAGTGTATTTCGTTCGATTGCTTTTTTAAAATTTACAATAGCTTTTTCACACTCATCTTTATACATATACAACATCGCTATATTACCATAGTTTACGCCTAAGTATATAGTATCGTTCGTTTCTAAAATAACTTTTTGGGCCGCTAAATACTCTTTTAACGCTCCCGAATAATCGAATGTTCTTCGCTTATATACACCCGATTGAATGAGTAGGGTCTTAAGATGTTTTGTATTGTCGTAATTCTTTCGTTTAAAAATTTCTCTAACCTGCTGATGATATACGGGTAGTTGATTTAGATTTCTCGCTTTTTGATACGTCCCCAAGCCCAAAAGATACTCTACCTTTAGAGAGTCATTGGATGCGTTTTTAATTTTCTTCTCAAAATCAATAACAATAGAATCTTTATCCTGAGAGAAAGTACTCAATGAAAAAAAAATGAAAAGTAAACAAATGAGTTTTTCCATTTGTAAAGGGGGAAACAGTTAAATATGTTCAAAAATAACTGAAATATCTCAACTAAAAAACACTCTACTGAACCAATCAAAATTCGTGTTTAAATTTCCTCTCTAGACCCTATGAAATCCCTTAGAAAAAAGACGAATACTTGACAAAATAAAAGTGCCAACTCAATAAAAATCACCTATTTTCGACTAAAATTTGAGCTATAATTTGCTTCCTTGGTGTTGTAGAAAATAAAATTTAAATATTTGATATTCAGTTTCTTAAAAAACTGCACCCCGATTTGCACCCTATCATTTTTTGGAGTAAGTAAGGTTTCTCTCATAATTTTGGCAACAGCAATAAGAGCGCTAGCCTTATTTGTTTTTTAATACGGGATAAACAAAAAAAACTGAAACTAACGACATACTTCTTTCATCAAAAGCAATAGATGATGGTACGCTACTATCTGAAAATTAGCAACACTGTTAAAGGTGTATGTAGTTGTCACGAAAACAAATAAACCGATTAGTAAAAAAATATTAACCCCAAAATCTATATGGTATGAAGTTAAAATTACTCCTACTATTACTTTTTCTTACTACAATATGTACGAATGCACAAACAGATTGTTCATTAGACGAAACTAAATTTACAGGAACATTTACCACAACAGAAGTTGGAGGGACAAAAATTAAGGCTAGTGATGCTACTTCAAACTATCGATTTGGAGAACGTGTTGCTATCGATGGTAATATAGCAGTTACGGTATCACGTACAAATGGTGTTGAAGCAGGTAAAGTTTACATTTTTACAAATGATGGAGCTGGTAACTGGACACAACAAACAACCCTAACAGCTAGTGATGGTTTTGCAGGCGATAATTTTGGATCTTCTGTAGCCATAGAAGGAAATTATGTAATTGTTGGGGCTAGCGCTCAAACCAATACTTCAGGAATTGATACAGGAGCAGCCTATTTGTTTGAATATAACGGTGTTGATACTTGGACTGAGGTAGCTATTTTTGAACCTAGTGATGGAAGTTCGGGAGATCGTTATGGAGTATCTGTTTCTATAGAAGGAGATTTAGTTTTAGTTGGCGCCAGAGATGGATGTACAGGAGGATGTGCTTATGTATACGAAAATGATGGCACCAATACGTTTACTTACACAGAAACCAAACTAGAACCCCAAGTACAATCTGGTTATTCTGGAGCGCGATTTGGACATGATGTTTTGGTTAAAAATGGTCGCGCTTATGTAGGTGGTCTATATGATTATTCTTCTGTAGGTAATGCATCAGCAGGATCTGTTCAAATATGGGATCAAGCCAATGATGGATCTTGGTCACGCACTCACCGTTTAAGAGGAACTGAAACTTCAGAAGCTTTTGGAGCTTCCATAAGTGTAGATGGAGATTATTTAGCTATTGGAGCTTTTAACTATGAAATAAGTACTACCGCTGAAGCTGACCAAGGAAGAGTATATGTGTATAAAGCAGATGGTAATGGCGATTATTTAGACTCCAACAGGGTCATGATTCAAAATATAGATAAAGATAGTTTTACAGATCAGCGTTTTGGAACAGATGTAGTTATAGAGAATGGGTTTTTATATGTGGGTACATGGGGAGACGGAAATATCAATGGTGATGCGGTTTATATATTTAAAGATGATGGGACCAATACCTGGTCACAACTTACTAAGTTAACATCCGGTGGTGGATGGGATGAGTTTTCAAACAGAGCAGTAGCAGTTTCACATCCATATTTACTTATAGGACAAAATGAAGACGATTCGCCTTCAAATTCTGGAGCAATTCATTTTGTACCTTTAGCCAGTACCATAACTCCCACCGCTTCAGTTACAGAGGTTACTGAAGCTTTAATCGGTCAAAATAATGCAACAATAACCCTCAACTTTAGTGATGAAGCTACACGAACTGAAATTCAGTTTAGTATCGATGGAGGAACAACCTTTCCATATATATTTAATGATGATGCCTTAACAGGCGAAATAACTAATCTTCGAATAGGTTCATATGGGCTAAAAGCAAGATATAATGCTGGTTCGTGCGTTTTAGATTTAGGAACCATAACCATAAATCAAGCCGCATATACAGCGATTCCAGATACTGCTTTTGAAGCCGAATTAGAATCTCAAGGATATGATGATATTTCTGGCGACGGACAAGTGCCAACTGTATTAATTGAATCACTTACCATATTAAATATTAGTAATGTAGGAATAGCAGACTTAACAGGAATAGAAGACTTTATAGCATTAGAAGAGTTAAAAGCCAATGGTAATGATTTAACAGCTATTAATCTAACTAATAATACGGCTTTAAAAGTACTTTGGATTAGAAGTGGAAATAATAATTTTTCTTCCATTGATGTTGGTAATAATACGGCACTTGAAGATTTTAGAATACAATATTCAGGAACCTCATTAGACATCTCTAATAATACTGCGTTAACTCAATTTATGTGTACAGATTGTAGTCTTACTTCACTCAACACAAGTACCAATACAAATTTAACTTCTTTAGACTTAGAGAATTCCGATATTACAACATTAGATTTAAGTACGAATATTAATTTAACCGGGTTAGAAATTGATGGTACTAGTTTGGTTGAGTTAGACTTGTCAAAAAATATTGGCTTAAGATTTTTATATGCAGAAAATATTACCACGCTTACAGGTTTAAACCTTCAAAATGGCGCTAATACAAATATTGCTGCTTTTGAAACTGTAGGAACACCAGTACCTTGTGTTAAGGTTGATGATGCGACTTATAGTGCAAATAATTGGACAGATGTGGATATAGCAACAACCTTTAGAGATTCAGGGTATTGTTTGTATACGCGAATTCCAGATGCAAATTTTGAAGCTGCATTAGAAGCTTTAGGATATGATGATATTTCTAGTGATGGTCAAGTACCTACTACTTTAATAGAAGCGGTAACAACATTAGATGTTAGCAATAAAAGCATTTCAGATGTAACAGGGATAGAAGATTTTAAAGCATTGCAGGTTTTTGAATGCCAATCTAATAATCTTACAACCTTGAATATTTCTAACAATACAGCATTAATTGAATTAACAGCTAACGCAAACAATATTAATAGTATTGATCTATCTCAAAACACTGTATTAGAAACTTTAATTATTGGAGCGAATGACTTAACCTCAATTGACATTTCCAATAACAAATTACTGAAGCGATTAGATATTTTATATAATGATATTACTTCGTTGGATACCAGTAATAATCCAGATTTAGCAACACTAAAAGCATACAATACGGATGTTGTGAGTTATGATTTTAGTAACAATCCACTTTTACAAAATGTGCAGTTATACAATAATAGTTCGCTTACTTCATTAGACGTTTCAAACCTAACACAGTTAGATCAATTACGATTAGATAATACAGGAATTACAGATTTAGATGTAAGTAATAATCTGAACTTAAGAATTATTAGAGTAAATCAATCCAATATAAACAAGCTGGATTTATCTAATCAAAGCAGTCTAATACACGTTTATGTGGATAATTCACCCATTAATTTTCTAAATGTCCAGAATGGAAATAATACAAACTTCGCGCAGTTTCACGCTGATAATACACCTAATCTAAACTGTGTAGTGGTAGATGATGCAGCTTATAGTACCACTAACTGGACGAATATTGACGGTACAATGAGTTTTAGCGATACCTATTGTAACTACACCGCGATTCCAGATGCCAATTTTGAAGCAGCGTTATATGCATTAGGCTATGATGATATTGCCAATGATGGACAAGTACCAACGGCATTAGTAGCACCAGTAACTACATTGGACCTTATTAATCAAAGTATTGGGGATCTAACCGGAATTGAAGACTTCGCCGCACTTATAAATCTAAATCTGGACACCAATGTATTAACCAGTTTAGATTTGAGTAACAATACAAACCTTCAAACGTTGAACTTTGATAATAATAGTATTGCCAATTTAAATTTAGGAACAATTTCGAATTTGACCTCTATCGAAGGGCGTTACAACCAATTGACAACAATTGATGTAAGTCAAAATTCTGATCTGACATTTATAAATCTTAGAGACAATTTATTTACCACAGTAGATGTATCAAATAATCCATTGTTGGAAACCATCAACCTAAGAGGTAACTCGAATTTGACGAGTATAGATATTAGTAATAATCCTAATCTTAAGTTCTTATATTTTCAAGATACAGCCTTGACTGGTTTAGATGTTTCGCAAAATCTATTATTAGAAGTTATCGTTATTGAACGCGTAAATTTTAATACGATAGATGTTTCTAATTTATCAGCGTTAACCCAGTTAAGAATTGCAGATAATAGTTTTACACACCTTGATGTATCCAAAAATCCAGCTTTAGTCCGTTTAGAATGTGAAAATAATGACCTTATCTATTTAAACCTTAAAAATGGGAATAACACTAATATCCCAAATACAGATTTTGTAGCCACAGGAAATCCTTCATTATCGTGTATTATCGTTGACAATGCAACTTGGAGTGCTGCAAACTGGACGAATATCGATGGTACTGCAACTTTTACGAATACCTTTTGTCGTTACACGGCAATTACAGATACGAATTTTGAAGCTGAGTTAGAAGCTTTAGGCTATGATGATATTTCGGGTGACGGGCAAGTTCCTACACCCTTAATTGAGGTATTATCAAGCCTGGATGTAGATGGTAAGAATATTAATGATTTAACAGGTATTGAGGATTTTGTCGCTTTGACCTACCTAAACTGTAATGGAAATAACCTGACTACAATTGACATTACTCAAAATATACAACTAACATATTTCAATGCGGCTCAGAATAATATATCAACAGTAGATCTATCCAATAATACCTTACTAGAAAGCTTGTACCTGTTTTCTAATAATTTAAGCACTATTGATCTATCCAATAATACTGGATTGAAGCAGTTGTATATCCAAAGAAATACGAACCTACCCAATTTTGATATTAGTAATAATATCCTATTGGAAGAAATTGATTGTTCTGAAACGAATATTACGGCATTAAATACTACAAACAATACGCTGTTAAGAAATCTGGAAGCTAATGACTCTCCAATATCATCTTTAGATCTATCCACGAATACAGCACTAGAATTGTTACGCCTGTTTACTACTAATATTACCGTATTGGATCTAACAAATAATACAAGCCTTAAAGAACTTCGAATAAACGATACAGGTATACAAAGCTTAGACTTACGAAATCAAGTGGCGTTAACTACGATGAATGCCAAAGATGCAAACTTAAGTTACCTAAATATGCAGAATGGCAATAATACCAATGTTGCTTCCTATCTATTTAATGTAACCAATAATCCTAATTTAAGCTGTGTATTGGTTGACGATACTACTTGGAGTACTACAAACTGGACGCTTATAGATGCTACAACAAGCTTTAGTGATACGTATTGCGATTACACATCAATTCCCGATTCAATTTTTGAGGCTAGATTAGAAGCCTTAGGGTATGACGATATTTCTGGTGATGGGCAGGTGCCTACAGCTTTGATAGAGGTAGTAACAAGCTTAACTTTAAATGACCTAGGGATTAATGATGCTACTGGAATAGAAGACTTCGCTGCTCTGGTAACTTTAAATGCTAGAGGAAATAACTTTACTACTTTAGATGTGAGTCAAAACACCTTACTAGAGCATTTATATATTAATAGTAATAGTCTGTCTTCAATCGACGTCTCTAAAAATGTTCTTTTAAGAAATTTAAATATTGGTTCTAATGCAATCACTTCTCTAGATCTATCTAATAATCCAGACCTTAGAGATCTTTGGGTACAAGGAAATGGTGGATTAACCACCTTAGATTTGAGTAATAATCTTGAATTAAGAGAATTGTATACCTATAGCTCGGGTGTGTCGACCTTGGATCTAAGTATTCATACAGAACTTAGAATACTTTCAGCGTATAGAACATCTCTAGCCTCAATAGATCTTTCTAATAATATTGAATTAAGAGCACTACGTGTAGATGAAACAGATGTTACTGTATTAGATTTAAGTAATAATACGAAACTGGAAACATTGCGTGTTAATAATACAGAAATTACAAGTCTAGATTTAAGTAATAATACGGCATTTAAACAGTTATGGGCACACGATACAGGCTTAAGTAATTTAAATGTTAGAAATGGTAACAACACTAATGTTACAACTTTTGAAATCGAAAACAACCCTGATCTGAACTGTGTTTTAGTTGATGATTCTAGTTACAGTACTACCAACTGGACGAATATTGACGATACTACTAATTTTACGGATACGAATTATTGTAATTACACAGCCATTCCAGACGCAAATTTTGAAGCTGAGTTATTTGCGTTAGGGTATGATGATACAGCTAATGATGGTCAAGTACCAACGGCTTTGATCGAAGTGGTGGAAGATTTAACCATTGTAGGGAAATCCATTGCCAACTTAACAGGTATTGAAGATTTTACTGCACTAAAAACATTGAACTGTGCCAGTAATACATTTACAACTTTAGATCTTTCCAATAATACAGAACTTATATCGGTTATTACAAAGTTTACGCCGCTTACTACACTAAACATTAGTAACAGTCCAAACTTAGATACCTTAGTATGTTCATTTAATGATTTATCAACTTTAGATGTTTCAAATAATACTGCATTAACGTATTTAGAATGTAATAATAATAACCTAGACAATTTAGATATTGATTTAAATACAGCATTACTAGATCTACGTTGTGGAGATAACAATTTAACAGCTTTAGATGTTTCAAATAACATCTTATTAACCTCCATCTGGTGTCAAAATAATGTAATTACTGAATTAGACTTTACAAATCAAACAGGATTGATTTCGATTACAGTCAATGATAATAGTTTAACTTCTTTAGATATTAGAAACGGAAATAATAGCAACGTAACTAATTTTATAGCTACTGGAAATAGTAATTTAACATGTATTTCTGTTGATGATGCAACGTATAGCACCACTAATTGGCTTGGAGTCGATGATGCCGCTAATTTCACAGATAACTACTGTCGTTACACTACCATTCCAGATGCAAATTTTGAAGCTCGATTAGAAGCTTTAGGTTATGATGATATCTCTGGTGATGGGCAAGTACCTACCTCATTGATTGAAGTTGTAACTACTTTAGATGCAAGTAATAAATCGATTACGGATTTTACAGGAATTGAAGACTTTGTTGGCTTAACCTCTTTGAATGTGGGGAATAATCAAACAGGGAGTATTGATGTATCTAATTTAACGTTGTTAGAGTATTTAAGAGTAACTGGAATGCAATTGACATCTCTAGATCTTACTCAAAATAAATTGTTAACCGAGTTAGAGTGTACTTATAATCGAGGAATAACAAGTATAGATTTAACAAATAATGTATTGCTCGAAAAATTAAATCTTAGTAATAATGGTATTACAGGTATCGATGTATCCCATCTTACGGAGTTAGAACGGTTTTTTATGAAAAACAACACTGGCTTTGACTTTTTAGATATTAGAAACGGTAATAATACTAAAATGTCATTTACTGATTTTGATATCAGTAATAATTCATCTTTAAAGTGTGTGTTGGTAGACAACGTAAACTACAGTAATAATAATTGGTTCTATATAGATTTTCATACGAGTTTTAATGCTAATTATTGTCGCTATACGTCTATTCCAGATGCCAATTTTGAAGCTGCATTGGAAGCTTTAGGGTATGATAATACTACGGGAGATGGACGAGTGCCTACAGCATTGATCGAAGAAATAGCCACACTAGATGTTAGTGACGAAAATATTGCTGATTTAACAGGAATTGAAGATTTTATCAGCTTAGTAAATTTAGATGTTTCTGGAAATACTATCGGAAGCTTAGATATGTCTAATAGTCCAAACTTATCTTCCTTGAAGGCAAACTCATGTGGATTAACCGAGTTAGATATCACTCAAAATATAGCATTGTTTAGTGTATCTGCCAATTCGAATCAACTAACAAGTTTAGATACCGCTAACAATACAGGTTTAGAAAGTGTAGTACTATATGGAAACTTAATTACCGCATTAGACTTTACGAATAATACAGCGCTGGATTATATTGATGTATTTCAAAATCAATTGACACAGCTAGATCTTAGCACAAATACGCAGCTTGAATTTTTATATTGTGATAATAACAACATCACTAAGTTAGATCTTAGATCAAATACGCAATTAGTAGAACTTTCATGTCAGGATAACAGCCTGAAAAGTCTAAATGTGCAGAATGGAAATAATACCAACTTTACACAATTTAATACTTCTAATAATGCAGAACTAACTTGTATTACCGTGGACAATGTAGCCTACAGTATTACTAATTGGACAAATACTGATGATCATACTAGTTTTAACGAAGTTTCTTGTGATCTATATATTGATATTACTGTTTTTCTTGAAGGAGCATTTACCAATCCTAATTCTGGAGAAGAAAGCCTGATGCGTGATGATTTGCGTGTTGGTACAATGCTTCCAACAACAAGCCCTTACAGTGATAATGCTACTATTTCAGACGCGATAAAATTAGATGATGCAGGATCAGATGCTATGGTCGATTGGATTTGGGTAGAATTAAGAGATGCTAACGACCCAAGTATCATTGTGGCGCAGCAATCAGGAATTCTACAACGTGATGGAGATATTGTAGCAACTACGGATGATCGAAGTACTCCACTTGCTTTTAGTGTTAGTCCTGGTAATTACTATATAGTGGTGAAACATAGAAATCATTTAAATATTATGTCCTCATCCGCTATCAGTTTATCAAGTACTACAGCGACTGTAGATTTCACTTCAAGCACTAATATTGCCGGAGGAGCAAATGCTGTTGTTGATATGAATAACGGGATTGTTGCGATGATTTCCGGAGATTTTGATGAAAATGGCCAGATCCAGAATTCTGATATCAATTCGGTAATTCAATTATTGGGAGGTTCTGGATACCACAATGCTGATATAGATATGAACGGTCAAATCCAAAATATTGACGTCAACAACCTGATGAATCCTAATGTAGGAAAAGGTGAACAGTTTTAACTATATACTAAATGTATAACTTATACAGTACACATGTTAACAAAATCACCTGTAAAACAAGGAAATACAACCTTGCACCCCAATATGCACCCCTTGTTTTATTGGTTTGTAAAACCATCATATGTACTATTGCATTGAAGTTTATATGAATAAAAAAATATATACATACTTTATAAACCCCTTAATAGATAAATCTATGAAATTAACGAATAACACATATACAAAACAGATTACAATGATACTATCTGTTTTCGCCATCTTGGTCACTAGTGCTCAAGATATTCACTTTACTTTTGCAAATGCTCAAAACACCATTGATAATGGTGAATATTATTATGAAGCCGATATCATGATCGAAAGTACTGAAGCTTTCAAATTAGGATCTGGACAAATTTATCTAACCTACAATCCTGAAGCTTTTGGAACTAATATTTCTAAAAACAATCGAATAGCATATACATCTGAATCGGGTTACATCTTAGGTGAAAATTATGTACTTCCTGCATATAGAGGTTTTGTTCAAAACGATAACACAGATAATCGTATATCGTTTACATTTCAACAAGGAGTTAGTGCTGAATCCATTACCAAAGAAAATGTTACCAATACTGCTCAACCTCTATTACATGTAAAATTAAAGTATATAGATGTTACCAAAGATCCAATGATTGCTTTTGAAGAAGGATCAGTATTTCAGGATCAGTTCTTTACTGCATGCGGAAGTATGCTTAAAACAGGTACCAAGGCAGGATTTCCTGATTGTGCGAACCTACCTGGTGTACAATTGATCAATGACACGTATGATTCTAGCGGTGCTTCCTTGCAAACCTTAAGTGTAGAAGAGCAAGATATTACAGCAGCTAGTTTGTATCCCAATCCAGCTCAACAATATTTCTTAATACAAGGATTGGGTAATATCGAAACTGATATTCATATTACAGATATCAATGGCAAATTGGTACAAATGCTACCTAGCCATCCACTACAGAACACCATTAATATTTCACAATTACAAACTGGTGTATACTTTGTAAAAATAGACACTCAAAACTCTCAGAAAAGTTACAAGTTAATCAAAGAATAACAAAGAGATAACGCAGGCAACATAGTATCCTTTTATTAGCTGCAGTACTCCGCTTTACCCTTTCCCCATAGCGCAGCTAATAGGGATCTGTTTGCCCAAATTTTAAGCAATTTTCAAAATAGCTAGAACATATTAAACCTATAAAATGATGAAAAAAATTACCTTTTTGATTATATGTTTCCTTCTTACCGCTATGGTTGGTGCGCAGGACATAACATTTACGTTTCAGAATGCCAGAAACACCAATGATGGAACAGATGATTTTTATGAAGCTGATGTTTATATTGAATCTTCTACTGATTTCAAGCTAGGGTCAGGACAAATTTATTTCACCTACAATATCGCTGCTTTTGGTGAAAACATAGATAACAGTGGAAATTTTGAATACTTACAGCCTGATGGCTCTATCTTAGCAGAAACCTATAGTGGTTTTCCTGCTTATTCATCTTTTATCGCTAATGACAATACCAACTCTAGAGTGTCCGCTTCTTTTCAACAAGGACTAAGCAGTGGTACCATTACTGCGAACAATATTACCAGTACCCCAAAACATCTATTCAGCATAAAAATTAAGTATGAAGATATCAATGAAGAACCAACAGTTGCTTTCGAAACTGGTGCTGTATTTTTAGATCAGTTCTTTACCGCTTGTGGCCCTGCTACTTTTGGCTTGCCTGATTGCACAAACAACCCAGGTGTACAAGTTACCAATGATACCTTCGATTCTTCTGAAGCTACTCCTGATACTACCGCGCCAATAATTTCTTTAAATGGAGACGCTGCTGTTACAGTAGAGGCTGCAACTACCTATTCTGATGCAGGAGCTACTGCATTAGATGATAGAAATGGGAATATTACAGCTGATATTGTTTCGGTAAACCCAGTAGACACTTCTATTCCTGGAGTATATACTGTTACCTACAATGTAAGTGATACCGCTGGAAACGATGCAGTGGAAGTAACTAGAGAAGTTACTGTAGCAGATACTACTGTTCCTGTAATTAGTTTAACAGGAGATGCGGCGGTAACTGTTGAAGCAGGAAGCACCTATGCTGATGCTGAAGCTACAGCAAGCGACTCTTTGGATGGAGACATCACTGCAGATATTGTTATAGTAAACCCCGTAGATACATCTGTACCGGGAATATATACAGTAACCTATAATGTAAGTGATGCAGCTGGAAATGATGCTGTAGAAGTTACTAGAGAAGTAACCGTATCTGATACAACGATCCCAGTGATTAGTTTAACAGGAGATGCAGCTATGACCGTAGAAGCAGGAACTACGTATTCTGATGCAGGGGCTACTGCTTTTGATTCTTTTGATGGCGATATCACCGCAGACATTGTAACTGTAAATCCAGTGAATACTGCCGTGCCAGGAGTATACACGATAACTTATAATGTAAGCGATACAGCTGGAAATAATGCTGTAGAAGTTACCAGAGAAGTAACGGTATCTGATACAACGATCCCGGTCATTACAATAACTGGAGATACAGCTATGACCGTAGAAGCGGGAACTACGTATTCCGATTCGGGAGCTACTGCTTCTGATTCTTTTGATGGCGATATCACCGCAGACATTGTAACTATAAATCCAGTGAATACTGCTATTCCAGGAGTGTATACTGTTACCTATAATGTAAGTGATGCTGCTGGAAATGATGCCGTAGAAGTTACTAGAGAAGTAACTGTATCTGATACAACGATCCCAATCATTATGTTAACTGGAGATGCAGCTATGACCGTAGAAGCAGGAACTACGTATTCTGATGCAGGAGCTACTGCTTTTGATTCTTTGGATGGTGATATTACCGCAAAAATTGTTGGCGTTAATCCAGTAAACACTAATATTCCAGGAGTGTATACAATTACGTATAACGTAAATGATGCCGCTGGAAATAATGCAATACAAGTAACCAGAGAAGTAACCGTATCTGATACAACAATCCCAATGATTAGTTTAACAGGAGGTGCAACTATAACTGTAGAAGCAGGAACTACGTACTCCGATGCTGGTGCAACGGCTTTTGACTCTTTGGATGGTGATATTACAGCAGATATTGTTACTGTAAATCCAGTGAACACTACTATTCCAGGAGTGTATACAGTAACCTATAACGTAAGCGATGCAGCTGGAAATAATGCAATACAAGTAACCAGAGAAGTAACCATATCTGATACAACAATCCCAATGATTAGTTTAACAGGAGATGTAGCTGTAACTGTAGAAGCAGGAACTACATATTCTGATGCGGGAGCTACTGCTTTTGATTCATTTGATGGTGATATTACTGCAGACATTGCTACCGTTAATCCAGTGAACACTGCTATTCCAGGAGTGTATACAATTACTTATAATGTAAGTGATACTGCGGGAAATAATGCTGTAGAAGTAACTAGAGAAATAACTGTTTCTGATTCAACCATACCAGTTATTACTCTATTAGGAGCAGCAACAGTAACCGTAGAGATAGGAACAACGTATTCTGATGCGGGAGCAACAGCATCTGACTCTTTAGATGGAGATATTACAGCAGCTATTGTTACCACGAACCCAGTAAACACTTCTGTATTAGGAATGTATACAATTACCTATAATGTAAATGACGCTGCAGGTAATGATGCAGTACAGGTAACCAGAGAAGTAACCGTAGTAAATACGTCTGTACCAGTAATAACACTGTCAGGTGATGCAACAGTAACTGTTGAAGCAGGAACTACTTACACGGATACAGGAGCTACAGCATCCGACTCTGTAGATGGAGATATTACGGCAGCGATTGTTATCATAAATCCAGTGGACACCAGTGTTCCTGGAGTGTATACCATTACCTATAACGTAACGAATTCTGCTGGAAATTCTGCCACAGAAGTCAGTAGAGAAGTAACTGTTGTAGACACCACCTTACCAATAATTACTTTGATCGGAGATAATCCAATAGAAGTAGCACAAGGAGAAATTTATATAGATGCAGGTGCAACAGCTTTTGACTCTTTGGATGGTGATATTACAGCAGATATTGTTACTGTGAATCCAGTAGACACCTCTGTGGAAGGAACCTATACGATTACTTACAATGTAATGGATGCAGCAGGAAATACTGCTGCTGAAGTAATTAGAACAGTAAATGTATCTGCACTTCTTAATGTTGAAGAGAATGAAATTGAAAATTTAGAAGTATATCCAAATCCAACCTCAGATACATTGTTCATTTCTAGAGAAGTTGAAAAAGTAATTATCTACACGATTACAGGGCAAAAAATCCTAGAAACTAATAACAATAGTATTGAAATGTCATCCTACGGATCAGGAGTCTACTTAGTGCATATTTTCACAAACAAAGGAAATACGGTAAAACGAGTTATGAAAAGGTAATATAGTATACAATTACCTGTGCCTATTACTTATGAAAAAGAGATGTAGTACCTACGCAATAAACATGGGAAACCAGAAATTAAAAATCTCAGTAGATAAAAACTGATTTAAACGATATACATATGAACATAAAAAAGATTATAACAGATAGGTTGACCATGACCTTACTAGTATTTTACGGATTGATGTTTTACATCATACTACGATTATCTTTTGCTTGATTTGATAATCAAAAAAATTGCTAATTATTGTATAGAGAATTAAGGGGCTTTATATCAATTACAATTAGCAATTCATAACCAAAACTGCCTGAAATAAATTTCAGGTAGTTTTTTATTGTATAACAAAGCTAAAACTTCTATACCTATCCACTTTATGAGTCACCCAAGTTAAAAAAACAGGTATTTTTCCCCAATTTTATAATAGCTTTTTTATGTATCTTTAATATAGTCATAAGCCAACTTTATAATGTACGCAAGAGATAATAAACAAGACTACACATCTTCGGTAAAGAATTCAAAGTCTAAAGCAACTACTATACAGTTCAAAGATCTTAGACCTGAAGGAGAACATCAAAATACTATAAGTTCCTATTTGGAGCAAAGTCCTAGAGTGACAGCACAAAGAAAAAAGATGGATTCCCTACAAAAACCTATACAAAAAAAGGAAAACAACACTGGATTACCTGATAAATTAAAATCTGGTATTGAAAGTCTTTCTGGAATGGATATGAGTGATACCAGAGTACATTATAATTCTTCAAAACCCGCGCAATTGCAAGCTCATGCCTATGCGCAGGGCAACCAGATTCATGTCGCACCAGGACAAGAAAAACATCTCCCTCATGAAGCATGGCATGTGGTACAACAAAAGCAAGGACGTGTACAACCAACGACGCAGATGAAAGGAAAGGTGAATATTAATGATGATGCTGGATTAGAAAGAGAGGCTGATGTAATGGGTACCAAGGCACTTACGCTAGGTAATTCCTCTACGAGCATATCGCTAAAACAAATGAAATTCAATTCTAGTAGCATTATTCAAGGGCAGTTTGCTATGAATAATGCCGCGGGAACCGTTCCTCCTCTCAATTTGGCTAATACTAGAGCATGGATTTTAGCTAACTGTTCTCCTAAAGTCAGGGATTTGATCAATAAAGCACAAACACTATTAACAGTACGTTGGGATAATGGTATTGTACCTCATGCGTCGACAACGATGAATATGGATTATACAGATGCAACAGGTGCTCATAACATAAACCTATTTGGTGGAGGTGCAGCCGCAGCAATAACTGCACTTAATTTTCCTTTAGTAAATTACAGAGTGAATGTCAATGTAAGTATCAAAACGGGAGGACTTGCGCATGGTGGCGCTCCAGTTGCAGCTAATGCGCAATCAACTTGGCAAGCAACTCTTGTACATGAACTCGAAGCACATACTAAACTAGCAGAAAAAGTATATAAATCTATCGATCAAATTCATAGAAAACCAACTCATGAAGCAGCTAAAAAAAGAGTCATAAGTAACTCTATCAATACTAGATCAGGTAATGCCGAACATAAAGCAGTAGCTACTGGTGGCAGTTCTATAAAAAACTCTCAAGAAAAGGCTGTATTAAGTGGAACTACTCAAAATGAAAAAGTAGATATTTTAATAGATAGTGCTTGGGATAGAATAGATCATATGGGATTTGTAGCTAATAACAATGAGAAAAAACTCGCTTTACGCGATATTAAAAGATGGCTAAATAGTATGGCTAGAAGAATTAATGCTGCACCTGCAGACTTAATTCGTATTAGAGCGATCATAGCCGATATTGATGCTCGTATAGGAGCCTTACCGTAAACAGACTATAGGCAAAATAACTCACTAAAAACAGTAATCTAAATTAGGTGATCTTTTATCTATTACAAATATTCAAAAAAAACTAAAGTCGATCTCAGAAACTTAATTCTAAGCCTTTTTCTTTTTACCTACGCTATGTTGATAGGCTTTGGTGCTTCCCTTTAAAATTTTAAACAAAGATTGAAAAAGCATTAATAACCCATAAAGACTCATCCCATGCTTCCAATGTAATACCAAATTGGCGGTGTCTTGTTTGTATAATTGTTCAAAACCAATGATAATTAAACCAACAGCGATGATTATATTAACATAAGAATTTTCTACAATTCTAGTGACGATCTGCATTATTTTATGAATCATGATGCGGTTGTTTGTACCTGTCCAGCAAAGGTTATAGAAATTGAACCTCCCCACATACAATTGCACGTACTGCTATCATCCAATGCTGTGAGCTTGCCAATACACACATCCGAAACTCCTGGAGACCAAGGCGATACCGTCGCTGGCACACATGGCATCGGTGTTAATACACCCATCGCAGCACTTGTAGCAGCAGCAACAGTAGGATTAGATGGAGATGAACAAGTACCGAACGACATGATATTTACCAAGGGAGTATAATCCATAATGGTTGCCGCAGGCATGTTACTGGTATTTACCATACTAGTAGGAAGCACGGTAAGTGTGGATGGTGCAGATCCAAATGGGCAGGAAATAATAGCTCCACTACATACTTGATTTGCCATAATTTTAGTTTTAGTTAAAGGTTTTGTTACTTTTTAAATATTCTCTTTTAATCCCAGTCATGATGTTACTTAAATGTACTCTTTTTTCATTATTTTCTGCTGCTTTTACTGCACAATATCGAACTACATTGATCATTTCTCCACCTGATAATTCATAATCTTTTGCAATTTTATCCAATACTTCAGCTCCTTCTTCTATTTCAAAATGCTTGCCTATCATTTGTTCCCATAATTGTTTACGTTCTTTATACTTAGGCTTCGGAAAATCAATAGCCATTTGAAAACGTCTCAAAAATGCTTCATCAATATTGCTTTGCAAATTCGTAGCTAATATGACTAAGCCATCAAAATCTTCTATTCTTTGTAATAAATAGGCCACTTCCTGATTGGCATGTCGATCATTAGATGTATTGGTTTGTGTACGTTTACTAAACAAAGCATCTGCTTCATCAAAAAACAAAATCCAATCTTTGGAGGATGCCTCATCAAACAAATTGCCTAGATTTTTTTCGGTTTCACCAATGTATTTCGAAACGATCATAGAAAGATCTATTCTATAAACTGATTTATTCGTAGTTTTTCCCAGTAAAGTGGTCGCTAACGTTTTACCAGTTCCAGGAGCTCCATAAAATAATGCTCGATAACCAGGTTTCAATAATGTATTTAGATTCCATTCGTCTAAAATCAATTCACTATGACGTAACCATTGTTGTATCTCTAGTAATTGATTCATGATTCTCGGTTCTACGATCAAATCTTCCCAATTCAATTTACTGGTAATTAATTGTGCCGGAAATTTAGAGCTATAGGTAGGCATATATTTTTTGTCAGAAATAATCGAAAACAAAACCTCATCTGAAAATTGTAACTTTTCTTGCAGCCTAATAGGATAACTATCTGCGTGTAAAATACGATCTCGATATAAGAAATGATCTTTATTGATTTTTTTCATAAAGTTCAATCGGAGTTCTATATCATCGGCACCACCTACAATAAAACAAGCTGTTTCTAATGTTGGGATAAATCCATAGAGTTTTTCAATTTTAATCCCTCCAAACTCTGAGAATTCTGCATCGATGTTTTTATTCTTAATTAAAAAAACATCCAATGCTTGTGGTTTTATGTAGGGCAGTAGTGTAAGAATGAGTACTACTCTTTCTTCAAAACTCATCTCATATTTATGAACCAACCTAAAATACTCATTATCCAAATCATAGATATCAGGTGGTGGAATCTCTCTGACTGAAGTATAGTTACTTTCATTCTTAAAATACAAGGTCAACGCCGTATCTATAATAGCTTCAAGCCATTGAATTTCCTGCTCTAATTTTGTCGCGATGGTATCTTTTATGATGGTCTCCATAATACTTCTAGCATTTTTTTCATCCAGGTTAATTTAAGTTTGGTGATACTCCAAGGAATTTGATCCAACAGCATATCAAACGTTTTTTGCTCTACAGTAAGTACATAACTATCTTCTTCAATAGTCAATCTACCGCCTCTGCATAAAAAGGTTTCTCTTAGTCCTTCTACAGTAGTATTTTTCAAAACACTCCAACTACTAATAATTGCTTTTAATAAACTATTTACCAACTCTTTGTCTTCTGGCAACAGTATTACTTCTTTTGCTATTGGTGTATGAATATCTACACCACAAACAATTTTATTGAGTATCAGTAATTGTTCCTCCTCATACTCCTTTCCGGTTATGGCGTATTGTAAAATATGTATTCCTTTTTGTGTTGCTTCTTCATTTTTAAACTCTTGATTTTCGACAAGTCCTAATCGTTCAAAAAGCAATGCGATATAGGGTCCTAAAATTATGATTCCAGAATTTTCTACATAAATAGCTTCACCCACTTGCTCTTCTTCCAGTTTTTGCCCATCTGTTGATGCATTTTCTTCTTCGGGAATTATTTCGTTTTTGGCTTTTTCAATTTCCTCTTGTTTCTTATTTATTGATTGCTGTAGGTTCTCATCTAAATCTTTACTCCATTTAGGGATTACATCAGATATAAACTCTTTATTTTCTTCATAAACAGATTGTATCCACAAGGTACTCCAATCATCAATAGACCAAATTTTATCCTGATTAACAAATAGATAGAGTAGGATTTTATCTGTGAAATTTTTCCAAATTTTTTGATATTGGGATGTTGTTATATGCTTCTTAATTTTTTCTAGCTCTACAATCATTTTACTCCAAGAATCTTGTAATCTATCTTTCGTTAGCTCTTTAATTAAGGTGATCTGTTCTTTTTGATTTAATGTATGTAAAAGCCGTTTTCTAAATCGAGTACGCTTTAAATTGAATCGAATTTCATCTGGTGATCTCTTATATATCTCAATTAGTCTAGGTATGATATCCCTTTTGGGTTGTAAGTTTATTGCAGTATCCCAATGTTTTACTTCATCTAGGGAAGTTACCATCTTTTTTGTATCACCTTGGGAGCTATCTAATTTCTTTATTTCTTTTTCCAAAAAGTCGAAAACCAACGGCTCTTTCAAGGACTCATCTTCTCTCATTTGTTCCCATATCCAAATCTTTGTGTTTTCTGGCGGAATAGAGAAAACATCTTCGATCTTTTGCAACATATATTTCATAAAATCAATCCTATTGCTAGATTGATTTTGTACGATATACGCTAAAATGGAGCTTCGCAACTCAGCTCTAGTTTTTTGAGTTACAAAACCAAGTGAAGAAACTTCATAATCTAATATCTTATTAGTGATTTCAATGATTTTGAAATATTGATTTGTTGCGTTCGAATTCACATACGAAAGTAAATTCATGTATGTTGGTTCTTCCATTAATTGCAAAACGTGTAATGGATTTTTTGCTTTCTTTAACCAACTTACGAATTGAGCTGGAAGCCTTTCTACCATCTCTCTTACATATTGTTTTATTTGTATTAAACTAATGCCTTTGCTCCACCAAGGTATCCTTCCTGTTGTCACATAGTGCTGTATCAAGTCTCTTCGATATGTAATACTCTCTTCTGTTTTAGTATTCTTAGCATCATACTCAATCCAGCTATCTTCTTCTACTATTTTTTTGATAAATTTTACATCATTTCGGTTTACAATATGCTTTCTTAGTCCTTCTTTCAACTCGGCAGTTGTTACCTTATGCATTTTGGAAAAATCCTCAAATACTTTTCTTAACGCTGCTGTGATATCTTGTCTTTCTGGGCTATATAAAAGTGTATTTAACTGCTTAATCATCTTCTTATACACCGTTTCAGGAATATTGTATTTTGGAGTCTCTTGATCACCTTCATCAGTAATCAAATTGTTTTTAACACTGCCTAGTTGTATCTGTGCTTCGGCCACACCTAGATATATATTATCTTGAATCCCTAACCACGCTATAATTTGGAGTGTTTGTCCTAAGATTTCTTTTATATTTTGCTGTTTTTTAGATAACTCATTGAGTCTATCGACAGTCCATTTGGTGATCTCTTTAACGGTATAGTTCCTACTTTTTCCGCATAGCTCAAGTATATTCGCTGTTAACTTGATAGCATCTTCCTGATGAATGTTCTTTTTAAGAAATAAGAAATACTGTTGCAGGTTATTTTCTTTCTTATTATTGAATTTTAAATATATCTTTTCTGCAACATCTTTCTCCTTACCCTTTAGATCGCCAATTATTTCTTGTGCATCTACTACTGATATCCCAGGTAATACTATTTCAGACACCCATCGATTAATACTTTCTTTTGCTAGCTGATTTACATCGTTTTGCACATATTCTAAAACCGCAATAAATTCATTGTCGACAGCTCCTAATTTTACTGTTTGAAACAAAAATTCTTCCCATAAAATTCCTGGATTACTTTGTAAACTGATGTATGTTCTTAAAACAATATTTCCTTTATTTTTTTTTAGAGTATCCAATACAAAGGAAGTATTCGAAATGGTTTTGGCTGTTTTAAGAATACGTTCGTTGATTCTAATAAGTTTACTAATGTTATCATTTTTTGATTGTTGCATCATAGTGTACAATACCTCATCAGAGAATCGTTGTATGAGCAAATTTGTATTGGATTCATTTTGAATGAACGTGTCGAAAAAAATCTGAAATTCTGACGAATGTTGAGCTACATATTTTGTCAGCACTTCTTGAAAGTGTTTTACAGAATCTATAGCAACTTCGGCAGGCAATGAATTGTACGTAATATAATATTGAAGCAATTCTGTAAAATTCTGATATCTATTTTCTAAGAACCTTTCTTTTACATTTTTATGTATAACGGGTTCTTTTTGTTTTTCTTCTTTTTGAAGTACTGTGAGTAATTTTTCGAATTCGGGAACCCAAGAACGCTGCTTTTCTTGATTCTGAACTCCATGAATCAGAGTATGTAACAATTTTTGATAGGTTACTCTATACTTTTGAGCAATCTTATAAATAAGAAGTTTCAAAAAGTTTTTCCTATTGTAGAAACCACTGGATTCTACAAAAATATACGCCAACGTAATCTCCCAAGTAGCACTTCTAAAATTCACAGCGCCTGTTTCTACCAATTGTTCTTGTTTCTGCTTTTCAATAAGGTTTTGCCGGTACTTATTAATATATTCTCCTTCATGTCCTGTAACCCCAATCACAATCTCTTCGAGAAATGTATCTTCCATCTGCGTAATCAGACGCTTACGGATAGCTTCTTTTTTTCCTATTGTTTTTAATAACTGTATCGTTTGATCTCTGTGATTACTTAAGAGTTCTTTTACAAGTTCCATTGGTCTTTGGGAAGCTCCTACATTCCAATTTACATATCCATTTTTTAAAAAGAATTCTAGCTGTTCTATCTTTTTGTCGTATAACTGAATCCGCTTTCCTGTTTTTAATGTTCCATTCTCAAAAACATTATTTTTAAGAAAAGTTGAAAGTGCTTCTTCTACCTTGTAAACAATTTCTTTCTCAAAATTGTTGGGAGAAATGGTTCCTAGATCCAATAAAACTTCGTCAAATTGATCTAAATATTCTTCTTTACTATATTGGTCCATCACCTTCTGCAATACGAAATTGACTTGATATCCTTGCACATAACAGATCTTATTCTGATATGCGTATGCATCGGATTCGTCATCTAAAATGATCTCATAACATTGACGCTTTATGATATGTGATTGTATCTTTTTCAAAATTCATTTCGTTGCTGTTCCAGCTCTTGCAACATGGTAACTAATTGATATGCCTGGTATATTGTATTTTTATTTGTTTTAAAATCATTTAATGTCTCTAGCCATTTAAAGTAGTACACTTCAAAGAGATCCATTGTTTCGTAATCCAGCCAATGTACTTCGGTTCCTAAGTGAATTGGAGTTTGCTCATAAACAGTATTCTCGAACATCATCCTAAAACTTTCGTTTTGAAATCTTACGGGCCAGTTTGGTAATAGGATGCTCTGCTTAAAAGAAAAGAAATCTTCTGATACCGGATTTTCTTCATAATACACATAACATTTTATAACATCTGATAATTCCTCCTTGGATATAGTCATCCCATTACTCTTTAACTTTTCGATAGTTTTCTGGTATTCTTCGACAGTATCAAAAAGATCTTGAGATATAGCTAATAACTCGCCATCATCGCTAAAAATCTTCAATCGATAACACCCTTCAAACTCTTCCATTTTATAGGATAGCTTATCAGAAATTATACCTTGTACTAGTTTGGTTATGGTTTGATTTCTATGGTAACAAGAAGTTAGTTTTACATGTTGAATTCTTAGTGAAGCTCCTATAAATGAAGTTAGATCAGCCATAAAACCAAAATGATCTTGATGATATGGAGGTAATAGTAATAAATGTTCTACAGCAAAGAAACCTTCACTTTTGGTATTTATCGTAACTAGATGTTCTATTGTTTTTTTTATTGCACTTTCCGCTCCACTCTTTGAATCGGAAATATGCGCTATGTTAGATTTCTCTGTATTTCTATGATAAAAAACATAGTATTTATCCTTTTGCTTCTTATCCTTTTTTATTGAATAATTCTGCTGTAAAACTCCTTTCTTCAAAACTTCAGTAAGAATGCTTCGTTCACTTCCCACGAAATGCATCACCTTATATAGATCTTCATGAACCTCTTTGATCTCAATATTTTCAACAATTTCAATAGTAATATCCCGAAAGGGTGTATGAATATCGATTTCCTTCAGAATAACACTTACCTCTATTTCTTTTGGATGGATACCAATTTCAAAATCTTTAATTACTTTAGTTAAAGGACGTATGCGATACTCACTAATTCCCATAAGCATTGCAATTTTTCGAAATAAACCAGGAATAAATTGCTCATTAGTTGTATCAAACTTGTTCTCCGAAAGTTCTAAATAATTAAATGATCTGGCTCTAGTATATCCTATTTGGTCATACGAAGCGATGAAATTTCTCTTTAAAGCAAGTGCTTTTTTTTCGAAATGCTCAGACGTGAGTGCTTCTCCATAACTACTACTATTAATTTTTCGTAAAGAATATGTTTTAAATTCTTCACTATATCTAGCTAATAGAGTATCTGCAAGTTGATCATGTCTATCAATAGCATTGGTATCAAAATTTGCAGTTATATTTTCAAGAAAAGATTTCCAATACGAGGTCACATCTATATTTTCATCGGTCAAATCTTGAGGAGTAATCAAATCCCAAAGCTCTGCTACATCTGGTAATTCTTTTGTAAAATAGGATGCTCCTGCCTCTCCGTGCACATCAAAGAGCGTATTTATATTCCTTAATTGACTTAAAAAATTCATCATCAATTGGTCCAGTGGCATCAAATAGGATTGTAGCTGTTTTACCTGAGCTTTTCGTAGTGATGTTGCCCTATTACTGATTCCCATATCTCCAATTCCGTACAGTAAAGGAAATTGTTTCCTAATAGGATAATATGTGTCTATTTCCTGATATGTCCCTTTGGGAATTGGGAGATCATTTAATGAATTGGAAGCTGCTTTAAAACTCCCAAAATCTAAGGCTTCAATAAATGAAAGTTGTTTTTTGGTTTCATCAAGATCTGGTTTAAAATATACTCCCGAATTTTCAAAGATTAAGTTTTCATTTGTTTCGGGAAATAAAACTACTGGGGCAGTATTTGCAGAAACTTTAAATCGATTTTTTATAGGAATCTTCTTTTTATTTTTATCCTCATATACCAATCTAAAATTTTGGATTCCTTGTATTCCTTTAATTTTTGATATAATTTTAATAATATCTGTAATTAAGATCTCATCCAGCGGTTCTTTTAAATCCTCATCTAATATGAACCCATTTTCTAAGCTTGGACCGTTAAATATTTCATTTACGTCCATACCTTTTTCCTGAAGCTGCCATAAAGGATAATAATTAACTTCTGGAGTAAGATAATCATTAACCTCATTTAATATAGTAGCTAACACTTCTTCTCCGTCCGTATCTTCTATAAGTGAAACTTGCAATTCCATTTGCAAAAACAGCGGTTCATATACCTCTACTTTATAAAGGCTTTCGCATAGATTACGATGTTGGTGATAGAGCGCTGTTACTTCTTTGATAATCCTTTGGTTTTCCTCCAATTCTTCTGCTGGTTCTTGCTGATATGTATATTTTTCAACATATACATAAAGCAAGCCCTTTAATGAATTATCGCTAGAAAAACCCGTATTCATAGGATGGATCCATATATTTTTTACATTCTCAATCTGATCTATCCATAATTTTCGGTAATCATTAAATGTAATAGGATCTGTGGTTAAAATATCCGATGCTACAAATAATCCATTATCACCAGATTGTAGTTCCTGATCCTCTTTTTGAAGTAAAAGATCTTGTATAGGAAATTCTGTTTTATGCAATAATTCTGTAAGTGCATAAGAGATATTTTCTAAGATAGTAACACCTGGATCATGTTCGTTATAATCTGTCCATATAGATCCACTGAGTTTCTGAAGAATTTCTAATCCTTCGAGATGTAATTCTTCATAAACACCTGTTCCCTTTTTCTTTTTATCTATATATCCTTTCTTATTCACTATTTAGAAATCTAATTTCTTAATCAAAAAGTTCTAACATCGATGTATCCCATAATTTGGAAACATGAAACTTAATTTTTTTACCAGTTCCGTAATTGGATCTTGTTTTGAGTTGAAGTTTGTAGTTATAGGTACTTCCAGTAAAACGGATGGCGATTTTATTCCAGAACCATCCATAATGTGCTTGTGTTTTTCGGATTTTATGCTTCGATCTCCCAAAAGTACTGATCGCAATTGCATGTAGCAGAGCATATTTTCCTGCTTTTTCTTTCCCTACTTGTGCTACAATTTCAAAAGCTACTAAACCATCTAAGCCTTTAATAATATCATGCCATTCTCCATCCGCAGGAACACTATCGATAATATGAGTTCCAACTCTGGATTTCATTCCTAATGTTCCATTTACTTCGAAAGTGGTTCTCGGTTCTGTAGTTTGTACTCCTATCGAACCTTTTTTCTTAAAATGGAGCGCGTTTGTAGCTTCTTTATCTGATATTGGAGTAACAAATGACAGTCCTTTGTCTCCTTCCTGGTTTAAATCTATACTCCATTGCGGTAACTCATCTTCAACATTCTCATAAAAACTAATAACACTATCTGATTCTTTTCCTTGGGGCGCTAATATGAGTCCGTCTTCTACACTTTTAGAAATTCCATCATCAATCTTATTAATCATAGAATCAATAAGACTGGCAAAATTACTTTCTTTCGGTCTGGCGCCTGCACTAAATAATGCCTTCAGGCTTTTTCTGTTTAATAATTTTATTTTCATGTGTTTATACTATTCTTTTAGAGGTCACATGGAATTCACCATTAATCATTTTGCTGTGCATCAAAATTGTTGTTATGGCTTGTTTCACTTCAATCTTATTTTAACTTCTTTATATCTTTTCGGTATTATTTGACAGTATTCATATCTTAAATGTCAGTACGGTATCTATATCTTTCTCTAAAGGTTTTTTTACCATATTTTCTTTAGTCACTTCTATCTTTTCAACTGGTTTGTTTTCACTGGAAATTTCTTTTTTTTCTGAATTATCTCCTTCGATTATATAATCAATTCCAACCTGTAAGTTTAATTGTTCTCTATCTGATGGTTCCGGATCACTCTCTTCGATATCTGCGTTAGAGTTGATATGATGTTTCGCTACAGGCGCTAAAATCGAAGAAGGCTTTGTAGGACGAATGATTTCTCCTGGCTCATATACTTTTAAGGTAAAATCATTCATATCTTCTTTAATAATGTGTTCTATATTTAGATATTCAACTTCTTGTATATACGGTAAATTCTCGATGTAACTCACCAGCATTCTGGGTTCCACAGCATCTCCTATTCCTTCGATATTACTATTTTGAGTTGGCAAAGGACATAGATAATCGCTAATCGTTTCGTTTAGTTGATGAATATAGTAGCCGCCATTATCATCCTCATAAAAGGAGACACTGCAATTCACCAATAACCATTCTACTTCAGGATTTTGAACATTAATTTGTATAAAGGAATTGGACTTTTTCTGTAATAACTGAGCGATTTGAAACAATTCATTCCCATTAAAATAATGATGACTTTCTTTTTGCCATTTGGAGCTCAGAACAATCAATCTTACGCAACCGGCTTTGGGCCTAAAGTTATCATCCAGATTGGTACACTTTACTGCAATTACCTCATGAAAATATTGCAAGGTCAATCGTTCGTAATCCCAAAGTGTCACTGCTCTATCTTTATGGCGTATCCGTTCACTTACTTCAGAATATAGCATATCTTCTGTTCCTGGTAACTTTCCTCCATAAGATGGAGCAGGTTGAAGAATTTGTTTAAGACTAGGTATTTTAGTAGTGGTTTTCGCTATTGAAAAAGCTGGGATTTGCTTTCCTGCAATATCCAAACTTTTAGAGATGCAAGTAGCAGTCACCGCATTTGTATACATTCCATTTAATTTAGGGTACGCATACGCTTTAGTTCTAGCGACACAACGAATTGTAAAAACTTGATCTTTTTTAATATCCAGATGTTCCGGGATCCTCAATTCAATGATCCCAGATTTTGTCAGTTGATTTGTACTATCCGAGATAATATATTTTTTAGCAAGCGTTACCCAATTTCCAGTTTCTTCAAATTGAAATAAAATATTATTGTGTTCAGAAACAGAAGCTGAAGTTTGATTTTGTAAATCAAAAAACATAGAAAAACTTTCTCCTCTACTCAATCCGGTTAATCCGATATAGAAATATCCTTCATTTTTATAATCGGCAAATAAGGTATTCTTATATACCTTACTATCGCTCACCACTTTTTGAACACCAAAAGGTGTAATATGTAAAAAGTCTCCTGCTACTGCCTCAGCATTATCATTGTCGGAAAAGGAATTATTAAAATATATTATATCCTTAGCCTTATAGTCTAGGGATATTGCTTTTACCTTTGGTACAAACGGTTTATTAGGCAACGGTAACATCGTTTGATTAATAGCATTATATGATGCAATTCTCGTATAGTTTTTTTGATACAATTCTTGCCCAAAAGCATAGTTGGGTGATGATAAGGTTAATTTAATAAATCCACTTTGGGAGTGTACGGTGTACTTTAAAGGACTCTGCAAACGATAATCTCTTGAAAACTCAAAAGGACCAAGGTTTTCTAAAGAGAATGTTCTCGAAGAATCTAATAGGGTACTTTCGTATCCTTCGGGAGTTCTGCAATCTTCAGTAGTAAACAGTTTTTCTTTTTGTTCAATATCTCCTTCTCTTGGAAACCAATATCCATTGGATAATGCTTGTATTTTTACTTCGAAAGAATCATTCGTAAACTCTTCTTCATATTCTTGATAATAGGTTTCAAAACCACCAAAATCCTGTGGGACTGTTTCCCAATCTATATGAATATCTAATTGGGTAAGTTCTTTTTTAAAAAGTTCGCTTTTTCCAATCATTATATAGCCTCCTTGTGAAGGAAGTGGTCCAAAAAGATCAAATGATTTGGTCAAAGGCATCTTGCCTATATTATTATAAATCGAAAGGTTTTTAATCTCCTGCACCTCAACTTCTATACGAACATCTTCTAAGACTACACTTTTAAAAAACGAATACGCATATATAGGAGCGTACTCATCTAATTCGACTTTAATCATAGGCCAAATAGAGTGCTCTTTTTCTGAAGGTAAGGCTGTGATTGGAGAAGCCGTATTGCGTAGTGTAAAATGTAATTGAAAAGAATTTGAAGCTCTTTCATACGAAGCATCATATAAAGAAACTTGTTCCCATCCTTTTACGGTGGTATATGAAATGGTAAATGCTGTTTCAAAAATTCTATTAAAAATGATATCTATGGGTAATCCTTCATTTATTACCATTTGATCTAATAACTTCCAAAAAATTGCTTCTGCAGTGTTTTTTTCTAGCGTACAGGTAAGCGTAATCTCTCTATGTCCTTCTTCTAAAAACAGCACAGGAGAACCAATCATAAATCCAATATCTGTTATTGTTTTGGATGCTATTTTAGAATTTACTAAGGTATCCTGATCACCACCGAACAAAGCCCAGCTATATGCAGCCATATTCTTTTTGCCTTGGTCAATCAATTGGTTTTTGATCACACCAGAGATCATAGGAGCATCTGTTCCTGATTTTATAAAGGAACTTTTATTGAAAAAAAGCGTTTCTAAAGAATGAATTCTGATAGGATCAAGCAACAATGTTTTATCGGTTTCAAAAAGTACTTCTTTTTTACTTCCAAATAATTTACCAGCTGATAACTTGGTGCCCTCTGGAATTAAAATAGTGCTTGCCTGTGGAGCAATCTCAAAACAAACCACTGTCTTGGTTGGAATTGCTTTACTAACTGTTTGCTGAAGAATCTCTTTATAATAAAAATCAAGGTGCCGCTTAGACAATCCATTGAGGTGATTTTGTAACTTTCCATATAAAATAATAAACGTGATGTACATTGCATTATTCGGCAGATGATTATCTCGTTTGAAAACAGATTTTCGTAAATATTTTTGAGTAAAGTTTTGAATATGATAAACAGTTTTTTTGAATGTTTCTACAATTTCAGCAAGGTCAATATGCTCTTTTTTAGGAGGTGGCGGCTTTGAATACATCGCTACAGCTTCTGAAAAAGACTCCGGTTCTGGATGTTCTTCTTCCATGTTTTTTTGATATTCTGATGCATCCCTTTTTTGATAATCTAACACATCGGTAAGTATATTACCGATTTTATTGGCTAATCTCTCCTCATTGAAATCGATCAGATCATTTTTCCATTGCTGGATCTTAGCATACCATTTAAAGATAAGTTGTAAGGTTTTGGTATCATTCTCCTGGACCCTCAGGTTATTTATAGGTTCTTGAATCATGGTTACCATATAAATGATAGGGTCTGTTTCTACAAGTGCTTTCCAATTACCATCTATTTGGTTTTCTGTATTGTAATAATTAATATGCTCCAAATAAGACGTAAGATATCCTAGCAGGTCTTCAAAGGACCGGTCATCTATTTTAAAATCCTGACGAATCAGTTGTTCATTTCTTCTCTGATGTTGTAGGGTTCCCTTTCGTCTTTCGATCATTAATTTTTAATACTTATAAATGGTTCTATACATTAAGAATGATCATCAATAGATTTTGATAAATCTTCTGGATTTGAAGCTTTCTTTTTATACAATCGAGGTATATCAGTTCCTTCAATTTTATAATATGGAAACACCATATTAAATCTGGTATTTGTCAATGGAATCATATAATCTAGATGTATTTTAATAACTCCATCCAGATAATCAGACTCATCAAGATTAATCCTAATAAGTTTGATTCTTGGCTCAAATTTTATAATAGCAGTTCTTAGCATTTCTTTGATCAAATGAACTCTAGAATTTGAAATTGATTCAAACAAATAGCTATAGATATCTGTACCATATTTAGGGAGCATCATTCTTTCACCAATGGAGGTATTTAGTAAAATATGTAATGACTGTTCGATATCTTTTTCATAGGATACCATATCTACTCCCAACTCTTTTTCTTTATGAAATGTTGGTGGAAAACTCCATCCTGTTCCTAAAAATGATGTTTTGTATTTCACGTGTTTACATTTTAGTCATTAATTTAAGTTTACCATTGAGCCACTGATATTCGTTTCTGCACTACTACTGATATCACATCCACTATTACCACTCATAGAAACGGATTGATCTGCCGAGATAGAAATAGATCCTCCACTTACCGACACATCATTATCTGCGCTTATGGTTATGGATGATGCTTGTATCGTAAGATCGTCGGCTGCTTTTATGGTCATGCTAGATTGACTTTCTACAGTAATTCCATCTCCATTCATCTGAATTTGATTGCTATTTTGATCCGTAATGGTAATTCCCTCATCCTGATCACTAATTACTATGGTATTATTATTGGGTGTTACCATTGTCATGACAATATTTTCATCATCAAACTGTATCTGAAGTTGGCTTTTTGTCATCAGCATTTTGATATAATTATTTGCATCTGCAATATCAACAGGTGGTGGTAATGCTGTACTGTATACACTTCCTAGGATGATTGGAAATCGAGGATCGTTATTCATAAAACCGAGAATTACTTCATCTCCAACTTCGGGATAAAAGAAAGCCCCAATTCCATTACTTGCATAAAATGTAGACATTCTTGCCCAGGCAGTAGCCGTGTCATCATCTAATAATGGGATTTGAACCTCAACTCTATATTCTCCTCCTTCATCCTCGTAAATTTGTTTTACAACACCGGTTTGTAATCCTCTAATTCCTTGTAACAAACCTGAAGCTTCGGGAGCTGTAGTATTATTTTTTTGAGTGAACCAATCCACCGACAATCCTATTTTCACTTCGGTATGCCATTGTCCATCTTCTATAGTATGTGTTACCCCAGAAATAAAGGCATTGCCATTAAAGCGATCCCCAAGACCTTGTAATTGAATCAAACTATTCACTTTTGCCAAAGCTGACCCCTGAAATACAATCGTACCACTAAATCGTGATAATCTAGATTTTAATAATGCCGCATCTGCCCAAGCTTGTACAGAATCAGAAGTTATTGGTACGGATGTATTCAAAACATTAGTTACTGATAACACATCGCCTAAGGTTGATCCAGAAAGATTTCCTTGCTCATTAACTGTTGGTTCACTCGCGGTAACATTGGTTAATGCTTGATTATCCATATCCCATGAATTCCCTTCAACAGAAGAATACTGACTTACGGCATCAATCTGCGCATCTAATTCTATGATATCATATCCAAACTGTAGGCTTAACTCTGGATCACTACTCACATCGGGAGTGTCTACAGTTAAGGTTCCACTATCCGTGTATACGATCATTCCATTGACTTCTGCTCTACTGACTATAAAATCCCAATCAGTTGCATAGAATTGTACTACTTCTTCATGGGTTGCCGTAGACGCTGTAACAGCGTTACTAAAACTATAATTCCCTGCAATTTGCTCAATAATGTCACTATCAGTACTATCTAAAAACACCGCATTTTTTCGACCTACTGTGGATGTAATTACCGCATCCTTACAAGTAACCAACAATTGTGATCCCGAACCATCGACTTTTATACTCTGTTTTGTTACAATTCCTTTAAAAACACTCGTATTTGTGGATTCATACCCTAAACTAATTTCAATTTCGGCACCTGGCGCAAAAGTATCCGCACTGGTTACTTCAAAATCTTGGGTAGCAGTATTTCCATCTAAAATGGTGATCTCTGCTTCTGCAATTTTATTAACTTCTTGAGTTGTTTTAATATCTAATATCTGATATGTATCGGGAATATCCGAACCTCCTGAAGTAATGGTAAAGGTTACCAAATGATTTCCTTCTACTATTGGTGAACTAGCCATAGGGGTATTTATTTAATTGGTGGTAAGTATATTTTTGTTCCTGATGTGATGTCTCGAAAATTAAGAATATTGTTATATTTTGCTACATCTAGATAATAGCTGCTATCGCCATATGTTCTAAAACAAATAAGCGGTAGTGTATCTCCATCTTTTACCTCTATCAAGTGTGTTAGATCAGGAGATTGATTATTTGCTTCTTTAGAAATGAGTTCTGCATCCACAGCTTCTTCAAAAGACACGCTTAACTTTGCTCTTAGTGGCGTACCATCGCTTTGGAAAAAAGTATACGAAATACTCAAAGAAGTAAGCTTACACTTAAAAACCAGTGTACCCCAGGAAACAATGAGATAATTAGGTTCATGAATATCTCCATTGTACGTAAAACAAACATCTTTAAAAGTTTGAATTTGATCATCGACAGGCACCTGTGAGTCTAATAAATTTTCAGTACTTACAGCTCCAGTAGCATCAAAATAAATATCAAATGATATTTTTTCGGGAGCTGTTCCTTTAAATTTTAAAGTAGTCCCTGGCGCTCCTTGCGACACTGTATTATTATAAGAAATGCTATGTTCATGAGTATAGGATGCAGGATTTATCTGAACCGTACAATTAGAAATTCCCGATCCAGAATATTCATTATCAGAATATGCTATTATTTCCATCAAATCCTTTGACATCTATCGCTCCTTATTTTTTTCCAGTTGTTTTTTAATTTCTTTTTTACAAATCGAGGTGATCGATTTACGGATCTCATTCATATCCAAGTTGTCAGAAGATTTATTTGTAGCTTCTTCAACTTTGACTTTAATTACTAATTCTCTAATCTCTATTGGCATATTATATAACTAAAGAATAATCATATGTAAGTTCCAGCGTCTCAATCACAATCTCGTTATTCATAGAGTTTAATGGTGAAAATTCCCATTTTACAGGCCATGCATTCACAAAACTCCAATTTTTAACAGGTGTTGAGTTTTCATTCATAAGACTTACGATTACTGTTTGTTTGATAATAGTAGTAGACAAACCACCAGCTAGTATTGCTTCGCACCATAATGACAATGCAGAAACGCTGGTGGTCAATCCACGTTTAAGTACCAGGTTTTGATATTTTGCTCCGGTGGGAACCCTATGTTTAAAACGGTTTTCTCCACCTTCTGCAATTTCTTCGACTCCCATTTCCATACTCATACCAGACACCTCTTTAAAAGAGGTATCTAATACTCCAAATTCTAACGGAAATGTGAGTCTAAAATAAAAACCAGTAATTGGATAATCACTCATAATTATCCATTAGCAATCGTTAATCCCTCATGGGCTAATTCCAAAGTTTCTACAGCCACTTCGCTAGCATCAGATTTAAGATCTGTAGCTGTAATTTTTGTGGGCCAAGCATTCGTAAGCGTCCAAGTCATCGTTGGCGCACCTGTTTGATCTAATAACTGAATTACTACGGTTTCTCTTTTTATAGTATTCATTTTTATAGAATCATACCATTTCCAGAAATTATTGTCTTTTACAAAAACCCCTTTCTTTAGAGTAACATTACCCGCTTTTGCGATACCTGGCATTTTAATAGTACTAAATGTTTTACTATCTCCATGTCTGTATTCTACCACTTGTGTTTCTGTCTCTAATCCTGAAACTTCCTGAAAAGAGGCCGTGCTATCTTGTGAACCTAAATTTACGGTGAAATAAAACTTAGTTAACGGCCAAATTGCACCTTGTGCTGATCCATCATCTGCCATAATTGTATATTTTAAGAGTTAATTTTTATTAATTAAATTCCCTGATCATTAGGGGATACTTGTTTCGAAATTATCTATCCTTTTTGCATTTCTTGTTGGAACGTAATTTCTATGAATTCAGCTGGATGCGAAACTGCTACTTTTACAGCGACAATCATTTTTCCGTTCAGAATATCATCTCCAGTCATAGTGCTTCCTAATCCAACAGATACAGAAAAGGCGTCAGCAGGTTTCGGTCCTACCAGACCACCTTGATTCCATAATCCTATTAAGAAATTACTGATCATACTTTTTACAGCTACCCATGTTACTGCATCATTAGGAGCAAACACGTAAGCACTTGCTGCTTCTTTTACCGACTGTTCGATATATATTAAAGTTCTTCTTACATTGATATAGCGCCAATCATTAGAATTCCCATCTAAGGTTCTTCCTCCCCAAACCAATACTCCTTTACCAGGGAAAGCGCGAATTGCACAAACAGATTTACCATCTAATGGCATATTTAGATCCTCCTGAGCTTGGTGATCCACTTTTACGGCTGGAGCTATTACTCCTTGTACACCAACATTTGCAGGAGCGATCCATACACCTTCATTATTGTCTACAGTTGTATATATCCCCGCGATTGCTGCACTTGGTGGCATCAAGTTTAATTTTTCAAGCATGTGTTTTAACAGCAGCTTATAAGAAGCACTTAAGTTTTTTAATACTCCATCAGCCTTATCTTGTGTAATGCCATCTGCTGAAGGTTTTGCTGCAAACAAGGCGTTAATATATTTGTTAATAGGATTAGGTGTTGATGCTTTTGTTTTCGGGTCTGTAATAGCAGGAAACTCCGCCTGTAGCATTGTTTTTACTACATTATAACTAGCTGCCGCTATATTTTTATAAGATATATCCGTTAATTGATTTACCGTAGTGTGCAACCAAGGATAATATGCTGCTGCATAACTGTTGAATTTTGCTATGGTAGGTTCTACCGCATTTCTAAAACCTTCAACACTCGTAGTTCCTACTAAAGGCTCACTATATCCACCTGGAATATCTAATATCGCTACTCGACTTGCTAATTCACCACAGTGATTAATCAGTTCTCCTTGTAATGTGTAGCATAATGCGTATTTTTTTGCAAGATCTGTTTCTGTAGTATCTTTTAATTCTACCGCATCCGGAATCACGATCATCGTTGGCTCTGTTTCCTTAGATAACACTTGTAATGCATCTTCAAAAGGTTTGGTAGAAGCCAGTCCGGTAAGTGAATAATCATATCCTCCAGTAGAAACGATATAACATGTTCCGCCTCCATTTTCATAGAAGAAACGTACAGCACTATATAATCTGTAATTTACAGTAGTTGTATTTAATGCATATCCATTACTCCCGATAAGGAAATCAGGTGTGGATGCAGCTGCTGCAGGCGCCGCAGTTCCGGCATCCGCTGATTTCTTTTTTGGATCTGCTTTTGGGTCTGCTTTAGCATCTGCAGCAGGTTTTGACGGAGTCTCAGCAATTGCTGAAACACTAAATTGAATTTGCGGAGGTTTACTTCCAAAAACCGCATTAAACTCTGCTAATGAAGTTATTTTAACCGCTTTATTTACTAAATCTTTACCATTATAATTGGTTTGTGCCGTAAATCCGATAAAAGCTGGAATCGCTGTGGGTACGGGAACAACCGCATTTCCAAAGGCATCCAATTCCTGGATATAAACCCCTGGTGTTTTCATTGCTGTTACTGCCATTCTTATTGACTTTAAGAGTTATACATAAATTATGGTGGGAGAATAATAGATATTCTCATTGTTTTCTTTTGCCGAAACAATCTTGGAAACATTGGGCAAAGGCATTTTCATGTCTAATTCCAGAATAGTATCCGAAAAACTGTTGCTATATTTCATTTTCAGGAGAGGATGATCTCTTATTTTTTGTTGTAGTTTAATGGTTTTAGGAGAAGTGAATACTTTGGATTTTTCTCCTCCTACAACCTCCTTTTCTTCTGGTCCCATATAAGAAATTTGATCCTCTCCTTCTATGGCTAGTTCTCGAATCATTATCTTTCTATCCTCTGGTATGACTACCAAGTATTGCCAAAATGTTTCTCTGGATTTGAAATTTACCTGTATCGCAGGGATAGTATTTTCTTTTAAGGATTCTAGAATGGATTTCATTCGTATATGAAATATACCATAGCAGTGATCATCAATTCTTTCTGAGATTCCTAAAAAAGTCCTCTGTAATTGATTGTCTATCCAAATCTCATACATTCCACTTCCAAAAACTTCTATATCTACATAAACAATGGGTTCATTGCTTATAGAGTCTTTTGAGTATATTTTAGTTCCCTTACTATCTTTAATATCAACAAAAACTTGCTTATCAACAGGAACGGAAACATTAAATCTCAACGATTGTACAGGGAGATAATTTTCAGGATTTATAGGTTCTTCAGTATGTAATCGATTAGCCACCTGAAAATTTGATAGATATAGCAACGTATCTTCCTTTAAAGAAGATGATGTATTCGTATAGTTATTAAAATTACTATCTATACATATCATCTGAAAATAAAGATCTTCCTCCATGCTTAATTCTTCCCATATTTTGCTCTCATTCTTTACACCAACATATCCTGTATAGGTATTCTCTATTTGCCTAATATGTATTCCATAATTCTTCATCAACTGTTTAGTTCTGAGTAAAGGAACTAATGCAAAAACAGTACACTTCTGCTCATGAAAATATTCATGCATAATTTCCAAACTAAACCATTGTTGAAGTTGTACGCTCATATGACCGAGATTAATTTTTCTTAATGTTTGTATCCAATCCGCTTACTCCAGAAACTTCTTCTTTTACTCGCTCTTTCTGGAATGCTATCATTCTTACTTTATAAATCATTGAGGGGACGTATTTAGCTCCTATACCACTCCATATATGACTCAACTCCTGAATGGGAGTATTGAAAATTTCAAAAGACAATCTGCCTAATGATACATCGAGATCTGGATGCGTATCTCTAGTAAAAATGATAGGTGATTGAAAAATTCCAATCACTGCTGAAAGCATTTTTAAGGATTCTATATAATTTTCAGAATTGTAATTTGCTGACACTAATAAGAAGACATTGATATAAACAGGTGGATCTACTTTACTAAAAGAACCTCGCGAATCTGGAATATATCCTCCCATATTTTTAACGGTCTTTTCATGCTCTAAATTGATGATAGAAAGAATTACCTTATTTTCAATATTCTTGGTAACACTACCATCCAAATTCACCAGACTGGATAATACCACAACATCTTCGTTTAAACCAAAAGTCAACTTTAGGTTTTGATTCAGATAATCCGTTATAAATAATAAAGCTTTATCTAACATCTACTCTTTTTTAGTGTTTTTTAATTGTACCTTAATGGCATTGGCTACTATTCTAGAAAAATAAATTCCAACTGCACACATGATGTATACTACCATAAATGTTGGCTGATCACCAGCTAGTGCTTCAAACACATCTAGAACCTCTTTAGATCCATACTGATGCATTACGTAAGAAATGATCAATGCAATTGGAATTGAGATTAGCACGATAAAAAGTAGCCACAATAGTTCTTTAGAAAACATTTTCTTGATCATTGAAAACACCTTCTTAAGTTTCCCTTCTTCGGCTTTTAGCTTCTTTTCATCTGCTGCAATTACACTACTGCTCATGGTAATTCTTTTTTCTTACGTTCTACAATTCCATTGGCGATGTAAAATGCCAAAACCCCTAAAAGAAAACCTATGATCAACATGACAATAAAATCATCAATAGCATCGAGTATCCTAAAAATGACAATGGCTAACAACAACATCAATCCGATGTAATATCCTTTTAGTGAAGTGTTATTAAAAAAACCGGCTCTTGTATTCGGAGAGAACATAGCCCATACAAAACCTACACAGGCAAAAAACAATGCAAAAGACATGGTATATAACAATACATTCTTGTAGTCTGTGATGGATACAAGTTTCTCTTCTACCGTATTGATTTTACTATTCGGGTCTTTTAATCCTAAAGTATTTACAATTTTCGAAAATATAGAACCAGCATTTTTTACAGAATCTTGCTCCTTTTCATCTGAATTTTCTGATTCTACAGCCATTTCAGAACTGATTACATTCCATATGTCATCATATCCTTTATCATATCCAAGAGCCCATATCCCAAGACCTGCTAGTTTTTTATCTTTAATCAGTTTTGTTTTGTAAACAAAACTGGAGTCATTTTCGAACCAACATTGTCTAAACTGGTTTTTATCTCCTTTAATACTAAAGGAACTATAAGCACTTTTACTTATAGGTTCTATATAAATTTGTTCATTACCCTCAATATTCTTCTTGATATAACTAAAGGTTCTACTACCTATATAATTCTTTACTTTAGATTGTAAACTTTGGGTTTTTGTTTCCCACAGACTTCCATAAGTGGGTAATGCCAATAAAAGTTTATTGTTTGGTATCTTATTCTCTAAATAATAATCTACAGAAGTGGTTAAGTTATAAGGCTCCCAGGTTTTATCACTATTTAGAGGAGATACAGGACCTGCTACTGAACTGGTTTTACCGTAATAGTCATATCCCATAATCACAAACTTGTCTACGGTTTGGTTGATAGAATTAAAATCTAATGCTTCACTCCAATTAACACTTGGCAAAGTGATATACACTAAATAATCTTTATTAGCTTTCTTAAGCTTGTTTGATAAGGTGAGTAAAAAACTAGTGTATTCCTCCTTTTGACTCTTGGCTACGCCTTCAAAATCTATACATACACCATTTCCTTTTCTCTTCTCTAAAAGTTGAATTAAATTTTCAACTAATTGGTTTACTGCCGTGGTATTTTTAAGGAACTTTCTGTTATTTTTTTCTCCAAAATTGCTTACTGTTAGTAATATTTTCTTATCGGGATATGCTTTTATAGAATCTACTATTGGCGTTGTATCCCAATCATGTGTGGTAATAGCGTTTCCCGTTTTTGGATCTACCTCGTAGGAGAAATAGGCTATTGTGGATAGTAAATTGTAATTGAGATATTTATAATAGTCTTTTTCCCAATAGGGATACCAACCAAAAACTTCGTATCCTAATTGGAAGTTCTTTTTAGTTTTAAAAACAATATCCTTGAGTTTTACAGTATCCGTATCAGTAACAAAGGTGGGAGATTGTTTCTCTTTTAATTCTTTATGATGTTGATGAATAAATTTTCGTGCTAATTTGGCGGAATCACTATGGTGAAAAAGCTTTTTAATAAAACCTAATTTTCCCTTTGCCTTTTTCAAAACTTTAGTAGTATCCTGATACAGGGAATATTCCTTAGTCAAAGTAACGCTTTTCGAATAAGCATAACCTTGAAAAAAGAGAAAAAAAAGCACCAATATAAAAGCCCTCTTTATATTCATTTATGATTTGTGTGATCTTTAAGGGTAGCCAAACATTTTTTAACAAAAGTGTTCTCAGTCCACTGCAAATCAAAGCTAGCTATATAATCTGTGCTTATAAATAAGTAAAACTACCTGTTTATGGTAAAGTGCTAAAAGGTTTGTTAGTGCAAATTGTAGTTTTATAGTATAGGCTCTAGAATATATAAATAGGATTAAACTGCTTTTACAAATTGAGTGAAAATTTCCGATATTTTAATGTGCAAAAACCGCAGTATTTATAAAGCAAAAACATAAAAAATGGAAAGCAGTAAAATCAGTACTTTTTCGGGCTGAAATTGGGTAAAATACTATCTAAAAGTCAAGTAAATCAAAATTACAATTACACAAATAGCTATTCCTACCGGAATGGTATATTTCCAAGGTGTGATATTTACTTCATTAGTGTATTCAATTTTAAAAGCTTCTTTTCGTGGATACATTTTACCAATTATAATCATTATTAAAATGTTAATGGCAAATAGCACACCTTGCACATGTAAAAAATGAGGAAATGTATCCTTCATCACTGTATTATCTAAAATAACATAAATCAAGTACACCACTGCTCCTAAAATGATAGCTACTTTGGCTGCAACAGCAGGAATCCGTTTTGTTAAGTATCCCATAATTATAATGGTTAAAATAGGGATTGTATAGCATCCGTTAACTTGTTGTAAATACCCAAACAAACCAGCAGGTGCATTTGCAATCAGTGGTGCGATAAACATAGATAATACTGCGAGAATGATTCCGAATACCTTTCCGGTTTTTACAATCTGTTTTTCAGAAGCATTTTTATTGATATAGCCTTTATATATATCCACTCCAAAAAGAGTAACAGAACTATTCAAAGCACTATTGAATGAACTTAATATAGCACCAAAAAGTACAGCAGCGAAAAAGCCAATCAATGAAGTTGGTAAAACTTTGCGAACTAAGGTAGGATAGGCTTCATCTGGATTGGTAATACTATCACCATACAAATGAAACGCAATAATTCCTGGTAATACTACTAATACTGGACCCAATATTTTAATAAAAGACGCTAAAAGGATTCCTTTTTGTCCTTCTTTAAGATTTTTAGCACCTAATGCTCGTTGAATAATTGCCTGATTTGTTCCCCAATAAAATAATTGAACCAACATCATTCCTGTAAAAATAGTACTGATAGGTACAGAAGAATCTTCGCTACCCATTGATTCAAATTTATCAGGATTTGCTACCCATAACTCCGTAAACCCTTCTACCATATTACCATCACCTACTAACATCAAACCTAAAACAGGAATAATCGAACCACCTATCAACAATCCAACTGCATTGATTGTATCTGAAACCGCAACTGCTTTAAGTCCTCCAAAAATTGCATAGATAGAACCAATAATTCCAATGGAAAATACTGTAATCCATAATGCGGTTGTTTTATCTACATTGAGTAATGTTGGAATATCAAAAATGGTACTAATGGCTAGAGCTCCAGAATACAAAACAATAGGTAAAAGTACTACCACATATCCTGTAAGAAACAATCCCGAAGTAATCGTTTTAGTGCCAATATCATATCTTCTTTCTAAAAACTGAGGAACTGTTGTTAATCCTTCTTTAAGATATCTTGGTAATAAATATAAGGCAGTTACTACCATGGCGATTGCGGCTAATGTTTCCCAAGCCATTACCAAAATTCCTTCAGAAAAAGCCTGCCCATTTAACCCTACAATCTGTTCTGTAGATAAATTAGTAAGTAATAATGAACCTGCAATCACTGGAGCTGTTAAGCTTCTACCAGCCAAAAAATAACCTGTATATGATTTCTCATCCGTTTTTTTTGTTGCTAAATATGAAATCAAAGCTACCAGCAAGGTAAAGCCAAGAAAAGTGATAATACCCATAAGATTTCGATAGAATTATTTAAAATTGAAAACAACAGTATTCTTCCTTTTACTGGATTTTAACCCATTGCATTTCCAGAAGCGATAACAATCACTCCCAATATCATTGCGGTTAATCCTAGATAAAGAATTTTTCTCGGTTTAGCACTCGTGCTACTCCACTCACCAGTAAGTATTCCAGTAATTATGGCTACAGCAACACATACCGTATTAAACATGGCATATCCAACTGTATTCCCTGAAGATCCTAATTTATAAGCTGCAAATGCAAAGGTTCCTGAAGCAGCAAAGTTTAAAAGTGCCATAATAAATGTATAAAATAAGTTTTTAGGAGTATGCGGAGAACTGAATTTGCCCCACAAATTTTTAGCACTTAGTTGATATATAAAATAAGGAATCACAAAAATAGCTCCTGATACATAGATAATAACCATCACCATTACCGCCGTAATCCATTCTGGATTTCCAGCTTCTTGACAAGCTTGATGTAGATATGGTCTTCCATACGCATTCGCATAACTAAATCCAGTAGCTAACAAACCTCCAATAACTGCAATAATAATTCCGATGGTCATCGAAGACGTTTTGCCATCTAACTTTTCTCTACTATTTTTTTGATCTTCCGCTTGTCTTAGCATTCCAGCTTTCCCATTAAAAGAAACCCCAAATAACACTATCAAAATTCCTAAAAGGATTACCATAAACACATTATTGGAAGGTAATCCATCAACTAAGAAAGGTAATAAAGATCCCACAAGAATAACGGTACCAATAAAAATCGAAAAACCTAGGGACAAGCCAATGTAATTAATTGCTTTTCCCCACATCATAACACCAATACCCCAAAGAATACTGGCTACTCCCATTTTCCAAAGGATATCAGTTGGGATGTTCGCGATAATAACATCAAAATCTTTCACTAATAAAAAACCTGCTGCAATTGGAATAATGAGCATATTGATAAAAAACATCATTCCCCAAGTATTTTCAAACTCGTATCTTTTAGTATATTTTTCTGGCAATGCATATAATCCAAGCATTAACCCTGCTAGGACTGCAAATAATATTCCTATAGTCATAATTATTAATTTTAAAAGTTGAGTGTTGTGCTATTAATTTTATGTATCTTCTTAACTACTTAATTGTAGAGAATCTGAATATCGTCGTACTGGTGAATGGTTCTTCGGGATAGGTAATCGTTTTAGGAGCGTTCTCTAAATTTACTCCATTCGGATATCGATGTGTCTCACAACAAAATGCCTTGTATTGTCCATACTGATCTCCTGTTTCTCTTTTTAGTGCATCAGAAGTAAAATAACCCGAATAGAATAACATACCTGGTTCTGTGGTTAGAACTTCCATGGTTCTTCCGGTTTCTGCATGCTCAAAAGAAGCCACTTTTCTTAATTCAAAATCTTTTGGGAACAAAAAATAATGATCAAAACCAGTTTCCATATGATCTAAAGCTTCTTTAAAAAACTTTACATTCCTAAAATCTTCTGGTCGTCCGTTTACCTCAATTACTCCTCCTTGTGCAACTCCTTTTTCATCACCTTCTAAAAAGGCATCTGAATGGATGGTTACTTTATGATTGTGAACAGTTTCTTCGAAACCAGATAAATTAAAATAAGAATGATTGGTTAACGAAATTGGAGTCGCTTTATCTGTATTCGCTTTATAAGAAATAATTAGTTCGTTTTCATTGGTAAGGGTAAAACGAACCTTAACATTTACATTTCCTGGATATCCTTCTTCCATATCGGGGCTTTTTAAACTCATGATGACAGTAACTTCATCTTTCATATTATCATAACCTTCTACTGTCCATATTTTTCTGTCAAACCCTTGAGTTCCTCCATGTAAATGGTTTCCTCTATCATTACCAACCAAGGAATATTCTTTACCTTCTAAGGTAAATTTTCCTTCATGAATACGAGAAGCACATCTTCCTACTGTTCCACCGAAATACGGAGCGTTATTCTTATACTCTTCTGAAAAATAACCATCAATATTCTCAAAACCACAGGTAATCTCTCTGGAGTTACCTTGATTATCTGGTGTAAGAATAGCCGTAATCGTTGCTCCGTAATTCGATACTTTTACTACCACACCATTATCATTAGACAATTCATATAGGAAAACCTGATCGCTTTCTATATTACCAAAATTTGTTTTTTCTACTTTCATTGACTATTAAAATGTGTGGGTTATTAAATAATTTATGTGAATCGTTACTAATGCTGTTCAAAAGGCTCTAATTTTCCCCAATTGAAAACAACACCAGTTCCAGCAACATCAGGAGCTACTGCTCTGTGGTTTTCTACAATTAAAGGTCTTAATGTATATTCATCTATTGGAAAACTATGCACCTCTAACCATCCTGCATTTTCTTGTGAAGACACCAAACTTACATGTAATTCTTGCATGCCGTGAGAACATACCGGAATGTTATGCTGTTTTGCTAGTTTGGCAACACGCAACCATCCTGTAATACCTCCACAATTAGAAGCATCTGGTTGTACAAAGGATAGTTTTGACTGCTCAAATGCATATTCAAATTCGTGAATTGTATGCAGATTTTCTCCCATAGCTAGAGGAAAGCCTGTTCTTTCTACTATTTCACCATATCCCTTATAATGATCTGGAATTATAGGTTCTTCAAACCAAGTAATATCATATTCTTTAAATCTATTGATCGCTTCAGTAGCTTTATCAATACTCATAGAGTAATTGGCATCCACCATAAAAGTAATATCAGGACCAATATGCTCTCTTACTGCCTTTATACGCTCAATATCTTCATCTAAATTTTCCCTTCCGATTTTGATTTTTACAGCATTAAAACCATTGGACAAATAGGTATCCATGTTCTGTAGCAACTTTGGTAATGGAAATTGTAAATCGATTCCTCCACAATACGCTTTGCAAGTATTATTTGCTCCTCCGGCGACTTTCCAAAGAGGTTGTCCTAGCCTTTTACAGTGGATATCCCACAAAGCTATATCTACGGTAGAAATGGCAAAAGAAGCAATTCCTCCTCTTCCCACATAGTGTATATGCCATTCTAAAAAATCATAGATTCCTTCAATATCAGCACCGTCTTTTCCAATTAGAGATTCTTTAAAATCATATGTTATCATTGCTTTTATAGCTCTACCTCCTTTACCACCGGTATAGGTATATCCTGTACCTTGACTTCCATCATTTAAGGTAATGGTGGTAGTAACTAACTCAAAATGATAATGATCTCCATGTTTGGCATCAGAAAGTACTTCTGGCAGAGGCACTTCGAATAATCTAACTTCTATATCTTTAATTTGGGTGTTCATAATTTAGGTACATTGAAAGTATACTATAACAATTCTACTATTTGGCTTATTGGTTTTGAAGCTCCTAAGTGGACACTTCTTTCAGAAGGCAAAGCATTAGATATGCTAATTTTATACTTCCCTTTAATCCACTCCTTTTCACCGTTTAAATTCGTTTGAACTAAATCTTTTTTATTTAGAACAAACTTTACATTTTGAGGCTTATTAGATACTAGCACTCTTTTGAATCTTTTTAATGCGTAGAATGGTAGAAAACCTTTTTTATCTTCTGGAATAAGATATAGCTGCACTACCTCTTCATAATTTGAGTTGTTTGTGTTTTGAATAGTAACAGAAATCTCTAGTTCCTCATTTTTCTTGATCTTAGTCTTGCTAAGATTAAGATTTGTAAATGCTATTGAACTATAAGACAATCCATAGCCAAATGGATACATCGGTTCTTTGGTCATATATTTATATGTTCTTCCTTTCATTGAATAGTCTTCGAAAGGAGGTAACTGCCCAACATTTTTAGGAAATGTTACTGGCAAATGACCTGAAGGAGCTACATCACCAAAAATGATATCTGCTAATGCATTTCCACCTTGTTCACCTGGATACCACATCAACAAAATTGCATCTACTAAAGGTTCTATTTTATCCAATGAAACTGGACTACCAGCACCAACAACAAGAATTAATGGTCCTTTTTTAACTTCGCTAATTTCTTTTATGTAGTCAATTTGACTTTGAGGTAATTGTAGATCCTTTCTGTCTCCCTTATTTGTAGATGCTATTGCATCAACTTCTTCTCCCTCTATTTCATTAGAAATCCCTACCACCATTATTGTAGCGTCAATTGTTTTAGCCACTTGAGGTGCCCAATTTAATGGATTAAGGTTTTTTTGAAATGGAAGAACACCTTGTCTATAGTTTAATGAAGTACCTAAAGAAACTTTTTCTGCCACTCCTTCTAAAACGGTTACTAAATTAGAGGACATACCATAGTAATTACCAATCAAAATATTATTTGAAGCGGCAAAAGGTCCTGTTACATATAAAGAACCAATATCTTTCCGTAAAGGCAATACTTGTTGATCATTTTTGAGTAAAACAATTGATTTTTGAGCAACCGTTTTTGCTAATTTTTGATTTTCTTCAGAATTGATGATTTCTGATTTGACTAGATTAAAAGGGTTACTTTCTTCCTTATCAAAAGAACCTAGCTTAAAACGTATTAGTAATAAATCCTTTAAACGCTCATCAATTAACGCTTCTTCGATTAAACCCTCTTTTACAGCCTCTGGAAGTTTAGAATAGATCCAACCACAGTTAAGATTTACCCCTGCTTTCAAAGCCATTGCTGCAGCTTCTTGTTCACTTTTAGCCACTTTGTGACCTTTGAAAATATCTCCCAAAGCACCGCAATCCGATACTACATATCCGTCAAAACCCCACTGTTTTTTAAGCAATTGGTTAAGAAGTAAATCACTCGAACAAGAAGGATCTTCATATACAGCATTATAAGCTCCCATTATTCCTTTTACATTTGCTTCTTTAACTAATGTCTCAAATGCAGGTAAATAAGTTTCGTAAAGATCTAACTTTGATGGATTAACATTAAAAGAGTGCCTCAGGGCTTCTGGACCAGAATGTACCGCGTAATGTTTGGCACATGCAACCGATTTTAAATACTTTGGATGATCTCCTTGTAACCCTTGAACAAATGCAGTTCCTATTTGCGATGTGAGATAAGGATCTTCTCCATAAGTTTCTTGTCCACGTCCCCATCTAGGATCTCTAAAAATATTAACATTAGGAGTCCAGTAGGTTAAACCACTATATTTTTCTCTATTACCAATTGATTTCGCAATTTTGAATTTAGCTCTGCCTTCATCAGCTATTGTAGAAGCAACGGTTTTAATCAACTTAGGATCAAAAGTTGCGGCCATACCGATAGCTTGAGGAAAAATAGTTGCCTTCCCATTACGAGCAACACCATGAAGCGCTTCATTCCACCAATCATATTTGGGTATCCCTAATCTAGGAATTGCAGGTGTATTGTTCAGTAGTTGTTTACATTTCTCATCAAGTGTCATCTCTTGAATTAACAAAGAAGCTCTTTTCTCGAAGGATAGAGATTCATCAAACCACTTAAATTGTGTTTGACCTATTACTTCAGTTATAGAAATAGTAGAAAGAACAATACATGATATGATAAAATGATACCTCATTGATGTTATTTCAAAATTTAACAAGTTTTGTTTGTTCTAACTTTTAGGATTTATAATTCATATAAAAGGTTTTCTTTTCCAGATACTGTTCGAATCCATACTTTCCATCTTCTCCTCCGCTTCCTGAAAGCTTATATCCGTTATGGAATCCTTGATGCTGTTCTCCATGACCTCTATTCACATAGATTTCACCAAATTCTAACTCATCATTACAGCGTAATATGGTTGCCATATCTTTGGTAAAAATCATGGCTGCCAGTCCATATTCGCAATCATTAGCATATCCAATCACCTGATCAAACTCAGAAAATTTAATTACCGGTAATATCGGTCCAAATGATTCTTCGTGTACAATAGTCATGTCTTGAGTTACACCTGTAAGTACTGTAGGCTCGAACCAATGTCCTTTTTCGAATTCAGCTCCTTCTGGTCTTTTTCCACCCGTTGCAACGGTAGCTCCCTCTTTTATACTTACCTCCACTAAATGTTGCATGTTTTTCAGTTCTGAGGCATTCACTTTAGGTCCCATCGATACAGTTCTATCTAAAGGATTTCCAACCTTGTAAGTCTTCAAGTGTTCCATAAATTTTTCCATAAACGCTTCATATACATCTTCATGCACATACATACGCTCATTACAGGTACATACCTGTCCACAATTATCAAATCTTGAGTGGAATGCTGCTTCAGCAGCCTGATCTAAGTCTGCATCTGCAAATACTATAGCTGGTGCTTTTCCCCCAAGTTCTAACTGAACATGAGTTAGGTTTTGTGCTGCGGCTTTAAAAATCTGCTGACCTGCTGGAGTACTACCTGTCATGGTAACCATTTTGGTAATTGGATTTTCCACTAATGCATTTCCAAGTACTCTTCCTGATCCTGTTACTACATTTAACAATCCTTTAGGCAAACCTACTTTTTCGGCAATAAAACCTAATTCTAAAGTTGCTAAAGGCGTTTCTTGTGTTGGTTTTACTACGATTGCATTTCCTGCCACTAATGCTGGACCTATTTTTCTACCAGCTAAGGCTAGAGGAAAGTTCCAGGCAGTAATTGCTACAACAACTCCTCTTGGAATTTTATGTATATAAATATGTTCATTTTCATTATCAGAAGGCATAATATCACCTTCTATATGTCGAGCCCAATCACAAGCATATTCTATAAAAGTTGCCGTAACTTCTACTTCGATTTCCGCCAAGGAAATAATTTTACCTTGTTCTCTAGTTAATAATTCTGCTAGATATGGCTTATTTTCTCTTATTTCTGCAGCAAACTTCCGCATAAGTTCTGCACGCTTTCTAGGAGGAACTTTTCTCCATTCTTTTTGTGCTTTTGCGGCTGCTTCCAGGGCAATTTTTGCATCTTCTTCTACACCCATTTGCACTGTACCTACAACACTTTCATCTATTGGACTGGTAATATCAGCAGTCTTTCCAGATGTCGCGTTAGCCCATTCTCCATTAATAAAAAGTTGATATTCTTTTGCTTTCATCTTTTCTTTTTTTGAGGTGTTTTTAATTTAATTATCGACCCATCCATCCCCCATCAACAACCATAATGGATCCGTTCATATAACCTGCCGCTTCTGAAGACAGAAATACTACTGGTCCTGCAAAGTCCTCGGGATCTCCCCATCTGTTAGTAGGAATTCTTGCTAAAATTGAGTTTGCTCGATTAGGATCGTTTCTAAGCGCTTCTGTATTATCGGTTGCTATATATCCAGGAGCAATGGCGTTTACATTAATTCCTTTCGATGCCCATTCATTTGCAAATGCCATAGTCATCTGTCCTATTGCACCTTTACTAGCAGCATATCCTGGAACTGTAATTCCTCCTTGAAAAGTTAGCAGAGAAGCTGTAAATACAATCTTTCCATTGCCACGATCTACCATATCTTTCCCTATTTCTCTGGTAAGGATGAATTGAGCATTCTGATTAACTTCTATTACTTTATCCCAATATTCATCTGGATGTTCTGCTGCAGGTGCTCTTAAAATTGTACCTGCATTATTAACAAGTATATCTATTATTGGAAAATCTGATTTTACTTCTTTGATAAATTCATACAGTGCTTTTCTATCTGAAAAATCACATTGATATGCTTTAAATTCTTTTCCTAGTTTTTTGACAGCGTTTTCTACATCACTTCCTTCTTTTTCAAGACTTGCAGAAACACCAATAATATTAGCTCCCGCTTCGGCCAAACCAATGGCCATAGCTTTTCCAATACCTCTTTTACAGCCTGTTACCAAAGCTGTTTTACCTTCTAAACTGAATTTATTCAAAATACTCATTAATTGTACGTGGTTAGTTTTATTGTTGGCAATCCATTAATACTTTTAAGCCGTCTGGATTATTATCTATATTTTCAAAAACTTCTTGGATTTTAGTTAAGGGTTGAACATCCGTAATTAGCTCTTCAAAAGGAAGTTCATTTACCGTTATCAATTGTATTGCTTTTTCGTAATCTTCCTTCTCATACACCCTTGCTCCTATGAGTTTTAGTTCTTTCCAGAAAAACTTAAATAAATTCACCGGTTTAGGTTCTCCGTGGATAGCTACCATCACAATTCTTGCTCTTATACCTGCCACCTCGGTCATTACATCCAACGCTGGCTGAACACCTGCTACTTCATATACCACATCTGCCAATCTCCCTTCTGTATTTTTTCGTACATAAGCTACCAAGTCTACTTCTGCAGGATTCACCGTTTCAAAACCTAGTTCTTTTGCTTTCGCTATTCGAACTGGATTTACTTCCGAAATAACAACATTTGCACCTGTATCTTTGACTACCATTGCTACTAACAATCCAATAGGCCCTCCTCCTAAAACTACAGCGGTTTCTCCTTCTTTTAGCCCACTCAAACGAACATCATGCACTGCTACCGATAATGGTTCGATCAATGCCGCTAATTTTAAATCGGTTTCTTCTTTTAATTTATGTAATGTAAAAGCGGGTACGTTCCAAAATTGTTGCATAGAACCAGGACTATCAATCCCAATAAACTTTAGCTCTTCACAAATATGATTGAAGCCTTTATCCGAAGGTTTTACTGCCCGATCATCTAATGGTCTTACTACAATCTTATCACCTAATTCGTATCCTGTTACTCCTTCGCCAATAGCATCAATAGTACCCGACATTTCATGACCTATGGTTTCTGGTATATCTACTCTTTTATCCATCATCCCATGATAGATATGCACATCGGTTCCACATACTCCAGAATATGCCACTTTGATACGAACTTCTCCTTCTTTAGGTTCGGCAATCTCCTTATCAATTACACTAAAGGTTTTATTACCTTTATATATCGTTGCTTTCAATTTTGTCTACTTATTAATTATCTTTTTGCTTATCTTTTTTCTTTTTCCCGTCTGGTGCTTTAGCACCTTGTGCTACGTGAGATGTTTTGCGGTAGGAATCAAAACGCATAATACTCTGGTAGTTCCAACTATTATACACGTGTGATAATCCCCAATCAAAAATTGCAGTGGGATTGTCTGTTGTCGCTTCAATTGTTCTGTTTAACCCTATCGCATGAGGCATATTTGCACCTTTTACGGCACCACGAATCTCAAAATTAATCCCATCTGGTGACCATTGGAATGTATTTCGTTCGGGTCCATCTGTAGTAATTAGAGAAGCAATCCCTTCATCTACTGGCCATACACAGATTTCATGTCCTGAATTGGAAATAGGATTATACTTGGATTTTACATAAGGTCCTTTTGGGTTATCGGCTACAGCAACTCCATGTCGAATCTGACGCCCGCCATATAATATTTCTTCTCCCATTTGCTCTCCTTTATAATACAAGTAGAACTTTCCTTTGTAAGGAAGAATACAAGGATCATGTACTTTATGTGAATCAAAATCTCCTTTCTTTTCTACCATAAAACGATTTTGTTCTTCCCCTTTCCAAATACCATTATCCGCTGGTTTTAGAATAGGTTCTTTGCTTTTTTCCCAAGGACCAAAAGGAGATGCAGACCATGCTAAACCGACTTCATTTTTGGTACGAACATCATATGGTGACCTGATGGTTTGATAGCATAGATAGTACATCCCATCCCATTCCATAATTTCTACCGTAAATATGGATCTATCGTCATAAGATCCTTTCTCTCCTAAAGGAACTGCTGCTTCTTTATCTTCTTTCCAAGTCCAACCATCTTCCGATGTTGCATGCCATACGGTACAACGATCCCAAGGAAAGACTTTATCGTTTTCTATATCACCACCAAATCCATCTGTGGCACCTACACTTTTTGAATACCAAACATGATATAATCCATCTACTTTGATTACTGCAGAAGGATCTCTACGAACAACACCTTCTTCATAAGCCAAATCTCCTTTCAAGGGTTTCATTGGATTAAAAACTCGATACCAATCGTTCTCCACATACTTCCACTGGAGCGCTCTTTTCGAAGCTGCACTTAGGTATTCTGTATTGGTTATTCCAAAGCGATCTAATTTCTCTGGAGATACATCTAGTAACGTTTCACAAGGTTTTTCCTTTTCCTCTTCCACAATTTCTTGTTTACTAGGTTGATTGCAACCGACAATAAGTATAGTTGCTAATAAATGAAATACGATTTTATGATTTAGATTCATATGATATATGCTATGGTTAGATACTGTAAAGTACAAGAATCTACTTAATATTTATTGTTAACTGATTACTGGTTAGTTTTTCTGATGTAGCAAATATTGTGATATCTCCTTTTTCATTTTGGGATTGAATAAGAAGTAAACATTTTCCGTTATTGGTTTGAACTGAATTTGATTTATAATCCTGAACACTAAAAGCAGATCCATTATCCACGCCTAATATGCTAACATTTCCATCCACAGAAAATGTTATCTTATCCTCTATGTTTTTCACGGGATTTCCATCAGCATCTTCTAATTGTGCAATGATATGAGCTACACTATATCCATTAGCTTGCATTACCGTTTTATCGGTTGTTAGTTTAATATTTTTAGGTTCACTAGTAGTCTTTATTGTCTTGATTTCTTCAATCTCACCATCCTTTTTTCCAATGATTTTTAGTTCTCCTTTATGGAAAGGAATGATCCATTTATAAATTCTATCTTCGAAATCTTCTAGCTTTTTTGTCTTGTAACTTTGTTCATTTACACATAACTCTACCTCATCATAATTAGAATACACTTCTATGACCACTTTTTCCTGATCCTTATAATTCCAATGTTCATTTACGTCGTGCCATACCCATAAGGCTTTTTTCCAAGCACCTTTTTTTCTCTCTACGGGTTCTCCAGTATTTTCATCTTCTTTAAAGATAGATTTTTCAAGTTTTTGAGTTGCTACATAGAGATGAGGATCGTCATTCCAAAGAGTTTTCATCATATGATAAGATGGTTTTTCGAATCCCGCAACATCTAACATTCCGCTTGGCGTTGCTTTTCTTGGCCATTGCCCATTAGATTCTCCCATATAGTCAATTCCTGTCCACAAAAATGTTCCTGAAATAAATGGACGTTCTTTAACTGCCTTCCATTCATGCCATTGCACTAAATTTTCGGTTCCCATAATTGGTTTATCAGGATAGTTTTCATGTCCATAGTCATACAGTACTCTTCTATAACTATACCCTACGACATCAAGTTCATCAGCATAACCGGAAAGATGACTCGCAGAAGGTAAAATACAATTAGCTGTTATATATCTCGTGGTATCTAATTCTCTAGTCCACGCTGCTAGTTTCTTAGCTGTTTTTCCGATATCATATTTTCCACGTGGAAGTGTTGCCAATTTTTCTTTAATCTGTGCTGTAGAATGCGGGGGCTCCTCCCAAAAATAGTTTCCGCTCCAATCCATATTATTAAAAAAGCCAGTTGCGTCGGCATTCCTCGGGTATGTCCATTCAATTTCATTACCAATACTCCATTGAAAAATTGAAGGGTGATTTCTATGTGCCAATATGGTATTTTTAAGATCTTTTTCTGCCCACTCCTGAAAGTATTCTGTATAACCACGAGTGATATCATCCACGCTTCTTTCATTCATGTTAAATCTTTTATCCTTAGGATTGTCCCATTCGTCAAAAAATTCGTCTTGTACTAAAAACCCCATTTCATCACATAAGTCTAAAAACTCGTCAGAACCTGGATTATGTGAAATTCTTATCGCATTACAACCAGCATCTTTTAATTTCTGCAATCTTCTTCTCCAAACATCCTTCGGTACAGCAGCTCCAACAATACCCCCATCGTGATGTAAACAAACCCCTTTTATTTTGGTATGCTCTTTATTTAAAAAGAAACCTTTATCTGCATCAAATTCAATCTCGCGAGCACCAAATTTTATAGTATTCTCATCTATAATATTGTTATTCTGAACTATGGAAACAACAGCTTTATATAATCTTGGGGAATCTAATTTCCACAAATACGGATTGGATATTTGTACTGTACTTTCAATCTCTAAGTCATTCTTTGCTTCAATACTTTTAGATTGACTAGTTTGGGAAACTACTTCTCCCTTATCATCATAAATCTTGATTTGTATCTCAAAATTTTGGTTTTCCGGAAACTTATTTTTTAGAGAAGATTTGATATTCACAATTGCTTTTTCCGTCGTAATCTCTGGAGTAGTTATAAAGATTCCCCAAACCGGAATATGCAAATTGTTCTTTCGAATTAGTTTTACATTCCTATAAATACCAGAACCAGTATACCATCTACTGTCTACATATTTCTTGCGATTGACATCAACTTTAAGTTGGTTTTTTCCTGTAGTCTTATTTAGATCATCTGTGATATCGAAATAAAAAGGAGAATACCCGTAAGGATGAAAACCTAATAATTTATCATTCAGATAAAACTTACTATTATTATAAATTCCATCGAATAATAGATAAGTAGTTGTCTCTTTTGTATCACTTATTATAAATTCCTTCCTATACGTACCTTTTCCACCTGGTAAATACCCAGTAGCTCCTTCTCCTTTTTCTGCATCGAAAGAAAAATCCACACTCCAATCGTGTGGAATACTGATTTTTGTCCAATTATCATATTGTTGAGTATCGTATATTCCAGTATTTTCTACTAATTTAAATTCCCAATACTGGTTAAAATCGTGATTACCGATTTCTGAATAATTTTGAGCATTCAATGAGAAAAAAACAAGAATAACGCTAATTTTAAGAATAGATCTTAAAGCAATCTTCATAATTTTAAAAATTAAGGTTCGACAAAGATCACATTTACTTAAGAATCTTGATTTAAATCACACTAGACATAAACTGAACATGAGGTATTTTGGGTTGAAAAGTACTAGACAAAAACACTATTTTTGCCTAGACCTCTTGAAACACAACTTTAATGCTTCTTTATTTTCGTTACTTTATATGAATTACGCAAAGTATTCAGGCTTTAACAAAGAATATATCAGCAAACAAAGAAGAAATAAAACAATATTTCAATTATAACCCAAAAACGCCTTAGGCTTACTCGAAGAAAAAGTTATGTTTAAAAGAACCCCAATTTCGATAGTTTTTATAGCATTTTGCATTAGTATCTCATGGTCGCAACAACTATATAAAACAAATCAATATCTCGAAAAGGCTAGAGAAAATAAGTTTGTAAACTTTGAAAAAGCTATACATAACTACGAAAAGAGTATCGAGTTTTTTACATTCAAAAAAGACACTTTCAATTTAATTAATAGTATTAACGAACTCTCTGAATTGTATGGTCACAATCTTAATTATGGAAAAGCCTATGATGGATACTGGAAAGCATTATTTCTTGCTGAAAAAAGTGATGATTCATTCTCTAAATCCAGAGTCTATCAATCTCTAGGATGGCTATACAGTTTTTACAATCGCAACACTAAAGCATTAGAAAATTTTGGTAATGCTCTTACTATTAGCAAAGATCTTTCTTCTAAAAATGGTTTTAGTATCGATTACACTATTAGCGACTATTTTTCTATAGCGAATTTTTATAGATATAATAAGGATTATGAGACCGCAAGGACTTATTTGGATAGTTGCTATCTCTATTTTAGGTCTAAAAATGAAGGAGTTCGAAACTATTTTTTAGAATCTGAAAGAGGATTTCTTTTAGCAAATGAAGGAAAATTTGAAAAGGCAGAAGAAATACTTCTAAAATCAGAAGAATATTTCAAAGAAAATAACGAATCCTATTTAGTAATTATACACTACTTTCTTGCTAGACTATATCAGCTAAAAAAGGACTATAAGCAAAGTAAATTTCATTATAACAAATCACTTGAAGTATCTTATGTACATAATAGTCATATGAACTATCAAATTATTAATCACAAAGAAGTATCCCAATTATACTATGACTCTAAAGATTACCAACGTGCGTTTTCTCATATCAAGGAAGCTATTGATCTGGAAAACAAAATATTTGGTATTAATAGCAAAAATAATGAGTACCTATTTGAAATTAAAGATCAATATCGACTACAAAAAGAAAAGCAAGAAAAACTCCTTAAGGAACAACGTTTGTCGGAACTAGAGAGTAAACAAAAAATATCTCTTCTTAGCGCCACATTATTGTTTGTTACCCTCTTTTTTCTAATTATTGTAGGTATAATGACCTTTAAAAATCTAAAAAGAAAACACAAAAGAGAACAACGGTTGTTAAAACAAAAACAACGCTTAAAGCTAAATGAAAGTAAAAAGGCGATAGAGCTAAAAAATAAAGAATTGGCGAAATCGGCTCTTCAGCTTATCGAAAAAGATGAGTTTATTGTTGGCTTAAAAAATTCATTAGCAGAAAATAAAGACAATTTAAATTTAAACTCCGTAAATAAAATCATTAAATCCATCCAATCTGGAATGGGAAGTAACTGGAAAGAGTTCGAAGCAAGGTTTATCAATATAAACCAAGGTTTTTATAAAAACTTAAAATCTAACTTTCCAACACTAACCCAAACGGATCTAAAAATATGTGCCTTGATAAAACTGAATTTTTCCAGTAAAGATATGGCTTCATTACTAGGGATTTCAGTAGAAAGTGTACATACTTCGCGATATAGATTACGTAAAAAATTACAACTCGAAAGAAATGACAACTTAGTAGAGTTTATATCTAACTATTAGTCGAGAACATATAATACAACCAATTGCTAAAACAGTTTAATAATTAGCACTTACTAAACACTAATTTGCAGCTAACAATTATACTTTTACGGATGTTAGCAAAAGCAGCAATTACTGATGGAAATGGCGATTTTTCAATTGAAGATATAACGATAAGCGAACCAAAAGGAGATGAAGTTATCGTAAAAATAATGGCAGCAGGATTATGTCATACTGATTATGATTCTCTCCACTGGGGAAGACCTGTAATATTAGGACACGAGGGCGCCGGAATTGTAACGGATATTGGACCCGATGTCACATCTGTTTTACCAGGAGATCACGTAATTCTCAATTGGGCCATTCCTTGTGGGACCTGTTTTCAATGTCAAGAACAAAATCAGCATATTTGCGAGAATAATTCTCCAGTAGTTGCAGGAGATGCTTTACCAGATGGAGAAGTTTCAGCAGGACATGCTAGATTAGAAAGCACTACTTTTAATGATAAAGGTATAGAACGCTCTTTTAATATAGGCACCTTATCTACCCATACTGTTGTAAGAGAACAAGCTGCAGTAAAATATCAAACTGAAATCCCTTTCAGTTCTGCATCTATTGTTAGCTGTGGAGTAATGACTGGATACGGCTCTGCTGTAAATACAGCAAAGGTAACTCCAGGATCTACCGTAGCGGTTATTGGAACTGGTGGTGTAGGTCTTAATGTAATTCAGGGAGCTAAAATATCGGGCGCAGCTAAAATTGTAGCCATAGACATTAATGAGTCAAGATTAGAAATGGCCAAGCAATTTGGTGCAACCCATTTTGTACTAGCTCAAAAATCTGATAAAGGTTTAAAAGAAGCTACGATAAAAGTTAAAGAGATTGTGGGCAAAAGAGGCGCCGATTTTGCATTTGAATGTACTGCTATACCAGAATTAGGTGCTGCACCTTTGGGAATGATTCGTAATGCTGGAACCGCAGTTCAGGTAAGTGGTATCGAACAAGAAGTAACCATTGATATGCAACTATTCGAATGGGATAAAATTTATATCAATCCATTATATGGTAAATGCAGGCCTCATATTGACTTTCCTAAAATTTTGGAACTTTATGATAAAGGCGATTTGTTACTAGATGAAATGGTAACCTCAACATATAAATTCGAGGAGTTACAACAAGCTTTTGACGATATGCTTGCTGGAAAAAATGCGAAAGGAGTCATTGTTTTTGAACCTTAATGAGGCATTAAAAATCAAAAAAACATCGCTATGACATCAAAATTCAAGACAACAGAAATTTCAGACCCTCGTTTTGAAGCCAATCATCTAAGACATATTACCGTAAAAAGCGCTCATCTCAAACAAAGAGGTGATATTACCGTATATGTTCCTTCTGTTAAAAATCTGAAAGATCTACCGATCACTATTCTATTACATGGTGTTTATGGAAGTCATTGGATTTGGTCACAGAAAACTGGTATTCATGTAAAAATGGAATCCTGGATTCAAAACGGTGAAATTGAACCCATGATTATCGCTATGCCATCTGATGGATTATGGGGAGATGGAAGTGGATATCTTCCGCATACACATGCCGATTATGAGAAATGGATTACCGAGGATGTTATAAATGCTGTTATCGAATTGATCCCACAAGCTAGTACCAACTCCAAACTATGTATTGCCGGACTATCTATGGGTGGATTTGGTGCTTTACGATTGGGAATCAAAAACCATCAAAAATTTGAGGCCATATCAGGATTATCCTCTATAACGATACTAGAAGAAATGAAACTTTTTGTAGAAGAGCCTTTAGATGCTTATTTTCAGGAAGAGAAAGAAAATGAATCCATCTATCAAACCATCTTAAACTACAAAGAACATCTTCCTAAACTACGATTTGATTGTGGTATAGATGACCTTCTAATTGAAGGTAATCGAAAATTGCACCGCCAATTAAAAGAATTAAATATAGCGCACACTTATCTGGAACATCCAGGAAAACATGAATGGAGTTATTGGGAAACTCACATAAAAGACACGATACTTTTTTTCAATAATATCCTTCAAACTGATAAGTAAAATAGGTTAAAATAATTTAACTATTTATCAAAATAAGCTAAGTTTTTCAAAATACATCTCACTTACTTTGTTACACTAAATAATTCAGCTTATGAAGAATAGTAAGTTTTCTGATCCTTTTAATAAAGCTCGACAAGAAAAGGGATACGGTGAAATGAATGATCAGGATGATCCTGTTACTATGGTGTTACGTCTTAAAGATGTTAGAAAGTGCGCCCACAACTGGAAAACATATCAATCTGGAGCAGCTCCGGGAAGAATTGTAATTCCATCAGAAGTTCATATACGAGATACGCGTCAAATCCCATTTGAAGTAGACCCACCAATGCACAAAACCTACAGAGATCTCATTGAAGAATGGTTTAAAAGACCTCTACTTCCAGAGTATCAAGCTCAATTGGTTAACATTATTGAAGATATAGTTGATGAAGCCGTTACTAAAAATGGTTCTGTAGAAGTTGTAGAAGAATTTGCTTTACGCTTACAATCAAGAGCCTTAACCTTATTACTAAATATTCCGTATGAAGAATCTGAAACTTGGATCTCTTGGGGAACTCATGTATTTAGAAGTGAAGACAGTGCATTAGATGGTAGCAAAGCAAATATCTTATATGATTATATAGATGCGCAAATTGAAAACGTGTTAAAAAACCCAGGTAAAGACTTATACTCTGTGCTTTTAAATTCAGAAGTTAATGATCGAAAACTTACAAAAGAAGAAGTAAAGGGAGTTATGATTTTAACCTTTGCTGGAGGAAGAGATACTGTAATTAATTCCATCACAAATACGATTGCCTATTTTGCTGAACATAAAGATTCTTTACAATTACTAAAAGATGATCCTGAGATCATTGGTAAAGCTGTAGAAGAATTGATACGATATTTTGCACCATTAACACAAATGGGAAGAGTAGCTACTCAAGATACAGCAGTTTGCGAGCATGCAGTGAAAAAAGATACTCGTATTTCTTTATGTTGGGCATCTGCTAATAGAGATGAAACTGTATTTGAAAATCCAAATGAAGTAGTATTGGACAGAAAAATAAATCCTCATATAAGTTTTGGGTTTAGTCATCACAAATGCTTAGGAGCTACACATGCTCGTCAAATAATGAAAATACTCTTACAAGTCTTAACTAAAAAAGTAGTCTCTATAGATATTATTGACGCCCAAGAAAATATCGAGGAGCTTGGAGAATTTAAAAGAAAAGTAGGTTTTGATAGCTTAAGTGTGAAGTTTAACAAATAACGCTCTTTTCAAAAAAAATAATTAAAAAATATAAGTATGCCTAAAATAACTTTTATCACTAGTGAAAACGAAACCATTTCGGTAGAAGGAACTTCAGGATCTGTAATGCAGCTAGCTGTAGATAATGATATCAAAGGAATTGACGGAGATTGCGGTGGTGTTTGTTCTTGCGCTACCTGCCATGTATTTATTCATCCAGATCATTTCGAAAAAACAGGTGTTCCAGGAGAAATAGAAAAAGATATGCTAGAACTAGACGACAATGTAACCGAATATAGTCGATTGTGTTGTCAATTAGAAATTAGTGATAGTTTGGATGGCTTGATCGTCACAGTTGCTCAATAAATTTATGATAACCAGTCCGCTCTAATTACCTCAATTATTACTATGCTAAACGAAAACACAAAAGTTCCAATATGTTTGGTTATTGGAGCAAGTCATGCAGGAGTTAATTTTGCATTTTCTCTTAGAAAACAAGGGTGGACTGGTTCTATCATTATATTTGACAAGGATCCAGAGACTCCTTATCACCGACCTTCATTATCGAAATCCTATTTAACCTCAGCAGATGAGACGAACAATAATTTATTAAAGTCATTAGAGAGCTATGAAAAAGAGAATATTACGTTACGTCTTGGTGTTTTCGTAAAGAAAATTGACCGTATCAATAATACCGTTATTACAGAGGATGGGGCAATACATAAATATGACAAGCTTGTAATCGCTACTGGTGCAAGACCTCTAATTCCACCTATTAAAGGTTTAGACAAAGCAACTGAAGTATATACCCTTAGAACAGCATATGATGCTACTACGATTCGCCGGAAAGTTAAAGAAGATACAAACAAAAGAGTTCTAATTATTGGTGGAGGATATATAGGATTAGAGATTGCAGCATCATTAAGAAAACTCGGAACTTCTGTTACTATTTTAGAACGCGAATCCAGAATACTAGCAAGAGTGACATCTCCTATGATGAGTCAATTTTTCTATGACGTCCATACCTTAAACGGAGCTCAAATTCATACCAACAAAAATGTTTCTTCAATCACATCTATAAACTATACAAATACGATCACTTGTGATGATAGCACCTCGTATGAAGCCGAATTAATTATATTAGGTACCGGTATAATTGTAAATACTGAACTAGCAAAAGATGCAGGAGTTCAAATCGAGAATGGTATAAAAGTAAATCAAGCTTGTCAAACAAACGACAAAGATATTTATGCCATTGGTGATTGTACATTCCATCACAATCCTCATTATAATCTTTTTGTACGTCTAGAGTCTGTACAAAACGCTGTAGATCAAGCAAAAATTGCAGCGGCTTCGATCTGCGGAAAAGAAGTAGTTTATAATTCGATCCCATGGTTTTGGTCAGATCAATATGACATTAAACTACAAATGGTAGGTTTACCTTTTGATTGCAATGAAACAATTATTAGAAATGAAGAAGAAACTACCTATAAGTTTTCTATTTGGTACTTCCACAATGATGAATTATTGGCGGTAGATGCTATCAATAATGCGAAAGCATATGTATTAGGCACTAAATCCATTAAAGAGCACTTAAAAATCAATAAAACCAATCTTCGGGATTCTTCTTTAAAGCTAAACCTTGCAAATCTAATCTTGAAAAAATAAAAAACTGTTTTAAAAAACCACTATTAATCTTTAGCAGATTTTCGCAGGGTATAAGGTGAAACCTTTTCTATTTTTTTAAACTGTCTATTAAAATAAGGAACAGAATTGTATCCACACTCAAAAGCAATTTCTTTGATTGGCATGTCTGTATTGATCAATAATTTTTTAGCAAAATCTATTCGTATTTTATTTAAATAATTGGTGAAGGTAAAGCTAGTTTCACTTTTAAAATATCTACAAAAAGCAGATACCGTCATATTTACCATTTCGGCACACTTTTCTAAAGAGACATCTTGTTTATAATGCTCCATTATAAATTCGTGCACTTTTAAAATCCGATTTGATTTAAAATAGAAACTGTTTTTCAAATAATTTTCTGATGCTAATACCTGATATCCTGAAAGATTAATAAGGTCCAGTATTTTAATTAGTTTTAGCAACTGATCCAAAGGAGAAAACTTAGGGATTTCCTGAAGCAATTCAGCGATATGAGTTCGATGTTTTCCTATAATTTTTATACCTCTTTCAGATGCCTGAAGTACTTTACGCACTCCTTTCAGTTCGGGCACATCTACAAAATGAGATCCAAAAATATCTTTTCTAAATTGCACATAAATAGACTCACAGTACTCTTCAGAACTCTCCTCCAGAAATCGGGCATCCGGAATCCATGCATGAGGTAAATATCCACCAAGCAAAACCAAATCTCCTACTTCAAAATCTTCGCCATGATCCGCTACTAATCTTTTGCCTTGCCCATTAACAATCAATAATAATTCAAACTCGGGATGATAGTGCCAGTTACCACTAAAATAAGGTTGTTTGTACACTCCTGTATGAAAAGAAGCGTGTTGAGAAGTTTCTATTTTTTCTAGTGAAACTTCTATTTTTGGATGTTCTGAAACTGGTTTCAATACGGCAATAAAAATTAACTTATTGCAAAAATAGTATAATTACTATTCTCGACAACATTCTATCTTCGTGAAATCGATATACCAGAACTATTTATTTTTACAAATAGATTATTTATTATACCGATAATTGTATCTTCCATTTCATTAATTTCTTCATTTCACAAAAATGGCTAATTCCAAAAGAAATATTTCTATCACTGGATCTACTGAGTTTTCTGATTTACTAGTAAAAGAACCTTCTACCTATGCTGCTGGAACCAAAGCGGTAAAAGTAGCTTTACAGCATGCTTTTAAAGAAATGGGGGTTGTAAAATCGTTAAAAGGACTTGCTCAAATGAATCAAAAAGAAGGTTTTGATTGTCCTGGTTGTGCTTGGCCAGATCCTGATAAACCTTCTAAAGTTGCAGAATATTGTGAAAATGGAGCAAAAGCATTGGCAGAAGAAGCCACCAACAAAAAAGTAGATGCTGCTTTTTTTAAAAAATACTCGATAGAAGAAATTTCACAATGGACAGATTATCAAATTGGGAAAAGTGGACGGATTACAGAACCCATGGTTTTATATCCAGATAGCATACATTATGAGCCGATTAGTTGGGAGAAAGCTTACGAACTTGTTGCCGAACACTTACATCAACTTAAAGAACCTGATGAAGCTATCTTTTATACCTCTGGAAGATCCAGTAATGAAGCTGCTTTTTTATATGGACTTTTTATACGAGCTTTTGGCACTAACAATATGCCGGATTGCTCCAACATGTGTCATGAATCTAGTGGTGTGGCGCTTAGTGAAACGCTAGGTATTGGCAAAGGTTCCGTTACACTAGATGATTTCGAAAAAGCTGAAGTTGTTTTAGTTATCGGACAAAATCCAGGAACAAATCATCCTCGTATGTTATCGGCATTACAAAAATGCAAAGAACAAGGTGGAAAAGTAATCAGTATCAATCCGCTTGAAGAAGCAGGGCTTATTCGATTTAAAAATCCTCAGGAAGTAAAAGGTCTTATTGCAGGAGGAGAAGCGCTTACTGATATTCATTTGCAAGTAAAGATCAATCAGGATGTAGCATTATTAAAAGCTATTCTTATCAAACTTGCTGCATTAGACCAGCAAACAAAAAAGGTGTTTGATCATGAGTTTATCCAAACTTACACGCAAGGGTATGAATCACTTTTGGAACATCTGGAAAATTTTGATGCCCAAGAATTGATCAAACAATCAGGAGTATCACCTGCCTTAATCGACCAAGTTGTGGAACTACTAGCTCATAGAAATAGGATTATTATTTGTTGGGCTATGGGGCTTACTCAACATAAAAATGGTGTAGAAAATATTAAAGAATGTGTAAATCTATTATTGCTAAAAGGAAGTCTAGGCAAACCTGGCGCAGGAACTTGTCCCGTAAGAGGACACAGTAATGTGCAAGGAGATCGATCTGTAGGAATTGTACATCATGCATCCCCAGCATTTAATAGTGCTGTAGAAAATGTTTTTGGTTTTACACCACCTACTAAAGCAGGGCTCGATACTGTACATTCTATAAAAGCAATGCATGAAGGAAAAGCAAAAGTATTTTTTGCGCTAGGTGGTAATTTTGTGTCTGCTGTTTCAGATACAAAATATGCTGCAGATGCTTTACAAAATTGTGAGTTAACCGTGCAAGTAAGCACCAAACTAAACCGTACGCATACTACTGCTGGGAAAACAGCATTAATACTGCCAACTCTAGGAAGATCTGAATTTGACCTAAAAGATGGGAAACCACGATTTTTCACCGTAGAAAATAGTATGGGAAAGGTACACAGATCAAAAGGAATGCTATCTCCTGCTTCAGATAATCTTAAAAGCGAACCTGAAATCATTGGTGGTATTGCAGATGCTTATTTTAATGGAAATCATCCCGTAGATTGGCTACCATTAAGCGAAGATTATACGGCTATAAGAGCAAAATTACAAGAAGTTATTGCTGGTTTTAAAGGAATAGAAGAAAAATCCAAAGGATCAGGCTTTTATCTTCCTAATAATGTTCGTGAATTAGATTTTAGTAAATTACCAAATGGTAAAGCTCAATTTAGTATTTGTTCTGTACCAGATCATCATTTACAAGAAGATGAATTTTTAATGATGACTATTCGCTCTCATGACCAATTTAATACCACCATCTATGGTATGAATGATCGTTATCGAGGTATTTTTAATGAAAGAAGAGTGGTTTTAATGAATCCTAAAGACATTGAGAAGTTTGATCTAACCCCTTTAGAAATTGTTGATCTTACCAGCAACTATGACAACACCTTAAGGAAAGCGGAAAACTTTAAGATAATTTCCTACAATATCCCTCAAGGAAATATTGCTACGTATTTTCCGGAGACTAATATTCTGGTTCCTTTCAACCATTATGCAGATAAAAGTAATACTCCTATTAGTAAGTCCGTAGTGGTTAAAATATTGAAGAAAGAATAATCGAGATATGATCTAATTTATACAGACGAAGTAATACTTTGTTTCTATAAAATTACTTTCTTATTCATGCTATCTTCTTTTTTAACAGAAGTGTTCCACAGGTATATTTTTTCTAGCTTTTTAAATTTGGAAAGCTGTTGGATACTTTTATTCGTTATTGAAGAATTACTATGTAAGTTTAAGCTTTCTAATTGTTCTAAACTAGTTAAATGTTGAATACCAGTATCCGAGATATTATTTTTCTGCAAAGCCAACTTTTGTAAACCTTTAAAACTACCTATTATTTCTAGATGGGTATCTGTAATTCCTTGAGATGGTAATGACAGCCAAACAATATTATCCTTAATTTTTGAGAGTTCTTCCAGAATTTCTTTTACAACTTTTACTTCAAATTCTTTGCTGTTTTTAGGTAACATAGAAACATCATATCGGTTTGATTCTGACACGATTTCTCTCATGTTCACACCTTTTTGTAGTAAGCTTGCTATAACTTCTTCTGATACTGGTGAAGCTACACTCATCGTTGACCGAACAGAATGATCATTATCTAAATGAAGTTGCTCTATTAATAGTTTTTTAATTTCTTCTGAAGTATCTATCGTTCCTACTGTTGCTTTAAAATCCGCTTGACCATTATCTATCCAATACTCAATTATTTTTATTTCCTCTTCTGTTAAAGGCGTCTTTCCTTCAGGTGGCATGAATTCTTTGTCATCTGGATCTAGATGAACTCTTTTAATCAACTCTGATTGTTCACTATTTCCAGCAATTAAAGCAACATCATTTTTTCCTCCTTTTAGAATTGATACCTGATCCGCTAACGAGAGTCCTCCCTTTTTCTTAGAGTTATTATGACAACTCAAACACTTATTATCCAAAATAGGATGAACGACATGAGCAAATAGTTGTGCCTCTTCAATAGAATTGATTTTAGGCACTTCTTTTTTTTCTTTCTTTCCAAAAGGCAAATAAGCTGTTAAATAATCCGAACCATGAGTTAGATTACCTCCATAATGTCCTGTAATACTTAATAACAAAACAATAAAAGTAAGTGTAGCAATATTCAATCTTACAGATTCTTTAGTAATGTATTTAATTCGTTTCGTTTTTAACATCCAAGCGAGAATCGCTATCACTGTAGTTGCTATACCAAACCAAAAATGTTTATCCAAAGCTTCACCTTCATACTCACCGCTTAATGACAACATATATCCTAATATACAAGCAACAATAGCACTGAATCCTCCTAGAAATAGGGCTAATGGTATTGCTTCTTTCAATAGCTCTTTTTTCTGGTATTTCGCTGCTATTTCAAGTATACATGCAAAAAACAAAAACCCAATTGGTAAGTGTACAACTAGTGGATGAAACCTTCCCAAAAACAAAACAAAATCAGATACTTCGTTCATGAATATTCTTATATAATTTTATTACCATATCTCCCAAACTCCAACTTCGTAGTTTGAGAAAATTATTTTACTTTTCTTAAACTCTTTCTAATTTTAATGGAGGCGTTCCATTGGCATTCCATTGACAGATATATAGGTTCTTATCCTCGTCAATACACACATCATGACCATGTAAAATTGGCTTATGCTCAAGCTGATATGATTTTTGTAATTCTCCATTAACATATAAGGGTTTTGTTCCTCCAGGATTAGATACAACTTTATCATCTTCCAAAATGGTCACAAAACCTGTATGATCTTTCCAGGTAGTTCTTCCAACCTTAGGTTGTGACCAACAAACACCTGCATATAAATTCTGATCATCGAAAACAGGTCTACAGACTTGCATATTTGGTAAATGCAATGTTTTTACATATTTCCCTTCTAATGTGAACCATTTAAAAGATTCTTCATTTCTAGATGTACAAACTACTAATGGGTTCTCTTTATCACGATAATCAATAGCCACTCCATGGGCATTATCCAATCTATAGTTACGGTCCTCATTTTGTTTACCACCCCAATGTCTTATATATTTCCCATTAGCATCGTATTGGATGATATAATCCATTCCGTATCCATCTGCTACATAAATATCTCCATTAGGTGCTACGGCAGTTTCTGTAGGACAAAAATGATCTCCAGCTTTGTAAATTCCTATAGTTTGAGGATGTCCAATATCAAAAATTACTTTCCCATCGGTGGTAGTTTTTGTCACTCTCCCATTATGATGTATCCATTTCCCATTTTTGTCTAGAAACCATCCAGAATCCGTAAGAAATAATACATCTTCTCCTCCTTCATCAAACAACGTAAGACCGTGTCCTCCTGGATATGCAGTACCCCAATAATCCAAAAGCTTCCCAGATTTATCAAAGATCAAAATATTATTATTTGTATGATCTCCTATCATGATTAATCTGCCTTTGCTATCCATTTGCATTTCATGACAGTTAAGAATAGGATTTCTGACAGTACTGATATCTGCCCAATCTCTTATAATTTTATATTTATAATCTCCGTGACCTACTATATTTTCTTTGTTCACAGTATTCTTTTTAAGAATATGAAATCCGAAAGAAGGAACGGTCGCCGCACCTGCACTTAATAAGGTAGTATTCTTAATAAACTCTCGTCTTGAATTTTCTTTATTCATGGGAAGAAAAATTAGCTTAGTATATCTTTTACTATATGTCCGTGTACATCTGTCAATCTGAATCTTCTTCCTTGATGCTTGTATGTTAATCGTTCATGATCAATCCCAAAAAGATGAAGTAATGTAGCTTGAAAATCGTGTGTATGAACAGGATCTTTAATTACATTATAACTAAAATCATCTGTCTCTCCATAGGTGATTCCAGGTTTTACACCTGCTCCTGCCATAAACATGGTAAAGGCTTTAGGATGATGATCACGACCATAATCTGTAGCCGTAAGTTTTCCTTGCGAGTATACTGTACGACCAAATTCTCCTCCCCAAATCAATAATGTATCTTCGAACATGCCTCGTTGTTTTAAATCCTTGATCAAAGCAGCATTTGCTTGATCTGTTTTCCGGGCATTTCCTAAAATTCCTTTTGGACATCCGATATGCTGATCCCAACCTTGATGATATAACTGCACAAATTTCACTCCTTTTTCCAGCAATTTTCTTCCTAAAAGACAATTTGCAGCATACGTACCTGAATCTCGACTATCTTTTCCATACATATCGAAAATATACTCGGGTTCATCACTCATATCAGTTACTTCAGGTATCGATGTTTGCATACGAAAAGCCATCTCGTATTGGGACATTCGGGCATTAATTTCGGGATCTCCATAAAAACTGTTTTGTACATCATTCAATTTCCCTAGATAATCTAACATATTCCTTCTATTATGCCCATCATAGTTTTCAGGATCTGTGAGATATAATACAGGATCTTTTCCGCTTCTAAATTGTACTCCTTGATGTTCTGTAGGCAAGAAACCATTTCCCCAAAGTCGAGCATATAAAGGTTGTCCTCCTCCATTTTTAGAGATTAACGTAATAAATGTGGGTAAGTTTTCATTATCAGAACCTAAGCCATAACTAATCCAAGAACCTATAGAAGGTCTTCCCGGCTGCTGACTACCTGTCTGAAAAAAGGTAATGGCGGGATCATGATTAATAGCATCAGTTTGCATCGATTTTATGAAACAGATATCATCTACTACTTCCGACAAATAAGGCATAGCACTACTCACCCAAGCTCTAGATTCTCCGTATTGTTTAAAATCGATAATAGATGGAGCAATAGGTAAAGAGGTTTGATCAGCACTCATACCCGTAAGACGTTGTCCTTTTCTTACCGAATCTGGTAATTCCTGACCAAATAAGCCTTTTAGTTTTGGTTTATAATCAAAAAGTTCAATTTGTGAAGGACCGCCACTCTGAAATAAATAAATAGCTCTTTTTGCTTTCGGAACATGATGTGGTAATCCTAAATCATTTCTGCTAAACATTCCTAAATCAGGCTTAACGTTATTTTTGACAGCGCTCCAAGCTTTATCTGCATTTAGAAGAGAACCTAAAGCCAAAGCTCCAAAACCTAAAGACGTTTTGGTTAGAAAAGCTCTCCTATCCATCATTTTTTCTACTTGTTGTAGGTCTTTATTATCAGACCGTAAGGTATCGTGGTGATCGCACATAATCGTATTATCTTTTGGTTATAGTGGCATCCGAATTCATAATGGTACTGGCAACTATTGCATTTGCTGCTATCATCGATAAGTTATCATCTGGATTAAAAGCAAAATCTCCTGATGCCAACCAGCCTTTCGCTTTTGAAATATCACCATTGAACCTATTATATTCTTCCTGTTGAAGAGTAACTAATAACTGTAACTCCTTTTGAGATATCTGTCTTCCTGTTAATCGGATATAGATATCTTTAATACCTTCTTCTACAGAAGCAAAAGCTGTCATATTTTTGCCCATTACTTTAGAAGCTTCAATGTAAGTTGGATCATTTAGCAACACTAAAGCTTGCAAAGGAGTATTCGTTTCTTGTCTTCGAGTCATACATATTTCTCTGGTTGAAGCATCAAATGTTGCAATGGTAGGATTGGGAGCTGTTCTTTTCCAGATAGTGTATAAACTTCTTCTGTATAACTTATCTCCAGTATCTCTTTTATAGGGTAAGTGTGTCATCTTCCAAAGTCCTTTTGGTTGATATGGTTTTACACTTTCGCCTCCTATTTTAGCATTTAACAATCCACTTGCCAATAATGCATTGTCACGAAGCATTTCACCTGATAGACGTTTAGAGGGTCCTCGAGCTAATAATAAATTATCGGGATCTATCTCTCTCAATTCTTCTGAAACATTAGAATCTTGCTGATAAGTCTGAGACATCACAATCTGTTTATTTAGTGCTTTCAGATCCCATCCAGACTCCATAAAATTAGTAGCTAGCCAATCCAGTAACTCAGGATGTGTTGGTAAGCTCCCTTGATTACCAAAATCTTCGGAAGTTTCTACGATTCCTTTTCCGAAAAAATTCTGCCAATATCTATTTACCGCTACCCTAGCAGTTAATGGATGTTTGGAATCTGTTAACCACTTAGCTAATCCCAATCTGTTTTTCGGTAAATCATCTGACATTGCCGGCAAACTGCTTGGTGTATTTGAGAAAACTTCTTCTCCATGAGCATGGTATTGTCCTCTTTCTAATAAATATGTTTTTCTGAGTCCTGGAGAATCTTTCATTACCATTATCTCTTTAATATTATCTGCACTATCTGCTTGTATGGTTCGAACATCTTGAAGAGACGAAATTGCTTCTCTAGCAGGAATTGATTTTACGGACAAATAATAGTCGGTAAGCAGTTTTTTATCTGTATCCGAGAGTTCTTTGGATGTTTTTGAAATCAAAGGTTTCAAAAGCTTAGTGTCAGAAAGTTTTAAAATCTCTAAAGGAGTTAGCTCTTTGGTAAATACTTTTAAGTCATCTACGATTGCTCCTGCAATTCCTTTACCACGCCATCTAGCTCCAACTTGTAAACCAGGTTCTATGGGTTCTGGATAGATATAATCTTTTAAATCATGGAATATAATATCTTTATATAAGTTGTCGATTTCTATATTAGTTTGCATATGTTCTCCGTTCATATACAACTTTAATCCGCTAGCTTTGCTAGAACCATCATAGGTCATTGTTAGTTGAATCCATTGCTCCCTTGGTACTTCTTTAATCGTTGTCTCTACGATCGCATTATCTGGCCAAACGTGTGCTAACAGTAACTCAAAAGTGTTGTTTTTTGTAATCGACAAATGGTATCCTCGATAACTATGCAATCTTGTTCCTTGTGCTTTATGAAAAATTACTCCTTCTTTGAGATCCTTCGGAATAAAAACACGTATTCCAATACTGAAATTCTCACTTCTCTGAAACACTCCCACTTTACCTAAATCTAACCATGCATCACCATCAAACTGAAGTCCCTTCCCTTTGTACCCTTCTTTTAGAACAATTTTTTGATTTCCAGCAAACTGGGTTTTCATTTCTCCCTTATCTTGATAATTTAATTTGTTTCGTAAAGAAGAGTTCTCAAAGTCATAATATGCTACCAGATGTTTGGAATCTGTAAATGAATCTTTTTGATACTTTTCATTAGTAATCCACTGATCTGCTTCTTCCTTTTCACTGTATACAACTTCTTTTATTTTATTTTGAGAGTTTTTTACAAGATCGTTGATGTAGGCCATCATTTGCTCTTCTTCTTTAGTAGGAAGTAACATTGTAGGAACAGGCATTGACCAGTCCCACGGAATTTGACCAGATTCATTTACCTGATTAAAAAAACTAAATAATTCAAAGTAGTTTTTTTGAGAAATCGGATCGTATTTATGATCGTGACATTTAGCACAGGCAACGGTTAATCCCATGATACCTTGTCCTACCACATTGGTTCTATCTGAAACATACTCTACTCTAAATTCTTCATCTATAATACCGCCTTCCAAATTCTGGGGATGCAGCCTGTTAAAACCAGTAGCCAAGATTTGGTCTTTTGTTGGGTTTGCTAATAAATCACCTGCTAACTGCCAAGTAATGAATTGATCATAAGGCATGTTCTTATTAAAAGAGTTAATTACCCAATCTCTCCAAGGACTCATATCTCGATAGCGATCTACAAAATATCCGTGTGTATCTGCATATCTTGCCAAATCTAACCAATCGATTGCCATCTTTTCTCCATAATGTTCTGAAGCCAGAAGCCTATCAACTTGTTTTTCATATGCATCGGGACTTTTATCATTCAAAAAATCAAACAATTCTTCTTTGGTTGGTGGTAGACCAGTAAGGTCTAATGAGACCCTTCTTAATAACAACTCTTTACTAGCCTTTTTTGCTAGATCTAAATTATTTTCTGATAGTTTTTTGATTACAAAATTGTCAATCGGATTTTTCTCTGAGGAGTTTGTTTCTATCTCAGGTATCTTTGGTTTACTTGGAGAAATAAAAGCCCAATGATCTTTATATTCTGCACCTTCTTCTATCCATCTAATCAAAATTGCTTTTTCTTCAGGAGAGAGTTTCAAATAAGATTCTGGGGTAGGCATCACCAGTTTAGGATCTTCGGACAAAATTCTATGAAAGACTTCTGATTTTTTTAAGTTCCCCGGATCGATAGCAAACTTACCAGGTGATTCCGGCAATTCCAGAAAAGCAGTTTCCTCGGAATGTAATTGTAAACCCGCAGAGATCTTTGCTTTATCAGGACCATGACATGCAAAACATTTATCAGATAGAATTGGTTTTACATGCGTATTATAATCTATAGTTTTAGGAAGTTTCTCATATGCATCAGCTACGTTCTCTGGTAATGAGGGCTTACAGCCTATACAGATATTCGAAAGAACCAGTATTATCAAAAAAGAACCTTTTTTCATTTTTTATTAATTATTCCACAACATTATTAAACCAAAACTACTATATTATCAATTTTATGTTGACTACATTGCCTGAACAAAAACTGTACAATCACTGTTTTAAAACTAAACTGATATGAATAAATCAATAAAAATCTCATCAATTTGTTAGAAAAATCGAATACAACAAGATCCCTATAGAATCTAGTTTTTGATCAGAACTTTTTACCGAAAAGTGTTGAAAAACAAAACGAAATACCTTTATTATTAAGAAGAAATTGTAAATAATTATTTAGAGACGATTCTTCACATTTTCTTCTTGTTTAGTTTTTGTCCAGTCTATTTTTTTTAACAAACTAGAGAACTTCGTAATTTTCAATTTCTAATAAATAACACAACCACAACTTTTATATTCATATTTCCAATCATGAAAAAAGCTTGCTATTTCCTTATCTTATCTATTTTGCTTCTAGGATGTTCCAATAAAAAATCACAAAAAGAAACGGCATCTGACCCTACATATGTAGAATCACCATTTACTGGTATTGATACTATCTCCACAAATGATTGGTGGAATAGAAAGTCGAACACCATCATTGATGTAAAGGTTCCAAGAGAAGAAGTTATTGCATTCGGGATTTATACAGTTAGTAATCAAACATTAAAATTAACTGCACAATTATTTCCTTTATATCCAAAAGAAACAAGGGAAGTTAGGTTAGAAATCAAAGAAAATGGAACATGGAGAGAAGTCCAGAAAAAAATGGTGAACGAACTTGGTTGGTCAGCTACTTTTAGAATTAACAATTGGAACTATAAAGAAAATATATCTTATCGGATTTTACACAGCTCTGAAGCTAGGTATGACGGTGTTATTAGAAGAAATCCTACTGACAAAGATGAGATTACCCTAGCTGCTCTTTCTTGTAATAGTAACAAAGATAGAGGTGATAGAGATCACTATATACGAAACATAAATTTTCAGGATCCTGATTTAGTCTTTTTTGCTGGGGATCAATCATATGATCATCAGGAGCATACTGCTGCTTGGTTAAAATTTGGATTGCAGTTTAGAGAAGTTTTTAGAAACAGACCTTGTATCACCATACCAGATGATCATGATATAGGACAAGGAAATTTATGGGGCGAATATGGTAAGAAAGCTTCTACTATGGCGGGAGATGATGGTGGTTATTTTTACCATCCTGAATATGTAAAAATGGTTGAAAGATGTCAAACCTCACATCTTCCAGATCCGTATGATCCAACACCAATACAGCAGGATATTGGGGTTTATTATACTAATTTGATTTGGGGAGGTGTTGATTTCGCCATTATTGAGGATAGAAAGTTTAAATCAGGCCCAAAGGGTAAGATTCCTCAAATTGGCCCAAGACCTGATCATATTAGAGATCCTAATTATGACCCTAATACCGTGGATCTAGATGGATTAGAATTATTAGGAAATCGGCAACTTGAATTCTTAAAATCTTGGGGTAGCGATCAACAGACAACCAATTTTAAAGTAGTTTTATCACAAACTGGATTTTGTGGAGGAGCACATTTACATGGTTCCATGGATAATAGATTACATGCTGATATGGACTCTAACGGATGGCCACAAAAGGGAAGGAACAGCGCTTTAGAAGCGATAAAAAATGCCAATGCAATACACATTGCTGGCGATCAGCATCTGGCAACCGTAATAAAACATGGAATTGAGTCATATGATGATGGTCCTTGGGCTTTTGTTGTACCTGCCATTGTAAACAACTTTTACAGCCGATGGTGGTGGCCAGAAGATGCAAAACCTGCTACATCTTCTGATAGGCTTCCTTGGATCGGCAAATATCTAGATGGCTTTCATAACAAGATTACTATGCACGCTTATGCCAATCCTGATAGCCCTTCGAACGGAGCTGGTTATGGTATGATTAGATTTCGAAAAAATGAAAAAACTCTAACCTTTGAGTGCTGGCCAAGGTTTGAAGACGTTCGTAAAAAAGGGGCTAAACAATTTATTGGCTGGCCAATAACTATAGAAGTAGAATAGATTGATTTGCTACTTAAATTTTGTAGAACCTCTTTCTATTAGATAAGTTTCAAGTACTGTAGTTTCATAGGTAATAGCTTCCTTCTGGCTGTCTTCTAACCTACTAATTATATTATTAGCAGCTACTTTTCCAAGTTCTACAGCTCTTTGATCTACAGTTGTCAATGGAGGATTACTATTACCAGCAAGAATCCCGTCAGTAAAACCAATAACAGAAACATCTTCGGGAACTCTATGACCCGCACCAATTAACAAATTCATTGTATAAATTCCAGAGAGTTCATCAGCCGCAACAACACCATCTACTTTATTATCCTTTAGAAACTCTGTAAAGCTATCTGTAAACTTTTGGTAATCTTCAATTACCAAAACCTTGGGTTTCCCTTTTCTTTTTAATATGTCCTTTAATGCTTTTTCATATCCACTTACCCTATCTAATCCTACACTTGTATGATGAATTGGCGTTACAAAAACAACATTTTTACAACCCGATTTGATTAGCTTTTCTGTAGCGGTATAAGAAGATTGAAAATCATTAATAACAACTTTATCGCAATAGACTTTATCAGTCACCCTATCAAACATGGATATAGGTAATCCTTTATCTATAGCTCCTTGTAAATGCTTATAATTCTCTTTTACGAAAGTCTCTTTAGATACCGATATGATAAATCCATCAACACTTCCATTTGCTAGCATTTCTATACTTTTTACTTCTTTTTCAAAAGATTCATCCGAGATACAGGTAATAATATTATATCCTTTTTCTGTTGCTTCTTTTTCAATACCAGATAAAACTTTAGCAAAAAAATGAGCCAAAATATTAGGAATGATCACTCCTATAGCTCTTGTTTTTCTCTCTTTTAGGTTTTTGGCAGTTATGTTTGGTTTATAATTGTAAAATTCTGCCAGCTTTTTGATTTTATTTTTGGTCTTTATACTAATCTCAGGGTTATCAGCCAATGCTTTTGACACGGTAGAAACCGAAAAATTAGATAGCTCTGCAAGCTTTTTTAATGTCATCATTTGATTACTCATATCTCACTTTTTATCGACCGCTGAAAGAAAATTACTCTATAGTATAATGCACTGTTGATAAGGATTTTAAAGTTCCTGCTGCTTGTTCTGCCGTAATATCACGCTGTGGATCTGCAAACATCTCATAACCTACCATAAACTTTTTTACGGTTGCTGATCTTAATAATGGAGGATAAAAAGACATATGAAAATGCCATTCTTCATGAGGGTCTCCATCTGTTGGGGCTTGATGAATCCCTGCAGAATACGGAAAACTGCAATTGAATAAATTATCGTATCTAATCGTTAAATCCTTTATGATTTGCGCAAACGAGGCTATCTCCTCTTCATTTAACTCTTTAATACTTCGTTTATGTTCTTTTGGTAATATCATAGCTTCATAAGGCCAAATTGCCCAATATGGTACCAGAGAAACGAAGTGATCATTTTCTAAAATTATTCTCTCCCTAGCTTCTAGCTCCTGTTTTAAGTAGGCTTGTAATAAACTTTGATTCGTATCAAGCCAATATTTCTTCATTTGCTCTGTTTTCTTAGAAACTTCTAGCGGAATAGACTCTTGAGCCCATATTTGACCATGAGGATGCGGATTACTGCACCCCATGACATCTCCTTTATTTTCAAATATCTGAATATGGTTGATATACGACACCTCACTTAATTCCTCATATTCTCTTTTCCATAGTTTAACAACATTCTGAATCTCTTCTACCTTCATTATGGGCAATGTCAAAGAATGATCAGGAGAAAAGCAAACTACTTTACAGATACCTCTTTCAGACACTCCCTTTAGCAATCCTTCGGAAAAAACCTCTTTTGGAGTTTCAGACAATAAGGCAGAAAAGTCATTTACAAAACTGTAAGGCCCATCATATTGAAGATTTGTAGCTCCACTTGCTCTAGTATTTCCAGGACATAAATAACAATTAGGATCGTAAGAAGGTCTCTTAGCTATAGATTGTTTTTCTTCTTTTCCTTGCCATGGCCTTTTGGTGCGATGAGGAGATACTAAAACCCATTCTCCTGTTAGTATGTTATATCTTCTATGAGGATTTTCGTTAATCATGTGATATCTTTTTTAACTTACTATGATACTTTAGACTCTGTAAATTCAACACTCGTTCCTTTGCTTGGCATTACCTGAAAAGCATCTAAATCGATATTAAATCGTTCTTTATATGCTATACTCACTTCTTCTGTATAAGCATCGATGTAATCTTTATGTACAATATTTACCGTACATCCTCCAAAACCTCCACCCATCATCCTAGATCCAATTACATATTCCTTTTCTTTGGAGAAATCCACTAAAAAATCTAATTCATCACAACTAACTTCGTACTTATGTCGAATTCCATCATGACATTGATATAAAAGATCTCCAAACTCATTTAGCTCGTTATTTTTTAAAAACTCCGCAGCCGCTAAAACTCTTTTATTTTCTTGGATAATATATTGACATCTTTGGAAAACAGTTTGACTTACTTCATCTTTTACCTCTTCTAACATATCTAAATTAACGTCTCTAAGAGACGAAACATTTGGATGTCTTTTTTTTATAAAAGCTACTCCTTCCTCGCATTGTTGTCTTCTAACGTTATACTCGCTAGTAGCTAGGTTATGTTCTACATTGGTATTTAGAATTAGTATTTTATAATCCACCAAATCAATTGGAATTAAACTGTGTTCTAGAGATTGACAATCAAGAAATAGAATTTTGTTTGTTTCACTAAAAACAGAAGCATACTGATCCATTATGCCGCATTTAGTACCAACATATTCATGTTCAGCATCTCTGCTTAGTACAGTAATTTCTTTTTTAGAAAGTCCTAACTCGAATAATGAATTTACACCGTATGCAAGACCACACTCTAGAGCAGCAGATGAACTTAATCCAGAACCAATTGCCAATTCACTAGAAAAGAAACAATCAAAACCTCGGATCTTATCTGATCTTTTAGATAGCTGATGTAGTACTCCTAAAATATAATTTTCCCAATTTTCTGTACTAGGTGAAATATTATTTAGATCTACTCTTAAGGATTTATCATAATTTCTACTATAGAAATTACAAATATCCGCTGTTCCATTTTTTTTAAACTCAAAACGTATTTTTTTATCAATAGCAGTAGGAAGTACAAAACCATTATTATAATCCGTATGACCACCCATAAAATTTATTCTCCCTGGAGAAGATACTATGAGCTCTGGGATAAATGTATTTTCTTTGTTCATTATTAAAACCTTTATTTATAACAAAAATAATAAATGTAATTATTACATTTATTATTTTTTAAAGAATATTTTATGGAGTTTGCCAAAAATCAGCAAAATAGTTGGTATGAAAATAAAGAGCAGGTATTAGTTGCTGTAGACTGTATCATCTTTGGATTTGATAATGAAACTTTAAAACTTCTTGTTTTTAAGCGAGAAATACAACCTCTTAAAGGTTCGTGGTCTTTGATTGGAAGTTTTATCAGACAAAATGAAAATGCTAATCAAGCTGGTTTAAGGATCTTAAAAGATATTACGGGCCTAGAAAACATTTTTATGGAAGAGCTAAAGACCTACTCGGCAGTTGATAGAGATCCCGGAGCACGCTGTATTTCTATTGGCCAATATGCGCTAATCCGAATCGATGAGAATAATAAAGAACTCGTGAATAAACATGGTGCCTTTTGGTTTTCGCTAGATGAGTTACCAGAATTGGTATTAGACCATAATCAAATGGTAAAAGATGCTTTGGATAGACTACGAGAAAAGGCTAGATTTTCTCCAGTTGGATTTGAATTACTTCCGAAGTATTTTACTTTACCCCAAATTCAAACCTTATATGAGCAAATCTTTCAGAAAAGATTGGATTCTCGAAACTTTAGAAAAAAGTTACTATCACTTAATTTTCTTAAAAAAACAGAAATTAAAGATAAATCCAGTTCCAAAAAAGGAGCTTACTTATATGAGTTTGATTATGAAAAGGAAACAGATCAAAGCTTTATATTTAAAGGATAGTATAAGATTTCTTAAATAGAATTTTCGATATTTTTTTCAAAATTAAGAAATTACTCTTCAATAGTTTTCAGCAAGTTTGAAAAGAAAAGCTTAGTTTATAACTAAAAGTAACGAGTCTTACCAAGCGTTTATCTTTTCTCACTTACTTCAAACAAAAATCTAATCTAAATCAATTAACTTCTTTAGGTTCATATATACGTATCCAGTCTACCTTAAAGGTATGATTGTCTTCATTTTGGATCTCTGAATTAGAAGGAGTTCTCCCATTACAAGCGTTCCAATTTTGATCCTCAACATTAATAATAATATCCATTTCTTTATCCAAATTCATCCCATTATTAAGATAATTAAGAGGATCTATAACACTGGTAGAAGAATTGCTTTGCGCTTGATCCAAGCTACTCGCTTGATTAACTGCTTGGAATCCATTGGCCGCAGTTGGCAAAGAACCATTGCTAACAGGTTGTGGATAAGTATAAGACCAATTACCATTCACATCTCTACTTGCAAATGTATTGTCCGACAATATTCTTACTTTTTCACCATCAATGTAATATTCCAAATGTTTTGGATCTCTCCAATACACTCCAATTCGAACCCATTGACCACCCCACTGACTTACTCCATTTTTTCTCCACCAACTTCCTGCATCTCTTGGCTGATAATCTTGAAAAGGATTTCTAATAAAAGTATGATGACTAAGGTGTACCCGCTCTGCTAGCCATAAGTTTCTATCATCTTCTCCAGTTCCACCATAGGCTTCGATAATATCTATTTCCTGAGTATCATCAGGGCTTAATAGCCAGACATCAGAAGCTGTAACTGCATCTGCAACTCTTACTCTTGCTTCTACATATACAGGGTACATTACTCTAGTGGTAGAGGTAATACAGCCTGCTCTGGTAGTAGGTAAAGTCCAAGTTTCTGCCACACCATCTACATCACAATCTACATCAAAAGATTTCGTTTCTCCTGTGACTCTTGTAGCCTTGATTTTAAGATCTCCATCTCCGACAGAAACATTTTCTCTAACCCACTTGGTAGGACCTGGTCCTTCCCAATCATTGTGATAAAAATTAGTCCATTTCCCTCCAAATGTCGCTGCACTTGGCGTAGCGTCAAAATTGTAATTAAAATCATCCGAAGCTTCCTGATTTAATTTCCAAAACTTGCCTTCGCCTGCTTCCGGCGGAATATCTACACCTTCCCAATCAAAACCTTGATCATCTGGATCCGTTAGAACGATGTCAGGATCAGGATCGGGATCAGTAATGGTTATAGGATTTGCTATATCATCTCCATTAGAACAGGATTTTAATGATATAAATACGCTAAAAAGTAATAAGAATGATATTTTCATTTTCATAATATTGAGCTTTTTTTTCTCTAAAAATTTACAGGGTTTTAAAAGCTTTTTTAAATATTTTAAATGTTCTCTCCGGCTTACTTATCTTCTAATTTCCAAGTTCTCACCCAATCAACTCTCATAGTGTTAATGGTATCATCTCCTAAATCGGACTTTGGTGGAAGTCCTCCTAGCCAATCCGCTTCATTAGTCCATAAATCAAAAATTATCTCTAAATCTCTGGTAAAAACACGACTTGGAAAATTATCTCCTGTTTCATGGTTCCCAACTACTACACTGCCTGCAGGTTCACCATCTAGATAAAACTGAACATTTTTATTATCCTTCCACCATACTCCCACGACATGATATTCCTCATTCCATTGCACTCCTTTTAGCGGGTTTGCGTCTGATAGATTATTATTACTATAATTTCCTTTATTTCTTATGGTAACTGGTGTCAAATTTGAATCAGCATGAAAATACTGAGAGTTCATAGTTGTTGGAAAGTCTGGTTGACAATTACATGAAGGTTTAGAGTTGTTTTCTATAATATCAATTTCATCTCTATCAGAAATATCACCATTATTTAACCAATAGGTATTATACGCAGATATATGAGCTGTTTTTATTCGAGCTTCTGTATACATCGGATAGCTTGTTTTCTCTCTAGAATGGATTCTTGCCGTTTGAAACCATCTTTGTTCTGGGTTAGATTCATTAAGAGTAGCCTTTATCCATAAATTACCGTTAGCAACGCCCGAATTTTCATTGGAATTAGACATAAAAACTGGTACTCCATAGTTCCAGGTGGACTTAAACCATTTATTAGCATCCCAGACATCAAATTCATCCGACATTGCTTCCATTTTTACCCACTTTTTGTCAAGAGGTGTGGTATCATCTATAGAAACAAAAGATGGTAGATCGGGATTTATATTATTAAAATCATCTGCTGTAGGCACAAATGGATTTACAGTTATACTTACGCTTGCTGTAGCTTCATCTCCATCCGCATCTGTTATGATATATGTAAATCGGTCTGTTCCGTCATAATTGTAATTAGGAATATATTCGAATACACCATCACTAATTTCAGTAAGTGTACCATTCGAAGGTTCGGTAGATATACTATAATCATCTCCATCTCCACCATTTTCTCCAATAATATCATTTGTAGAAACATTGATTCTATTTGCCTCACCAGAACTACTATCTTCTTCAACTGTTAAGGTATCATTTACAGCTACTGGTTCGCTATCCATAGAATTCGTATCTGGCTTTGAGTCTTCATTGGAACAATTAGACATTACCATTGCGAAAGCAACTATTGGTACAATTCTTAAGTCTATTTGTGAATACAATTTTTTAAACATTTTCTTTTTCTTTTTAATTAATTCAACTTTTTTATCCAGGCTTGACTTCATATCATAAACTTCTTATGTGATAGGATCTAATGACACAAGTCAACCATAATTAAATGTTCTAGACATAATTTTACGATCCAAAATAATTCGTTTAGGAGTATTGTATAAATAAGTATGATTAGGCATTAAAAAACGCCCAATCATACGAAACAATAAAAACTAATAACTCTAAATTAGATTTTTACAAATTTTCCAGTTCCTTTTTCAGTTTGTATAAAATAGGTACCTGCGGTTAATTCCTCGACATTCAATGAGGTCGCTCCTTTTACAGATTTTACAGTCCTTCCTGTAAAATCGATAATAGTATACTGATCGGAAATCAATTCATCATTAAAGTATAAAACATTCTTTACTGGGTTTGGATAAAAACCACTTATACTTTTTTCATTATCAAAGGAGTCTATAGATAGTGTTGAGTCTACTGTTATACCTGTATTATCATTAACAAACCCACCGTCATTATTATAGGACATGAATATGATCAATAAATATTGGTTTCCGGATGACAAACTACTTGAATTTGGAGCATTAGCATCAATAGTATAATCAAAGGTCACATTGTTTTGAGCATTTGGTTGTTGACCAGCATTTTCATCTATAGGAAATATCTGATTGTAATCATTTACAATATTAAAGGCAGCATCAACCTCTCTTAATATGATACTAACATAGAAAAAGTCTTCTGAGCCTGCATCATAGGAAACATCCATATTAATAGTTTCACCAGGAACGACTGCACTAATTGGATTGTTCCATGTAATACTTTGAGAAAAACCTAAAGAAATAATAAAAAGGAAATAAATTAACGTAACTTTTTTCATGATCTTAATTTTTAAAGATCTAAAATTAATATTTAATAAAACGATAAAATAAATAAGTAACTAGACTAAAACTGAACTAAATTGTATAGTTTAGAAAAATTATGATAAAATGATATCTTTTAAACTTTATCACGCAGGAGGTTCACAGTTTTTTCAGGTAATTTTAAAAAAAGTAAACTTTTGTAAAGATACGATCCAAAAAGCGATACTTTTTTTTAAACAATTTATTATCTTATTGTTTCTAATACGTTAAGAACTAAAAAACCTTGAAATCCAATGATTATTGGGCTTTTGAATTTGTTTTTCTTATCAAAAAGAAGAATTAGCATTAATAAATATATGTCTTTATTAAATTGCAAATTGTTAATACTACCTCTACCTTATCTAAGCAAATTTTTAACACTTTTTTTTACAAAAACTCATTCGTCTATTTTTTGTCTAGTTTCTTTTTTTTTAATAAAACCTTAAGATTTATATGTTTGTTTTGATCATTTCAGTGAATTGAGTTTAAAAAAATGAGAAATCATTAATAAGTATTAAATTTTACTAAGTTTCTATTATCATTTATGAAAAATAACAAAACAACTATGACCAAAAAGTATCATTGGTTATTGATCTGTCTACTGATGTTATGTTTCGTCAGTACGAAAGCGCAAGATAAAATGAATATTACCGGACAAATTATAGATGAAACCGGCATGCCCTTATTAGGAGTAAACGTTTTAGTAGAGGGAACCAAAAGAGGAGCCGTTTCTGATTTTGATGGAAATTATGAAATAAAAGCTTCTAAAGGAGAGGTCTTAGTATTTTCATCTCTTGGTTTCACCACACAATCTATAACCATAGGCAATAACACTACAATCAATATTGTTCTCGCTCAGGATAGTCAAGAACTGGAACAAGTAGTCGTTATTGGATATGGAACGCAACGAAAAATTGAAGTTACAGGAGCAGTAAATACAGTAAGTGCCGAAGTTATTTCTAAAGCACCTGTATCGGATGTTGCAGAATCACTCCAAGGACAAATTGCTGGTGTTAACATACAAGCAAGTAATGGTAGACCTGGTGAAGAGGCAAACATACAAATTAGAGGAGTTGGTTCTTTAAGCCCAGGTTCATTAGGTCCTCTTTTTGTCGTAGATGGAATACCTTTTCAAGGAAATCCTAATATAGCACCAGAACAAATAGAGTCTATTGATATTTTAAAAGATGGTGCTTCTGCTGCTGTTTATGGAGTTAGAGCTGCGAATGGAGTTATCCTCATAACCACAAAAAAAGGTAGGCAAGGACAATTAAAAGTAGATTATTCAACTTACTTAGCTGTTCAAAATATTACATCTGGTGTTCCTTTAATGAATACGAATCAACAACTTTTTTCTGATCAAGCAGTAAATGATGCTGATGGAACAGTAAACAATACATTCTTTTTAAATCCGAATGCTCTGGATTTTGACAGTGACTTTGTAGGTGATGTTCAAAATGACAATGCTTTAATACAAAATCATAATTTAAATATATCTGGAGGAGTTGGTGATCTCTCTTTAAATATTAATGGTTCTTATTTTGATCAAGAAGGGGTACTTATCAATTCTGGTTTTAATCGATTAACCACTAGAATTACAGGACAGTATACCAAGGAAAGGTTAAAAATCTTTACAAGTATTGGTATTACGGATGAACTGAGAGTTCAGGAACCATTTGCCCTATTAGAGCAAGCAGTTGCCCAAAGACCTTTTCAGCCTCCGATTTCAAATATACAACCCGTGAATGGTGTGGTACAATTAGGAGTGGGAACTGGACAACCGGAGTTGTTGAGTTTTTTAACGAGACTTTTGAATGATGAAGATGAAAGACGCATAAGGAGTTCTAACATTGCTTTTAGTTTAGATTATGAAATTCTTAAAGGATTAACCTATAAAGTGAATTTAGGTAGGAATAATTGGAATTTTAGGAGAAACTTTTTACGCCCACAGTATCTTCTTTTCAATGTACAAGGAGATTTTGTACCTGGTGCATCACGTGAAGATGCAATCCTACAAGAGAGTTTTATTTTTACACAAAGAAATACTATAGAAAACTCTTTAAGCTATAATGTTGATTTTGGAAATCATAATCTTAAGCTTCTTGCGTTGACATCTTATGAACAATTTGATTCTAAAAATTTAAGTACTGGTGTTATTGGTCTTGCTAGTAATAATACACCTGTTCTAGGTCAAGGACAAGAACCTATAAATCCAACTGGGTTTGACATAACCAATAAGTTAAGTGGTTTATTAGGAAGAGTTCAATATAATTTTGATGATAGATACCTTTTATCCGCAAGTATAAGAAGAGATGGATCTTCTAATTTCCCTACTTCTAATAGATTTAAGATCTTTTATGGAATTTCCGCAGGCTGGAATGTTAGCGAGGAACCATTTTTCAAAAATGCAAATCTCGACTTCATTAATAACCTTAAATTTAGAGGAAGTATCGCCGAAGTAGGAAATCAAACCATAGCAGGTACTAATCCGACTCCATTTATACCGACAATAGAATCAGGAGTGAATTTTATTTTTGGAGAAGCCGAAAATTTGGCATTTGGTCAAATCGGAAGACGTTTGGTAGATCCTGATATACAATGGGAAACTAAAATCTCCAGAAACGTAGGTGTTGATTTATCCATGTTTAGCAATAAACTTAATTTTACAGCTGACTATTACCTAAATGACAGAAAAGATCTTCTATTAGAAGAAAGACTTCCGCCATCAACAGGAACCAGTGCACCAAGAGATCAAAGTTTTAGAAGTCGAGTTGTTAATGCCGGAAATTTAACAAATCAGGGAATTGAAATAGCATTATCTTATAAAGATCAGACTTCTTATGGATTAAAATGGAACATTGCGGGTACTTTTACACGAAATGTCAATGAAGTAACAGATCTTAACGGTACAAGCAGAGGTTTTTCTGGGGGAACTCCCGTATTTACTGTAGGTAATGTTGATAATACTACATTTTTAGCAGAAGGATTTGAAGCAGGTGCATTTTTTCTACTTCAAAATGAAGGAGTAATCCAAACAGAAGAAGAGTTACAAGCCTATCAACAAATAGTTCCTGATGCAAGAATAGGTGATATAGCTTATATTGATCAACTTACTGTAGACACTAATGGTGATGGAATTCCTGATACAGCAGATGGTACTATTAACGATGATGATAGAGTCTACGCTGGTTCTGGACAAGCTGATTTCGAAGCTGGTCTAAGTTTAAATCTGGAGTATAAAGGTTTTGATTTTTTCATACAAAATTACTTTTCTTATGGTGCAGAAGTGTATAACGGAGCACGTCTTTTAGCTTACATTAATGGAAGACATGAAGAACAATTCAATCAATGGACACCACAAAACCCATCCTCTAATATTCCAGCAAGAAGGGCAGGAAATGTCTCTACTGCGAGTACTAGAGCAAGATCCGACTTTTTTCTAGAAGATGGATCCTATTGGAGAATACGAAATATTACCTTGGGCTATTCGATCCCTAAGGATGCTTTACCAAATTTCTTTTCCAGTTTTAGAATATATGCTACTTCTCAAAACCCGTTTACGTTTACCGAATATACAGGTTTTGATCCTGAAATTGGAGGAGACGGAATTTTTACAAGAGGAGTTGATCAATTGACCTATCCAGTATCCAGAAGAATTTTATTTGGTGTTCAACTTGGTTTTTAAACTTACAATATAATTTATTATGAAAATTAAACATAAACTAATCACGTACATCGCACTAATTTTAGGCTTTATTGTGATATCCAGTTGCGAATTAGACGTAGATAATCCAAATGCAGTAACTGAAGAAACTTTTTGGAGTACTCCAAATGATTTTGATGCAGCCCTCACAACTGTGTATGGTGCGCTTCAGTTTCAAGGTATCAGTGGATCTGGATTAGCATTTGAGATGCTTTTAGGAGATGAAGCAGGTACCGAAAACTTTTATAGACAAATTGAATTTGCTTCTTTAAATTTTGGTGATGCAAGTGAGCAAGTAGTAGATAAATGGAACGAACTATATATTGGTATCTTCAGAGCTAATCAAGTACTTGAGCAACTTCCACTAAACCTTAATGTATTTGATGATCCGGAAGAAGCAATATCTATTGAAGCTCAAGCACGATTCTTAAGAGCATTTTATCATTTCCAGATAGCACATTCTTATGGTGGTGCAGTTATTAGAACCTCTGTTGCAAGGACTTCAGAAGAAATAGCAGCTCCTTTTAGTTCAATTGAAGAAGTAACTAATCAAGTAATCATCCCAGACCTTATTTTTGCTAAAGCTAATTTACCAGAAACTTGGCCTTCCAACGACTTGGGTAGAGTTACTTGGGGAGCAGCTACAGCTTTATTAGGAAAAACATATTTATATAGTCAACAATGGGAACAAGCTGCTAACGAATTTAGAGAAGTGATAGATTCTAATCTTTATAGCTTAGCTCCTAACAATCTTGACAATTTTTCTCATTTAACGGAATTCAACTCTGAATCCATTTTAGAAACCCCTTATTCTGTAGAATTTAATCCAGGAGCAAATGGTAATGTTGTAGATGATAATACCTTCGAAACCGGAGCAGAAGCAAGTGGAGTAGCTCAGTCTATGGGACAATTACAGTTTGGAGCATTTAATGTTGTGCTTCCTACCTATTATCTTCATGAGCTTTTTGTACGAGATGAAATCGACCCTAACAATCCAATTAATGATGGAAATATGCAATCCAAAAGAATGGGAGCTAGTATTGTTCCTGTAGATGGAGATGGTCTATATTATGGATTGCCTATTAATGATAAGCCTGGTTGGGTATTTGGTCAAAGTTCTTACGCAAAAAAATATTCTAACTGGTATCACTTGGAAAGTGAAGATGGGAATAGTCGTTCCGAAATCAATTTTAGACATATTCGCTTAGCAGATGTGTATTTAATGTATGCTGAAGCTGTTCTTGAAGCAAATGGGGATGTTGACACAGCAATAGAATTTATTGACCGAGTAAGAAGAAGAGCTGGAGTCATTACCTTAGATCAGTATATAAATGATAATGGAGGATTTCCTCAATTTCATATTAGTGAGCAAGTAAACGGCATACAACCTTTTGTATCGGCTTCTGTAGCCACGGTAATGACGCACTTAAGACGTGTAGAAAGGCCTTTGGAATTATGTTTTGAAGGGCATAGATGGAAAGATCTGGTTAGATGGGGAATTGCAGGTAATGTCTTAAATGAATTAGTACAAGATGAATTGTGGAGAGAAGCAAATTTTGATGCTCTGGACATTGGCGGTGTTGGTGTAGCTCCACTATTTATTAGAGAAAAATTAAGACGCGATTTTGGTATAGCAAGCCAAAATTATAACTCGGCAGTTCATGACTATTTCCCTATTCCAGCTGCCGAATTACAAACAAATGATGAAATTGGTAATTAAAATTCTGCAAATATGAAGAAGTTATTAAAATTTATAACAGTACTGATAATCGGTTTGATTACCATTATTAGCTGCCAAAATGATGATGTAGATACTGATGTTCCAAGCCAACGAGTAATTTTTACTTCAGAGCAAAGTCAGGCTAATCAAATTAGAGTAAATACAGATCTGACGTTCGGTGATGTCTCTACTGGAGTAGTTTCCCGAGTATGGAAATTCCCAGAAGGTGTTGCTAATGTTACAGAGTCTAATAGTGATGTTGTAAAAGCAATCTTCACACAGGTTGGAGAACATAACGTAACCTTAAGTCAGGTTTTTGAAGAAGATGCTTTTGTAGATGGAGAACTTAGAGGACGGGAATTAGACACAACTATTGTAGTAACTGTTATAGAACCAATTGCCATAGATCTAAAGGCTAATTATATTAATCCGGATGGCACTCTGGGAGCTGCACTAACTATAAGCGATAATGCCGAAAATGAGGTGATTGCTAGTAGGGCTGTTCGTTATACTTTTGACCTTGTCGGAGAACCTTTAAACATCGATTGGACAATAGACGGTGGAGATCCAGAAACAGCTACTGGAACTAATCAAGTAGATGTTATCTATAAACGTTTAGGAACTTATGGAATTAATGTAGATGCAAATACCAATAGGCCGGCAGGGCAAGCTATAGCTGCTTTTTCGAACTTAGTAAAAGTTATACCTTCTACAGATCCTGTTACTTTGGATGGAGTTCAAGGAAAAAGAGATGGAACCTTGGCGTTAGAATTTAGCAGAGAAATGGATGAAGCTACCGTTGTAAGTGATCAATTCTCCATCAACGTAGAAAATAATGGAACTCCGATCTCCGCAACCATACAAAGTGTTCAAGTGAACCCAGCAGAAAGAAATATTTTATTAGTTTCTTTAAGTGGAGACCAAATCTACATTGATGACACAGTATCTGTTTCCTATACTGCAGGATCATTATTCACTACAGATGGAGTTCAGGCAGATAGTTTTATCGATGTACCAATGGATTCTTTTGAACAAGGAGAAAACTTATTGGAATCCACAACAATTGACTATAGTTTTGAAAATTCTGCTGATGACGCAAATTGGCCCTATCAATTCTGGGGTGGAAAATGGGAGTTATATGATTTCTCAATTGATTTTTCCAGAGCACGAACAGGAACTAGAAGTGGAGTAGTTGATATGCAAGCAAATGGGGGTATGATCATTGCACATACAGCTGGAAAATTACCAATAGAATCTGGTAAAACATATGAAATTGGTGTTTGGGTATTTGTAGAAAATGTTGGAAATACTCCAGCTGGATCTAACAATCCTGATCTCAGAATTTATTTAAGACCTTCACCTGACTTCGGAACAGGTCCAAATCCAGAATTTAGTGCTTCGTTCCCAACAGGAGAATGGGTATATAGCTCCATTTTAGTAACTGGAAATGCGTCGGAAGAAAAGGAATTACTTATAAGAGGAGACAATGAGTTTAATAATATGCCTATTAAAATTTATATGGATGATTTATTTGTAAGCGAGGTTGAACTTAGACCATAATATATTAGCCAATTTTTATTTTCATTTATTACCAAAGTAATATCTGAAATAAGAGAGAAAGAGCGCAGGGTTATTCTAAACAGTTGTTTTTTAGTCATAAACAGTTTAGGCCTCTTTCTCTTTTTTTTAACATTTTCCTTTTGTCCAATATAGTTGCCATTTAATTTAAAGTTTTATCGAAAATGAACAGAAAAACAAGCTTATGTAACCTTTCGGGATTGATCATATTTTTTCTTTGTTGTATCCTTGGTTGTAATAACGATGATAACATTCTTCCAGAAAACAATTCAGATGATCCTGACGAGGAAGTTGAAGAAGAAGAGGAAGAATTAGGTTCAATAGCTATTTTATCTGATTGCTTATTCGGAGACACCAATTTATTTGACACTCCAGTACATAATACTATAGAAGAAACTTCTTTAGTTGATAATGGAATGGAAAACTGGCAAAAGGTAGAAATATTATCTGATGAATTTGATTATATAGGAGGGAAACAATCTCCAGAATTTCAGAACAAATGGCGACTCGGATATGTAAACAATTTTCAACCTTTACCAACCATATGGACTGGTGATCAAGTATCATTTGAAGATGACACTTCCAATACAGGAAATCGAATACTAATTTTACAAGCTATAATTGATGAGACAGGAAATGAAAAAAGACTACGTTGTGGTATGATTTCATCAAAAGAAACAAGTACCTATCCGCTCTATCAAGAAGCCAAAGTAAAAATAAGCAACTCTCAATTAGCTAATGCTGTTTGGATGATCAGTAAGGAAACACAAATAGAAGAGATCGATAACGTAGAGGCATATGGACCGCGAATAAGAATAGATGGTCAAGAATGTGATCGACCATACTTCGCGGATAGAATACATCTTAGCCACCACACATTTAGACAAACTGAGACTGAAAGGTTTGATTATCAACCACAAAAACATACTTGGATGTCTAGAAAAAAAGATAATAACGATTGCTCTAGAGATAATGATGTAGTTTGGAGTGAGCAGTTTCATATTTTTGGAGTTAAATGGGAAAGTCCTACTAAATTAGTCTATTTTATAGATGGAAAAAAGGTGAAAACTGTGAATGGTTTGAGAGAAGAAGATGCTATAGATCCAAGAGGGTATACTACTTGTGGAGACGGTCTTACTAGAGAGATGCATATGTTGATAAGTCAGGCTTCACAACCGTGGCGATATGGAGGTGTTGATGCTTTTTGGAACAGTAATGACATAAAATCTGGTCCTAATACTAAAATGGTGGTAGATTGGATCAGAGTCTACACACCAAATGGTCAATTGAATAAGCAAACTTGTAATTAATACCTAATTTATTAAAAATCTATACCCGAAACACTAATGAAAATAAAGAATCGAACCTATGTTAAATTACAAACAACTTTATTTTTAATACTATTTTTAATTCCCTTTTTTACAATACAAGCACAATCAAAGGATCTTTATTCTTACATAGCATACAACAAATTAAAAGATAGAATTTGCTTTGCCATGTACACCGTTCATGAAAATAAGCTTAAACTAACCGCACAGTTTTATCCTATAAAAAACTATGAGCCTTTTGAAGCTTCTTTAGAAATAAAAAAAGATGGAAAATGGTTAGAAATAGCCAAAACAGACATAATTTATCCAGGATATACAGCTCCGTTTAGTATAGAAAACTGGGATGACTCTAGAGAGATTCCATATCGTGTTGTTTACAATGAAAAAGCAACTTACGAAGGTATTATAAGAAAAAACCCTATTGATAAAGACGAATTTGTAATGGGAGTACTTTCATGTAATTCTTCATTTGCTAATCATGGGGGTGACATTTCTCGAAATGACATTGTAGAGAATTTTAAAAAGATTAAACCAGATTTATTGTTTTTTGCTGGTGATCAAGTATATGAACATAGCGAACATCTTGTTCATTGGTTGAAGTTCGGCCGAGATTTTGGAGATATTATTCGAAATACTCCGACTATCTGTATAACAGACGATCATGATATCGGCCAAGGTAATATTTGGGGACAAGGAGGTATCAAATCTGATTCTAGAAGAGGTGTTCACGGAGGTTATTATATGCCTATAGAATATATAAAAGAAGTAGAGCGAGCACAAACAAGCCACTTGCCAGATCCTTATGATCCAACTCCTATCGATAGAGGAATTGGTGTGTATTACACGGATTTAAAATGGGGAGGAATAAGTTTTGCAATTTTAGAAGATCGTAAATTCAAATCTGGTTTAACCGAGGTAACCAATCAAAATCCAGATATCTTTAAAAATGGTCCAGCCGAAACCTTATTTCGAAAAGATATTAATGTTAAAAAATTAGATGTCCATGGTGCCACTTTATTAGGAAAAAGACAATTGGAGTTTTTAGAAAATTGGACTACTGATTGGAAAGACAGTGAAATGAAAGCTGTCCTTTCTCAAACGATATTTGCTCAAGTAAGCAACTATACTGGTAAATCTACGAATGAAGTTACTCAAGATTTTGATAGTAATGCTTGGCCTCAATCACCTAGAAATAAGGCATTGTCTGTTATTCGAAAAAGCTTTTCTCCCATGATAGCAGGAGACCAACACTTAGCTTCTTTTGTACAACACGGTATTGATGATTGGGGAGATGCTGGCTTCTCTTTTGCTACTCCAGCAATAGCAAATCTATGGTTACGTTGGTGGAAACCTTCGGAACAAGCTAGAATTGATAAAGTTATCGATAACTCTCCTAGCTATACAGGTAAATTTCTGGATGGTTTTGGAAATAAAATGACCGTCATGGCTGTCGCCAATCCTACAGAAGATGAGATTAATAAAGGTAAACTATTATCTACTAGAGCTGCAGGTATAGGAATTGTAAAATTCAATAAACCAAATAGAACAATCACATTTGAATGTTGGGAGAGAAATGTGGATATTACAGACACAAAGAGCAAACAATATTTGGGATGGCCTATAACCATTTCTCAAACTGATAACTTTAAGATTAAAAAAGGCTTTGAACTTCCTACACTATTACTCAATAAAGAAAATCAAGTTGTTTCCATCAGAGACAGCTATACTAAGGAACTAATTTCCTCAATTAGAGTAAAAGGTGAAACGTATCAACCAAAAGTTTTGAAAAAAGGTGAATATGACGTTGAGATAGGTGAAGGCAACCTAAAAAAGATCATTTACAAGATTTTATCTAGAAAAAAGAATAAAGAAAAACTACAAGTTAAATAAAATAAAAATCATAGTAATTTTAATGGTATGAAGATGTAAAAAATTAAGAAAAAGTACATTATCACGCTTTTTTCTAAATGCGAAAGTATTATGCTTTTGTTTTACTAAAGTAGATTTCTTCTTACTTTCTACTTACTCTTGTTTAAGCTTTAATAGATATTCTTTCGATATACAAAATTAATATCCCATAGAATTACTTTGTAACATCCCCCTTTACCAATAAAATTTCAAGTAATAGATTAGAAATAAAAACTTTATAAAATTCACAACACATGGCTTTTATTGTTAAATTTTTATGAAAAAAATATTCAATTTACTCTTTTTAAACCTTACCATTATAACAATATTTTTTTAGATGTTTTAATATTAATTATTCTTTTAAAAAGTTAAAAAAATATTGCATTCACATTCGTTTATTCATTAATTCTTCATTTTGTTGAATATTAATCCAGTTCAATTAAGGAATATTATCGTTTTGTACAGTTTTTGTCTACGCTCTTTTTAGGCCTTTTATCGCTAAGAACTTATAATTTTATTATTGTTTTTACGAAGCATGGATTAGGGATAAATTTCATATAAATTATCCTCGCTTAAGTTTTTTATACCAAAGTTTTTATAATCGATAATTATCCATTAAAGAATCTCTTATCTATTTTCTAGAATGGTTAAACTAAAAAGTTCTATGGAATATTGGATATAAAATATGTGAGTGCTAATATATTCTGCTAGTCAAGAAAATTTTAACTCTTTTAATAATGCCACTCGAATTGTTTTGTCTAATTAATCACTATTACCTTATGTAAACTAAAACACAAACTCAACCAACATTACTCTTTTCAATTAATACTTAAAACCTATTTTCTACGAACCTTATACTTTATAGAAGTACACTTTTAATTGCTTGATAAAAGGCAATTGACAATAGATTTACCGATCACAATTATGTTCATCACCAAAACTTTGAACATGTACAATTTGATGTGATTATTGAAACATAACAAAACTCAACACATAAGAACAAAGTATTTCAATCGATTAGTTCTTGATTCAATATATCTCATCTTTTTTAAAAGTATATACACTTTTAACAGGGAGATCTATTGTCAAAATTTAAAACCTAATTAGAAAAAACTCCGAACCACACACATATATATTATAAACTCAATTTTATTAATCATGAAAAAAATCAATTTCATTATTGTAATGGGCCTTTTTATGCTATTTCCTATAGCAAACAGGGCTCAAAACGTCGAAGTAGATGTCAATGTAGACATTAAACACTCTGTAAACGGGGTCTCCGATTTCGGTAGAGAAAGACACATTACCATCCATTCAAATTTATATGAAGGTGACTGGAATGGAGAACTGGATAAAGCAAAATACCTAATCGATGATCTGGATGTCTATTTTGGCAGAGACAACGGAACCTCATCCTTCCTATTTGGATTTTCACCTGCCGATACAGAAAGACCTAACAAACACGATAGAGATAGCTTAACCAATATGTTAGAATTTTGGAGAGGCTTTTTTGAAGATCGATTGGTAGATGAAAATCGTGTTCAATTTAAAGATAAAATCCAAAGTATGATTATGGGAACTAATCCTCATCCTACCTATCCTACACTATCTTATGGTCATCCTAGCGGATCTGTTTGGGGTAGAGAAAACGGATCGATTTGGATTCCTCAGGATATCGAAACTTCAGCTGAATGGGTAGTGCAATATATGGATGAATTTTTTACCCAAAATGCGGGTAATGAGATGCCAAAGCCTAAATATTGGGAAGTCGTTAATGAACCTGATTTTGTACTAAACACAGGACAATTTATGATGTCTAGTTGGGAAGACATCTTTGAGTATCATAATCTGGTTGCTAAAGGTATCAAGGAAAAACTGGGAAGCAGAGCTCCAAAAATAGGTGGTATGACATGGGGACTTCATGACCTGTTCAATGGTGATGGTTTTTCACGTTTTCAAACTGTTGATTATGTAAATGGTTTTTATGGTAATACTCCGGCTGATGAAATAGCAAAAGCCTACGCTAGAAACCAAGTAGACAAACCTTCTTTTTATATTGATAGAAATCAACCTTGGTTTCAGTGGGATGTGCTATGGAAAGGCTTTATGGATACGGCAGGAGATAATATGGATTTTTACGCTGTACACTTATATGATTGGCCTACATACGATGCTACTGGCGGAACCACTCGAAGAGGTGGTCATGTAGAAGCCACATTAGAAATGTTGGAATGGTATGATGTATCAAAAAACGGGGTTAACAATAGAAAACCAGTAGTTATATCAGAATATGGAGGTGTAAATAATGCATGGGATTTTAAACCTCATGATACAAGATATGATTGGGAAATTATGAAACCTTTCAGTTCCATGTTGATGCAGTTCTTAGAAAGGCCTGATTATGTAGAACTATCCATGCCGTTCACTCCGATTAAAGCGCAGTGGGGAGATACGGATTCAAACGGAGATGGTATTCCAGAATTTTTTTATCAATATAAAATGCTTAGAGATGATGACCGTGATGGAAATTGGGAATGGAGCGATTATATCAAGTGGTTCGAACTTTGGTCTGAAGTAAAAGGAACTAGAGTAGACACAAAGTCGACTGATCCAGACATTCAAGTAGATGCATATATAGATGGTGATGATGTCTACTTAATTCTAAATAATCTAGAACCTGTGGCCAAGAGTATAAATCTTAATTTCTTTGGAAACGCACCTAACCTTCAAAATGTAACCACAAAACATTTATACTTATCTGGTGTAAGAGATATACGATTGGATAGTAGTTCGGATAATGTTGCTCCCAACACGATACAGTTGGCTGCTGATGGAACTATGATATTAAAATATACTTATTCAAGTAACATCAATATAAATGAAGACTCCATAGAAAGGAAATTTTATGGAGCTGCCGTTAGTAATAATGAACGAATCCAGATACAACCAGGTGATAATAATTTCTTTGTAAATGGGGTCTCTGTTCCACAAAATCCAGATCAAGCAGAAGCAATATTAAAAGTTACTGCCAATCTTTTTAATGACGATGATAATGATCCTGCCAGCTTTTTAAGTATCGATAAATTCGTTTTTAATGGCGTTGAAGTCGAAACTCCAATTGACTGGAGAGGAGGAAACCAAAATAGAAGCAGATGGTTTGGAACTCTTGAAATTCCAGTTCCAGCCAATTTGATCCAACAAAACAATACCATTACATTAGATTTTCGTCATGTAGGAGAGGTTTGCGTAGTAAACCTAGTAACATGGGAATTTACCAAAAAACCTGGAAGGTCAGATGAAGGACCGGGAAGTCCTGATCCTATAGCAGTTACTGGTGTTACTGTTTCACCGACATCTATAACCTTAGATCAAGGTAATACTGCGACAATTACAGCAACGGTAGCTCCTGCTAATGCTACTGATAAAACAGTTACTTGGTCTTCTAATAATCCTTCTGTTGCTTCCGTTTCTAGCAATGGCTTGGTAACAGCCTTAGCAATGGGTACTGCAATTATAACAGCAACTACAGTAGATGGCAACTTTACTGCTACTGGTACTATCACTGTTAATGACATCACTATCCCTCCTTCTGGAGATCACATCATTATTGAAGCTGAAGACTTTATCGCCACTGGTGGTACCTTTAATGATTCATCTGCAGGTGGACCTGGACTTGGAGTAAATGCTAATGCTAATAATATCAATTATGTAAATAGTGGAGATTATGCAGAATATACCATTAATGTTGGAAATCCTGGTGCTTACAGAATCGATTATCAAATATCTACACCTTCTGATAATGCACAAATCCAACTACTCATTGATGGAACTGTAGTAGCTACAGATAATGTGCCTAATAATGGACAATGGGATGATTACAGCGTATTAGTATCATCTAGTACGATCTCTAATCTAACTGCTGGTGTACATACAGTTCGTGTGGTAGCATCTGGATCTAATCCGTGGCAATGGAACTTAGATAGAATTACACTGACTAGAATAACAGGAAACACACAAGTAGATGGAGGAACCATAACGGGTGGTCCTTTTGTATTTACTGTAGGCGACGGAATTGAGGATAATGTATCTGGAATTACACTTTCAGGAAATTCAGGAACTAATTCACAATGGGTGGTAACCGATGACCAACAAAATATATTAGGGCTACCTCCTACTCCTGAAGCTGTAAATTTCGATGAAGCTGGAGATGGATCTTGTTTTATCTATCATCTAAGCTATGAAAATGGAATTAATGGATTAAGTGCTGGAGCTAATCTATCTGGACTTTCTGGAAACTTCGACCTTTCTAACAGTATAGAAGTGATCAGAAACTCAGTAACACCTCCTAGCGCATCCTTGATCATAGAAGCTGAAGATTTTATCGCTACTGGAGGTACTTTTGATGATGTTTTTGCTGGAGGACCAGGTTTAGGAGTGAACAGAACCTCTTCTAATATTAATTATGTAAATAACGGTGACTGGGCAGAATATACCATTAATGTTACAACAGCTGCAATGTATAATATCGAATATTTGATCTCCACGCCTTCCAGCGGAGCACAAATTCAATTGTTTGTAGATGGAAACCTTGCAGCTACATCTAATGTACCTTCCAATGGAGCCTGGGATAACTTTACTTCTCTTGTGGATGGAACGGTAACTTTAGCAACAGGAACACATACCATTAGAATACAAGCATCAAGTAATACAACATGGCAGTGGAATCTGGATAAAATTATATTATCTACTAACAATGCTAATCGCATTAATCCTGATACTACAACCAAGCCCATAGCACCAGAGGTATACCTATTCCCTAATCCTGCTACTGGTAGTGTATTTATCCAAGGATTATCTCAGGAAAAACAACACAACATCAGAATTTATGATATCAAAGGAGCTACTTATGTAGATCAAAAATTAAACGAAAATCATATCATAGACATACAAAGTCTACCTCAAGGTATTTATTTCTTAACGGTAGTAAATCCTAAAGATGGAAACAGAACCCTAAAACTGATTAAAAAGTAAAATCCAAACTACCGATTGAAATGTAAATCCTATTTCAATCGGTAGTTTTTAATGATATTTTTTTGCATTGTACATAAGCATATTATAGGATGATTTTATAAATACAAAGATGACCATTTTATATCTAGTTTTATTTAGGATCTATTGGCTTTTGTTCAGTTTTTGTCTATGCTCATAAATAAACAACAACAGTATAAAAATTTAATTTTGTAATTATATTTTGAACGATTTCACTTGTTCAAACTTATGCAAGTCTTTGATTTTTTTACCTACTACTTCCCACCCATTTTTAGGTAATTATAAAATCATAATTATTAATTATAGATCTCGATTTTGGATAAATTCCAAGCTGGATTGTGGTACGTTTTAACCAAATCCTCTAAAGTTTATTTCAAAAAGATTTCTACGAACCTAAATATCATTTAAAACCTATTAACTAAACAGTAATTTATTGTAAACCATGAACTTTCTAACACACTTTACAAATACCTCATTTGTAAAAAATCAAACTCAACTATTATTTTTATTCTTTTTATGTACTATTTCTTCCATCGCACAGGATTGGAACGGAATACCTGTGCCTGCCAATGCAGGACAAGGAAATGTTTGGGAGCTTCAACCAGCTCCATCAGATGATTTTAATTATACTTTTAACGAAACCAATCAATTATCCAACTTTGGGAATAACAAATGGTATAACTTTTATCATAATGGCTGGGATGGTCCAGGTACCACCTACTGGAAATATAATCATGTATCCGTGGATGGTAATGATTTAATACTAAGGGCATCTCGTTGGAATCGTACTGGCGGTGACCTTCCTATTACAGGGCTTCCTGATAAAATGGGACGCCCTAATGACGGAGTAAGTTCAGGATGTATCACGGGGAATACGCGTGTTAAATTTCCAGTTTTTGTAGAAGCAAGTGTAAGCGTTGCCGATATTGTACTGGCATCAGATGTTTGGCTTTTAAGCCCTGATGATACACAGGAAATCGATATCATCGAATGTTACGGAGGAGATGAGCAAGGAAATGAATTCTTCTCTGAATTTATTCATCTAAGTCATCATTCGTTTATTCGAAATCCATTTACAGATTATCAACCAAGAGACTTTAATAGTTGGTGGAGTCAATCAGATGTTTCTGTATGGGGAGAGCACCACTGGAATAATGGAAACAGAAGATATGTTCGCATTGGTGTAAATTGGATAAGTCCATTTCATTTTGAGTATTATATAGACGGTAACCTAGTACGTGTGCTATATGATAAAGCAGTTGCTACTAATAGAAATGGCACCTGGACATATGCATATCCAACAATGACAAATGGCCAGTTAGATTTTGATGCTACAGGCTTCCAACAAATGACGGAATTTGCAACAGGAACTTCTTATTCTTTTCAAACTCTACAACAAGCCAGTAATACATCTTCTGTAAGTATTATAGACCCATTTAATTTTCAAGGAGGTAACGGATTTACCAAAGAAATGGATATTATTATCAATGTAGAATCCCAAGACTGGCATGTATTAGCCAATCGTACACCTACTGATGCAGATCTAAGTGACCCTGCTAAAAACACTATGAAAGTAGATTGGATACGCGTATATAAACCCGTTGGAGGAGGTACTAATATTCCTGTCACTGGAGTAAATGTAACACCTGCCAATCTTACTCTGGTTGCAGGAACAACAGGAAATTTAACCGGAGCGGTTACCCCTGCAAATGCAACTATTAAAACCATGACATTTACCTCTAGTAATACATCTGTAGCAACGGTAACACAAAGTGGTGTTGTTACAGCAGTTTCTGCTGGTATGGCAACCATAACTGTAAATACAACCGATGGTAATTTTACAGATACTGCTACCATAACTGTAACAGGAGGTTCTACAGGAGATGGACAAACTCCATTTGGTGGTAGTCCTCATCCTTTACCAGGAACAATCAACTCTGTTGATTTTGACAATGGAGGTCAAGGAATAGCATATAATGATACAGGATCTGGTAATAACGGAACCGGACCAAGACAGAATACTGATGTAGATACCGAATTTAGGACTCCTGCCGGTAATATCGGATGGATTTCTAATGGAGAATGGCTAGAATACACCGTTAATGTAGCCACAGCTGGAACTTACACTATTGATGCTCAGGTAGCTTCTATAAATAACAACGGAGCCTTTCATATAGAATTTAATGGTAATGATGTCACTGGACTTCAATCTGTAAGTTCAACTGGGAATTGGGGTTCTTTTGTAAACAAAACAATTTCAAATGTATCTCTTCCTGCGGGTCAACAAGTAATGAGAGTATTTATGGATCGTGGAAGTTTTAACTTAGGATCCATGAATTTCACAGCAACTGGTGGTGGTACTAGTAATTTAATCATAGAAGCAGAAGATTTTACTGGTACTGGTGGAACTTTTAACGATGCTTCTGTAGGTGGTCCAGGATTAGGAGTTAATAGAAGAGCTACTACCATTAATTATGTTAATAATGGTGATTGGGCGGAGTATGCTGTTACTATTCCTACTGCAGGATTCTACAATATTGAATATCTAATTTCCACACCATCTAACGGAGCACAAATTCAGTTATTGGCAGATAATGTTCTGGCATCTACCACTAATGTTCCTAACAATGGGGCTTGGGAAAGCTATGAATCATTAAATGGAGGTGTCTTAAATCTTACAGTAGGACAACACACTATAAGAATATTAGCGTCAAGCAATACTCCTTGGCAATGGAATTTAGACAAAATCATACTTACTAGAGATGTTAATAGAAGTAATGAAGAAGAACTAACCAAAGAATTAGATAAACTTCAGATGTATCCAAACCCATCATCGGGAGAAGTATTTCTAGATGGTTTAGATGCTGAATTAGAATATCACATTCGCATATATGATATCAAAGGAACCACACATATGAATACAACTTTGAATCAAAATCATATCATTAATATTGAGAATTTATCTAAGGGGATCTATTTCCTATCTATAAAACATCCTAAAAAAGAGACTAAAACATTAAGATTGATTAGAAACTAATTAATTTCTAATACTATCAAAATTTGCCTCAATCCCGTTTCGATGATAAAGTTGTATAACAATATCGAAACGGGTTTTTATTTTAAAATAAATGTATTTTTTACATTTAAAAAATGTAATTTTGAAATCATTAAAAGTAAGTCAACATTTTGTTCTTAACTACGGATTATTTTGTTATAAAATTACTTTGAGAACAATAAAACCCTGCAGATGAAAAAAGTTGTAACCTTTGGTGAAATCATTATGAGGATTTCACCTCCTGGCAATAAAAAGCTCATCCAATCGAATCAATTGGAATATTATTTTGGTGGAACAGAGGTAAATGTAGCCATATCCCTTTCGCAATTGGGAAATGGGGCAAACCATGTTTCTGCAGTATCTAATGACTTTCTCGGAAAAGCAGCCACAAGTTATTTGAATACTTACGGAGTTGATACTGATTTTGTGCAAACTTCAGAAGATCCTTTAGGTTTATATTTTCTTGAAGTCGGTGCTGTTATGCGACCAAGTACTATAAGTTATCATAGATCACATTCTGCATTTTCTACAATAAAATCTTCTGATCTCGACTGGGAGCAAATTTTGGAACATTGTAACTGGTTTCATTGGACAGGAATCACACCAGCATTATCTGAAGAAGCCTATAAAGGATTAAAAAATGCGCTTTTAGTAGCCCAGAAAAAAAATATTCCTGTTTCTGCAGATCCTGCATACAGGAAAAACCTTTGGAATTATGGAATTGATGCCAGAGCAGCACTATCTGAATTATCAGGTTTATCAACTATTTTTATCGGTGGTCCGAATGAGATCAATGAATTATTAGGTACTAATTTCACTAATGATACAGATGATTTTATCAAAAGTTGTAAGTATCTACAAGAGAAGTTTCCCTACATAGAAAAAGTTTTTGATAAAACAAGAGTATCCTTAAACGCGAATTGGCATAAGATTAAATCTCGAATGTGGGATGGAAACACTTTTCATGAAACAGAAGAATTAGAAATTACTCATATTGTTGACCGAATAGGAACTGGCGATGCCTTTGCCTCTGGGTTGATTCATGGACTATTACATTATGATGATCAGAAAGCATTACAATTTGCCAATGCATCCTGTGCATTAAAACATACCATTGAAGGTGATGCTAATTTGGTAAACGAAGAAGAAATAGTATCGGTAATAGAAGGAAATTTAACAGGAAGAATAAAAAGATAAACATGGCAAAATATACTAGAATAGAAGTTGCGCAAACAATGGGAAGCACTAAGATTGTTCCCCTATTTTATCACGAAGATATTACGATTGCAAAAAAAGTATTAAAAGCTTGTTATGATGGTGGTGCCAGAGTATTTGAATTTACCAACAGAGGTGATCATGCTCATGAAATTTTCTCAGAATTAATAAAGTGGGTAAACTTAGAATTACCAGGCATGGTGCTAGGTATTGGATCAGTAGTAGATGCCGGCACAGCTTCTATTTTTATACAAAACGGTGCTAATTTTATCGTTTCTCCTGTACTAAATCCTGATATGGCTAAAGTATGTAATAGAAGAAAAGTTGCCTGGTTACCTGGATGTGGAACGTTGAGTGAAATTAATTATGCAGAAGAATTAGGAGCCGAGATTGTAAAAATATTTCCAGCTGGTCAAATTGGTGGTCCTGATTTTATAAAATCAGTGAAAGCACCTTGTCCTTGGTCACTTATCATGCCTAGCGGAGGTGTTACTCCAGAAGAAGATAACCTAAAAAAATGGTTTTCTTCTGGCGCTTATTGTGTGGGACTAGGTTCCAAATTGATATTTAAAAATAATAATGGTGATTTCGACTATGAAGCGATCACGGCAACCACGAAAAAATCAATAGCAATAGCTTCTAAGTTTCAATAGATTTCTTGATAATCATAAAACAATTTATCTAATAATCTCTGCTATTAGAATCCGAAATTGAGCCCTAGAGATGCTCCACTGTATTCGGCTATGTTATACTCTAGATTTGCTTTAAAAAATCCAAGAGAAACCTTTGCTCCTATCGTACCTCTTACACCAGATACTTTACTCTCTATCGAAAAAGGATCTGTAATCTCTTCGGATGATATAACACCCGATTGTACTCTGTAGACTCCTTTTAAATCAGTATTAGAAGTTCCCGAGATATACCCAATTCCTCCGTAGACATTAAAAACAGGTAATTTTGTTGATCCGATCAACTGAAATAATAGCGTATTGGTATCATTCTCGAAACGTTGGTTTTCTCCATCTACAATACTAGTATCTGTAAAATCATAACTCCCGTCTAAGTGCGTGTACGCTATTAACCCAGCAATTGCGACTGGAAATAATTTCTCAGCTGGCAACCAAGATGTAAATTCATGTTGCAACCCTATTCCATAAAATCCAACCTTTGCATCACTTGTATTTATTTGCGGGAAAAAACGCGCTTTTATTTCGGTTCCTTTTAACGGGCTAAAACTTGCTTGTAAAAATGCTGTCGGTACAAAATTGATATTAGATTCTCCTAAACCAGTTGGCAACTCAAATTCAGCATCTTGTGGAGGTAATCCTGGTATAGTACTTTCTCCTTCTACAAAAACAACAACTCCTTCAATATCTCCAAAAGCGGTCGCCACTTCTTGCTGCGTACTCCCATCTCTAAACTGAAGATTTTCATACTGCGAGGTATCTAGAATAAAAGACTTATTATCACTTCCTACAAAAGAAGCATTAGCAATGAGAGAAATTTCAAATCTAAATTTCTTCTTGGATTTTGCACTATTAAACCAACCTTGATTCATACTATAAATCAATCCATCTGAAGCTGGACGTAAGTAATCCGATGCAAAACGTTGGGCATCATTTACTCCAGCGGCTAATAGATCATCTATATTCTGTTGTCCAAAAGTATAGGAGAGATTACACACTAAAATAAGAAGCAGTATTTTTTTCATAGGTTTTAGGCTTTCAGGGAATTTTTATATCAACTACAAGATAACTTTTTTATTTAAAAACAAAAAAACGTTCCTACAATTTGTCTGTAGAAAACGTTTTTATGATTGGAAAACTCTTGTTTCCTTATAAAGCCGAGTTTGTGCTTACAACTTCCCAATAAGACATTTCCGAGAAATCCGTACACTTTCTTTTTTCATTTTGTTTTTTCCAATAATCGATAGCTGTTTTTATTTTTTTTGAGTTTTCTGTTTTTTCCAAAATATAAATGGTTTTGTTTATGTGGTTTTTATTATAGTGAATATACCATCGCGTTGATGTTATATCTTTTTATTAATCTTTCTGCATGTGCTTTATGTCCTTTGGGAGCTAACAAATGTAATTTTCCTCTTTTTACACCTGCGATAAAACTAAGTACCTTCCATTTTACAACTTGCTTTTTAGTATCCATGTTTTTTAACGCTATTTCTATAAAGTGTTTAGCGCCTCCATGGGTTACAAAAGATATATCTGCTCTGATTTTTTCTTTTGAAGATTTACTAATAAAAGCTTTAGGATCATCATAATCTTCTGCTATAGAATTTACAGATACTGTTGATCGTTTTTCGACCCAGGATAATGCTTTTTTCAAATATTTGTCTTTTCTCATATCGTTTAGCTATATATAGCTTTTTTAGGTTTCATATTATGTTTTATTTTATTTTGGAGCTTTCTTAAAAAACCTTTGCTTCCGAAATATTTTTTTCTCAGCCCAGGTCTCTGTATATGGTGTTTATGTTTCATAGTTTAAAAATTAAATGAGTATTATTATTAGTTTCAATTCATTATCGATGAATAGCATTGCTGCTGGCAGCGGGTAATTCTTTCACAAACTTCATCACGCTATTCATTAATATTCTTAAGTATCTGTAATATATTGTCATCGTATTTCCTTTAATGTGATTATATTTTTGAAACTGGTAAAGAAGTCGATTTCTCAACCTCTCTCCAGTGTATATTATTTTAGATCTGGCTTATTTTAATTCGTCATAAGTTTCTACACTTATTAAATGCCTATCCCCATTTGCAAAGGTGAGTTCGTATAACCCTTCATCATTCAATAAATCAGTATCAAGCATTTTTCCATTTTCGATTTTATCAATCCCTTTTATGCTATTTTCTTCATCATCTGCCGATACAGCCAATCCTTTACTGGTAAGATCAAAATCATATAATTCCTTTTCTCCTCGTCTATAAAATAATGAGATCATTTTATCATAAAACTCATCGCTATCGTTATCCAACATAATTACTTTTGTTACCTTATGTGGTATATCTGACCTATCCTGATTTAATTTATATTTATCTTCTTGATCCAAAACGATAGATTGCTCTGCTGACTCTGTTTCGAATTGCTTAAAAGTAATTTCTTGCCCATCTTTAATCACTTTATTCTCTTTTTTTATAGTCTCTATCAATACATTTTTATTCTCCTGGGCAAATGCACTGATTAAGGCAAATGTGAATAGAAATACCGAGGTCAATGTTAGTATGATATATATTTTGTTTTCTTTATTATTTGATTTCATATGCTTTAATTTTTGTATTTGTAATTATTTTTTCAATTCGTATTCTTTAATTTATTCCAAGGGTTTCTAATTGTTTTAATTCACTGGTTAGGTGCTTTTCATTTACATGTAGTGTTCGGATAGGAAATGGAATATTTACTCCATTCTTATCAAACGCTTTTTTAAGCTCAATAATCGCCTTACTTTTTGCCCTTAATCTGTCTAAACCACTCATTCCTTCAATCCAAAACCTACATAAGAAATTAATAGAACTGTCCTCAAACCCTGTGTAATAGAATTCTATCTGTTTATTAATTTTTTCTTGGTCAAATAAGTTCGAAATTGTTTCGATAGTAAGCTTTTGAACGGCTTCCAAATCAGATTTGTAATCAATACCGCATTCTAAAGAAATTCTCATTTCCTTGGTTAATGAGAAGTTTTTAAACGGATTCTCAATAATTTGTTTATTAGGAATGACAACTGTATTGTTATCTACCTCCTTTAAAACAAAATAGTTTAAATTAATATCTAATACTTCGCCAGAAAAACCATTAGTTTCGATCCAATTACCAACCTGAATATTATTTCTAAAAGACAAAACAATTCCGGATATAGTATTAGACAATGTGCCTTGTAATGCCAGTCCAATCACTAAACCTGAAACTCCAGCACCTGCTAATAGACTTGTTAATACTTGCCCTAGATTTAAAGCTGCTAATGCTAGAAACAATCCTCCTAAAACAACTATAATTGAAGCTCCTCTGGCAATAAGTTTTGTTATAGATGTTTGTCTTACTCTTTTATAAATTAACTTTAGCGTTACGTTATAAATTAATCTAGAAACTAAATAGGAGGCTATTAAGACCACTATCGCAACCCCAATATTAGGAAGGTTTGCTAACAACGTTTCCCACCAACTATATAATTTTTCCGTAACAGTTTCTAATGATTCCGGAACTTCATTTTGTAATAAGAACATAACTATTGCTTATTAAAATTTAGAGAAACTGTTTCCAAGTGCATTTTTGGTCTCTTACTCCAGGTTGCTAGGGTTACACTAGATTTTTTTATTTCATTTATATATGATTGGATCAAATCCTTGGTTTTTTCATCTCCTGTTATTGTCGTATTATTTCTGATACTTTTCATCCGATCCAATATGACAGCATGATCCCTTATGATCTCTTTTATCATTTCCTCATCTGTTTGAGGAAGTAAACCTCTTTCTATCGAAGTAATTTTCTTTAATTCTCTATATCCAGAAACAGGCTCATCCTGTATATCAGCTATTCTTTCTGCCAAACTATCTATATTGGTTTTAGCTTGATTATATAATTGTTCAAATCTATCGTGTAAGTCATTTTGCTTGTTGTTTCCTATATATCGATGAAAATCTCTTATTTTCTGATAATACATTTGATAATCAGCAAGCAGTGCATTACACTCCCATATAGTAGAAATTCTCAAATTATTATTGATAGTTAAATGATTCATTTTTTAAGTTTTGATTTCGTAAATGGTTTGTATTGCATCAACAGTTAAAAACTAGTTACAGAAAGTAACAGAAAAGAAAATGTTTTTTTAATAGAGATGCTGATTATAAAACAATACACTTGTAATATATGGCTCAGTAGAATTTTGTCAAGGCATTTAACGGGCTTTAACTTCAGTTAAGAATCTTTAACATAAGTATTTCTAAAATCACCTCTTATATGTTAATAAAAACTTAATTCATTTAACACCAAAAAATATGTTTTTACCCAAAAACAAGATAAAAAACAGCCTAAACCATCATTTTTTAATCAAAAAATATCATTTTTCAATCAAAAATTCAACTTTTTAAAAAAAATGAAATGTAATAAAAACATCATGTTTTTTATTAAAAAAATCATAACTATCATTTTTCAACATATTTGAAGTCACTAGAAAAACTGAGTTATTTTGTATACAACCTCCAATATAATTTCGGATATTGCTTACGCAAATAGTTATAATCTATTTGTATAATCTTTATAAATCAGAATCATGAGGTATTTACAGCGTTTGATGTATTTTTTAATATGTATTGTTTTATGGTCTTGTGTGGAAAAAAATCCCAATAAAGAAGTAGAGCAAGGAATTCTGAAAGAAAACAAAATGCCCTTATCAGGAGACGGTTTTAATTATCCTATTAAAAAGGAAGTATATGTTCCTATTTACTCTGATATTTATAATAAGACCAAAGACTTTAGATTTCAGCTAACTGCTACTTTAAGCATAAGAAATACAAGTCCGAGAGATTCTGTGTTTATTAAAAATGTTGACTATTATAACACTTCGGGAGATTTTGTTAGAGGTTATATACAACAACCCATTTTTCTGAAACCACTAGAATCTATAGAATATGTGATAGAAGAAGAGGATACTACTGGAGGTAGTGGTGCAAACTTTCTAATTACCTGGGGTTCTAACACAAATGTTAAACCACTATTTCAAGGGGTTACGGTAGGTGTCTCTGGTCAACAGGGTTTCAGTTTTACCACTGAAGGCATTACCGTTTCTGAATAGAAGCTTTATTTTCCAGAACATACCGAATGATTAAAAATTAAGACAATTAACCCAAGAACTATTTTTATTCTTTGTCTTTTTTTCTTTCAACAATTTCAATCCCTTTTTGAATTACTAAGGAATTAGGAAGTGTAATATTTTTACCATCATCAGTTCTTATGAACAAATAAAACCCGGTAATATCTACTAGCTCGCCTGTCCAATCAAAATCTTTATCTAAAACCCGAATCTTATCACCAATTCTGACTGGATGACTAAAAAACAAAATAACACTGGCAGTTAAACTGGAAAGTAAAGACCACTGAGCAAAAAAACCAATACCTAATACCGCAAGTACCGAAGAAATAAAAACTATGAATTGTCTGTAGTCTACACCCCAAATTACAGCAAGTATCGAAATAGCTATACCGTAAATAAAGAGATAACTAAGATTTAAGATGATTTTTCTACGGTTGATTTCGATAGATCGGATAAAACTAAATCTTCTGAGAGCCCTCTTAGTTAATATGATTATCCCAGTCATGGTTATAACTAATACGACTGTAAAAAGAATTTCTTTCTGATGATTAAACATATGACTACTATTTTTACAGATTAAACAGTGTAATCTTGATACATCAATTTTCTAAAAACCCAAAAAATGCATGAGTTTAAAACTTGAAAAAATTAACTTTTTATACCCACGCAAAGTTAAATTGTTTTTTACCAATTTATATAATTGATTTCATGTTTTAGTAATATTTTAAAAAGTATATTTGAAAGGAATCTTATTTACTAAAAGCATATGTTGTTTATAGCTTCCTTAGATCCGATAATTATACTAATTGCAATTTTTGCTATTTTAATTATTGGTATCAGTATCATCCTCAGAAAATTAAACCAAACCTATATCATAGGTTACATTCTTGTAGGTGTTATTTTAGGAGAGCACGGAATGAACTTGGTTCAGGATAAAGAATCGATACACCTTCTCGGAGAACTAGGTATCATTTTATTATTGTTTTTTATAGGTATGGAAATCAACCTTATTGATTTCATAAAACAGTGGAAACTTGCCGTAATAGGTACTATTTCGCAAATTGGACTTAGTGTAGCAATGGTATTGCTGATAGGATATTATTATGATTGGAGTTTTGCCAGATCAGTTGTACTTGGATTTGTTATTGCATTAAGTAGTTCTGCAGTTGTGATCAAGTTACTTCAGGATAAGAAATTAATAGATACTAAAGTTGGCAAAAATGTCCTCAGCATTCTATTAGCTCAGGATGTTGCTTTGGTTCCTTTGCTTCTAATTATTTCTCAATTAGGAGGCAAAACAGAATCCATAGAACACATACTTCTTATGATCTTAGGAGCAATCCTTATCGTTGGCATTTTAGTTTATATTTATATAAAGAAAACCATTACGCTACCCTTTTTCTCCAAAAAAATAGAACGTGACCATGAGTTACAAGTTTTTATGGCCATATTTTTATGCTTTGGAGGAGCACTGTTCACCTTGTTGTTTGGGTTGTCGGCTGCTCTAGGAGCTTTTATTGGGGGAATTATAATGAACTCGGCAAAAGAAACCGATTGGATTCATGATACGCTCCATTCGTTTCGAATACTATTTGTCTCTTTCTTTTTTATTAGCGTAGGACTGCAATTAGACCTTTCATTTATCTATAAAAATTTGTGGTCTATATCTATTGCAATTTTAGTTGTCTACTTAACCAATCATTTTCTAAATTCATTTATTCTACGATTTTTTTCTTGTAATTGGAAAGAGGCATTGTTAGGTGGTGCTCTTCTTGCACAAATCGGTGAACTGAGCTTTTTATTAAGTTCAACAGCATTTAGCTTAAATATTATAGAAGACTTTGGTTATAACTTTACCATTAGCCTTATTTCATTAACTCTGGTTATCAGTCCTTTTTGGATAGGTATTACAGAAAAGCTTACAGAAAAAAAGTGATTTTCATACGATCGTTACAACCATTTTTTACGTTTAAAATACATCAGTAGGGCTATAAAAATTAGTAAAAGAACTGCCCAAAAAATATAGTATCCATATTTGAATTTGAGTTCAGGAATGTTTTCAAAATTCATCCCGTAAATTCCCGCTAAAAACGTTAATGGAATAAAAATCGTAGCAATAATCGTGAGCACTTTCATGACCTCATTCATTTTGTTACTGATCGTTGTCATATACATATCCATTAAACTCCAAGTCATCTCTCTGTAGATTTCTACATTTTCAGAAACTTGTATGATATGATCGTATAAATCTCTGAGATATAAACGCGTTTTTTTAATCACGAGTTTATGTTCATTTTTTTCTAGTTTATTTACTACTTCTCTTAATGGAAATACGGCTCTTCTTATTTTTAGGATTTCTCGCTTAAGACCTTGTATTTCGAACGTAATGGCGTCGGTAGATGTATTTTCGAATAACATATCCTCTAATTCTTCAATCTTATCTCCAACCACTTCTATTAAATTGAAATAATTGTCTACAATAGCATCCATTAGCGTATACAACAGGTAATCTGCTCCCATTGTCCGAATTCTACCTTTATTATTTCGTATTCGATTTCGAATGGAATCAAAAACATCTCCATCAGATTCTTGAAAAGACAAGACATAACCATCGCCTAAGACTAAACTAACATGCTCTATACATAACTCATGCTCTTCATTGAAATACAACATCTTCAACACCACAAAAAGATAATTATCATATTCATCAATCTTGGGTCGTTGATGCGTATTTACAATGTCTTCCATTATTAATGGATGAAGATTGCAATAAGCTCCAAGTTTTTCGATAGTCTGGGTATGACCAAGACCATTAATATTTAACCAAGTGATCGGTTTAGAATCTATATATTGATAAGCATCATCAATGCTATGTAATTCATGTTCTTCCATAAAACTCTCATCATAATCAAAGAGTTCTATACTAACATCTGTAGTATTTTTTTTTCCTACATAAACTACGGTACCAGGAACTAAGCCTAATGATTTCTTAAAGGAAGACTGTTGTATCTCTTGCATTCTTTTTAATTAAGAAGTACAAATTATCACATTTTTTTGTCTCCTCAAAACATTGTAAAATATAGAAAGTAATCTCTTAATTAAGCTAACTAATAGAATATAAAAACATCATAATGATTTAATAAACCCAACCACGATCTACTGTAAAACACTTTATTTTTTTACAAACTGAACTCCTTCTAAACCATCATCAATTTTTACAAAATAGGTTCCTCTACTTAGATCTCTGATATCAATTGTATGATTCTCACTTTTAATAAGTGTATCTTTAACAAGTTTACCTGCAAAATCAAAAATCAGTACTTTATGCTTTCCAGATTTCACCCCTAAAAGTTGAATTTCTTCATAAGAAGGATTCGGTGAAATACTGAATGGTTGCTCATATTTTGTAGTATCAATTTTTGATTTCGAACCATTTGGCACAGTCACATTATCCTGAATACAAGTTGAAATGTTTTGCTGCCATCCTGTTCCTTCTGGTCTTATAGCTCCTCGTAAAGAATATGTTGTTCCTGAAACAGGAGCATTTGGTACGGTAATCGTGACATTTGCAATACCAGATCCTGCAGACACGGTAGTTTTTCCTACTCCAAGCCAATTGGTATTCCATAAAGCAACGATTACATCTCGATTAGTGTTTGCAGCGTAGTAAATCGGAACCGTAATACTTGTATTCGAGTTGATTTGAACAGGTAACACAGAACAATCCACAAGTTCAGTTCCGTTAGCAACAGCAATATTTTCATTGGTACATAATGTTATACTTTGTTGCCAAGGAGCATCAACAGGTCGAATAGAAGTTCTAAATTCGTATGTTGTACCTGCTACTGGAGTACTTGAAAAATTCATCACTACATTAGCAACTCCAGAGCCTTTGCTAACTGTAACTTTACCTATACCTGCCCAAGTATTATTAACATAAGCTAAAACCACAATATCTCTAGTTTGATTTGCCGTGTATCGCACCGGAACTACAATGGATTGTTTTGCAGGAATCATACTCGGTATCAAATCACAAGTTGCTTTTTCTTCTTCTGTTATATTACCATCTGTGCTCAAAACTTGATTAACTGATTCATTTGTGAATATTTTGGTTTCACCATTGCGCCATCTCACTGTTATTTCTTGAATTTGAGCATCATTACCCAAACCAAAATGAACCATATTGAGTAAACTTTGAGAGTGTGCAGAACCAGAAGAACCCACACGCTTAAACAATGTTTTTGTATTGGTTTTTACAGTTATTTCTGCAGAAATTGGATCAATATTCGAATTAGGAGAATACCCTACGTTTACTATCACGTAATTATTAGCATCTGTTCTTTGGTTTGAATACAAATGCCAAGTCCCTCGTTCATCACTTCCGTCCAAAATATCTACATCTCCATCAAGATCGTAATCAAAAGCCTGACTTTGATCTCCATGACTGCTTTCACCTGCATCATCAGCTCCATGAGAAGTAGTCACTTCAAATTTACCATTACCAGTATTTAATAGCATGTAATCAGCAACTCTTTCGTTCAATAGTGGATATCGATTCACAAATAAATCTGCAAACCCATCATTATTAAAATCACCAGTTGTGACACCCCAACTATTTCCTCCTAAAGGAACATTCCAATCATTAGCAACATTTACAAATTTGTTTCCTTCATTTTTAAGTAATATATCATATACATTTTTGTTGTTGGGTGTAAAACCTGGGGTTGCCGAGCTAATACCTTCAAGAGTCCATGATATCGACCAGTACAGTACACCTGTTCTAACGGATTCTAGTTTCCAGTTTCCATTACCTGTATGACCGATATATATCCCATTTTGATTTCTTGTTGCTGGCCAACCTTGAGCTTGATTTCTCTTAATAACTTGTTCTCCTGTAATTTGAGTTAGATCCACTCTTGTTTTTGCACTACCTAAGAATATTGGATAATCTCCATTATAAGTACTTCTAAAAACAGCTTCAAAACCTTTTAAGGTAAAATCTCCTTCCGCTGTAAAATCAATCAGAGATCTCCCTTCATCCCCTCGGTCTTTGACGTGCATAATCTGAGTGACCGGATTATAGTCAATTGCCTTATCTGCTACTTGCGTATAAGTTTTTCCACGAGAGATATAAATATCCAAATCTCCATCATTATCCATATCAAAGTCCGCCATTGCGAGCATGCTAGGAAGCCCTTGTACTCCTGCTGGTATCCACTGAGAAGTTACATTTGTGAATGTAAAATCTCCATTTCCTTTCCATACGGATATCGGAAAGAAAATAATAAAATCATCTATATGATCGCCATCAATATCTGTTAGCAAAAATCGATCTCCTGCTGCATTTTCAAAGTTTGGTACTCGTATGGTTTCAAAACGTCCATTTCCATTGTTCCTGTAGATCACATGTTTTCCTCCGTTAGGATTGTTCCATTGTGCATTCAACAAAACTAAATCCAAATCACTATCCGAATCAAAATCTCCCCACACTGCTGATCTTCCTCTAGCTCCTTCTGTTATTCCTACCTGATCATTTCCTAAAGTGAGTGTTCCGTTATTGTTAATGTAAAAATCTGGTGTATTTGGACTTGTTCCATTTCCTCCTCCTCGTGTTGCTACCAAATCTAAATCTCCATCATTATCAAAGTCTGCTGCAGAAGATCCATGCAAATCCTGTAATCTCCATCTTGCCAAATTAAAAGAGCGATCAAAAACTCCATTACCATCGTTCCAAACTAACTTGCTCGGATTATTAGGATCATTATGATTATTAAAAATCATATCATAATCTCCATCATTATCCATATCCGCTATGGTAGGACCTGCATATTTTAGAGCAGGACCTGTGGTAATTCCAGCAGATTGGGTTACATCTGTAAATAATGGATATTGAATAGAGATATCCTGAAAATTCAATTGGTTAATAGTAACATTACCTGATCGGGTTGCAATAGTGAGCGTTATTCGTCCGCTTTGGGGAAATCGTACGATAGCATTTAGCGAATGAGTCCCACTAGAAATGATATCAATATTATCCAAAATAACCTTGCCATCAGCCAAAATACTAAGGTTTGCATAATTAAAAGTAGTAGACACCTTAATGTTTACTTTTTTCACTAATGAACCTGAAACCGTATAGTTCAAATTTAAAGGAGATAACTGATTTACAAAGGTAGGATTGTTGATTTGAGATAAAACACCATTAATAACAATGATAGATAATAAAACAAATAGTTTTAGTTGTCTGTGTTTAGCGCAGTTTTTCATGAAATATGAGTTAAGTTGAGTTAGTCTAATTTTTTAAAAAACGCTACCGAATTTAGTTATAATTCGTATCTCAGCACTATGTTTTTACTGCACAAAAACTAGACAGAAACTCATTTTTCACCCATTTTTAATCGTGTTCCAACATAGATTATGGTATTAATTTGAAAGAAATATGGGAAAACCTTTTGCGGACACTTTTGATAGGAGATTTATAAATATATCCTTCCTATTTTTTAGTTTATAAAATCAGAAGGACTGATTTCAAATTCTTTTTTAAAGCATTTCGAGAAATAGGAAGGACTCGAAAAACCTGTCTGAAACGCTATTTCTGCAATCGTACTCTGTTTACTCATTAATAATTCTTTGGCTTTATGCAATCGAATAGAGGAGATCAATTGATTTGGAGACTTATTAGTAATTGCTTTGAGCTTTCTTTGTAGTTGTCGTTCACTTACGCCTATCTCTCTACACAGTATTGTAACTCCATAAAAATCATTACTTAAGTGATTATTAATATTTTGAATAACACGCTGTAAAAAAGAATCCTTATAGGGATCTTTAACTTTAGGAATATGAGGGACAATTTTTTCACGCTTCTGCTTTTTCGAGGCGGTATATAAAAGCATAGAAGTTCCTAAGTCGGTTTTAAAGACTGCCTTTTGCGGAGTGATATTGATATTTACCCCGATAAGTAAGTTCTTTACAGTTTCTGTTAATATAATTTGATTTGGAGTTGCTTGATTTGCTACAAGGGCAACAAAATCTTCCGTTTCTTCACAAATACAATCTACTACAGAACATTCTCTAATGTCAATTCCTATCGAAATATGAGCATTAAAACTTTGCACTGCTTCTACTAGCTCAGTACTGCAATGTACAGCTTTGCTAGGTCCTTCAAAAGTAATGGTAAAAGAGTTTTTAGTATCGATTACCAAATTTCCTTTATACGTATTCGCCAATTTCTTAACCAAATTTCTTACCGAATATTGATATGCTTCTGCAGCTTTTAAATGTCCAACCATAAAGGTGTACAACTTTCTTTCATATACTGGTTCGGAAGTTACCTTAATGCTATCAACAAAAGACTTTATCTCTTCTAAAACTTCAAACGTATTTCCTGCCCAAAACAAATGGTCATCTCCTTCTAGCTCCACCAATCTCGAATCTGGAATTCGATCTGCAATAAATCTTCCTTCTTCTATTTTTACATCAATATCACCAACTCTTTGAAGCAATAATGTTGGTACTTTTATGGAACCTAAAATATTAACAATGTCTACTTGGGTATTCATTTTGGTCAATATCATGGCAGCTCTAGGACTGGCTCCAGATCTAAAGTAGTTTGCCAACCACTCCATAAACACCTTATCTTTAGCTTTTGATGGTGCCAAAGATTCTAGATTCATAGCACCGCTCCCCCAATTGTTTTCGATCATGTCATACACTTCCTGACGTTCTTGATCGGTTGGCGCCCAAGGATAGTCATCAGCATATCTTCTCTTTGCAAAAATTCCAAAAGCAATTAATGAAATAACACGATCTGGATACGTAGCACTAAACAATGCCGAAACACTTCCTCCTTCTGAATGTCCAAATAATATAGCTTTTTCGGATCCTGCTGCATCCATAACAGCAGTAATATCTTCCATTCGTTCTTCTAAGGTAGCAAATTCCACCACTCTATCGGATAAACCTGTTCCTCTTTTGTCGAAAAGAATCACTCTGGCAAATTTTCCTAATTCTTCGAAAAAACTAACCAATTCTGGACAAGACCACATCAGATCTATATTAGAAACCCATCCTGGTATATATACTAGGTCTACTGGTCCCGAACCGAATACCTGATAAGCGATATTTACATCTCCACTCTTTGCATAAGCTGTCTTTGGTTTTGTCATTGTGATCGTTTTAAGAAGGTTAATAAACTGTAGAAAATCTACTTCTGTAAAACTATAAAACAACAACACGTAACCCACAATAACAGTAAGCACAAAGTGTATACGACCTGTATAAAACTGTTAAAAAAGCGTATACATTATGTAGACAACAAACATTTAATTATTTGAATATCAGATTTTTAAATATTAACATCTATAAAACTTCCGTGAACAACGATACTTAGGTGTTTTACTTTTCTAGCTGTACCAAATAGGAGAAAATTTCTTGTTCTGGAGCTAGTTGTAGCTTTTTTCGAAGTCGATATCTTGCCGTTCTTGCACTATCTGGAGAGATCCCCAAAATACCGGCCATTTCTTTTACATTAAGATTTAACCGAATTAAAGAACATATTTTTAGATCGTTGGTGCTTAGGTCTGGATGTTTTGATTTTAATGAAACATAGAAACCTTGATGGGCATCTTCAAAAAATCGACTAAAATCTTCCCAGTCCTTATCAATACTTATATTCTTTCGAACGATCTTATTTAGATCAGCAATTAATTTTGTTTTTTCTATTGAAGGAGATTTTTTAATTTTCTGTATAGTTTGCTGAATATTTTGTACAATTTCGTTTTTCTTAATAAAGTTTAAAGTATAGGTACTCAACTCTTTATTTTTAAACTCTAATTGTTGTTTTAATTCTTTTTGTTTTAGCTCTGAGTTTTCCAACTCCTTTTTTAATAGTTCTTTCTTGTTTACGGCTAATTGGCTACTCTTTTTTGCACGTTGTACAGAAATGATATAAATAAAACAACCACTAATAGTTATGATAATTACACTAAGCACCAAAATAAGCTGGATAATATCATCTTTCTTCTCCTGTGCTTTAAAAGACACTAGTTCCTTATCTTTTTTTTCTAATTCATTCGCAAATTCTATATACGCTATCTGTTTAGATTTTTCTAAGTTGAAGAGCGAATCTCGTAGCACAATATACTTGTCATAGAAATAATAGGCTTCTTCGGGTTTAGACTGTAGCTTTTTAATCTCCTTTAATTCCTCATAAGCAAACAGTTCATATTTTTTAAGGTTGTTCTCTTTGGCTAACCTCAATCCCATACTAATTTCTTTTACTGCCTCATCTAATTTACCTGATAGTCTTAAGATTTTACCATGGAGAATTAGATTATTCGTTAGTCCATCTGTATCACTTACCTTACTGCCTAAATCTTTAGATCTATTAATATGGTAATACGCTTGTTCAATTTCATTTTTATAGAGATATAGAATTCCTAGTTTGTTATGAGCTTCCGCGATACCATAAGTAAAGTTGGTATCAGTATGCATTTTTAATGCATCGGTAAGATATTTTAAGGCTTCTTCATATTTTCGTTGCTCTACCAACATGGTTCCTATTTTGGTAAAGGTGGTCGCTATTCTTCCTTTTAATCCTAAAGCAGTAAACTCATTAATAGCTCGTTCATAATATTGTTGAGCCTTTTTGTATTCTTTAAGATCGGCATACACCATTCCAATATTAAGTGTAGAATTGGCTATACCTTCTTTATCTTGTATACTTTCATAGGCTTTATAAGCATTGTTTAGAAATAGTAAAGCTTGCGTAAGATTCCCTTGTGCCCAATAGGCTACTCCTACTACTCGATTAGCCCTTGCTATTCCTTTTGGATAGGATAATTTTTCTGCCAGTTTTAATGCTTCAGAACCAAAATTGATGGACTCATTAGCATCCATAATCCAATATTCATATCCTATGGTGTTGAGAAGGTTTACCTTTATGGTATCTTCATCTGTATAGGCCTCTGCTAAATTCCGAAGGCTATCAATCTTTTTCGATTTTTGTGTAGCAAAAGTGAGATTGATGCAGAGGAAAAAGCCTAGAACAATAAAAAAGCTTTGGTTTTTACCAATAACATCGTACTTGGGTATATAAGATAGTACCTCAAAGAATCTCATCAAAAATCAGGGTTACAGGAATAATTGGTTTACAGTAAAAAACAAAGCTACTTATCATTTTCTTAATCCTATCGCTAAGAATTGTTAAAACCTGTCCTTCTAAACAGATTTTGACAACATCTCACTAAATTCCTATTTAATTTATGAAAAACACATCTTTGGTTCTAAAATATCCTCCTCGTTTTACAATGAAACTCCGATCAATACTCCAGCGCCTACTCCAGCGATCCCAATTAATATTTTCTCAAAAACACTCTTTCTTCGTTGTCGTTTTGCCGCCTTTTCTACCAATTCTAAACTGATACTTGCTTTATCCAAACTATTAATCGTATACTCCAATGCTTTTTGCGTATGATCCAAAGTGTTTTGTGTTTTTTGATATACTAACAAATCTAAGCTATCAGTCTTCGCAAAGTTGAAACCTAATCGTCGCTCTAAATCCATATTTCTTCGCAAGGTTTGTGTATACTTTTCCACCAACTCTTTGGTCATTCTATCCTGATCAATCGTACTCTGATATACGTTCTTAATAGCCAAAAAAGATTTTTTATTCACTAAGAAAATATCAGCGGTTTCAAACCTATACAAACTATCTTTTTTAACGGTCAATGGTTCTCCAGAATGATCTGCATAAGCAGCCGGAATCTTGATAACCTGCAAAGAATCTGCCACCTGACTGTAAGCTTTTGGTATTACAAAAATGAAAATGAGTACGATTAATTTATTCATGATATATTAATTTTATAAGAAGCTTTTGTTATTGATTTAATCCGAATAATCCTTCTAATAGCACACGATCTTTTGTCAACTGATTATTCGTTTGCTGAATAGAATCTTTGATGTTTTGTAATTCATTCCAATCCTTTGCATTTTTCTTTTTAAAAGCAAATAATATAGAATCTCGCTGATGAATCAGTAAATCTTTTTGTGCTTTCATCTGCTTAAATTCTATCCTAGAATTTTTTAAAAGATCTTTTGTAATAGCAAGCGTATCTTTTGATATTTTCAACTCTTTATTTGCTTTCTCTAACTCTGAAGTAATTACTTTCCAATTTTCACTACTATTAAAAGTCATGTAACCAATAATGATCAAAAAGATCAATGCTACTATTTGAAGTACGGTACTAATATTTATGGATTTCATCTATCTCAAGTTTATTAACTTCCTTTTACAATTACAACTAAATTATCTAGCGCTAAGGCTTTTTTTAAACATCAACGGCGCCTTGTATTTACTCTTCAAAAGTATAAATACATTTTTGACGAATCTAGGACAAAAACGGATAATCTGTGTAAATTTCCGACGAAAAATAATGGTACAACGTAAAATCTTAAGAAGGCGAGTTCGATAGATGTAAGAAATCTAGAATTATGTGATTAACAAAGTGCTTTTGCACACATATCACAATACTGCTAAATGATATGATCTAGCTTTTTTGGGGTGGGTATTTTTTCTGTATAATAGTAAATATCAACTAAAAACAACATATCCGATGAACCATATAAGTGCATAGAAAATAACTAGTACTAATTCCAATCTATATTTATTTATCATTTTTTCCATATCGGTATACTATATATTTTTATTACTCTTTATAATACCATTTCTCATATGAAATAACCGTATAAAATTGTCTCTTTTGACTTGATGCTTCGTCACAAAATGTATCGATAGCTAAGGCTATCCATAAATTTTCTTCCTTGTCTAAATTCAAAATAGCTCAATTTCGTATTTCAGTAATTTCATATAAGAACTGGTAAAGAAGGTTATTAAAAAGATCCTGTGAAGGAATACGCAGGACCTTTTCTAAAAATTACTAACGAAAATTTATCTTATAAATTTTAGTGCCTCTTATTTCTTTATTAATTGTTTGATAATACTTACTCCTACACCTTGAATACGAACAAAATAAGACCCACTTTCTAAATTCGAAACATTCATTTCTATGTCATCATTTGATTCATTTTTAGAAGATGTTAGTATCAATCTACCATTGATATCATATATCTCTATTTTGTTTAGCTTAGTTTTATTTGAGTTCGTAATATGTAGTATATCAATTACCGGGTTTGGATATATGGATACTCCAGCAAAAAGTTCGAATTCATCTGTACTCAGTGTTGGATCTACAGTAAGCTCAAAACTACAGCAAATCTCTGTTCCACTTTCATCTGCTGCACAAAGTGTAACGGTTGTAGTACCACTTGACAATAGTGCTCCTGGGGCAGGATTCTGTGTAAAAGTGACCAACGGATTAGCGCAAGTTCCTATTGCAATTGCTTCTCCAAGAGCAAAGTAATCTGGTAGTTGATAGGTGTCATTTCCTTCATCTGATGCTACAGTCTGATCAGCAGGACAACTAATTTGTGGTTCTGAAGGATTTTCTACCGTTACAATAGCAGTACAACTATCTGTATTACCATTATTATCTACTACCGTTAATGTTACTGTATTATCGCCTATCGATCCACAATCAAAAGTAGTCACATCTATACTCATCTCGGCAATACCACAATTATCTGATGATCCGCCATCAATATCTGCTGCAGTAATACTTACCTGACCATCTTCATCTAATTGAACAGTTATATCCTGGCATACAGCAGTAGGAGCTGTAGTTTCATTTACATTTACGGTAAAAGAACAGCTTGTTCTATTTCCAAATTCATCAGCAACCTCAAAAGTATTCACAGTTTCTCCCGCGGGGAACTCACTTCCACTAGCTAATCCTGCAGTTTGCGTAATTGTTCCAGTTGCGGTGGTGATGTTATCTATAAAGCTAGTTGCTATAAGCTGCATGGTAGCATCATCTACCAATCCACTATCTATGCTAGCAAACAATAAATAATACAATCGATTGGTATTTATAAGACCTGTTACCTGATGCTGATCATCATCGGTATCATCCGCAAAATTCTGAGAAGCCTCTACATTTTCTGGGATAATAATCAAATGGTTAACAGAAGGGTCACTAGAACTGCCATCTAACTCTTCTCTTACTCGTTTTACAAATATGTTATAGTTGATCGTGTTTACGGTAATAGTTGCTGTAAATCCATCTGCTAAGCCATCTCCATCTGCTCCTAACTCACCCGTAATATCAAAATCAGTAACACCATCTAAATCGGCTGCTAATAACCATAAATTTTCTACTTTTCTGGTAAAGTACGCACCATCTGTACCAAAGTCAGCAAGAGGTACAACCTCATTATCTGAATAGGTAATCGTTCCTGTAGAAAGATCTGTACTGATAAAGTTTCCATCATCGTACATATCATCTCCTCCATCATCAATAGATGACGCATTAAGTCCCTCGTCTAACTGGAAATCAAATGGATTTGGAATTAGTGATGAAACCAAAGAGTTTTTTCGATTAAAAAGTAACAAAATATCATCTAAGGTATTATCAAATACAGCAAAGTTATCGCTGGCACTTGGAAGATCGAAATTTACTACCGTACTACAACTAGTTACATCTAAATCAATAACAATATCATCTACACAAGTAACTACTGGCGCCTCTATATCATTTACCGTAATACGTTGTTCACAGCTTACACTATTTCCTTGATTATCTTCTATTGTCCAATTTACTACAGTGGTTCCTACAGGATATACACCTGAAGCATCTGACGTATTGGTATAATCATTTACGATTGAAACGTTACCAAACTGTGGTAATCGCAATCTAAAAAAGTTATTGTCTATACTTCCACATTGATTATCGTCCACATCAATATTTTCCAACAATGTAAATGTAATAGCATCTCCGAAAGTGTTGATCCATGTATTCCATGTTTCCTGTTCTACAACTACGAATTGCTTTACAATAGAACAACCGCTATTATTTTCTTCCAGCAATATTTGATCATCTGGCCCCGTTAATACAAACTTCTCATTGTCAATACCATCATGATCTCCATTAAACGTTATTTCTAAAGTAACATCGGCATTAGTTGTGCTGAGGCCAGATAAAATAGTCGGAGTATCGATAAGATCCCCTACATCATTGAAACGATAGGATACATTAAAAGTATCTGGTATTACTTGGTCTCCACAATTATCTCCAAAAGCTGGTGTAGCTACTGTAATTGATGCTTCATTGGAGTTAAGATCAGTCGCAACTGAGATGTCCGGTACACAAGTAATAGTGGGTGCTGTATCATCTGCAATAGTAACATCAAAAGAACAGCTTGCGATATTACCACTATTATCTTTTGCAAAAAATGTATTGGTCGTAGATTCAGCTAAGAAAAAATTACCAGATTCTTCTCCACTAATCAAAATAGGACCTGTACTATAATCATGAAATTCTATAATAAATCTTATGGATGCAGTTCCTCGGATATCATTCCAAAGACCAGAAGACGTTATCATCCCTACAAAATCTTCATTCCCCACATTATTCGGCTCACCAGAGTTAAAATTTCTAAAAGTAGCAGGTTGACCACTCTGCCATATAAAGGTTTCTTCTTCAACTTGATCATTCAATCCAATTAAAACGCCATTAATCGAATTATCAGTTAAAAATGTTTGTATAAACTCATTTTCTTCTATGTTATTGATGGTAATGATATCTAACTTTTCTTCTTGCGCTTTTTGGAAAGCTTCTGAAGCGGTCATTTCTTGATCTGATATAAAATACGTACTCGCTCCAAAATTTCCTAACGAAGTAAACCCATCCAAAGTAGTAGGAACTTCAGCAAAATTGCAATCTGAAATTGCTACTTCATAGGTTACTATGTCTGGACAATCCAGTGTTATATTTTCTGGACAGGCAATAACTGGAGCAGTGATATCTTCCACTGTAACCATAGCTGTACAAGTCGATGAATTTCCACGGGTATTCGTTACTGTTAGCGTTACTTCATTGACTCCTATATTAGAACAATCAAAACTACTAGGCGTAACAGAAAAAGCAGCAATACCCTCGGTATCGCTAGAACCCGCATCCATCTGAGCAGTAGTTATTGAGACTGTTCCTCCTTCATCTAATTGTACGGTAATATCCTGGCATCGCACCACAGGAAAATCATTAGCTACAACCGTCACAATTGCTGTACAACTAGATGAATTTCCACTTTGATCAGTAACTGTTAGGGTTACCTCATTTTCTCCGATATCAGCAGTACCAAAGGTATCTTGACTAATATTCTTACTATCTATATTGCAATTATCTGAACTTTCCACTTCAATATCTTCAATTGATATAGATCCCTGGTCATTGCTATCCAATTGGATTGTAATATCTCTACAGGCAACAGATGGATTTAATATATCTTCTACCGTAACCGTAGCGATACAACTAGAAGAGTTTCCTATGGTATTAGTAATCGTTAAAGTTACTTCGTTTGCTCCTAGATTATTACAATCAAAACTATTTGGTTCTGCTGTAAAAGATTCGATCCCCACATTATCGGTGGATCCCCCATCAATATCGTTTCCTGCGATTGTAACCAGACCATCTTCATTTAAAGAAACAGTGATATCTTGGCAAACTGGGGTTTGTATAGGATTGGAAACAGATAGAAAACCAACCCAGTTTGCGTCTTGATAATCTGTTTCAGTACCTTCTGGTATTATTAAATCAATAACGCTTTTATCGCCAAAAGAGCCATTAGAAATTCTTGGCGGATTTACGATTTGTGAAACTATTTTTGTAAGTGAATTTCTGAAGAATGCCTCTACTCCAACGGTAGTCACACTTGCTGGTATAATAATGCTGGTAATTCCTCCATTATCTCTAAACGCACGAAACTCCAATGTTGTAAGCGTTTCAGGTAATACCACACTAGTTAGACCTCTATTCCTAAAAGCAGCTGTACCAATAGTCGTGATCGTATAAGTAGCGTTATCTCCGGGATCAGTAACAGTCTCCGGGATTATCAAATCACTAGGAAAACCAGAACCTCCTGTTACGCGGACGGTTTGGAGATCCACATCAATGATCTCAAAGGTTAAATTATCAGAGGTAAAGGTTTGCGAAAAACTTACTATATAAAATAGTAGGAAAAATGTAGTGTTTAGTAATTTAATTCTCATGTCTTACTTTTTTGTTTTACGTTTAATTCTAAATTTTACAGATTATAAACCCTAATTCATCGATTAGGGTTTATAATCTGTATATTTAAATGAAGGTCAAAACTAGATCTGTTCGAAAAAACTTGATATAACAAACCCGCAAAAGACTTGTAATATTCCGACATGTAAAATGATAGTTATATAAAGTATTTGATGGTAAGTCGTATAAACAGATTTACGAAAAACAGAAAGTCAATCAAATAGCCCGAAACGCTTTTTATAAATCATCCTATGATCTCTTGTATTCCAATCTCATGAGATATCATAGCTTCAGAATAAAAATCCTTACTCAGACTGTTTCTTTAAGCGTATCGCCACTACTCTTTTCCTCTACCTTGATTGTATATTTTTCTTTATACAAAATCATTAGGTTACAAAAGGAGATGATAAATCCAGCGGAAAACAAATAACATAAGAATAATAATACCATTAACTGTACTCTATTAGTCATAATGCTTTCTTTAGTCCATGCTTTCTCTGGATCTCCCAATAGGATCATCATCTGTTCATTTCGAGCTGGTAAAAATCCATGAGAAGCTTCGAACGCTTCAAAAGGATTGCTATTCTTAAATTCATTACCGATCACGATGTCTTTTTCTAAATATGGTAATGTTTTTGCTTCCCTGGTAAAATGATAGGCAGCATAGGTTCCTATTAAAATAACAATGAAATTAATGGATAATCGCATCCACGTTTGGATCATTTTATTTTTTAAAGAATATAAAATCAGAAAACCTGCTAGCGCCGTAGCGATGAAAACTCCAAATTTCATCAAAAACACGGTATTATCATCCGATGCATGCCAAGATGGTAATGGGATGATAAACGCTCCTGCTACTGAAGCTATCCAGGTACTTAGCAATGTAATTTCTTTCCAAACTTCTTTTAGTTTTGCTACTAACATGATATCTTATTTTGGGGTTTGTAATACCAATGTTTTCTCTTCCTCGCCACCATTACTCATAATCAGATGTAGTTCTGGCGCTCCTACTCGGCCATCTTTTTCTAACCAAAATAAATAATACCCAGGCACAAAATCCTGAACAGCATTTTGAGTAGGTTGGTTAAACCGAAATCTTTTAATATCCTGTCCCTGCTCAAAGGACAATTTTCCGAACACAAAAAATCCTTCTTCTTCATTTGAATTTACAATTACTTTAATTTTTGTCGTTGCATCATTTTTCGCAGTATTATTGATGGTCTGTAATTTGGCATCATAATCCTGATAGATAGCATTGATGATATATTCCTTATCAGGAATAGTTTCATAATTTCTGGCCAGATCACCCACAATTCTTTCTGTTTCTTTAAGCGTAGCTACATATTCTGGAGTCAATGCATACTTATCATTACAATTTTCTAATACCGGAAATAACTCTTTACTTTTTACTACTAATTTTTCAAAAGCCTCTTTCTCTTTTGGTTCACTAGAAGCTGTAATTTTTTCTTGTAGGCTTGTCAGGTTTCGTTGGGTGTTTGACAATACTGCCGTAAGGTCTTTGTTTTTGGGTCCGTAACTGGCACAGCCCGACAGCATCACTGTTATTAGCAACAGTATAACTTGTGTTTGAATTTGTCTCATTTTAAGGGAATTTTAATGAATCTAAGGGATTATTTTGATTCAAAATTACAGGGAATTACCCCTTGTTCTATATCACAAAAACGGCAAATTGAAGTAATTTTCCGACTTTTGACAATAAATATCTATCCAAATTATTTTTCATTTTCTTTGCTTGCCCAAAGAAAACGAAACAAAAGAAAAGGCACTTTTTCAAGGTGTTTTTTAGTAATACTAAAAACCAGGTTTATTTTCCTAAAATTCTTCCAAGGCTTCAGGATTTTTAAACGTAAAACAAATCTTACACTGGTGAAAAAGACTTTCAAAGCTCTGCTTTGGAACGTTGTATTAATTGAATATCGTAATTAGATTAATTGTCTTGTATTTAAACTTATTTCTAGCAAAAACAATAAACTATAATTGATTAATTAATTGATCCCAATCAAAAGCAGGACCTATATCCCATTTACCCGAAGATCTATAATTTACATGAGAGGTAATTCCTCGGAAATTCACTAACTCTTCTTCTGCCACTATACCATATCGCTTATCTTCTGGTAAAAATGATGCAGGAATGTTATACTCTGCCGTTAAATATTTAAGTAACAAAGCCAAGCTTTTATATTGTTTAGCCGTGTGTGTCGCAAAGTATTGTTCTCCTCTAAACGGAATATCTAATTGGGTATAAAACTGTGTGTCACTGATATGACAATACACATCATTATCATTATATACAGTCACTAAATTGTCTCCGATTCTTTTCAAAAATCCAATGTTAGACATTTCTATGGCAATGGTTCTTCTACCTCCGTTTGTATTTCCACCTACTGCTCTAGAGCCTAAATGATAAGCCCAAAAAGCCGAAGACCACATATTAAGAATCGTTCCATTTCTGGCTATAATAAATGGTACAGATACTCTATGATTGGGTCTAGACAAGGCGGCTACATCTCCTTTTAGATAACCAGCAGTATAATGTAGTACAATCTGATTTTTGGTATGTTTTTCTTTTACATAAAAAGAAGTGTCTCCATTTTTTGTACGACATTGTACATATGGCATCTTCTCATGACTTCCTTTAATAGAAACGGAACTTGGTGTTAAAATAAATTCCTTACCGGCAGTATCTCTTCCGGTATCAAAAAAACTTTTCTCATGCTTGGCAATACTGGTAGCTTTCATACCTCATCGAATTTATAATTATTAATACCTCAAAATTACTGGCAGTTCTATACAATCACTATTACAAAAACGGTAAATAGAGGGAAAATTGCGACAGATTCTGTATGAACTTGTATAAGCTTAGAAACATTCGGACTAACCCTAGCTATTAAGTAAGGAAATAGGAAGTCCCTCAGGTCATGGAGCTTTTCGAAATGATAGAGGGATTTAGCGAGATGTTTTTGCAAATCAAAAAAGTTCTTACAACGTCCTAATGCTTCTCCAAACTTTTTTCTTGACTAAAAGTCTTCATCATTTTTTCGACATCCAGATGGATTCTTCCTTTTACCAGCCATGCAACAGCAAATGCATATACTGCTACCCACTCGATCCAAAAGGTATACGCAGGAATAATAGTATCGAAATTAATTCCTAATATGGCTTCTAGTGCAAAAATAGCAACCAACGCTCCTACAGATGCCCAAACGATAATACCACATCGTTTAAACAGTCGATTTCTGGATGCTGACGCATTGTGATTTAAGACAAATTTGAAAAAACTCATATAACCCAACAAAATGAAGAATAAGGCTGCACTCAACAAATGGATTGCCCCTAGGAATCCATTAGACTCGTGCCCAAACAGATATGGAGATCCTGTGAAAAACAATTGCCCCAAAGGGTTTTCTGATTTCGTAGGTATCAATACAGTAATTAAAATACAAATACCTGCTGCCGTAGTAACAAACCGATCGCTTAGTAGTTCTCCTTCTTTTTTGGGATAGCCTTTATAATTGATTAAGTTCAAGCCAAAAGCGGATAAGATTAATATAAAAAATACACTTCCAGCGGTATAATAATAATGACTCATACTAGAGATCAAATCCTGATGCGCTGCCAGCAGTAATAATGGCAATGCCAATCCTAAAATTCCTATTGTTTTTCTTAGTGAATAGAGTGATGTTTTATGTTCCATGATATACTGATTTATGTTTTCCCAAAAGTAGTATCACAAGACAGCTAACGGCTATCACAAAACCGGTAAAGAGAGGGAATTTTGCTATTCAAAGTTTACAACTTCGCAGAGCAAGGTTAACCTATCATTGTAGTAGCTAAGAAGTCAGGAGACTTTGCAGAGCGGGGTGTTTTTATGTTCTACACTACTCTAGATTCTAGTTTGTGTTGCATCATTGATTGCTCCTATTGTCTGTCATAGCAGACTTACTTCCTACTATCGATTCTTTTGGCTCACTTTTTGGTCGCCGATGTTGTAATTCTTTAGTGTTATTCAATAGTGCTACATGTATTAAAAAAGAATATGAACCCTACTTATAGAATTTCTCTCCATTATTCTGTTCGGGCTCTATCAAATTTTATTTTTAATTCTATTAAACGTTCTTTAATAACCCTTTTTCTACTCTCCATACCAATTGTCCATAGGGATGAACCGGTGAATCTTCTTAATACATTCCATAATCCAAATTCTTTACTAATTGTGGAATCAACATAATTTCCTGAATTTGAATCATATTCTTTACCTTGTTTAACACCTTCCCAATCACTTGCAGCTCTTCGCTCTTCTTCTGAGAAATAGTTGGTATATTGTTTATCTTTTACTAAACAGTAATGCTTAAATAGATTGTAGGCCCGGTGCACATATTTGCCCATTCGTATCAGATCATCCATACCTTCCGCTTTATTTAAACTATGAAAGGCAAAACCGATCTGCTCTGTAAATCCGTGATAATATTCAGCTGGGGTGAGTTTTAATTTTAAGAATTTAGTAGACCTGTCATTCTTGTACATATTATCCAGTATCTGTTTATTAACAACCACTCCGATAACTGCTCCCTGAGTATAATAAGCTTCATTGGCATAGGCGAGTGCTTTGGACTTCGCAGCTTTGAGCTCCATATAATATCGATCCGTTTTAAATTGCACATAGGTATCTTTAGGGTAATTTTCTAGTTTGCTTTTCCAATATTCAAATCTCAGCCTAGCTATGCTGACTTCATCTTCCAAAACCTTTTCATACTCCCTGTTCTCCGGTTCAATTTTACCTAAATCCGCTGGTAAATTGGTAGTATTATTGGCCGCTGGATTTAGCCGTTGGTTTCTTTCTGTGTATCTTCTTTCAACCTCTAACAAAGTTTGCTGCGGTACTACTTCTGGGTTTTGATTGGTAGTATCTTCTAATTGATCTTTATAATATTTCCAATCAGCATCGGTCATATTGACACGCATCATAAATAAAGAAGCAATTTCCTGTTCTTTTTCATCTTCTTTTTGTACCCTAGCATTTTTTATTTGATGTGTTCTCCAGTTATCAGAGTCATAATATTTTTCGTCATTGGTTTTAGTTAATTCTCCGTTTCCTTTTAATGCAAATACTTTTTTAGGCACAAAATCCTGAGCATAAAAATTCACATCATAAACTACCCCAGATTCTCTACCATTGCCGTATCTATTTTTAAACTCTTGATTCAACCAGTATACTGCATATTCACTACCATCACCACTTAGATTTACATCGATGTCCGAAGTGGGATTTGTACTTCCAGGAACATTCCCTATTAAAGGTCGAATTGGTTCATTAATCAAAATCTTTTTCATAATTCCATTATGGAAAAACGCAGATTCTCCTGTAGTCTTCATAAATTCCTTTCTTTCGTTTTCTTCATGTTGTTTCACAGGTTCCACCGCATCTTCTAGTAATCGCTCGGTTATCTCTTTTCGGTAAATTAATAATGAATTCATACCATAAACTTCAGGGCCATATTCATTTGCTCCAAATGTTGTATTAGGGGACTCTGAATTAAATTCTAAGATATTTTTCTCATACTGATCGAGCACTACAAACCAGTTATTCTCCGCATTATCATTCACATAATTTACAGGGTCTGAAACAGCTTCTAAATTTTTCAAACTATTGTCCACCGCACGTCTTTGGACTACAGGTTTATCTGATGACAATGGTATCGCCCCCTCCGTTGTATTCATTTCTTTTCGCTGCACCATTCTAGTATCATAAAGCATCCGATCCACTTTTTTCTCTCGGGTAGTATCTATTTTATGACCATTTATCAAGGCATCTCCTTTTGGCATACCATGCAGCGTATTATCAATCGCATGCGCCACCTCGTGTTTGATGTTATACTCGGTATCCATACCAGGTGCGAAATGAATGTTTTTACCCTCTATCGTAGCCTCTGCATTCACTCTTGCCGGAAAAGATGAGTTATGAGTAGCTTTTAAGGTTGAGGTATCTACTCCATAGCGTTGCCCCATTTGTGAGGCTATTTGCTGAAACTTGGCAGAACCTTGTGGCTTGGTTAGGATGGTTTCCTCTGAGCCTTGTATAGCTGATTTTAGCTTACGTTGAACTACCGTATTAAAACGGTTATCGGCAATGGTAGCTTTACCACCTATGCTGAACTTTTGCTCAACGGGTTGTACCGTTTCTAAAGTATTTTCTTGTAGTATTTTCATTGTATTTAATTCATTTTTGCTTGATTCTACAGGCAAATAAAGTCGTAACACGGATCACAGATCCTCGTCATCGGGGTTCTTTTGTAAATTATCTATCTGACTTTTTATTTCATTCGCTTTCTGAATGCTACCTGTCTTTTTTGCAATCTGTAATAAATTTTTGAGACAAAAGAGAATGTCTTGACCATGCGTTTTTTGCATTTTTGAATATAACTCATAGTCTTTCATAGCATACTGCCAGGCAAGCTCTAAATTATTCTTTCTCATGGCCAAACCGGATAGCCCTCGTAATGCACAAGATAATATGCTTCTTAGACCTATTTGATTCTCTTTTATATCTTTTGGCGATAGATGAACTGCAATTTTACTATACCACTTTTCAGCATATTCCCAATCAAAATGATCATCTCCCATATCGCCTAATATTCTGGCTAATAGGAATACGTTTTCTTTATCCTGATTAATTATAGTATGACAACGGTCAAATAACAACGCAAACACCTCATCATAATAGTGTCTATCTTGCTCTTTGATGGTTTGTGCTAGTAATAGACCTAATGCTAATGTTTTTCTAACAAGTGTTTCTTTTTCTTGTTCACATAACCATCTCAGTACCTTAACTACCAGCGTTTTTCTTGGAGAAAAAAGCGTTCTTGACAATTTTTTGTGTATAATTTTTCCCGAAGTATCCTGTACAGCCCCTGCTTCTTCTAGTATCAAAATGCCTTCTTTTACAAATTGATTATTGGAGTGTCTATAAAATTTGTACATCGTATTTTGAGTTTTAGTTTACGCCTATAAATTAGTTTGTTCAGGGAGTTCTGAAGTAACCCATTCTGTATAGGGCACACCGTATGCTTGGGCCACAACCATCACCTCATGAAATCTATGCGTCCCAGAAACGTTCTTGTTAAGACGTTGATTAAAAAACGAAAAAAGTCCCCAAGCCATCGCTTCCTTTTCTGCTGTGGTTGCCCCTATGATACGTCCAAGTTCCATAACAAGTGCTGTAGTCGCAGATGGTCCTGCACTTAATGGTACTTGATGTTCTCGAGCTTCTTTTGTCCAATCTGCTTCTTCATTTGGATTCCAGTGATTGGTTCGCGCTTTATTTAGATGGGGTCCCATTTGTGGGCTCCATCCGGAGACCCGTTTTCTGATAAACATCGCATAATCTGCTGCGATGGCAACACTTTTATTCAGGCTTTTCGGAAGCTTGTTAATCGCCTCTTGTATAGTTGTTCCTTGGCTAAAAAGATACTGTATTTGCAATGTACCATAATAGGTTCTGTATCGTCCGCGAACATTGGTTGCTGCATTTTTTATCTTCTCATTGTCATTGTCGCTTATAATATCTTCATGCCATTCCTTCAATCGGGTCATAAATGCTGTTACGCCTTCATTGATATACTCACTTTGCTGTACCTCTCGAGAAAGTGCATTTTCTTGTGCTAAATTTTCAGCACTTTTCACTTCCCCTGCCAGGGCTCTGGCAAGTTCTCCATAACTTCCGTATAATCTGTTTTCAGATGTTCTTAAATATATATTTGATTTTGCAGGGGCCTTCATCCATTTCTTAAGTATGTTTTTAGCCTGAACCTTTTCATCAACTTCCAGATCTTGAATCGGTTGAAAGGTTTCTACAATCGGCCAAACGTCCTTAATTTTATCCAGTTTTTCTTGAGTTTCGGGTTTATTTTTTTCTCCGATCTTTATAACTCTTTGTACGATCTTTTTATCGCTTGCTATTCGTTGAACCGGATGATACGCACTTGTAAAAGTATCCCCTTGATGAGCATGGGTTGTCAAAACAGAAGAATTTTTCTGCTCATTTTGCATCCCAAGTGCTTTTTCTCCCATAACATCTGCCTCTCTCTCCAAGCTTGTATCATCATTAATAGGCACCCTACTTTTTAACTGTCTGGTAGGTTGTACTCTGCCCTGTTTTTGTTGTACAACATGCCAGGCTTCGTGAGGTAGGTGTTTTTCTTGTCTTGGTCCCAAGTGGATATGCGTTCCTTGGGCATAGGCGTGTGCTTGCAATTGGGCAGGTTTGCTAGAGTTGTAATGTACTTTGACATCATCCATACTGTAGCCGGATAGGTTTTCGATCCCTGATTTTAGATGATCGGGTAATCCTGTGTTGTTCTTTCGACTACGCTCAGGATACGTTTTTCGTTGAATGGGGTTCGTATTAAAACCTGTACTCTCCAAACGAGCTCTTAACTTACCTTGTATTACTGTAGCGGGTCTATTATCTACAATCACAGCGGCACCGCCAGTACTAGGCTCATGTACCAAGCGTTGTACTGTTTCTTGCTGTGACTCTTGCGTTTTATCAAGTGGTGTTTTCATGAGATCAATGTTACTTTTTGATAATTCATCATAGATTTTGGTAACTGTATTTATTGCTCGGCGAATACTGTAAATTTTTTCATAACATCCTGTATATCCTTATCAATTCTTCCTTTTACCAACCATGCAACTGCAAAAGCATATACAGCAACCCACTCTAACCAAAAAGTATACGCTGGGATAATATCATCGAAATTGATTCCTAGAATCGTCTCCAACACAAAAATAGCGACTAGCATGCCTATGGATCCCCAGACTATAATTCCGCATCTTTTAAACAATCGATTTCTAGACGCAGATGCATTATGATTTAATACAAATTTGGAAAAACTCATATACCCCAACAACATGAAAAATAAAGCTGCACTCAATAAGTGAATAGCTCCGAGAAAACCGTTAGATTCGTGCCCAAATAAATAAGGAGTGTCTGTAAAAAATAAACTCCCTAATGGGTTTTCGGATTTGGTTGGAACCAATACTGTAATCAAAATGCATATTCCCGCCACCGTGGTGATTAAACGATCGCTATAGGACTCTCCTTCTTGTTTGGGGTATCCTCTATAATTTATCAAAATCAAGCCAAAAGCGGATAATATTAAGATAAAGAAAACACCTCCAGCAGTATAATAATAATGACTCATACTAGAAAGTAATTGTTGATGTGATACTAATAAAAGCATGGGTAATGCTAATCCTAAAATTCCGATTGTTTTTCTGAGCGAATACATTGATTTTTTATCTTCCATAGTGTACTGATTTATGTCGTTTCAAAAATAGTATCATAAAACGCCTAGCGACTATCACAAAACCGGTAAATATGAGAAGAATTGCGACATTGGTTGTATCGAACTGTGTTAGATTTATTAAAAATGATCACAGTACCAACGCAACCTTACTTATGTAAAAGAGAGAGTAAAAAGCATCGTTTACTCCTCTTTTCTAGATCCGATTTAGCATAAATACCGCTATATATACATCAACGTTACCCTGTTTTGGATAGAACATGAGAAGTATCCCTTTACCTAAGCCCCTTCTCCCTATCTCTAAAATCAAAATATGAGTTATTTGATGTTTTTGCATGTTATTTTATTAGGTCTTACCCCTTCGGAAACTGTTTCGAAGCGTTAAAGAACTGTTTCTAAGGATTAAAATAACATTTTGAAGGAGTTTTTTTAAGGCTTTTAACCCCATACCAAATCCTTTTGAACCTTAAAAATACATCAAAAAAGGATCAAGTTAATCCAAAAAAGTACTTCTTTTTGGGGTAATACCCTTTAAGATGGTACTTCGAAGGATTAAAATGATGCTTAGAAGTATTGTTTTAATCCTTCGAAGTACTTTGGTGAGGGGTTTACCCTATGTTAAATGGGGTTAGTAACTTAAACTAACCACAACTTGCTCCACTTATTCCACTTATTCCACTTATTGTATAAAATTACCCGTTAAAAATTCATTCTATTATTCGAATTTTTCTTAGTTCCTATTTTAAATTTGAACATGTCAAAATCACCTCGTTTCATTCTATCGATATTACCGAATTTTTTATCAAAAGTAGCTTTGCGGATCAGTGTATAGTTTGTTCTCTCATAATCTTCATCCAATTCATTTTCATAGTCTTGGATTTGTTGTATATGTGCATCTCCTACTTTCCATACTCCGGGTAATTGATCTCCATACGTTTCTGCAAATTGCTGCATATGCCGTCCTCTTCTACGACTAAATGAATCCGCATCATCCTGAAATGTTTTTTGGTTTTTAAAAATATATACTCCTGTTATTTTTTCATCACTTTCCGTAACAACAACGCTCTTGTGATTTATTACTTTTTCAATATTTAAAAGCAACTGCTCCATATCTTCCTGAACTAACTCGTTTTCAGACCCCTTCTTTTTTAGACCGTCCTTCAGTATCTCTAGTTGTAGATTCAGTTTTGCCACATTTCGGTATAAGTTTTTACTTTTTATATCCATAACGCTATCAGGCTCCTCATTCTTCATTAATTCAAAGTTTGTTTGTATATAATCCGTAGAATCTATAAGAAATTGTTCTCCTTTTGCTCTCGCTTTTAGGTTGATATTTACGTTTTCGTGATCGTTTGTAAATTCATATAAAATTCCTGAAACCATTGACAATCTATCTAATATGAGTAAACTTGGCGAATCGCCATAATGATATTTATAGACAAAACGCTGATCTGTTTCCAGTTGATGTCTCAATTGATTTTCTTTCCAATATTGAATTTTAAGATACTCCTTTACATATTTCTCTTCTGCAGTTCTCCTTTTATCAGAACTCTTATGTTTTTCTCCTATAATATTTAGTTTATTAACATCAATTTCGGTATCAAATGCCTGTAATTGTAAAATACTTTGATTGGTATTATGGTTTTGATGAATGGTTTTTCCTCTGGGTTGCCAATGTTTTATTGCTTTAGCCCCCATCACATCAGCTTCTTTTTCTAACCCCACATCATCATTAATATTTACTTTACTCTTTAACTGTCTAGTAGGCTTTACCCTTCCTTGCTTTTGTTGTACGACATGCCAGGCTTCGTGCGGCAGGTGCTTTTCTTGTCCCGGTGCTATATGAATATCGGTGCCTTGTGCATAAGCGTGTGCATGCAATTGAGCTGGTTTGCTAGAGTTGTAATGTACTTTTACGTCATCCATACGATAGCCAGAGAGGTTTTCGATACCGGATTTTAGGGTATCGGGTAGTCCTGTGTGATTCGCTTTTCGCTGGATAGGATTATTATCAACACTACCCATAGCTGATTTTAGCTTACGTTGTATCGCGACAAAAGGTCGATTATCTAACATAGTAGCTTCGCCACCTGTACTGGATTCTTGTTGTACACGTTGTACCGTTTCTTTTTGTGGTTCTTGAATGCTTTCTTGTGGTGTTTTCATCATTTTCAATTCCTAATTAATCGTATTATCGCTACGTATTGGAAGTACCGTTTACAAATTCAGCCATAACAGTTAAATCGTAATATCCATAAGATCATACATGATTCTCATAAAGGTATCTTTTACCGTATTATTATTGGCTTCATCTAAAAACCTTGGATTATTTCCTTTCTCGCTTAGATTCGAACTTCCAAACATCCCGGTCTGTGGTTTGATTACTTCTCTCCCTACCCCCTGATTTATAACTGTTGCTCCCACATTTTTGATCCCTCCGATGCCATGCATAACAGATCCTTGAAAGAAATTTTGAAAACCGGCACCTTCTGTTTGTACAAAGGTTTTTCCTGTATAGGTCAATCCAAATAGGACATGTTCGCCTCTAAATCCTAACATTCTCGACGGCATATCCACGCCATATTGTGGAGGTGGATTTGGTACTCCTGCCGGTAAATTTGCAAAATTGGCAGCATTACCCGGATAGTGAGATGTTTCTCTATTCGCAGGTCTTCGGGTCATCATTGCCCCCGCAGTCCTGGCTTGAGAATTCGCATCCCAAAATCCACCACCGCCCATCATGGTGGTTGGGTAATTGACATGAGAAGATGTGTACCCTGCGAGATTATTTTTGGGGAGGGTAACATTAGCTGCATTCACTACAGCAAGCGGCTGTGCTAATGCTATGAGCCTTTGGTAGAATGTGCCATTATCATTAAATACAATATGTCCACCGCTCCAAAACTCGGGTAAAGCCGACATCCCAAAGACCCTATTTATTTTGGTTATCATCGCATTTAAAAGTGCGTAATGATGCGGGTGATTGTTTGCTTGGAGATAATTTAGAAGTGCATTCCCTCTTTGTACGGATCTATTCATCGGATCATAGATAGGTAGGTAATTTCCATGAGTATCCACAGCAGGGGTTTTTCCATCTCGATCGAGACCCATGGCGCGCATAAGCAACCTCATAATATTAATAGTAATTCCACCTCTGTTATAATCTTGTATAATATCCTGACTACTAGTGTATTGCTGTGCTGGATTTAATGCTACACCGTTTTGGCTTCTATCTGTTTTTCCGACACACATGCTTCGAATGGTATTGGCGTGTCTTACCGTTCTTTGTACCGGTACCTTGTTTCCGATTGTTGAAAAATTGGGTACTGCTTTTCGCTGTATGGATAGCCCTTGATTTTTGACCGGTGTTCTTGCCATACGATCCACATGTTGCTCTCGGGTGGTATCGATAGCATACCCATTCACAAAGTGGTTTCCTTTTGGAGTACCATGTAGGGTATTATCTATGGCATGCGCCACTTCATGTTTTATATTATAATCAGTATCCTTACCTGGAGCAAAATGAATATTATTTGCTTGTATGGTGGCTTCTGCATTAAGTTGATTCGGAAATGATGAATTATGTGTTGCTTTTAAGGTAGAAGTATCAACACCATACTGTTGTCCCATTTGTGAAGCTATTTGCTGAAAACGTAATGAACCTTTGGGTTTCTCGAAACTAATATTACCACCTTTCTCAGTACTATCCATTCCTGATCTTAGTTTTCTTTGATCGATAGAAGAGGTACGGTTATCTTTTAATTGAGCCGTACCTCCGTTACTAGCTTCAGTAGAAACTATCGGGGTAATCGAGTGCTGTGATTCTTGCGTATTCTCTTTTTGTGTTTTCATAATCCTTTGACTTTTTATAAATAATTCATAGCGACACATTGTCCATAAAGACTATTAAATGTAGAACAATATAAACTCTATTATATCTGGATCGGTCATTTCTTTTTTATTGGTTGTGTTACGCTTAAGCCTAGCTTTCTAACTTTGCTTTCGTTTTTTATAGATGATTAGCAGTGGCATTCCCCACCGTCTGAAGCATCGTAAGGTCCTGATCTTTTAAGCTAATTAGAGCGTTGATTATGGGTCCGACTGTCATACTGGTATTAATGGCTGCTCTGATATCTACTGCGGTGATAATCCATTGACGCATTGGTATATTTAATGTATTGTTAAACCCTAATCCCCGAACAAGCACTGTAAGGTTACCGTTACCTAAATTATCCACATTACTATGCTGTATGGTAGCGCTCACAAAGGGCACTAATTTTATTTTTGTTCCATTGATACGCCAACCTACCACGCCTCTTCCAGCTGCGGTGATATCACTATCCAACGCTACCGTACCTATCTCTTTGATTACTGTGGTTGATGCGCCCTTTTTTCTTACATTCCTTAAATTAAGGGCACCTCTACGATCCACCTTTGTTTTTTCGCGATAGGTTCGGTAGGTGCCATTCTCTGCTGTAGCTTCTAGGGTAACGCCCCTTGCGTCTTCTGCAGTTACTTCTATGCTCGAATTGTTAATTCGTATACGTTGGGCAGTACGTTGTCTTTTTCTTGAGTTCGGGTATCGAGTTGGATTGGGATTCATCCAGTTTCCATAAATAAATAGTTCTCCACTATCAATTTGGATATTTGACCCCAAACCTGCAAAGTTCCTTCTTGCCTGTCTAATGGTTGGTGGGGTCACTGTACCCATGCCCATCAAATAACCAACAGCACCCTGAAGCCAGCCTTTCCATAACGAAGGGTTTGCCAAATCGATTCGTACCCCTTGGAAATTCATTGAAACGGTGGTATCCAGATCCACCCGAACCTCATTTTGATCCGTATCCATGGTTTCTATATCGATTACGGCATGATCTAGGTTATTTGCGTCTGGCGCGATGGTAACATGAACATTCACACAATTCAGGACAAGATTATTACCTCCGATATCCTGCGTGATTGTCATTGCCGGAATCATGGTATCTTCTTCTCCCCGATCAACCTCGTTCGCTGCCTGCCAATCGCAGCCTAAAACGTTTCTCATGGTAGCTAGTATACCGCTCATACGCATTGATCGTCTCTGCAACACTTTTGCTCCCCCTTCATTTTCAGTGTTCTGTATATTGGTGTTTTCTGTGAGACTTGCATTTTTCGCTATGCGATCTACTACCTTTTCGCGGGTGGTATCTACACGTGTCCCATTTACGTGTTTATTCCCTTTGGGTGTACCATGTAATGTATTATCTATCGCATGGGCAACCTCATGACGTATATTATACTCAGTATCCATCCCCGGGGCAAAATCAATCTTATTGCCCTGAATCGTAGCCTCTGCATGTACCTGAGCCGGAAATGAAGAGTTATGAGTAGCTACTAAACCCGAAGTATCTACCCCATAGTTTTTTCCCATGGTTGCAGCTATTTGCTGAAAACGAGCAGAGCCCTTGGGTTGCTGTTTTTGCTGAACCAGGATCGTATTTGGTAATGTCGTTTGTATCTTGTCTTGTAATTTGCGTTGAACTACCGTGGTTGCACGATTATCTGTTAATTCGGCTATACCTCCATCACCAGGCTCTTTGGTAATTTTTTCAATACTAGCTTTATGAGATTCTTGAGTTTTATCTTTTTGTGTTTTCATATCAGTCCCATAATTGTATCTATTTATTCTTTGATTTTATGCTAAGGGAGCTTGTCGAAGCAAATTGTAGGTAAAAAAGCACTTTGACAAGCTCAGTGTGACTATCTAAATACTTTTACTTTGTACCTTAAAAGGTTCTCGATACAATCACCTTCCATTACACTTCAGGTGATCACTCGAACTGACGTTTTTCAACTTATAATTACTCCTTCTTTCTGTAACTCCTGTTTTATAGCTGTTTCCAGGTTTTGTTGAGAGATGGTTGCTTTTTCATGGGTTACTGCTTGCAGTGTACATTTACGTATCACGTTCATCATCAATCCACCAGAAATATCATAGTGTTCGGCAATATGCCATAAGTCTGCATTAGTATCTAATGGTAATTTATCTGCAAAAGATTGTTGCCATAATTGATAACGTTCGTCAACACCAGGCATTGTAAATTCAATCATGGATTGAAATCTTCTAGTAAATGCCTCATCTATGTTATCTTTCAAATTACTAGCAAGAATAACCACTCCTGGAAAATCTTCTATACGCTGAAGTAAATATCCAATCTCCTGATTTCCGTATCGATCATTAGCACTGCTTACCTGTGTACGCTGTCCGAATAATGAATCGGCCTCATCAAAAAACAAGATCCAATCGTGTTGTTGTGCCTGATCAAATACTTTTGCCAAGTTTTTTTCGGTTTCTCCTATGTATTTAGAAACCGTCATACTCAAGTCTATTTTATACACCTGTTTTCCTGTACTTTTTCCTAATAATGCGGCAGCCATACTTTTACCAGTTCCTGGTGGTCCGTAAAACAAACTTTTGTAGCCAGGTTTTAATCGCTTGCCGAGTTCTAGAGTTTCTAAAACTGTTTGCCCATGGGTTACCCAATCCCTGATTTCCTGTAAGCTACGTGCTGTAGATCTAGAGACGATGAGATCATGCCACGATAACTTTGTATGCAACTGTTGTGCAGGGAAATCAGGGCTATATACTGCTTGATAGGGTATTCCTGTTAGTATGGAGGCTACATATTCATTAGATACCATCCATATACTGCTTAGTAAAGGACTGTTTCCTTTAGTCGGTGTCGTACTGATCATTCCTTGTCGAATGCCTATAAAATACTGAGTAACCAATCCATGATATATCAATCGTTTTTGGAGGTCATCTCCTGCCAATAAAAACATCGCAGTTTCTGCGGTAGGTATTAATCCCAAATGCCCTTCTAATAATACTCCTCCAAACTCACTATATCTACGATCATAATCCTTGTTTTTAGTGAGTAGAATATCTAATACTTCGGGTTTTAGATGTGGTACTAATGCCAGAATTAGTAGCAGTCTTTCTGCAAATTTGAGTTTGTGTTCTTGGATAAAGTTGGTATAACTTCCTTCCTTACCCATTATATCTGGAGGAGTTAATTCTTCAACAGATTCATATGGTGTTTCCTGTTGGAAATGTAGTTCTAAGCGAGTTTGTAATACTAAACTTAACCATGCAAGTTCAGCTTGCAAAACTTGGGCATTACTACTATTTACGTTTGTAATAGTTTTATGATGATTTTTTGTTTCTATGATTGTTGATTTTTCCATATCTCTATTTTTTTATACTGTACTAAAGTTCTTCCTCGCCAATAGGACTTCGAGAACCTCAGCCCTCGTATTCGTATTTCATATTTCAATTATCATTATGATACTTCTTTTTTGCATTGCCCTCCACTTCGACAACGATTCGACAGCACTTCGACGGGCTCAGTGTGACAGCTCAGTGTTACAACAAAACCTCAAACCTCAAACCCAACATCTAATACCTCTACATCACAACCACTCTACTACCAAAATTTCTTGCATCCATGGTAACTTTATGGTATGAAATCCCCATGGTATTTTTTCTAATGTAATATCATGCGTTTCTCTTTTTACTTGCAATAACCAATGCCCATCTCTAGTTCTCAAAGAACCTTGTCTACACAAATAAGAAGCTCTAAATCCATCAGAAGATAGATTTTTCCATTTGGGTCCTTTTGCTATTACGGCAGTTACCAAACCTTCGGCTATTTCTTTTTCTTCAACTGATAATTCAATTGGCGATACTACCGTATCGATATCTAGACCGCATACAATTTTATTCAGTAGTAAATCACCTTCAAACAATTCTTCTTCTTTGGTATCACATAAATACTGTAATACACAAATTGCTTTGTTGCGAGCTGCTTCATCTATGAAATTCTTATACTTCATAATTCCTATATTCTCAAAAAAGCGTTCTAAAAATGGCCAGAACAATACTAATCCTGCATTTTGTATGGATATAAAATCCGTATCATCAAATGGTGAAGACAACTGTTCTGCTGCGATAGATTTTGGCTTTGATCCTAAATGTTTCAATTCCTTTTGTAATCCTTGTAAATGCAATGCTAAAGGCTTCAATAAATTATTGACATCTAGTTCTTCTATAGTTTTCTTAGAAGTATTGCTTACATCGGTAAGTAATGATTTCGTCTCTTTCAATATCTTTGTCGATAGCCGATCAAAAAAAGGATGATTTACCAAAGATGATACTTGCTTAAAAAACTCCTTTCCTATTGCATTTTGTGCATACAAGGCACTACAAGAATCCACTAATCTTTTGATCTGATAAGCATACCTACCATTATCTACTATAAGTTCTTCTTTCTCATCAATCCCCAGATCTAGAAGCACCTCTTTTGTACGTTCTTTTAGGAATGCGAAATCGGTAGTAGCTACAGAATATTTTAAGAAAGCTGTTTTCCAAAAGCTATTGATTATTTTCTTCCTTTCTAGAGTATATTTCTTCTGAATGTTATCAAGAATACTGTTTTGAATCCTCAGTATCTGAGGAGATGAAAGGTTAGTAAGCAGTTTAAAAGAAGCTAATAATTGATCTTCTGTACTTACATATACAAAGCGTTGTAGGTAGGTAGGGTTCCAAGGCAACTCTTTTAACAATCTAATAAATGTGCTACTTGGTTGTTCTAATAATAGTGCTAATTGCTCGTGAAAATCATTTTTGTTTCCTTGTTTTGACCACCAAGGTAATACGCCTGTCTTTAGATAATGAATGATAGCTCTTAGTGGTGTTTCTTCATGAGTGTTATCACTGTTTTGTTTTTCTAAAACTACATTTGCTCGTTGATATGCTATGAGTTCTTCCTGTAATTTTTCGATAAAAGCAGTTTCGAAATTTTGCAAAGACACATTCCCCAAATCCAATGTTAGTCGATCAATCTGAAGTGATGATTCTGATACATTCGCTTGGCTAAGCACACGATCCAGCACAGTCGTCAATTGATTTCTACACAACGAACTCAATTTATGCTGTATCTTCGATGCATCCGAATGTTTCGGCACATGAATTTCTAAAATCTGTTTATTAACTATGTGTTTTTGCTGTAGCATAATCCGGTCTTTTATCCGTTTTGAATTTCAGTAAGGAAACGATGATACGCTTGGTCAAATTCTTGCATCTCTTCCTGATCCAACCATTGAATATTGGTTCTGATATGCACAGGTGTTTCTTCTCGAATGGTTAAAGCGATGAATTTTTTGAAATCATCATCCTGATATCTTTCTATCCATGAAGGAAGCATAAACGTGAGCTGCAAAGAATACGGATCCTGTGGAGTATTATTGGACATCCATCGTCCTGTTTCCTCTTCCTCAGTAAAAGGCACATCGATTTCAAAACCATTGTTGGATATCGAAATAATGGTATGCGTTCCATTATAATGAGTGGTTTTGGTAATCTCTACAAGGTCACCAACTTGTAAAGAATGTGATCCTATGTGACAAAAAGTATGGTTTGCATTTGTAGATGCCTTAAAACTATGTACCACAGCTGAGCGTAAGTAATATCGTATATCGTGCGTACGCTTCCAAACCGCTCCTGATTCTGATTCCTGAAAAGGTGCTTTGATCTCAAAAAAGTCATCACCAACTGCCAATACAGTATGGATACCATTATAACTATCATTGTTGGTAATTTCTACTTCTTCTCCTGGTAGCACATCATGATCACCGATGACACATCGTGTAAACTCATCTGTGATAGCAGCTTCAAATGTTGTAATTGGTGATGTACCGTAACTCGCTACAAAAGGATAGGGATAGGATTTTCTAGATCGCAACAAAATATGTTCTACCATATGTAAACCTGCGGTTTCCCCATTCCCGAGATTTCTACGACTGTAATCCTCGATCCCTATCTTTAAAGAAATTCTTTTTTCTAACCCAGAGACATTTTTGGTATCCCAAAGATCACTTTTGATATCATATCCTTTTGCTTTGCAGCCACTAACCGCAGGATATTCCTTTAAAAATCGTGCTTTGTCTTTAATCAATTTTTTATCCGAAGTATCCTGATTATCAGCAGTATCTTTTAATACCATTCCGTAAGAGGTAAACTTCTCGGCAAATCGAGCTAACAAATGATTCAAGAATTTGTTTTTTCTTAATAATCCTGTATTGGTATCAGCAGTCATTTCCTCTAGATAAGAAGTATAACTCTCTGGACTGTCTAGCAACTCTGAAATTCCAGGAACACAATCCAACAAATTTTGATTAAAATATGTACTGGTATCGTCCCCATCAAAACTCATTAGTTTTTTAAAATTTGCTAACTGAGAAAAATAATTAGCAAGGGTTTGCTCAAAAAACAATAAATATCCACTCAATTGTTTTGCTTGTGCTTTTCTGGTAGCAGAAGCAGCATCAGGTAATCCTATTTCTCCGATACCATAATTCATCGGAAATTGATTCTGAATCGGATAGTATTGATCTAATAATGGTGCATCGGATGTAGGTAGAACGATGTCTTTTTCTATTAAAGATCCTAATCTAGAGATTTCCTCTGTTCTTTTTTGATTATATAGTTGTTTGATTCGTTCTGCGTCAACACTTACAGTAAGCCCTTTGGAAGTAAAGGATAATTGCGATAGGGTACCATCAACATCTAGAATAGGTGTTTTGGAAGTATCTAATGGTAAGAGCCAATTTTTTATCGTATTGGTTCCTGTAGCAAGTGCCAGTTTATCGATAACCAAAATACCCGGTTGATCCATAATTTCTTTAATCACATCCGAGGTTTGAATTTCCTCTTTCCGATAGGCTTTGGCGATATCTTGATCTTCCATAAAGCCATGATGTAATCGAGGACCATCAAAAATTTCATCCGTTGTTTTACCTTTTTCTAGTTGTTGTTGCAAGGTGTAAAAAGGAATACGTGGCGAAAAATGGGTACCAACACGATGTAACATATTTGCTATAAGCTCATGGATATCGTCTACGTTATCAGCAATTTCGATTACACCTTGTAATCGTACTCCTTGCGTATCCAATAGTTTAATTTCTTCAAAATCTTCACCAATAGAACGACAGCTATATAATTTTTCTCGAACGGCAGTTATGATCTTACTACCAGGAATATCAAATAATCCATCTTTTTCTATAAACACACGAAACAGTCCTTTGGGAATACTTGGTACAAGTTCATTAGCATTTTTAGGAACTACTTTTTCTACCCATGCATTCTTAACTCCTTCTATATCAATCACCATCTTACGAATATCCATAAGGGTCACCGGATTTGTAGTCAAAATGGTTGCTGGGCCGCACAAACTCTTGTGGTTATTCCCTATCAAATCCTGGATATCATATTCCATACGATAGGCAAGGTCTGTAACAGCGTAGCATACTTGTTCTAAAATTGTAATACCAGGATCATGGATATTATGATCGGTCCAGGTATCTGCCGCCATTTTTTGGATCAATTGCATTCCTTCTGCTCTTAGGAATTCATAGCTCAACGCGTTGTCTTGTGGTAATTCTCTAGGTATGGTGATGGTATCTGTCATTGTAAAAGGTAATTGTTGTTCGTATTCTCCAAAATGATATATTTATAAATGTGGCTTTTGAAATGATTATAATTTCATGATGTATGCCAGAACGAAATATGGAGGTCGGTTTTCATGAGGTTGATTTTTTCCAGTAGGTTGTATATCTGCTTTGGCAGTATTAATAGAAATATCTGTTTTATTCTTCTGAATTGTTCCAAAATTATTTAAAGCAAACTCTTTACCAGCACCAGGATTATTATCCATTGTATCAGTAGTATCCCTACCAGTAAACCTAACCAATCCATTAAAACTTCCATGATTATGATTATGACCAGGATCCGTTATATTATGTTTATGCCCTTTATCTAAATGGGTATGAGTTGGCATTTGTGCTTCAGTAAGGGTTACTTCTTTTGCCCCTCCTTTTTCACCAATTTGGTATTCTGGATTATTCTTTTCCATTCCTACGATAAATCTTCCTGATAAGTCAGGAGTGTTATTAGTTCCATCACACAATACCCAACCTTTGGGAATATCTTGTCCGGACCACATAGAAATGAGACCTTTTGGCAAGCGTGTATCTACATACGTCTTTACCGCTTTCTGTGTCGCAAGTTTATCATGAGAAGTTGTAGTATTATCCAGCTCTTCATTATCCGAAATATTAGATGCCTTCAGGTTTCCTTCTACTTGCAATGTTCCTTTTACAGCAACTCCTTCTTTTTTAGAAACCTTAAAAATCGTAGTGTGGGTATTGGTGGTATCAGTTATAGAAATTAACGGAGCTGTATCTTTCCCTTCCACTGTTAGTTTAGCTGCCGGTTCTATGGTTCCTATACCAACATTTCCTTCTCCTGACTTAATAAATAGTCTACTTTGCCCTGTAGTATCTTTGATATTAAAACCAGGTTGATTGCTATTGGGTGCATCAGAATTTACTCTGGGATTTAGATTAATAGACCATTGTGGATTATCATCAGAAAAACTCTCATATAGATCCAACACTTCTTGTGTACCCACTCGCTCTCCTTCTGCTTGTACAGATAATGGGTTTCCTTGTACTTTTGCGACACCATCTTCTGCTTGATTCAACACAGCTTCTATAAAATCTGCAAACTCCTCTTGTGTAGGCTTGTCATTAATCTTAAAAAACCCTTTAAGTTCTGTTCTATTTTTTTTATTGATTTCCACTTCTTCTAATTTTTTTAGGATGTTAAATCTTCTGTAATTGCTACAATCTTTTCTTTTTGGTTTATAATTTCATGATATATGCCAATGCGAAATACGGTGGACGGTTTTCATGAGGTTGATTGCTTCCAGTCTTATTGGTATTAAATGAATGTCTATGCTTACCTGCAGGTTGGGTAGTTCTGGTGAATGCTTTATAATAATCATTAGAACTTCCTGTACCAGATCCATCTCCTCGTTTAGCTGCCCCCGTAAAATTATGTGCGTGTTCGCCAGCTTCTCCAGTAGTTCCTGAATGACTATGTGATGGTAATTGGCCTGTTGTTAGAGTAACTTCTTCTTTTCCTCCTGTTTTTCCAATCTGATATTCTGAATTTCCTTTGTCAAATCCTACAATAAACCTCCCTGATAAGTTTGGAGTACCTTGCTGTCCATCACACAATGCCCACCCCACAGGAATACTACTAATATTTCCGGACCATATCACAATTACTCCTTTTGGCATCCTTGTATCTACATAACTTTTTACTGCCATTTGGGTAGGAATCCTATCATGGCTAGCTCCTTCTTTATCTAAATCTGTACTTGTAGAAATATTCTCTGCCTTCAATTTTTTTACTGTCATATCTCCTTGAACTGATACTGCCCCTTTAATAGCAGTTCCCCCATCTGCTAGAATCTCTAGCTTTCTAGTAGTAGGATCACTATTCGTTGATTTTCCAAATACTCTTAGAGTGGTAGTTCCTACTTCAATCTTTGCAGAATCTTTATGCTCATTCGTATTATTACCTCCAAAAAGAAGCGTGTTTTCAGAAATTTGCATTGCATCGATAGGTTTGTTAGAAGTAGCATTTCCTTTAACCGTAAGAGGAGCCACAGGTTCGATGGTACCAATCCCAACAGTACCTTCTCCAGATTTTATAAACAAACGACTCTGTCCTGTTGCGTCTTTGATATTAAATCCAGATTGATTGCTTGATGGTTCTTCAGCGTTTACCCTTGGGTTTAAGTTTATAGACCATTGCGGATTATCATCAGTGAAATTTTCATAGAGATCTACAATCTCTTGTGTACCTATTCGCTCTCCTTCGGCTTGTATAGACAATGGATTCCCTTGTACTTTCGCAATCCCATCTTCAGCTTGATTAATGCTAGCTTCTATAAAATCTGAAAACTCTTCTTGAGTAGGTTTATCATTAATCTTAAAGTATTCCTTGAGTTCTGTTCTGTTTCTTTTATTGATTTCCATAAGACTGTATTTTATTACTTTGGTTTTAAGATTTTATTTCACAATAAAGTCTTTACTGATTTCCATATAATTAATTCCTTCAAAGCTATCTTCTTCGAATCCATTTTCGTTAACTACATAGACTTCATGTATTTGGGCAGCTACCATAATCATGTCGGGTTGCGAGGGCGTTACGATAGATTTTCCGTCATTCAGACTTCGTACATCGGTAAATGTCTTTCCGTCTTCACTTTGAAATAATTTTAGGTTTGCTACATAATCGATATACGGACGTTCTGCAATGAAGTTGATAATCATACTAGCATGAAGCGATCCTCCGATTTGAATTTCGCTATCCTCTCCATATGCCCAAGGAGACATGAATCGTTTGATTTCTTCTATTAACTTGTCTTTATAAAAAACTTCATCATATCCAGGATAAAATTTCACAACACATTCTGTAGAAACTTGTAAATAAGAAGGATTCGAAACGGATATCTCGGCATAAGTTGGAGCCAGATTTTCTAGATAAGAGTTGATCTTAAGAAGTGTATCCGCTGCTACTTTTGGAGCAAAAGGATTGAATGGCAATTTTCCTTTAATATCTGGAACTACAATCACATCTACTCCTCCAATACGATCCAAAGCTGGAAGACATTTCGTTTTATAAATTTCTGGGAACTTATGTAATATCATATGTTCATAATCCCACATGGTAAGCGCTCTATTTTTGTGCCGTAAACGTTCACTGATCCGCTTATATAAAGCATCTCCTTTTTCTACCGGTTTCCCCTTACTAGATGTAAAAGGTTGTGAAATTTTTACTATTTCAGGTATTTGGTTGAGTTCTTCGGTAATCGTATCTACTGGCAATGGATTTTCGAAATGCGCTGGTGCTACTGTTTCACTAGCAAGTGTAGCGCTAATCACCTGACTCCGAATATCAATAGTATCAGATACTCCTTCAATATTTTTGAACGCACTTATCTTCATCCAATGTAAATCAGATGGCATTAACGTACCACCTTGGGTAGCATCTTCGGGTATTCTAATTTTTACAATTCCTGTATTTAGTAATCCATTGGTACCATCCTGTAACAGATTAGAAGGTGCCAATGTTATCCATTCATTATTTCGCAGATAACTCCATTGTACTACTGGTTTTTCTATTTCAGGATCCGCACTCCCTTCTGCCATTTGAAATAAAATTGAAAGTACCTGTGGTGTATTTACCTCTTCAATTCCAAGATATAGTGAACCTTCGTCCTTATACGCAGGTATTAATGTACTTGTTGCTCCAGGAATTATATCATCATACCCAAATGGGTGTATATGAAATATCTTATTCGTAGTGCTATGCGTTGCTGTATTCGCTAGAATAGTATCACAAGACGTATATGAAATTCCTAGTTTTTTAAGCTTAGGCTGATATGGCGGATTGATCTTTAGACTTTTTATTTCTGCCTTATCCGATATTGCTTGTTTGACAGACAAGGTATTAAATACCGAATGCTGAAAGTTTATTGGAGTCAATTCTATTCTAAAATAGCGATCCCAAAGCAATGCTTCTTCATCATCTGTCTGTATTCCGAAACGTTCCTTATATTGATAATCTGGACTAGTATTTTTTATCCTTGTAGGAATATCATCAATGGATATACTATTTTCTTTATTAAAAAGCGGAAAACCTTCTGTTACCTCATTACCTTGTTCATCTTCAATCTTGGTAGAAAGTAACAGTTCTGCATTGCGATCATGTAAAAATACATCTGCCTTAAAATCATGATCATTCTCAATGATAGCAGCATCAAAACCTAACTTTTGATCTATGAGTTCGGCCAATTGTTCATCATTTAGTGAAGCAAGTTCTTCCTCGGTATGGTCTGCCTGAATAAGCCAATAATTTTTATAATAATCCACAAAAGATGTTGGCTGCTTTATCCATTCTAAATGTAACTGTACATCTTGCAACCGTTTCTGTGATATTTCGTCATTAGCGATGTAAAAACTAGTTCCTATTTCGGGTTGAAAGCCAAAAGGTTCAAATGGTTTATTGGTATCAATTGTTCCTTCATCATTCTCTATAATACTATGTTGCATATCCTGAACATCTACTCGAATATGGGCTTTTTGTAATGCCACATCTACTAAATGTTGATAGCTACTTCGTATCCTGTTTTGATCATCTTCCTCTTCTATTGAAGACTGTAATGTACAGACCATAACAGGATAATCTGACGCTATAAAAGAGGAAGAAGATGGAAATGAAATGATAGGTAAATCATTATCCTGAAGCTTAATTTGGATTCTCAGCGCATTTAGGTATACTTGATCCTTGCTGTATTTTTGCGTGTTTTCTACAGGTGTTTCTAATACTCCAACCTCTTTAATTTCTACAATTTTCACATCCTTAAAGGCTACAATCTCATAAATTTTTTGAGAGGCATCCACGATGTAATCGCCTATATCGGTTACAGTAAAATTAGTAGTATCTAATCGGGTAATGGTTTGATCCTTTATTTCAACGTTTAGATTATTCTCTGATGAACTGCCTACATAATTCCCTAAAGAATACTGAACCGCATCTGGCATAAACCATTGCTCTGCACTACTTAAATAGGTTTGAAAAGGATCTTTTCTATCAAAAACAGCTCGTAAATCTTTTATTTTTTGGCTGCTAAGATTTAAATCTAGAAATACTTCAATAGTACGTTTTCCGTCTTTGAGTAATAAAGTTGGAGAACTAATCGCAAATCCAATCTCTGATGGTTTTAAGGAATTATCTGCAATAGCAGTTAGTCTATCCCCAAAAGTTTTGAACCTTTTACTTTCTTCTTCCTCATCATATTGACTAAAAAGAAAATCCTTGACGTTAGCAGTATCATAAATATCAGATAATTGTTCTGTTTCTGGAGAAGGAATTACTACAGAACGCAGCTGACGTTCAGAAAATTCTAAAATACGATATACTTTATTTTTATCTTCTTCGGAAATAGTACTATCACTATTAGTTTGCATAACATGAATAAAATCTTGTTTTCTCAACAATAATTCTACTTCCACATATTCTAATGCTTGTTCAGAGTTCTCATTTGAGGCCTGTAAATCTTGAAGTACTTTTTCTAAAGATGTTGTTTCTCCGTTGTATAAAGGCAAAGAATCTCCTGGGTTTGGATTCCCATACACCTTCTTTAACATGACATCAAATCCATTGGTATTGTGTAATTCTTTTAAATCTTGTTGTCTCCGATGAATAATTTTTCTTTCGTACGTCTTTTCTAATAGTTCGTACTCAGGTACCCAATCTATAGGAATACCTTCTTTGTCTTGTAGATGCTTTAAAAAAATACGATCAAATTCATCTCTTTCTAAAAACAAGGCTTCTTTTACATAAGCAAGTGCCTCAGCATTCTCGTTGTTTACCGCTTCCTCTAATTGAAAAAGATCTTCTATCTGTAATGCTTCTGGAAAATCTGGTAATGCGTCACCAGGATTTGGATGCCCTAATGCCATTTCCATCATATCTACAAAAGCAGCATCTTTGCTTTTTCTTCGCTCCTGATGTACATTTCGGATAGTTCGTACTTGCTTGGATACAAAAACACTTTTTAATTGTGTAATTTGGGCTTTGCTAATCACCGTATCTTCATTGGTTACATACTGTAATTCGTTTCCTTCAGCATCTTCTCCTGCTTGTAATATGGTTCCTTTTTCTACTTCGAGATATTGAGTATTCTCTTCTAATTCTAAAAGTACATTCACCACATCTGGAACTGCCTGTTTTGGGTCTAATTGTAGATACTTTCTGTAGTAAAAATCGAGATGTTTTTCGGTAAGTCCATTCATTTTAGACTTTACATGATTCATTAACTTAAGAAAGGTGATAAACAACACTACATGAGGCTTGGATAATTTTGCCTTCTTTTCGGTGTTATTGTAAAACAGCTCTGGGTTTTCTACATATGCTGCTAGTTCTCTTGCCCATTGTTTTTGTTGTATTTTTCTCCCTTCTAGAGAGTTTTGATTAAATATATTGGGATCATCTATAAGAAATGATTCCCAAGTACCCGTAGGTCTGTTTTGTTCATCAAAAAACTGAAGCTCTTTGGCTAACCGCTGTGCTTCTGTAATCAATTCTTCTAAACTACGCCCTTCGATAGCTACATAATCAGTGCTCAGAGCATCCGAATTGCGATCGTTCTGACTGGTTCCATCTCTAAGAAGTATGTTATCTATATTTTGAATCGTATTCATCTCTTTTTACAACTTTTAGGTTATTTAGATTTTAAGTAGCTTTAATTTTCGCATTTGAGGGAACTAGTTTTCCTTGTCCAGGATACATTGGTAAAGGATCCGGTGTATTTGCTGGAGGTGGCTGTTTTGCTGGAGAAGTAACTTTAAACTCCGCTATAAAAATGCTACCCTTTATGATAATGCTTTTGTTTCCACTTTTACTTTTGGTTGTTAATTGATCTGGACCTAATTTTTTAATGGTTAATGTACCCTGACCAGGAATCACAAATGGAGGTGCTACATACGAACAGTTTTTAACTTCCACTTTAGATTCGTCTCCTGCCACACATACTTTTTTACCTTTTACAGTCGTTTTTCCTGAAGCTGTTATCTTACCTGGTTGTACACTAACAACCGCACTTCCAAAAGCTGGTAAAAAATTAACTGTATCTCCATCTATCACTATTAGATCCATTTTTCATTTAGTTTTAATAAGTATCGATTTTATTATAAATCAAATGCCACGCTAGAGGCTTCATTGATATAGAATGGATAGATAAGATTAAATCGATTATTTGTTGCTCTTACCATATAATCTATATCGATATGTACTACGCCATTTTCGGGATCTACATCTGTTATAGCAACATTATTCACCTCAATTCTTGGTTCGTATAATAGCACGGCACGAGATACCATATCACTTAACTCATTGGCAAATTTCTCATCCAATTCTTCAAACAAAAATTGCGTAAGATCACACCCAAAATCCGGGTGCATGATTCGTTCCTTTAGCGATGTGGATAACAAAATCTGAAGACTTTGCTTGATATCTTCTTCTCCTGAGGTAAGTTTGACCTCAGCACCTCCAATTCCAAAAGCAGGAGGAAATGACCATCCGTTTCCTAAAAATTTATTATTCATAGCTCTTATATTAAATCCACTTTTTTTCCTTTTACTTTTACTTTTCCTTTAGCATTGATATCAAAGTCTCCAGCAGCCTCTATTGAAAAATCCTTATTACTAATTATTTTAATACCATCTTTACCCATTAGAATACTATTACCATGAGCATCTTCTAATGTGATTGTTTTCTCCTTCTGATTGATAGCTAATTGCTGCTCATTGGACTGGTCTTTATCCGCTGTAGATAGTGTTATTACTTCTTTTTCCTCATCAAAAAGCAATTGATAATTAGACTTGGTAAAAATCCCTTTGTATTTGTTTTTTTTCTTTTCGGTATGTGGTGCTTTGTGGCTGTGCATAGCTCCTAAAACAACTGCTTGTCTGGGATCATCATTTAAAAAACCAATCACTACACGGTCTCCTTTTTCTGGAGGAAAGAAAATTCCATGATCTACTCCAGCGTCTAATGTGGTATACATAGCTAATACTTCGGTAGCTTTAGCTTCTTGATCAAAAGCTGGTATATGTACTTTAATTAGAAATCCGTGTTTCGAATCTTCTACATGTTCCAATACTGTTCCTACTTGTAATCCATTTACACCCGGTAATAAACCAGCAGCTTTTGTATCTATAATATCAGATTGCGAACTAAACCAGTTGGCATCCATTCCTATTTGTAGATAAGTATACCATCCAGACCCCATTACAAATCCATGTCGAACTCCAGTAATGATATGTTCTCCATTAAATCGACTTACATTTTCGATTTTCAGCGTCTGACCTACTTTTACTTTTCCATTTCCATTAATCCTAATGGTTCCTTGTACCAGAGACAGTCTTGACTTTACAAGTTGTGCATCTGACCAAGATTGCAATTCTAATGGATCTGTAGGTACAGCATGCACCAAGTTTGTTTCTTTAGCTCCAACTGCATCTGACAATTGTGAGGTTTTGTAATCAATACTAGTTAATAATTGCTCTTTACCTTTTTTGGGAATACTAAGTGCTAATTCATTCTTTTTTGTATCCAAACCAAATGAATGTACTTTCTCATATTGATGACGACTACTAATTTTTAGATCAAAATGGGCCAGATCTATCCCAAAGGTTAGGGTATGATCGGTACTACCAATTTGTGGCGTAAAAACAGAAACCTCTCCATTATCAACTTGTACTAATTGCCCATTCGCTTCTGCTCTTGATACTATAAAATCCCAATCCGAAACATAGTACTGTACCATCTGTGGATGTGCCAAAGAAGTATTTTCAATATTCTTAGCTTTTACATCTCTGTAGGTACTGATAATGTCTTTTATAAGTTTGCTATCCGTTTTATTCTGAAACACTTTGTTTTTTCGTAAAGTGGTCATTTTTATAGACGGATCGCAAAGCTCTATCGTAAGTACTGATTGGTATTGTGAGCGTTCGATTTCCTGATTGATCACAATACCTTCAAAAATCTTCGTCTCGTTTGTATTATTTCCTTCGTACCGCAAAAAGATTTCAATTTCAGCTCCTGGTATAAAAGCATTACTTTCTAGGGTGGTAAACTTTTGATTTGCTACACAACCATCAGATAGCTTAAGTTCAGCTAAAGGTATTTTGTTAAACTCTTTGCTCGTATCTATCGACAATAATTCATACGATCCTAATGGCAGGATCTTACCGTTACTTTTAATCGTACTTGTTACTACAGTTGATGACATCTCTTATTTTTCTATTGGTGGGAAATAAATTTCTTGACCTGGTGTTAGATTTCTAAAATCCGTTAGTTTATTTACACTTGCTACCAATGGATAATACATAGGAGAGCCATATATTTCCTGACACATTAATGGTAATTGATCCCCTGCTTTTACCATACGATAATGCGTAAGATCAGGAGATTGTAAATTCAACTTGGCTAATTGTGCTTTGGGTGTATCATCTCCAATGAAAGAAACATTGAGCTCGGCTCGCAAAGGATCTCCATTTCTTTCAAACAATGTGTAATTAATATCTAAGCTAGAAAGTCTACAATTAAACTTTAATGTTTTTCCCCAACTAAGAACTAAATAGCGCGGCTCATGAATTTTACCTTTTATTTCAGTAATGTCTTTTCGAAAATCATCTATTCTTTCTGCAACACTTTTTTGAGTTCCTCTTAACAATCTAAGTGCTATTTCAGCTCCATATTGATCTACATTGGTTCCATCAAAAATTAGACTCATACTCACTGTAGACGATCCGCTATGCATAAACTTAGCATCACTTTTATTCTGAGGATTACTTGCCTTATCGGTAAACTTATTTACAAAACTTCGCCTAACGGATTCGGGATTAAACATCACTTCTAATTCCTTCTTACCAGTGGTTCTTTCTTCATTATCAAAAGAAATAATGGTAAGCTTTTGTAGTTTAAAACTTAATTCACTTAATAATGCCATGATCTATCTAAGGGTTTTCTTTTTCAATATTTTTAGTACTTGATGCACGCATTCTTGTACTATATCACATTGCTCTTTTCCGGTATCCAAAGTTGGGCTACCTTTATCTGTCTGTGAAGCATCTGATATGATGGCTCGAATGACAATTTCTTTAATCTCTACTGCCATTTCTATAATCTTAAAATTTGAAATCGTGTATATGCCAACTCCATTGTATCGATGGCCACGGAATTGGATTGTGCATCCAAATCAGATACAGACCATTTTACTGGATATGCTTTTAGAAATAACCATCCACCAATCGGAATACCATTTTCGTTAAATAATGTGACTAGTACATTAGAAGGATTAAACTTAAAAAATGAAAATGTCGCATTGAATTCAGAAATCAGCGGAGAGCGCATCTGACCAAAACCAGGTAGACTAAGGCTATCTAAACCATCAGCTAAACTACTAGCTACAAAACCTCGCTCCAATACCAAATTGTTATAATTCATCTTTTTGGGTACGCGATGTGCGTGTAGGTTTTGTCCACCTTCATTTATCGTATCCAGTTGTACTTCGGTACTAATACCACTTACTTTCTGAAACCTAATATCTATCGGATTAGGAATAACGCCGCCTGATAGAAAGAATACTCCAAATCTATGTGATAATGAAGGCTCTTTATCTGCAAAATTGATTGCTCTTAAAACATCTAACATATGGTAACTCTTTAATTGTATTTTACTCGTAAGTCATGAGCTATTAAATCGAGACTCTCTATCGCTACTTCACTGGCGCTAGCGCTAAACGATGGAGCATCTAATTTGAAAGGTAATGCTCGGGAAACCTCCCAAACTACGATGCCCATCCCAGCTTCATCACAAAGCTCTATTCTAATGTCTTTCTTTTCACCAGATTTAATCCAGTCATATAAATCACTCCTACGTTTGATCAACCCTCTTTTTAAAGAAATATTAATCGGTTTTCTTTGGCTACGGATCAAATGATCACCTACTGCCCAACTAAAACCATGTCGATACAACACGTGATCATGGTCAATTTCTAAACCTGAAATCTCTGAGAACGACATGATTTCAACTCCGTTAATCGTTACCTGATAATTGTATACCGGTAACGGATAGGTTTCGCTAATTTTCTGTTTATCAATTGCCACAATACTTTGGTTTTTAAAATTTATATTGACTTATCATTCTGGTTTTATTTCCTAGAATAGAACTTGCGTAGTTTATGTACCCACTATGCTTCTTCCATAGTAACTCTGAATGCCATTAAATCCATAGATTCTATAGCTACATCATTAGAACTTGCATCAAAAGAAGGCGCAGTTAATTTGGTTGGAAAGGCATCAATAACTTTCCAGCTCACTACAGTACTACCTGTTTCATCTAAAAGATGCACTACGATATCTCGTTTATCTACCTGATTCAATTGTATATCATTGATCCAATCATAAAAGACAGGAATGCTCTTTCCTTTTACCAATCCTTTTTTCATAGATATATTTACGGGTTGGATCTGTCCTGGCATATACATAATATTCGGGCCTACTTTTCCTCCTGTAGCAAAGCTTTCTTTATATGTTGTTGTTTCGAAGGATAATTCTAAACCTGATACCTCCGAAAAACTTATAGATACTCCGTTGATATCTACCCTATAATTATAGGTGACTAAAGGGTAATCTGTCTTTATTTGTTCTTTAGTTAAAGCCATTGTTTTACTTTTTACTTGTTCATTAAATTTTCTACGCTAATTATGCTTCTTGTAGTTTATGAGAGAATTTCAGTATGATAAATTCTGCTGGACGCACAGCTGCTAGTCCAATTTCTACGATCATCTTTCCTTCCAAAATATCTTGTTGCGTCATGGTTTTTCCCAATCCGATATTTACAAAATATGCTTGTTCTTCGGTCGCTCCAGCTAATCCACCTTGTTGCCAAACTCCGTATAAAAAACTTTCGATCATCGCTTTCATCTTCAACCAAGTCACGGCATCATTAGATTCAAAAACTGCAAACTGAGATGCTTTTTTGGTAGACTCTTCTATCATATTGAATAACCTTCGTACTGGCACATATCGCCATTCGTTGTCATTTCCAGCTAGTGTACGAGCTCCCCAAATCATGGTTCCTTTTCCAACAAAACTTCGGATAGCATTAATAGATTTACCACTTGTAGCATCAACATTTAGTTTTTCCTGATCTTTAGAAGTGATTTTCGCAATAGGACCTATAACAGCATTTAAGCTTACGTTTGCTGGTGCTTTCCATACACCTCTTTCCCTATCTGTAGTAGCATATGCACCAGCTACTGCTGCACTTGGTGGTAAGGTGATGCGTTGTTTTGATACCTCACTGATAATTCTGCTATATAACTCAGAACGAGACTCCTTGAAAGTTGACAAACTAACAGATGCATTATCACCACCAGTAGTAATAAGATCAGTGGTTCCTGTAGAAGACTCTACAACGGCAGCTCCATCTAATAAAATAATATCAAAATCGCCTTTGTTTGAAAATGTATTCCATTCATTTATAATCTCGCTGGCAGGAGTTCCATCTCCAACATTCATGGTTAACACAGCATCAGCAATACTAAAAGAAGGTATGCTTCCCGATCCTTTGTTGATCTTAACTTTAGGAGCATCTTGCGAAGATCCATTGTATTCAACTCTAATCGCACCGGCTATTTCTAATTGTAGGGTTTCAGTTGCCGAAGAACCTGATACTTCTACAAGATCTTCTTCATAACGATAGGTAAGTGATGTTTGTAAATACGGAGTATAAGCGGCACCATATTTTAGATTATTTGTACCTATTCCATTTCTAAAAGATGTTCCATCTTCATCATCTTTTTTAATGTCAAAAATGCAAAATCTGTCTTTTAACTCTTGACATTGAGCTAAAGCACTTTGACATACTTCGTGATAATCAGGCGCATCTAATTTTGTTGCTTCGCCAAGCATAATCAAGGTAGGTTCGTCTTCCTTACTCAACGCCTCTAAACCATTTAAGAATGATTCTTTATCATGATCATCATTATGACTTCCTATGGATATGACATAACAATCACCACCACCATTTTTAAAGTATAAATCGATGGCATGATATAAAGTATGCTTCGGAGCTTCTACTTCTATATTTTCTACAGCATCATCATCCGAAATGCTTACCTTAAAAGATGCTGATTGTGCACCTCCAAAAGCCTCTTTAAACTCCAATAAAGTAGATACTCTAATGGCTTTGTTTGTAATATCTTTCCCATTTTTTACCGCTTTTTCCGTATATCCAATAAAAGCTGGTACCGCAGTAGAAACCTCTGCTACAGATTGTGGTAATAGAGGTACTTCCTCTGTATACACATCTGGTGTTAAAAATCTAGACATATTCTAATAGTTTTACATGTTTATACTAGGCTTTTCTAAAAACCAATACGTTTTTTCAGATCCGCCTTTCTATTTAATTTTAATTATTTGAATTCCTTGTTGTTCTGCTCGAGGGTTGGGTAAATGATTGATAAGAATATCACCGTTTTGAAGTAGTTTGATATTCTTAATGGGTTTGTTACTGTAGGGAACCAAATCTTTAGATTCAAAAATCTTAACTTGGGTATTCGGAAAATTTAATTGAATGGAATTTATAATCTGATCCGTGGTGTTTTCATCTACTACCACTTCATTGAAACTAATTTGATTATCTCTAGACTCTAAGCTGATATCCGTATCTTCGGTATTAGAAACAAAATAGTATTTCCACTTTACCGACTTTGCTCCAAATACAGCTTTAAAAATTATTGGTTCTTCTAAAGATGTAAGATTAATTTTATGACCTATAATATGAATACTTCCTAATGCAGGATATCCTCCAAAAACTCCTTCCTTTGCTACTTGGCTACTTACTAATTCCTGACTATTTTCTGAAAGATCTTGATTAGAAAATGAGATCATATGACCTTCATCTATCTTAGAAAAATCTGTAATCTCCTGAGTAGTATCTGAAGTTGGATATATATAAAAAGTAAAGTTGTCATCTTCGCTCAAAGGTTGGAAACCGATATTTCCCTGAGATATAGGAGCTAAAACCTTTATTCCTTTTTCTGTTTTCTTTATTACAAATCCAAGGTTACTTAAGTGTTTTCTCGTTTCATTTTTAGGTACAAGCACTACAGCATTAGATTCTAATAAAACAGGGTGAAAAACCTCTATGTCAAAAATTTCGCGATATTCCATGTTATACTTTATTTGATTCGATATTGGACTTGTTTATTGATCTATTTGTTAAAAGCTTATACTTTTTGATGAAGATTAAGATTCGTTTTGGATATTGGTTCTCCCACAAACTCCATACTTTGATCGTCTATAAAAGATAGCAGACGTACTTTATATAATACTGAGGGCAGGTATGATGTGTTTAAAGAATGCCATACTTGATTTTGTTCTTCTAATGGAAGTGATATTAATTCTACGATCAACTTCTCTATATTTTCATCTGATAATTGCGGTGAATTCAGAGGATCAAAGATTCGGTTGACCTGAAAAAACTTAATAACATGTGATAAAAACTTAAGTGCCTGATCATATTTATTGAATTTGGATACGAACAAAATCAATAACTCAATTCTTATTTCAGGATTTGCTTGGGTTTTTATGCCATTTCGAATTATACCGGCATATTGATCCGCATTTCTAAATTTTCTATCTTCTGAAATATTAATGAGAAAAGGAGTTATTTTATCATTAGTAAAAGAAACAGGATCGTTATTATTTGTACTTATAAAGTCTATAATATTAGATTCTGTAGTACCTACTACATTTTTAAAATACTCATTGAGCTTATCCTTTAAAACTGTTAATACAACATCGACCATGATTTATGCTAGGTTTATTGATTTTTGATGTTTCAAAGGTACCTGACTAAGCAGGGTAAAGGCTAGCACTTGTCCGTCAAATGATTAGAAATTTCCGACAAAAAAATGTCGTAAATAGACATGGTGTCACTTTTACGACACCGAGTTAAACCTTATCCCAAAAGAATCCTAATATTTTTAGACTAGGGAAAGTTCATCCAGTAAGGATGTTGTTTTTAGTACATAGTTGAAAGAAAGAAATTTAGAGATATTTCTCTATTCTATAAATTACACGGACATCCATAAAAAAAGTAGCTGCCCTTGAAAGCAGCTACTTAGGTAATAATTGATAATGAAAGCATCACAAATAAAGAACTATATAGGGCGTTATATAGTTCTTTAACTAATTCAAATTTTAGTATAAGCTAATTTTCCTTTTTCAAGTTTGTGTTTTATAATAGACATTATATTAATTGAAATTAAAGACTAGAATAATTATTTAGTTTACGTAGTGATAAGTCCTTTCAATCTTTTATCTATTTTTCTTTTTTTCAGAGTAATTAGCTTCATAACATCCATAAGTTTTGGGTCTTTACTTTTCTTATATATTTCATTTATACTTAATACTAGTAATTTAGCTTCTCTAGAAGCAGATACACGGTCACTAGTACTCATATTACTCATGCTTCTTTTTAGGAAGTCCTTTGCATTTTTCAATAACTCCATATATCTAAATTTTAAATGAAACACTTTATTTCATTATGGATTCAAAACAATATTTATAAATATTTGTTAATCAATGACTTTATTTTTATAATCTCTAATTTACAGGATATTTTTCATATATTTTCATTTATATTTGTAATTACAATCATTAATTATATTTATGAATTATACTTTGCATCAATTACAGATTTTTCTAAAAATCGCAGAAAAACAAAGTATTACGAAAGCATCGGAAGAGCTGCATCTAACCCAACCTGCAGTTTCTATTCAGCTTAAAAATTTTCAAGATCAGTTTCCAATTCCACTAACCGAGGTAATTGGAAGAAAACTTTATGTTACTGATTTTGGTAAAGAAATCGCTATTGCTGCAAAAAAAATAATCGATGAGGTAAACCAAATAAGTTACAAGACTAATGCGTATCAAGGACAGCTATCTGGTATTTTAAAAATATCGGTTGTTTCTACTGGTAAATATATTATCCCATATTTTCTCTCGGATTTTATGAAACAACATGAAGGTGTGGATCTTGTACTAGATGTAACCAATAAGCAAAAAGTAATAAAAAGTTTAGAAGAAAACACTGTTGATTTTTCACTTGTTTCCGTACTACCAACGCATTTAAAAATCGAGAAAACTAAATTGATGGAAAACCAATTATTTTTGGTAGGAAATACTTCTGAGAAGTTTCATAAAAAAAATTATAACAAATCTATTTTTACCGAACTTCCATTAATTTATCGAGAACCAGGATCAGGAACTCGACATACCATGGAAGCCTATATCGAACGTAACGATCTACCAGTTCGAAAAAAAATGGAACTTACTTCTAATGAAGCAGTAAAACAGGCTGTAATTGCTGGTCTTGGTTATTCGATCATGCCTCTTATTGGTATTAGAAATGATTTAGAAGCTGGACGTTTACAAATTATTCCAGTGAAAGGATTTCCAATTAAAACTATATGGAATCTAATATGGTTAAAAAACAAAAAGTTTTCTCCAGTAGCAGAGGCTTTTTTAAACTATGTTGAAGATAAAAAGGATGAAATTATTAAAAATAAATTCCATATTCTAAATTGATCTCCTCCTACAAATCTCGTAACCTATAATCAGCATTTTAATCAAAAATATTCCTCTTTTATTGATTAAACAACGTACTTATTAAGTTCTTTCAGCTGCTACTTCTACCCTAAAACAAAACAACCAGAGTTCTTTCTTTTTCGCACAAAATCAACGTGTTAATAATTAAAAAACCCTTAAAATCAATAAAACAGGGGTTTATACCCATACCAAAAATTCCCTTTCGATTATAACTTTGAGAAGCACTGCTTTATTAAAATTATAACTCACAATTATGTCCGGTAAAAAGAGAAAAATATCTCAATACGAAAGCGTAAAAGAGATTCTAAATTCATTACAGGGAAAAACGGTTCCTAGTTATCAAGGATTGCATGCTTTTTGGTTAGATCCGGAAGTTTTCATAACTGCTTCCTTATATGGACAACGTCTTATTGCACCAAAGGCAAATAACACTTCAAGTGAAACAAAGGGATGTTGCGGGTCTAAAGATGATTCTCACATAAATATTCCTGCTTCACAACCCACAAAAAAAAGCGATGGTTGTTGTGGATCTCAAAAAAAATCCTCAGATACTGCATCTCAACAGCCAGCAATATCTTCGGTACAACAACCACCAATACATACATCTATTGGAGATTGTTGGCCTTCAGGAGGGCAAGGAGGTGGAGGAGGAACCCATCCTCCTGTATATAAAAGGAGTGATCAGTCTGCAATTATTAAAGGCTTAAAAGGATTGTATCCTTTTGATGGTAGTATTTTTCCAAAATTACTGTGGGATGCTATTGCAACAGCTTCAACAGATCAAATTCAAATAATAGCAAATTGGATTGATGCCGATTGTCCTCTGACGCTGGAAGAAGAAAATTCTAAAAAAGAAGTACACCTAACTACCAGCAATAATCATCTTGCTCTAGCGAACGGAGAATTGCTTCACCCTGTATCTTCTAATACCACAAATCAGGATCATAGAGATAATAAAGGATTAACCATTAGAAAAGAAGTAAGTTCCTTATCTCCAGAAGAACTAGGAACATTTAGAGAAGCTTTGAATTGCATGTTTCAATACACAGATTATTGGCAGGATGAGAGAAGCTTTGACTACTGGGCAAGGATTCATACTAATTCCTGTCAACATGGATGGGAACAGTTTACAACATGGCATAGACTCTATCTTTATTTTTTCGAACAAAAATTAAAGGATTATGATCAAGATATTGCACTACCCTATTGGTCTTGGTCAGATTACGCAGATCAAAACAAAAACACTTTTAATAACAAAGAATATGACTTAGGAGTACTTCCTGAGGCTTATGGCTGTTTTCTTACTCAAAAAGGATTAGATCAATTAAAGAATCAAAAAACAAGCGAAGGAAAATCTATACTTACTAAAAAAGAAATTGCTGCCTTAGAAAAAATCGTAAAAAAAGGAACTATTTATAACTCTGGATTACGTTTTTTAAAAGCAGCTGGAATACCTTATGAAATTATCAATGTAAATAATGTTGCTGTATGGTCTGATAAAATCCGAGCAATTTATAATACCCTTAAAGAAATAAATCCACTTTGGTTTCCAAATCGATGGCCTGGATCTATGGGACCTCTTTCTCATTATCCAACCAAAGATGACATTGATGTATTACTTTCTCTAGACAATTTTGGTGATTTCGGTGGCGGACCATCCTATGACCATCATTATGGTTCTTTGGAAAAAGTACATAACGGAATGCATAACTTCTCTGGTGGTACGAATCCCAATTATCCTTATGAGGGAAATACTAAGTGGCAAAAAATTTATGCTGATTTAGGCCTTACTATAGATCCTCAAAACCAAGAAAATCCTATTTACGGTTGGATGACAGATAATCGAATCACTGCTTTCGATCCACTGTTTTGGGCACATCATTCTAATGTAGATCGTTTATGGGCTCGATGGCAAGAATTACACAACGGAACTCCTCAGGAGATGAATGCTGTTTTGGCTCCATGGTCTATGACCGTTCAGGATACTATGAGCATTCAAAAACTCGGGTATACCTACATGAGAGATTCTGTATTCTATGATGTCTCTAGCAAAGTAGGCTTGGTAAAATTTAATAGTGCACCAGCTACCATTTCGACCAATACATTAGATACACACAGAAAAGCCGAAATAAAAATTCATCGTGTACAACGTGGTAATTTACCAAATGCACATATCAGAGTGTTTCTAAACAGTCCAGATGCTACAATAGATACTCCAACAAATGGAAATGATCACTTTGTAGAAGAAATCTCCACATTTCATGGAAGCTGCTATGGTGGACCAGGACATTGCAATTTACCACTAGACAAAACAAGAAATTTTGACTATAGGCAATTACATCATCATGAACCTAGAAACTATAAAATCAATGCTACAGATGCTGTACAAAGGATATTAAACAATGGCGCCAAGAATATTACCGTACAACTAGTTATTGTAGGTATCGATGGCAAACCCATAGACAATGCTATCTATATAGATGGTGTATCCTTAAACTTCATGGACTAATTAAAGTAACACATAATGGACAATACATATACCACTTTTAAAATTCATCCAAGTATTGGAATCGCAAGGCTTGGTAATACAGATGACGATTTTTATCTAACTCCAGAACAACCTGGGACCTTACCAATTGCTTGTGATGAAATGGGAAGAGAACAAAAAGACTCTAAAGGAAACCCTATAAGGGTTAGTTCTTTTAAAGACAGTAATGATTTATCTAAAATCAAAAAACAAGCAGCAAGATTCAGGATTTTCTCTTATGAAAATGGAGATACTAAAGGAGAAGAAATTAAAGTAGGAGGCAGTTATAATTTTGTATACGAGACTGCAGTTACTGCCCCAAGAATTGTAAAAGGAAAAGTTACAGACATTGATTGGACGGTTCATCTAGCCAATAAAAAAGCTTCTTGGTATGAATTTCAGGAAACCAACGGACAACAAGGGTATGCTCCTGATCATCCGCTTCGCAATCCAGAAGTAACACAACCTGATCTACGAAGACAACTGATTATCGATCCTGGGCCATTAACTGTAAACCTAAAAAACAATAAAGGAGCTTTTGCAAAATTTGGTTCAGAAAGTAAAAAAACCGATACCAGTAAATACAAAAAGGTATCCTATCCACAAACATTTCCTCCTTCGGACATTCAACCAAATGCTATTGAAACCTTAGGCAGTTTATTAGTAAACGAACAAGAAAAAAATATCCGATTGATCGTATTAGGCGGAAACGGAAATTCAGGATCTACCAAAACTCCAGTTATCGAAAGTTTTGTAAATAATGATGGGTGGTTTGATGATATTTCCGATGGTCCTGTAACCGCCAAGATCGAATACACATTTATGGATACCGTTTATGATGGTGATAAAGAAAAAAAGGTGAAAACTACCGGAACGATGGACGTACAAGTCCCAGCATGGGTAGTCGTTGGGTATCCAAGATATGTGCCAGAAATGGAAGATATGATTACCATGGATGAAAAAATGTATGATCTTTTTGTACGTAAAATGGCCTATGACCCACAGGTATTCGGAGTTCCTCCTTTTACCAAAGCAACTAATAGTCCAAAAACACCCGAAGAATTTGATATCTGGAGAAATGAAGCTCATTATAATCCAGATTATTATCCAAAATTTTATAAAGAATTGTGGCCTCAACTACGAAGACCTGATGATTTTAAGTACACTTTTGTCTTTGATTTCTTCGGTGGTGGTGATCCTCATAATAGAGGAACAGGAGGTAATCTAGATTATAAAACACTTTCTATTCCACCAAAAAACGAAAAAGATCCTTACTACAGGTTACGACAATTTGTTTATGGAATCATGAGGAAAACGGATCAACTCAATGCGTATGAAGTAGAAGGCAATTACAACCTAACTTCTAATAAGCCAAGATTGATGCCACTACTTTGTGGAGATAATCCATTAACCAATACCGCTCCTCAAAAATTTCTTTCTATGACAGAAACCCAACTGTTTTTCTTAAAACAATGGGCAAATGGAAAGTTTGTAAATGAATGCGATGAATGGGGAGAAAGTAACTCATCCTGCACAAATCCTTGGGCAAACCCGCCAACAACAGGAATCGGAATTGATAGAGGCGTATTAAGTAATGTATTGGGTGGTGCTTTTTGCCCTGGAGGAGAACTCTCATGGATTGTAGACAATCCTGCAATCTATAGCGAACCTTATAGAATAAAACATGCTACTTATATTGCCGGAGGACTTAGCATTCCGCAACCTATTGCAAACAAGGATGGAAGTACTGCACCTAATATTGCTGCTGGAATAGAACCTGGAGATCTTACAAAGTATATTGGAATTCCATGGCAAGCAGATTTTCATGAATGTACTTTTCAGAACATCAATACTACCTACGAAAAATGGAACAATATTTATCCAGAATCCATTGGTGATCCTGTAGAACAGCAAATAGCATATAATATTCCTTGGTGGCCAGCGCATAGACCTATTGTAGTTCCTGAATCTTTGAATGGTTCTCAGGTATATTGGGCATCTGGAATACCAAACAATAATGCAGGAGATCTTCAAATGGTAGAGGCCTGGAAAGATCTTGGGTTTTTGATATCCGAAGGAGAAGGAATCACACGACAATTCTATCAGGTAGAACGTAATAATGAAGCATTAGGAGACCCTGTACAACCAGGTAATCGTGTTTTAGGTCAAAGTTTTGGGGAATCTAACAAAGAAAATAATTCAAATTAAAAAATCATGAATACAGCTATTAACTCTGTGCCGGAAATTCTAACTGGCATATGGACCTATCGAAGTTTTCTAAGTAATCCTGATCTGGATGCAGACTTTGACTCTTTAGAATTTGGAAGGGGAAACATAAAAATAAACGAAGCTCCATTTCAAACATTAGATGGTCTGATTTATGGTCCTGGATGGGAATTAAAACTAAAAGGATCTATTGGCTACGGCAATCCTTTCACGTTACAATTCCAAGGAAAAGGTATTGTTGGAGGAGCCGAATGGATCTATAATTATTTAGGATATTTCGTTCCGAACTGGATGAATGGCGTTGACCAACGCCCTGCAATTGTGGGGTCTATCGTTAGAGCAATTCCTCATCCTACAGGACCTAATAGTAAATCTACAGCTCCAGCTGGAGTGGTTGCTCAATGGATCGCCGTAAAACAAGATTCTAGTTCATGACCAGCAAAAAACTGACATATGATGTTTGTATTATAGGTGGAGGAGTTGCAGGATGCGCAACAGCAATAGCCCTAAAAAACAAAGCGCCATTTTTATCTGTTGCGATCTTAGAACGAGCAAGCAATATGCTACCCAATGATGCTTCTTTACCAAGAATTGGAGAAACCATTCCTCCACAAGCATCCCAGCAATTACAACAATTAGGAATTTGGGATTCTTTCTTAAAGTGTAATTTCCAACAGTCTTATGGTACCTCTGCTTCATGGGGTTCTTCTGAATTGTATCATAATGAATATATGTATTCTACTTATGGATATGGCTGGCATCTGGATAGACTGACTTTTGATCGGTTTATGATAAAAGAAGCCAAAAAAAAGGGAGTATCTATACAATTTAAAACTAGTGTCTTATCCTCCAAAAAAAAATCCGAATTCTGGTATTTAAAGACCAATTCAAATCAGAAACAGACAATTATCAAATCCCTTTTTGTTATTGATGCTACAGGAAAAAAAGCTGCTTTTTCATGTCTTCAACAAGTAACTAAAATAAAAGAAGATCGAATGGTAGGTATTTACCGCTTTTATAATATTACCAATTCTAATAAAACAGATTTAGGTACTGGCACTTGTGTAGAAACCGATCCATATGGGTGGTGGTATAGCGCTACACTGCCTAATGAAAAACTGGTAATTGCATACATGACAGATGCAGATATTGCAAATAAAATGCAAATTCGAAGAACCCACATTTTTGACAAGCACCTATTTAAAACAAACTATACACGTTATAGAACAGAAAACTCAACGAATCTAATAGAACCACAAATTGTTGCTGCTCACACCCAATTTCTAAGCTCATCCGTTGGCAATTCCTGGCTGGCAGTTGGAGATGCTGCATCCAGCTACGATCCTATTTCTTCTTTAGGAATTTTCAAATCCCTAACAATGAGCCAATTTGCTGCTTACGCTACTGTTGATTTTTTAAAAGGAGATCTCTCAGCGTTACCAAAGTACCAATACATCATTACGCTAGATTATAAAGGGTACTTAAAAAAAAGACAAGAATACTACGCACAAGAACAACGTTACCCTAATTCTTCATTTTGGGAAAGAAGACAACGATTACAAACAATAACTAATTAACCTAAAATTATATATTATGAAACGCACAGAACAACTTTTATACACCTATTTTAATAAGCTTTGGGTAATCCCATGTATCTTGATGCTATTCCTTTCTTGTAAAGACAAGGTTACCGTTAAAGAGCAGGTTGATACTGCGGAGGTTACTATGAATACTGATGATTACAAAAAAATTCCAGCTCCTGTAAAATTTTCTCCCGATATTCCAGTAGATGTAAATCCGGTAATTCAGCAAAAATTCAAGGACAAAAACGACATTTTTGGACTAAATCAAAAGTTTAATGAATACAGTTGGCAAGCTTTTATTGCAATTATGTGGCCAAGAGACGAAAAAGGAAAACCAACAGAAAAATTTACAGATAAAGGAGAACCTACCTGGTTAGGATGGAAAGAAGCATTTCAGGTGTACAGAGCAGACGGAAAAACTCCAGCTCCTTGGGGAAGTCCAAGAACAGCCTCGGGATTAGGTTTATCAGATGCTATTCTATCTAATAACGATGCACGTGTAGTGCTTTCTAAAAACACTCCTACAAGCAGTAAAAACTTTGATATCGCAGATGAAGTAGATCAGGCATTTGCTGGAAAACTTTTTGATCAAAACGGAAATGTAGTTGTATATGAAGTACTCATGAATAAAGAGGAGTTTGACTATATCGTTTCTAATAAACTTTATAATATTAATGGTCAGACTAAGTTCTCAGAAACTGGAATTGCTAATTTTCCTAAAGGGAATTATGAGGAGAATAAATTAGGAGCTGTAGAAATCAAATTTGCATGGAAAATTCTTACTGACAAAGATTATAAAGATCGCTATTATACAGAAGAAGGATATATTATTGGCCCAGATGGCACTTCATTAGTTAAAAAAGATTTAGGAATGATTGGTTTTCATATTAGTCAAAAAACACCGACAGGCAAACAATGGGTATGGTCCACTTTTGAGCATATTGATAATTTAGATCAAAATGTAATTGAAAAAGACGGAAAAACTACAGTAATTCCTCCATCGCTTACAGACCCTAACTGTGAAATTTGTCCTGTAAACATAGATGTTACAAAAAACGGAACAACATATACTCATAATAAAGGAGTTCATGGAGATTTCTGGACAATTTCCAGTAGTAGTACGGATAAATATTTTGCCAACAGTGATGTTATGAAAACTCAGGCAAAACGAATGGTAGATATACCCGTAAGAGTACAGCGAATTAATGAAAAAATGCAGACCTATTTTAAACAGCAAAAAAGTGTTTGGCAATACTATCGATTAATCGATACTCAGTATCCGTTAGATCAGAATGTTCCTCCTGGCAATCACACAGAAATCGGTTATAAAGTACCAAAATCTGTAGTTAACAAACCTGGTGGAAATCCAAATCTTGCATTACTTACCAATATCACAATGGAGACCTTTTTTCAAGGAGAGAATCAATCTGCCTCTAATTTAATGGAAGCAAACCCAGTAAGTGATATTACTATTTTTGGTACAGAGAGTTGTATGGGATGTCACTCTAGTGCTGGCATCTATCTGTACAAGAACGGAAAGTTAACTTCTGGAGATCAATTGAGCGGAGATTTTAGTTGGTTATTAGGCAAAGCACAATGGGAAAAAGGTGTTCCTAAAAAACCCTCAAAGTAGACGGTTTCGCTTAAAATTAATTTTCGATAAAACTACGTAAGTATTATGTAATCTCGATTATCGAGTCAAGTTCCATAACCAAACACAACAGCAATATGTATACCTTTAAAAATAAACCTTGCTCTTGTACTACCGAAAATGCTAATAAACCATCTGGTAGCTCTACAAAAAAGATGAGTGTTCTAAATATACTATCCGCTGTTGTGTTTTTTTTATTTCCTAAATGTGCATTTTGTTGGGCTGCTTATGCTTCATTTTTTAGTTACATCGGTTTCGATCAATTAGAATATAATTCTAAATGGAAATATGTAATACTTGCTCTATTCCTGTTGGGAAGTATTATTTTAATGTGGAAGCATTATAAAAATAAATCCTGGATCAATATTATAGTATACACCGTTGGATTATTCATTTTACTTATTGCCTATTATCTAAACTACAATCAAACATGGTGGTTATATATTGTAGCTTTTTTAATGATTTTAAGTAATTTCCATTTAAGAAAAAATCGAACTCTTAGTCATTCATAATATTTATCAAGTACTACGCTTTTAAAAAACATAGAGTATTGTATATTTATACAAAAAGTACCTTCTATGTCATCTCAATCCCGTTTGGATCGCGCTTATGAAAACGCAAAAGTTATCCCTTTCGATGACAGTTCTAAGTTTATTCTTTTTAGTGATTGCCATAGAGGTGATAATAGTTTTGCCGATGATTTTGCGAATAATCGTAATATTTATTTCCACGCTTTACAACATTACTTTAATGAAGGGTTTACCTATTGCGAATTAGGAGATGGAGATGAACTATGGGAAAACATACATTTTGAAACTATTCTGAGAGCACATAAAAATGTGTATGAATTACTCCAGAAATTCTATTTTAATGATAGATTAGCAATGATTTGGGGTAATCATGATATGGTATATAGAGATCCAAAATATGTAAAAAAGTATCTAAGTTCTTTTTATGATCGAAAGATTGATGATGATGTTCCTCTTTTTCCAAATATTGAATATCATGAAGCAATTATTCTAAGACATACCAATACGAAACAAGACATTTTTTTATTACATGGCCATCAGGCAGACTTTATGAACTATGTTGGGTGGAGAATCAACCGATTTTTGGTTCGCGTCTTGTGGAAACCTTTGCAGGTAGTGGGTATCGCAGATCCTACAAGCCCTGCTAAAAACTATAGAGAGACTAAAAAAGTAGAGAAGCGAATAAAAAAATGGATTTCGAATCACCAAAATCAGTTTACAATCATAGGGCATACGCATCGCCCTCGTTTTCCAGAAGCAGGTGAATTAGCACTTTTTAATGATGGAAGCTGTGTACATCCCAGATCAATTACTGGAATTGAAATTGAAAATGGCTGTATCACGCTAATCAAATGGCAAATTGCTACAACAGATGGTGGTACATTAAAAATAATTAGAGTCCCATTAGAAGGACCTCAGAAGTTAACAGATTTTATTACAGAATAAATCAATGCTGCTATGGAACAAGTACAGCAGATCATAGATCAAATTCCTATACGACATAATTTTGTTTCCTATTTTATTAGTCTTGGTATATTTATAGGATTATTAATCAGTTTGGTAATTCTTCTAAGAACTTCTAAAAAAAGTAAAGCATTTAGAATCTATGGGTGGTCATTACTTATACAATCCATTATAGCTACAGACGTTTTTTTATGCTATACAGGTCTGATAAAATATGTACTCCATTTTAATGACAGTACAGAACCTTTAGTTTTACTTTTAGCGCCATCTATTTACTTATTTGTATACTCTCTTCTGGTTAGAAAACCTATTACAATAAAAAAGCATAGTGTACATTTCTTACCTGCTATTCTATACTTTTTTACACAAATACAATATTATTTAGAACCTATTTCGGTAAAAGTAAATGCATATTTAGGAGCTTACTATCCTCATGTAAAAAGAGCTGTAGTTCCAGAAAACACAGACTACACCTATCAATTGATTAAGGATGAATTCCGATGGTTGGTTTTATTTAGCTTTGTTTTTTACATAGTACTTTCTATTCGCCTTATCATCATACATAAAGCTAAAAGGGCAAAGACAAATTCAGAATACACTAGGATTGACAAATTCGATTTTTCTAAGAATACGTCTATAGGATTACTTGCATTTTTCTTACTGATTTTTATAGTGTATTTAAACTATGATGACGATGGAGGAGATCATTATATTTTTATCTTTCATACCATAATAGTTACTATAACAGGTATTGTTTTGTTATCAGAATCTAGATTTTTCGAAAATTCGTGGATTGCAGATAAATATGAAACTTCTAGTTATAAGGGGCAAGAAATTTCTATAGACGAGATAAAAAACTTCGTAGAAAGTAAAGAGTTTTATTTAACCAGTTCGGCTTCTTTAAAAAGATTATCTGAGGAATTAAATTCGAGTGCTAATTACATATCACAGATCATCAATACCTCTACTGGTTTAAATTTTAATGATTTTATTAATCAATATAGAATCGAACTATCTAAAAAAAGATTAACAGATCCAGAATATGCTCATCTTACGATTGAAGCCATTGGCAACTCGGTAGGATTTAACTAAAAATCAGCTTTTTATAATGCTTTCAAAAAACATGTAGCCATGTCTCCGAAAGCTTTTGTAACCTTACAAAATACATCTTAACACCATTTAAAAAAGTGTAGTATTACAATATAGGACGTATTTAGACACTTTTTTGCTCTAATAAAAAGAGATTTATATCACTTTTGGAAAAACAAATTTTCAAAAGGTATGGATCAAAAAATTCGTCGATACGACTTAGATTGGTTACGAGTAATCGTATTTGCATTGCTTATTTTTTATCATGTAGGAATGTTTTTCGTTCCTTGGGGATGGCATATTAAAAACAATGACATCTCAGAAGGAATGCGGTGGCCTATGTTATTCCTTAATCAATGGCGGCTTCCTATTTTATTCGTAATCTCGGGAATGGGAACTTATTACGCTTTATCCAAAAGAAGTTTATGGCAATTTAATCTAGAACGTTTCTTACGATTAGGAATTCCTTTGGGCTTTGGTATGCTATTAATTGTACCTCCACAAATTTATTTTGAAAGATTAGCTACAAACGAATTTGTAGGATCTTATTTTTCATATCTAACTACAGAAGCATATACAGGAGTCTATCCAGAAGGTAATATCAGCTGGCACCATTTGTGGTTTTTACCATACTTATTTCTGTACTCATTGTTACTATCACCCATCCTAGTATTCCTGAAAAATAGACATACTAAAATACTACAATGGCTTTCAAGGCAACTGACAAAACCTTTCGGGTTTTATATTTTCATCATTCCTTTATATCTCATAGAGACATTAATAGAACCATTTTTCCCAGTAACTCATGCACTAGTAGATGACTGGTTTACATTTATCAATTTTATGGTGCTATTTTTTTACGGATTCTTGTTAATCTCTTGTGGATCTATTTTTTGGGAACGAATTCAATTATTTAAGCAAAGAGCCTTATGGATCGGAATTATCGCATTTATCATACAAACTATCATCTGGGTGATTGGAAAAGACAGCATAATTATTCACTTCTCAGAAGGTATGGTAAAGGTAGTTAATCTCTGGTCATGGATATTAGTACTATTTGGTTATGCTGCAAAGTATTTAAATAGAAGAAGTAACATCCTTGCATATTGCAATAGAGCCGTATATCCTTTTTATATTCTACATCAAACCATTACTGTAGGTATAGGATATTATCTGATGAATTTAGAATGGAGTATCACTCTAAAATTTATCATTATGGTATTAGGAACTTTTCTAATTAGCTGGATTATCTACCACTTTATTATTCTCAAAATTCCATTTTTACAACCATTATTTGGTCTTAAAAAAACATATGCTCAAGAGAAATAATCCTCTTGAGCATATGTTTTTGTTTGTATTACGAAATATAGGTTATTCTATATTTACAACTTCTTCGATCTGAGGAGCATATTTTTTAATGGTCATCTCTACTCCAGATTTTAATGTCATCTGATTTACGCTACAACCTACACAAGCCCCTTCTAACTGAACTTTGACTCTTTTATCATCTTCAATACCTACTAATGAGATATTACCTCCATCACTTTCTAAAAACGGACGAATCTCATCGAGTGCTTTCTCTACATTAATCTTTAATTCTTCAGATGTCATTTTCTATTTTTTTACTGCAGAACATCCTGCCATTGTTGTTATTTTTATTGCTTCTGTAGGCGGTAAACTTTCATTCCTATTCACCACTTCCTGTACTACATTTCTTGTCAATTCTTCAAAAGCCTTCTCTATAGAAGTAGCTGTTTGCAATGCTGCTGGGCGACCTACATCTCCCGCTTCGCGAATACTCTGTACTAAAGGTATCTCTCCTAAAAATGGCACATTAATATCGTCTGCAAGATTTTTGGCTCCTTCTTTACCAAAGATATAATATTTATTGTTAGGAAGCTCTTCTGGAGTAAAATAAGCCATATTTTCTACAATTCCTAAAACAGGAACTTTAATACTATCTTGTTGGAACATAGCAACCCCTTTTCTAGCATCTGCTAATGCTACATTTTGCGGAGTACTTACTACCACCGCTCCAGTAATAGGTAAAGATTGCATAATCGATAAATGAATATCTCCTGTACCTGGTGGTAAATCCAATAAAAGGAAATCTAACTCTCCCCAAGCAGCGTCAAAAATCATTTGGTTCAATGCTTTTGCCGCCATGGGTCCTCTCCAAACTACTGCTTGATTAGGTTGCGTAAAAAATCCTATCGATAAGATTTTTACTCCATAGCTTTCTATAGGCTTCATCTTAGATTTATCACCTACCTTTACAGATAATGGTCTTTCTCTTTCTACATCAAACATAATAGGCGCCGAAGGACCGTAAATATCAGCATCCAAAAGCCCCACACTAAATCCCATTTTGGATAAGGTAACTGCTAAATTAGAAGTTACTGTAGATTTACCAACACCTCCTTTACCAGAGGCAACGGCAATAATATTTTTAATTCCTGGTATTGGTTTCCCTTTGATTACATTAGGTTCCTGAGGTTTCGGTGCTGGAGCATTTACCTTAATGTTTACTTTTACCTTAGCTTTTTCATAGACGTTAGCGTGGATAGCCTTCATCACATCAACTTCAGCTCTTTTTTTGATGTGTAGTGCTGGTGTAGACAGTTCTAAATCTACAATCACCTCATCACCAAAAGTAATTACGTTTTTCACAGCTCCACTTTCTACCATATTTTTACCTTCTCCTGCAACTGTGATGGTCTCTAAAGCCTTTATAATCTCTGATTTTTCTAACTTCATTTGTACTAATTCTTTTCCTAAAGCAAATTTAAATGCAAAGATAGGTCTAAAAGTTAAGATTCTAAAACCGATAAATTGAAATGAATTATCACAATATTGGCAATGCTGATAATGAAATTTTCCAAAAAATGGTACAGTTTGTGTTTTTGGCTATTAAGATTTAAATCTGTAGCCCCAATGAAAAGAATTATCGGCACGATTTGCCTTTTGTTATTTTTTGCACTAACAGCTTCTGGTCAAGGTTTACTAGAAACTGCACAACAGCGATTATCCAAGGAAAATAACGCTGATATATTTCGAACTAATCCTAATAGCTCGGATAATCTTTTATCTCAAAATGATCGTAATTTAGGAAGAATTACCAAAGTTTTTGTGGAGATTGGTTTGTATGCCACGTACTATGGATTGATAGAAAGCCCGATGGAAAGAAAACATAAAGGGCGTAAAGCATTTATTACCAAACACCCTTATTTTATATCCAATAAAGGTAATTACTCATATAACTGGGGAGCAGATACGAATCTATACAGAATTACAGTCACTAATAGATTCCTAAAAGATACAGACCAATTATATGGTAATACTGCTCATATAGATTTTCGGTTTTTAAAAAGAATGAGTTTAGAAGCTAACTATCTACAACTCTGGGAACATGAATCTTTCTATAGCAATAGTTCTCTGGCTACTTATACCATTCTTGCTAAATATAATAGAATCCGAACAGAGAAATTTAATGCTTATTGGGGTGTAGGAGCTACATATATTGCTGGCGAGGTAGAAGAATTTGGTTTTACCTACGGTATTGGTGCAGAATATTTCTTTGTAAATCCATTGAGTATAGAAATCAATTACAATCAATCTTTTATTAACTCTTTTTCTTCAAACAGACTAAACAGCTTATTGAATTATCATATCAATCAATATAAAATAATTGGAGGGTATGAATATTTACGAATTGGTGGATTTAATTTCTCTACAATTTCGGTTGGGTTAGGTCTTTTTATTTAAAAATTAGTGTTCTTAAATCACTACGATTATAGTTCCTTCATAGGATCCCAGAATAATTTTTCAAAACTTTGAATTTGATTTTCAATAACCTCTACACCTTCGCTTTCTAATAACTGCTGCATTAAGTTAGTACCTTCAAAATGATGTTTGCCAGTTAATACACCTTTGCGATTTACTACTCGGTGTGCAGGTACATCTTCTTGTTTTCCAGATGCATTCATAGCCCAACCAACCATTCTCGCACTTCTTGCAGCTCCAAGATATTTAGCGATAGCCCCGTAAGATGTCACTCTTCCGTACGGAATCAATCTAGCTACCTCATATACCCTATCAAAGAAATTATTGTCTGTATTAGTACTCATAGTGTTCCTATTATCCCTCGTTCCAGGTATAAATTATCCTTGCAACGGTAAGCATTACTAAAATAAGCATCAATATTCCCATAAAATAATTGGAATACTTAGTGATAGAAGCAGTTTTCTTTTCAATTTTTAAAAACGATAATACATAAAAATAGAGCGTTACAAAAGTTCCTGCTCCTGCTGCGATTCCAAATATAAAAATTCGAAGCGCATCGTATTCTATCTTACCACTTACACTCATGGCAGCTGCTATTGTACAGAAATAAGGTATTGGTAATACATTTACCAGAGACATCATTACTCCTTTAAAAAAACTGCGAGAACCTGCATGCTTGTATACCTTCATTTTGGTTCTTCTTTGTTTTGCCTTCACAAAAAAATATATTGCCATTAAAAAAAATATCACTGCTCCTGTTCTAAGCAGCATATTCTTTACATACGGATTAAAGAAGATATATTTTGCTAGTAATATTGCGAATAATGCCTGTACAAAAACTATGGAAGATGCTCCGATGGCTACCAAAATACCATTTTTCTTCCCTCTTTCTAAGCACGTTTTAGCTACCGTCATATTGATCAATCCTGGAGGAATTACTCCAACTAGAGAAGCAAAAAAAGTAACTAAAAAGAGTTTAGTTGTTTCCAAATCGATGACGCAATTTAGGTAATTTTAAACTGGATGTAAGTTATAGGTTTATTTTGTTCTAGGTATTGTTTTTCATAAAAAGTTTGAATAGAAGTTACCTCTTCTGGCGAACCCTCCTGATGATATACATTATGGTTCGAATAAAGTACTTCATGTCCTTCTCCATGTAACAATCCTAAGGTATATCCATGCATAAACTCACTATCTGTTTTAAGATGCATAATACCATTTGGCTTTAAGATATTTTTATATCGCTGTAAAAACTGATGGTTAGTCATTCTATGTTTTGTACGCTTATATTTTATCTGAGGGTCTGGAAAGGTGATCCAAATTTCATCGATCTCATTGGCATCGAAAATATACTCCACTAGCTCGATTTGTGTTCTAATGAAACCAACATTTTTCATTTCGTTTTCGATAGCTGTCTTTGCACCACGCCAAAATCGAGCACCTTTAATATCGATACCTATAAAATTTTTATGAGGATATTTTTCTGCTAGTCCTACAGTATATTCTCCTTTACCACATCCTAATTCTAATACAATCGGATTTTGGTTTTTAAAAAATTTCTCACCCCATTTCCCTTTATAACCGTGAGCATTGTTCAACACTTCCTCCCTGGTTGGCTCTACCACATTCTGAAAAGTTTTGTTTTCGTTAAAACGCTTTAATTTGTTTTTACTTCCCACTGATTTTATTCTTCTTATATGTATTTGACTGTTTAATGCCGATTATGTTACGCTAAGATCTCAATTATTTATTTTACTTCTAAAATAAGATCAAACAACTAAGATGATATACCCATGTTAGATTCACTTTCAAATGTAAACTACAATCTAACGCATCCTGTTCTTCAACGGGATTAGTTCAGCTAATACATGCAATGCGCTTCGCTTTTGAATGTAAAGCTTCACTAACCTAAACATAATTTTTTGGTAAAATTAAGGAAATATATACTTACGAGAATACTATTAATTTTAAAATTAGACGATGTCTTTTTTTATATGATTAATTTACAAAACAACTGATTTTGAGTAAAAAAGTTCTTGTTGCACCGCTAAATTGGGGATTAGGTCACGCTACTCGCTGTATTCCTATAATAAACGCATTAATTCATGAAGGTTTTGAACCTGTTATTGCTTCTGATGGAGTAGCTCTTGCATTGCTTAAAAAGGAGTTTCCAAACTTAACTGCTAAAGAAATTCCTTCCTATAATATAGAGTATTCCAAAAAGGCTAGTAACTTTAAATTAAAGATGCTCTTAAACAGTCCAAAAATTGCTCATGCTATTACAGCTGAAAAAAAGGCTACTAAAAAAATTATAGAATCTGATGATTACTATGGTATTATATCGGATAATAGAATGGGTGTTAGACATAAAAGCCTCCCATCAGTTTTTATTACACATCAGTTAACAGTATTAAGTGGAAGTACAACTTCTATAAGTACAAAAATTCATAATAAGTATATCAAAAAATTTGATGTATGCTGGGTACCGGACATGGCTGATGATCCAAGTTTAAGTGGAGAATTAGGACATCCTAAACGAAGTAATATTCCGGTTACTTATCTAGGACCTTTAAGCAGGTTCAATTACCAGAATTTACCGAAGAAATATGATATTATGGTATTGCTTTCTGGACCGGAACCTCAGCGCACTTTATTGGAGAAGAAATTATTTCAAGAATTTGAACGTAGTGACAAAAAAATCGTTTTTGTACGAGGTGTCATCGAAGATCAACACGAAACCTATATTAAGAACAATATTACCGTTCATAATTACTTAACAGGCATTGCACTTCAAAACACCATTAATAGTAGTAACATAATCATATCAAGATCTGGATACACTACAGTAATGGATCTTGCAAAACTTAAGAAAAAAGCATTCTTTATACCTACTCCTGGTCAATTTGAACAAGAATATCTTGCTCAGCGTCTAACGAATAATAAGTTGGTTCCAAGTTGTAAACAAAATGAGTTTACCTTAAAAAAATTATATGATCTTAATATGTATAAAGGACTAAGCAGTTTTAGTACTGACATCGACTACAGGGAACTTTTTCACTTTTTCCAAGGTAAATGAAAATTCACTTCCAATTCGATAGTCGCTTTCTACATATATACGTTCGTGATGCGCTTCGATAATATGCTTTACAATAGCTAGTCCTAGACCAGAACCTCCTTCTTTTCTAGAACCACTTTTATCCACACGATAAAAACGTTCAAAAAGTCTAGGTATATGCGCCTGCGCAATTCCTTCTCCATTATCAGTAACTCTAACAATTACTTTATTTCGTATGAGATTCTCAATACTCACTTCGGTAGTACCATCTTCTTTTCCGTATTTTATAGAATTTACAATGAGATTAGATAACACCTGTTGGATCCTTTCTTTATCCGCATGGACAATTACGGGAGTCTGATAATTCATATCAAAAGTCAAAGCAATATTTTTCTTAGCGGCTTTCATTTCAAAAAGATCAAAAACACTTTGCACTAACTCTATGATATCAAAATTGGTGTAATTCAAGTTAAGATCACCAACTTCGAGCTTTGTGATCATATCTAAATCTTTTACGATATAGATCAGTCTTTCCACTCCTTTATTAGCTCTGTTAAGGTATTTATCTAAAATCGCTGGATCATTCATAGCACCATCCAACAGGGTTAGTATATACCCCTGAACTGTAAACAAAGGGGTTTTGAGCTCATGAGAAACATTACCCATAAATTCTTTACGATAATCTTCTCTGATTTTTAATGTTTCTATTTCAGTTTTACGTTTTTGCGCAAACTTTTCTACTTCCTTTATCAAGGTTCTCATATCGGTAGTAACCGGACTTTCGCCTCTGGTATCTACATCCAACATTTCTATATCATCATAAATTTTTCGAACTCTACGGTAAATAAATTTCTGAACTCGATACTGAATAATTAGAAAAGCAACTCCATAACATATAATGATAAAGCCTAATACAAACAGAATATTAAATTGATTCTGAACATATAAAAAAACGCTCACTATGAGCGTTAGTAGTATTGTTATGTATAAAGATGACAGGTATGCAAACCTGTACGATCTTTTAAAATTTTCTGCCATTATATCACAAACTTATAGCCTACCCCTTTTATGGTTTTAAAACTATCATCACCTAGTTTTTCTCTAAGTTTTCGGATATGAACATCTATAGTACGTCCTCCAACGATCACTTCATTACCCCAAACTTTGTCTAATATATCCTCTCTTTTGAAGACTTTACCAGGTTTTGAGGCTAATAAAGATAATAATTCGAATTCTTTTCGTGGTAATATAATTTCATTTTTATCTTTTACAATCTTGTATTCATCTCTGTTAATTACAAGATTACCGATCTTTACTACATTTTCGGAAGCATCATTTTCTTTAAGTCTACGAAGTAATGCTTTTACTTTACTTACTAAAACCTTTGGTCTAATAGGTTTTGTGATATAATCATCTGCTCCAGCATCAAATCCTGCTACCTGAGAATAGTCTTCTCCACGAGCAGTTAGAAATGTAATGATGGTATTTTGCAAATCTGGTATTTTACGAATCTGTTCGCAAGCTTCGATTCCGTCCATTTCTGGCATCATTACATCTAAAATAATCAAATGTGGTTTTTTCTTTTTTGCAATTTTTACAGCTTCAGTTCCATTTTCTGCTGTTAAGACATTGTAACCTTCGGTAGTTAGGTTATATCCTACAATTTCCAAAATATCAGGTTCGTCGTCTACAAGTAAAATGGTGATGTCTTTTTTATTCATTTTTCTAATTGAATTACTTCAGTAGTGGTAAATATACTAGCTTAAAATGAAGTATCGCTAATTATAGAACCTATAAACAATAAACTAACATAAATATTTCATAACCTTAACATTAAGCTAACATTATGAGATATTCTATAATCATCTAATCTTGATGATCTCTGTAGGTAGTTAACAAATTCATAGTAGCTGTTACAAGATCTTTAGTTTCCATCAACAACCCAAAGTAAAGAGTTGTATTTTTAGGGCTACTTTCTTCTGTTCTTGTTCGTTCTACTTGTTTATTAATTTTATCTGTGACTAAGGTAAAGAGATTTTGTTTTTCTTCGATGATGGCATTCAACTTTCCAAATTCTCTGGTATCAAAAACATCTTTTATACTCACAAAAAACTCCTGTAGTTGGTCCTCAATTTCTTTTAGATCCTTGATTTGATTAAATCTAAGTTTCTTATGATTATTATTTACATGTTTGTGACTATTTTTAGATATATATTCTAGGGATTGTGTAATATCTTCTAGATGCCCTAAAATAGAAATATAAAAACTACTGGCTCCAACACTGGATTCATCGAGGTTTTTGATAAAGTAAAAGATACTATCTCTCAATTCTTCTACTTCCGTTTCCAATTTAGCGATCCCTTTTCTACTCTTTTTTAAGGATGCAAGATCATACTTAGCTAAACTATCAATGGTATTTCCATAGATTTTATTTCCTCGATTTACAAAAGATTTGATATTGTCAGCACTCTCTTCTATCACTCCTTGTATAGAACTACTTTCAGATTTCTTAAGACTATCTTCTGCCTTATCCGCTCTTGTTTTATTTCGATATCTAATGGTATTTCTAACCAATAAAAAGACTGCTACTAGAAGTAGCACTCCTGTCATAATTGGCTGATTAAAATTAATCAAGAAAGCGATTAAAGCTGCCGCTAAAAATGCACTAATCGCAGTAAAAAACCATCCTCCGATTACATTTAATACTCCGGCCACACGATATACAGCACTTTCTGTTCCCCAAGCTCTATCTGCTAAAGAGGTACCCATTGCTACCATAAAAGTAACATAGGTAGTAGAAAGTGGAAGCTTCATAGAAGTAGCGATGGAAATTAACACGCCTGCTACCATAAGATTTACTGCAGCTCTTACCATATCAAAAGCAGGAAGATCTTCCTTTCTAGTCGTAGCCGCAACTGGGACTTCCTCAAACTGCTTTTCGGAAAAATCTTTAAAAGCTGCTGGCGTAATCGAAGAAATTACTTCCGAAATAAAAACGGTACCTCTAACAACACCTCTAGATAGAAAATTAGGACGAAACTTTTCATCACCTTCTCCTTGACGAGATAAATCTATGGAGGTTTTTACTACATTTCTGGCTTTTGTAGAAAACCAAAGTGTGAGTACCATAATTAATCCTGCTCCTAATAAAAATAATGTCGGGGTTTCTGCTTTTCCACTCAAAGAACTCATTAAAAATTCATTCGCAGGCATATTAGATGCACTCCACATCTCATACCCTTCATATGCCGCAATGGGAACTCCTATAAAATTAACTAAGTCATTTCCTGCAAAAGCAAGTGCTAAAGCAAAAGTTCCTACTATGATAATCAGCTTATAAATATTAACCTTTAAAAAGTTCATTACTACAAAAGAAATCAATGAGAGTAATGCAAACCCAGAGACAACTATAGCAAATACATTCGTTTCCAAAAATCCTCTTAAGGTTGTAGAGATGGTTCCAGCCTCTGCATCGATCTTAAAAAGATCTTTTTTAGCTTTTGCCATTTCTTTTAGCGTTTCATATGAGGTTTCAAAATAAGCATTTGCCCATTCTAAAAATCCTAAGCGTGTATCATTAGCAACGGTGTCTACAACTAGTTTTGCATAATTGGTTCCTTTAATACCTTTAATAAAGATGAAATATAAGATTGCTGTTAAGGCAATACCTCCAAATAAAGCTCCTACCCATTTAGCTTTCTTTTCAAAATTGAAAGAGAGTAAAAGCCTAGATATATATTGGACTAATGCTCCTACAGAAAACGCCACCACTACAGACAATAAAATCCCTGCGATAATTTCACCAGCTTTCTTCGTATTTATATAATCTCCTAAATCGGCAACTGAAAGATCTGCATCTGCAGCAATTTTAAGTAAGGCTACACATACAGCTGCTCCTAATAATTCAAATACGATAGATACCGTTGTTGAAGTTGGCATTCCCAGCGTATTGAAGAAATCTAGCAGCAATATATCGGTAATCATCACTGCCATAAAAATGATCATGATTTCATCGAAATAGAACTCTCCTGGTACAAAAATTCCTTTACGAGCAACTTCCATTAACCCGCTAGAAAAAATAGCTCCAGCTGCAATACCGACACTAGCAACTATCATAATAGTTCTAAATGAAATGGCTTTAGAACCTATCGCAGAATTCAAAAAATTAACGGCATCATTACTAACACCAACAACCAAATCAGCAATAGCCAAAAAAGCTAAAGCAACAATCATCAAAATATAAATATCGTTCATATTTTCTTCACAATCTTATAAACCACAAAAGTGTTACTAAAAATCTTGCCGTATGTTATTGAAATGTTATCTTTTTCACACTATTTCATAATCGAAAAGCAGTTTACATTCTTTAAAAACAACAATTGATTCACAATGAATATCCAAGGACTTGAAATTGATTGTGATAAATATATTTCAAAATAAAAAACATATCAATCCCTTTATGAATTAATAGGCAATCTCATATAGCCTTTATTTTCTGGCAATCTCAAAAGTATGATAGTAAATAAAAAACAATAAAACCTATGATTCAGCTACTTTGCAAAGTGATTTTACTTGCTTTTTTTTCATTGCAAACGGTCAAATTGTATCTTACATACAACTGTTAAACCTTACAAAAAATCATGACGAACCTTTTTGCTTATAAAACAAAATGCTGATATACAGTTGTTTATAAATCTAATGTTAACTTAATGTTACCTAAATGTTGTTTAAAAGTAAAATTAGTGTTACATTTGTAATGTAATCATTAAGAACACCCCAATAAAAAATATAGTATGAAAAGTTTAGTATTAACATTAGCAGTTCTTTTTTCTGGTGCTATTATGGCACAAGATGTGAAACCTACTTTCGAAAAAGAAGGAAATACTATAAAAGGAACGTATTATTATAACAACGGTGAAATTCGTCAACAAGGATTTTACAATAAAGAAGGAAAACTTCACGGAGAATGGAAGTCTTATGATGAGACAGGAAAGAAAATCTCAATGGGACAGTATGAAAATGGTGTAAAAACTGGAAAATGGTTCTTCTGGGAAGGTGAAAAATTATCAGAAGTAAACTATTCAGACAATTCTGTTGCTTCTGTAACAACATGGTCTAATAAAAGTGACGTAGTTGTAAATTACAAACAATAGTAAAATTTGCTACAATAATTTATAATGTAAAAACGCTCGGAAAATATTCCGAGCGTTTTTTTACATCCTGTTTTTCGAGTAAAAATCAATCCTGTAGATGTACATATTTGACTTTTTCACAAAAACAATTATTAAAAATATTTTTACACTAAATCATAAAAAATGTATTGTTAACATTTAGATAACTACCTAAATAAATGCCATAAATACCTGATTATTAAATCCTTCAATATTAAACAGTTTCAATTATTAGAAAAGAAATTGTAAAAAACACTTTCCTTAGATAACAATTACATAACACTATAATCACTCTTATTTAATTTTTCAGTAACGCACAGGTAACAATAGCTAACGTTATTTGCACCGAATTTAGAACACGTTATGAGAAAAATTGTCATTCTCTGTGCACTATTCGTTGTTGGAATAGTTAGTGCGCAGGAAACTGGCTCTATAGCCGGTACTTTGCTTGATAAAGAAGCAAACAATCAACCGTTACCTTTTGCTAACGTACTAATAAAAGGCACAAGCAAAGGTACTACCACAGATTTTGATGGTTTATATACTATCGAAAACGTAACTCCAGGAACCTACACTTTAGAATTTAGTTTTGTTGGTTATGAAACTTTAGAAAAAGAAGTGGTTGTAAAAGCTAATGAAACCACCACCGTAAATGCTACTATAGGTGCAAGTGCAGCGGCCTTAGATGAAGTTGTTATTAAAACAACCAGTAGAAAAAAAGAAAGTGTGCAAGCACTTCTTTTGGATCAAAAAGGAGCCGTAGTTCAGAAACAAAGCATTGGTGCTCAGGAGCTTTCTAATAAGGGAGTAAGTAATGCCGCAGCTGCAGTTACTAAAATTTCAGGAATCTCAAAACAAGAAGGTGGTGGTAATGTATATGTTAGAGGTCTAGGAGATCGATATCTAAACACCACATTTAATGGATTATCTCTCCCTGCAAATAATGTAGACAAGAAAAATATTGATCTTGGGTTGTTCTCTTCAGATGTTATCCAAAATATTGGAGTAAGTAAAACCTATGCTGCTAATTTTTATGGAGACTTCGCTGCCGGTAATGTAGATATTATTGCCAAAGAGCATGTTGGAAAAGCATACATAGACGCTGATCTGGGAAATAATATTAATACCGCTTCCGTTGGAAAGAGATTTCTAAAAAGTGAGGGGACTGGTTTTTTTGGATTTTATAATAGATACAGAAACGATCCTTTCGCAGTTATCTTATCACATACTATAGATCCTATCTCATCGGAAGGACCTGTTGGGCTTTCAGGATCAATTACCGCTGGAAAATCTTGGGATATTGGCGAAGAATCTAAGCTAAATATATTTGGAACCGCTTCTTTTGGTAGTAATTTCCAATATGCACGTGGACAAGCAGCTAATGTTACCGAAGCTGCTAATACCGTTTTTGCTGACGCCGAAGAATTCGAATACAGCCGAACTACTACCGCAATGACAAATATTGTTTACAGAATAAATAGTGATCATAGAATAAAACTTACTTCTCTTTTTATCAATGACGCTTCTGATATAGTAGGACGCTTTGGAATTGATGGGAATGGATATAATAGAAACACTATAGATGATCTAGATGATTTTGGACTTTTTGTTCAAAATGTACAATTCGAACAAGATATGATTTTTGTGAATCAGTTATCTGGTGTAAGTAACATTAATGAAAAAATTAAAGTAGATTACGGAATTGGCTTTAATAGCGTACTAGCACGTCAACCAGATAGAAAGCGAATTGTGTTAGAGCAATATGATTTAGCCTTGGACAATGATCCAAATACAAATCCAACACTTTTTCGTAACGTAGATTTCGACAACCAGCGTTATTTTCAAAATATCGAGGATCAGGAATGGAACGGGCGTGTAAACGTAGCGTACGAACATAAAGAAAATTTATCTTTTAATTTTGGCTACAACGGACGAATCAAACAACGTGATTTCGACAACCAACGTTTTGGATTGAGTATTAAAGACCCAGGAACAGAGGTAACTGATGTTAATAATTTTGATTCAATTTTTAACAATGATAACCTAGGAACCATTTTTGATACTGTAGTCATAAGATCTCTTGACCCAAATAATGGTATCAGTAACCGAAACCTTCCTGGACGTCCTGAAAACACTTATACTGGAAACTTAGATATTCACGCGCTGTATGCAAATGCTATCTATAAATATGGAGATAAATGGACATTTGTACCAGGATTACGTGTAGAATCATTTAATCAAAGTATTGATTATGATGTAATTAATCTTGCATTTAATAATCCTGGAAGTAATGAAGCTACGGAAACTTTCTTTTTACCAAGTTTAAATATCAAATATGCGCTAAACGAAGATCAAAACTTACGTTTTTCTGCAAGTAGAACAGTTTCTAATCCAGAGTTTAAAGAAGTTGCTCCCTTTGTATATGAAAACGTAACCGATCGTATTGGAGGTAATCCAGATTTATTAAATGACCCTGCATTCTCGTCGATCATTAATTTAGATTTAAAATACGAATGGTTCTTCGATCAAGGTCAGATATTTTCTATTGCTGCTTTCGCAAAACAGATTAATGATCCTGTAAACTTAGTATCTGCTAATGATGCTACAGGAACACAGCGTTTCTTTAGAACAGGAGACAAAGCAGAAGTATTTGGAATCGAATTAGAGGCGCGTAAAGCATTATTAAAAACTTCTGAAGAAGAAAACCTTCTTTCTGCAGGTGTCAATATCACGTATACCTCTACAAAGCAGGATTTAAAAACAATTTCGGGAACTTTTAATACTAATTTCAATAGAGATTCTGACCAATTACAAGGTGCATCTCCATTTTTGATCAATGCTGATGTAAGCTACACACCAACTTTTGGAGATTACAAACCGGTAGCAAACCTAGTATTCTCCTATTTCTCTGATCGTATTGATGCTCTAGGAGCGGGACAATTAGGAAATATTGTAGAAAAAGGAGTACCTACATTAGATTTTGTTTGGAAAAATAAGGTACGTGACAACTTTGAAATTAACATTAGTGTTAAAAACTTGTTGAACCCAACAATCGAAAGAGTCCGTGAAAATGCCAGAATATCAGAAGATGTACTAAACGCTCTTAATATTCCGATCACTAGAGACGAAAACAACCAAATCACTCCGGTAGATGAATTTGCTTTATCTAGCTACAAAAGAGGAGTAAATATTGGATTACAATTTAAATATACATTTTAACATACATAAAACGAACACGAGTAAAATTTATTAAAACAAAAATCATGAAAGCAAATATATTTCTTTTAAAAATCGCTGCCGTAGCTATGCTCTTTTCAGCATGTGCAAGTGATGATACTTCAGACATTACTATTAATATTAATGGTGATGGTTCTACTCCTGTTGGAGAAATAATCGGAGGAACATTAACAGAAGATCTTACACTAACATTAGGTACAGAATACGCTCTTACTAGTGCTTTAATTGTACCAGAAGGTATTACACTTACTGTAGAACCTGGTGTGGTAGTAAGAGCATCTACAGGATCTGATGTATATATCGCAGTATTACAAGGAGGAGTGATCAATGCAGAAGGAACTTCTACGAACCCTATCGTATTTACCTCTGCAACTGCTACTCCTAATCCTGGAGATTGGGGAGGCCTTATCTTATTAGGTAGAGCACCTATAAACTCTGTAGTAGGAGGAGACGCTACCTCTACTTCAGAAATTGGAGGATTACCGTATGGTGGTAGTGTTGTAGATGATAATTCTGGTATCCTTAGATATGTTCGTATCGAGTATTCTGGAGGAGCAGCCGATGCAGCATCAGAAAATAACGGATTCTCTTTTTATGCAGTAGGAAATGGAACTACCATCGAATTTATTCAGGCGTTTGAAGGAGCAGATGACGGAGTAGAATTTTTTGGAGGAACTGTAAATGCATCTTTCATATCTGTTATAGGATCACAAGACGATTCTGTGGACTGGACTGAAGGATACACAGGAACATTAACTAATGTATATATCGAGCACAGACAATCTCATGACAAAGGAATCGAGGGAGATGGATTTAATACGGATATAGGAAACAACTCTAATCCAGTATTTTGGTCAGCTCCTACAATAACAAACCTTACTATTAATGGACGCGGTTCTTCTAACGAAAATGAAGCCATCAGGTTACGTGCTGGTACAAGGGCTACTTTTACTAACGTATTATTAAAAGGTTTTGCTGAAGGTTTTGATTTGGATGATACTGAAACTGGAAATGGTGTTGTCAATGACGAAACTTCTATCACTGACATCACTTTTGATGATATTACATTAAACCTTAAAAATGATACAGGAGCTACTTTTGGCGAAGCTGATGTAATCTCTGGAGTAGGAAACGGAACTGGAGCAGACTACAACTCATGGAACTCTGGTTGGACACGTAACTAAACTACCACATCCCTACGGATGTTATTTTATAAAAAGAAAGCCGTTTAAAAATGTTAGATCATTTTTAAACGGCTTTTATCATCAAGAAAACTACTTTCTTAACCTTTTCTTTTCATTCTTAGCACTAAGATTACATTCTCATAATACAAGTATAATACTCCAGTAAAGTTTAACTAAAACAAAGTATTTTTATTTGTATCGATTAATTCAGAACGAGTTTTCTGGTGTATCAGACATCTCAGAATTTCAACAAACGACTTCTTATACATACATACGATAGGGAAAACTATTTTCTTTAAATAGCATATTACGATACGTGTTCGTAGAAGGCTGGAAGGTCATTATTATCCAACAACAATAATGGTTCTCTTCAGCCTTCTCATTTTTTATAATCGTCTATAAATGAATTTTTTAATATTTTCTATGAAAGAGACACGTCACTGTACAGAAAATCTTACTTTATTCTTAAAAAAATACAAAAATATACTGAGTATTGATGAATTCAGTTTATGCCATTGTTAACACAAAGATCTTTAAAACACTCTGTTTAACATTATCATAATGTTTATGTAATCTTTTCAAAAAACTAAAAAACCTTAAAAACGTAATTTTTCTAAAACCAAAACTTGTTTTTTCTCGATTACTTATCAAACAAATAATTTTACATCTATCTGATTTTTAAATTTTTATATTAAAAAAAAGACTTCTAATTAAAAGCCAAAAATAGCTACACAAATCTACTTTCATTCTCGTGTCCTACAAATTACAATCCCTTAAACTAAGGATAATAGTAGCGTAAAATTCTTTACTGTAAAACCGTATTTATTTGTACCAGATTTATTAAGAACACGAAATGAGAAAATTTTGCACAGTTATCGCACTGTTTATTCTTGGATTAAATTTTGCACAAGAAACCGGAACCATCGCCGGAACACTTCTAGACAAAGAAGTAAACAACCAACCACTACCTTTTGCTAACATCGTCTTATTAGGAACTACTCTTGGAACCTCTTCTGATTTTGACGGAAAGTATGAAATCCCGAATGTACCCGCTGGGACGTATACCTTAGAATTTAGTTTTACAGGTTATCAAACTTTACGTATCCCGGATGTGGTTATCGAACCGGATAAAGTTACCGTAATCGACACTACGCTGGGAGCTACCGCTGCAGCACTAGAAGAAGTAGTGATAAAAGTACAAACCAATAGAGAAAGAGAAGAAGCTTTACTATTAGAACAAAAAAATGCAATAACTCAAAAAATATCAATAGGAGCACAAGAATTAGCTAAAAAAGGTGTAGGTGATGTAGCAACCGCCGTTACTAAGGCTACTGGTATTTCTAAACAGGAAGGTTCAGGAAATATTTTCGTTCGCGGGTTAGGAGATCGATACAACGTGACTACCTTAAATGGTCTTCCATTACCATCAAATGACCCTTCAAAGAAAAATATTCAATTAGGGATTTTTAACACTAGTATAGTCGAAGCTATCGGCATTGACAAGACCTATAATGTCAGAAATTATGGAGATTTTGCGGGTGCCAATATAGATATAACATCAAAAGATTACAAAGGCTCTGGATTTATGGAAGTTGGAATATCGACTGGTATTAATACTGAATCTGTAGCAGTAGATGAATTCTTCCTTACCGATGGACCAAGTAGAACTGGCTTTTATGATACCAACGCTCCTGAATTCCCATTGAATAATTATAATTTCACTACTAGTTGGGATAGAGAGAAAACATCTAATCCATTTAATTCCAATGTTTCCTTAAAAGGTGGAGATTCATATTATCTCTTTGGAGGAGAGACAAAACTTAGCATTTTTGGTGTTGGATCTTTTAGTAATAATTACACGTACCAAGAAGGTGTTTCGCGAGGTAGTGTAAATGTAAACTCTGTTGCACAAAGCGATTTTGACTATTTTGATTTTGGATACAATACCAATACTACCTTAATGGGTAATATTGGATTAAAATATCGCAATCATAAAGTTGTATATAATGTTCTATATCTTAACAACACTAGCGAAAGACAACGTGAATTCTTCGGAATTATTGATGTGGAGGATGATGCACCAAACGGTGGAGGTTTTATCCAAAGATCTGTATTCTTAAGAACTTCATTAATTACCCATCAGTTATTAGGAGAACACAAAATTTCAGAAAACTTTGAGTTTGACTGGGGAGCATCTTATAACTTTTTAGAAAATAATGAGCCAGATAGAAGACAAGTAACTTTAGTTCCAAGAACTCCTAATGAGCCTGATGGACCAAAGTCTTTCTTATTAGTGTCTGCTGCTTCCGATAACCATAGATTCTTTGCCGATCTTATTGAAGATGAAATAGCAGGAAGATTTGAGGCTTCCTATAAATTTAAGAGAAATGAAGAAGACCTTTTCGATGGTAAACTGTCTATTGGGTATAGTGGAAGATTCAAAAATGTTGATTTCGAAGCTGAGCAGTTTAACTTTCAAATTTTTAATAGAGTTCCTCAACCAGATGTTGACGTAAGAAACGTTGATGCTTACTTTAATCAAGAAAACTTAAACGCAGGCTTATATAGAATCAGAACTTTTAGAGGAACTTTAGATACTCCTGGAGCACTTAACCCTCAATTTTATAAGGGAGATCAACAAATCAATGCAGCATATTTAAGTTTGGAATATAAATTTGCATCTAAATTCACTTTACTAGCAGGAATTAGAGCAGAACAAATAAACCAAAATATAGAATGGAGTACCGTAATTAATGGTGAAGGAGAAAATGAACTAGATGAATTAGAAATACTTCCTTCATTATCTTTAAAGTATGCCCATAATGAAAAACAAAACTTTAAACTTGCTACAAGTAAATCATATACTTTACCACAATTCAAAGAAAGAGCTCCTTTCCTATATCAAGAGGTAAATCAAGATTACTTTGGTAACCCATTCCTGACACTATCCACTAACTATAATGTAGACGTTAAATGGGAGTACTTTCCAAAATCTAGTGAAATAATTTCCTTTGGCGTGTTCGGGAAAATTATCGAAAACCCAATAAATTCCATAACAATTCAATCAGCTTCAAACGATATAACTTGGGCAAATACAGGTGATCAAGCAACAGCTTTTGGTGCAGAATTAGAAGTAAGAAAACTATTATTTCAGCAAGAAAGAGAAGTTAAAGACCAAATCTTAAAGCAAAATTTTACAGCCGGCATAAATGCAGCTTACATGATACACAATCAAGAATTAGATGGTCAAAAAGTATTAGATGAATCTGGATTAAGTTTTGACCCAACATATTCTGAAACTGGGCTATCTGGTGCTTCTGATCTAGTTGCAAATGCAGATGTAAGTTACTATAAAGATTTTGCAAAAGACAGAAATCTACAATTAACCCTAGCTGCTAATTATTTCTCTGACAGAATCTTTGCTTTAGGAAACTTTGGGAAAGGAAATATTATTGAGAAAGCTGTACCAACTTTAGATTTCATAGCTAAAACACAACTATCCGAGAGAGTTTCTTTAGGATTGTCATTTCAAAACATTCTAAATCCCGAAATCGAAAGATTTCAACAAGAAGTAACAGACAGTAACGGTGATATAAATCCTATAAGAAGTGGAACAGATCTTCAACAAAGAGATGTTGATATGCTGTCTTACAAAAAAGGATACAACCTAAAGCTGTCTTTTAACTATACTTTTTAACTAAACAATGACTTTTTATAAAAAAGCGAACAATTTTTATTCACAACTAAAATTCAAAAAAATGAAAAAAGTTCTTTTTACATTAATATTAATGTTTGCCACAGGCGCATTTGTCGTGTCATGTAGTGGTGATGATGATTCAGGTTCCACCGCATCTTGTACTGATGGTGTACAAAACGGTGATGAAACAGGTATTGACTGTGGTGGCTCTTGTACCCCTTGTACTTCTGCTAATTTATCTGGTGATGTAATAGCTGATACCACACTAGACGCATCATTAGACTACGAACTTACTGGAGCTTATGTCGTAAAGTCTGGAGCTTCTTTAACAATCCCTGCTGGTACTGTAATTAAAGCTACGGGTGGAACTGCTGCATATATAGCAGTTGAGCGTGGTGCTCAAATTTTTATTAATGGTACTTCCGCAAATCCAGTTGTAATGACCTCAGCTTCTGCAAATCCTGCTCCTGGTGATTGGGGTGGATTAGTAATATGTGGAGATGCTCCAACGAACAAAGGAAATAATGTAACATCTGAAGTTGCTGATCTTCAATATGGTGGAACAACTGCTAATGACAATTCTGGTTCTATTCGTTATTTAAGAGTTGAATATACTGGTGCTACTTTCTCTAACGATAAAGAATTTAATGGTGTATCTCTTTTTGGTGTTGGTTCTGGAACTACGTTCGAATTCGTTCAGTCTTTTGAAGGTGGTGATGACGGAATCGAGTTCTTTGGTGGAACTGTAAATGGAGAAAATCTTGTTTCTACTAATAGTGGCGATGATTCTATTGACTTCGCAGATGGATGGGCAGGAAACGGAGAAAACTGGTATATTTCTGGTGGAGCAAAAGCTGGTATAGAAGGATCTAATAATGGGGACAATGGTAACGCTGCTCCAGTAACTAATACTACCCTTTCTAATATCACTGTAGTTGGACCAGTAACTGAAGGTGCTTTATTTTATAAAGAAGGTGGAGGAAACTTCACAATAGACAATTTCTATACAAGTAATGTAAATGTTGGGATCACTGTATCAGATACAGATGCCGAAGCTGCTGCTAGAATCGAAAATGGTGACTTAACTATAACGAACATTCAGTTTGCGGATGCTCCTACTGATCTTGATATTACTAATTATACTGGTGCTAACCAATCTTTCTTTACAGAAGGTATTGCTACTGGTGCTGGTAACGGCGCTGCTTCTCCAGATTGGGCTGCAGGATGGACGAGAGGTCTTGACAATAGTGGTGCTTCTAGCACGCAAAATTTAGCTGGTGAGATAACAGGCGATGTTACTTTAAGCGCGGATGTTGAATATCAATTAACTAGTTCCTTTTATGTAAGATCAGGTGGTTCTTTAACTATTCCTGCTGGAACTACGATCAAAGCTACTGGAGGTACAGCTGCCTTTATTGCCGTAGAAAGAGGAGCTCAAATCTTTGTAAATGGTACTGCCACAAATCCAGTTGTAATGACTTCTGGTGCGGCAACACCTGCTCCTGCTGATTGGGGTGGATTAGTAATATGTGGAGACGCTCCAACAAATAAAGGAACTAATGTTACTTCTGAAGTTGCTGATCTTCAATATGGTGGTAATACTGCTAATGATAATTCTGGATCTATTCGTTACTTAAGAGTTGAGTACACTGGTGCTACTTTCTCTAACGATAAAGAATTTAACGGTGTATCTCTTTTTGGTGTTGGTTCTGGAACTACTTTTGAGTATGTACAATCTTTAAACGGAGGTGATGACGGAATAGAGTTCTTTGGTGGAACAGTATCAGGAAACTTCTTAGTATCTATAGGAAGTGGAGATGATTCTATTGACTTTGCTGACGGATGGGCAGGAAACGGAGATAGCTGGTATATCTCTAAAGGTGCCAAAGCTGGTATCGAAGGATCTAATAATGGCGATAATGGTAATGCAACACCAGTTACTACTACAACACTTTCTAACATTACCGTTGTAGGACCAGTAACTGAAGGTGCTCTTTTCTTTAAAGAAGGTGGAGGAAACTTTACGATTACTAATTTTTATACTGAAGGTGTAGATCTTGGTGTAAACATTAGTAGTACTGATGCAGAAGCAGCTGTTCGTATTGAAGCTAACGCTCTTTCTATCAATCCAATGCAATTTTCAAGTCCTGCAACAGGTTTTGAACAAACCAATTATGGAGGTGTTAACCAAAGCTTTATCACTGTAGGTGATAATACTGGAGCTGGTAATGGTGCAGCAGAACCAACTTGGGCTAATCGATGGGCTACTGGTTTCTAATCATAACTAAAATATAAATGAATACTAAAAACACCCTCCGAGAGGGTGTTTTTTTTTACCCCAAATCAACAAATATAAATTCGACAGACCCAACCAAAGGCATATAATAATCTTCTTATATATCCATGTTAACTAATAATATGTTTAATCAAAGGCTATTTCATGATTACAAGTAAAGTAAAAGTGATTTCTTTCTTAGGAAAACATTAATAAAATCTCACAAAGTGAACAAATCATTAATTGAGGTTTTTATCAGGTAACATTAGTAGTACAAATGACCCTCTATGGTATAAACCTTTTAAAACTTTACTAATGAAAAAAATCTATGTATTATTCATTCTATTAACGTCGATGATGCAAGCGCAAGTCGATATTCAAAACTTTAAAGTAACCTCTCCTACTAATGAAACTTTTACTTGGAACGATGGTCAACGTTTTAAATACAAATTTGACATTCGAGGAAATTATGGTTATAACGAAATCAAATTGAAAGTCTATGCCCAATCTGTAACATCTAATAACCTCATTGGTTTAATCAGATGGAATCGTGAAGGCGACGACAATCTATCATTTAACTCTTATACTACAAAATCTATGTGGGTAAGTATTGCTAACAATTGGAATGGCAGAAGCTTTAACACTAATCCCACAAAAAAATTCTATTTAGTCGCAGAGTATCAAGGAAATTCACGAACCTATACCTATACAATACCCGACGGTGATAACGATGGCGATGGTGTTACTAACACGCAAGATGAATGCCCAAATGAAGCAGGACCAGCGTCAAATAACGGATGCCCTTTACCTCCTGATCTTATAACCGCTAATTTAACGATCAAAACGAAAACATCTACAGGTGGTTCAATCACATATAATTATGATCATATTACCTATACACCTTCTTTATACTACAATAAATCGGCAGAATTCTCCGTGAAGGTTAAAAATAAAGGAGCAGGTAAAACCAATAGATCGTGTGAATTACATGTAGTTATCGCTGCGAATAAAAATTCGTATCCAGTTTGGGATCCAGGTGAAGCACAACCTTATGTTTATAGAGATTTTACAGTTCCTGTTTTAGAAAGTGGAGAAGAAAAAACATTTAAGTTTACCGAATACTTAGCCGACTATATGGGTTCAGTGCCTCTGTACGATGAAGTTACGTACTACATATTTTTCCATATTGATTGGAGAGAAGTAACTAATGAGCCTCCTTCCGCATTCAGTAATAACATCAATCGATATGCCTTCAAATATATAAAAGACAAATCATCAGGAGGTATAGGAATTATTGTACCTATTGATTCTGATTTTGACTCAAAAAGTAGTATTTCAAACAAATCTTATAATCTAGCTATTTTTAATCTTCAGGGAATTTTGGTAAAACAAAAAACAGTTACCGATGAGCAAGAAGAACAAAAGTTAATTGAAGAGCTACCTAAAGGATTTTACATCATTAAAAATGATCAAAGAACCTATAAAGTAGGAAAGTAATTAAACTTAAATAACCTTACCCTAAGAACACTAAAACCCGCTTCAAAATTAGAAGCGGTTTTTTTTATACTTTGCTAAAAAAAATTAAAAAAAGTTGTTTTTTAACGGTCACAATATTCTTATAAAATGGATTAACGATAGTAAAAACATATATCTAATTTTAAAACCATTTTTATGATGAAAACAAAGACAAAAAACTACATTTTATTATTAACGTTTTTAACGCTCTCGATATCGTTATCTGCTCAATCTCATAAATATCATCGATTGGTAAAACTAGGAACTTCATTGACGGATAATATTATAAATTCAGTTTGTAATAATCAGGATTTCGACGTCCCAACTTTGAAAGTAAATATAAGGCTAAATACTCCACTAGCAGTTGGAAAAATATACCTCATTAATATTACTGATGGTGATTTAAGTATTCCTTATAATACTCCTACGTACTATTTGGTAGAATTAGCATCAAATTCATCTAATTCAGATGCAGAGAATATTATTACTGCACCTATTGGTCTACCTGAATTCATATTTTGTGATAGTGATGGAGACGAGGTTTCAGACGAAGACGATAATTGTCCAACAATACCAAATACAGATCAGAAAGATTTAGATGGCGATGGAATTGGTGACGTTTGCGATAATCAAGATAATAGAGATTTCGATAATGATGGTGTAGAGAATTATGAAGATCAATGCCCAAATGAAGCGGGACCAGCTTCGAATAACGGATGCCCTTTTCCTGATCTTATTACCGCGAATTTAACCATCAAAACAAAAACAGCTACGGGTGGCTCTATTACTTACGATTATGATAAAATTACCTATACCCCTCCTTTATTTTACAATAAATCAGCAGAATTCTCTGTGAAGGTAAAAAATAAAGGAGCAGGTAAAACCAATAGATCGTGTGAATTACACGTAGTTATTGCTGCGAATAAAAATTCGTATCCAGATTGGAATCCAGGTGAAGCACAACCTTATGTATATAGAGATTTTACAGTTCCTGTTTTAGAAAGTGGAGAAGAAAAAACATTTAAATTCACCGAGAACATGTTTGATTATATGGGCTCCATCCCTTTATACGATGAAGTTACTTATTATATGTTTTTCCATATTGATTGGAGAGAAGTAACTAATGAACCTCCTTCAGCATTCAGTAATAACATTAATCGATATGCCTTTAAATATATAAAAGACAAATCATCAGGAGGTATAGGAATTATTGTACCGATTGATTCTGATTTTGACTCAAAAAGTAGTATTTCAAACAGATCTTATAATGTAGCTATTTTTGATCTTCAGGGCATCTTAATTAAACAAAAAACAGTTGCCAATGAGCAAGAAGAACAAACCCTAATCCAAGAACTACCTAAAGGATTCTACATCATTAAAAATGATCAAAGAACCTATAAAGTGGCGAAGTAATTAAAAAATAAATGACCAGAAACTTAGTAATACATAATCTAAGTTTCTGGTTTTTTAATTTTTAAGTTTTAGCATTTCCTCTAGAAGCTGGATTGCTTTTTTTCGAAAGCGACCATCATATTCGATAAGATTCTTTACATAAAATACAGCTTTTTGTAAATCACCTATTTTTAAATACGTAAGAGATAAATACCATTGTGCATCCTCGTAATAACCACTCTTATAAGGTATTTCTTCAAAAAAGGCAATTGCCTTTTCTTCCTGATCAACGAGTAGATAGCTATTCCCAAGATATACCTTCATTTCGTCTGTAAATACGGTATCTGATATCTCGGATGATTGTAGAATCACTTGATCATATAATTTTTTACTGTACGCAATCTTAATATTTTCCAAAGATTTTGATACTCCTGACCGAACTTCATTATTTACCGGAAACGGACTAAAATACTCACTATACAATGCATCCGCTGGTTTAGAATAATTTAAATTTGTGTATAACAAAACTCCCACACCGATGATGACGGCAATTGCAGCAGCAATACCAATATATCTATAGCGATGTCGTTTCGCTTTTTTGTTCTCTTCTTCAATTTCCTTTCCTATAGTTGTAAGTTCCTTTTTAAAGGACACTAGTTTTTTTTCTTGCAAAACGGTTTTAAGGGTTTTATGTCTGGCTACTTCTAATTGTAATTTAGGATTAGCATCCAATTCTTTCTCAAAATCCGCTCTTTCAGACGCTGATAAAGTATCCGAAAGAAATCTTTCTATGGTATCAAATAATTCTTCTGTTCGTTTCATAAGCTAGATTTTATGAAATCTTCATATTTTACCTCATCATATAATGGATCATTCTCTATTTGTTCCATTAAGGATTTTTTGCATTTATATTTCTTTCTTCTACAGTACAATTCGGAATAACTTGTGATTTCAGCAATTTCCCGCATACTTTTATCCTCAAAAACCAACTCCAATAGTTGCTGACATGCCAGAGATAAAGAGACAAAATATTTACGATACAAATTCCCCCTTTCTTGATTTGTTAGATCTTCTATAGTGGTATCTTGCATTTCACCTTCTTGAGGGGTATTAGTAAGAAAAATTTTACGCTTCTTCGCTAGTCTTTGTTTCCAAAGGTTTTTACATATCCCAAAAAAATAAGTTTTAAGTCTAACGGTAAGCTCCAGATTATCGGATAACAATTTTTCGTACAACACTACTATAGCATCTTGAAATACATCTTCTACATCTTCTTTATTACCAGAATTTTTTATGATATATTTCCTAACATATTTTAAGTTATCTCGGTAAAAAGCTTTAATAATCACCCGATCATTTTCTACAATTCCGTTTAAAATCTCCTCGTCACTCATTATAACTACCTTTCCAAAGCTTTCATATTTTTTTAAATAACATAGTTTTTTGCAAACGAATTATTAATGAAAATATTGATTAAAATCACAAACGAATTTCGTATTAATAAATTATTAAATCATCATATTTTCATGAAAAAATGACACATTTTTAATTCCTTTGTTTGTCTATTATTTTATCACCCATCCGTTAATACATATCCATGCACCAATCCCCTTTTGCAAAGTTTTTTATTATTCTATTTTTCTTAAGCCATCATCTTTTGGGACAGACTTCAAAAGACACAGTTAATGCCAATTTATATCAACAAAAAGGAGATTCTTTAGTACAGCGTCAGCATCTAGATAGTGCGATTATCTATTATCAAAAATCAGCAGATATTTATAAATCTCTTCAATATTGGAAAAAAACAGCCTCTAGTTACAATAAAATAGCTAGTGTATACCTAAAAAAGACAACTCTGGACAGCGCTCTACATTTTTCCAAAAAGGCATTTAGTATATGTGAATCAAAACTAGAAAAAAATAATATCGAAAAAGCCAATTCCTTAGAAAATATTGGCTGGTATTATTATGAGCAATCTGAATTCGAAAATGCTCTGAGAAAATTTAAAGATGGATTGAAAATAAAACTGGAAATACTTCCCGAAAATCATATTGCTTTTGCTAATGCATATAATAATTTGGGTAGAGTCTATTCTAAAACTGCACAATTGAATTTATCGTTAAATGCATATCAAAAAGCATTACAAATTGCTAAAAATTATCCAAACAGCCCTAATAGTAATATTGGTCTTTATTATAATAACGTAGCAGGTATTTTTTATCGGAGAGGAGAATACGATGAAGCAATTGAAACATTGAAAAAAGCAATAGAATTTCAAAACGATATTTCAAATCATCACCACCCTAAAAGTGTAAATTATTATAATAATTTAGGGAATTTATTCATGTCAAAAGGAGATTCAGAAAATGGATTAAAAAATTATAAAATAGCATTAAATACTCAAAATTTTATTAAATCTACTAATAAATTGTTGACAGCTTCTATTTATAATAATATTGGCAATGCTCATAATTCTTTGGGAAATTTCAATAAAGCGTTAACATATCACAAAAAATCTTTAACGATTCGACAAAAAAGATATGGTGAATTACATTATTCAATAGCATCATCCTATATGAACATAGGAAATGCTTTTTCAAATTTAGATGAGATTACCAGCGCATTAGAAAACTATACTAAATCACAAGAAATTTACGAAAAAATATTCTCAGAAGAACATCCTAGAATTGCACAAATTTATGGTAATAAGGCAATTGCTCTTCAAAGACAAGGAAATACAGATGAAGCTCTCAATTTTTTAAAAAAAACATTAAACATATATACTACTAACTATGGAAACTCGCATCCCAAAGTAGCAAAAACACATTCTACAATTGCTTGGTATTTCTACGAAAACAAATTGTTAAACAAAGCCCTATTTCATTCAAAAATTGCGCTAGACATTAACAAAAATCTTTTCGGCAAAAAAAATTCAAAAAATTCTGAACTTTACAATTTTTTTGCTAGAGTTTATATCGAAAAAAAGATGGGCAAAGAAGCATTGGACTTTTGTGAAAAAGCTATTATAGCTAATTCAAGATATCAAAAAAAATCAAAAACCCACTCAGTTTTTAATCCTAAAATTTATTTCGACCCTAGTATTGCTTTGATGAGTTTGAAATTAAAAGCAAACTCTTTTAAACTTTTATTTGATACCAATAAAAAAATTAAAGACTTACAGAAAGCAACACAATATTATCAAAAAGCAGATAGTATTATACATTATCTTAAAAATTTCAAAAAAAATCATCAAGACAAAGTTATTTTATCTAGAGACATAAAGGAAATTTACAAAAAATCCATCGAAGCTGAATTTCTTTCTTATAAAGTTAAAAACAATCCTACGCATTTAATAAAGGCTTTCGAGTACAGCGAAAAAAGCAAAGCCAATACCCTTAAAAATTTGCTTACAACTATTAGAGCCAAAACCTTCGCTGGTTTGTCTAAAGAAACGCTCTTATTAGAACAGAACCTAAAAACCAATCTGGCATTTTACACTTCAAACATTACTAATCAATTACAAACGAAAAATCCTGATACTACAAAAATTAGATTCTATGAAAATAAAATATTTGATATAACAAGAAAACAAGATTCTTTAACCAATTTCTTAGAACAAAATCATCCGAACTACTATCGTCTTAAATACAAAAACACATTTCTTACAGTACCCGAAATTCAGGAAAGATTATCTAACAACACTACGATTCTTGAATTTTTTACTACCGATAGTGTTACGTATGCTTTTACGCTAAATAAAAATGACATCAACGTTTCTAAAATAGCCACTCCCAATATTGCACAGAAAATACAGCATTTTAGAGAACATATTACTTCCAAAAATATTATTGATTACAAGAATAATGCAGAAAGTTTATATGGAACACTCATCAAACCCATAGTTCACCAACTAAAAGGTGATGAATTGATTATAGTTCCAGATGGTCCTTTATGGCATCTAAATTTTGATTTACTATTAACTGAAGAAAGTACTAGCAAAGATCCAAAGCAATTGCCCTATATGCTTCGTGATTATGCCATATCCTATGCTAATTCTGTAAATGTGCTTTTTTCAAAAAACCATTCAAACAACAACTCAAAACTATTGCAGGAATGTTTGGCCTTTTCTTTTTCGGATAGTACACAAATTACAGATTCTGAATCCTTATCATTTAATATTCTAAGAAATGCAGATGCAGATCTTCCTGGCACTCGGGAAGAGATTAGTGCCATTTCTGAAATTGTAAATGGGCAATACTATTATGGTGCTCAGGCAATTGAAAAAAACTTTAAAAAGGCAGCTCATCAATATAATATACTGCATTTAGCACTACACGGAGAAGTTGATAATGAACATCCTGAAAACTCTAAGTTGTACTTTACAAAAAGTAATGACTCTATTGAGGATGATTTGTTATATAGTCATGAGTTATTTGCTTTAGATATTCCTGCCGAGTTAGTTGTTTTAAGTGCCTGCAATACTGGAACAGGCAAAATCGCAGAAGGCGAAGGAATTATGAGTCTAGGAAATGCTTTTCAATATGCTGGTTCTAAAAGCTTATTACTAACAAACTGGGAAGTCCCTGATCAAAATACTCCTGAGATTATGCGCAATTTCTATACTCATTTATCATCTAAAATGAGTAAATCAAAAGCACTGCAACAAGCTAAATTAGACTATTTAAAAAATGCAAATATTACAAGATCACATCCCTTTTATTGGGGAAGTTTTTATCTTCTGGGCAACAACAAATCTATTGATCTACAAAATCCTTTTAGTATATCTAAAACAATAACTTGGTTTGTTTTACTTGTACTAGTTTTATGTTTAACCTTTTTTGTACTAAAAAAGAAGAAAAAAGCTATCTAAAAAGTAATATATAATTGTCAAACTATGCTTCCTCTATAAGCAGATAGGCGTAGAAGTTTATAACCATTTGATCGTCAGTCAATCTTCAACAGATCTTGTCGAACGGCTCAGACCGATAAATACAACTTTTTAGTACTTTTTAAACAGCTTATTTCGCCTCACACCTTCACCGATTTCCAAGTTCCTTTTCTAAACCATATGATACTAATTACAGCTATGAGTACTTCTGCAAAAGTAATAGCAAGAAAAACTCCCATCGCTCCCCAATCAAATAGTATGGCAGCCATATATGCAAACGGTAATTGAAACACCCAAAAACAAAAGAAATTGATAATTGTTGGTGTTTTGGTATCACCTGCTCCATTAAATGATTGAATAATCACCATACCATAGGCATAAAACACATACCCTGCTGCAATCACACGAAGACTTAACGCGCCATAGGTAATTACTTTTGGTTCCTCACTAAAAAACCCGATAATATATTCGGCAAATATTAAGTATACAAAAGAAACAAACACCATAAAGATTGCATTATACTTACCGGTTTTCCATACAGATTGTTCTGCTCGCTCAGGTTTACCAGCTCCTAAATTTTGCCCTACCAAAGTCGCAGCTGCATTACTCATACCCCAAGAAGGCATTAAGGTAAACATCAAAACTCGAATTGCAATCGTATATCCTGCTAATACCTCACTACCAAACTCGGCCATAATACGCATTAAAAACACCCAACTAGAAGTTCCGATAATAAACTGTCCGATTCCACCAAGGGAAACCTTTACCAGATTAAACATTACTTGAGATCGCAGTACAATATCTTTTAATGTTACTTTAATCTTGCTCCACCCAAAGAATAAAATCATTAGTTGTAGTACTACAGCGGTTCCTCTACCAATGGTTGTGGCGATAGCTGCGCCTTGTACTCCAAATTCTGGAATAGGTCCAAACCCAAAAATAAATAGTGGGTCCAAAATAATATTAAGAACATTAGAAACAATCAACACAATCATAGCTACCGAAGCATCTCCTGCGCCTCTAAAAACTGCATTGATCAAAAACAATAGCATGATGGTAATATTCCCTCCTAATAAAACCTGAGTGTAGCCATATCCTTCGGCAATGAGATCCGCTTCTGCTCCCATGAGTGCTAAAATTTCTTTCGGAAACAGTATCCCAACGATACTAATTAATATGGCTACTGCAATTCCAAGAAATATAGACTGTACTGCTGCTTGAGAAGCGCCTTCGATATCTTTTTCGCCTACTCTTCTTGCTACAATAGCAGTTACACCCATACTCAGTCCAATCGCTACCGCATAAATAAGTGTAATTACAGATTCTGTGATGCCAACAGTTGCTATTGCATTTGCTCCCAAACTAGAGACCCAATATGCATCTACCAATGCAAATATGGATTCCATCATCATTTCAAGAATCATAGGAATGGCCAGCATGAATACCGCCTTGCGAATACTGCCGGTTGAAAATTCTTTTTCTTTGCCTGTTACAGCTATTTTAAAATAAGAAAATAATTTGGTTAAGGTTATTTTATTGTGTGCCATGAAAAATGGATTATGTTTAAAAAAAAAGAGAAAAATGGAAATACGACTAAAAGAAGATTTTTAGCCTAATAATACCGAATCCGATATTTCCATAAATGTGTACATAAATCCTTATAACTTCATAATAAACAAAGATGGGACTTTTTCCCGAGACAACAAAAAAGAAAAACCTTAATTATGAAAAGGGTATACCATAAATGTGAAAATAAATTTGTTATTTTGTATATATTTAACATTTAAAAATGGCTGCCCTAACTCTATTTTTAATAAAATATTGTACTTTTATAGTCCCAAAATAAAGTTTTATGAAGAAAATCTACTTACTACTCATATTTATTGGCATTTTTGTCCTCTCCTCTTCTACAGGAGTTCAGGCGCAATCATCCATTGAAATAAAGGATCAAGAAGAAATTAGTATATTTCCAAATCCAGTTACTGGAGATGTTTTAAACATCACTTCCAAATCTGGAAAATCAATAACGTGTAGAGTTTTTAATGTATTAGGAAAAACTGTTTTATTTAAAGTAATTACCACAAGAGAACAATTGGATATTTCCGCTCTACCACCAGGTGTATATGTATTGAAGATTAAATCTGGTAAGGAGATTTTTTCTAAAAAATTAATTAGACAATAATTACATCATCTTTATAGACTATATTTTGTGATATCGAAAGAACGCATATCATAACCCATCATACTTAAAAAACACCCTATTTATAAAGGGTGTTTTTTTATACCTTTGTTTCAAAAATACATTGAAAAGTTTATGCTATCCGATAGAATTTTTGAAATTGAAAATGATGCAGAATTTGAAGAGGTAGCCTTAAGAGTTTTTCATCATCAATACATTCATTGCAAAGTATACCAACGTTTTTGTAATTTATTAGGTGTTACTAAAAACTCAGTAACCCGAATTACACAAATACCTTTTCTTCCGATAGAATTTTTCAAAAAAGAAACTATTGTAAGCTCTCCAGCAGATGTGCAACAGGTCTTTACTAGTAGTGGTACCACTGGAAGTATTACGAGTAAGCATTATGTTACGAATCTAAAGATTTATGAAAATAGCTTCAGAAAAGCTTTTCATTTTTTCTATGGAGACATTTCAGATTATACCGTTTTGGCTTTATTACCTTCATACTTAGAAAGAGAAGGCTCTTCCTTAGTATATATGGCCGATCAATTGATAAAAACAAGTAACAAATCTAATAGTGGTTTTTATCTTAATGAAATAGATACACTGATTCAAACCATCAATCAGTTAGCAGAAAAACAAGAGAAAGTATTGATAATCGGCGTTTCTTTTGCGCTCTTAGATATTGCAGAGCAATACTCACTCCATTTAAATGATAATATCATAATCATGGAAACTGGAGGAATGAAAGGTAGGCGTAAAGAAATGGTCCGAGAAGAATTACATCAAATACTAACAAATGGGTTCGGTGTTTCTAAAATTCATAGCGAGTATGGAATGACCGAATTACTATCACAAGCCTACTCTAAAGGAAATGGTCTTTTTAATTGTCCTCCTTGGATGAAAATATATACTCGTGATCCAGAAGATGCCCTTACTTTATTAAAACACAATAAAACGGGTGGAATTAATATTATAGACTTAGCAAATATTAATTCTTGTTCCTTTATAGCTACACAAGATCTCGGTAAGACTTACGAAGATGGAAGTTTCGAAATTCTTGGTAGATTCGATAATAGTGATATTAGAGGATGTAACCTAATGGTATTGTAATCTTACCTTTCTCATTTTATTCTATATAATTAAGATTCTTTTATGATCTTATTATGCAACATAGTAGGTATTGAACCGTATTTATGGATGTATAGGTTTTAGCATATAACGCATATCAAATTGGATATTCACACATATTAAAAACTTATAATTATGTTAAAATTGTAATGTCTTGTTTTTTTTACGACTGAATGGGTGTAACAACAAAAAAACATTACACAAAATGAAAAAGTTCTTAATCTTACTGTTTTTGGGATTAGCCACCAACTTAACAGCACAGAAGATTGATTACAATCTAAAAAAAGGTTTTGTCGCAGAAGGATACGATGTAACAGAATACTTTAATAACAAAGCTGTAAAAGGAGAAAGTAAATATACCGCTACTCATGACAACGTGAAATATAAATTCGCAAGTCAGAAAAATTTGGAGAAATTTAAAAAGAATCCAGAAAAATTTGTTCCTCAATACGGTGGTTACTGTGCCTACGCAATTGGAGCGAAAGCAGAAAAAGTAGGTGTTGATCCTGAAACTTACGAAATAAGAGATGGCAAACTGTACTTATTCTATAATTCCTGGGGAATAAACACATTAACCAAATGGAATGATGAAGGTGCAGAAGCCTTAAAAAATAAAGCTGATGAGAATTGGCAAAAAATAAAAGCAAAAAAATAATCGAGCAAACTCTCGATAAACATATAGAACGTTAAGTTTTTTTCAATAATTGATTGGTTAGTTGACAAAGCCTGCTAAGAAGAGATTCTTGCAGGCTTTGTTTTTATATATGGTTTTGTCGTTTCCTTATACCGTTCTAATCACAAAATAGTTTTTCTTTCCTCTTTGCAATAGTACAAACTGATCATTGATTAAATCATCAGTAGATATAGAATACCCTTCTTTAACCTTTTCTTTATTCACAGAAATAGAGTTTTCTTTCAATGCACGTCTTGCTTCTCCATTTGATTTTAAAAAACCTGTATGTTCCGCTAATGCTCCAATAATATCTACACCATTGCTGATACTATCTTTAGATATTTCTGCTTGCGGCACACCATCAAACACATCCAAGAAAGTAGCTTCATCCAACCCTTTTAAATCTTCTGAGGTAGATTTACCAAACAATATATTAGACGCTTTGATCGCATTATCCAAATCTTCTTGAGAATGCACCATAATAGTGATCTCATCTGCTAACTTCTTCTGAAGAATTCTTTGGTGTGGAGCTTCATTATGAGCGGCAATAAGATTTTCAATCTCTTCTTTCGTAAGAAAAGTAAAAATCTTAATATACTTTTCGGCATCCTGATCACTTGTATTTAACCAATACTGATAAAACTTATAAGGAGAAGTTCTCTTAGCATCTAACCAAACATTACCTCCTTCGGACTTACCAAACTTAGAACCATCAGATTTTGTGATCAGCGGACATGTAAGCGCATAGCCTTTGCCTCCTCCAATTCGTCTAATCAATTCTGTACCAGTGGTAATATTACCCCACTGATCACTACCTCCCATTTGCAATGTACAATCATGCTCTTTATACAAATGCAAGAAATCATATCCTTGTACTAATTGATAGGTAAACTCTGTAAATGACATCCCATCAGAAGATTCTGAAGAAATTCTATTCTTTACAGAATCTTTAGCCATCATATAGTTTACGGTAATATGCTTACCTACATCTCTAATAAAATCAAGGAATGAAAATTCTTTCATCCAATCATAATTATTTACTAAAACAGCAGCGTTAGGCTCATCACTTTCAAAATCCAAAAACTGTGATAATTGCAATTTTATAGCTTCCTGATTATGGCGAAGTGTATTTTCATCTAAAAGATTTCGCTCTGCAGATTTACCAGAAGGGTCTCCTATCATTCCGGTAGCACCACCTACTAGCGCGAAAGGTTTATGACCAGCACGTTGATAATGGGCCAGTAACATAATTGGTACTAGATTACCAATATGCAAAGAATCTGCTGTTGGATCAAATCCTACATACGCTGCTCTCATCTGCTCCAATAAATACTCTTCTGTACCAGGCATTGCATCATGCAACATCCCGCGCCAACGAAGTTCTTCTATAAAATTTACCGCCATTTTTGTAGTGTTCAAATTATGGCGCAAAGATAAAAATATGGATTATATAGCCCTATGAATACTGTAGAAATTAGTGTCTCTACTTACTGAAAAAATTAATCTTCTAATTTAGTTAATAGCTCTTTTGCCTTTTCTTTGTAAACACCATCAAAATCAACAATCTTTTTTAATAAGATAGAAGCCTTTTTAGCATCTTTTAATTTTAAATAAGTTAAGGCCTGATACCAACTGGCGTTTTCTGAATATTTACTATTGTCCCCTATCTGCTGAAACTGCTCCAAAGCCGATTGTTCTTTTCCTAAATTAAGATAGCTATTACCCAGATACAATCTAAATTGCTCTGTTAGACGAAAAGAAGTATTACCAGAAAGTATAGAAACAACTTTTTGATAATCCCCTTCGGCATAATTTTTCATAATAACATCCTTTTCTAACTGACTACTTCCTCTAATAACATCTTCTACTGGATATAACTCGTAGTACGCTGTATACAAATCAGAAAAATCATCTGAAGTATTGAGCGTATTCCATAATAAACTACCTACTCCAAAAACAATAATTATTGAAGCTGCTATCTTCCAGAAAACAGCATAAGATGTAGTGTTTTCTTCCGAATTTTCTTCTTTGATTTCGGTCCGAATTTTATGTATTTTTTCTTTAAACAAAAGAGTATCGGTATCACTTAACACACGTTGCAGTTCGCGATGTTTTTCTACTTCGAGTTCTAGATCAGAATCCATAGAGATTTCCTTTTCAAAAGAAATCACCTCTTGAACAGGTAACTCTTTTGACAAATAAAGCTCTATTTTTTCAAATAATTCCTGAGTTCTTTCCATCACATTAATCTTTTACAGAAGTTATTTTTAATTCCTGAAACATTGGATCTTTCTCTAGTTTTTCTAACAATGCTTTTTTACATTCAAATTTTTTCTTCCTGGTGTATCCATCTGAGTATCCTGTTATAACAGCAATTTCTTTCATATTATTGCCATCAAAAACAAGATTTAATATCTCTTTACAAGAGTCGCTTAGCGCAAGAAAATATTTCCTATACAAATGCTCACGCTCTTTAAACTCAATCTCCTCACTTATAGTCGTCTCTACCCCTTCATTTTCTTCCAACATCTCATTATCAACAATCATTTTTCTTTTCTTTCTTAGTCGGCTCCTCCACATATTCTTACAAATCGCGTAGAGATAGGTTCTAAGAGTAACGTTAGAATGAATATCCAAACTTCCAGCTTTTAGTTTTTCATAAATAACGATTAAAGCATCCTGAAAAATATCTTCAGCATCTTCTTCGTCTCCAGAATTTTTAAGAATAAAACCTTTTATATAATTAAAGTTTTTTTTGTAAAAAATCTTAATAGCCTTGGCATCACCAGCACGAATCCCTTCTAAAATTTTACGATCATTATTAATACTCATAGGTTAATGTCCTAAAACAGTAAATTGTTACCCTTTTTTAATCTTTAATCAATTTGTAAAAATAACATTTTTATTCTCTATGTTATTAATAAATGTATTTTGTAATCTATTTTTGGTTTTATTATAATTTTACATAAACTTGAAACCGGGAAACTCAATTAAAAATACTACACCTAAATTATTGTAAGTAATAATAGATTTCAGAAAAACAAACAATCTAAATTAGGCTGTGTAATTTGTCATCCATGGAACGACTAAAAAAAAAAATCATATTAAAAATTTCATTTATTGTTATTTTTCTTCCATTATGTCAAATCTTCTCACAGTCACCTCAAGATACTATCCTTGCTGCTCAATACTTACAAAAAGCTAAATCTTTATTGAAACAAAAAAAGCTGGAGCGTTCTATTGAGTATTATAAAAAAGCAATGGATGTTGAGTCCAAAATCTATGGTCAAAATCATGAAAAAATCATTATCCATTACAACAGAATAGGCCTCATATACAAGAACTTAGGCGAGCATGAAATTGCTCTAGACTATTTCAAAACCTTTGCGAAATTATCCATTCAGAAATACGGATGGCGCCACTATTATACCGGAACAGGTTTTTTACATATCGGTGTCACCTACAAAAACTTATTTCAATATGATCTAGCATTAGAAAACTATAAGAAATCTCTTCTTGTATTTCAATATTCTGGGAAAAAGGATATGATCGCATTCACTTATGACAATATAGGTGATGTTTTTATAAAAAATGGAGAAAATAAAAAAGCAATTGAATATTATAATAAAAGTATCAATATTGGAACCAAATTATTTGGAGAAAATTATATTGAAAACGGCAAAAGCTACCAAAATATAGGTAATCTCTATAAAGACCTGAAGCTATATGAAAAATCATTGACTAACTACCTAGAAAGCTTAAGAATACATATTCATGCTTATGGTGAAAATAATTTTGATGTTGCTCAACTGTATGCAGATATCGGAGATATTTATGATTTTCGAAAAGAGTATGAAATTTCCTCATCGTATTATCAAAAAGCTCTTAAAGCGTATATGGCTATTTTAGATGAGAATGACCCGAAAATTGTAAATTTAAATCTAAGAATTGCAAATATTTATATCAGAAAAAAGCAATATAATGAGGCCTTACAATATTATGAAAAAGGTTTAGCTTCATTTCAGAACACCTATGGAAATGAACATATATTAACTTCTGATTTTTATTACAATATTGCAAAAGTGTATAATGAGAAAAAAGATTTTGCTAAAGCCCTATCTTATTACGAAAAAGCGCTTAACTCAAATAAAAAAATAAAATACACAAATAATAAACAAGATACTTTTGATCCTAGCAAGTACTATGACTTAAAGTTACTTTTAGCGGTTTTGCAAGGAAAAGCTACAACTCTTCAATTAAAATATGAGGAATATGAAGAAATTGGAGATCTATGCGAAAGCCTAGAAATATATGAAAAAGCAGATCTACTTATTAATTATATCAGAAAATCCTATCAAGATTATCAGGAAAAAATTTCGTTTTCCGAAAATGCTAGGTCCGTTTATACCAATGCCATCAAAGCCGAATTCCAATATTATCAAGAAATACAAACAAAACAAACCTTAAGAAAGATAATCTACTACATCGAAAAAAGTAAAGCAAACATACTTAAAGATTTGATAAATGAATCAAAAACTAAAAAATTCGCTGGACTATCTAGTGAAATATTAAAATTGGAAAAGAACCAGCGTATCAATCGCGCGTTTTATCAATCTAGAATAATTGCTGAAACCTCTAAACAATCTAAAAATAATTCCAAAGTTCAGGAATATGAAAATAAATTATATCAACTTAGTTTAACAGAAGATTCTCTGGATATTATATTAAAAAACGACTACCCCAAATACCATAAACTAAAATATCAGAACTCAGTCATTATGGTCGATCAAATTCAGGAGATGTTAAAACCAACAACAACTCTTTTAGAATTTTTTATTGCTAAGGATATTGTCTATACATTCATCATCACTAAAAATAACATCACCGTAAAGAAACTACCTGCATCCAACTTGAAAGAAAAAATCTCTCAATTTAGAATGACAATTACGGATAGAAATACCCGAACTTATAAAAAAATAGCGCGAACACTATATAAAGATTTAATATCACCTATAGAAAACGATCTACTTGGAAAAGAATTAATTATTGTACCTGATGGTGTGTTATGGCATCTCAATTTTGATTTGTTGCTTAGCAAGGATGATATTTCTAACAACCCTAAAGAGCTATCATATTTTTTAAAAAACTATATTATCTCATATGCTAATTCGGCGAATTTATTATTTTCTAATAAGAATCGAAGCATATTCAGCTTTGCACAAACTCAAGAAGAATGCTTGGCTTTTTCTTTTTCTAATCTAATTGATAATCAATCATTAAATACTATAAGTTTATCAGATCTTATGATGTATGAAAAAGATTTACCTGGTACACGTAAAGAAATTAGAGCTATAGCAAGTATCATAGATGGGAACTACTTTTATGGATCCGAAGCTATAGAGAAAAATTTTAAAAAAAATGCAGGAAAATATAGTATCCTACACCTAGCATTACATGGTGAAGTAGATAATGAACGCCCAGAAAATTCAAAATTGTTCTTTACTCAAGAGAATGATTCCAAAGAGGATAATTTACTCTACAGCCATGAACTATTCGCATTGGATATTCCAGCAGAACTCACCGTTCTTAGTGCATGTAATACAGGTACTGGAAAAATTGCAAAAGGAGAAGGAATCATGAGCTTAGGTACTGCATTTCAGTACGCAGGAGCCAAAAGTTTATTACTTAGTAGCTGGGATGTATCCGATCAAACGACTCCTGATTTAATGACCTACTTTTATACCAACTTGAAAAACGGGTTGAATAAGTCTGAAGCACTTCAACAAGCTAAATTAGAATATCTTAGAAATGCCAATATCAACCGAATTCATCCTTTTTACTGGGGAGGTTTTTATCTTCTAGGAGATTCTGATCCAGTACAATTTGGCAATAAATATTATTGGTACTGGATAATTACAGGGCTTATTATAGTAATATCTTCTCTATGTTGGTTTTGGATTAGAAGAAAGAAAAAAAATAAGAATAGTCGATCAAAATATTTATAGCTAATTGTTTACATTAGTACTACAGAACAACAACAATGATTTTAGTTACCGGAGCAACAGGGTTGGTAGGCACTCATTTACTGATTAAGTTATTAAAAGAAAAACATCAGGTAAGAGCCTTGTATAGAACAACAATTAAAAAAGATTATGCTAAAAGTGTATATCTAAAATGCTGTGCACCGGAAGATCAAGAAGCTTTTGACAATATCGAATGGATTCAAAGTAATCTTAACGACATTCCACAATTAACTACAGCATTCAAAGATGTTACCCATGTTTATCATTGTGCAGCCATGATTTCCTTTGACCCTTCGCATTTTAAAAAGTTAAGAAAAACAAATATCGAAGGCACCGCGAATATTGTTAACTTATGTTTACTAAACAATGTTCAAAAGCTTTGTTATGTAAGTTCTATTGCTACAATAAGTGAAAATGTACTACAAAACCCTATAAATGAAACTTCTGAATGGAACCCCGAAATTTCCGACTCAGTATATGCCATCACTAAATATGGCGCAGAGATGGAGGTATGGAGAGGCACTCAAGAAGGTTTAGATGCCGTTATTGTAAACCCAGGCATTATCATTGGCTCTGGTTTTTTCAATTCGGGAAGCGGTTTTTTATTTAAAAAAATACAAAAAGGAATGCCATATTATACCAATGGCACAACAGGGTACGTAGCCGTCGAAGATGTGACAGAAATTATGTATCGTCTTTTAAATAGTTCAATTAAAAATCAACGATATATTCTTGTCGCCGAAAACCTAAGCTTCAAAAATGCTTTTACTCTAATTGCGAAAGCTTTGCAAAAATCAGCTCCTAAAAAGAAGGTTTCTCCGATTACTATGAAAATAGCTTTTTATATTCAGGAGTTTAGTCATTTCTTTTTTAGAACCAAAAAAATTCTATTTAAGTCATCTATAAAAAGTGCTTTTACAAATTCATTCTATGAAAATGACAAAATCAAAAAAGAATTATCTTACAACTTTATTCCTATAGAAAAAGCAATAATAACTACTGCTTCTTTTTTCTTGAAAGAGAAGAAGATTTAACTCTTTTTTTAACTGCATTTTCCATCTCTGCATCCATCAATTCTTCTTTTACTAATTCCAATTCATCTAAACTAGATGGTAAAATCTTTTCTTTGTTAAGACCATTTTTTACCTTTTCTAAAGAATCTTTTATTCGTTTTATAGAGTCTTCTTCTTTCTTAAGTTTCTCAAACTTAATTTTTGAAACTTCTATATTCTTTTTTACCTTATTAAATATTTTTTCATACCCATCAAGCTGACTGATATACCATCTATTATTTTCTACGAATACCAAGCTATCTATACCATGTTTTTCTAATATGTATAATTCAGGATTTATTTTTTCGATATCAAAAACCTTCTTATAACTTCCTTTAGCAGCTTTCACAAAGGCTATATCCGTAAGTATCTCAATCATCTTTTCTTCCTCGATAAAGTTTTCGGGTTTATCAATCTTATCGAGATTTTGACAAGAAAATGCAATTAACATCAGTAACAAAATACTATAGACAACACTATTTTTCACACATTTTTAATTTTAATGATCATTTAGAACAAACTATAACACCTAATAAACTTTTAGTTAAAGCGCTAACAGGCATTACATCAATACTTGGCATTGATGGCACTTTTTTAACGATCAAAAGTTAATCTTTGCGCATTTTTAACATCATAGAACTTAAAGTTCTTATATACCAAACTTCCATTAATGAAAGTATGTGTAATTCTAGACTTAAACGTAGTACCTTCAAACGGAGACCACCCACATTTATAAGCAATATTATCCGAGTTTACAGTCCAAGGCGCATTCAGATCTACCAAGACAGCATCTGCACAATATCCTTCTTTAATATAACCTCTTTTTGATACTTGAAAAAGAATCGCCGGATTATGACACATTTTTTCGGCGATTTTTTCTAATGAAATTTTACCTCTGTGATAAAACTCTAACATCGCTGGCAAGGCGTGTTGCACCAAAGGACCTCCAGAAGGAGCCTTCGTGTATACGTTATCCTTCTCTTCTTTTGTATGAGGCGCATGATCCGTAGCAATTACATCTAATTTATCTGCCAATAATGCTTCGAATAATGCATCCCTATCTTTTGCTGTTTTCACTGCAGGATTCCATTTAATAAGAGTTCCTTTTTGCTTATAATCCTCATCCGAAAACCAAAGATGATGTATACAAACTTCTGCAGTTATTTTTTTATCCTTTAAAGGAATTTTATTAGTAAAAAGTTCCAATTCTTTTGCTGTAGAAAGATGAAATACATGTAATCTAGCTCCAGTTTTTTTAGCTAATGCTACAGCACTAGAAGAAGATAAGTAACAAGCTTCTTCACTTCTTATTACCGGATGCATTTCGATAGGAATGTCATCCCCATATTGTTCTTTATACTTCGTTGTATTATTCCTAATCGTCTCTTCATCCTCACAATGAACCGAAATTACTAAATCCGTCGATGAAAAAATCTTTTCCAACACTTCTGGATTATCCACTAACATATTTCCTGTAGAAGACCCAAGAAATAATTTAAGCCCTGCTACTTTAGATGGATCTAACTTTATTATTTCTTCTAGGTTATCATTGGTTCCTCCAAACATAAAAGAGTAATTCGCATAACTAGTTTTAGCTGCGATATCAAACTTTTCTTCTAGTTTTTCTACGGTAGTCGTCTGAGGATTTGTATTAGGCATTTCTATAAAAGAAGTTATCCCTCCTGCAACAGCAGCTTTAGATTCAGTTTCTATAGTTGCTTTGTGTGTTAATCCTGGCTCTCTAAAATGAACCTGATCATCGATTACACCTGGAAATAGGTATTTCCCTTCTGCATCAAAAACCTGAACATCTGGAGATTTTGCACTTATCTGCGGTGCAATCTCCTTGAAAAACCCATTTTCTATATATACGTCTCCATTGAAAATTTTTCCTTCATTAACAATGTTCGCGTTTTTAATCAATACACTATTCATAATTATATATCATAACTATTAAACAAACTCTTTAATTTCATTCTTAACACTCCAAAAATAGCTTCAGAAATGATTCCTTTACTCATTTTAGAAGTTCCACGTGTCCTATCTGTAAAAATCACAGGCACTTCTTTTATTTTAAACTTCAGGAGATAAGCCTTAAACTTCATTTCTATCTGAAAAGCATACCCGACAAATTTAATTTTATCAAGATTTATTTTTTCTAAAACCTCTCTTTTATAACAAACAAAACCTGCAGTTGTATCATGGATATTCATTCCAGTTATAAGCCGAACATATTTTGAAGCTAACCAAGAGAGCAATACTCTACTCATTGGCCAATTGACTACATTAACTCCAGTAACGTATCTTGATCCTATTGCTACCTGAGAAGATCCTTTGGTACAGGCATTATAAAGTCTTATTAAATCATTGGGGTTATGAGAAAAATCCGCATCCATTTCAAAAATATATTCATACGAATTTTCCAAAGCCCATTTAAAGCCAGTAATGTAAGCTGTTCCTAAACCAAGTTTACCTTCTCTTTCTAGCAAAAATAAATGTTCTCCATATATTTCTTGCAGCTCTTTAACTTTTGCTGCGGTTCCATCAGGAGAATTATCATCTACAATTAGTATATCGAAATCACGCTGTAATGCAAGCACATTTTTAATAATACGCTCTACATTTTCAATTTCATTATAGGTAGGTATAATTACTAAGGCGTCTACCATCTTGGTATTTTCAGGCAAATATAACTAAATAATCACTAGATTATTTGCTCTTTTTTTAAGCAAAAACATAGTCTAGTAATATAACTACCCGAAGAAATTAGTGTTGCATCTTTATTTACTTTATTTTCATTTTCTTATGTAGTAACTATGATTTAATTTTGGAGCATCAATTATGGAAGTTATTACAAGAGAAATTATAGCAAGCGACTGGATTACCATTATATTTCTAGTATGTTTTATATTATTAGCTACTGCAAAACTCATGAACTCAGTATTGTTTCATGAATTTACAATGCTTTTTAACACGAATAAATATGTGGTATTAAATCATAAGGGAAATAAACTCTCTAATGCATTTAATGCAATACTCATATTGGTGCAAATACTGTCTGTATCTTTATTTGCATATCTATGCATTGAAACTTTTCAATGGAAAGTGAACGAATTAAATATGTTATTCTATTTTAAGATCACGTTACTATATTTATTCGTATTCCTTTGCAAAATTTTAATCGAAAAAATTGTTTCTATTGTTTTTTCTATAGAATCCTTAATAGACGATTATTTATTCTATAAAATATCATATCGTAATTTTTTAGGCGTAATTTTATTACCTCTTAATTTATTATTCATTTATACTACAAAACCCTCAAAAATTGTTCTTATTATTATCTTAGTATCGTTAACTCTACTAAACTTAATCACCCTCTTTTCTGCTTATAAGCGAAATGAAAACATTATTTTAAAGAACTTGTTTTATTTTATTTTGTATCTTTGCACACTTGAAATCGCACCCTATTTTATGCTTTACAAGCTAATGATATAATTTAGGAATACGTTACTAATAAAGATTATATATGAAAGTGAAAACGATTTTGGTGTCTCAGCCGGAGCCTAAAGTAGAGAATTCGCCTTATTTCGAGCTTGAAGAAAAGGAAAAGGTAAAAATTGACTTTATACCGTTTATTCACGTTGAGGGAGTAGATGCGAAAGAAGTGAGACAACAAAAGGTAGATTTATCTCAATACACAGCAATTATACTTACCAGTAGAAATTCTGTTGACCACTTTTTTAGAATCGCAGAGGAAATGCGTTTTAAAGTACCTGATACACTGAAGTATTTCTGCCAGAGTGAAGCTGTGGCGTATTATCTTCAGAAATATGTAGTTTATAGAAAGAGAAAGATCTATGTAGGGAAACGTACATTCCAAGAACTAACACCTTTGATCAAAAAATACAAAAACGAAAAGTTCTTACTACCTTCTTCTGACAAACTAAAACCATTAATTCCAGATACTTTAGATTCATTAAAAGTAGATTGGAAACAGGCTATCTTTTACAGAACAGTAGTGAGTGATCTTTCGGATTTACGTGATGTATTTTATGATATTTTAGTATTCTTTAGCCCTTCTGGAATTAAGTCATTATTTGAAAACTTCCCAGATTTTAAGCAAAACAATACACGTATAGCAGTTTTTGGTAATTCTACCGTAAAAGCAGCCGAAGAACATGATTTAGTAGTAAATATTCAAGCTCCTACACCTGAAACTCCATCGATGACCATGGCGCTTCAGAAGTACATCAAAGAAGCTAATAAAAAATAAGACATTTTTTTATTTCGATATAAAACTAAAAAGCCTGAAATTTAAATTTCAGGCTTTTTAATATCTATTAACTTAATTTATTTAGAAAGCATATCGCTGTGGTCCTCCTCTACGAATTTCTTCATTCGCATAAGACTCAAACTTTTTAAAATTCTCTCTAAATGCATTTGTTAGTTTAAATGCTGTCTTGTAATAAGCTTCATCATCATTCCATGTTGCTCTAGGACTAAGCACACTTGTAGGAACTCCAGGACATTCTCTCGGTTGTGCTACACCAAACACCGAATGAATATGATAGTTATCATAAGAATACAAGCCTAAATCTCCGTTCAGGACTGCCTGAATCATTGCTCGCGTATATTTCAGTTTTATTCTGGTACCTACACCATAAGGACCACCTGTCCATCCAGTGTTCACTAACCAAACATTTACTCCAGTATCTTTCATTTTATCGATAAGCATTTCTGCATATTTTGCTGGATGTAAAGGCATAAATGGAGCGCCAAAACAAGCAGAGAATGACGGAGTAGGTTCTACAACTCCCGCCTCTGTACCGGCAACTTTTGCTGTATACCCTGAAATAAAGTGGTATGCCGCTTGACTAGGTGTTAACTTAGAAATAGGAGGAATTACTCCAAACGCATCTGCCGTTAAAAAGAAAATGTTTTTTGGGTTTTTTCCGATGGACGAATCCTGAATATTTTCAATATGATGGATTGGGTAACTTACTCTTGTATTTTGTGTGATTGAAGTATCTGCATAATCTACTTCTCCGTTATCATCGATGATGACGTTTTCTAAAATAGCACCTTTTTTAATAGCACCATATATTTCTGGTTCTTTCTCAGCAGACAGATCAATCACTTTTGCATAACACCCTCCTTCAAAATTAAAAATAGTATTTTCTTTTGTCCATCCATGCTCATCATCACCTATAAGCTTTCTATCGGGATCTGTAGATAAGGTTGTTTTTCCAGTACCTGATAATCCAAAAAATATGGCTGTATCTCCTTTTTCACCAACATTAGCAGAGCAATGCATTGGCAAGGTATTTTTATATACTGGCAAGATAAAATTCAAAGCAGAGAAAATTCCCTTTTTAATTTCACCTGTATAGCCTGTTCCTCCTATAAGTGCAATTTTTCTAGTAAAATTTAGAATAGCAAAATTATGCTGACGTGTTCCATCTACAGCAGCATCTGCCATAAAACCAGGAGCATTAATTACCGTCCACTCAGGATCAAAATCTTTTAACTCCTCTTCCGTTGGCCTTAAAAACATATTATAAGCAAACATATTTGACCAAGGATATTCATTAATTACCCTAATATTTAATTTGTAATCAGGGTCTGCACACGCATAACTATCTCTAACAAATATTTCTTTCCCAGAAAGATAAGCGGTCACTTTATCATATAAAGCATCAAATGCATCTGGCTCAAAAGGAATGTTAATATCACCCCACCAAATCTTTTCTTCGGTAATTTGGTCTTTTACAATAAAACGATCCATTGGAGAGCGACCTGTAAACTCACCTGTATTCACAGCAAGTGTACCTGATTTTGTAATTCTTCCTTGTTTTTTTTGTACCGTTTCTTCCTGAAGTTCATCTGGAGATAATTGGTAACGTATTGTCGCATTTTCAATACCGTAATGCTTTAACGAAATCGTTTTCGTAATTGGATACAGTGGTTCCATAAAAATATGTTGTGTTTGTTATGTGTGGCAAAATTATAAATAAAAAGTACACCAACCGTTAAAAAAATCACTTAATCTTACTGAGGTAAATTATAAAGAAAATCCATCCCAAAATTAAAACAGAACCTCCTAAAGGCGTAATAAAACCAATACTTGAAAGAGAAACTCCAAGCACTTCATCTAATACTAATAAATAAATCGATCCCGAAAAAAGAATAATTCCTATCAGGAATAAATAAAAAACACGTCTTTTATGATGCTGTTGTAGCATATTCATATTTCCTAAGATAAGACAACCAATTGCATGATACATTTGATACCGAACCCCAGTTTGAAAAGAATTGATATTCTTGGCATCCGCTAATTTTTCCAATCCATGTGCTCCAAATGCACCTAACAAAACAGCTAATAAAGCTAACATAGCACCAGTAATCAAAATTGTTTTATTCATTCTTTTTTTTGCTACAATTGATCATTTTTCTGTTTAAAAAATGATTTTTAGACATATTTTAGAGAAAAACATAACGAATACTACAAAATCAAGATCTTACTTTTTGATGTATTCATTACTTTCGTATCAAAGTTATCAAAATAATCATTAGTTATGAGAAAGATATTGGTCATTGGTGCAGGTAAATCAACTGCTGTTTTAATCAAGTATTTTCAGGACAAATCTTCTTCTGAAAATTTACATATCACTATCGGGGATATCTCCCTAACTAATGCCAAAGAACTTGCTTCAAATCACCCTAATACCAATGCAATTACTTTAGATGTTTTTGATCAAAAATCGAGAGAAGAAGCCATAAAATCATCCGATATTGTAGTATCTATGCTTCCTGCTAGATTTCATATAGAAGTTGCCAAAGACTGTCTTCGATTTGAAAAATCAATGGTTACAGCTTCTTATGTAAGTGATGACATGAAAGCATTAGATCAGGAAGCAACTAATAAAGGCCTTGTTTTCATGAACGAGATTGGTGTAGATCCAGGTATCGATCACATGAGTGCAATGCAAGTGATCGACAGAATTAGAAATCAGGGCGGAAAAATAATACTATTCGAATCTTTCACCGGTGGTCTTATAGCCCCAGAAAGTGATACCAATCTTTGGAATTACAAATTTACCTGGAATCCAAGAAATGTAGTTGTTGCCGGACAAGGAGGAACTGCTGAATTTCTGCAAGAAGGAACTTATAAATACATTCCATATCACAAACTATTTAGAAGAACTGAGTTTTTGGAAGTAGAAGAATATGGACGATTTGAAGCCTATGCCAATCGAAATTCTCTAAAATATCAAAGTATTTATGGTTTAGATGATATTTTAACCCTATATAGAGGAACTATTAGAAGAGTTGGTTTCTCTAAAGCATGGAATATTTTTGTACAGTTAGGTATGACAGCTGATGATTATACATTAGAAAACTCCGAACATATGAGTTATCGTGATTTCACGAACTCTTTCCTTGCATATTCTCCTACCGATTCTGTGGAATTAAAACTGCGTCATTATCTAAAAATTGATCAGGACGATATCATATGGGATAAATTAATAGAGTTAGATATTTTCAATACCAATAAAAAAGTTGGAATTCCCAATGCTACACCAGCGCAAATTCTGCAAAAAATATTAATGGATAAATGGACATTGGATCATGGAGATAAGGATATGATCGTTATGTATCATAAATTTGGTTATGAAATAAATGGCGAACGTAAACAAATAGATGCCACAATGGTAAGTATCGGAGAAGATCAAAAGTATACCGCTATGGCAAAAACCGTTGGGCTTCCTGTTGCAATAGCTACATTAAAAATCCTAAATAAAGAAATCACAACTCCAGGAGTTCAAATACCAATTCAGGAAGAAGTATACACACCAATTCTTAAAGAACTAGAAGAATACGGAATTATATTCAAAGAAATTGATCGAGAATACCTAGGTTACAATCCTGATGGTGTAAAAGGATAATCCCTACAAGAGTTTCAATTTCATACCTAATGTCTTATTTTTGGTTAAGATTTGAAACTTCTTTTTATGAAAGAACAATACGGCAACTTAAAAATTGATGGTATAGACAAAGAGATTCTTCGCAATCTTATGGAAGATGCACGAAGACCCATCCTAGAAATCGCAAGAAAGATTGGCATTTCGGGAGCTGCTATTCATCAGAGACTAAGAAAACTAGAAGCATCAGGACTTATTACTGGATCAAAATTTATCATTGACCCAAAGATACTTGGATATAAAACCATGGCATTTGTCGGTGTTTATCTAGATAAAGCTGTAAGCAACCCTAAAGCTGTAAAGCAACTTAAAGACATCCCAGAAGTAATAGAATGCCATTACACCACTGGGAATTGGTCTATTTTTATTAAAATTCTTTGTAAAGACAATGAACATTTAATGAATGTCCTTAATAAAGAAATTCAGGCAATCGAAGGTGTTTCACGAACAGAAACTTTCATTTCTCTAGATCAACAAATTAGTCGACAAATAAAGATCTAATTAAGCAGATGAAAATTAGCAATAAAAACTTCATCCTTGGTCTAATCGGAATTCATCTTTTATTTTTCGTTACTAAGATTTGGATTGGAGATTATTTTATTCTTGATTCTTATGAATACTATAAGCTATCAGAAAATATTCTACATGAATTTGAATTTTATTGCGGGGACCTAAATAGCAACATCGATTTACGTAACTTCAATCGCAGACCTCCTCTTTATTCAATATTTATTCTAGCAAGCTCTTTATTTTTAAAATTTAACATTGGAATCTTACTGTTTCAAAATGTACTATCAGTAATTTCTTTAATATTAATCAGAAAAATATTTGAAGAATATTCTTTTAACGTAAATACTGCATTGTATTTTTTATTTATAGGCACTTCTTTAAACCAGTTTATTTACAGCAATTTAATCATGAGCGAAATATTTTTTCAGTTCATGATCATTATTTTATTTTACAGCTTACATCGGCTTATTCAAAATCCATCCTGGAAAAAACTTATTACTTTTCAACTATTTATTGCTCTTGTATTTTTAACTAAACCCGTTTTTTATCTATTCATTATTCCTAATATAGTACTTACCTACTTAATCTATAAGAAAACTAAAATAAGATGGGGATTTCTGAGTTCGATCATACCAATTTCAATTTTTGTTTTGTACAGTTTCTGGAATTATACAAGAACAGGTAGTACTGATTTCTCCAGCATGCAGAATTTCAACTTACTAGAATGGAATGTGAAATATTTTCACCAAAACAAATATGGAGCTCAAAAAGCTATAGCTATTAATGATTCTATACTCTCTAAATCTGAGAAAATAAAAAGCTATCCCGAACGTCAAAATTATATAAAAAACACTTCTATTGAATATCTAAAAAAGGATTTAATAGGCTACGGTATTTTTCATTTAAAAGGATGTTTTAGAATTTTTATAGATCCTGGTAGATTTGATATCGCTAACTTTTTTAAGATTGAATCAGAAAACCCTGAACTTGGAATTTTGTACCACATAAATAATGGAGGATTAAAAGGTGCTTTTAATTTTTTACGATCTCAAAACATCTTCTTGTTCATTGTATTTTTTATAATCCTGTTTTTTAATCTAGTTAAAGTGGTCGGTTTTATTTGGTTCTGGATTAAAAATTATAAGGAAGTAAATCTTACGATACTTACTATTATATTTATAGTACTATATATTGTTATTTTGACTGGACCTTTGGGAGCATCTCGATTTTTTGTTCCTATACTGCCTGCCTATCTTGTGTTTGCAGTATTAGGTTGTAATGATATAGTTTTAAAACTAACGAAAAATGAGCATGGAATTATTATTGGACAGTAAAAAGGTGTAAATACAGCTTATCCTAATCCAAATGCTTTTTTGTTTTATTGAATCAAAACATCTTTAACCTCTCCATCTTCCTGATATTGGGTATCTGTATTAATTTTCCACAAATCAACATCAGCATTGTTTACAATATTCTCAGCAGCAAGAATGCCCATTAAAATAGAATGATCTTGATTATTATATTTAAATGCTCCATATCTACCAATTGGAGTTAATTTATTGATCCCCATCAAATAATTTTCAATAATGTCTAAGTGAGATCTATATCCAATTTCATACACAGGATAGCATTTTGGAACTCTTACAATCTTCGTGTTTTCTACGACTTCGGTTTCTTTAATTAATTTTAAAGCCTTCAGTTCTTTGATTGCTAAATCACCAAGATATTGATCCGTTTCTTTCCAAATAGGGTCCGAATCAAAAGCCCAAAATTCTAAACATAAAATCGTAGTCTCCTTTCCTCTATTCAAACTTGGACACCAATTCCTAAAATTGGTGATTCTTCCATGTTTCACTTCTGGAGAATGCACATAAATCCAATTATCTTCAAACAAATCTTTCCTATCGATTTCTAGATATACCAGAATAGTATTTCGAAAATATAATCTGTTCACTGACTTCAAAACTTCTTCAGGAACATCATTCATACCTTGCAATAGATAGGTAAGAGGCATAGAAGATATCACATGATCTGCTGAATACTGTGTTCCATCCTTAGTAATTACTCCTGTACACACACCATCTTCAATAACGATGTTTTGAATTGGAGTATTTTTATGAATAATTCCTCCTTTTTCTATTACATATTCAGCCGCGCGTTCATACAACGTTCCTGTTCCATTTTTGGGATAAGAGAACTCATCAACCAACGTTTTATGTTTATTCCCTCGATTTCCCTTAAAAGCGCTCCAAACAGCTTCAAAAAGTGACAATCCTTTGATTCGTTGTGCTGCCCAATCTGCATCTATTTTAGAGCAGGGGATACCCCAAAGCTTTTCAGTATAATATTTAAAAAAAATGGTATAGAGCTTTTTTCCAAAACGGTTTGTTACCCATTTTTCAAAAGTATCTGGATTCTTTATAGGAAAAACCCGTTGTTTTGCATAATAATAAAGAATGCCAGTTATAGTTACAAGACTAAGATTACCCAACACATTAAAAATTTTCAGTGGGTAATCAAAAAAGTTCTTGTTATAAAAGATTCTTGTTAACCGCTGTACTTGAGTAAAATCTTCCTTAATTAATTCATCAAAAAAAACATTAATTCTATGGTCTTTGGAAAAAAATCTATGAGGTCCTAGATCTACTCGTTGATCCCAAAGATCAAAGCTCCTGGACATCCCTCCAACAAAAGGAGAAGCTTCGAAAACCTCAACCTTCACATTATTCTTCATCAATTGGTAGGCCGCTGCTAAACCAGCTGGTCCAGCTCCAATAACAATCACCTTTTTATTCGACATTATTAGTCTATCAAAATTAAAGGCAAAAGATACACATATTTGATCTTTGAATAAGGAAAACTACGAGTTTTCGCAATTACTAATCTCTTCTTCCTAAAAACATCGAAATAAAATAAAGTAACGTAGCTAATGATCCTAAAGCCGCTACTAAATACGTTCTCGCTGCCCATTTTAACGCATCTTTGGCTCCATCATATTCTTCGCTGGTAACCATATTAGCATCTTCTAGCCAAGCAAGCGCTCGATTACTGGCATCATACTCTACAGGTAACGTAATAAACGTAAATAAAGTAGTAACAGCGAACAATATAATACCAAGTAGAAAGACAAGATTTCCGAATACACTACCTCCTACAGACAATGCTAGACCCACCATAATTACAATGTTAGAGAACTTACTAGCTATTCCAACTGCAGGAACAATTTTAGACCTCATCGTTAACCAGCTATACGCTGTGGCATGTTGGACTGCATGACCAACCTCATGAGCTGCTACCGCTGCAGCGGCCGCATTTCGTTGATTATACACTCCCTCACTAAGGTTTACAGTTTTATTTCTAGGGTTATAATGATCCGTTAGCATTCCAGGTGTAGATATAACTTGTACGTCTCTGATTCCATTATCATCTAACATTTTTTGGGCAATCTCTGCTCCACTCATTCCATTACGCAATTGCACCCTTGAATAATGTTTGAACTTACTTTTTAATTTATTGCTTACATAGGAGCTTACCAAAAAGATAACACCCGCTATGACATAATATCCCATCATAATTAAATACTTTTAAGATTAAAGTTACGATAATAAAAGCAAAAACCTCGCCATAAAGACGAGGTCTTCAGTTAAATAAACTTGAGTTAGCCAATAAGTCGAGTTTAACTTAAATAGTTATTTACATCTTCCAAAGGAAGATTAAATGCTTCTGAAATAGCAGGATACACCACATCCCCATTAATTACATTCAATCCTTTTTTAAGTGGTTCGTTATCTGCACAAGCGGCTTTCCAACCTTTATTTGCCAATTGAATTGCATATGACAAAGTTACATTGGTTAATGCCAAAGTAGATGTATATGGTACTGCACCAGGCATATTTGCTACAGAATAATGTACTACATCATCAATAATATAAACAGGATCCTGATGTGTAGTAGGTTTTGTAGTTTCAAAACAACCACCTTGATCTACCGCAACATCCACCAATACAGTACCCGTACGCATATCTTTAAGCATATCGCGCGTGATCAGTTTTGGTGCTTTTGCTCCTGGAATTAATACACCCCCAATAATCAAATCAGAAGTTTTTATATGTTTACGAATAGTATATTCGTTCGAGAATTCAGTATTTACATTAGCAGGCATTACATCATCTAAATAACGTAATCTTTTCATACTAATATCAAGAATAGTAACATCAGCACCCATTCCTGCTGCCATTTTAGCAGCTTGCGTTCCTACAACACCACCTCCTAAGATTAAAACTTTGGCAGGAGCAACTCCTGGAACACCACCCAAAAGAATTCCTCTTCCTTTCAATGGTTTCTCTAGATACTTAGCACCTTGCTGTATCGACATTCTACCAGCTACTTCACTCATCGGAGTCAGTAAAGGTAAACTACGATCTGGATCTTCTACTGTTTCATAAGAAATACAAACAGATCCACTTTCGATCATTGCCTTAGTCAAAGGTTCGCTAGAAGCAAAGTGAAAATATGTGAATAATAATTGATCCTTTTTAATCAATTTATATTCTGGTTCAATAGGTTCCTTAACCTTAATAATCATTTCAGCAGTAGCGTATACCTCTTCGATTGTAGGTAATATTTTAGCTCCAGCTTCTATATATTCTTCATCACTAAAACCACTCTGAAGACCAGCATTTTGCTGAATGAAAACAGTGTGACCATTTTTAACGAGCGCCATTGTTCCTGCAGGTGTTACACCTACTCTGTTCTCGTTATTTTTGATTTCCTTAGGAACACCAATTATCATATTCTTAATTTTGGGTCGAAAATAGATGTTTTCTTGAAATAAAACAATAAAATACCTTTAAAAAATATCTTATCCGTAATTTAGGAAAACATATTGAAAGTTGTTAAAAAACAACAGAGTCGTTAATTTTATTTAGTTTTTATAACGAAATTTAAAATAAAGTAGAAAAATTCCTGATACTGCAGTAATAGCATTTGCCAAAATTACAGGAAAGCTATCAATCAAAAAACCGTAAACCAACCAACAAAGAACACCACTTTCAAAAACCAATAACATCGTCATCGATAAACTTTCTGCAGATTTTGTTTTCCAGGTCTTGTATACTTGAGGCAAAAAAGCCACTGTAGTTAATACAGCGGCTATTAATCCTAATATTTCTATGGAATCGATCATATCTGTTGATAAAAAACCGTAAGCCTATCATAGTCACACTGAGCTTGTCGAAGTGTTATAATACCAAAAAAAGTCTTTGACAGGCTCAGACTGACATAAATTTCTTTCTAAAAATTACCCTACTATATTCACAATTTTACCGGGCACAACGATCACTTTTTTCGGTTCTCGTCCTGCAAGTTGTTGTTGTGTCTTTTCGTGAGCCATTACTGCTGCTTCAATATCATCTTTACTCATATCTAATGGAAGTTCCATAGTAAAACGCATTTTTCCGTTAAAAGATATCGGATATTGTTTTGAGCTTTCCACCAAATGTTTCTCTTCAAATATTGGAAATGCTGCTGTAGCAATGGAATCATTATGCCCTAGTTTACTCCATAATTCTTCTGCAATATGTGGTGCATATGGAGACACTAATATTAATAATGGTTCTAAAATAGCTCTAGCATCACATTTTTGAGCAGTTAATTCATTCACTGCAATCATAAACGTACTTACCGAAGTATTAAAAGAGAAATTCTCTATATCTTCTTCTACTTTTTTGATCGTTTTATGCAATGTCTTTAAGTTGTCCTTAGAAGGTTCCGCATCAGTTACTCCAAACTCTTCTCCATTATGGTATAGTTTCCAAAGCTTCTTCAAAAATCCATGCACTCCTGTAATACCAGCAGTATTCCAAGGCTTTGCTTGCTCTAAAGGACCCAAGAACATTTCATATAGACGTAAACTATCGGCTCCATACTGCTCACAAACTCCATCTGGGTTTACAACATTAAACCATCTTTTAGACATTTTTTCGACCTCACGCCCAACAATATATTTTCCATCTTCTAGTTCAAATTCAGCATCTTCAAATTGTGGTTGCCAATTTCTTAAATCGTTTGGATCCAACTCATCTGAAGCATTAATCATATTTACATCTACCCGAAGTTCTTCAATCTGATTCTTATACTGATCCTTAAGTCCTTTAGAAACATATTTATTCGTACCACTTATCCTATACACAATAGCACTTGTTCCCAAAATCATTCCCTGGTTGATTAGCTTTTTAGCAAATTCATCTACAGGAACGATTTCACGGTCAAATAAGAACTTCTGCCAAAAACGCGCATATAATAAATGTCCTGTGGCATGTTCGCTTCCTCCTATATATAGATCTACCTCTTTCCAATAGTTGATCGCTTCTTTAGAAAACACTACCTCATCATTATTCGGATCCATATACCTATTAAAGTAATACGAACTTCCAGCCCAACCAGGCATTGTATTTAACTCTAATGGAAAAACGCTAGTGTTATCTATTTTTTCATTACTAACCACTTTATTGGTTTCTGTACACCAAGCCCAAACATCAGCCCGACCTAAAGGTGGTTCTCCAGTTTCAGTTGGCAAATATTTTTCTACTTCTGGCAACTCAATAGGCAGATGTTGCAGATCTATTATCTGCGGCATTCCATCTACATAATATACTGGAAAGGGTTCTCCCCAATATCGCTGACGGCTAAATACCGCATCACGTAATCGGTAATTAATTTTACCTTTTCCTTGACCGATTTTCTCTAATTCGTAAATCGCTCTTTTCATTGCCTTCTTATAATTCAGACCATCTAAAAAATCTGAATTCGCAATGATTGTTTTTTCTTTATCTGCAAAAGCTTCTTCGCTGATGTCCACTCCATCAAAAATGTTAGGAATCTCAATCCCAAAATGTTTTGCAAAGTCATAATCACGTTGATCTCCACAAGGAACCGCCATCACTGCTCCAGTACCATAACCTGCTAATACATAATCTCCAATCCAAATCGGCACAGGTTCTTTGGTAAAAGGATGTTCTGCATAAGCTCCTGTAAACACTCCACTAATGGTTTTTACATCTGCCATTCGATCGCGTTCACTTCGTTTTGCTGTAGCTTCAATATATGCTTCGATCTCTGCTTTTTGTTCTGGAGTAGTAATTTTAGCTACCAATTCATGTTCTGGTGCCAACGTCATAAAACTTACTCCGAAAATAGTATCAGGTCGGGTCGTAAATACTTCTATTACCTCATCATGATCTTTTACATTAAAGGTAACTCTTGCTCCTTGCGAGCGACCAATCCAATTGGTTTGTGCATCTTTTAATGGTTGTGGCCAATCTATAGTTGCTAATCCATCCAATAAACGCTGTGCGTATGCCGAAATTCGCATACTCCATTGTGTCATTTTTTTACGAATCACCGGATGACCACCACGTTCAGAGACTCCATTTACAATTTCGTCATTTGCCAAAACAGTACCTAGTTTTGGACACCAATTCACTTCGGTTTCTGCTAAATATGTCAATCTATATTTTAGAAGGACTTCTTGTTTTTCTACGGACGAAAAATCATTCCACTCCTCAGCAGTGAAAATAACCACATCTTCATCACAAACAGCATTTACATTTGTATTTCCTTCTTTAGAAAAAACTTCTTCCAGTTCATTTATAGCTCTTGCTTTATCAGCATCATTATCATACCAGGAATCAAAAAGTTGGATAAAAATCCACTGCGTCCATTTATAGAATTTTGGATCACTAGTTTTCACCTCTCTACTCCAATCAAAAGAGAACCCTATTTTATCTAACTGCTCTCTGTAACGGGCAATATTCTCTTTGGTGGTAATTGCAGGATGCTGTCCAGTCTGAATGGCGTATTGTTCAGCCGGCAAACCAAAAGAGTCATATCCTTGAGGATGTAATACATTAAAACCTTTATGACGTTTATATCGTGCATAAATATCACTGGCAATATATCCTAATGGATGCCCAACGTGTAATCCCGCTCCAGAAGGATAAGGAAACATATCCAATACATAATATTTTGGTTTATCGCTATTATTTTCAGCTTTGAATGTTCCATTCTCTGCCCAATAAGCCTGCCATTTGGCTTCAATCGTATTAAAGTCGTAACTCATGATCTGAAATTAAGACCGCAAATTTACGATTTTATGCGAGTTTCCTATAGTTTTTTAGGTTAGTTTTTAGCGCTTCTTGCTTTTGCTTCCATCGGTTGTAAGCAACTATAAATAAACGTATTTGTAGGTGTATCAATACCATGTTTTTTTCCTTCTTTTACAATAAAACCATTAAAATTATCCAACTCCGACGGTCTACCTTTCATTATATCTCTTTGAGTAGATGCAGTAGCATCATACGGTTGGTTTTTGATAAAATTCATGATACCTTCTACAATAGTTGTAGGCATCGCTACTTCTTTTGCAATAGCAACCTGATAAATTTCGGAAGCTGTAGCTCTCAATACACTATTAAGCTCTGGATGGTCATACATTTCTCCAATGGTAGCTCTGGTTAATGCTCCCAATCCACTTACTGTAGCGATAAACATAAATTTACTCCAAATATCTACCTGAATATCTTCTGAGATTTTATTTTTAAAACCTGCCTTATCAAATACTTCTTTTATACGGAGTAGTCGATCTGATTTACTCTTATCTAATTCTCCAAAAATAATCTCTGGTGGGTGTCCAAAATGTGAAATTACTCCTGGTGATTCGATCTTACTGTAGATTTTGCATAAGCCTCCTAGTACATATTTATTATCAATCACAGAAATGATCTTTTCTGCATTATCAGCTCCATTTTGTAATGGAATCACCATAGTTGTATCTTTAAGTAGTGGTCTTATAAGTTCTGCTGCTGTTTGAACTTGCCATGATTTTGTACAAATCAATATTAAATCGGCTTTATCAATTTGATGTATATCATCTGTTACCAAAAAAGGTGCTGTAACAAAATCTCCTTCAATACTCTTTACTTGTAATCCATTCTGAAGTATAGCTTCGAGATGTGCTCCTCTGGCCAGCATAGATACTTTCTGACCCGAAAAAGCAATCTTGCCTCCAAAATACCCTCCTACTCCTCCAATACCAATAACTACTGTATGCATACGATATCCTATCTTAAAAATAACAATGTTTGTAAGTTTACGTTATTTGATAAAGAAACTAAAATTAGGGAAAAGATTATTATAAATCGACCTTAATTATTAGCGCAACTAATTCTGAAATGAGATGTATTTAGCATCAAAAGTCTCATTAACTTTATTATTTTTACCTGCAAAACAAATCTTTATGAGCTCATCCTTTGAAAAATATCAGAAACGCAGACTTATATCTTCTTATTTCTCTGTGGTGATTAGTATTTCTCTGGTACTTTTTTTATTGGGATTATTAGGTCTTTTGGTGTTGAATACCAAAAAGGTAGCCGATCATTTTAAAGAAAAGATAGCGCTGACTATCTACTTAAAAGACACTGCCAAAGAGGTAGAAATTAAACAAATGGAAAAAAGTCTAGCTTTGGCAGAATATACAAAGTCAACTACCTACATTTCTAAAGATGAAGCGGCAGAAGAGCATAGTAAAGATATTGGAGAAAACTTTATGGATTTTCTAGGATATAATCCTTTACAAAATTCTATCGATGTATTTCTTAAAGCCGATTTTGTAGATCAAGTAAAAATTGATGAAATAACCACAAGCATTACTAAGAAAGATTTTGTAGACGAAGTAATCTATGACAAACCTTTAATCTCACTACTAAATGACAATATCAAAAAAATAAGTTTTTGGGTATTGCTTATTAGTGGGATTTTCACATTTATTGCGGTGTTACTTATCAATAGTTCCATACGATTATCTGTATACTCAAAACGTTTTATTATTAAAACAATGCAAATGGTAGGTGCTACCAAAAAATTCATCCGTAGACCTTTTGTTTGGAAAAGCATTCGTCTAGGTATGATCGGAGCAATTGTTGCATTAATAGGGGTAGGAGTTGTATTATATTATTTGGATCAGGCTTTTCCTGAACTAGGTTTATTGAATGACAAAATCTTACTCATTGGTTTATTTGGAGGAGTTTTTGGAATAGGTGTTTTCATCACATGGCTTAGTACTTTCTTCGCTACTCAGCGTTTTCTGAATCTTAGAACAGATGAATTATACTATTAATTATCTGAAGCTATCATGAAAAAAACCGGAAGAATTTTCTTTTCCATATCATCGGTATTGTTCATCATTTTCATGTGGGTTGCCATTCAAACGTTTAAACCAATACGAGATGTACAACCTGATGACGTTATAGAAATTACTGGCGTTGTTGCCAAAGTAGAAGAGAAAAGCGGTTTTGATATCGCCATTACTTTAGAAAATGATGATCATTACTATTATATCAATCGAGGATTAGAGCGAGGATTGACTATCCAACAATTACAAGAAGAATTAATAGGCAAAAAAGTTACTTTGTATTCTATTCATAGATGGACTATATTTACACGTGATAAAATTATGGGACATGTCTCTAAATTGACAGTAGATGATCGTATAATTTTTAATGAAATTCGAGAAGAAGAATAGTTATAAAAATATAAACATTGGAATTCTATCTTCCTGACTTATTTAGATAGAAAGACATCATAAATAATGACATTCATGAGCAAACAATCCAACAATAGCGCAGTGCACAAACCAGATTTCGTTTTTGGAAAGAAAAACTATGTAGTAATGGCAATTGGTATTGCCGTAATTGCCTTAGGATTTATCCTAATGGCAGGTGGTGGAAGTGACGATCCTAATGTTTTTAATCCTGAGATTTACAACTTCAGAAGAATTCGCCTAGCTCCTATGATTGTATTAATTGGATTTGGAATTGAAGTTTATGCCATTTTACTAAATCCTGACAAGAAGAAAAGCGAGTAAACAAACGATTTATCTTCTCGTAGTTATATATTTGCATCAAATTTTACAAAACGTTCCTTATGGAAATTATTGATGCTATCATTTTAGGTGTAATTCAAGGACTAACTGAATTTTTACCAGTCTCTTCCAGTGGTCATTTAGAATTAGGAAAAGCTATTCTAGGTGATAAGAGTTTACCCGAAGAATCCTTGCTTTTTACTGTTGTTTTACATTTTGCTACAGCACTTAGTACTATAGTTGTATTTAGAAAAGATATTCTACAAATTCTAAAAGGTCTTTTTCAATTTAAAAAGAATGAAGAGACTATGTTTTCTTTACGCATTGTTGTTTCTATGATTCCTGCAGTACTTATTGGTCTATTTTTCGAGGAACAATTAGAAAAGCTTTTTGGTGGGAATATTATGTTCGTTGGTTTTATGTTATTGATCACAGCTATTCTTTTATGGTTAGCAGATAAGGCCAAAGACACTAATAAGATCGTAAGTACACCTAATGCTTTTATTATAGGAATTGCTCAAGCTATTGCCATGCTACCAGGTATTTCTAGAAGTGGAGCTACCATTTCTACTTCTGTACTATTAGGTAATGATAAAACAAAAGCAGCAAGATTCTCATTTCTTATGGTAATTCCTCTAATCTTCGGAAAGATTGCCAAAGACCTATTAAGTGGGGATTTAAATATCTCTTCAGAGAGTAGTTTCCCTTTAATTCTAGGGTTTTTAGCAGCTTTTATTTCTGGACTTTTTGCTTGTACCTGGATGATTTCTTTGGTAAAAAAGAGTAAATTATCATATTTTGCCTTATATTGTATTGTTGTTGGTATAATAGCCATCATCTTTGGTTTTATTAAATAGTCCCCAGTAATGCTAACCGAACAAGATTATAAAGACGGTCAGATCGTTCTGATCGATAAACCACTTCAATGGACTTCCTTTCAGGTTGTTAATAAAGTACGTTGGCGTATTCGTAAAACTTTCGGGATTAAAAAAATTAAAGTTGGCCATGCTGGTACGTTAGACCCACTTGCTTCTGGATTACTAATCATTTGCACTGGTAAGTTTACAAAACGAATTCAGGAATTCATGGGACAAACTAAAGAATACACTGGAACCATTACCTTAGGAGCAACCACACCTTCTTATGATTTAGAGACTGAAGTAGACCAGACTTTTCCTATAGATCATATTTCGACAGAAAATATACAACAAGCTACTAAAGGGTTTATTGGAGAAATTGAGCAATATCCTCCGGTTTTTTCAGCTTTAAAAAAGGATGGAAAAAGATTATATGAATACGCTCGCGAAGGAGAAGAAGTTACTGTAGTAGCAAGAAAAATTACGATTTCCGAATTTGAAATTACACGAATAGAATTACCAGAAGTAGATTTTAGAGTAGTTTGCGGAAAAGGAACCTATATACGATCACTAGCACATGATTTTGGAAAAGCATTGCAAAGTGGTGGCCATCTAAGCGCATTAAGAAGAACTAAAATCGGATCTTTTGATGTTACGGATGCAATAAGTCCTGAAATATTTGAAAATCAACTACGTGCAGAAATCGAAACCTTATAAAATATTGTAGAAGAAAAGGAGTTATAGATACCTATGCAATTTATAGAAAAACATAAAGCATTAATTATCACATCTATGTTGATGGGTATTTTTGTGTTGACGCTCTACAATATTAATATGGTGAATAAAAAGAAAGAGCAGTCAGAAATTCTTATGGAAATCCCAGAAGAGTTAATGGAAGAACTTGCAAAACAAGAAGAACCAGAAGAAGAAATAGCTCCTGAAGAAAACAGAGAATTAATTGCCTCGAAAAGAACTCATGATGCGTTTAACGAAGATTTCGAGGATTCTGAGGATTTCGAACAACGTTTAAAATCTCTTACCGAAACAGCAGAAGCAACGGAACAAACTTCTGATAATGAAGAAATGGTGGAAGGAGAGGAAGTAGTGAATGAAGAAATCATTGAGGAAAAGGTTGAGGAATCTAAAAAAGATGAAAAACCAATTTCTGAAGAAGTTAATAATAGAAATAGTTCGGTTACTTTTACACTAAAAGGAAGACAAAAAAAAGACATTCCCAATCCTATTTATACTTGTAATGGGAGTGGGAAAGTCGTTATTAAAATCGAGGTAAACCAGAACGGTTATGTTACCGATGCCAAAGTTGACAAAAAAAGATCTACCACACGAAATGAATGTCTTTTTGAAAACGCAATTAATTATGCACGAGATGCTTTATTCTCCTCTTCTGAAATAGAAGAACAGAAAGGTTTTATCACGTATTACTTTAATTACGGAGGTTAGCTTATAGAAGCTTTACTAAATCTTCTGCGATGTTGCTCCCTTTATCTTTGTTATACCAAACCTGTAAATCTTGCTTAAATTCCGGATCCAAACTTCCGTGTAACTCTTTATAGTCATTTACCATTTTAGTAGCTACTGATGGCCTTGGACCCCAACTATCTACTACTTCTTTAGTTTCTTTATTGTAAGCAATCAGCTTAGGGATAGACTTACCACCATTGGTAAGAAAATTATTCATTAACTCGTCATTATCATCTCTAGAAATAATTCTTAGCTTAATTCCATCGTTCATTTCTGCAAGCTTATTAATTACCGGTAAGGATTGTGCAGCATCACCACACCAACCTTCAGTTAACACCAACCAAGTAATATCTGTTTTAGCATTAGTAAACGCATCCTTTACTTGATCATCTATTTTTAAAGTTTTATCTAGTCTTTTCATTCTACGATCATTAAGCATACTGTAATTAGTTAATGCATCAGACTGTTCATGACCTGTAGACTTACCTTCTGCTAATAAATCACTTACTAAACTTCTATATTCCTGATAAGAATATGAATTATCGATTCCTTTTTCTATTAAATTATATATTGTCATTGTTGTTTCCATAGTTGTTATCTCTCTTACAAACTAAGACGATATTGAGTTTCAAAACTTACAAATCATCTAAACCCTTCTACAGTGTCAAAAATACCATTTCGTTAAGAAACATTTATTAAGTCCTTTGAAAATATCAATAGGAATACTGTATTTTAGACAATAATTTTTAAAAAAACTTCATGGGAAAAACTAGATGTGGATGGTGTGTTGGCGACCCTTTGTATGAATCTTATCATGATAATGAATGGGGTGTTCCGTTGCACGATGAACAACTATTATTTGAATTCTTAGTTTTAGAAACCTTTCAGGCCGGATTAAGCTGGATTACAATTCTTAGAAAACGAGATAATTTTAGAGTTGCTTTTGACAATTTTGATTACCAGCTTATAGCACGATATGATGATAATAAAAAAGAAGAATTACTACAAAACCCAGGTATTATCCGGAACAAACTAAAAGTAAATTCTGCAATTACGAATGCTCAGAACTTTATCAAGATCCAAGAAGAATTTGGAAGTTTTGATGCCTATATCTGGGGATTTGTAGATGGAAAACCTATTAAAAATGCTTGGAAAGACCACAAAGAATGTCCTGCCAACACTCCTCTTTCTGATAAAATTAGCAAAGATTTGAAAAAACGTGGTTTTAAATTTGTTGGATCTACCGTAGTATATGCTTTTATGCAAGCAATTGGAATCGTAAACGATCATACAGTAGATTGCTATAGATATAATGAGGTTTAAACAAAAGAAAAGTTAGAATCATTTATTCTTCTTTTCTTCTAAGATTTATTTTAAAAAGATATGCCATAGCTACTCCATATACCAGTGAAACAAGGATATGCCAATGTAGTTTTTCCCAAACAATATCTAATGTTAATTGGCGTAAATTAAAGGACATGAACAGATAAAAAAACGTCGCATGCATTAAGACTAGAATGATAAACTTTAGTTTAGAAGTCATAGTATATTTTTACAATTTAGTACCATAAGAAAGGTCTCCAGCATCTCCTAATCCCGGAATTATATACCCTTTGGAATTTAGCTCTTGATCAATAGCGGCTATCCAAAGATGTGTGTTTTCTGGAAATATTTTTTCTACATAAGCCACTCCTTTATTGGATCCAATAACTGAAACTATATGAATTTGCTTGGGTGTTCCATGACTTTTTAAAGCTTTCATGGTATTTTCTAATGTTTTTCCAGTAGCTAACATGGGATCTATTAATATTAACACCTTATTTTCTATGGAAGGAGATGCCAAATAACTTACCACCACATCAAAATCATCACTATTTTCTTTATGATCCCTATAAGCTGATATAAAAGCATTCTCTGCTTGATCAAAATAATTAAGAAGTCCTTGATGCAAAGGCAAACCTGCTCTTAAAATAGCACACAATACAAGATCTTTTTGTGGAACCGAGATTTCTTTAGCTCCAAGAGGTGTCTGAGTCATTTCCTCAGGATACGTCAAAGTTTTACTAAGTTCATATCCCAAAACCTCTCCTATACGCTCTATATTACGCCTAAAACGCATAGCATCTCTTTGGATAGCTGTATCTCTAATTTCTGCTATGAATTGATTTAAAATAGAATTTTCGGTTTCAAGATTATGTATAATCATAAAGGTTTAATTTTCTTATATAAATCTACTTCAAAAATTTCATAAAATCATCTCTTGGAATTTCTTTTGCACCCAAACTCTCTAAATGATTTGTATGTACCTGACAATCTATTAACTTCACTTCATTTTCCTTTAAAAACTCTACAAGTTTAACAAACCCATATTTAGATGCATTACTTACTTTAGAAAACATACTTTCGCCACAAAAGACATTCTTGTCTTTTAGCCATACTCCATACAAACCTCCAACCAATTCTGAATCTTTCCAAACTTCTACTGAAGTTGCATATCCCATTTTGTGAAGTGTAGTATAAGCTTTTTTCATATCTGGCGTTATCCAAGTTCCTAATTGATCTACTCGATCAATCGAAGCGCAATTTTCAATTACATTTTCAAAATCCTTATTAAAAGTTACAGAAAACGTATTTCTTCGTAACAGCTGCTTCATACTTTTACTAATCTTTAGTTCATTCGGAAAAAGTATCATTCTAGGATCAGGACTGAACCACAAAATTGGCTGATCTTCATCATACCATGGAAAAATACCTTGATGATATGCCTCTAACAATCTAGGCACTGAAAGGTCTCCACCAATTGCTAATAATCCGTCGTTATTGGCCTCGGATACTGGTGGAAAAGCAATAGAATTATTAAGTATGTACAAATCTAAATTCGCTAACGTTTCTACAACGTTAAATATCAATTAGTTGTTTGAATTGACCAAAAAAATCGCAATATTTGTTAAGACCTTTTAAGATAAATTTTGTTCATCATTGCTTTTTTGAGTTTTATTAAAAGGTTAACCTAAAACCACAATATGAAAAGTCCGACACGTATGTATCGGACTTTTTGCTTTATAATTCAATATGTTGCTTAAGATTTTAGCAACATGTTGAACTTAAAATGGTAAATCGTCGTGATCCTCTTCTTTAAAATCAGTAGCAGGTTCAAATGCATCAGCAGGAGGCATTGCTGGCGGAGCTGAAGGAGCTGCTTGTTGTAAGTTTTCGATTCTCCAACCTTGAATAGAATTAAAATATTTTGTTTCCCCCTGAGGATTTACCCATTCGCGACCACGCAAATTGATACTTATTTTTACATCCTGACCTATCTGAAAGTTATTTAATAAATCACATTTATCCTGAATAAACTCAACCATTATATGCTGTGGATATTGCTCATCTGTAGTCACCACTATCTCACGTTTTCTGAAACCATTGCTTCCAAACGTCTGCGTTTCACCTAACATCTTTACTTTACCTTGTACTTCCATGTGTTTAATTATTGTATTGCTGCTAAAATATTCCAGGCAGTTTGAATATCATCTTTATCCAAATACTGCTGTGCAAATTTATGAATTTCTATTAGGTTAGCACCCTGAATTTTATCCTTAATATCAGCATTGTTATTAACAAAATCTTTGGCTTTGTTTATTTCAGGAATACTTTCAACATTTCCTAATTTACCTAAATCATTACCAGTAAAAACACTACTACTCTTAATATGATCTGGCAGTACATCAATTCCAATTCCTATAGTACTTAAAGGTTTTGGCACTTCAAACATTCCCATGTTTGCTCTAGAATACCAATTACCACCCATACGAGCTACCTGATCAATTTTGTATTGGTCGATCTTACCATCGGCATCTAATATATCTTCTTTTACGTGCATCAATAAGACCTCGCAAATAACCAAGTTACCAGCACCACCATTATCACCCAATGAAACAACCTCGTTTACCTTGCACTCAAACTGAACTGGAGCCTCAGCTACTCTAAAAGATTTTATCTTTTCTGAAGGCAACATGGTCAATCCAGCTTTCTCAAACTCATTAACACCCTCTGGATATTCTGTACTAGACAAGGACATTTGCTGAACAATATCATAATTAACAATATTAATTACTACCTCATCAGTTGCTATAACATTCTCTAGGGTATGCTTGGTAGAATTATCTCTCACTCTTCGCGCAGGAGAGAAAATAAGAATAGGTGGATTAGCACTAAATACATTAAAAAAACTAAAAGGAGAGAGGTTTGGATTCCCTTCCTTATCCACAGTGCTGGCAAAAGCTATAGGCCTTGGCCCTATTGCACCAAGCATCATTCCGTGTAATTTTCCAGTGGAAACTTCTAAAGGATCAATTCGTATCATATAAAAATCTAATAAGACAAAGATAATTAAACTTTAACCCGATTAGCATTCATTTGTTTGGTTTTACTTACCTTGGTATAAAACAATAAAATCGTATAAAAACGTTTATATTTAGGACTTGCAATACACTTTTTATGAACTTTTCTGACGAACGTAATTTAGCTAGTTACTTTATAATATTTGCAGTTCTTGTAATTACAGGTCTTGTATTATGGAACACCTCTTTGTTTTTGCAACGCTTAAAAAAAGATGAAAGTATTAAAATGCAGGTTTGGGCTCAGTCTTTTAAAGCATTAAGTAGCTCAGGAATTGATGGTTCTGATGATCTAAGTCTTGATGATTATTTAGAATTATCCAATCTAATTAATAGCACGAATACCACAATTCCAACCATTATAACAGACGCTGAAGGCAAACTAATAAGACATTCCAGTGGCGAATTAAACATAGAAGGATCAACACTTAATATCCCTGATGATATTACAGAAAAAGAACTCATAGAGCATCTAGAAGAGATGAAATCTGAGAACGAACCCATTGCTCTGGACCTGAGGGGATCGGTTCAATATATTTATTATGGCAATTCATCTATTCTTAATAAATTGAAATACTATCCTATAGCCATTGCATTGATCATTTTTTTACTCATTGGTGTTATTTATTTCTTTTTTACCACCTCTAAAGCAAGTGAACAAAACAAATTATGGGCTGGTATGGCTAAAGAAACAGCACACCAGATCGGAACACCACTTTCTTCATTAGTTGGCTGGAACGAAATTTTAAAAGCAGAACAAGTAAATCCAGAATATATTGTAGAAATCGAAAAAGACATTTCTAGATTGAAAGTAATTACGGAACGATTTTCTAAAATTGGTTCTATACCGAACTTGGAGGAATCAGATATTGTAAAAGAAACGAGTGAAGCATACACCTATTTGCAAAGCAGAAGTTCTAAATTGATTAATTTCTCTATAAACATCCCTAATGAGTCTATTCTAGTACTTCTAAACTCTCAGCTTTATAGTTGGACCATAGAAAATTTGGTTAAGAATGCGATAGATGCTATGAGAGGAAAAGGAGATCTTAATATTGATTTATCTCAGGACAGCAAACGCGTTTATATAAGAATTACTGATACGGGAAAAGGAATCCCAAAAAGTAAATTTACTAAGATTTTCGAACCTGGTTACACCTCTAAAACCAGAGGTTGGGGGCTTGGGCTCTCCTTGGCTAAGAGAATCATTGAAGAATACCATTCTGGTAAAATTCGTGTACTAAGATCGGAAATAGGAAAGGGCACTACATTTCAGATTACTTTAAGTAAATATGATGCTTCTAGCATAACATAATGTTTTTACGCACGTTATCTCTTAAAATAAATGTAACGTGAAAACCGAGTATATCATTTTAAAAAACGCCATTCTAAATAATAATTGCCCTGAATGTTACGCTACAAAAAGCCTACAACTTTCTTTTAAACAAAAAAAGGTTCTTTCTAAATTATACACTAGAACAGAAAAAGAAGTTATAGAAAGCATGGATTGCCAAAAATGTGGCACCACTATCTACCCTGGTAGATGGACCGATGATATCGAAAGAGTTTATGAATATCATAAGAAAACAATATCGGTAGCGTCTTCTGGAATCAGATTTACTAAACTATCTTATGCAATACTCTTTTTACTTATTCTGATAGTTTCTTGTGCTATTGGAGCATTTCTATTTTTTCCTGATCTTTTTGCTAATACATTCTAGGCATATTCATTCATTACTGCTCTAAGATCCTCAGGAATAACAAATGTTTTATCAATATTAAAGTCAAAACAAACAGCGACGTCATTACCAACAGCACATAAAGTACCATCATCATTATAAAGTTCGTGATACAGACCGAAACTTGAATTTTTGATATAGGCTACTTTTGTTTTTATCAATACATTTCCAGGAAAAAATAAAGGATTTTTGAAATCACATTTGGTAGAAACCAGCATAGGCCCTTTTTTTGTTGTTGCATATAATTTTGCCAAACCAGACACCTCCCAAAACTGAACACGCGCACTCTGCATGTATTTCATGAAGTTAACATTATTTACGTGCTGATAGGTATCCATTTCACTCCAATCAATCCTAAGTTGTAGCGAAAGTTTAAATTCTGAAGAGGTACTCATTTACAAATTAGATTGAATCTTTTCGGCTAATGTTTCAAACTCTTCTTTACTCATCGATATTTTATGCTGAAATGTCATCTCTCTCATATCATTAAGCGGAATTAAATGCACATGAACATGTGGTACTTCTAGACCCACTACAGCAACCCCAACTCTTAAACAGGGAACAGATTTTTCAATTGCCTTTGCCACTTTACGAGAAAAACGCATCAGTTCTATATATGTTTCTTCGTCTAGATCAAAGATTTTATCTTCTTCCTTTTTGGGAATACATAGCGTATGCCCTTTGGCATTAGGGTTAATATCTAAAAAAGCATAAAAGTGTTCATCTTCTGCAACTTTATATGAGGGTATTTCACCAGCAACTATTTTCGTAAAAAGGGTAGACATTTGTTATAAATTTTGGTTGGTTTATCGCTACGAAATATAGAACATTTCTAGGAAAATAATAATCACAAAAAAACCTTTCTCATTTTTTTAAGAAAGGTTTTCGTATTCTATGTTATTTATGCTATTCTCTTGTTATTTCTACTACATCAAACTTCATAATTCCGTTAGGAACTTGAATCTCTGCTACCTCTCCAACACTTTTCCCTAGAAGACCTTTGCCTATTGGAGAATCTACTGATATTTTTCCAGTTTTAAGATCTGCCTCACTTTGTGCTACTAATTTATAAGTCATTTGAGCACCATTGGTTTGGTTTTTTATTTTTACTGTAGAATGTATCAGTACTTTTGAAGTATCTAACTGAGATTCATCAATAAGGCGAGCTCCGGCTAAAGTCTCTTCTAATTTAGAAATTCTCATTTCTAACAGTCCTTGTGCTTCTTTTGCCGCATCATATTCGGCATTTTCACTTAAATCTCCTTTATCACGTGCTTCTGCAATTGCTTGTGATGCTTTAGGTCTTTCTATATCTTTAAGGTTATTTAACTCGTCTCTTAATTTTTTTAGCCCTTCAGCAGTGTAATAGGATACTTTGCTCATAACTTCATCGTTTATATAAATACAAAAAATCCCATAGCTATGGGACTTTATCTAAACAAATATAAGAAAAAATAATACCGAATCACATTTTTGACTAATTTGGTCGTTTAAAAAATCCCTGTTTTTGTAAATAAAGAATATCTTTCTTTTTTTAAGAGTTAACAAATGAAAAAAATACTATTTATACTATCCATTTCACTATTCATCATTTCTTGCAGTAGTGATGATAACCGTTCTAATAACCCCAACCTTCCTTCGGTTAGTTTTACTCATACGGTAAATTTAGATTTACCACAGTTTAATGACCTTGATTTCCCAGGAAATTCTGAAGTCATTGGAATAGAGGGTGTCGGCATCAAGGGAGTCATCATATATAATGTGGATAATACATTGTATTCTGCTTTTGAACTTAGTGATCCAAATATTCTACCTAGCGACTGTTCGGCACTAAATGTTACAGGTATTAGAGCCGAATCTAATTGTGGTAATGATAACGCTTATGAAATTGTCAATGGTCAACAATTAGAAGGAGAAGGCGGTTTTCCTTTATTGAGATATCAAATTAGAAGAGAAGGAAATATTTTGGTAATTTCTAACTAAAAAGCAGACAATCCATTACTTAAATTAATGAGATGAAGATCATTTCTTTTTTCTCTAATAAGTTCTATTGCTCTTTTACTACGAATTCCTGATTGACAACAAACCACAATTGATTTGTTATCGTTCAATTCTGTTATACGATCCGAAATACTTTCTAAAGGAATATGAATACCTCCTATGTTAAAATGATTAAACTCTTTGGAAGATCTGACATCTAAAATTTGATAATCTTCTATATGTTTTTTCAGTTCTACTGCATTGATTTCTTCAAAATCATAGGAATTTATTCCGCAGAAAAAGTCGTAATCCTCTTCTAGTTGATCTATTTCAATGTCATGATTTTTCTTGAATACAATGACCTGTTGTTGCATTGTTAGCGTATCAAAATAAAAAAGTTTTCCTCGTAATACTTCTCCAATTCCTGTAACCATTTTAATTACTTCATTGGCTTGAAGACTTCCAATAATTCCAGGTAACACCCCCAAAACTCCTATATCAGAACAATTAGGAACAGCTCCTGGAGCCGGAGGAGAAGGAAATAAACAACGATATGTTGGTCCATCCTTATAATTTAAGACAGAAACTTGTCCTTGAAATTTAAAAATAGATCCGAAAACTAATGGTTTATCAGTTATTACACAAGCATCATTTACTAAGTATCTGGTCGGAAAATTATCGCTTCCATCCACTATAATATCATAGGCTGAAAATAGTTCTACAGCATTGTCATTATCTAGTGCTTCCTCATATACCTTAAAAAAAACAAAAGGATTTAGCGCAGCTAACCTTTCAGAAGCTACTCTTGCTTTTGACTTTCCAATATCACTAATTGTATATAAAACTTGTCGTTGTAAGTTAGTTTGATCAACTACATCATTATCAATAATACCAATAGTTCCAACTCCTGCGGCAGTAAGATATTGTAAAATTGGACATCCTAAACCACCTGCACCGATCACTAAAACTTTGGCAGATTTTAATTTTTCTTGCCCTTCGACACCTATCTCATTGAGCAAAATATGGCGACTATATTGAATGTTTTCTTCTTTGTTAAGCATAATATCACTAGAGACTTGCAATTCTACCGTAAAATTAAGCAATAAATAAAGAGTTTTAATTCTAAAAAATATTGTTTTAATTGTACTTCCTAAGTAAGCTGTTACAAATTTCTTTTTAGAATCTCTTTATTTATATGAAACTCTTTAATAAACAAGTTGATCCAAACTTAATAATTGCGGTTGGTGTTCTTATTGCTAGTTTTTCAGCACTTTTTATATACATGCGTCAAGCCTCGATAATGAGTGAACAGACAGAAATTCTTTTACAACAAACTAAGGCAAATGCCTGGCCCTATTTAGATCTTTCCTATTCTTATAACAGCAGTGGCAAAAATGATTTGGATAAAATTTTCTCTTTTGCACTCCATAATAAAGGCATTGGTCCTGCTATTATTCAAGACGTTTCTATAACATATAATGATACCCTAGTAAAAAATTGGAAAGAGTTTCACCATGCATTACACATTAATGACTCCTTGTTAGCAATAGGATACAACACCTCTTCTATTAGCAATAAGGTAGTTTCTCCTAATGAAAAAATCCGATTCATTGATTGGTCAAAAAATACCCGATTAGTAGATATTGTAAGAGAAAAAGCGGGTACAATAAAAATTAAAGTTTGTTATAAATCTGTATTCGACGAGTTTTGGAGTGTAGAACGAATTGGTTTTGATGGCATTACTAAGGAAATCAACTATTCACGACCTAAAACTTGTTCTTCTGACGCAGGTAATTTTGAGGATTAAATGAAAGCCTTCTACTGCCAATTATGCGCCCAATCTTTCCACACTACCTCTAAACCTTTAGACCTCAGCATAGTGACCACCTCTTCGGTAGAGCGTTCATCAGAGATTTCGAACTGTTCCAAAGATTGAGGTTCTACAGCATATCCACCTGGATTTGTTTTGGATTCTGCACTTATGGAAGTAATGCCAAGATTGACAATATTTTCTCTAAAAACTTCACTCTCACGAGTAGACATAGATAACTCCACATCTTCATCTAACAATCGAAATGCGCATATTAATTGTACTAAATCCGAATCTGTCATTTCTACTTTAGGCTCTAATCCTCCACTATGCGGTCGTAACCTTGGGAATGATATAGAGTATTTAGTTTTCCAATACGTTTTTTGAAGATATCGAAGATGCAACGCGGTAAAAAAACTATCTGCCCTCCAATCTTCCAACCCAAACAAAGCTCCTAATCCTATTTTATGAATTCCTGCACGCCCTAATCGATCTGGAGTTTCTAACCTATAGTCAAAATTAGACTTTCTCCCTTTTGGGTGATGCTTCTTATACTCTTCTTTATGGTAAGTTTCCTGATACACTAACACTGCATACAAACCACTTTCTATAAGCAACTCGTAATCCGGTTGATCTAATGGCTGCACTTCTATAGTGATATTTGCAAATTTTGACTGAATTAACTGTATCGCATTATTGATATATGATACACCTACAGTTCTATTTGCCTCTCCAGTAACCAATAAAATATGGTCATATCCTTTCGATTTTAAATATGCTACTTCTTCTAGTATTTCCTCATCGGTCAAGGTCCTTCGAGGAATTTTATTAGTCATACTAAAACCGCAATAGGTACAAATGTTTTGACATTCATTACTAAGATACATCGGTGCATACATCTGTATGGTATTCCCAAATCGTTTCTTAGTAAGTTGATAGCTTAATTGCGCCATTTGCTCCAAATACGGTTTTGCAGCTGGAGAAATTAACGCTTTAAAATCCTCAATAGTTCTTTTCGAAGCATATAATGCCTGTTGAACATCTTGTTCATTTTTTTGTAAAATATCGGAAAGCACATCGTTCCAATCAAACTTATCGAATATGTCTTTGAAACTACTCATTCAAAAAACTTGTTAATGGACTACTTGCTTCTGCGTGTTTTTTAACAGGCGCTAATTTTGCGTTATACGCTAGTCTACCTGCTTTGACAGCCATTCTAAAAGCCTCTGCCATCGCAATAGGTTCTTGAGAAACGGCAATCGCCGTATTTACCAATACAGCATCTGCTCCAATTTCCATTGCAAAAGCAGCATGCGATGGACTACCGATACCTGCATCTACGATTACTGGGACGTTACTTTGATCTATGATTATTTCCAAAAAATCAAATGTCTTTAAACCTTTATTACTTCCTATTGGCGCTCCCAAAGGCATAACACATTGCGTTCCTACCTCTTCGAGTCTTTTGCACAAAACAGGATCGGCATGAATATATGGCATCACTACAAATCCTAACTTCACCAATTCTTCTGCTGCTTTTAAAGTTTCTATAGGATCTGGCAACAAATATTTTGGATCAGGATGAATTTCTAATTTGATCCAATTCGTTTCTAACGCTTCCCTTGCCAATTGTGCAGCAAAAACAGCTTCTTTAGCATCTCTAACTCCCGATGTATTTGGTAATAAATTAATTCTGGGATGATCTAAATGCCTTAATATATTATCATTATCATCTTCAACATCTACCCTTTTTAGAGCTACGGTTATCAATTCACTTTCTGATGCTAATAATGATTTTCTCATTAGATCAGAGGAACTAAATTTTCCTGTACCTGTAAATAATCTAGACGAAAACTCTTTATCTGCAATTTTTAATGTATCCATGTTTCTTTTAATTCATTCTCTATGAATCAGCTTTTGACCATTATAAGGTCTTTTAAATTTTGTATTCTTTCTTCTAGTTGTACTTGATTGGTAAGCATTCCGGAAACAGCAATTCCAGATACACCAGTTTCCATAATACCAGCAATATCTTCTTCAACAATACCTCCAATCGCTACAATTGGCATTTCTATTTGTTGAACTCTCAGTTCTGAAGTAATAGATCGATATCCTTCAATTCCAAGAATAGGACTTAATTTTTCTTTGGTTGTGGTATACCTAAAAGGACCAAGGCCAATATAATCAACTCCGTCATTCTTATGTTGTATACAGTCTTGCAATGTATTTGCAGTACCTCCAATAATAAAATTGGGACCTAAAATATTTCTAGCTTCTTTAGGATTCATATCATTTAATCCTAAATGCACTCCATCTGCTTGAGATGCTTGCGCGATACTCACACTATCATTTACAATCATAATCGCTCCATACTGATCACAGATTTCTCTGCATTTTAGAGCTGTTTTTAAAATGGTAGCCGGATCCTCATTTTTAAGACGTAATTGTACCCATCTCACTCCCGCTTCGCACACTTCTCCAATATGCTGTATATGTTCTTGCGGCGAATTTCCTTGCGAAATATATTGTAAACTTACTTCTGTCATATACGTTTATAAATTCTTAACCATTCCAACTCCTTAATTACTGCATTCTATATTCTATGATAGCCCAATAATGTCTTATTAGAGCTTAACACATTTTCTGTATATCTTTTTGCTCTAAAGCATGCTTTCAATAAAGGAAAACCTAAAGCCAAATATGCAGTAACAGCAGATGATAATATACAACCACTACCATGTTTTTCTGTGATTCTATTGCGCTTTGGGTTTAATGTAAAACAATTACCTTTTTTAGTATACAATTCATCCTTACCCACCATTTCTTTACGATGCCCTCCTTTTAGAAGTAGATTCGTATAACCAGAAATATGATTTATAGTTTCTTTTATATTCTTATCAGGATATAGTCTTCCGATCTCTTCATAATTAGGAGTAATTAAGTATATCTTTTGCAAAACTTCTTCAAAGTAATGGTTATCATTTTTAATAGAGGAATGAAAATCATAGGAAGAGCTAGATCTCAATACTGGGTCTAAGACAATTTTTATTTTACTATTTTTTTTCAATAAAAAATCGACAATTTCATACAGTATCTCCCAATTCTGAACAATACCGATCTTCACAAAGTCGATCTTAAATTTTTTAAAAAGAATAGAGATTTGACTTTTCATTACTTCTTTATCAATCCAAATACACTCTTCAAAATCCGTATCGTTTTGTATCGTGTTAGCGGTACACACGGCAAAACCATAACACTTTAAAGCTTCAAAGGTTTTAATATCAGCACTTAATCCAGCTCCTGATGAAGGATCAAAACCGGCAATTGTTAATACATTAGGACGCTTTTTCATACACTTTCAATTCATAATCCTGACAACAGCATCATGAACATCTTTAATCTGAATAAAACTTTTTATTGGATCTTCTGAATTCCAAACACCTCCTAAAATTCCAACCCCTTTAAATCCTAAATCATAGGTTTTTTGTAGTGTGCTTTCATTGATACCGCCCATACCAATTATGGTATGATCCATATCAGTTACATCGAAACCTTTACCTTCATATCCAGCTTTAGATATAGAACCAAAAACAGGACTTAATAGCACATATTCAAAAGCAGCTTTACAGTCCCTAATATCTTCTTTGGAATGAAAAGAACTCGTAACAGAAAAACCTTTGTTTTTATACACTTGAATAGTTATTTCTAAAGCATCTTCCAGATCAATTCTTGCTTGTTCTTGCAGGTGAATCCCTCTTAAATCATACTCTTGTGTTAACTCAGGAAATTGATGTGTCATAATTCTATGATGATACTTTGTTTCTATCTGTTCCAAAAGTGATCGATATCCGTCTATCGTAAATGTAGGTTTACGAAGATGTAATATTTCTAAGCCTTCTTTGAACAATTGATTAATTTGTTCAGCTTCATTTGGCAAAGCCCTTTCTGATGTAAGTACGATGATCATTTTTTCTACTTGCTATTCTATTAGACATGGAATCGGGTACAGGATTCGATGTCCGATACCCAACTTCAAGTACCTTGATGCTTTATAAATAAACTTCGCTTCCTTTTTCTTTAAACTCTTCTGCTTTTTCTTGCATTCCTTGTTCTAACGCTTTTTGATCATCGATCTCCTTTTTAGCTGCATAATCTCGTACTTCTTGAGATATTTTCATCGAGCAGAATTTTGGGCCGCACATACTACAGAAATGTGCAATTTTTGCTCCTTCTGCTGGTAGGGTTTCATCATGATATTCTCTTGCTCTTTCTGGATCTAAGGCCAAGTTGAATTGATCTTCCCATCTGAACTCAAATCGTGCTTTACTCAAAGCATCATCTCTATGTTGTGCTCCTGGATGTCCTTTTGCCAAATCCGCGGCATGTGCTGCTAACTTATAAGTAATCACTCCTGTTCTAACATCTTCCTTATTAGGCAATCCTAAATGCTCTTTTGGAGTTACATAACATAACATAGCAGTACCATACCATCCTATCATTGCCGCTCCAATTCCTGAAGTAATATGATCATATCCTGGCGCAATATCTGTAGTTAAAGGTCCTAATGTATAAAAAGGAGCTTCTCCGCAAGCCTCTAACTGCTTATCCATATTTTGTTTAATCATATGCATAGGCACATGACCTGGTCCTTCAATAAAAGTTTGTACGTCATGCTTCCAGGCAATTTTTGTTAATTCACCTAGTGTTTCTAATTCTGCAAACTGGGCTTCATCATTAGCATCTGCAATACTTCCTGGCCGTAAACCGTCTCCCAATGAAAATGCAACATCATAAGACTTCATGATTTCGCAAATCTCCTCGAAATGAGTATATAAAAAACTCTCTTTATGGTGAGCTAAGCACCATTTTGCCATGATGGATCCTCCTCTAGAAACAATTCCTGTTACTCTTTTGGCAGTCATTGGTACATAAGCTAAACGCACACCAGCATGAATGGTAAAGTAATCTACTCCTTGCTCTGCTTGCTCAATTAAAGTATCTCTAAAAATTTCCCAAGTAAGATCTTCGGCTTTCCCGTTCACTTTTTCTAACGCCTGATAAATTGGTACTGTTCCTATTGGCACAGGAGAGTTACGAACAATCCACTCTCTAGTTTCATGAATATTCTGACCTGTGGAAAGGTCCATAATATTATCAGCTCCCCAACGGCATGCCCATACCGCTTTTTCTACCTCTTCTTCGATACTAGAAGTAGTTGCCGAATTACCAATATTAGCATTAATTTTTACCAAAAAGTTACGCCCTAAAATCATTGGCTCCGCTTCTGGGTGATTGATATTAGAAGGAATTACCGCTCTACCTCTTGCTACTTCTTCTCTTACAAACTCTGCAGTAATCTTCTTAGGAATACTCGCCCCAAAATCCTGACCAGGATGCTGTTTGGCAATTCTAGTAGCTTCCTCTATTTTTTGATTTTCTCTAATGGCAACATATTCCATTTCTGGGGTAATGATTCCTTGTTTTGCATAATACATTTGAGAAACATTCTTACCAGCTTTTGCTCTTTTTGGTTTTCTAAGATGGTTGAATCTTAGGTGATCTAAACTTGGGTCATTTAGCCTTTGATTGCAGTATTCAGAAGAAAAACCATCTAGCTCTTCGACATCACCACGATCTAATATCCATTGCTCTCTTATACGTTCAATTCCGTTATGAACATTAATTTCTTTACTAGGATCTGTATAGGGTCCACTTGTATCATATACTACTACAGGTTCATTTGCTGTTTTTTTACGAGTCATCGAATCTACTGTATCACTCAATTCAATTTCTCGCATCGCCACATTGATCTGCGGGTGGATACTTCCCTTTACATATACTTTTTTAGAGTTTGGAAAAGGTGTTGTTGTAATTTTTTCTTGCTGTGGTGCGGTATCTTTTTTCTTCATAAATATCTCGTTTTAGCTTCTGGTAATCATTTATCTGTAATGTATTTATCCTCCTTGAGTAGCTTGAATTATAGTAATATTATCGCTTACTTTAATTAAAGTCTGGCTCCATTCTTTTTTGGTAACAACTTCATTATTGATTGCTATTGCAATTCCATCTTTAGCAATGGATAACTGCTCTAACAAAGATGTTAAGGAACTATTTTCGGAAATAGTTTTTTCTTGATTATTAACGTTTATGGTCATTCTTAAATCTTAAATCCATAAACTTTAGGTACACACCTATAACGAGAAGAAAAATCACAGACAATAGTGCAGTGACATTAACTTTTCCCTTCATCAGTATTAACTGCATCAGGTTCGAAGGGTATTTCTCAGACTCCTTTTTTTGGAGACACCCCTAAAGTTTATTTGGTAAAGGTAAGGAATCTAAAAATAAATACTGTATCTACTTTCCTATTTATAAACTTTTTATGAAAATCTAAAGTCTAGATACTATAGAAAGACAAGGGTAATTCTTGTTCGAAACACAATGCTATATGTGAGTTGTATCATCAATAAACAAGGTGGTTCCAATGATTTATTGTAAATTTATGAATCGATTAAACAATGCTTCTCATTTTTTGAAGTTAGTATACTAAGAAATAAGTCATTACTATCAATTTAATTCTAATTAAATCGATTATTAGAGATTCCTCTTTTAAAATTGGAAACTCAATACATATAGACAGATGAAAAATACCAAGCGTGCCATAACATCAAAGGTAATTATTAGCTATAGTCTCGCGACCGTTTTGGCTGTTCTTTCTTTTTGGATAATTTATAGTCAATTAAATAACTACACAGAAAGCACCAAAATTAAAAATGAAAATAATGAAAAATTAGTTCTTGTCGGAGAAGCTATTACCAGATTATATGAAGCGGAAAGCCTTACAAGAAATATCATTCAAACTTCTAATAAGAATATGAAATTTCAAAACTACACTGCCAAAGTAGATTCTATTATTAATACGATCGATCAACTTGCATATGTTTCCTCCGATAGTGTTCAGATTAGAAAAATAGATAGTATTAAAATTTTAGTAGATAATAAAAATAAAAACTTTGCAGAGTTAATAGACATTTACAAACAACGTAATCGAAAAGGCACTTATCAAACAGCTATAGATGAGTTGAAAAAAACCAATTCTAACTTCGAAGATTATGACACCAACTATGAAAAACGTTTTAAAGACAAGTCTCCTGATAAGAGAAAACTTTTTTCTAATGTGATAGAATTATTGAAAAAGGACAATGAAAAAAGATTAACCAACGAAACAGTAGAATCTCTTACCAATACCGTAAAGGAAGTACTTGCAGAATTAGAAGCAAAAGACCGGAGATATAGATATGAGATTTGGTATAAAGAAAACAAACTCTTAAAAAATGATCAGGTTATTACTCAAAAATTAAGAGATATTTTAGCTCATATTGAACAAAATGAAAGAAACGAATTTAAAAAGAGATTCCAAGCTTCGAGTGAGGTCATGGATAAAACCTTTACGTTCATCATTATTATCTCTGCAATAAGCCTTGTCATTGCTATTATTTTTATTGTATTAATTACTGGTGATATTTCTAAAAGTCAGAAATTTAGAAATGAATTAGAGAATGAAAAAACATACACAGAGTCCTTATTAAAAACCCGAGAATCTTTAATCAACACGGTTACTCATGATCTACGTTCTCCTCTAAACACAGTGATTGGATATTCTGATTTATTAGAAAAAACAGGATTAAACAATAAGCAAAAACATTATCTAGGTCATCTCAAAAAATCATCGGATTACATTCTACATTTAGTGAATGACTTGCTTGATTTATCAAAATTAGAGGCTGGTAGAATGGTAATAGAGGAATTACCTTTTTCTCCAAAAAAATTAATCGTAAATACCATTACGAGTGTAATGCCGGTAAATGACGCTAAAAATCTTGATATTTTTATTAACACCGAAAAAGAACTTAAAAAACAATATTTAGGAGATCCATTCCGTATTAAGCAAGTACTTACCAATTTGCTTAACAATGCATACAAATTTACAGATGTAGGTTCTATTACCATTGATGCAGAAATTACTGAAAATGGACTTGCAGAAAAGGAACTGAAGATATCCGTAAAAGATACAGGAATAGGCATTACTAAAGAACAACAAAAATATATCTTCGAAGAATTTTCTCAAGGAGATGATGACACTGAAAAAAAGTACGGTGGATTTGGTTTAGGTCTTGCTATCACAAAGAAAATAATCAAACTTCTTAATGGTAAAATCCGTTTAGAAAGCGAACCTAACAAAGGAAGTAATTTTACGTTCTGTATACCTATTAAACTTGCTAAAAATCAAATTCCTGAAGAAGAACATGAAGTAGTGAAAATAAAACACTTCACAAATAAAAAAGCGCTTATTGTAGATGATGACCTAAGTCAATTAGACCTAACTAGTGAAGTCGTATCACTCATGGGGTTATCTTATGATATCTGTGAAAATGGTTTGGATGCTCTCGAGCTCCTCCAAAAAAATAATTATGATCTTATTCTTACTGATATTCAAATGCCCAAAATGGATGGTTTCGAGCTTTTGAAAAATGTAAAAGAAGACTCGAAATATATGGATACTCCAATTATCGCACTTTCGGGCAGAACCGATACTACAGCATCGGAATATGAAGTAGCAGGTTTTTCTAGTAGCTTGCGAAAACCATACGCACCACAGGCACTTATAGATCTGGTAGCATCCGTATTAAAAATTGATGCGCCTGATATTGAATACGAAAACCCAATTACTGATCAGGAAGAAGAATCCGATTATTCTTTAAGTGATCTGATGCTTTTTGCACACGGAGATTCTGAATCTCTTTATGCTATTTTAGAAACCTTTTGCGATAGCACTACAGACCACATAAAAGAATTAAAAACAGCAGTAGCAACTAATGATGGCGATCTAGAACAAATTAAAAGGTTAGCTCATAAAATGCTGCCCATGTTTAAGCAGATAAAAGCCAAAGAAATCGTACCTATATTAGATACACTTGAACATCTGGATAACTACGAACTAAACTCCGAAGAAGTTCTTTCTCTTACCAAAGAAGGAATACAAAAGATAGAAAACCTAATTGATAAGCTTAAAGTGAAACACTAAAGACTTATATCGTATTGCTTTAATTTATTGTAAAGTGTTTTTCTATCTATATCTAGCATGCGTGCAGCTTTTGCTTTATTACCATTAGCTTTTTCTAAGGCATCCAAAATTAATTCTTGTTCATTTTGGTTTTTAAACAGCCCATAGGTTTGTTTCGCATTATGTGAAGCATATGCTACATCATTTGGTAATACATCTAGATTAATCATATCATTTTGCGAAAGTAACACTGATCTTTTTACAATATTTTTTAATTCTCTTAGATTTCCAGGCCAATCATATTTCTTAAATGTATCGAGAACCTCATCTGCAAAACCGACAACATGCTTATCTAACTCTATATTAGATTCTTCGAGAAAATAATTTGCGAACAACATTAAGTCCTCAATTCTATCCTTTAAAGGTGGTACTTTTATTGAAAATTCATTGAGTCTGTGATACAAATCCTCTCTAAATTCTCCTTCTTTTACAGCATTACTTAAATCTTCATTGGTAGCTGCTATTACTCGAATATCTACCTCTATCTCCTTGTTACTTCCAACAGGCTTAATTTTTCTTTCTTGTAATGCCCTTAGCAACTGTACCTGTAATTCATAACTTAGGTTTCCAATTTCATCTAAAAACAAAGTTCCTCCATTCGCTGCTTCAAAATGACCTACCTTATCATTAACAGCACCCGTAAAAGAACCTTTTATATGTCCAAAAAATTCACTGGAAGCAATTTCTTTAGGAATTGCTCCACAATCTACAGGAACAAAAGGTTTATCTGCTCTCTTACTTGCTTTATGAATACTACTAGCCACATATTCTTTTCCTGTACCACTATCTCCAATTACCAAAACCGACATTCTGGTAGGAGCTACTAAAGCTACATATTCATTTAGTTTTTTAGAGGCATCACTAACTCCTTTGACAAAGGAATTATTCTGAGATACTACTACCTCTTCTTTTTTAGAAGACTCTTTTTTAACCGATTGAGGAACATCCTTTACCTTTAAGGCATTTTCTAAAATTTGAAGTATTTTATCTGGATTAAATGGTTTAGAAACATAATCAAAAGCCCCTTGCTTAATAGCACTAACTGCCATATTAATTTCGGCATAACCAGTCATAATAACGACTTGCGTTTTTGGATTTTTTGCTCTAATATCATCTAATAAAGTAATTCCATCTCTATCTGGCAGTCTTACATCTGTAAGGACTATATCAAATGTATGTTCTTGAATTTGTAAAACGGCTTCACTTCCAGAAAATGAGGTTGATACTTCATATCCTTTTTTTTGTAAAAAAGTCTTAAGCATTGTGCAAAAAGCCACATCATCTTCAACAATCAGTAATTTGGACATATGATATCATTTAATTCTAAATGTATTATATAAAATTAAATATTAAAAACATTTAATAATTCTCTTCTTCAAAGAAACGTAAAAAATAAAAAAGAGACCCTTGGGATTGGGTCTCTTTTTAGCACTAAACAACTTTATATCGTCTTTTGGTTGCAAAACGATATCCTTTTCTACCCCTAGATTTAAGATTTGTCGTCTGGCTTAATCCATTCGCCATTAGCGCTTGCAAATACAACTTTAGTATAGTTATCTTTACCTTTAAGGACAATTTTATAGGTATTATCCTTAGATATATAAGCTCTATAAATACGTAAGTTTTCAAAATCCTTAGCGGCTGCATCCTGAACCATCATAGGCAATTCTACAATTTCGATTTCAGTATACTCTTGCAGCTCATATTCATAATCCATAAACTCCCATCCATCATTCTCAGCTAACTCATCCTGTGCTATCACTCCTTGTGCTGAAATAATACTTACTACTATCGCGATGATCATTTGTAAATTTTTCATTTTGTTAATGTGTAAAAACCTGTTTTACGCTTATATAGAAAGGAATAATTGTTCCAAAAAAATAAGTAACATATAAAAAATTACAAAACCCTGTAAAACAGTTAATTACATATTAAATGAAAAATCAAAAAACTGTGGAAACTCGTAAAATCCACATAAAAGTGTAGAAATTTTACACACTTTTAAAGGTTGTAGCTAATTAAAAAAGTGGTTTTTTACGATTTGTTTTTTTTAAGGAGTGTTGTTTTTTATTCTCTAACCTTTTTTTGACAGATGCTTTTGTAGGTTTTGATGGTTTTCTAGACTTTTTCACATGTAAGCTCGCCTTTAAAATATCTAGGAATCTAGTAATCACAAGTTCCTTATTCCTGTGTTGACTTCTTGTATCACCACATTGTAAGATCAAATGACCAGATTTTGTTATTCTAGAAGCAAGCTTATTATAGATCTTTACTTTTTCTTCTTCTGTAATCCCTTTTGAATCTTGTATATGAAAACTAAGCTCTACTTTAGTGGACACCTTATTTACATGTTGACCACCAGCTCCAGAACTTCGAACAGATTTAAATTTCAATTCACTGAGAAGAACGGAAGTATTCACGAAAAAAGTTTTACTTGATGAGCAGATTTAAGCAAATCATTTACAGTTTTAACGGGATTAAAAGTAGTAAGCGGAACCTCCACAAAAACACTAATCCAATTTGCCATAGCACCATTCCATAATCCTGGAAGTTCTAGCGCTTTTAAAACTTTTCCATTTAATGATTTAGTAGTTATGAATCCAGCATTTGGATCAATATATTGCGTTAGGTCAAATTTATTTCCTTTATAGTCTCTAACTCCACAAACCAGATCTACCGGATTAAAATGAGTAGCGCTTTCCAATATTTCACGTTGTCTATGATCCTGTGTATTGATCTGAGGGGTTTCTATAATCTGCAACACTAGCCTTCCATTATCCTTCTTAACCCAAAAAGGCCCTCCTCCTGGTTCTCCTTCATTAATTACCATCCCACAAACTCGGATCGGTCTATTTAAAGATTCCTGTAAAAATTCGATTTTATACTTCTCAGAAAATTTGTCAAAGTCTAAAGGCAAACGAACATTAAGTTGCTCTACCAAGAACTTCTTTATGTCAGTTAGCTCTGCTTCAGTTGGAGGTTTTTTGTCAATAGCATGTAATATTCTAAAAGCTTCTTCCTGAATTTCTATCAACTTACCGGCCAGTATCTTTTTATATCCAGAAACCTCATCCTGATATTTTCTAACGACCACATTATCAATATTCTTTATGTAGATAATATCAGAATCCAGTTCGTTTAAATTTTCGATCAATGCTCCGTGCCCTCCAGGCCTAAAAAACAAGGAACCTTTTTCCGTTCTGAAAGGTTCGTTATTTTCATCTACTGCAATAGTATCTGTTTCTGATTTCTGAAAAGAATAAGTAATAATAAAGTTAGTATCTGTTTTCTCCTCTACCTTTTTCTTAATTCTCTCAAACTCATCTTTAAATGCATCCAAGTGATCTTTTGAAATAGTAAAATGCAGTTTAGAATCTCCATTAACGCTTTTATTATACCCTGCAGCTTCGTATAGATGTTCCTCGAAAGAAGTAGCTATACTATTTGGATATTTATGAAATGGTAATAAACCCTTTGGATATGAACCAAAATTCAAACCTTTTTCTTTTAACATCATCTCAATAAATATATATAACTGACGTCCTTCAGAAAGAGACTCAAAATTAGGATACGAATTCTTCACATCTTGCATTACAGTTTCATAAAAAGGAAACTTTTCTAAACCAATCAGGAATAAACGTATAGCAGTTGCTTTTTCATGATTCGTATAAGAATTTAAACTCTCTTTTTTGTATTCGTAATTATCCAAAAACTTAAATAGGTCTTTGAACATTCTAGTTGCTGCACCAGATGCAGGAACAAACTTAATCGTATCTAAATCTGCGGACTTAGATTCATATAACTTCGTTAATTCTGTTTGATAATGGTCTGAAAACTTCAAAATACCATTCTCTAAACTTGCCGCACTCCTTAATGCAACAAAGGGAATTTCATTTTTAAAGGTTTCTATCTGGGATAATACCCGTTCTACAGTTAATCCTTTTGATGTTATTAGCTTAATATCTTTATCTGTAATATTCACTTTTGTAAATTCTTTTATTAGTCAGAAACAAAAACACAGTATTCAATCTTGTTTTCAATTTTAACAGTTAGTTTCCGCTTCGAAAGCCTATTTGATATTTATTATTCGGTTTATCAATATAAAATAAAAACGTGTAAAACCTAGTTATTTCTATTTTAAAAAATGATTTATATTGGTAAAGCATATACACAGGTAAAGCCTTCAAACTCTAAAAAAGTAATATCATAATAGCTAATTTTGTTTTTATAATGTAAACTTGCCGTTGTAAAAGGCATTCCGAGATTAAATGGTGTTACATGTATGTTTTGCTCAAAACTAAGACCTGCCGTTCCATATAATTTGTACAAAGACTCTTTCGCCCCCCAAATAACCGTCAAAACCCTAACCTTTTCTTCTTGAAATTGCTCCACAAATTCTTGTTCTGATTCCACAAATTTATGAGCAATCCTAACAATCTTATCTCGTTGCTTTTCGATATCAATTCCCACTAATTTATCACTAATTATAACACCAGCAAATTCATAGGAATGTGTAATAGAAATTTGTTTCCCATCTTTTAAATGTGGTTTCCCAAAATCGTCATAATATAAATCATGATCTGTATATCCAAAAATGGCTAATAAATGACGAACACTCATAAATCCTCTTCTATGCAGATCAGATTTCATATTGTCAACTCTATTTTGACAATGGTCCGTAAGTTCAATTCCATCAGACAGATCTTCAAAAGACTCTTCTATCTTCCAAATCAATATATTAGTGGTTTCATCTACTGTTATAGTTTTGTAAAGAGGCATGCGAATTCTTAAAGTTATTATGTACCTTTGCAAACTGAAAATTAGGAGTGAAGACCTTAATTTTCGGGAAACGAATTTAGAATAATTTGGTGCGAAATACTAAAATTATTGCACTTGATAACTATAAAACAGATACTATGAGTACCAAAACAGTACCTTATGTTCCTTACAAAGTTAAAGACATTTCATTAGCTGCTTGGGGGAGAAAAGAAATTGAACTAGCAGAAGCAGAAATGCCAGGTCTTATGTCCTTAAGAGAAGAATATAAAGAGGAACAACCTCTTAAAGGAGCTCGTATTGCAGGTTGTCTACATATGACTATCCAAACCGCAGTATTAATTGAAACATTACAAGCTCTTGGAGCAGAGGTTACTTGGAGTTCATGTAATATTTTTTCTACTCAAGATCAGGCAGCAGCAGCAATTGCAGATGCTGGAATACCGGTGTACGCTTGGAAAGGAATGAATGAAGAAGAATTTGATTGGTGTATAGAACAAACACTGTTTTTTGGAGAAGATCGTAAACCATTAAATATGATTCTGGATGATGGTGGAGATTTAACAAACATGGTATTGGATAAATATCCAGAACTAGTAGATGGTATCAAAGGACTTTCTGAAGAGACTACAACCGGAGTTCACCGTTTATACGAAAGAATGAAAAACGGTACGTTGCCAATGCCAGCAATTAACGTAAATGATTCTGTTACTAAATCTAAATTTGACAACAAATACGGTTGTAAAGAGAGTGCGGTGGATGCAATAAGAAGAGCAACAGATGTAATGTTAGCTGGTAAACGTGTAATTGTTTGTGGATACGGAGATGTTGGTAAAGGAACAGCTGCATCATTTAGAGGTGCTGGTTCTATCGTTACGGTAACCGAAATAGATCCAATCTGTGCTTTACAAGCTGCGATGGACGGTTTCGAAGTTAAAAAACTAGAAACTGTAATCGGAAATGCGGATATTGTAATTACTACTACAGGTAATAAAGACATTGTACAAGGACATCATTTCGAAGCCCTTAAAGACAAAGCAATTGTTTGTAATATTGGACATTTCGATAACGAAATCGATATGGCGTGGTTAAATAAAAACTACGGAAATACAAAAGACACTATCAAACCACAAGTAGATAAGTATAATATCAATGGTAATGATGTGATCATTCTTGCAGAAGGTCGTTTGGTAAATTTAGGATGCGCAACAGGTCACCCAAGTTTTGTAATGAGTAATTCTTTTACCAATCAAACTTTAGCACAAATAGAGCTTTGGAAACATAGCGAAAACTATAAAAATGAAGTATATATGTTACCAAAGCACTTAGATGAAAAGGTAGCTAAACTTCACCTAGCTAAAATCGGAGTAGAATTAACAGAATTACGAAAAGATCAAGCTGAGTATATCGGTGTTACGGTAGAAGGACCTTTTAAACCAGAACATTACAGATACTAATTAGGATAATATCTTAAAACGTATATATTTACAAAAAACTCCTTGTTTAATAAACAAGGAGTTTTTTTATTGGTTTAAGCTATAAAAATTTGTAAACCTAATCTACAATACTAGTATACCATATTTAAGTTAATATTTCCGTTTCCGGAAAATATAACTCATCCATACCGGATCATTTTCTTCAGAAACTACAGATTGACGGTCTACAAACTCCCAATTGGCTGCATTCATATAATTCAACAAATCTGATGTTCCTTCTAAATCTTCAATCTCCTTAATTGTAATTTGTTTGCCCTCTAAAGATTTCTGCTCTTGCACCTTTATTCTTTTTACTTTTCCACTATTATTAGCTTTTTGGACAACTATGATTTCCAAATAATCATATTTTGGTATTTCCTGCGAGGCTACAGCGTTTACAATCAAAAGAAAAACAAAGCAAAGCACAATTCGATTTAGTAGTAATTTCATAAAATTTAGGTTTAAAAGAAGTTTAATTCAAATAAAAAGCCCTTTTCAAGTTTATTTGAAAAGGGCTTCGTCTTTATTACAAAGGAAAATATTCTTATGCTTCAAAAGGAACTATAGAAACATAAGATTTATTATCTTTTTTCTTAGTGAATTTTACTACACCGTCTACTTTAGCATGTAGTGTATGATCTTTACCAGCGTAAACGTTTTCACCTGGCTTATGCGCTGTACCTCTTTGTCTTACAATGATGTTTCCAGCTACGGCAGCTTGTCCACCAAAAATCTTAACACCTAATCGTTTCGATTCTGATTCTCTACCATTCTTCGAACTACCAACTCCTTTTTTATGAGCCATAATTTCTAGGTTTTATTATGTTAAACTTAAAATTGAACGAGTAAATTAAGCTTTACCACCATCCAATTCGTCTTGCCATTTCTTTAATTCGTCCCACTTACCTTCAGCAGCTAATTTTGCTTGTGCAGGCCAAGTGTCTGTTACGTGGTTACCACGTACTTCAGCGATGATTTCTGAAATCTTAGCAGCATCTGTCTTTGCTAAATCAGCAAAAGTAGCGATTCCTGCTTCTACTAATGTAGATGCGATTTTCGGTCCAATACCTTCAATCTTTTTAAGATCATCAGCTTTCGCTGCTTTTTTAGGAGCGGCTTTCTTTGGCGCTTCTACTTTTTTCTCAGCTTTTGTTTTTGGCTCAGCCTTCTTAGTTTCTTTCTTAGGAGCAGCTTTCTTAGCTCCAGAAGCAACAATACTTTCAATTACGATTTCTGTAAGAGATTGACGGTGACCATTTTTTACACGGTAACCTTTACGTCTCTTTTTCTTGAAAACAATAACTTTATCACCTCTTAGGTGTCTTGTGATTTTCGCTCCTACTTGAGCTCCATCTATAGCCGGGGCGCCTAAAGTAACATTATCTCCATCTGCAGTAAGAAGAACTTTATCGAAAGAAACTGTATCTCCTTCTTCTCCTGCTAAACGATGAACAAAAACTTTTTGGTCTTTCGCAACTTTAAATTGCTGCCCTGCTATCTCTACAATTGCGTACATAGCGTAACGTTTAATTAATTTTTTTATATTTAAAGAACAACCGCCTATGAAATAAGCGGATGCAAATATACTGCTAATTAATTAACTGACAAATATTTTAGGCCTTAATAGGGTGAGAATGATGCTTTTTCTTAATATTCCAACTTTCTTTAAATAATTGCATAAAAGATAAGGTAAGCACAAAAGTTGTAGCAAATCCCATAATTGCGGCTACAAACACTACTATACCAACTCCTACATGATAATGCGAACTCCAATTAGCAAGCATTTCGGGAAGAAAGTTAGTATTGATATTCGTAACATATATGGCAAAGAAAATAGTAAAGATTAAAGTAGCATTAAATCCGGTAAATAAACCGGCCATAAATCCTTTTTGGTATTCAAATTCACTGCCTTTTTCTAATTTATAATCCCTCATTGCTCTGTAGAGACCATAAGCAACAATAAAACCATTACCTAGACTAAATGCAGGGTTAGTTTGCACTCCAACTAATGATAAAAGTAAAAAATAAGCAATCAATCCTATTGCAATCAAAACACCATATTTAACAGGAATAGTAGACTTTTTCATAATTTTCTTGTTTAGTTATTACTGTAATTTATAGATAATTAACGGCTTTTAACCTTAAAGAACTGTTAATTTATTAATAACTAGCTATTTACAACGTTAAAATTCTTTTTCGTTTAAATTGTAACAAAACCCGATCTTTGCATACAAATTCAATAAACAAAATTGTTATAAATGAAAACTAAACTTTACACAATTGCTTGTGGACTTCTGATGGCAGTATCAGGAAATGCGCAAGAAGTAGAATACACAGAGTATGACCTAGATAATGGTCTACATGTAATTCTACATCAAGAAAACAAAGCACCTGTTGTAACGGTAGGTGTGATGTATCACGTAGGCGCTAAAGACGAAGAAACTGGAAGAACAGGGTTTGCCCATTTTTTCGAACACTTATTATTTGAGGGTACAAAAAATATAGAAAGAGGAAAATGGTTCGATATCGTTTCTGCCAATGGAGGAAGAAATAATGCAAATACCACTCAAGACAGAACTTACTATTACGAGACTCTGCCTTCTAATAATCTAGAGCTAGGATTATGGATGGAATCAGAACGTATGTTACACCCTGTGATTAATAAGATTGGTGTAGACACTCAAAACGAAGTAGTAAAAGAAGAGAAAAGACAGCGTATTGATAATGCTCCTTATGGGAAGATTATCTACAGAACTGGAATTAACAAATACATCTTCAAAAAACATCCTTATGGACAGTCTGTGATCGGAAGTATGGAAGATTTAGATGCAGCTAAACTTGATGAATTTATTGCTTTCAACAATAAATTCTACAATCCAAATAATGCAACTTTAGTAGTAGCCGGGGATATTCAGATTGAAGACACTAAGAAGATGATTGCTGACTATTTTGGCCCAATAAAAAACACAGGTGATAAAATAACCAGAACCATAATCAAAGAAGATCCTATTACTACAGAAATTAAAGCAACAGAGAAGGATGCCAATATTCAGATTCCTGCAAAAGTATTGGTTTACAGAACACCAAAACAGACCGATAAAGATGCTTATGTATTAAACTACATATCTACAATTCTTACTGGAGGTAATAGCTCTAGAATGTATAAGAATATGGTAGAAGACAAAAAAATGGCATTGCAGGTACTAGCTTTTACAGATGCCCAAGAAGACTATGGAACTTATATTATGGGTGCCTTACCTCTTGGAAATGTAGGTCTGGATAAACTACAGGCAGAAATGGATGCTGAAATCGAAAAATTACAAAACGAATTGATTTCTGAGAGAGAGTTTAAAAAACTTCAAAATCAATTTGAAAATAACTTTGTGAATTCCAATTCCAGTATCGAAGGAATCGCTAATTCATTAGCTAGATACCAAATGTTATATAATGATACTAGTTTGATCAATAAAGAAATTGACATTTACAGATCCATTACAAGAGAAGACATTCAGAACGTTGCAAAAAAATACTTAAATAAAAACCAACGTCTTAATCTTGACTACTTACCTGAGTCGAGCAAATAATAAAAAAGAATATTACGATGAAAAAACATATAATCTTTATCATAGCATTTGTATTGGTTGCTGTTAGTGCTCAGGCGCAAATAGATCGATCTAAAATGCCAAAATCAGGACCTACACCTGTAATTAATTTAGGAGAACCTTATACCTTTAAAATGGGGAATGGTTTAACGGTACTTGTAGTAGAAAATAAAAAGCTACCAAGAATCACAGTAAGCTTGTCCTTAGACAATCCTCCAAATGCAGAAGGAGAAAAAGCCGGAATTGAAGCAATCGCTTCAGAAATGATTGGAAAAGGAACTAAAAACATTAGTAAGGACGCTTTTAACGAAGAAGTTGATTTTCTTGGAGCATTTGTAAATGTTGGCGCATCTGGTGGTTTTGCGCAGTCATTATCAAAATACTCTGACAGAATCATTGAACTGTTCGCAGATGCTTCTTTAAATCCAAATTTCACACAAGAAGAATTGGATTTAGAAAAAAAGAAACTTATTGAAGGAATTAAATCTGGAGAAAATAGTGCTGAAGCTGTTGCAAGTAGAGTACGAAGTGTTTTAGCTTATGGGAAAAACCATCCTGCAGGAGAATACATAACGGAAAAAACTGTAAGTAATATTACACTAGCAGATGTAGAAACGTATTACAGAAAAAACTTTGTTCCTGCTAATGCCTATATGGTAATTAGTGGTGATATCAATAATGACAAAGCAAAAGAGCTTGTAGAAAAACACTTCACTTCATGGACCTCTGGAAAAGCACCTTCTTTTGGCATTCCTGATGTAAAAGATGCTCAATACAGACAGATCAACTTTATCGATATGCCTAACGCTGTACAAACAGAAATGGCAGTTATGAATATTTCTGATCTTAAAATGGCTGATGAAGACCATCATGCCGCATTGGTTACTAACTATATCCTTGGAGGATCTTTTGGTAGTTATGTAAATATGAATTTAAGAGAGGAACACGGATACACTTACGGTGCAAGATCGACAATGCCTAGAAATAAAAATTTCAAGACTGCATTTCGAGTTACTGCCAAAGTAAGAAACATGGTAACCGATAGTGCCGTTGTAGAAACACTAAAAGAAATCAAAAGAATCAGAACGGAAGATGTTGATGATGAAGTATTAAAAAATGCAAAGGCAAAATTCTTAGGAAATTTTATCTTAGCTTCTGAAAACGACAGAACAATTGCTTCTAGAAGTATTGATATCAAAACTCAGAATCTTCCAAAAGATTTCTATGAAACTTTTATTGCTAAAATTAATGCGGTTAGTAAAGCAGATATTAAAAGAATAGCGAACAAGTATTTTAATTTAGACAAAGCAAGAATTGTATTAGTCGGTAAAGGAAGTGATGTTCTTGAAAACCTTGAAAAAATCCAATTCGAAGGAAAGAAAATCCCTATCCTATATTTTGATAAATTCGGAAATAAAACCGAAAAACCAGACTATAATGCCGCGCTACCAGAAGGAATTACCGCTCAATCTGTTTTTGATGCTTATTTCAAAGCAATTGGAGGAAAAGATAAATTAGAAGGAGTTACTTCTACATTTACAACTGCTCAAGCGTCTATGGGAGGAGCCACGCTTGATATGATCCTTAAAGTAACGTCTAAAAACCAAACTCTTTCTAATATCTTATTTGGTGGAAATTCGGTAAACAAAAATGTTTTTGATGGAACTAAAGGATATGTCATGGCACAAGGGCAAAAAATCGACTATACCGAAGCTCAAATTGCTGATGCCAAAAAGGATTCGCATCCATTTTCTGAATTAAAGAATACAGATGCTACGCTAGAAGGCATAGAACCATATGAAAACGGAAAAGCATACAAGGTAAAAGTAAGTGATAAGAAAACTTCATTCTTTGATACCGAAACAGGACTTAAAGTAAAGGATATCGTTATCCAAGAACAAGGAGGACAAAAGATTCCTTCTACTGTTGGATATAGCAACTATAAAGAGGTAAACGGAATTAAGTTCCCACATACCATCTCCATTGCTGCTGGTCCTCAGAAATTCGATTTTAATGTTTCTAAAATTAAAGTGAACGAAGGAGTAAGCGATGAAGATTTTAAATAAAATCTAATTCAAGAAAAAAGATAATAAAGGTTCGTAGCAATACGGGCCTTTATTTTTTCCTGTTAGCAATGTACACTCCAAGAATAATGACTCCTGCTGCCAATACCTGATAAAAAGAAAACTCTTCTCCATCTAACAATCCCCACATCAATGCCACGATAGGTATGGTGTAGGTAACAGAAGTGGCAAAAACAGGACTGCTAATCTGCACTAATTTATTGAATAATATTTTTGCGATACCAGTACCTACAACCGCAAGTATGGATATATACATCAAACTGGTATGTACTTCTGGACTTTGAACAACTTTAGCTTCAAAAAAATCTGAATAAAATAAAACAATTAATGAAGGAATAACCAACACGATAAAATTACCATTGGCAATGGCAATTGGAGAAATCTGTTGCATATACCTTTTTATAATATTCACGTTGGTAGCATAACAAACCGAAGCACAAAGGACTAAACCGGCATACCAATAGTTTTGATTTGGATTCACAGAAGCTCCTTCTAATATAAGTGCTAAACAACCTATTAAACCAACGATGACTCCAATAAGCTGATTTCTACTAAAGTTTATAGAAAATAGCACAACTCCTAATATTAATGTAACTAGAGGAGTAGTCGAATTAAGTACCGATACTACACCACTATCTATTTCGGTTTCTGCAAAAGCAAAAAGAAATGCAGGAATAAAGGTTCCTAAAAAACCTGATATTATCACCCATTTCCATTCTTCCTTTTTAATGGTTTTCATACTACGAAAACCTATCAAAAACAAAAATGCCGCAGCAAACAAGGTTCTCAATGCACCTAACTGCATTGGTGTAAGTCCAATCAAAGATTTTTTGATCAAAATAAACGAGCTACCCCATACTAACGACAATATCGCCAGATATATCCATTTAAGCTTAGTCTGTTGCATTGATAATTAATAAGCTGTAAAAATCAATAAAATAAATAAGCTACAATTCGTTATATAGAAAAATTAACGAACGTTTAGCGTTATTCTTTCCACTGCACTGTTTCCATAAAATGGATTACATCATTTCTAAGATATTTTGCAGCAGGAAGAATCGAATCGTAGTTAGGTTTCACTTTAAAATAAACCGAACCAGAGACAAAATGCTGAACACTATCCGTTAGGTAAAACTGGCAAGAAGAAGCTGCATTTCCAGTTACTTCATATATCCTTCCATAAACCTTTTTCTCAGGATATACAAAATCCTTAGGTTGTATCGCATCAGCTTTTATAAAATGCTCCTGAGTAAGATTTTGAGCGTCACGTAATAAGGAATCTAAATTTTTATCAATGTCATAGTACGACAAATAGATCGTAGCTTTTAGCTGTGGGTATTCTAGATTATACCAACAGGCTTTTTTATTTCTTGCTTTTTGAAAAGAAGCCGAACTATTTTTTTCAAACGAATAAGAACAGTCTAACAATGCTTTTTCATATTTTGGAGATGGATATGATAAACGTAACATTGCTTTTGGTTTTGGCAAGGTCTCACCACCACATGAATACAATACTCCTAGTATTATAGAAGTCAAAAATATGTATAGCCTACTCTTCTTCATTAATTGTTAGTTTTACCCTCTTAATACGCTTATTATCCAAGGATTCTATTTTAAAAACGTACTGTTCCAGCATTATTGTATCATTTCTCTTCGGAAAACTACCTGATATTTCTAGTAATAAACCAGCAATCGTTTCTGCATCCCCTTTTTTATTTTCAAAAATAGAATGATCCTCTAGTTTTAGTATTTTATAAAAATCTTTTAGCGATGTTCTTCCTTCGAATACATAATTTTGATCATCCAATTTAGAAAACACCAGATCTTCATCATCAAATTCATCACTAATATCTCCTACGATCTCCTCGATAATATCTTCTAAAGAAATTAGCCCACTAGTACCTCCATACTCATCTACAACAATAGCTAAGTGGTTCTTTTTATCTTTAAAATCATTTAGTAAATCATCCAATTTTTTGTTTTCAGGAACAAAATAGGGATCCCTAACCAAACTAACCCAATCGAAGTTTTTATGATTGATGTAAGGCAAAAGGTCTTTTACGTATAAAATCCCAATTACTTTATCGATACTATCTTCATATACAGGAATACGCGAATATCCCTGTTTTATTACCTCCGGAAGTACCTCTGCATATTTCTTTTCTTTATTTAACGCAAAAATATCGATCCTAGGTTTCATCACTTGCTTCGTATCTGTATTTCCAAAAGATACAATCCCTTCTAAAATTTTCTTTTCTTCGGAAGTAGTATCGGTATCTGATGTTAACTCCAATGCCTGTGATAGTTGATCCACGCTAATATTGGATTTTTGCTTTCCTAACCTATTATGAATTCGCAAAGTAACACCACGCATAGGCAAACTAATTGGGGTAATGATCCAATCTAGAAATTGCAAAGGACGCGCCATAAAATTTGCAAATTTCACCTTGTTTCTACTCGCATATATCTTTGGTAGTATTTCTCCGAATAATAAAATTAGGAAGGCTACCAAAATTACTTCTACCACAAATCGAACATCGATCCAAGTGGCCCAAGGAATTACTAAATCATCAAGATCTTTAAAAAACACCTCTCCTAGAGTATTAAAAAGCAATACAATAGCAATATTGATGAAGTTATTAGCTACCAAAATCGTAGCCAATAGTTTTTTTGGCTTGCTTAGTAGTTTTGAGATAATTTTTTGATGTATTGTTTCTTCTTCTCCTTCAGTTTTTAGATCAGAAGGCGTAAGCGAAAATAAAGACACTTCGCTACCGGAGATCAATGCCGAGCAGATCAATAGTATAACAAGGACAATCAGATTGATTGCCTGCATGGAATCAAAAGTTGTTAAAACAATAAATAACGGTTCAGGATCAGGATCCAAATTATAGCTCTTTAGTTAAACAAATTAAAACGGAAGATCATCTTCTTCCATTTCTGTTGGCGAAGATGTAACCGATTGTGGTGTACTAACCGATGGAGTATTACCCATAGTTGGTTGTTTTTCTGGAACTATCTCAGAGTGCTGACCTTCATTCTTTGGTGTTAAAAATGTGAAATCAGTACACTGTATTTCGGTACTATATCGATCTTTTCCTTGTTCGTCTTGCCATTTTCTTGTTTTCAGACGACCCTCGATATATACCTTATCTCCTTTTTTTAAATACTTTTCGCAGATCTCTGCAGCTTTATTACGTACTACTATATTGTGCCACTCGGTAGAAGTAACTCTTTCTCCTGTGGTTTTGTTTACATAAGAATCATTAGTTGCCAGTGGAAATCCACCAATACAGTTTCCCCCTTCAAAATAATGCATCTTTACCTCATCACCCGTATGGCCAATAAGCATTACTTTATTCAACGTTCCAGACATATTCTTTTTTATTAATTATAGTAAATGTAATAAAAAAGCATCATACCTTAAAAAAGGAATCTATAAAATTACCTAATAATACAGGAACAGGATATTCTTTGATTTTATCAATAGGTATCATCTGACAAGAATCATCGAGTTTAGGAGATTTATTTGTCCTTATAATATAGAATCTTGTATACAAGTGCTGATGCGAAAGTTTATGAATCTTAAATTCCTCTTCATAAACAGTTACATTACGCGAAGAGGCTGACATACTCTCTTTTAGTATTTCATGCTCTTCTACATATTCTAATTTCACTTCATTATCACTTTCAATTAATGGAAATTCATATAGATTCTGCCATATTCCTTTTCCTATTCTCTGACGAATCACTGTATGCTTATTGTCTACCAAAAAGATCAAATAATTAAAATATCGTTTTTTGACTTTTAATTTTTTCAATTTTACCGGCAATGATGTCACAGTTCCTTTTTGCAAAGACTCACAACTATCATTTAGAGGACATACTATACAATAAGGATTTTGTGGTTTACATTGTAAAGCTCCAAACTCCATGATTGCCTGATTGTATGTGGCAGGTTCCTCTTGCTCCATAACCTCGATGGCCACTTTTTTAAATTCCTTTATTCCCTCTGTACTATTAATAGGGGTACTAATATTAAAATATCTGGATAACACTCTATATACATTTCCATCTACCACAGGTACTACTTCATCATAACAAATAGATGCAATAGCGCTAGCAGTATAATCTCCTACCCCTTTAAGTTTTAATAACTCTTTATATGAAGCTGGAAAAACACCATGAAGATCATTAGCAATATATTTTGCAGTAGTGTGTAGGTTTCTTGCTCTTGAATAATACCCTAAACCCTGCCATAATTTTAGTACTTGTTCCTCTTCTGCATTCGCCAAATCGAAAACGGTTGGATACTGCTCTGTAAAAGCTAAATAATAAGGTAATCCTTGCGCAACTCTAGTCTGTTGCAAGATAATTTCGCTTAACCAAATACGATAAGGATCGGTAGTTTCTCGCCAAGGCATTGATCTTTTGTTTTGTAAGTACCACGAAATGAGTTTTTTAGAGAAAATCATAAGGAATTCTTAAGTTTTGTAAAATTAAACCATTAAAAGATGATAATTTCATCTTAAGTATTGATATTTTGGATTTTAAATTGCTATATTTGCCCCCTTGAAAATTTAAAAACCCCTAAATAGGTAATATAATGACTAAAGCAGATATTGTAGCAAAAATTTCAGAAAAACTAGGAATTGAAAAAGGAGATGTTCAGGCAACTGTTGAAACATTCATGGAAGAAGTAAAAAGTTCTTTAGAGAGTGGAGACAATGTATACTTAAGAGGATTTGGAAGCTTCATCATCAAGACGAGAGCGGAAAAAACTGGGCGTAACATTTCTAAAAACACTACAATCAAAATACCTGCACACAATATTCCTGCATTTAAGCCAGCGAAAGTGTTTGTTGAAGGTGTAAAAACTAACGTAGAAGTTAAGTAAAAAATTAATAATCAATAAATAAGACGCACTATGCCAAGTGGTAAGAAACGTAAAAGACACAAGGTAGCTACGCACAAGCGTAAAAAAAGAAGAAGAGCTAATCGCCATAAGAAAAAGTAGTTTTCTAACTACTTTTTCTGGTATTTAAGAATGTTCTTTGAAATCGAAATAGAGTTTCTTATATCACTACCTTTATAAGACTTTGTTTCAACGGGATTATAAAAAATTCCTGTGAAAAATTTGTTTAATCCATTCCGATATCATTCGGGATAAAAATCTAATCAGAGTGAACAAAGAATTGATCATTAGATCTGGTTCCTCTACGGATTTTGCCTTATTAAAGGATGGAAAACTAATTGAATTACATAAAGAAGAAGACGACAGTAATTTTTCGGTTGGTGATATATTTATTGCTAAAATTCGAAAGGCTGTTCCAGGTCTAAACGCTGCATTTGTAAATGTAGGGTATGAAAAAGATGCATTTTTGCATTATCATGATCTGGGTCCTCAAGTATCTTCTTTACTTAAATTCATTAAACGTGTAAGCACAGGTAAAGTAAAAGATTACTCTCTTAAGAATTTTTCTTTTGAGAACGATATTGATAAACACGGCGTTATTACCGACGTGTTAAAATCAAATCAATCGCTATTAGTACAAATAGTAAAAGAACCTATTTCTACAAAAGGCCCTCGAATTAGCTCAGAGCTTTCGATTGCTGGTAGATATATTGTTTTGGTACCCTTTTCTAGTAGAGTTTCTATTTCGCAAAAAATAGAATCTACTGAAGAAAAAGAACGTCTAAAAAGACTTGTAAAAAGTATCAAACCAAAAGGTTTTGGAATTATTGTGCGTACTGTAGCAGAAGGCAAAAAAGTAGCAGAGCTAGATAGAGATTTGCAAAACTTGATGGATCGATGGGAGTCTATGTGTAAAAAGTTATACAAAGCACACCATCCATCAAAAATTTTAGGTGAAATGAATAGAGCATCTTCAATATTAAGAGATGTTTTTAATGATACCTTCACCTCTATTGTTGTAGATGAACAAGATCTCTACAACCAAATTAAAGAGTATCTGCAAGAAATTGCACCAAAAAAAGAATCAATTGTAAAGTTACACACGTCTAAAGTACCGGTATTTGAGAAATACGGTATCGAAAGACAAATTAAAACCAGTTTTGGCAAAACGGTATCCATGAGTAAGGGAGCCTATTTGGTAATTGAACACACTGAAGCAATGCATGTCATTGACGTAAACAGTGGTAACCGATCTAACAAAGCCAAGAACCAAGAAGACACTGCACTAGAAGTCAACCTAATCAGTGCAACCGAAGTTGCCCGCCAACTACGTCTAAGAGATATGGGAGGTATTATCGTAGTCGATTTTATAGATATGAATAATGCTGATAACCGTAGAACACTCTTCAACCACTTACGAGAAGAGATGAAAGACGACAGGGCGAAGCACAAAATTTTACCGCCAAGTAAGTTTGGTTTGATTCAGATTACGCGACAACGCGTTCGACCAGAAATGAATATCAAAACCCGTGAGGACAATCCAAACGGAGGAAATGGCGAAGTTGAGGCGCCCATAGTTTTAGTAGATAAAATAAAGGTCGATTTAGAAAAATTAATTAAAAAAGATCATAAAAAGTTGACGCTAAGCGCACATCCTTTTATTGCAGCTTTTTTAACCAAAGGATTTCCATCCGCCCGATCTAAGTGGTTTTTTGACCATAAGAGATGGGTAAAAGTTATACCTAGAGACGCTTACACGTATTTAGAATATCACTTCCATGATAAAGATGGAGAAGTGATACAATAATAATCAAAAACCCAGCTTACCAATTGTAGGCTGGGTTTTTTTGTTTTCTTAAATTTGCATTTTAAGCCACTAATGTATCAAAACACACCTGAATCCATTACTGTTACTGAGGCCATCAAAAAGATGGAGCATTATTGCGCTTATCAAGATCGTTGTCATAAAGATATTTCGGAGAAATTATCAACGATGAAACTAATTCCCGAAGCAAAAGAAAAAATTATCCTTCATCTTATAGAACATAATTTCCTGAATGAAGAACGTTTTGCAAAAAGCTTCGCTAGAGGAAAATTTAGAATCAAAAAATGGGGAAAACAACGCATTATCAGAGAATTAAAATTTAGGCATATCTCTGAATACTGCATCAAAAAAGCACTACAAGAAATTCCAGAAAATGAATACTTGGAAACATTTCATAACATTGCAGAAAAAAAACTCGAATCCATCACTATAACAGATAGCTACAAAAAAAGAAAAAAGCTAATCGACTATCTCCTCTATAGAGGTTGGGAAAATCAACTAGTTTTTGATAAGGTAACGGAATTAATAAAAAAGGAATAATCCTCTATTTCAACAACGAATTTGTTCTACTAATAGCTTTATTGTTTTTATAATCCATCCATTTTTGACCTCTTCTACTTCGCATAAAATTATCAAAATGTCGCATAAAAAACACATTGTAAGTAGCCTGCATAAAATTGCTTAGCTTCTTAGGCACTGAGCGAATGCTCATTGAAAAACCAGGAGTTAGATATGTCATATGATGCCAATAGCCTTCTGGCATATACAATGTTTCTCCATGGGTTAGATGTGTAACATATCCTTTTGCCTTTTTAAGCGCAGGCCATTTCTCAAAATCTGGATTTGAAAAATCAATCTGCTGATGAGAAATCAATGCATGCGGTACCTTATATAGAAATTTTGTTTCTGAAGGAGGAAATAGAATACACTGCTTTTCTCCATGAAAATGAAAGTGAAATATATTGGCCAAGTCAATATCGTAATGCATAAAAACTTTAGAACCTCCACCTCCAAAAAATAAGAAAGGCATTTTTTTAAGGAATTTTAATCCAATCTTAGGATATTTAAAATCCTTTTGAAGCGCCGGCACTTCTTTTAAAAGATTGTATAAGAAAATCCTATAATTGGTAGGCTTTTGCTTTAATAAATCCACATAAGCATTCATTTTCATGCTTGCATGCGGCTCGTTAAATTTAAACTCCGAATTTATCGGTCGATCATCAAAGAGCGGCACCTCTTTATCTCCAGCAACTTCATTTATATAATCTAAATTCCATTTCTGAAAAGCTGGCCAGTCTTCGATTAATCGTTCAATTACCACAGGTTTCTGAGGTATAAAATAATCCCTCAAAAACTCTTCTTTTGTAATCGTTTTTACCCTTGATATTTCCTCTAAATTTAACCCCATTAACTAAGAAATAATTCTAATTCCTTGATTTTCAAAGTTAATCAACTTTACAAATTATTTATTGAGTAGCGCTTCTTTTCCTTTTTGTTTCGCTAATTCATTTTTTTCAATTACATGGTCAGGTCTAGACCATTTAGGTTTTTCACCTTTAGCTTCAAATTTAGAATCTTCGGCTTCTACAGTTTCTGGTTGTGCCTTTTTCACAAAAGGTTTCTGTGGATTTAAACCTAATTTCTTAAACATTTCCATATCTTCATTAACATCTGGATTTGGAGTAGTTAGCAACTTATCCCCTGCAAATATCGAGTTTGCTCCTGCAAAAAAGCACATAGCCTGTCCTTCTCTACTCATTTCTGTTCTACCCGCAGAAAGTCTTACTTGCGTTTGTGGCATTACAATTCTAGTGGTTGCTACCATTCGAATCATATCCCAAATCTCCACTGGTTTTTGATCTTCCATAGGAGTTCCTTCAACGGCTACCAATGCATTAATTGGCACAGATTCTGGTTGTGGATTTAACTTTGCCAATGCAACAAGCATTCCAGCGCGATCTTCTGTTTTTTCTCCCATTCCAATGATTCCTCCACTACAAACCGTTACATTGGTTTTTCGAACATTATCAATTGTTTGTAAACGGTCTTCATAACCTCTGGTAGAGATTACCTCTTTATAATACTCTTCTGAAGTATCCAAGTTATGGTTATAAGCATATAAACCAGCTTCTGCTAATCGTTGTGCCTGATTTTCTGTAATCATACCAAGCGTACAACAAACTTCCATTTCTAATTTATTGATTGTTCTAACCATTTCCAGAACATTATCAAATTCTGGACCATCTTTTACATTTCTCCATGCCGCTCCCATACAAACTCTGGAGCTTCCCGAAGCTTTAGCACGCAATGCTTGTGCTTTTACTTGTTGCACACTCATTAAATCATTACCCTCAATATCGGTATGGTATCTAGCTGCTTGTGGACAGTACCCACAATCCTCCGGACATCCACCAGTTTTAATAGATAACAAGGTAGAAACCTGAACCGTATTTGGATCATGATATTCTCTATGTACAGAAGCTGCTTCATAAAGCAGTTCCATTAGTGGCTTATTATATATTTCTAGAATTTCTTCTGATGTCCAATCGTGTCTAATAACGCTCATAAATCAATGGTATGTGAATTTTCAAAAGTAATTGTTTAAAATCAAAAAACACAAATTAGCTTTATCAAATTCGAGAGTTTTAATAACAATCTATTGTTGATTATTGTTCTTTTATGATGGAAGTTCTACTAAAATACTTACTGCATTTCCTCCAAATCCTACAGCATTCACAATAATCTTGTTCAATTTTTTAGGAATTGCTATATTCTTTACAAAAGGGACTGGAATAAATTCCTGATGTTTCATCATCAACATAGCCAATTCCAAACTTAAAATCCCACTAGCTCCAAAAGTGTGACCTATTTTCCATTTGTTTGTGGTCATTGCTGGAATATGTTTCCCAAACACTTGCTTAATCGCATTGAATTCTGCTTGATCTCCTTTTACAGTTCCAGGAGCATGTAATACGATAGCATCTACTTCTTTTACATCGGTATTTCCTAATGCCATTTTCATAGATTTTTGAAAACAATCTGCATCTGTAGATATAGATATGTTATGAGTTAAGGTCTCGGTAGCATACCCAATTCCAGTAATTAACGCTTGTGCATTTTTAGTACGTCCTTTTTCTAAACAAGCAATACCAGCTCCTTCTCCTAAAAACATCGAATTTCTGGATTTATCCCAATTCATTGCCTGACAAGGATACGCCACTGTATCCGCAGCCGCATAAATCTTCAGTGCTTTCATCTGAGCAATGGTAAAAGGTGTTAACGGCGCTTCACTTCCTCCTACCAAAAACTTATCACTCAACCCAGATTGCAACCATGCGATTCCATTTAATATAGAATGTAAAGCGGTAGAACAGGTTATCGAATGACTGATATCTGGACCTGTAGCACCTAAATCCTGTACAATCCAGGAAGATATATTGCCTAAAGTGGTAGTTGGAGAACTCAGCGTAGAAGACTGATTACTTCTTAAAAATTCTTCATGATATTTTTCAAAAAGACCCGTTGCTCCTCTAGAGGAACCTACATTTACTCCAAAATTAGCATCATCTTTCCAGCCAGCCTCTTTTATAGCGTTTCTGGAAGCAAACAATGCAAATAATACAGAATCATCCAACGATGCATAGCTAGAATTTTCCTTCCTAAGTATTTCTATTGCTGCTCTGGATGCTACATCTAATCTGGCAATTGGTGCCAGATTTCCCGCCATATCTTCAAAAGTAATACAATGAGAAGATTCCTTATATAGCTTCCATATTTCTTTTGAGGAGATACCTAAAGGAGAAATAGACGAAATTCCGGTTATGGATACTGGATTTTGCAATACGTAATTTTTGGGCAAATGTAGGGGTTTGTTCTGGTATGTTCAACAGTAAAATTATAATTGATAGTTACCAGACAAGATACTATTTCTTTATTTTTAGATAAGAATACACCTTTTCCTTATAGCTAACACCAATAGGGATTTCGATCATTCCTAAATCTATATCGTTTTGGGTGTAGGCAGTAATTTTGTTTGTATTAATTATAAAGGATCTATGAACCCTCAAGAATGAGCCGCTTTGTAATTTTTCTTCAAAATCACTGATTTTATATTTTGCTTGTATTTCTTTTTCATCCGTATGGATTTTAACATAATCTCTAAGACTCTCGATATATGTAATTTCATCTAAATTAATTTTATGATACTTACTCCCTGATTTAATTACTAAAGGTTCTTCTGAGGTTGTGATTTTATCTCTGAATAACAAAGGTGCTTTGTGTTCACTTCTAAAATAACGTTCTACCGCTCTAAAAAACCTCTGAAAAGTAATGGGTTTGAGCAAATAGTCCAGAATATCGAGATCATATCCCTCTAACGCATATTCTCTGTAAGCAGTAGTAATAATGGTCTTAGGTGGCGTTTTTAGCGTTTTTAAAAATTCTAAACCTGTGATATTTGGCATCTTTATATCTAAAAACAACAAATCAATTTTCTGTTGTTTTAATATTTCCATTGCCTTTATTCCATTATTACAAGTAGCAACAACCACCAAAGAATCTATTTTGGCAATATGATTCTCGAGTAAGCGTATTGCTAAAGGTTCATCATCCACGAGTAAACACCTAATCTTCATCATATTTTTATTTTTAGCCCTACCGAAAATAAACCATCCTTATTATTTATTATGTTCAGATCATATTGATCCTTATATAATAAATCCAGTTGTTTTGTAATATTTGCTAGCCCAATTTTGGTTTGTCGATCTTCTGTTGGAATTGTTCCTACGGTATTAGAAACATTAAATATAAATAATCTCTTTTCATATGCTACAAATATTTCAATTCGAGGAGAACCACTATCCTCTGCAGCTCCATGTTTAAAGGCATTTTCCACAAGCGAAAGCAGAATAAGTGGTGCTATATTAATATCTTCTTCAATATGCGTTTGAAAAGTAACTTCTAATCGATCATCATATCTCAGCTTTTCTAATGCGATATAATTCTCTAACATTGTAATTTCTGATACCAGCGAAGTATACCTATCCGTACATCGATACAAAATATAATCCAAAATCTCTGATAGTTTTTCTATCGAATACGCAGTTTTATCAGACTTTTCCAATGCCAAAACATAAATGTTATTCAAGGTATTGAATAAAAAGTGAGGGTTTAATTGCGCCTTTAGCAGCTTTAATTCGGTTGCTACCTTTTCTTTATCCGCTTTTAATGCTATTTGCTTGGTATGTGTGTAATGCAGGAAAAACTTCAAAAAAAGGAAACCAAAAACAACACTATAAATATGTGGAATATACTTTAAAAAGAGATGCTTCCATTGTGTCATAATCTGCCATATGGATTCTTGTGGGAAAGGCGGCGTTCTTGTTAAACCTTCTGACAGGTATACGATAAGAATTCTTCCCAAAACACTAGTAAAATATATACTAACAACAAATAATAAGATGTAAACAAACTTTCTGTTGGAAAGAGCATATTTTGGGATCAAATAATATCCTAAAAAGTAAGAAGCAATCATTTGTGGGATCAAATAACATAATTGTCTAACAAAGGAAGTATATAAAGAATATAGATCCAACACCCTATCTCTGGTCGTAAAGGTAAAGACGATCACACTCCAAAAAATCAAATGCTTAACCCATTTCTTTTTTTGTACTTGAAATACAGTTTCTTCAATCCAAATCTTATCTGTCAACATACCCTCTAAAATAACTAATGTAAGCATATCTGCGATTCATAGTCGACAAACTATGGTTAAAAACAGATGAATTTTCGGATTTAAATGACAAATGTTTTTTATCCTTTGAAAAAGCATAAACACATGCCTTACAAATGTATCTATCGACAAGCTAAATTAAGAACCTCTTTATTTTCAATTTTTGACAAAACAAAAATTTATATCAAAATGAAACAAGTCGTACATCTACTGGTTTTAATAGGTTTATTCCTATTTACTATCCAAACTTACAATCAAGAAAGCAACATTATTATCAATGAAGGTTCTGGAGCATTTACATTGCAGGGAGGCAAAGGAAATGAGCATAAAAAAATTACTATTCATTATTATAAACCTAAAGGATTTAATGCTTCTTCCGAAGTCTTGCTCGTTTATTCCAGGATCAGGCAGAAATGGAGATAGTTACAGAGATAGTTGGATAGAAGAATCCGAAAAGTATAATATTCTTATCCTTTCACCAAATTATCCAGAAACAGCATATCCTTATGAGGATTATCATTTAGGTGGAATAGTAGCAGATGTAAATACTCGAGAGAGTATCACATTTATAAAAAATACTAACCAAGTTTTTCTAGACGAAGAAAAGACTTCAATACAACTAAATTTAGACAACGCTAGCTGGATATATGAAGATTTTGACAGAATATTTGAGTCTGCTATAAAAGCTTTGAATGGATCACAAAGAGGTTATGATATATTTGGACATTCTGCTGGTGGACAAATTTTACACCGATTTGCAATTCTTCATACCAATTCAAAAGCAAAAAGAATCATTGCTGCCAATGCTGGAAGCTATACTTTACCTGATTTTGAAACAAAATTTCCTTTCGGCATTGAAGATCTTAACCTATCTATTGAAGATCTAAAAAAATCCTTTGCAAAACAACTTACGATTTTTGTGGGTGAGCTAGATAATGAACATGAAAAAGGAGGAATTCTTTTACGTTCTAAAACAGCAGACAAGCAAGGATTACATAGACTTGCCAGAGCGCGTTATTTTTACAAAACTGCTAAAATCAAAGCTACAAAAATGAATTGCATATTTAACTGGACTCTAAAAGTGATTCCAAATGTTGGCCACCATATGAGAAAAATGGGAAATGCAGCAGGAATTTATTTATACGAGTAAATTTCTTGTAACAAAACCTTTGGAATTGATACTTATATAGTGATCTTAAAATACACTATATAATGGAAATTCAGACAGCAAAAAAAAGTTGGTTTAGTAGAAATTGGCCATGGGTAGTTCCTGTAGGAGGATGCCTAACGATCATCGTCATATTTTTTGTCTTTTTAGGCTCTGTAATTTTCGGTGTTTCTAAAGCATTTACAAATTCTGGTCCCTATAAGGATGCACTTGCTAAAACCCAAGAAGACGATTATATTGTCGAAATGCTTGGAGAACCTATAGAAACTAATGGTATTATGAACGGAAGCTTAAAGTTCGAAAACGACGAGGGTTCAGTCGATATTTCTATACCTATAAAAGGTCCAGAAGGAGAAGCAAGGGTGTATATCGTAGGAACCAAAAAAGATGATACTTGGACATATTCCGAATTATATGTCATCCTAGATGAAACTAATGAGCAAGTTGATTTACTATGGGGAAAAGAGAATAATGAAAATTAACTAAAAACATATCATTATGACTGGCAATTTTAGTTTAAAAGAAACCTTATTACTATTTGGATTACCCCTATTTATATTAGTTTCTTTAGCGTTATTTGCCAGCTCTGATATAGCATTATCTAATTCTCTCATTTCTAAGAGTATTACATTAGACTTGATAATTACCATTCCTTTTATTCATTGGGTCTTAATCCGGAAAAAAGATATTTCCAAGTTTTCGGTGCTTTCTTTTTTCGTAATAGGTATTCTTATTGCTTCTTTTGTTATTCCTGAAGAAAATCAATCCTTTATCTCCTTTATCAAGAATTGGGTATTACCTTTTATAGAGTTGGGAATCATTACTCTTATTCTCCTCAAAATTCGGAAAACAATTCAAGTTTATAGGCTTGCTAAAAATAGTTCACCAGATTTTTTTACAATCCTTAAAAAGACTTGTTCAGATGTTTTTCCTAAAAAAATATCAGCCGTATTAGCGATGGAAATTGCTGTGTTTTATTACGGGTTCATTTCCTGGAAAAAGAAAATTCCAAGAGAAAATGAATACACTTATCATAAAGATGGTAACTCTATAAGTATTTTCATAGGTATTCTTATGATCGTCATTATAGAGACTTTTGTTTTGCATAAAATGATATTAAAATCCAATCCATCTATTGCATGGATAATAGGAATAATAAGTGTTTATTCTTTTGTTCAGATATTTGGTTTTGTTAAATCAATAACGAAAAGACCTATAACTATAGATGGAGAAATGTTATATATCCGATACGGAATAATGAGTGAAATAACTATTCCCATATCTGATATTAACGTAATTGAATTTCCTTCTTCTTCAGTGGTTTTTGACAAAGAAACCAGAAGATTATCACCTTTGGGAGAACTAGATTCTCATAATATACTTATTCGATTAAAAGAGCAATCAATAGGAACTAAAATAGGGTTATATGGAATAAAACGCAACTTTAAAGCTATAGCATTCTATGTTGACAAAAAAGAAGAATTTAAAACTAAATTGGACAAAAAAATTTCACTTTTAACATAAAAAAGAGAGCTTTTAAAAAGCTCTCTTTTTTATGTAAGTAATTACAAAATATTTATTGTTTGTAATTATATGTTATCACGTATTCAGATTCCAAATCTTCCTCATCAATTATAGTCAAAGTAGCAGAAGTAGGATAATTATCTGCATCATAAACATAATCTATTTTAAGCTCACCAACAACTTCACCATCTTCATCTTTATATGTAATAGATTTAATATTATTTACAGGAAATAATGCACGTGCTTGAACAATTTCAGGGCTTTGTGGCATCATACTAAAGTTTAATTGAACTTTATCTAAAACCTTAATTAAACCAGCCGCTTCAAACGTATAGAAATAAGGATTTGGTGCAGCATCGTAAGTTATTGTTCCAATATACTCTTCTGTAATTTCTTCATATTCTCCTGTTGTCTGATTGTATTCATAATAATCTTCCAATACACTAACGGAAATGGGATTTCCACTAGCATCATACTCTAGGACATCTCCTGTTTCAAACGCCTCATACGGATCTTGGTATAATTCGCTTAAACTAAATGGATCACCATCTCCCGTAATTGTTGATAATTCTTCGTTATTATGCATTAAAACTACGGATCCAACTCCACTAGACGCGCTTGTTACTCTGTCATTAGCATCATAGTTGACAGTAAACACTTGATCTTCTTCTTCAATTTGCGCAGGGTTAAATTCAACCCTTTCTATTAATTTTTTTACTGTATTTCCATTTGCATCATCAAAAGCATCAGAGACAGAATCACTATCACAGCTTGTTATTAAAATACTAATTAATCCTAATAAGCATAAAGGTCTTTTCATTCTAATCTAGTTAAATTTTATAAAATTAATTTTCATTTTTATTGTACAATAATAGCTGTACATATTATTTAGTATCATGTTAGTAGAATTTGTTACCCAATAATTTGAGCTTTTTTATGAATTACAACTGATTTAATAATTTCTCTATAGTTGTATAAACCTTAGCTAACTGTGGTTCAGAAATCACATAAGGCGGTAAGATATAAATCGTTTTCCCTAACGGTCGTAAGCACACTCCGTTTTGCATAAAATGATCAAAGATTTCATATCTCTTTTTACCATAGCGATCCATTTCAATATTTAAATCCAAAGCGTAAATAACTCCTTTTTGTCGTGTGCTTTTTATTTTTGGATGATTTTTTATAACATCATTAAATTCTTGATGAGACTTGATGATTCTAGCAATATTTTCCTGAGTGTCTTTTGTACTAAGCAGGTCAATTCCAGCAATTGCAACGGAGCATGCTATTGGGTTTGCAGAATACGTATGCGCATGAAAAAATGCCTTGCCTATAGAATCATCCAGAAATGCATTGTATATCTCTTGGGTACAGCTTGTTACTGCCATAGGCACAAAACCAGCTGTTAAGGCTTTGGACATAGAAATGATATCTGGCTTTGTCTCCATATATTCTGATGCAAAGTTTTTTCCTGTTTTACCAAAACCAGTCATTACTTCATCTGCAATGGTAATAATCTTGTTTTCTTTGCAAATTTTAAGAATCGGATCTAGGTATTTTTCCTGGAACATATGCATTGCATTAGCCCCTTGAACCAATGGTTCATAAATAAAAGCTGCAACTGGATTAGTCTCAATAATTTGACGTAGTGTTTTTATGACTGTATCAAAATTGTCTTTAGTAGGAGTAGGGATTCTTCGAACATCAATAAAAAAATCCTCAAAAGGACCATTATAAACTGATAAGCCCGAAGCAGACATTGCTCCAAAGGTATCGCCGTGAAATCCATCTTCAAAAGCGACAATAGTATTACGTTTTTCTCCTTTATTAAAATGATATTGCAATGCCATTTTAATACCTACTTCATTAGCAGTAGATCCATTATCGGAGAAAAATATTTTTTCCTGATTATCTGGTAATATTTGTATTAACTTTTCAGATAGTTCTATGGCTGGTTCATGGGTGAAACCTGCAAAAACTATTTGATCTAATGTATGCATCTGTTTATTGACTCTTTCCAAAATAAAAGAATTACAATGACCATACATCGCCGTATACCACGAGGCAATTCCATCTATATATTCATTACCATTATCGTCATACAACAAAGCACCTTCTGCTTTTACAATAGGAAGTGCATCTGGATGGATTTTATGTTGCGTAAGTGGATGCCAAAGATGTTTTTTATCTCTTTGTTTTAAATTCATAAAGCTTCTAATTGATCTTTAAATAAGGATGCATACTCCTTCACTACCATTTTATCAAAATAAGGTTCATTATCAATTCTACCGATAACTTTAGCTCCTGTCATTTTTTGGATAATACTTTCGGTAGTTACATGCTCATCTCCGCTAAAAATAATTACAGGATCAAATCCTTTCTCCTGAAGTAATTTAATAGTTAACAAAGTGTGATTGATACTCCCCAAATAATGTCTAGATACTACAACAACCTTGCAATCAGGATCAATAATATCCAAGATTGTAGCTTGCTCATTTAATGGAACCAATAGACCTCCAGCTCCTTCGATAATGATGTCGTTTTCGGTATCAGGAATCTTAATGTTTTCTATATTTATGGTTATACCGTCAATTTCTGCAGCCGCATGAGGGCTCATTGGCGTATGTAATGCATAGCTGTTTTTATGAAAAGTCGATTTAGAATTTGAAACAAGTTCTTTTACTTTATCCGTATCAGAATATGATAAATCTCCTGCCTGAATCGGTTTAAAATAATCCGCTTGTAATGCCTCCACTACAATGGCAGATACCACAGTTTTACCAACATCTGTTCCTATTCCTGTTATAAATAGTTTTTCTCGTTTTTTCTCCTTCATACCAGACCCTTAATTTGTCCTTTTTAATTTTTGACAAAGGTAGCTAACAGTTGTAAAACTTCTACTATTTCTTCTTGCGTATTATAGCTATGTAAACAAAATCGTAATCGTTCTTTTCCTTCAGGAACCGTTGGTGACAAAATAGGTTTTACATCAAAACCTTTACTATATATTTTTGAGGCTATAGTCTTTACTTTTTCATTTCCAGAAATGATACAACAATGTATGGCAGAATCACTTTTAATAAAATATTTTTCTAATCCTATCGATTCTAGCTGCTCATTAAAAAACTGAATGATCCTACGAAGTTTCTTGATTTCAGTTGTTGCGCAAAGTTCTTTGTATGAAGACTGAATAGTGGCAATTGCATGGGGTGACAAACCCGTCGTATAAATAAAACTCCTAGCAAAGTTTACCAGATATTGTCTCAATGCTAAAGATCCTAAAATAACTGCTCCATGGCAACCTATTGCTTTACCAAATGTATGAATACGTGCAAAGACTTTTTCTTCGAGTTTTAACTCCTGAATTACACCCGCACCATCCTTGCCAAACACACCTGTTGCATGAGCCTCATCTACAACAAAATAGCAACTATTGGCTGCACACAATTCAGAAAAAGCTTTTAAGTCAGGTACGTCTCCATCCATAGAAAAAACTGACTCTGTTACTACATAAATTTCCCTTCCTTCAATAGATGAAGATCTAATTGATGTGATCCTTTTTTCTAGATCAGCGAAATCATTATGCTTAAATTTATACGATTTCGCATTACTCATTATGATTCCATCTCTGATAGAAGCATGAATGAATTCATCATATAAAATGGTATCACCTCGTTGTGGAATCGAAGAGAAAAAACCAATATTTGCATCGTATCCTGAATTAAAAATCAAAGCAGACGGTGCATTATGAAAATTAGCTAGTATTTCTTCAGTTTCGTTATATAAAGTATGATTTCCCGAAAGCAAACGTGAACCTGTTGCTCCATTCTCATGTATATCACGCTCCATTAATAGCTGATGTGTCTGATTAAAAACAACTTTGGAAGAAGAAAAACCTATATAATCATTAGATGAAAAGTCAATTAACTTACTTCGACTTGCTAACATACGTAAAGCACCTTTCTCTTCTCTTTCCTGAAGCTTTTTATGAAGTTTTTTTGGCATTTCTTGCATACCGCTAAAATACAATAAAATAGTACTTACTGCTGGAATCAAGAATACTAATCAAGCTTTGAACAACAATAATTAAATATTCTTTTTTGATAAAAAATTATTGTTTTTCAATAATTTTTATATATTTGTTATCGTTAAACGATAATTTTAAATCTATCGATATGAAAAATAATAGTACACTTTTGTCAGGTATTATTTATGTGATGTTATTGGTTACTGTTTCTGTTCTAATTAATGATATTAGAGAATTTGATTTTATGCAATTCAAGGATTTTGAAAATTGGTCTGAAACAGCAGAGAAAAATACAGATTGGTGGCGCTCCGAAAATGCAATAATATGGAGTAACTATGTTATTACACTTGCATTATTCTTTTGGCGAGGTTATTTAATTTATGGTTTCACTTATTTTATTTCCATTCTGAAAGAAATTGAGAATCAGAATTATTTCAGCGAAAAAAATATCAATTATTTCAAAAAAATAGGAAGCATTTTTATTACCTATACTATTAACGTATGCATTCTTAAACTGCTAATGGCATTTATAGGAAACACATCTTTCAACTTTTTTTACATTTTAAAGAACGAGTTGACATTCTTAATTCCATGTGGTCTAGGATTTTATTTACTCTCTGAAATTTTCAAAAGAGCCAAAGAATTACAAGAAGAAAATGATTTAACAGTATAGCTATAAATACAAAATTGATGTACTCACTTTCTTCTAAACTCTTTTTTCATCAAACTTCAATACTACTATATCATATGAAACCAATCTATATATTAAAAAAACTAATTAACTTTTATTATTATTTTGTAGGGTTCGGCATAGGAATTAGCTTTATCTCCTTATTATACCGATTCTTCGTTCCCAAAATGATTAATCCTCATTTCTTAGAAAGTGAAACACTATATAGTTCTGACTCTATAAAAGTTACAGTTACTCAACTATTATATATAGCTATGCTTTTTATTTTTTTCAAAGCGATTGAACTTCTAACGAAGAGTCTTTCCGACTTGTCAGAAGGAAATCATTTTTCGTCTACTGTTATTAAAAACTTTAAGAACTCAGGAAGGCTATTTATTATACTTAGTATCGTAGAAATATCAGCAAAAATATTTACAAACTTATTTTTAGAAAGTAAATTTGTATTTAAACTAGATACTTCTATTATTTTATTTCCAATTATCGGCTTATTCTTTTTATATCTCCATGAGGTATTTTCAAAGGCAAGAACACTTCAAAACGAAAACGATTTAACTATTTAATTATGCCTATAATTGTTAATCTTGATATTATGCTTGCCAAACGAAAAATGAAGAGTAAAGAATTGGCTGAAAAAATAGGTATCACTACTGCCAATCTTTCGATTCTTAAATCTGGAAAAGCAAAAGCGATCCGATTTTCTACACTCGAAGCAATTTGCAAAGAACTAGATTGTCAGCCCTCTGATATTTTAGAATACCGCCCTTAAAATTTTGATAAATTGATATACTTATTAGAAATCTAAAATATTATTTTTATCAAAACAGTTCTCCATGATCATATACACCATAGCCTCAAAAGATGAAGAATTACATCAAATACTAGCATTACAGCAAAGCAATTTATCCGAATCCATCTCTTCCAACGAGAAACAAAAAGAAGGTTTTGTAACTGTAAAACATAATTTTGATATTCTTAAAAAAATGAACACCCAGCAACCGCATATCATTGCCAAACATAATGATAAAATTGTTGGGTACGCATTATGTATGACCAAAGATTTTGGAAATGATATTGAAGTTCTTAAACCCATGTTTGCAAAAATCGACACTTTGATTGAGCCAAGAATTAACTACATTGTCATGGGACAAGTATGTGTTGACAAAACATATAGAAGACAAGGAATATTACGAGGTCTTTATCAAAAAATGAAATCGTCTTTACAAGAAAAATATTCCTTGCTAATAACTGAGGTTGCTTCAAACAATAAAAGATCTTTAGAAGCCCATAGTGCAATTGGTTTTAAAGATTTAATCGTTTATCAGGCTGATACTATAGAGTGGCATATCATTAGTTGGGACTGGGAGTAGCTTTTTGCATACTCAGTGGTGTTTCCTCTAAATCATACCCAAAGTCTTTTCCTTTATCCACTCTAGAAACACCTTTTGTCATCCATAACGGTGCTGGTTTTCCTTGCAGATAATGATCAAAAAATTGCATCATTCGGATTGACAAATCTTGTTTATTTTTTTCTTTTCTTAGATTATGGGCCTCATCGTTGTATACCAAAAGCCAAGCGGGTTTACCTAATCTACGCATTCCCATAAACATTTCTATACCCTGATAATAAGGCACTGCTCCATCTTTATCATTATGCATCATTAACAAAGGAGTTTCTATTTTAGGAATTCCGAATAAAGGAGAATTCTCTATATACAAATCAAATCCATCCCATAGGTTTTTTCCAATACGACTTTGCGTTCGTTCATACTGAAAAGCTCTACTCAATCCAGATTGCCATCGAATTCCTCCGTATGCAGATGTCATATTACTCACTGGAGCTCCAGCCATAGCTGCTTTAAATTTATTGGTAACCGTAACTAAATAAGCTACCTGGTATCCTCCCCAACTTTGTCCTTGGATACCCATATTTTCACTATCTATATATCCTTGCTTTTCTAATGCTTCTACTCCAGAAACAATACAATTGTAAGCACTAGCACCAGGTTTTCCATCTTGATAAACAATATCTGGCACAAACATGATGTAACCATTACTTACCAGGTAGGAAGGATTTACAGTAGAAGCACTAGGTCTTGGTGTATAATAGTTTCGATAACTGTCGGATCTCTTCTCATAAAAATAAGTGATCAAAGGATATTTTTTTGAGGGATCAAAATTTTCTGGTTTATAAACGATCCCTTCTAGCTTTTTACCATCAAAACTTTTCCAGGTAAATAATTCTGCAGTTCCCCATTTAAAATTTTCCTTCTGAGGATTCACATTTGTTATTTGGTCAGTCTTATCAAAATCATCATTAGTATAATGTAAGTCTTCGAAAGTATCGAAGTTTTGCTTAGTAAACGTAATTAGTTCTCCTTTCTTAGCTTTATCAAAGTCGTTGATAAAAAATTCTGTTGGTTTTATTTTCTCCTTCAATTTATTATTCACTAATGTATACAAACCAGAGGCCTTCGTAGTTTTATCAAAACTAGTGATCAATAATTCCCCATTACTATAAGAAGCCTGATTTCTATTTTTATCATCTAATTGCAAGGTTCTATATTCGATATTACGTTTTCTACCATTGGTAGTTACATTTACAGGTTTTGTTCCACCTGATAAAGCAACTTTCCAGACATCATACTTGTCATAAATTAGTGCATTACCATTTTTATCGAATCCTCCAAATCCATGAGGAAAAGGTAGCATTGGGTGGTCATCATCCTCATCATAAAAAGCTACATCTACCTCTTTTGTAAGATTGGTCTTTTTTAAACTCTCTAATTCTAAAGAAAACCAGTTTTTCTGCTCTATATCGTAATATAATGCATACTTACCATTTGAAGAAAGTATTGGTTGTAAGGCTGCTTTGGCAAGTGCTAAACGTTTTTGTCCAGAATTAGTATCGATAACGTAAAAATCTCTAAACCATGGAAAATGCCATGACCTTTGAACATCATATGGTGATCCGGTAGTTCCAAGTATAAATTCCTGCTCGTTGTCTTTATCTAAAATAAGATTGTCCATAAAATCATCTTGTAATTTTACAACCGAGTGATTTTTGATATCGTAATAAGAAAGAAACGCTTCATTTTTTAATTCCTCTAACCTAGCATTTTGTTCGGGTTGTACCATTTTATCTTTCCAATTCCAAACATCTACCTGAGGGATTTCATCTTCTAAAAGCGTAGTATCATTTTGAAATATTGTTTTAGGTTTTGAATAAAAGTAAAGTCGTTTGCCGTGCTCCGAAAAGAAAGAAACCTTTGTATCACTAAGCTCCCAATTATTTCTAAGATTCTTACCTAAACTATCAACAATACTGATTAGTTTATTATCTTGATAATAGAACAATTCGTGTTTCAGAGAATCTACATGAGTAGAATCTTTAACAGCAATAAAAGAGAAATGACTCCCTGTTTTATCTACCGATAATTTATCATATAAATACCTTGTTGTATCGATTACATTTTTGGTTTTTGTGACCGCATTATATGAAAAAACACCTAAATCTCTTTTTCTATTTTCTTTACCTTTTTTTCCTTTTTTACTATGATTGGTTTGAGTATAATAAAACTGATCTCCTTCTTCAGATAAAACAAAATCCTTAACCTGAAGAATTGTATCTTTTTTCTTGGCCTTTAGATCATATACCAATACATAATCTTGTGTAAACGCTTTTCCTAATTTTACTTTTACAGTATCTTTTTCCTTTTTTTCTTCTTTCTTGTTTTTCTTATCAGGTTTCGCATTCTTAAATTTTTTTACAACTAACCAGCCATTAGATTTCTCAGAAATTTTATAGGAACTTACCCTTCCTATAGAGTCATACAACTTATTATTAATTACATCGTAGATAAATAAATCGTCCTTAGCTTTTTTATCTTTCTTAACTTTCTTCTTCTTTTCTTTTCTAGTGGTTTTATAGGATGGTTTTCGCTTAAAAACCACAAAATTCTCATCTTCCGTAATTGATGTATCATACCCATTAAAAAAGGTAAAATCATTTTTAGTCTCGGTATTATAAATCTTTACGTAGCCATCACCTCTTTTAGTAGTGGTTTCAATTACTGAAACAATCAATTTCCCTGTATTCGATATTTTAGTATCTGAAATACGTTTCCAAAGGTCATAATCATCATGAGTTAGTGGTTTTTTCTGAGCAAAAGCCACAAGAGTAAAACTCAAAAAAACAAACGTGAATATATTTTTAATCATGCTATTGTGTTGTATACGAAGTTGAAAAGTATAAAACGTTTTACCTACAAATGATGGTTTAACATAATTTTAAACAAAATCTACGGAATTATCTAAAATTAACTTATTTACCATATAAAAAAGGAGTTAAACACATGGTATAACTCCTTTTTTAGTAAATCTTTTAAGAAAATTACTCTATTCCGAGATACGGATTGTAAATGTAAGTTTTACTAAAGTTTCCTAATCCATTAAAATACTCATCAACCAAATGAGCAGGGTAATACGCCATACCTCCAGCTAATAGTCCCTGATTACCTCCATCATCTTTATCATCCCAGTTCCAGGGAGCATTGGCAGATCCATTACCGTATGATTTTTGAAATGATTTAGCATTACTAAAAAGGTTTGTATTAAATCGTTGATCCCACATCCCACCGTTTTCAAATATATTCACCAATTTATATTTTACATTTCTATCATAAATATCAGATGGATGTTCGCTAGTGGTCTTACTAGGAAAATATACTACATAATCACTCCCTCCTGGTTGTTGTTTAGCATGTGCTTTGATACCATGTCCTTTTGCCTCTGCAGAAGTTTTAAATCTAGTAATTCCATTATGATTTTGAGTAGTTAAAGTACCATCTATATCTTCACTCCCATTAGTTAATCCAGAGTTTGAAGCTTTATAAGAATAAAAATCAGAATGAAATACGGTTACAGCCCCAATTGCTGTACCGTAGGTAGAGTTGTCTTTTTTTACAACTGTAAGTACACCTTCAAGATCATTTTCATGCTCATCAAAATGATATAAAAACCAAATATCTGTCCAGTCTCTTGGATGAAAAAATGCATAGGTAATAAAATAGTGCGTACTTGTTTCTACAACGGAATAATATCCAACTGCATTTCCTTTTCTAGAGGAATTGGCAATGTTGTCCCAATTATTTTTTGCATTTAGATCACCATCAAAATCATAAGCAGTGATGTAATCCGCTTTTCCGCTTAAACCATGAGAACCCGTTCTATCTACATCTTGATAGTGTACAGGTGCATGTTGATAAGCTAAATCTAAATAGAAACTAGAATTTTTATTCTCAGACACATCCTCCTCAAAAACATAAATATCCTCATTTGATTCGCATCCACATAATGTAAGTACTATAATAAAAAGTGTAATAATTTTTTTCATTTTAAATGATTTATAAGTTAGTTAAGCATCTAAAATTATAGTTTTCCTCAACGCTTTTTATTACCTGTAGATTAATTAATTTTTAACTAAACTGTTCTTCCCTATAAAAACACTTATTGATTGATTTAAAAATTTTAAAACACTAATAATCAATTTTTTAAATCAAATTTTGTTATTAAAAAGTTATCATAAAAAATCAATTTCAAGGCAATTGTTTATGAATCATTATTAAATTATTAGGGTTGTCTTTATTCCTGTTTTTAGGTCTTTTGATTCTTTAATTTCGTAAATGAAATTTAAAAAAAACACAGTAATGAAAACAACCAAAAAGTGTATTTTTTCTTTGTTATCTATTGCTATTGTATTTACCACTCTGTATGTTTATCATGTACACTTTAATTATAGGTTTACAGAGGTAACATCTGGAAAGGTATATAGATCTGCGGCGATTCCTGCTGATAAAATTGAGAATTATCTAAACAAATATGGTATAAAAACTGTTATTGACTTAAGAATTGGAGCTGTTATAGACCCTCTAAATCCAAGTCTCACCAATGATATCACCAGAGAGCATGACATTATAGAAACCATAGATAATGTAACGCATATTAATATTCCATCTCACCAAATACCTAGTAAGGAAAATTTAGAACAGTTTTTTGATGTTTTAGATAAAGACATATCGTATCCAATATTGATTCACTGTCATCATGGGACAGGTAGAGCGGTTTTATACACTGCTTTATATCGTATTGAATATGAAGGATTTTCTAATGAAGAAGCCAGAAAAAAAACTGTTTTTCCAGTACTTCTAAGTTCCTTTGATAATGGGACACCTAAAGGAGAGTGGCTAAAAGCCTATGAAGTAAGAAGAACAAATGAATATGCTTCATCAGAAGTTGTATCGGAAAACAATTCATCTCAATAATTGATTCTTAACTAACCAAATCGATAATCAAATGAAAATTTTAGTAACAGGAGCAGCTGGATTTATTGGTTTTCATGTAACCCGAAGACTTTTGAAAATGGGACACGAGGTCATTGGTTTTGATAATATAAATTCATATTATGATCCTCAGCTAAAATATGATAGGCTTAAAGAGGTTGGAATCCCCAAGAACTTGATTGTTGAAAAAAAATATATTCAGTCAAGTATCCATTCGCAATATCGATTTATTAAAATGGAATTGACCCAGAAAGCTGCATTAATGGATTTATTCCGATATGAACGTTTTGACGCTATTATACATCTGGCTGCTCAAGCAGGTGTACGTTATAGCTTAGAAAATCCAGACGTATATATAAAAAGTAATGTAGAAGGTTTTTTGAATATTTTAGAAGCATGTAGACACTATCCTGTTAAACATCTTGCATATGCATCCAGTTCTTCAGTATATGGAAACACAAAAAAAACACCATTTTCTGTAGATGACTGTGTAGATCATCCCATTAGTTTATACGCAGCTACAAAAAAAAGCAATGAACTTATGGCTTACACCTATAGCCATTTATTCAAAATTCCAACAACTGGCCTGCGTTTTTTTACAGTTTATGGTCCTTGGGGACGACCAGATATGGCACCATCACTATTTGCCGAAGCTATTATAAATAATAGACCAATACAAGTCTTTAATAACGGTAATATGGAACGAGATTTCACTTACATAGATGATATCGTAGAAGGAATTGTAAAAGTAATATTTGATATTCCAGATGCCGAAAAAGAACACATTCCATATGTGCTTCATAATATCGGAAATAGCCATCCAATTAAGCTTATGGACTTTATTGATTCAATCGAGAAAAACTTGAATACTAAGGCGAAAAAGAACTTTATGCCAATGCAACCAGGTGATGTTCAAAAAACATATGCGGATATATCTAGTCTAACAGAAGCTGTTGGATACGCTCCACAAACCAATTTACAAGAAGGAGTGAAGCGTTTTACAGAATGGTATATTTCTTATTTCATTCGAAAACAAAGAACCAATAAATCAAAAACCTTAGCATAACCAAGTTTCATTACACAAATAATTATTCAACTTGGATTAGATATGCTTTTTCTAAGATAGCATCTCTTGTATTAGGATTCAAAAACTCTAAAGATAACCTGGTAATTCTATGGTGATATATCTCATATTCTCTTGACCAGCTTATATTCATAGCTTTCAACGACTCCAACTTATTGCCATATAGAAATAACCATTGACCACTTTTCACTGTACTTGATACTTCTGAAATATGAACTGTAGGTGTAATTCTTTTGGTGTAAAAGTCGAGTGACCAGCTAGGCCTTCCATTTAACATCAGGACATCAGTTTTATTAATATCCTCCGCATGAATTACTCTTGCAGCATTGTTACCTGCCTGATATAATAATAGTTTTGGGTAAAATTGAGTATTTAAACAAAAATTGATCAAAATCATATATGATACCGATAGAATGATCAATTTTCTTATCGTTTTCATTTTTGTAGTAATTACATAACTTAATCCTACTAACAACAGTAAATAACATAAAATAATACCAACATGTGGCATCGGAAAAGCCCAAAATATAAGAAACAATACTAAAATACTACCTGTGGTTAGTATAACATACTGTAGTACTAAAAACACCTGAGAAGTACGTTTTTTATTTCTGTTGTACAATTCTGTTAAATAACCTGCTACTAAAACAGATAATATTGGTAATACGCTATTTAAATAATGTGGCAATTTAAACTTTGAAAAACTAATAACTATCAGAACTATGAAAACACCTAAGGAGGTTAATGTTTCTAGTTTAGGTTTAAAAATAAATTTGTTTATCCATAGTTCTTTACATCTATTAAATAGAGCTGAGTATGCTATGATTGACCATGGTAAAAACGCCCATAAAAGGGTATGAAAAAAGAAAAAATAATCAGGGCTAGTTTCTTCAAAACCAGAAGCCGTTAATCTATTAAAACTTTGATCCCAAAGAATAAACCTAATTCCAGAAACATTCGACTGACCATCTATAATTTTTTCGGGATGTAAATCGAATTGAACGTAATACGCATATAAAACTGGTAATATTGAGATAACGAATGATAAAATACCGATTAAAGTTTTCCAAGACCAAATCACATACCATCTCCTATTATATGACACATATGTTAGTATGCAGATTCCTGCCACAAATACTCCTAATTGACCTTTCGTAGAAAAAGCTATGGCTACTCCAATCGCTCCTAAAATAGCATGAATAACTTTTTCATGATTTATATATAATACCAGTTGCCATATTCCAAAAATAGTAGCCCCTGTAAGAACAGCATCTGTTCTTACATCATGATTAGAAAGAACAATTGCTTGAGCAGATAAAAAAACTAATGAAGCAATGTGTCTTGCTTGTTTTCCATAAAACTCTTTAGCCAATCCATAACAAGAGATTGCTCCTATTCCTGTAAATAACAAAGCAGGAATTCTATACGCCAAATCTGATATTCCAAATATTTTAAATGATAAAGCTGCAAGCCAAAAATGCATATGTGGCTTATCTAGATAATCTTTTCCTGCTTTATAAATATTAAGGAAGTCATTTTCCAGATACATCCGCATTGCCATTGTTGCATGTTGTGTGGAATCATTCTCCATTAAGGGAATCCATAATCCAGATATATATACTATAAGCAATAATATGTATAGTATTATATAATCTTTTTTAAAAAGAAAATCTGTCATCTAAAAAGCAATAAGATCTTAATTAATAGCATCTAATTCGACCAAAAGTAGTGTAAGTGCGTTTCTAAAAACAACCTCTAGCGAACTACTTAACAATTATATAACTCGACCGGAATTCCTTATTAATTTATTATCAATTACCCAATATTAAATTGATGTTCTAACTATAACTTTGATGATTTAAGAAGATTCCATATGCAGAGTATAAGATTATTATCAGTGGTAATTCCTGTATACAATGAAGAAGGAAATACGAGCTTACTAACAGAAGCCATAGAAAATGGATTAAAAGGATATCGATATGAGATTATTTATGTAGATGATTTCTCTTCTGATAATACCAGAGAAGAAATAAAATCACTAAATAATCCTAATGTTGTTCTTGTAGAATTAAAAAGAAACTATGGGCAAAGCTCTGCTTTAGCAGCTGGTATTGACTATGCAAGAGGTGAATATATTATTACCATGGATGGTGATATGCAAAATGATCCTTCAGATATTCCTAGAATGTTAGAATTAGCCATCGATGAGGATTGGGATCTTGTTACCGGCATACGACAAAAGAGAAAGGATAATTTTATTAGAATCTTGCCTTCTAAAATAGCAAATTACATTATTCGTAAAGCTACAAATCTTCATATCACGGATGCTGGGTGTGCCCTGAAAGTAATGACTTCAGAAACAGCTAAAGCGATTCCTTTATATGGAGAACTACACAGATTCATTGCATTAAACGCTCATATAGATGGTGCACGTATCACAGAAATTCCTGTAAAACATCACGCAAGAAAATTTGGTGTTTCGAAATATGGATTAGGAAGAACATTTAAAGTGATGAATGACCTTTTATTGATCATTTTCCAGCGTAAATACCTGCAAAAGCCTCTATATTTATTTGGAAATATGGGAATGTTATTTTTTGGAGTTGGCTTGTTGATTAATGTATACTTAATCATTTTGAAATTGATGGGGAATGATATTGGAACACGGCCATTACTATTATTAGGTGTATTATTAATACTAGTAGGAATTCAATTTTTTACAATAGGGATTGTCACCGATTTATTAATGAGAACTTACTACGAATCTCAAAATAAAACTCCTTATAACATTAGAAAAATTACGACTTTTGAGACAAGAGAGAAAGAACCTGTTTTACACGTTTCTTAAAATTGGAATAACCCTATTATTACTATACCTAGTTTTTACAAAAATTCCATTTACAGAAATTTGGGAAACATTAAAAAGTGTAAATATTTTTTATCTTTTAATTGGGATAGTCTGTTTTATTCTATCCCAATGGATTTCTGCTGATCGACTTTTAGTATTGTTTATATCTTCAAGTTTTTACATAAGTCCTAAAAGCAACTATAAACTGTATCTAATAGGAATGTTTTATAATTTTTTTATTCCTGGAGGAATTGGTGGAGATGCTTATAAAGTATTTTTACTTCACAAGAGTTTTAAATGGTCTACCAAAAAACTTACAGCATCTTTATTCGTAGATAGATTTATGGGATTGACCGCTATTGGGATTTTAATACTAATTTATGCTCTTATAATACCCATATTTGAGGGGACAAATATGATTGCAGGAATTATTCTATTATTAGTCTTGGGTATAACAGCTTCTTATATATTTATACAAAGGTTATTTCCAGCTTTTTTATCTGACTATTTAAAAACCTTAGTACAGTCTATTACTATTCAGTTGTTACAATGCATTTGTATCCTATCGTTGCTAGCATCTATAACAGAGGTTGAATCCTATTCATTATACATTTTTGTGTTTTTAATTTCTTCGGTTTTATCCATTTTTTCATTTTCAGGAATAGGTGTTAGAGAAATGATTTTTTACCAAGCTTCTTCAATGTTACAATTCGATACTGTAACTGCTGTATCTATTGGGGTTTTATTTTCTGCTATAACTGCTCTTGTATCTTTATTTGGAATTATATTCCATTTCAAAAAAGCAAATTCATATTTAAAACTTAGAGATCCGTTACATTAACTAATAGAGTATGAGCCGTCAGTTACATTTCCTAAAACAAATAGGCTCCTTGAAGAACCACAGATCTTTTTTTCTTTTAATCATTACTTATTTTCTGACACATCTTTTTTTTAGACTATTACTTACAAATTCGTTAGAAGTAGATGAAGCAGAGCAAGTGTTTTTAAGTCAAAAGCTTTTACTTGGTTATAATCAACAACCACCTTTATATACTTGGATAATTATTTTTATTACAAAACTATTTGGATATAGTTTACTGAGCATCATTATATTTAGAACGGTATTGTTGATTGGTATTTTTACACTTGTTTTTACAATATCAAAACAGTATCAAGACTCCTTTTTAGATGCAAATATTTCAACTTTAAGCTTATTCTTATTTCTTCAGTTATCGGTTGAAAGTTTTAGACAAACCCATACAGTACTTATTACCTTTTCTGTTGTCTTCATGATCTGGTCTTTTACAAGACTTATTCGTAATCCATCGAATCTTAATTATATCATATTGGGTATTACTATTACATTAGGAATCCTATCAAAATACAATTTTGTAATCTCCTTATTAGCATTTTTATTAGCTGTTATATCAGATATAGAATACAGAAAAATAATCCTGAATAAAAAGATTAGTCTATCGATACTTGTTTTTTTAGTACTGATTACACCTCATTTTATTTGGCTGTATAAAAACATGACAACTACCAGTGAAGAAACCATCAATGATCTGGCAACACAAAACCTTTCATATATATCAACTATAACTCCAAGTATCTGGGCTATTAGTAAAGGGGTTTTATCATTTGCAGGTTTGTTTTTTGTCTCTATGTTATTACTCTTTAAAGGGAAAATCAAGTCTGTTTTCGAAACACAAAAAAATAGGTTTGTTAATTTTTTAGGTAGGTTTTTGACTCTTTCAGTACTGATCTTCGCTATCATTTTAGTATTTACCAAAGCAACGAATGCGCATGAGAGATGGATTCAACCATTGCTTATTATTACCCCGATTTACGTGTTTTGTTGTATTGATGAGCATGAAAAATCAATAAAAAGATATAAGGTTTTTAAAAATATTTTAATAATTATAGCAGCTCTAACACTCGTAAACAAGCCACTGAGTATTGGTTTAGGACCATCCTTAGGTTTTACAGAGCGAATCAATCGGCCTTACTTCAAATTTGCAAAATTCCTATTACAAAATCACTCATCACAACTAGAGAAATCAAATCTCATTATCTGTGATGCAATTGATTTTACAGGCACTATGAAAGTGCTCATACCTAATCATTTTTATGATGCATTTACGGCTAAAAATGATCTTTTTTACACCTCTATTGATCAGTATAACAACAAGACAATTCTCTTACTTGGAACATCAGAAAACAATCAAAAATTAGTTAACAGCATTAAATCAAAAGTTAATAATCTATCTATAAAAGAATCCTCAAGCAAAACCTTTTTTTATAACTATAGCAATAAAAAAACCTACACCTTTTATTACACCTTTATCACTATATGTAATTAATATTTAGTTATCATTTCTTTTTATAAATTCGGGTAGTATGTGATTCAAATAGCGCTTTTACTTCCATGATTTTGACGATATCCATTCTGTTTTCTAAAACATCTACCTCACGTGTATTTGTCATTAAAAATCCTTTTGGGTGTTTTTCAAAATACTCCTCTATCTCAGCTTCCTTATGAATAATCGTGAAGGTCCTTTGAAAATTAATTGGGAAAGCAGCGTCAAAACTTTTATATACTTTAACTGTATCATTTTGTTTTAATATTGACTTTGCTTGCTCTACAGGGTTTTGCGAAGTTAATCTAGGATAAATCCCAAGAAATAAAATTGGTGTAATGATAACCCAACCCAAAGCGATGGTGATAAAAGCCTTTTGTAAATATCCTTTGAAATAAAAAACCAAGCCAACTAAAGTAGCTGTTGACGTTGGTATTAGCCAATAGGCTATATCACTTACATCACCTAATTCCTTTTCTTGTAATAATGCTAACTTTCCTGCTGTTGGCAAGGCTATAGCCAGTAGTGCAATTAATACTAAAGCAATAGTATTGTGGATACCTTTATCCTTTCCTCTGTAAAACTCCCAAAAAGCCACTGCTAGTACCAATGCCAAAAAAGGATAACACGGCATCGTATAGTTAGGCAATTTAGTTCCTGAAATACTGAAAAACACAATAAATACAACCGATACAATAGTAGAAAATAAAAGTAATGAGTCTTTAGATTTGTTTATATATGAGTTTTTAAATGCTTTTAAAAGAAAAAAAGAAAATGGCATTAAACCCAATAAAACAAATGCCCATGTAATTAGAAATATACCTCCATGACCTTCCATTTTACTTCCAAATCTATTTACATTATGATCCAGAAAAAAGCCTTTTGTCCAATCTCCATCGGTTTCGAAATGCACTAAAATATACCACGGTGTTGTTACTAATAGAAAAACAATTAACCCTAAAAGAGGTCTAAATTTAAGAATCGCTTGGATACTGAAATTTTTAGTACTAACTAAAAATATAATACAAATCAAACCTGGTAAAGCAATTGCTACAGGCCCTTTGGTAAGTGTTCCCAAACCAAAAAGCAAATACATTATCCATAATGAAAACTTAGAACTGGTCGCATAAAAGTCATAAAACATCCAAAGCCCAATACTTATAAAAAAAATTAAATAAGCATCTGGAACAGCCAAATGAAATTCCTGAATAAAGCATATAGATGACCAACAAATAAAAACAAAAATCCAGGCGATAGTCCTCTTAGAAAATTTATTTATATAGTAATACGATATACTAATTGTTAATGCTCCGAATATTCCAGAAAAAAAACGAGCACCGAATGCATTCACTCCAAAAAGCTTATATCCCAAAATCATAAAATAATAATGTAGAGGAGGTTTATCAGTTCTTAGTAAGCGATTAAATTTTGGAACAATAAACTCAGAATGAACAAGCATCTCTCTTGCAGCTTCTGCATTTTTTGCTTCATCTAGAATATAAATTGGATATGCCCATGATCCGATCAAACAAAGAAAAAGGCTAATAGAAAAAACAATTAGAAAGTTTTGATGATTATATAACTTGGTAGTCAAAATGCGTAGTAAAAAAAATTAATACTTTGGATATGATCTTATTCTTCTGATAAATAACTGCCGTAAAAACACCAATCTTACTTTTAGCTTTCTAGAGGCAACAGGTACCAGATATTTATCCATCCAAAAATATTTGGGTGCAATTTTTTCAATCAAAGTAAATGCTATTATGGAAGATAAGGTTCCAAACAGAAATCCAAAATATACATCGATCAGAAAATGTTGAGCTAAATATACTCTAGAAAACCCAACACTTATTGCTAATAAAGCAAGAGTAATCGAAGAGCGATTAGAATTAAATATCAATGCAATGAAAGATGCAGCAAAAGCAGCTCCTGTAGTATGACCAGAAGGAAAACTCACTTCACGTCTAACTCTTATTCCTTCAACAAAATGAAGTAAATGATCCTGACAGATCCAACTCATATAGACAGACGGTCTATAAATGTCATTGAAAAGAATTTGCTTATTAAACTGAATGAGGAAAATATGTAAAAGAAGCCCGACTACAAAAACAAAAAACCAACGTACTCTAAGAAACAATAAGGTTATAGCTGCACAAACTACCATAAATCCTTCGCCAAACCAAGTGAGATTCTTGAAAAATGTATCTCTTACAGGAGAATTAAACCCATTTATAAAAAGTAAACTCTGATCTTTTGGTATGCATAAAAAAGGGCTAAGAACAACAAGAATAATGATAAAAGGAACAATAGATTGATATCGTTTAGCTTTCATACATACGAAAATATCACAAAGCTAAAATCACTCCTTTATCCATATGTTATCGTTCATAATTAGATAGGTTAAAAAAAGAGTTGTTTCTTAATTAATTGTTACCAGTAAATCACTCTATAAAATCCACAAATTTCTGTATATATTCTTCCTCATAATCAAATAATCCTACGATATGTTTGCCTTGTATTTCCCAAAAAGTTGATTGGAGTGTATCAGAAGCTTTATAAAGTTTTTTGCCTAATTTAAAAGGAACTTGCTCATCTGTATTACTATGAATAACGAGTATTGGTTTATTAATTTTTTGTATTTCTTTCTCTGCAGGAAAGTCATTATTCATTAATATTGGCATCATCCACTTAAAATTTTCCATATTGATTGCTCTTGCATACTCCTTTCCTATATCGGGAAATGAATTAAATGTTCCTTCTACAATAACTCCTGTTATTTTATCATTTCTTTCTGCAGCATTCATCATTGCAAAAGCTCCACCTAAGCTTTGTCCCCAAATAATAATTGCTGTTCCCTGTACAGCAGTATCATTTAATATCGTATCGAACATAAACAAAGCATCTTCTTTTAATACCAAGGAATTATCTGCTATGCCTGTTGATTTTCCAAAATCTCTTCGTTCATAACCAAATACTTGAAAGCCTCTATCTGTTAATAGCTTATAATAGGGTTGAGACGACATTAAATGCATTCCTTTGCCTGCATGATGAATAATTGTTCCTATTGGCTTATTCTTTGGTTTAAAAAGAACTCCGTGTAAAACAGTATTTGTGTCGACCTCCAAATAGTATTCTTTATGAGGAATATTAGACTCGAAACTTTCGTACTCTAAACCATTTACATGATAAATTAGTGTATCAGTATATCTAGAAAACCTGATATAAAAAATACTTCCTAATAACACCAAAAACAGTAATAGAACGGTCACCTTTGTAAATTTTATAAACTTCTTCATTTTTCATGTTTTTAATTTGTAAACATGTCAAATAAACAAGCATTGAAAATCACATAAAAAACATTGTTATGAATTCATATTTTTTGGGGTACACCAATACTTTCTGTGGCCAAATCTTATTTTTTGGGGTCAATTCATGAAGGATATTTTTACAGAATCAAAATAGGTTTTTGATACTGGTAGTTTTTCTTCTACAAATTTTAAGTGTATACTTCCCTTTTGTGCATTTCCTTCAACAGAAATTATAAAAGCAGGATTGATTAGATAGGATCGATGAACTTTTAGTAAATGATGAAGTTGGGTATGCAACGAAGAAAGGGTATTACGTATTATCTTTTTCTGTAGACCCTCTTCTTCTACGTAATAAATATTTACATAGTTATCTTCTGATTTAATGTATACAATATCCTCCGCCAGTACAGTAAAAGACTCTTTTTTTAAAGTACTCTTTACTACTATTTTTTCTTGGTCATTTGTTTTATACTTTTTTATTTCTTGTTCTTCTTTTCCATAATACCGTCTTAAAAAAATTGATAGCACAGATAAAATAATTCCGAAACCTAAGAAAACAAATCGAAACCATTCTATAAAAAAACTGAAGATCATAAAATTAGATCTCTTATTGATCATTAATTCTGTATAGAAGAAAGCGGTCGCGATTGCTATAGTAATATAAAGAAAAGAGAATATTAATTCTTCACTCCATTTCCATCTCTTAAAATTGTTATAATACAATCTTGACAAAAGATAGATAATTAAATACACTACTACCGAAATAATGCCATAACCAATAAAATAGAGATGCTTGTAGGGGTGATTAAAATTATTAGCTCCAAAGGGTTGTAAAAAAATGAGTATAAATACAACAACAAAACTAAGCATAGCAGCAATACGTATATGCTTTCTGAAAGAATTAAAGTATGGAAAAGCTTTATTTAAAAACATAAAAAATCCCTATTACATATAATAATAGGGATTAAATATAATGATCTAGATTGTAAATACTACTTAATCTGCAAGTACAATCACTTTATTATCTTTCATTTCAATTGTACCTGAATTTATCGCTAGAAGTGTAACACCATTTTCTTTCGTAAATTTTTCTACTACTTCTTCTTCCAAATTCATATCACCATACACTTTCACATTTCCTTTTCCTAATAAAGAAACGATTGGCGCGTGATTATCCAACATCTGAAACTCTCCATTCACACCTGGAACAGCAACCGAAGTTACTTCGCCGCTAAACAATACTGCTTCTGGAGTTACTATTTCTAAATACATATTTATAGTTGTTTATTGTTAGTTGTCGGTTGATTGTGTACTTAATTAAGATACTATCAACTACCAACAATTAACCAGATTATGCTTCAGCTAACATTTTCTCACCAGCTTCGATAGCTTCTTCGATGGTTCCTTTTAGGTTAAATGCTGCTTCTGGTAAATGATCTAATTCCCCATCCATAATCATAGTAAAAGCTTTGATTGTATCTTTTATATCTACTAAACATCCTGGAATACCTGTAAACTGCTCTGCTACGTGGAATGGCTGAGATAAGAAACGTTGAACACGACGAGCACGTCCTACCGCTAACTTATCCTCTTCAGATAATTCTTCCATACCAAGAATTGCAATGATATCTTGTAATTCTTTATATCTCTGTAATAACTCTTTTACTCGTTGTGCACAATTATAATGTTCATCTCCTAAGATATCGGCAGTAAGAATTCTCGATGTAGAATCTAATGGATCCACTGCTGGATAAATACCAAGCTCCGCAATTTTACGAGATAATACTGTAGTTGCATCTAAGTGAGCAAACGTTGTTGCTGGTGCTGGATCCGTTAAATCATCTGCAGGTACATAAACTGCCTGTACGGAAGTAATAGATCCTTTCTTAGTAGAAGTAATACGTTCCTGCATCACACCCATTTCGGTTGCTAATGTAGGTTGATATCCTACCGCAGATGGCATACGACCTAGAAGTGCCGACACCTCAGAACCTGCTTGTGTAAAACGGAAAATGTTATCTACGAAGAAAAGTACATCCTTTCCTTGCCCATCTCCAGCTCCATCACGGAAATATTCTGCAATCGTTAGTCCAGAAAGTGCAACACGAGCACGTGCTCCTGGTGGCTCATTCATCTGACCGAATACGAAAGTTGCTTTAGAATCTTTCATAGCTTCTTTATCTACTTTAGAAAGATCCCATCCACCTTCTTCCATAGAATGCATAAAGTCATCACCATATTTGATAATTCCAGACTCTAACATCTCACGAAGAAGATCATTTCCTTCACGTGTTCTTTCTCCTACTCCTGCGAATACAGAAAGTCCACCGTGACCTTTTGCGATATTATTAATTAATTCCTGAATCAATACCGTTTTACCAACACCTGCACCACCAAATAATCCAATTTTACCTCCCTTTGCATAAGGCTCGATAAGGTCGATTACTTTGATTCCTGTGAATAATACTTCTGTAGAAGTTGATAAATCCTCAAACTTAGGTGCTTGACGGTGAATTGGAAGACCATTTTCTCCAGCTTTAGGAAGATCTCCTAATCCATCAATAGCATCTCCAATCACATTAAATAGACGTCCATATACATCTCCTCCGATTGGCATTTGGATTGGAGCTCCTGTTCCAACAGCTTCCATTCCTCTGCTTAATCCATCACTGGAATCCATCGCAATTGTACGTACCGTATCTTCACCGATGTGAGACTGAATCTCTAACACTATCTTGGTACCGTCTGCTTTATTAATTTCTAACGAATCGTAAATTTTTGGTAATTCAGTACCGGCAGCGAATGCTACGTCTATAACCGGACCTACAATTTGTGATACTTTACCCGTAACTTGAGACATTATATAACTATTTAATGTTTAGTATTTAATATTTAAAAAAGACCCTTTTTTCTTACATGTAGAATACGACCTTTTTTCAGGCTGCAAATATAGGCTTTTAAAATGAATAACATAGCCTGTTTCATTTTGTTTTTTTCTTATACAAATTTAAAGGCGTCAAACCCATTAAAAAGTATAGATTATTCGACTATTTTATTTCGTTTAAACTTATTACATGTTGATTTTTATGGACAAAATTTATAATTTTTATTCAGCTTTTTGCTTTAATACAATCCATATCATCTTAAAAAATTACCGCAAAAAAAAACCAGCACTACCGTAGGTAGCACTGGTAATTATAATTTAACAATATGATTACTATTGCAAGGCTGGTGAATAAAATGTTGGATAATCCGCTGCCTTCACCAACGGTAAATTAGACTCATAAGTCATATTAATTGCTTTAATCGCTTCATTTGCCAACAAAGCATATCCTCTAGCAGTTGGGTGAACACCATCTAAAGAGAAAGCTCCTCCAAATACTAAATTATCTTCTAAAAGAAATTCATCAAATGTAATTCCATCAGTGGCAACTTGTTCTAATAGAGCATTCGCATCTACAAAAGCTAAACCAGCTTGATCTCTTGCTGCTGCAATAGTAGTATTAAAAGCTGCTGTAGCATTAGCAATTTCCATTTGCTCCTCTGGAGTCAACACCCATTTATCCGCTAATGGGATTGCTACTCCATTTACTGTTTGTGGATTTCCAGGTACCGCTTCTGTACCTATAAATGATGCTGCTGTTAACACAAGTAAATCTTCAGATGTTGCTTGCCTCATACTTATTAAAGCAGCATTGATACCTGTTAAATCCGTTAAATCTTCATCCAAAATCACTACGGCATTTTCCTCGCTTTCAGAAAAAGTAATTTTCCTTCGTTCTATTTCTGCAGTTGCTAGTTGTAAAGAGGTCATATCTGATGTTGGAGGAAAAAGAGCTCCTAAAGTAGCTTCATTTGCGGTTAAAAAAGCCAAAGTTGCATCTAAGCCCGCGTTATAAGCTCCATAAGCACTTGCACTATTTAAGAAAGCGGCAGTAGCAGCATCTAAAGGAACTGGATTATGAGGAACTGTTGTAAAATGCGGAATTGATGTAACATCTGGAATATTAGCAATCACACCTTTAGCTCCTCCAGCTGTTAATGTAGTAATCAATGCATTATAAGCTTGGGCAAACGTTCCTGTATCGGTAATAGGGTCTGTTCCGTCACCACCAGATAATGCATATCCTAACACATCATTATTACCAATCCAAAGAGAGAAAAATGTCGGATTCTGATCCATAGCATCCTGAATTACTGATGCGCTTGGATCTGAAGCAATTCTCACATAATATGGATTTGCAGTAGGAGGCATAGCTCCTAAACCAGCAGGGTTACCATAACCAGGAGCTAATAAGTGGAAACTTTTAGCACCTGGAACTCCCATATTATTAAAAGTCCCACCAAGATTTGCTGTTCCTTCTGTAGTAGGTAATTCTGGAGAGAAGTCTAATTGATCCGGAATTACTCCTAAAGGATAGGGACCAGAATCAAAATCATCATCAGGATTTACATCACTATAAAAATAGAGTCTTGGACCAAAACTACCATCTAACATTGGCATTCCTCCAAAAAGAAGTCCTCCAATATTATCACTCATTAAAGGCTGTGTAAATGTTCCTCCTCCGACTAATGCAAATTGTTGAGACAAAATGTTAGGAAGAGAATTTTCTTGTCCGGCAATAAATAAAGCATTATCAGTAAAACCAGCAGTAAGAGAATTTCCTAAAGCAACGTAATTCGAAAAATCCGCTGTTCCTGCGGTGAGAACTATTTCTTCTGTTGTAGCAGAATCATCATCAGATTCGCACGCTATAAATCCAAAAACTAACAGAATCAATAGCCATTTATATTGAATATTCATATTTAAAATATTTTTAGATTAATTATAAGTTGTTTATAGATATACCTACATAATATTGGGACCCTATAAATCCAGTACCAAACGCTGTGAAATACTCTTCACCAAGAATATTTGTTGCTCCTGCTTTCAGCGTTGCTTTTAATTTAGGAATAGTATAATTGATCTGTCCATTAAGAACATTGAAAGACGGCACATTCCCATCACCAAAAGCAGCTTCCCAAAAATATGCATCACTCCAAGTCCAACTAGTGTTAAATCCAAAGTTTTTAAACAAACTCGTATGACCAAAAGAAGCTTTTACTTTATGCTCTGGAGTATTGAAATTTGTTCTAAAATCAGGATCTTCCTCCTCATCAAAATCTTGTTTTGTAAATGTGTAATTAACTCCAAAATCAAAGTTTCCTAATATTTTAGTATCCACACCAACAGTACCACCAAATGATTTAATATCTACATCAGAATTCGTGTATGCCTGATATACTTCTGTATCTCCATTCTGTAAAGCTGCAAGCGATAGTGTTCCATCTCCAACTTGCCCATAAAGAGGAACCAAAACATTTTCTGTAGAAATGAAGTCAGTATAAATATTGTAATACCCACTTAAGTCAATAACAAACTTCTTGATTTTAGCACGATAACCAAGTTCTACTGCAACAACTTTTTCAGGCTCTACCAGATCAACATTTGAAACCGTAGGTGTACCATTCAATACAGAATTTAACGAAAAAGAGTTTTCATAAGCTTGTCTTCCTACTACATCTACCGAACTATTTCCTGTTAACAACTGACCATCTCCACTTAGATCAAAGTTTCTAACATCTCGATCTAAATTCTCTGAAGCCGATCCTACAAGTATTGCTCTACCCACATCTAAACCAATGAACAAATCTTGTGTTGTTGGATTTCTAAAACCTGTTTGAGCAGACAAACGGATATTATGATTTCTATCTGCTCCTGCTGTATAACCTAAAGATAATCTTGGAGAAAAATTACCATCAAATAACTCCGATTTATCATATCTAATAGAACCTGTAATTTTTAATCTGTCATCGATTAATTTCTTTTGTACTTGAGTATACACTCCAAACTCTGAATAGCGAATTGGTCCATCAAAATCTGTAAAAATCGTTCCCGCAGAATTTAATTTATATTCTCTGAAAGATCCTCCCACCTGTATATCTGCGATATCACTAGTAAGATGACTAAAGTTATAATTAACATCTACATGTCTTAATTGACTAGCGTCTTGAAATTTAGATCCACTAGTAAGATCAGGGTTTGTTGTTACTGTATTAAAAGCGCTTTCAAACTCTGGTGTTCCCGGTAAAAGCCTTCCTGTATCCGCTGTCTGTCTTGCTATTAAATGTGCCTGCTCTGGCAACTGACCTGCTAAACTTGCTTGAACAAAAGCGCCAGCATATTCTCCGAACCAAGTTTGATCATCTTTCCATAGTCTATTGATATTAATCCCTGTAAACCTAGAATCGTATGAATCTCCAGCATCTTCATCTGTAATATACCCTCTTATAAAAAAATTGTCATTTTTGATTTCTAATTTATGCTGCTGTAGGAAAAAATTTCGAATAGAATATCTATTTGCTCCTTGATAAATTGTCGTACCACGACCAACTTTCCCTAAATAAATAATTTCGAAATCGTTTGCAAAAGGGCGATAATGTAACGCAGCGTCAAACTTTATGCTTTCTGCGTTATAATTATTTAAATCACTTTCTAAATACCCTGTTCTACTAACTTCTTGATCAGGCAATATATTTTCTGCTCCAGCTGGCAATAACCCGCCATTTACCAAGGCAACCCCAACTCCTCTTATATTAGTACTTACTTCATCTCCATATACATTAAGTCCATCATAATTAGGATCTAATCGGGTTCCAGTAATAATATCATTAGAAACACTTACTTCATTAGTAGCAAACCAATCTGTTCCTCTCAAATAAGAAAAATTCACTTTTGCTGCGAATTTATCTGAGAATGCATGGGCAATCCTGATTCCATAATCATAATATTCATTATCACCTCCAACTTCCTGAGAAGTAATTCCTCCTTTAAAATATGCACTTATCCCTTGATGATCAAAAGGATTCTTACTAGTCATGAATAGAATTCCGTTAAAAGCATTTGCTCCATAAAGTGCGGAAGAAGCTCCTGGCAGTAATTCTATACTATTAACGTCCAATTCTGTCATCCCTAGTAAATTTCCTAAAACAAAATTTAGAGCAGGCGCCGCATTGTCCATTCCATCAACCAATTGAACAAATCTGGTATTTGCAAAATCTGCAAATCCTCTGGTATTGACCGATTTAAAAGTTAAACTATTGGTATTAATATCAACTCCTTTTAAATTTTCTAAACCGTCATAAAAATCTGCTGCAGGAGTAGTTTTTATTTTCTTGATTCCAAAACGTTCTACACTCACAGGAGATTCAAACACTCGTTCTGGTGTTCTAGAAGCTGAAATAACTACTTCGTCTAGTTCTGTTCCTTCTTTTAATGTAACTGTGATGTCAGAGGTGCTCGATGTAATATCCAAAGTAGTGGATTCAAAACCTATACTACTTACAATAATAGTAAAAGGAGGCGTTTCCTCTAAAGTAAGTGTGAATAGACCATCAAAATCAGTAACAGTTCCTACGGAAGCTCCCTGCAAAGCTATATTTGCTCCAGGAATGGGTTGATTGTTATTATCAACAACTTTCCCACTAATTGTTGTTTGTGCAGTAATAATAGTGCCTATTAAAAGCACTATTACTAACGTAATTGTCCTCATATCCTAAATTAGTTTTTATGTTATGACAACAATATACGTTTTTTTATCAATTCTTTAAAAAAAAGTTAAAATCATGTATTTTTCACAATCTTATACACTCTATTTTATTAATTATTCTTTTTATTGAAACTATACTTAATTTTTACGCAATTACAAACCTATTATTATTGAGGAATTAACTGGGGAAATTTTATTTCTTCTTATAAAAAAAGCTCGTCTAAAAAGTTTAGACGAGCTTTATATATTACTATTTGATTTTTACAATCTGAAGATTGTACTATTTCAAATTATTAATTAAAAATTATTGATAGTTAATCCTAAATAATACTGAGAACCTATTGGTGCTGTTCCTACAGCAGTAAAGTACTCACTTCCTCCAATATTTGCCCCACCTAACTTAAGGGTAGTTTTTAGAGAAGGAATTCTATAATTAAACTGTGCATCAAAAACTGTGAAGGAAGGAACTTCACCAACTGCAAAAGCAGATTCCCAAGTATATTCTCCACTCCACTTAACAGCAGTGTTAAATCCAAAGTTCTTAAACAAATTATCATGTCCAAAGTTTGCTTTTACCTTATGCTCAGGTGTATTAAAGTTAGTCCTAAAGCCTGGATCTTCTTCTTGATCGAAGTCTTGTTTTGCATAAGCATAGCTAGCTCCCAAATCAAAATCTCCAAATACCTTGGCACTTATTCCTAATATAGCTCCGTAAGAATTAATATCAACTTCAGAGTTTGTAGTTGCCTGAAAAGCTGCAAAATTTCCTGTCGCAATCGCCGTTTGAGCTTCTGCACTACCTACTTGACCATCCAATGGACTTATTACATCAACTGTGGAGATAAAGTCCTGATACATATTATAATATCCACTTAAATCCAATAGAAGTTTCCCAAAATCTGCTCGATAACCAACTTCAATTGCAGTTACTTTCTCTGGCTTTACAATATCTGGATTTGCAATTACTAATGCAGTTGTTCCTCCTGAAGCCGCAAAGGCCTGCACAGATTCTCTTGTATATGAATTCTCATATGCAATACGTCCCGTATAAGTTACTCCACTAGTTGTAGTTCTGGTAAAACGATCTAAATTATCAGGAGCAGATCCAACGATAGCAGCAGCACCGATATCAAGACCTAAATACAAGTTCTGTGTTGTTGGATTTCTAAAACCTGTTTGTATGGAGGCACGAAGGTTTCTATTTCTATTTTTTCCTAAAGTATATCCAATTGACAATCTTGGTGAGAAATTACCATCAAATAATTGAGATTTATCATAACGAACGGACCCTGTAAGTTTTAATCGATCGTCTAATAACTTCTTTTGGATCTGGGAATAAACTCCAATCTCTGAATAGTCAATAGCTCCATCAAAATCGGTATAAAAAGTTCCTGCAGAATTCAAAGAGTATTCTCTAAAAGATCCTCCTACCTGAATATCCGCAAAGTTATTCGTGATATGACCAAAATTATAATTTGCATCTACATGTCTTAACTCTGTCTTAGATTTAAATCTAGATCCTGTTTGGAAATCTGGTGTACTTGTAACCTCATTAAAAGCTGTCTCAAAACCCTCTGTTCCAGGCTCTAATCTATCTCTATCCGCAAAAGTTCTTGCAGCCTCATGTCTCTGTTGATCCGTACCTACTGTCGTAGCGAACGTCGTCGCATATTCGTTAAACCAATCTTCATCACTTTTCCACCTTCTGTTAATATTAACCCCTGTAAACACCAAATCATACGTATCTCCAGCATCTTCTGCAGAAATATACCCTCTTACAAAGAAATTATCATTTCTAACTTCTAACTTATGTTGTTGAAAAAAGAAGTCATTTAGAGAAAATCTGTTAGAATCTTGAAATATTGTTTGTCCTTTTCCTAATTTACCTGCATATATAATCTCTAAGTCATTATGAAAAGGTTTATAATGAACAGCACCATCGAACTTAATACTTTCTGCATTATAATCAGTTAGATCCAATTCATTATATCCTGTTCTAGAGACTTCTCCGATACCGCCAGGAAGATTCTGTGTAAACTCATCTCCATATACATTTAATCCATTATAAGCTGGATCCAAAAGTCTACTTTGACCTGGATTCTCAGTATTTGCTTCACTAGTTGCAAACCAATCAGTAGCCGTTAAATATGAAAAATTCACTTTTGCAGCTAAATTATCCGTAAAAGCATGTGCCATTCTAATTCCAACGTCATAAAAATCATTAGTTCCAGCTGCATCCTGTGAAGTAAATCCTCCTTTTGCATAAGCACTAATTCCTTGCTTATCAAAAGGACTTTTACTCGTCATAAATAATATACCGTTAAATGCATTCGCTCCATATAATGCAGAAGAAGCTCCTGGTAGAAGCTCGACATTTTCTACATCTAATTCATTCATCCCTATAAGGTTTCCTAAAGCAAAGTTTAAAGAAGGTGACGTATTATCCATTCCATCAATCAACTGAACAAATCGAGTATTTGTAAAAGTTGCAAAACCTCTAGTGTTTATAGATTTAAACGTTAAACTATTCGCGTTTACGTCTACTCCTTTAAGATTTTCTAAACCGTCATAAAAATCAACCGATGGCGTATTTTTAATCTCTTTTACACCAAATCTTTCAATACTTACTGGTGATTCAAAAAGACGTTCTGGTGCTCTCGAAGCAGAGATTACAATTAAATCAAGTACATTACCCTCAGTAAGAACGATTACTACTTCTTCGGCTGTAGAAGTAACTTCTACAGAACTTTCTTCATACCCAATACTACTTGCGGTAATTGTAAATGGTGGTTCTTTGGTTACTGTTAGCGTAAAGATTCCATCGAAATCTGTAACCGTTCCAATAGATTCTCCTTTTAAGGAGATATTGGCTCCTGGTATGGGTTGATTAAAATCATCAACTACCCTACCATTAATTGTAGTTTGAGCATTACTAATGAAACACATTAATAACACTACAACGAATGTAATTTTTTTCATAAAATAGGTTATTTTAGGTTTAAGTTTATTTGGGGAACTTAAATTCTTGAAAATGAAACTATTCATAATCGGTCGCGAAGCTAACAAAAAAATAGTATTCATGCATAATGTTTTCTGTTTTTTTATCGATAAAATGCAAAAAAGTACGATATATCGTACTTTTTTACTTAAAAATGATGCTTTTTATCGATTTTAAATCTTACTCTACCGTAACTGATTTAGCTAAATTTCTTGGTTGATCTACATTTTTACCAAGCATTACCGCAATATGGTATGATAATAACTGTAATGGTATAGTAGTTAAAAGAGGCGTTAAGAATTCTATTGTTTCAGGTATTTCAATAACATGATCAGCTAATCTCTTCACTGTTTCATCTCCCTCGGTAACAATTCCGATAATTTTTCCTTTTCTGGACTTAATTTCCTGAATATTACTCACAACCTTTTCATAATGACCCTTTTTAGTAGCAATTACAACTACCGGCATTTGTTCATCAATCAATGCAATTGGGCCATGTTTCATTTCTGCTGCAGGATATCCTTCTGCGTGTATGTAGGAAATTTCTTTTAGTTTTAATGCTCCTTCCAGAGCCACTGGGAAATTATATCCTCTTCCTAAATACAAGAAGTTTCTTGCATTCTTATAAGTATCAGCAATCAATTTAATATGATCATTAGATTCTAATGCATCTTTTACTTTTTCTGGAATACGTTCTAACTCTTGAAGATAGTAATGAAAATCACTGTTAGAAATCGTACCTTTTCTCTCTGCAAGTTTTAATGCAATCAAAGACAGTACGGTTATCTGTGTTGTAAAAGCTTTTGTAGAAGCTACCCCAATTTCTGGACCTGCATGGGTATAAGCACCTGCATGTGTCTCTCGTGAAATCGAAGAACCAACGACATTACACACTCCAAATACAAACGCTCCTCTCTCCTTGGCTAATTTAATAGCAGCCATAGTATCTGCTGTTTCACCACTTTGAGAGATTGCAATTACAACATCGTCTTGATGAATTACCGGATTACGGTATCTAAACTCAGAAGCGTACTCTACTTCAACAGGAATCCTAACAAGTTCTTCAAAAATATACTCTGCTACAAGACCCGCATGCCAAGAAGTACCACAAGCAATTACAATTATACGTTTTGCATTGAGAAGTTTTGCCAGGTTGTCATCGATTCCCGCCATTTTTATAATTCCCTCTGCTACTCTTATTCGACCTCTATAGGTATCACTTATTGCATTTGGTTGCTCATAAATTTCTTTTAACATGAAATGGTCATAACCACCTTTTTCAATTTGCTCAAGATTTATTTGCAATTCCTGAAGATAGGGATCTACTAAACTATCGTCTTTTATTTTTCTAACTTTTATACCTTTCTTTCTTCTAACGATGGCCATTTCACCATCTTCAAGATATATAGCGTTATTCGTATATTCTATGAAGGGAGATGCGTCAGAAGCTATAAAAAATTCATCTTCTCCAACACCTATCGCCAAGGGACTTCCTAATCTAGCTACGACAATTTCATCGGGTTTTTGACGATCAAAAACCGCAATAGCATATGCCCCAATAGTCTGATTTAATGCTATCTGAACAGCTTTTCCTAGTTTAACATTTTCCTTCGTCTTTACATCTTCAATAAGATTCACCAAAACCTCCGTATCAGTCTCGGAAGTAAAAGTATACCCTCTATTTAAAAGTTCTTTTCTTAAGGATTCGTAATTCTCAATAATCCCATTATGAATAATAACTAAGTCTCCTGAATTTGAATAATGAGGATGAGAATTTACATCATTGGGCACTCCATGGGTTGCCCATCTTGTATGACCAATACCCACACTTCCATTCGTAGAAATCTCATTAACTAATCTGTCCTCTAGATCAGCCACTTTGCCTTTGGTCTTAGATAGTTTTATATCATTACCATCGTAAAGCGCAATTCCTGCAGAGTCATAGCCTCTATACTCTAGCCTCTTAAGTCCTTTTAATACAATTGGATAGGCCTCCCTATGACCTATATACCCTACTATTCCACACATAATTTAATTTTTTGTTGATTAATTGGTTGTTGATTCTGTATAAAAAATATCAAGCTTTAATCGCTTCTCTTCTGGAACATTTGCTCCATTCCCATAAAGAATTGTTCCTTCATGAGATATTATTGACGAAAAGGGGATAATTTCGTCTTCTGTATTTGTGGGGGTAAATCCTTCAGCAGTAGTTATAATATTAACGTTTTGAGAGACAGATAAACCTAGTTTTACATTATCTTCGTCCTCGTTTAATAGATCAATAACATGCCTGGTTAATTTTATTTTATAGAATTCTCCTTTATCATCACTATCTCTAGTTATACTTCCTAAATGATCAATAATTGAGTTGACAGGATTTGTTGCATTAGATGTTGGGTCCACTAGATAGTCTATAAGTACACTACCGGTTTCTAAATTAAATAAATAGATTCTTTCAGGCTCTGTTTCTCCAGAAATTACCATATCCTGATTTATATAAAGCTTCATACTAGCCTCATTGATCAGCCAGTCTTGTCTTTTTATAAACTCCAACTCATTTTCTAGTTCTCCATCTTCATTTGTAACATCTCTATTAAACAAATCAATCACAACATATGAACCTTCGCCTCCTTTTAAATATAAATTTTCTTCTCCATTGATCTCATCCTGACTTGATAGCTCATTTTCTATAGTAGTATTAAAATTCGTCTCTATACCATTTACAATATTATTTGAAAAATTCAATACTAATTCTCCTGTGTCATCCACAATTTCTGTCGTATCATCATCACCTGTCGTATCCTCCCTCTCAAAAGAATAATGTAAAGTTATATTTGCTTGAGTAATATCAAAAAACACGAGAGTTCCCTCTGTTGTAATCGCCTCCGCTTTAAAATAAATACCTCTAAAAAAATTATGAAAGTTGTTCGCATTGCTTAGCTCCAAACTACCTTCTTTATCTAAAAACATAGAGGTAAAGTAATCAATCAAATCCTGACTTCCTACTCGGACATTATTGGGATCAGGATTTAAAACATTTGCCTCATCCGCAGCTATATCAGAGAGAAGCGCCATCCTGAATCCAGGAGGAATTGTTGAAACTTGAGGATCATCATCCGTATCCACATCCGTATCCTCTGTTAAGAGACGTATTTCCTTAGAACTTACCTCAAAATTATTTTTAGCAAACAATAACCTCTCTTCTACCTCAAGACCAAAGTTTTCGTTTATATCATTAGAAAAATACACTTGTCTAACCTCCGAACCTTCTTCCACATCGAAATCCCTAAGAAAATAATCTGATTTATATACAGAAAGATTTATTACAGAAGAACCATACACTGAATCTAGTTCATATGTATTCACAATATCTCCGTTATCATTCGTTTCTGTTTCGGTAATATTACTGAAGTATGGAATCCTTAAAACAACACTATCTAAGACCGGATTATCTCCAAAAGTAGGATTAAATCTATCTGGTAATACTTGAGATAAAATACTATAAGTAGATTGACCATAAATAGGATCATTGTATGTTCCTATCAAATAGTTTGGCAAAGCGCTTGTTTGCACTTTCTCGAATCTTTTACTGTAAGCTACTGGAATAGAACTATACTCGTTATCTTGGAAATTAACACCTCCAATAACTTCACTCCCCACAGAATTAAAATCATCATCACACGACACCATGGTAAAGACAACAGCTACCATAGCTGCTACTTTGATCAAAACTTTCTTCAAATTCATAATAGTTTTTATGCTACACCAGCACCTCTGTTTGATAGAAGGCTTCATAGGCGTCTGCAAATTCATCTGGTTTTTTATATTCTAATACAGGTTGATCTATTGTTTTTAAATGTTTAGAAAGCTCTTCTGGTATTTCCTCTGAACCTACGATAATAGCGTCAGAGTTATCTATAGCAACCTTCATTACGTTATCATAAGTAGGTTTAGCTAAATCAGCAATTTTTTCTTCATCGATACCATCAAACTTTACTTTCTCTAACATATTACTATCCAATGTACCTTTAAAACCATGATCATAAACTGAAGTTACGATTTTACTATCATTAAATAACGGTTCATTTGCATAGTAATTTCTCAGATACAATGGCAACATAGATGCCAACCAGCCATGAACATGAATAACATCTGGCGACCAATTCAATTTTTTAACCGTCTCAATTACTCCTTTTGCAAAGAATATTGCCCTCTCATCATTATCGGGGAACAGGTTTCCTTCTTCATCGGTTAAAGTTGCCTTTCTTTTAAAATAGTCTTCGTTATCAATAAAATAAACTTGCATCCTTTCTTTAGGAATCGACGCTACCTTAATAATTAGCGGCATATCTAAATCATTAATAACCAGATTCATTCCAGAAAGACGAATTACTTCGTGTAATTGATGTCTTCGCTCATTAATGTTTCCATATCTTGGCATAAAAATTCTAATTTGCCCGCCTTTGCTATTTACCATTCTTGGTGCTTCAAAAGACATGGATGAAATCTCAGTCTCTGGTAGGTAAGGTATTACTTCTGATGATACGTACAATATCCTCTTATCTTTCATATGATCTACTTTTCTCGTCTCCTTCGGAATAAATTTTTGCAAAATTACGAAAATTTATGTAGTCTGCCAGTAATATCTTATTTTTGCACGCCTTTAACTTTTAGATAAATGCGGGTACACGAGAAAAGACTGGACATTGAAAAGGATGTTGCAGACTTACATAAACAAAATAAAACAATAGGTTTTGTTCCTACAATGGGAGCTTTACACGATGGCCATCTTGCTTTGGTACAACGAGCAATTAATCAAAATCAAGTTGTTGTTGTCAGCATATTTGTTAATCCAAATCAGTTTAATAACTCTGAGGATCTTGTTAATTATCCTAGAACACTAGATGCAGATATCAAATTACTTTCCAAATTATCTAAAGATATTATTGTTTTTGCGCCAGGTGACCCAATCGAAGTTTATGGAAATAATTTGGACTCCATTTCGTACGACTTTGAAGGATTGGAAAATGAAATGGAAGGAAAATTTAGACCAGGACATTTTGATGGTGTAGGAACGGTTTTGAAACATTTCTTTACGATTGTATCTCCTACTAGGGCATATTTTGGAGAAAAAGATTTTCAACAGTTACAAATTGTCAAAAAATTAGTTGAGATTGAAAAAATGTCAGTAGAAATAGTAGGATGCCCTATTTATCGAGAAGAAAGCGGACTAGCTCTAAGCTCAAGAAATAAAAGGCTTAATAAAACACAACTTCAAGAAGCTCCTTTAATCTATAAAACATTACAACAAGTTAAAAATGACTTTGGCACAAAAAGTGTACTATCATTAACAGCATGGATATCAAAACAATTCGAAGCCAACGAAACACTCGAATTAGAGTATTTCCAAATTGCTAAAATATCTGATTTGAAATCGATTCAAAGAAAACAAAAGAACACTAAATATCGAGCTTTTATTGCAGTGTTTGCAGGAGAAGTAAGACTTATTGATAACATTGCCCTAAATTAAAAATAACTAAATTTGTAACATGTTTGTACACGTTGTAAAATCAAAAATTCATCGCGTTAAAGTAACTGGCGCAGACCTTAACTACATAGGTAGTATTACGATTGATCAAGATCTTATGGACGCTGCTAATATTATAGAAGGAGAAAAAGTTCAGATCGTAAATAATAATAATGGGGAAAGATTAGAAACTTATGCCATTCCAGGGCCTAGAAATAGTGGTGAAATAACATTAAATGGAGCCGCAGCACGAAAAGTAGCTAAAGGTGATGTTTTAATACTTATTACCTATGCTATGATGGATATAGAAGATGCTAAAAAATTTAAGCCAGCACTTTTATTTCCTAATGAAGAAAATAATTTACTAAAATAATAGAGTGAATCCTAAACTCATTAAAATTTTAAAAATTGTACTCCCACTATTGTTGGGAGTTTTTTTAATTTGGTATTTTCTTAGTTCGGCAACTCCAGAATACAGAACGCAATTATTACAAAATATAAAAAATGCAGATCCTCTTTGGATAACTGCCTCTCTTATTCTAGGAATTATTTCTCACCTTTCTAGAGCCTATCGATGGAAATTTTTACTTAATCCTCTTGGGTATACTATCAAATTTCATAACAGCTTTATGGCTATTATGATTGGATACCTTGCTAATCTTGGCGTTCCAAGATCAGGTGAGGTTCTCAGAGGAATAACTACATCTACCTATGAGAAAATCCCCTTTGAAAAGGCATTTGGAACTATTGTTTCTGAGAGAATTACAGATCTCATCATGCTTATCATCATTACCTCTACAGCAGGTATCTTGCAAACAGAATATTTATTAAACTTTCTAGAAGAAAAAAACATAAATCCTCTTTTTACGTTAGGAGCAATTTTAGGATTAATTTTTATTGGTCTTTTAGGATTAAAAATTCTCCAAAAGTCATCCAATAAATGGATTGTAAAAATCAAAGATTTTGGAATGGGGCTTTTAGATGGGATGAAAAGTATATTTAGTATGAAACAAAAATGGGCTTTTCTATTTCATACCATACTCATTTGGTTTTTATATGTTTTAATGTTTTATGTAATAAAATTTGCAGTTCCTAATTTACACGATGCATCTATTGGAATTATACTCGTAGCTTTTGTAGTGGGATCCTTTTCTATGTCAACCACCAATGGAGGAATTGGTATCTTACCGTTTCCGATTGTAGTTGGCGCAGTTTTTGTTTTCTTTGGTTATGCAAAGAGTGATGGAGAAGCTTTTGGTTGGATTCTTTGGGGCTCTCAAACTGCAATAAATATTGTAGTTGGAGCGTTATCATTTTTATTCCTTCCAATTTTAAATAGAAGCAAAATCAAATAACATATTTATAAACCCCTTACAGACAATACATTGATTATTTTGAAGACTAATTTTAAAGGTCTAAAATAATTTATATCTTGTCCTCGCTTAACCTTAATCTTACTACTTATGAAGAAAAGTATATTTTTAATTCTCGTCACCTTCTTTACGTTTATCTCAAACGGTCAGGTAAAATATGAAACATTTAGATCATTAAAATTAGATCAGAATAGAGATTTAAAAATTCAATTACCTCGTAATTATGAAAAAAACGAAGATAAGATCTACCCTGTTATTATCGTCTTAGATGGTGATCATCTGTTTGAACCTGTAGCTGGTAATGTAGATTATTTTTCTTATTGGGAAGATATGCCAGAATCTATTGTGGTAGGTGTGTTACAAAGAAAAACAAGAGAAGATGATTGCCGATATGATTTAGCAAGTTATTTACCTGAAGGAAAAGGTGCTGCATTTTTTGAGTTTATAGGTCAGGAACTTTTACCATATATCGATGAAAATTATAGAACTGCTCAGTTAAAAATGATCGTTGGACATGACTATACAGCTAATTTTATAAATTATTTTCTTTTTAAAGACAATCCTATTTTTCAAGCATATATTAATCTTAGTCCTGAGTTAGCACCACCAATGGAAGAACGTATCTTTAATGTATTAAGCAGTGCAAAATCAGATATGTGGTACTATTTAGCTACAGCTACAAATGATGCTGAAATCATAAAGAAAAATCTGGTAAAGGTTGATGAAAAGCTATCGACTATAGAGAATCCAGAGGTTAATTATTTCTTCGACAATTTCGACGAATCTTCTCACTACACTTTGGTAGGTAGAGCCATTCCAAAAGCGTTAGAAACCATTTTTGAGATGTATCGTCCAATTAGCAAAAAAACATATAAAGAAGATATTCTTACTTTAGAAACTTCTTTGTACGATCATCTTGTGGATATATATGATACTACCGAAAAATTATATGGATTCAAACGACAAATTAGAATTAATGATTTCATTGCAATTTCTACCGCTATCGAGAAAAAAGAATTGTGGGAAGAACTAGAGCCTTTAGGTAAATTAGCCATCAAAGAACATCCTGAGACTATGTTAGGATACTACTATCTTGGTTTAGGTTACGAACAACTTGGAGAACCTAAAAAAGCCATGAGAGCTTATGAAAATGGATTCTTGTTAAACGAAATCGCATTTCTTACCAAAGATTATATGTTAGAAAAAGTAAATAAAATCAAAGAAGATTTTGGTTATTAGTAGAAATCTCTGCTTTTAAAACTAAAGAATAAAAAGATCCCTATTTTGGGGTCTTTCCTTTTTTATACTTTTTGAAAAGACAATATAAATAGTAGTATTTTTACCTTCAATTAATAAGATATGGCCAAAACAAAAACTATTTTTTTCTGTCAGAATTGTGGTGCGCAATATGCCAAATGGCAAGGACAATGTACTTCTTGCAAGGAATGGAATACCATTGCAGAAGAAGTAGTTCAAAAGGCTTCAAAAAATGATTGGAAAGCCCCTAGTACTTCAACTAAAGAGCGTAGAGTTTCGAAACCACTCAAAATTTCAGAAATTGATACGAGTCACGAAGCAAGATACAATACCGATGATTCAGAATTAAACCGAGTTCTTGGTGGTGGATTAGTACCAGGGTCTCTTACGTTATTAGGTGGCGAACCTGGCATTGGAAAAAGTACATTACTATTACAAATTAGTCTAAAATTACCCTATAAAACTTTATATGTATCTGGAGAAGAAAGCCAGAAACAAATAAAAATGAGAGCGGAACGCATTCATTCCAAAACCGATAATTGTTTAATCCTTACAGAAACGAAAACTCAGAATATCTTTAGACAAATCGAAGCTACAGAACCTGATATTGTAATTATCGATTCTATTCAAACCCTTCATAGTGATTATATAGAAAGTAGTGCTGGAAGTATTTCGCAGATCAGAGAATGTACTACGGAATTAATAAAGTTTGCAAAAGAAACGGCTACTCCTGTAATTCTTATTGGTCATATCACCAAAGATGGAAATATAGCAGGACCCAAGATATTGGAGCATATGGTAGACACTGTACTTCAGTTTGAAGGAGATCGTAATCATGTGTATCGAATACTTCGAGCATTAAAAAATCGTTTTGGATCAACTTCAGAACTTGGAATTTATGAGATGCTAGGAAGTGGCCTTAGAGAAGTTACAAATCCGAGTGAAATTCTAATCTCTAAAAAAGAAGAAGAACTAAGCGGAACTGCTATTGCTGCCACAGTTGAAGGTATGCGTCCTTTAATGATAGAAATTCAAGCATTAGTGAGTACTGCAGTGTATGGAACTCCACAACGTAGCGCTACTGGATATAATCTAAAACGATTAAACATGCTCTTGGCAGTATTAGAAAAACGTGCTGGTTTTAGATTAGGAGCTAAAGATGTATTTCTTAATATTACTGGTGGTATTTCTGTGGATGATCCGGCGATTGATTTAGCCGTGGTTGCGGCTATACTCTCATCCAATGAAGATATCCCTATTGCCAAGGATTTTTGTTTTGCTGCCGAAGTTGGACTTGCTGGAGAAATTAGACCGATTACAAAAGTAGAACAACGAATTCAAGAGGCCGAAAAACTAGGTTTCTCGACCATTTTTGTATCTAAATACAATAAAATTTCTAACCCTGATAGCGGTATAAATATTCAACTTGTTGGTAAAATTGAAGATGTTGTTGAGTATTTATTTGGTTGATTTTTAAGGTGCTGGATTAGGAATTTGCGCATGTACTTCATTAATCTCATTGAGTATTTCATCAGACAATACCAAATCGATACTCCCTATATTTTCTTCTAATTGTTGTATCGAAGTCGCTCCAATGATATTACTGGTAACAAACGGTTGTTGATTTACAAAGGCCAATGACATCTGTGTTAAACTCATTTCATACTTCTTTGCAATTTCATTGTACAATCGAGTAGCTTTGTAACTATTTTCATTCATATATCGATTGTAGTTTGGAAAAAGATCAACTCTAGAGTTCTTAGGGATTTCATCTAGATATTTTCCTGTTAACATACCAAAACCAAGCGGTGAATACGGTAAGTGTCCCATATCTTCTCTGTGCAGAATCTCAGCAAGCCCAATTTCATCTTTACGATTCAAAAGGTTATAAGGGTTCTGTACCGTGATCATTTTAGGAGCTCCTTTTCTTGCCTCTTCTAAATAGCGCATTAAACCATAAGCAGATTCATTGGAGACACCGATCTGTCTAATTTTACCTTGCTTTACAAAATCGTTTAGATACCCTAAAACCTCAGCAAAATTATCTTTCCAAGGATCATTTTCATCATGAGTATATCCTAGTTTCCCAAAATAATTAGTCTGCCTTTCTGGCCAATGCAATTGATATAAATCAATATAATCCGTTTGCAGTCTTTTTAAACTCTTATGAATTGCATCTTCTAATTCTGATTTACTAAATCCACCTGTTCTTATATGCTTAGAAAATTCTGCAGGTCCTACAATTTTAGAAGCAATCACTACATCATCTCTTTTACCAGATTTCTTTAACCAGCTTCCAATAACTTTCTCTGTACTCCCTTGAGTTTCTTTTTTAGCAGGAACAGAATACAATTCGGCAGTATCAATAAAATTTACACCTTTATCAATAGCATAATCAATTTGCTCATGACCTTCTGTTTCAGAATTCTGTTCTCCCCAAGTCATAGATCCCAAACATATTTTACTAACTTTTATATCTGTATTCGGTAACGTAGTATACTTCATATAATCGACTTAATTTTTTTGGAAATGTAAAGACTCAAAATTAAAAAGTCTCTTATTAGATATTCTAAAAATTATCATAATTAAACTTTAAACTGGGGATCTTCTCTACAACATTGACCAAGTAATCTACAATTTCATCTAGTAAAATAAAATTCAAATAAAAACAAGGTGCTGAATAACAGTAACTTACGAAATTTTTAGTATTTTGGTATTATTGTTTCAATATATATCTCAAACATCAGCAATGATGAACAAAAGGCATTAATAATAATACCAACCAAAAAAAAACAGAGTTGTTTCTTTTTTCAACTCGCTACTCTTATAACCTGATAAAGAGCTTCTATTTTTAAGAAGCTCTTTTTTGTATTCAACACACTATTTCGCAAAACAATTATATATAATAATATATGTTTTGATACTTTTTATATATATTTTTATATCTTTAAAAAGAAATTCACTCACTTTTTTATATAAAAATATGCTTAATACGTATTACAAAAATCTAACTAAAGAAAATAGACAACTAGCTGTACAACGCATTGCATTCAAAACCGCTTTTACGGAAAAAATTGTAGAAAGAGTGTTACATCGCTTTAACCCTCTTATTGAAATTCAAAAAAATAGGGTAGTGATTCATAAAAACTCATATCATAGACTTGTAAAAGAAATTTATAAGGAATATTTGATAACCACCTAAAAAAACGGATGCAGTTTTACCCCATAACTACATCCGTTTTACAACTAACCAACCTAAAAAATTAATTCCTCACTCATCCAACCATATTATCTTTTTAGATTGATATAAAAGTATGATCTAAAAGGTTGTTAAGAAACCTATAATGAGGGAAACCGCATTCTGAGTGAGGGAAATAATATATTTTCTTATGGAGCTATTAACAATGTCTTCTTAATGACTTGTCTTTAAAAAATAGAAGATAAAATCTAAATATGTAGGTCTAGAGAAATTGTATAAAACAAAAAAAAGCGCTCATTGCGCTACGTAAATTTACGACATCGGTAATATTTCTATCACTTTGCCGTATACGTTTTTGGTCCATCCGTTGATGCGACCTCGGTTATTACCGATTAGTAATCCTCGTTTTACATTTTTTCCTTTAACTAAATGTGTAAAACAGTTTCCTCTTACTTTACAAAAAACAATATCTCCTGCTTCGCAGTCTTCCCAATTAACAGGTTCCAGAATAACAGGTTGTTTAGATTGTAAAATAGGTAACATAGAATTACCTGGTTCTTTGGAGACAATTGTCTCTCCATTCAATAGTTTTTGAATTTTCCAATTCATAATCATAGTTTTAAAAATTAATACATAATTCAAAAACTATGGAGTATGGATATTACAAAGAACTCGTACTCATGTACATTGCAAATATAACTATTTTTTTAAAGCTCTCTTATTATATAGATTAGACAAGAATACTACTGGTCATCTTCATCATAGTCATCTTCCTCATCATAATCCTCTTGGTAATCATCCTGTTTATCTTGTTGTTCATCTCTTCGTTTATTCGCTTTTTTGGTAACCCCACATTTTCTGCGAACAATTCGTTCTGAAAGTGTTGCGGCATTTCTTGCATGACTTTCAGAAGTACGACCATCTTTCATAATAGCATCGTACACCGATTTATTTTCTATAAGCCCTCTTAAAATACAAGGGAAACCAGGACTATCCTTTCCTTTATAACGGCTTTTTTTCTTTGGCTTGGTAACCAACTCATTAAATAAACGCCCTTTGAGTACTCTGTCTTGTTGCACCTCCACGATAAACTTGTACAATAAGTTCTCGTCTTCGGATTCCATATCATTTACCTTATCCAATACGTTAGAGTACTCATCATTAGTAAAATCGAAATATTGATAAAAATCGAAGTAACTCCCTTGATCTTCTTTCTGCTCTTCTCCATCTTCTGAGTACTCATCACTTTCTGTTCCTTCCTCCTCATAGTACTCCTCTTCACTTTCCTGACTTACTCCTTTACACACGAAAAATAGTAGTAGTATAAAAATAGGTAACTGCTTCATTTTATTCATAGTTTTTATTTGATTTGGGTATTATAAACGTCTGATACAGCTGTTTTGTTATCTGTTTTACTGGATTTTACGCTTTTATAATAGGAAGCAATGTAAACTTTTTCAATTTGTTATGAAAATTTACACCACTTCTATGCATATTTAAGAATTTTATTTTTTGTTTGCTAAATTCGTGGCACACTTTTTGGAAACTTCAAATTAAATTGGTTATTTTAAACCAAGTTTTTAAGATAACTTTAATAATAAAATTATAATTATTCCGTTAGGAATACGTGAAATCAAATACGTAGTTTTGATACTAAATTTATAACACCCAAATATTATGAAAAAACTAATGCTACTTTTATTCTTAGTAGGCGCAGGAGTAACCACTCAAGCACAACAGGATACGTGGGCTCAAAGAGCTGAATCGTTTACTCAATTGTACAGTTTAGCTACTGATTTAAATAAAGAAACTGATAAGGTTACCGCACAAGGAAGCGTAGTTTCAGTTGTAACTGGTAAAGGAACTATATCTGTTGAACAAGTTTTAGACAAATCAAAGCCTGCAGATTTAAAGGCTTATAAATATAATTTACTTACTTCAGCTGGAAAAATGATTCCTTTAGACTTAAAAAACTCTGAAGAGGTAATTGAAGGTTTTCACAGAAAACTTTTAAATGTAAAAGAACAAATGAGACAGAATCATGATAAAGAAGTTGGAGATATTTTAGATTCTTTGTTTAACTAAAGTATTAATTCAACATAATAAAAAAGCGCTCTATTCGAGCGCTTTTTTTATGGAGATAAATTAAATTATATATCATTTAATAACTTAGAAATTTCATCTAGCTTAGGTGTTAGAATTACTTCTATTCTTCTGTTTTTAGCTTTACCAGCAGATGTTTCATTAGATGCCACTGGTGAATACTCTCCTCTTCCTGCCGCGGTAAGGTTCTGTGCATCGATTTGTGGATTTTTTAATAATAAATCTACAATAGCTGTCGCTCTTTTGGTAGAAAGATCCCAGTTTCCTTTTAACTGCCCATTACCTGTATAAGGCACATTATCAGTATGTCCTTCTATCAATACAGCAATATCTGGGTTCTCTCCAAGAACAGATCCCAACTGTTTTACCGCCTGTCTTCCTTGGGTACCTACTGCCCAACTACCAGAATCAAACAACAATTTATTCTCCATAGAGATATATACTTTTCCATTTCTTTCTTCTACCGTTAATCCTTTTCCTTCAAAATTTCTTAGTGCTTTAGAAATAGCAGATTTTAACGCTTGCATCTTAGCATCTTTAGCAGCAATTAGTCCTTCTAACTCATCTACACGTTTAGAACGGCTATCCAAATCTCTTTGTAGTTTTTCTAATCGATTACGCTCTGCAGCTAAGGTTCGCTCTTTTTCTTCTAATTGAGATAACAATTCTCGATTTCTCTTGTTGTTGGCATTCAAAGCTGCAGCACTATTTTTTCCTAAGGCATCGTATGAGTTCTTTAGATTTTCATAGTTTGAAGAAAGCGCATCATATTTAGTTCGTAACTCATCTCTTTCTGTCTTTGTTTTGTCATATGCTTCATTTAGCTTATCCAAAGCTAACTTATCAGTATCACTTTCCTTTTGTAATGTCTTATATTTATCTTGCAGTGAACGATTTTCTCGTTTTAGTCTTGCATATTTTCCTTCTAGTTCTTTATGTACTTTAGAAGAAACGCAAGAAGTAGCAAAAGCTCCAATAAAAATGATTATTAAAATTCTTTGTATCATATTTTTGTTTTTTCTGTCAGTCTGAGCTTGTCGAAGACTGATAAGATCTCATTATACTAATATAACACTTCGACAAGCTCATTGTGACAATTTGGTATGACAATTCTAAGTTTTTTTTATACGTTTAATTCCACCATGATTGGGCAATGATCACTATGCTTTGCTTCGGATAAAATGATAGCTCGTTCTAGTTTATCTCTTAAAGGTTCTGCCACCATTCCATAATCCAATCGCCAACCTTTATTATTGGCTCTAGCGTTAGCTCTGTAACTCCACCAAGAGTAATTATGAGGTTCTGAATTAAAATGCCTAAAAGAATCAATAAATCCGCTCTCCATAAAATTGCCGATCCATTCTCGTTCTACTGGCAAAAATCCTGATACATTTTTATTACGAACAGGATCATGAATATCAATTGCCTGATGACAGATATTATAATCTCCTAGAATAACCAAATTAGGATACGTCTTTTTAAGTTCATTAACATAGTCTTGTAGATCTGCCATATATTTTAATTTATGCTCTAATCGATCTAAATTAGTTCCACTTGGCAGGTACATACTCATGATAGATACTCCATTAAAATCAGCTCTTAGGTTACGCCCTTCATGATCCATATAGTCGATTCCTGTACCATATTCTATGTGGTTTGGTTCTGTTTTGGATAAGATAGCAACACCACTATAACCTTTTTTCTGTGCACTAAACCAATAGTTATAAGAATATCCTGCTTCGGCAAAAACATCTAGTTCTAGTTGTTCCTTATTGGCTTTGATTTCTTGTAAACAAATCACATCAGGATCTGCTTGTTGCAACCATTCTATAAATCCTTTTTTTAAGGCTGCACGGATTCCGTTAACATTATATGATATTATTTTCATAGTATATTTTAAAAACAATAGCTAATATATCTGAAAATTGTTTTTTACGGTAATTATATCATAATAAAAAAATACTACTATTCATTCCCCAAGACTTCAATCATTTTTTTGGGTTTTTTAGTTCGTACTCGTACCAATTCATAATGCCAAGTATTATTCCATTTATTAGCGATAATGTCTAATTTCCCTTTTTGCTTAGAACCTTTGATTCCGACTGTCATGATAGCCTTACTTTTTTCCTCATATCTAACTTCACCTTCCAGCAATTCAAAAACGCTAATCGGCTGTACTTCTCCTAATAGTGCAACTACACGTTGGTCATCTTCCACCATTTCGAAAGCAGTTGTATATACCGACGGATCTGATACCGCTTTTGTAAAATCTCCAATAGGTTTGCCGAGTAATACCAAAATTGTAAGTACAAATCCACTTATCAATGCGAAAAAACCTAATATCCAACTTCGGCTTTTACGCCACCATCTTTTCTTATCCATATAATTTGTCTTAAATTTTTGCCTAAATAAATGCGAAATCACAAAACATACCACTATATTTAGCGTTATCGCTATTATAAAAACCTATCCAATCAATAATTGTTGCACAAATCATAGTAATTTAAGGGCTTGGAGTGTCTCTGTTTCTGAAAAACTTTAGTTTTGTATCGATGCGCATTTTTACGGTTTTAGGTTTTTTATTACTTCTTAGTACCTATACTATATACGGGCAGGATATTTCTGGAAATTTCAGAAGTAAAAAAGTACCCGTTACCGATACCATTCGTATTGATTCTGTAAGCATCAATCCTTTTAAATTTAAATTGCTTTCTAGGCAAGGAAATGCTATCGACAGTACTTTTTATAAGGTGAATTTTGAAAAGGCATCTGTAATTTTATCTGCGGAGATTAAAGCACAAAATGATTCTATTACATTACAATATTATCGATATCCTGATTTTCTAACCAAAAAGTATTTTGAGTTTGATCCATCTCTTATTGTAGAGGAAAATGGAAATCTACAAAAGCTATACAGCTTATCCGAAGCTAATAATAAAAAAGAATTTACTCCTTTTGATGGGCTTACCACTAATGGGAGTATCTCTAGAGGAGTTACTGTAGGTAGCAACCAAAACACAGTATTAAACTCTGAACTAGATTTACAAATCTCAGGTAAGATTAGTGATAACATTTCACTACGAGCTTCTATTCAGGATGCCAATGTACCCGTACAGCAAAGCGGATATTCACAAAATCTAGATGAATTTGATCAAGTATTTATTGAACTCTACAGTAAAAACTGGAATGTAAGAGCTGGCGATGTACAACTACAAAACAATACTAGTTATTTTAACCGATTTACCAAAAACGTACAAGGTATATCTATTAACGGAACTTTGAATCATACAGAATCAAACACTAATTTGTTTGCTTCTGGAGCATTGGTAAGAGGAGTTTTTACCCGTAGTCAATTTACTGGACAAGAAGGTAATCAAGGTCCATATAAATTAACCGGTCCTAATGGTGAACTCTTTATTCTTATTGTATCTGGTAGCGAGCGCGTATATGTGAATGGTTTATTACTGGAACGAGGAGAGAACAAAGATTATATCATCGATTATAATGCAGGAGAAGTACGTTTTAATCCCACCTACCCCATTACTTCGGATATGCGGATATCTATCGAATACCAAACTACAGAACGAAATTATTCTAGAATTATAGTCTATGGTGGCGGAGAACACAAAAGTGACAAACTAAAAATTGGTGCTTTTGTATATTCTGAAAATGATGCAAAAAATCAACCTTTACAACAAAATTTGAGTGATCCTCAAAAAGAAATTCTATCCAACGCTGGTGATGATCCTACTCAAATGATTTCTCCATCAGCTGTTCCTGATGTTTTTAGTGAAAACAAGATCCTCTATAGAAGAGAAACGATCAATGGACAAGAAGTATTTATATTTTCCAATAATCCAGAAGATGAATTATTTAATGTACGTTTTTCATTGGTAGGTGATAATCAGGGAGACTACATCGTTGGTGATGTAAATACAATAAGTCGAATTTTTGAATATGTACCACCTGTTAACGGTATTCCGCAAGGTAATTATGCTCCCGTTGTACAACTTGTAGCCCCTACCAAACTGCAAACCGCAGTGGTACAAGGTTCTTATGTACCAACAAAAAAAACAACAGTGTCATTCGAAATTTCTGGTAGCAAAAATGACCTTAATTTATTTTCGGATATTGATGATGACGATAATGATGGCGTAGCTGGAAGACTACAGATACAACAAAATATCTTCTCCAGAGATAGTAGCTGGACTATGAATGCTTTTGCTAACGGTGATTATATCCAGAAAGAATTTAAAAGCATTGAAAGAATTTATAATGTAGAATTTAATAGAGATTGGAACTTGAATAATCCACTTGGAGATCAACAATTTTTAACTACCGGTTTAGAACTACTACATCCCAAAAAAGGATACACAAGATACTCTTTTCAACACTTAAATTTTTCCGAAAATTATAACGGAAACAGACATCTTTTAAACACAGAGCTGCGGCTTAATAAACTGGCAGTTGGTGTGTTTTCTAGTTTACTAAATAGTAAAAATGAGACTTTAGACTCACGTTTCTTTAGAATGTACAGCAACATTACCTATAGCTTTCCCAAAAACTGGATAGGTGCTAAAATGGCTACCGAAGAGAACAAAGAAATTAATGTCGGAGATCAGACATTTACCTTAAATACCCAACGATTTAAATCCTACGAAATATACAGTGGAGTAGGTGATAGTACCAAAATTTATGCAGAAATAGGATATCGACATCGCATAAATGATAGTGTAAAAAACAATAGACTGGACAAAGTGAGTACCTCTAACACCTACTTTTTAAAGTCCAACTTATTGAACACAAAAAACACGCAACTTTCGTTATTTATCAATTATAGAACCTTAGATAATGAAGATCAAAATCGACAAGATGAGCAATCTTTAAACTCTCGATTACTTTATAATCAGCGGTTTTTCGGAAGTAAAATCAATTGGAACACTGTTTTAGAAACCAATAGCGGAACACTACCTCAACAGGAATTCACTTATATCCAAGTAGATCCGGGACAAGGAACTCATACTTGGAATGATTATAATAGTAACGGTGTACAAGAACTAGAAGAATTCGAAATTGCTCAGTTTACAGATGAAGCTATATACCTTAGGGTTTTATTACCTAATCAAGTTTTTGTAAAAACGCATCAAAATCGACTTAGTCAGATTATTACCCTAAACCCCCTTTCGTGGTCAGGATCTGAAAATAAAATCAAAAAACTATTGTCTCATTTCTACAATCAAACTTCTTATATAGTAGATCGTAAAAATTTGCGAGATAATAATTCCTTTGATATTAATCCATTCCGTAAAGATGAGAATGAGCTAGCACTTAATCTAAGTTTTAGAAATACATTATTTTTTAATCGTGGAAAACAACGCTATACCACATCGTACACATTTTTGTCCTCTAAAAACACAAATTTACAGGTGACTGGACTTCAGGAAAATAGTATCGATAGCCATCAACTAACATTTGCTCATAAAATGGCCAAAACATGGCTTTTTGATTTAAAAAACGAGCTAATTACAACAGAAAGTATTTCGGAAAACTTTACCAACAGAAACTACATCTTAGAGGGTTATAAAATAGAACCTAAACTTTCTTATTTGCTATCACCACAAACACAGTTTAGTATATTTTATTTATTAAATGATCAGGAAAACATATCTGGAGAAGAAATACTGACTCAACAAAAACTAGGAGTTTCTTTTATGTATGCTAACAAGCAACAAATATCGATAAGTGGAGAGTTTAACTACTTCAAAAATGATTTTACCGGAAATGCATTTTCTCCTGTGGGTTATCAGCTGTTAAGTGGTTTACAGCCTGGAGATAACTATACTTGGTCTCTTTTAGCCCAAAAAAAACTAACCAAATATTTAGATCTGAACGTTTCCTATTTAGGAAGAAATAGCGAAAATAATAACACAATTCATACAGGAAGCATTCAACTAAGAGCCTATTTCTAATATTTTTCTCATCTTTACAAATACAAATCTCTTAATTCTTCTATTACCATGAAAAACACCTTAAAAATTTATCTGTTTATTCTTCTCATTCCTTTTCATAGCTGCATTACTACTAAAGCTGCAGATGGAAAAGATGGCCAAAACGGAAAAGAAAGTGCTCAAAACATCAGCTCAACAGATATGCTGGAAAAAGGACTTAAAAAAGCAACTTTAAAGACTTCTAAATCGAGTGATTGTCCATATATACTTACAGTAGATGAGACTAAAGATCAATTAGACCCTATAAATCTTTTAGACTTTTTTGAAAATGAGGTTCCGGAAAAAGTATGGGTAAAATATGGTAACCTAAGAATGCGTAACCGATGTATAGAAGCCAGACCTGTAACCATCATAGAAATTAACAAGCGTACAGATTAATTCACTGAAAATTTTGCAGACTTTCCGGTTTTACCACTTCCCAACCTTACAAAATAAATACCCGTGCTGGCAAAAGACATATCTAACAAGTAGGTAAATCGACTATTCGCATCTTTATCTACAAAATTAGAAACAATTGTTTTACCAGTAATACTATAAATACTCAACCTAAGTCTATCATCGGCATTACTATCGCTCATTGTAATCAAAAACTGGTTATTCGGTTGACTCAAAACAGTAAGGTCTGAATTTGGATTGGTATTTTCTCCTATTTCTACCGTATAATCATGTGTAGTTCCAAACTGCATTGATCCACAAGGATCATTAAGCCTTGCCCCACTATTTGTATTTGTATCACCAGCTCTTACTCTCAAAATATGCGTGCCCAATGGGGCATCGCCTGGCAAGGAGAAAAGAAATGTTTGATCTACATTCTCTTGAGATATTACTTCGTTACTTATGATTAATTCTTCATCTTCAAAAACTGCATCATCATCCAAATCTATCCATAAGGAAAGTTGTTCTGCATCGCCTTCGGCAAAACCAGCCTGAACTGTTAACGAATAAACACCTAAAGATCTATCCAGATTAATCACCAAATCTGTAAAATCTTCGTAACCGTTACCACATTGAATGTCTCTATTTGAAATATTAGAAAGTACAAAAGAAGATAATCCATCTCCAAATCTCAAACAATCAGATGTCGGTGCACAAAGTTGATGTACAACAACTCTAGAAATAATATCATTAGCAGTATCTTGGTCAGATGTTAATTCTGTGCCTATCTGAAAATTATAACTATCAAAAGCAGACAAATCTGCTGTAGTAGTAAAAGTATATTCTGCGGACTCTCCAACCGGAATAGATCCCGTAAAAGTTTCGCTAATCACCTCTCCTCCATCTATAGCATAAAATACTGGAATATTAGATTGAACAGAACCTCCATAATTTCTAATAAGTACAGTAATTGTCTCAGCTGAAGAAATTCCACCTCCAGAAACAGGTGATACCAAACTAATCACTCCAACATCATTAAGAAACAAATTATTTGCTTCTCTATTTGCACAATTATTTTCTGGAGTTACATCTCCAACTAAATTAGTCTCTGCTTCTATTAAAGAAACTCTTCCACTAGTTAAATTAGCAGTAGTATTAAACGTAAAAGACGCTATTTGGCCTGGAGCAATAGTTCCTGTAAAAATCTCATTTACTGCAGCGCCACCATTAATACTATAGCTAACAGGAATATTACTTTGGGTAGTAGCACCGAAATTCTTAATTGTTATTGTTATAATCTCTGCAGCCGAGAACGTTGCATCTTGTGGAGCATCGATACGAATAACACCTACATCGTTGTTTACATTTTCGGCAATTTTAAATACCCCAACAATATTTCTCGCATTATTACCCGAATTCTCGAAATATTCAGCAATATGCCAAAAAGTTTGATCATCTCTAGGATCTACAGTTATCTGGGCATAATCGCCATAACGATTTCGAGTAGTTTGATCGACATCTGTACCAACGGCGATAGTTTCTTCGGCAAATGTCATAGTTCCTAAAGGATCATCAGCTAATCTACCTGTATATCGAATAGATGCAAAACTATCTCTACCTGCTCCATTATCCACTGTACCCATAGTTGTATAGCCCATTCCTATGTTACCAAAAACATCCATTGCCATACTGCCGCACCACGCACTTTTACCATCTGGTGAAGTATAAGTCCCCTCTTGGAAAACTGACCAAGGTTGACCATCTCCATTTTGTCGAAGTTCGTACCATCTTATTGCCGAAATATTATCAGAATCTGGACGAGTGTCTATATCTACAGGAAAGTTGAGTACTACTGAATTAAAATCACAAAACCTTCTATAATTCGTAGCATACATTACTGTTCCTTGCAAAACATCAATATCTTGACCACCTGTTCCAGGTTGTGGTAAATTAGCAAAAGAACCTCCATCAAAAGTAGAATCAAAAGGGGTTATATTTCCATTACTAACCGTTAATTCTTCTGCCTCAGTAATTGTTGACTGATCAGGATTCACCCAATCCACATTGATGGTCCATAATTTTAAGGCGTCTTCACTCACTCCCTCCCAATCATCATCCTGAAAATAAATAATTTTAGCATCTCCTTCTGGCGGTAAAGTATTTCCTATGGCATTAAAAGACGCTGGACTGTAAAAACCACCTATTCTTGCTCCTGGTAATGGAAAACCAATCATTTGTGTTGTATTAGCTCCAGCAAGCATTTGTTCTCTATCAATAACAAAAATAACTTCACTTGTCATTTGTTGTCCTTGATCTTTATTTGCTGTTACGTAATATCCATCTGACCAAATAGAGAATTTTGTATAATCTGGAAAACTACCTGTATTGAATCTATACGTAAACCAACCATCATTCACTGGATCAGAACCTCTGCAAACTGCCACTAAAAACCCGTTCGGAGTATCACTAAATTGCGTAATTACAAATCTATCTGCAAAACTATCATAAAAAACGATGGGATCTCCTAAGGTTTCACCTGGAAAAATATTAGCCAATGAAGTTGATGGCACAAGTACATTTCCATTTCTATCATGAATAGCAAATGCCGAGTTCTTGGCACTTACAAAGTGATTAGGTCCTATCGCACCCGATGGATCCGAGGGTGAAACTGTGCTAGAATTTGTCTCAAATATTAATGAAGGAGCTTTATTATTTCTAAAAGAACCCTGATTTTTCTGTTTAGCTATTAATGCATCTTGTTGTTTTGGTAAACCTTTACCCGGTACTACTTTATTAGCATCCGTCCTTTTAGGATTTACCTCTCCATCTCTAAGCTCCTCAGGTATTAGTTTTTTACCTATTAAAGGACCCACCTCTTTCATATAGCTGGAAGAAGTAACCAAAGTTGCATTACTGGTCTTTTTATTTTGAGTAAAACCAGTTATACAATACAACATAAAAGAAAAGAAAAGAATCCTTTTCATAGCTTAATCAGAGAGTTTTAAGATGAGTTTGTTTTCGATTTCTGGTCTAAAATACAATTAAACTTCAAAAAATGGTAAAAACTAAGCACTTAATCTATCATTTATACAGAAAACAAAGGAGATTTCTTACAAATGAAATCTCCTTATACTATAGTGTAACGTTAAATTGATAAAATTATTTAAATAATACTATCAAGTTAGTTCTAAATAATAAACAAGCTTGTTTAATAAAACCCTACTAAGAAACTACTTGATTTTGATACGCATAAAAAAACCACCATTTCTAGGTGGTTTTATATATTTACAATTCAGTTTTATTTCAACCAATTTTCTGCATCTACTTTTTCTGAAATAATAGACTTTAATTCAGAGATAGCAACTCGTTTTTGTTCCATGGTATCTCTATCTCTTATGGTAACTGTTTGATCAGTTAGCGTATCGTGATCTACCGTAATACAGATTGGAGTTCCTGCAGCATCTTGTCTTCTATAACGTCTTCCGATTGCATCTTTCTCATCGTAAGCTACATTGAATTTCCATTTTAGATCTTCTACAATCTTTTCAGCCACTTCCGGCAAACCATCTTTTTTCACTAATGGTAATATCGCAGCTTTTACAGGTGCTACAACCGCAGGAAGTTTTAATACTACTCTACTGGAACCATCTTCTAACACCTCATCCTGTAAAGCCGTAGAAAATACCGCTAAGAACATTCGGTCTAACCCTACTGATGTTTCTACTACATAAGGAACATAGCTTTCTTTTAATTCTGGATCAAAAAATTGTAGTTTCTTACCAGAATATTCTTCATGCGCTTTGAGATCAAAATCTGTTCTAGAATGAATCCCTTCTAATTCTTTAAATCCAAATGGGAAATTAAATTCTATATCCGCCGCAGCATTGGCATAATGTGCTAATTTATCGTGATCATGAAAACGATAGTTTTCTTTCCCTAACCCTAATGATAAATGCCAGTTTAAACGGGTTTCTTTCCAGTATTCATACCACTTCATTTCTTCGCCTGGTCTTACAAAAAACTGCATTTCCATTTGTTCAAACTCACGCATTCTGAAAATAAATTGTCTTGCTACAATTTCATTTCTAAATGCTTTACCCGTTTGTGCGATACCAAAAGGTATTTTCATTCTACCTGTTTTCTGAACATTAAGAAAGTTCACAAAGATTCCCTGAGCCGTCTCTGGTCTCAAATACAAATCAGTAGCTGATTCTGCTGAAGCACCCAGTTTTGTTCCAAACATCAAATTAAACTGTCTAACGTCTGTCCAATTTTTAGAGCCTGTCTCTGGATCAGCGATACCCAGTTCTTCAATTAATGCTTTTACATCAGCTAAATCTTCACTCTCCAAAGATTTCGCCATTCGTTGAAGTACTCTTTTTTGTTCTGAAAGATATTTTACAACTCTTGGATTTGTAGTAACAAATTGCTCTTCATCAAAATCATCTCCAAAACGCTTTTTCGCTTTTGCGATTTCTTTTTGAGCTTTCTGATATTGTTTTTCGGCATAATCTTCTAACAATACATCTGCTCTATATCTTTTTTTAGAGTCTTTGTTATCAATTAAAGGATCATTAAACGCATCTACATGGCCTGATGCTTTCCAAGTAGTAGGGTGCATAAATATTGCTGCATCTAAACCGACAATATTTTGATGCATATACACCATACTTTTCCACCAATACTCTCTAATATTTTTCTTCAGTTCAGCCCCATTTTGTCCGTAATCATATACGGCACTCAATCCATCATAGATTTCACTAGAACCAAAAATATACCCATACTCCTTGGCATGGGCTATTACCTTCTTAAATTTATCTTCTTGATTTGCCATGGCGCAAAAATAATTGAATTTACCACAATTGAAAACGAAATTATTCAATTAATGTACTTAAAAAGTAATTTCTCACAAAAACATAAAAAAACCACCATATTACTCAAAATATGGTGGTTATATATGGAATAAAACCTATTTACTTTAATTCAAATTGAGTGTTAGAAATCATTCTTGGTCCAGAGAATAAATTCACTACATAATTCCCTTTCATCAACTCTCCTTCTTCAGCATCTACTAATACACAAACGTCTAGGGCATCATTTTCATAAAACACTTTATTACGACCACTATATGTTAATACAGCATCATCAAAGTTTACTGAAATTTTATCTCCTATAAGATTATTTTCTGGATTAATTACCTGAACGAATAATTCCTTATCACCTTTTTCTGTTAGTTTATTAGGTGATAATGTAAAACATACTCTCACTTTTTCTGCTCTACTAGATCTAGAAGTTGTAACTATTTTACCGCTATTACGAACTCTTACTCCTTCTGCTTTAATACCAGAAGCTTGTAATGCAGAACCTCTTTCTACGATTTCAGCAAGTTTACTATTCTGATTTGCAAGAGAATCTGAGAATACGATTCTTTCAGAAAGTGCTGTAGAGGTACTATCAAGATCCGTTGCTAACTGAGCATTTGCAGTCGTTAAACTATCTGCTAATTTGAATAATCTTTCACGTTCTTTCTTCAACTTACTAACTTCTCTTCTGTAACGTGCGATCAATGCAACATTAGCTTCATAATCTTTTAAGCTATCTAATAAAACAACAACACGTTGTTTTTCTTTCAATAAATGATCGTCCATCACTTCATTAAGAGCAATAGCGTTATCATATTTTGTTATTAATTCTCCTAATTCGCTTTCAATTAAATCTTTTTCTTGTTGCAAAATTGCTTTTTCTCTCTTTTCTTCGTTGTAAAACTTATACGTGAAGATCCCCAGAATTAATAAAAGAGCTCCCAGAACACCGATTAGTATCTTAAGGGTCAAGTTATTGTTTTGAGTTGTCATAATAAATTTCTAATTTTTGATGGTTACGTTATATAGTAAATTTAGTTAAATATAATAATTAATGTTAATTCACCTAATATGTTAAGCGACTTAGCTTATTTATTTTTCCCTATATATTGTGCTGCTTGCGACAGTCCATTATATAAAAACGAAAAGGTCTTATGTTCCTCTTGCAGACACAAGCTTCCGCTGGGTAATTTCCATAAGGTTAACGCTAAAAAGATCGAAAAAGTATTTTATGGGCGTGCTAAAATAGAAAATGCGACCTCTTTGTTTGTGTTTGAAAAAGATAGTTTGGTGCAAAATCTTATGCATAATTTAAAGTATCGAGGACAACAAGAAATCGGAAAAGAGCTAGGGATATGGCTAGGTTATGAACTAATGCAATCAGATGCATATCAGAATATTAACGCAATCATACCGGTGCCTTTACACCCTAAAAGATTACGAGAGCGAGGGTATAATCAGGTGGAGAAATTTGGAAGAGAAATTGCCACCCAATTACAGGCGGATTATATCGATTTTGTTTTGAAAAAAAATTCTTACAGTGAGAAACAATCAAAGAAAAATCGTTTTTCTCGTTGGTCAAATACTTCTGAAACATTCGCAATCGAAAATGAGTCTCTATTAATAGATAAACATATATTAATTGTAGACGATATTGTAACTACAGGAGCAACACTAGAAGCTTGTATTCAAGTTTTGAAATCCATACCAGGTATTAAAATAAGTATTGCCACTATGGCGATCACCGTATAGATTTTTTGTTTGTTATAAATAGTCGTTTCTTTGTGTCTTTAAAAATCGTAACGGAGCTATGTATAAAAGATCCTATACAATACTATTTACTATTTTCTCTTTATTATTAATTATCAGTTGTGCAAAAAAAGGTACAATAACTGGTGGTGAAAAAGATGAAATTCCTCCAAAATTTGTGAAAGCAACTCCTCCTAATTATTCTACAAATTTTAATAGAAATGAAATCCGAATCTATTTTGATGAATACATAAAGCTAGAAGATGCTCAAAAACAGATCATCATATCTCCACCGATGGATCCTAAACCCGAAATTACTCCATTAGGTGCTGCGAATAAATACATCAAGATTAAATTTTTAGACACTTTATTAGAAAATACAACATACAGTATAAATTTTGGACAAAGTATTGTAGACAATAATGAAGGAAATCCAAATCCTTTTTTTAGATACGTTTTTTCTACGGGAGATTCGTTAGATTCTTTAAGAATACAAGGTACAGTGGCAGATGCTCTTGAAAAAAAGCCGGATCCATTTATAAGCGTTGCTCTTTATGAAATCAATGAAAATTATTCTGACTCTCTTGTTTTTAATGAAGTACCAAGATATGTTACCAGTACTCTGGATAGTATTAATTTTGACCTAGACAATTTAAAAGAAGGTAAATATAAACTTATTGCTCTAAAAGACGCTTCTTCTAATTATACCTACCAGCCTAAGCAAGATAAAATTGGTTTTTACGAAGAAATAGTAACTCTACCAGAAGACACTGCAAAGGTATTTACCATCAATTTATTCAAAGAAGTACTAGATTTCAAAGCACTTAAACCAAAACAGCTTTCTAAAAACTCTTTCGTTTTTGGATATGAAGGAGAATTAGATTCAATGAAAATAAAGTTACTTAGTAATACTCCAGAAAACTTTGAAACTCGCATCTTTCCGGATAGAGAAAAAGATACATTACATTATTGGTTTAGACCTTTCTTTGAAGCAGATTCCTTAATTTTTGAGGTTGCAAACACTAAAAATTTTAGAGATACGTTAGTTGCTAGATTCAAAGATCAATATAAAGATTCCATCAAATTAAGTAGTAATTCTAAAGGAAGTCTAGCATTTGATGAAGATTTTACACTTTATTCTAATACACCACTAGAGAAAATTGATGACAAGCTTATTAAGTTAGTAGATAAAGACACACTAGAAGTTCCATTTTCTGTTGCGTTAAATACAAATAAGAATGAAGCTAAATTTACTTTTGAAAGAACTGAAAGTAATGCATACAAACTAGAGTTGTTACCAGAAGCAGTGACCGATTTTATTGGAAATGTGAATGATAGTATTAGTATTAATTTTAGAACCAAAAAATTAGCAGACTACGGCACCATCTTTTTTACTTTAGAGAATGTAAAACAATATCCTGTTATCATCCAAGCTACTGACGAAAAAGGAAAGTTTATTGATGAAAAAATTGTCACAAAACAAGAAACTGCTGTTTTTGATAATCTCGATCCAGGAAAATACAATTTACGTGTAATCCTTGATAATAATAAAAACGGGAAATGGGATACTGGTAATTTCCTAAAAGGCCTGCAAGCAGAAAAAGTAATCTACTTCCCAGAAGTCCTAGAAGTTCGGGCTAACTGGGAACTCAAACAAACTTTTGTTTTGGAATAATTCTAAAAGGATCTGCATCCTGTAAGAAAGGTAGTTTTTTACGAGTTTTTTCGATATGCTCTTTATCTAAGGTTGCATATAAAACAACTTCTTTTTCTACAGGATTTTCTTCTAAAACAGAATTACCGAGCACGTCATATACCGCAGAATGGCCATTGTACTCATAGCCTTTTCCATCTAGACCGACACGATTTACACCCACACAATAGGACATATTTTCAATAGCTCTGGCTTGCAAAAGGACATCCCACGCATTTATACGAGGTTTGGGCCAACTAGCTACATACAAAAGTAAATCATATTCAACCGTGTTTCTTGCCCATACAGGAAATCGAAGATCATAGCAAATCTGAGGTTTAATTTTCCAATTTTTATATACAATAATAACCTCTTCATTACCAGCCGTAAACACTTCGTCTTCTTTGGCCAAAGTGAATAATTGATGTTTATCATACTTCTGAATAGTTCCATTGGATTCCACAAACAAAAAACGATTGTAATAAGCACTATTATCTTTTATAATGATACTACCCGCTATTGCACAGTCTTTTTCTTTAGCTAGTTCCTGAAGCCACTTTATCGTTTCTCCATGCATAGTTTCTGCAACTTCAGCAGCATTCATTGTAAAACCTGTGGTAAACATCTCCGGAAGGATAATTAGATCTGTTTTGGGTTTCACGGCTTTGATTTTTTGTTCAAATACCGCTCTATTCTGGATTGGATTTTCCCATGCTAAATGAGATTGAATTAACGCAATTTGTAAAATAGCACTCATAGCCTAAAGACAATTAAACTTAAAAATTATACAATATCGACTTCCTTACTCTTCTTCTTCATGTACCATTATCTCAAAATGAGCAGTCTTCTTTTTTGAAGAAACTGTAATCTTTTCGATTACCGATCTATCAATTTTGTGGATGTCTTGTTCTTCTATAACAAAATCTACTTGAGTAATACTCTTGTTGGATACGTTAGAAAAATCAGATTCTATTTCCTGCATATCAGAAGCTAAATTTAATTCAAAATCCTTTCCTAAAATTAAAAGTTCAGCTCCTTTCCAGGTTTTTATATGAAAACTCCCTATAATAATCGTTTTCACATAATAATACCCCGCCAATTCCACAATGTCCATATAAATCTCATTAGATGAAGATTGTGCAAATTTGGTTCCGTTTACCTGTATAATTATATTTTCTGCATGGGTATCCACATGCAATTTCTCCATCGCTCTAATATTACCTAGAGCTGCCTGCACTTTCAGAATCGAACGTTTTAAACTCATAGTTGTGATTTATACTTCAAAAATAACTTTTCATATGAGAATAGATCATCAATCACAATTACTTTTTGCCTTCATGATCAAAAAAGTGCAAAACAAAAGCTATTGTAGTTTTGATAACCGAAATTTCACCTAATAATAATACACAATATTTGAACGATTTACACTCGTCATTTTTCGAGAAAATCGTTATTTTCGCAGACTTAATAGAAAGAACGATCAAATGAGCACGAAGTTTCCTGAATATAAAGGACTTGACTTGCCAAAAGTGGCAGACGATATACTAGAATTCTGGCAGCAGAATAATATTTTTGAAAAGAGTATTTCTGAGCGTGAAGATGCGACTCCTTTTGTATTTTTTGAAGGACCTCCATCTGCAAATGGATTACCAGGAATTCATCACGTAATGGCACGTGCTATAAAGGATATTTTTTGTCGTTATAAAACACAAAAAGGTTTTCAGGTACAACGAAAAGCTGGATGGGATACGCATGGACTTCCTGTAGAATTGGGTGTAGAAAAGGAACTTGGAATTACTAAAGAAGATATTGGTAAAAAGATCACCGTAGAAGAATATAACGAAGCTTGTAAAAAAGCAGTAATGCGTTACACTGATATCTGGAATGATCTTACAAAGAAAATCGGGTATTGGGTAGACATGGAAGATCCTTATATCACCTACAAATCCAAATATATGGAAACGGTATGGTGGTTACTTTCCGAAATCTACAAGAAAGGCTTACTTTATAAAGGATATACCATACAGCCATACTCTCCAAAAGCAGGAACAGGTTTAAGTTCTCATGAATTAAATCAACCTGGAACCTATCAGGATGTAACGGATACTACTATAGTTGCCCAGTTTAAAGCTAAAAAAGAAACACTACCTTCATTTTTAACGGATATTGAAGAGGATATTTATTTCTTAGCCTGGACGACCACACCTTGGACATTACCGTCTAATACTGCATTAACAGTAGGGCCAAAAATTGACTATGTTTTAGTAAAAACATTCAATCAATATACATTTGAGCCAAGCCATGTGATCCTTGCCAAAAATCTGGTAGGAAAGCAGTTTAGTGGAAAGTTTGTTCAAGCAGAAAACCAAGAAGAAGTAACCAACTTTAAACAAGGAGATAAAAAAATCCCTTATTACATATTAAAAGAATTCAAAGGAGCCGATCTTGTTGAAATCCGATATGAACAATTGTTGAATTACGCTCTTCCGTATAACAATCCTGAAAATGCTTTTAGAGTAATATCTGGTGATTTCGTAACTACCGAAGATGGTACGGGTATTGTACATACTGCACCAACATTTGGAGCAGATGATGCCTTAGTATCTAAACAAGCAACTCCAGAAATTCCACCTTTATTGGTAAAGGATGACAACGATAATTTAGTTCCTTTAGTTGATTTACAAGGAAAATTTACGAAACATGTTGGTGAACTAGGTGGGAAATATGTAAAGAACGAATATTATAATGATGGCGAAGCTCCTGAAAAATCAGTAGATGTAGAAATTGCGATCAAATTAAAAACAGAAAATAAAGCATTTAAGGTAGAAAAATATGTGCACAGTTATCCAAACTGCTGGCGTACTGACAAACCTATTTTATATTATCCTTTAGATTCTTGGTTCATCAAAGTAACAGATTTTAAAGATCGCATGCATGAACTTAATCTGGGAATTAACTGGAAACCAAAAGCTACCGGAGAAGGACGTTTCGGGAACTGGCTGGCGAATGCAAACGATTGGAACTTATCCAGATCACGTTTTTGGGGTATTCCATTACCAATATGGAGAACAGAAGATCGCAAAGAAGAAATGGTGATAGGATCTGTTGAGGAATTAAAATCTGAGATGCAGAAAGCAGTAAATGCTGGTTTCATGACAGCTGATATCTTCGAAGATTTCATTGTTGGTGATATGAGTGAAGAGAACTATGATAAAATAGATCTTCACAAAAATGTTGTAGACAAAATTATTTTAGTCTCTCCATCCGGAAAACCAATGAAACGCGAAAGCGATCTTATCGATGTGTGGTTTGATTCTGGTTCTATGCCCTATGCACAATGGCACTATCCTTTTGAGAATAAGGAAAAAGTAGAAGCTGGAGAGCGAAAAGCTGATTTCATTGCAGAAGGTGTGGACCAAACTCGTGGATGGTTCTATACACTGCATGCAATAGGAACAATGATTTTTGATGATATCGCATACAAAAATGTTGTTTCTAATGGTTTAGTATTAGATAAAAATGGGCAAAAAATGTCCAAAAGACTTGGTAATGCTGTTGATCCTTTCGAAACATTAAAAACCTATGGTCCGGATGCTACCAGATGGTATATGATTAGTAATGCAAATCCTTGGGATAATCTTAAATTTGATTCTGAAGGAATTGGTGAGGTACGTAGAAAATTCTTCGGAACCTTATATAATACCTATTCGTTCTTTACGCTCTACGCGAATATTGATAATTTCAATTATTCCGAACCAGAAATACCATTAGCAGATCGTCCAGAAATAGATCGCTGGATTTTGAGCGAACTGCATACACTAATCCAAAGTGTTGATGAATACTATAATGATTACGAACCTACAAAAGCAACAAGAGCTATTTCAGATTTTGTGCAAGAAAACTTAAGTAACTGGTTTGTACGTTTAAGTAGAAGAAGATATTGGAAAGGTGATTACGAACAAGATAAAATCTCAGCATATCAGACATTATACACTTGTATGCTAACAGTTGCAAAACTGGGAGCACCGGTAGCACCATTTTTTATGGATCGCTTATATAAAGACCTTGTTGCTAATTGCGCACAAGAATCTTTTGAAAGTGTGCATTTATCGAATTTCCCAACATTTGATGCTAGCTACGTAGACAAGGCTTTAGAACATAAAATGCAAAAAGCACAGTCTATTTGTTCTTTGGTTCTTTCGTTACGTCAGAAAGAAAAAATAAAAGTGCGTCAACCATTACAGCGAATTATGATTCCTGTTCTTAATGATGCCGATAAAGCTGAGATCAATGACATTGCAGGTTTGATTAAAAGCGAGGTAAATGTAAAGGAGATAGAGTTATTAGACGATGCTTCTGGTATATTAGTGAAACAAATTAAGCCAAATTTCAAAAATTTAGGCCCTCGTTTCGGTAAAGATATGAAGTTGATAGCCAGCAAGATACAGTCTTTTGATCAGGAAGCCATTAAAATTCTTGAACAAACTGGTAGTTTTGACTTAGAAATTAATGATAAAATGATTACTTTAGGTACCGATGATGTAGAAATCAGTTCCCAGGATATTGAGGGTTGGTTGGTTGCAAATTCTGGATCCCTTACCGTTGCTTTGGATATTACCATTACTCCAGAACTTAAAAAAGAAGGAATCGCAAGAGAGCTTGTAAACAGAATTCAAAATATCCGTAAGGATAGCGGATTAGAGGTGACTGATCGTATAGAAATTGTAATTAAGGAAAATAAATCTATACAAGAAGCCGTAGCGACCAATGAGACCTACATCAAGAATGAAACCTTAACCGATACAATTGAGTTTGCAACAGATGTAATAAATGGTACAGAAATTGCGTTTGACGACATTGCGACCCAATTGGTAATAAAAAAACAGTAATTGTATGGCAGAAGATGTAAAAGTAAGGTACAGTGACTCCGATCTAGCAATGTTTAAAGAAATCATTGTGGAAAAGATGGAGAAAGCTAAGAAAGATTTGGAATTACTTCGAAGCGCTTACAAGAATGATGGTAATAACGGTACAGATGATACCTCCCCAACATTCAAGGCTTTTGAAGAAGGAAGCGAGACTATGTCTAAAGAAGCAAATACGCAGTTGGCTATTAGACAAGAGAAATTTGTGCGTGATTTAAAAAACGCATTACTACGTATTGAAAACAAAACATATGGTATTTGTAGAGTAACAGGAAAGTTAATCAACCCAGAAAGATTAAAGCTTGTTCCGCATGCTACACTTAGTATCGAAGCTAAGAATATGCAGAAATAAATATCAAAATATTGTACATTTAAAATGCTTTCCAAATTGGAAAGCATTTTTTTTATGTCCTAATGTAACCTTTTTAAAAAAGACAGGTATTAATAATAGAAGCTAACCAAAAAGAGTAACATCTTGAAAAATTTAACTGACGAAGAATTAATGATTCTGGTATCTGAAGATAATTTGGATATGATGCGTATCCTGTTCGAACGATACCATATTAGAATCTTTAATTTTTTACTAAAAATGACGAACGATAGAGATGCCAGTCAGGATATTGCTCAAGAGGTTTTTTATAAAGCAATCAAGTATAGAAAGTCTTACAATAAAGGAAAGTTTTCATCTTGGATTTATACGATCGCCAGAAATATTTTTTCTGATCATTATCAAAGTAAAAAGAATAAGGATCAACGATTGGATGAAATTGAATATAAAACAGAACAAGAAGGATCTAATGGAATCGAAAAAGACGAAATTAAAGAACAACTAAACCAAGCTTTAAAAAAATTAAATAAGAGTGATAGAGAATTAGTGATCATGAATCGTTATCAAGGAATCAAGTATCAAGAGATTGCAGAAATAACAGGTTCTACAACTGGAGCAGTAAAAACCAAAGTACATCGTGCGATTCATAAGCTAAAAGATCATTACCTACAAAATATATAACACCATGAATATGGATTGCAAACAAATAAAAGAAAAGTTGATCGATTATATCGATAAGAATCTAGATCTAAAAGAGTATGATGCCATTACAGCACATCTTTCTTCTTGCCCTGACTGCCAAGAATCCTTAAACGAATTACAACAAATTTTTAAAGGAATTGAAAATGAAAAAGACGAAGTACCAGATCAAAGCCTTAAAACCAGTTTTGAAGAAATGCTACTAACCGAAAAAGCATTATTACAAGATTCAAAGGTAGTTTCATTACATCAACCATCTAAATCACATTGGAAAACAGCTATTCAGATTGCAGCTACGATTGCATTAATAGTTTCTGCATACTTCTTCGGAAAGCAACAAAATCAGGAATCATTTTATGAGGAAATGGCAGTGTTGCAAAAAGAAAAAAAACAACTAAAACAAGAAGTGACTATATCACTTATCGAAAATGAATCTGCGAGTAAGCGTTTACAAGCTGTTAACTATGCCGAAGAATTCGAAAAACCTAGTAATGACATATTAAAAGCTTTAATAAATAAAATGTTTTATGACGATCATATCAATGTGCGACTGGCTGCAGCAGAAGCACTAGCTAAGTTCTCAGACTCAGAAATGGTTCGTAAATCATTTATAGACGCTTTGGAGATTGAAAAAGATCCAGGCATGCAAATTGAATTAATTCAAATATTAGTTTCCATTCAGGAAAAACGCGCAGTTCCTTCTATGGAAAAGTTACTTCAAAATGAAGAAACACCAAGTTATGTAAAAGATCAAGTAACCATTGGTCTTCCTAATTTAATTTAAAATTTCAATCAAAAAACATTAAAAAAGAACAGATGAAACATATAGCAATCGCAATAGTACTTTTTATTACTATCGGACAATTAAAAGCACAAGAAAACTATACCCAATCTTTGCAAGGAGTAAAAACAGCAGTTGTCGGTTCTGCATCAGGTGTGATTATCAAATCACACGAAAAAAACGAACTTATTATTGTTGGAGAGGGCAGAAAGATGCCAGAAAAAGCAAGAGGCTTAAAAGCTGTTTATGCTGGAGGAAGTGATAATACTGGGTATGGAGTATACGTACAAAAAGAAGGAGGCACCTTAGTGATCAGAAATCTCAAAAGTGCTTATACTGGTATTTTAGAAATCTTTCTTCCAAAAAGTATCAATATTAAAATAGAAAAAAGCAATCTTGGACGGATTGTAGCAGAAGGATTTTCTTCGGAAATAGAAGCTTTAACAAATGTAGGTAACATTACATTCAAAAACGTAACAGGTCCTATCGTAGCCAAAACGGCCACTGGAGAAATTAATATTGTATTTGACAAAGTGAGCCAAAGTTCTCCTATTTCATTAGTTTCTGCTACGGGTGCCATTGATGTTAGCCTTCCATCCAATACAGCAGCAAATTTAGAACTCAAAACAACCATGGGAGAAATTTTTACAGATTTTGACATTAAATTTCCTGTTCCAGAAAGCGATATGAAACTAGTTAGTGGTAAAAGAACAATAAAAACCGAACTTAACGATGGTGGTGTAGAAATTAGCCTTAGATCTTCCACCGGAAATATTTATCTAAGAAAACAATAAAGAGGTCAAACATCAATCAAAAAATCAATAATCATGAAAAATTTCGTAATCCTTATTGCATTTTGTTTCATAGCTATTCAAACGAATGCACAAAAAGTAATTGAAAAAGAAATAACAACGTCTTCTAATCAAATTCGTATAGAATTCAAGTTCGCTGATGATATAGTTATTAAAACCTGGGATAAAAGCAACGTATATGTAAAAGCAGAAGTAGACATTAACAATGGAGAGTTTAATGATTATTTCGAACTTACTATAGACAACTCCTCTTCCTTTTTAAATATCGAATCTAGTTATGGTGATTTATTCAAAAAATGGAATAAAAACAAAAAAGGTAATTGGGGACCTTGTAATAACTTAGAGATGGATGCCAACTATACTCTGTATATCCCAGAAAACATGCGTTTACGTGTTAAAAGTATCTCAGGAAGTGTAGTCTCAGAAAACTACAACGGAGAATTGGAGATAGATATCATTAGTGGAAATATAGATATCAAAAAGTATCAAGGAGATTTAACTCTTAAAACAATCAGCGGCACTATCGATGTGCACATTGCCAAGTCGAGACTTAGAGCAGAAACTGTTACAGGAATGATCTATTCAGATAAAGATCTAGAGTTTGATCAAGGAAAAAATCGAGTTGTGGGCAGTAAAGTAACCGGAACTTTTGGAGATATTAAAAGTGAATTGGAACTCAAAACTGTAAGTGGTGATATTTTTATACGAAAGCAATAATCGATTTTCTTTGTAAGAACACTGATTGTAAGATACTTACAAAACAACACAGTAAAACATCAAAAATTAAAGTTTAGCAATATTGATTGCATCAAGAAAAAAGCTACCTTAGAAATGTATGAGGCGGCTTTTTTCTTTTTTTGTATTACTATTATTTTGGATACCTGGATTTTCGCAATCCACCTTTGATAAAACAATTGATGTAACAGATATATCTGAAATCTTTATTGTCTTAGACAATACTTTTCAGATAGAAGTTATTAATACCTCCGAAAATAAAGTTATCGTTAGTGCCATTTCAGAAGGTGAATATCAAAACAATGTACTAATCAATGTAAAACGCACTCAGAACACCTTGTTTATAGAGGATGATATCCAACCATTTTCCGAAAAACACAATGACAAATTAAGCGCACATAAGGTAATAGCCCTAAAAGTTAAGATACAGCTGCCTCGTCATTTAGATACTACTATTACCTCAAAACTGGCGTCTTTAGACTTAAATGGTTCATTAAAATCATTATTTGTAGAACTAAGTTCTGGAGATTGTTTAGTACAAAAATTTATAGGAAATGCTGTAATCAATACCTTAGGAGGAAATATCGAACTCCACACAAAAAATGCAAAGGTCAAAGCGATAACAAAATCCGGTGTAATTTCCTCAGATAAAATTTCTGGAAAGCATCAAATTGAGCTAAAATCCATAACAGGAAATATAAGTGTCTACAAAACAAAATAAAACACTATTTTTGTCCGTCACTATTCCGAAATCAAAGAAATTTATGTCTTTAAAGAAATCTATTTTAGTCATTATCGTGGTTCTGCTAATTGATCAGATTTCCAAAATATATATCAAAACTAACTTTTCATTACATGAAGAAGTCCCTGTTTTTAGTTGGTTTCGAATTGTATTTGTAGAAAATAAGGGTATGGCTTGGGGGTTTGAACTTCCTGGTAATTATGGTAAGCTCGTGCTTACTTTATTTAGATTAGTGGCAATAACAGGTATTGGATATTGGCTTTATGATTCCGTTCGTAAGAACAGCCCTAAAATTTTAACTTTTTGTATCGCTTTAATATTTGCTGGAGCTTTCGGAAATATTATTGATTCTATATTTTACGGTATTATTTTTAACGAAAGTACTACCACACAAATAGCACAATTCATGCCCGAAGGTGGCGGCTATGAAAGTGTTTTTTATGGCAAAGTAGTAGATATGATACAATTTACGTTTTATGATGACATCCTACCTGAATGGATTCCTTTTTGGGGAGGAAAGCACTTTTCTTTTTTTGATCCTGTTTTTAATATTGCAGACTCAGCAATTAGTATTGGTGTTTTCTTATTACTAGTCTTTAATAAGAAAGCTTTTCCTAAGAAAGAAGAAGCTTAAATTTCTTTTTAGCTTCATTCCATCAGTTACATAGTAGTGTTCTCATTTTTTACTGAAGTCATAAATTTTTTGTGGTGTAACACAAAAATCTAATGCAATGTCGGTTGGCAATACATCTTCAATTTCTTCTTCAGCAGAAAAAAAGGAAAGTCCTATTTTAATAGTTTCAGTTCTACATTTGGATAAAAACTTATCATAAAACCCTTTACCATAACCAACTCTATTTCCTAGCTGATCAAAAGCCAAAAGAGGCACAAAAACTACATCAATCTTAGATTCTGGGATAGGAATACCATCTACAGGTTCTGGAATCCCCCACTGATTTACCTTTAGAATAGTATTGTCAGTAAGTAACATATGTTCCAAACTATTATCCTTAAAATCACTTTTAGAGACCACAATATTCTTATCCTTTCCCTGAAGAATATGTAATATAAATTCTGTATTAATTTCCTTCTGTTTTTGAATAGAAAGAAAAATATGGTAAAATGATTTTTCCCATATATCTAACTGTAGTAAATGATTCGAAATATCCAAACTAAGGTCATCTATCTGATCATCTTCTAACTTTGACCTCAGCGCTTTGTATTTTGCTCTCAATTCATTTTTATTCATCTTTTTTAAGAAGCTAATTGTGTCGTAATTCTGAAAATAGCATCTCCTTTATAAACAATAGGAGCTTCATTCACATTAATAATATACCCTTGATTTGGTGCCTTTACCACATGTCTCATTTTACCATAAGGGTCTGTGATCGTGGCAAGATGTTCTCCTTTTTCAACTAATTTCCCATAGGGTATTTTAATATGCAGTAATCCACTATATTTTGCACGCATCCAGGAACTTTTTTCTACAATAATTGTATCTTTTTTATCTGGGTAAGATAGCTCCACAGAAGGTTTCAACATTTCTAAATGATTAAGTATTCTAAGCACTCCTAAAACCCCTTCTTTGGCAATATCTCTATTACTATTTTGGGATTTCCCTCCTTCGAATAGTAAAATATCAACTCCTTTTTTTGCGCAAGTACCACGATACGATCCCTCCAAATTTTCGGATAATAAAATAAAAGGAGCATTAAAGACTTTTGCTAAGTTCATTAATCTTTCATTTTTTCCATCTACTCTAATATGGGGAGCGTTAAACCTACTGCCACCACCAGTATGAAAATCCAAACAAAAATCTGCTACAGGTAAAATCTCGTTGACAAACTGATATGCAAAACGACTTGCCAAAGAACCATTCTTAGTCCCAGGAAATACTCGATTAAGATCCCTTCCATCTGGAAAAAAACGATTCATACTTAAAAAACCAAAAACATTAAGTAGAGGAATACATATGATAGTCCCTTTTGCTGGTTTATTGATTTTTTTAGAAATAATTTGTCTTACGATCTCTACACCATTAATTTCATCTCCGTGAATTCCTGCTGTAATCAAAACCGTAGGCCCTGATTTTTTAGAACGTTCGATAATAATAGGAATTTCTACTTTAGTAGATGTATAAAGGTTAGCAATATTAAAGTTAATAGTTTTACTTGTTCCCAGCGGAATATTTTCTCCTAATATGCTAAGAACATCGGTTTCTTCAGTCTTTTTCATATAATTCTAAACACTTCGTTCTATAAAACGAATGATTGTTTTAGCGATATCTTTTCCAGTAGCAGTTTCAATTCCTTCTAATCCTGGTGAGGAGTTCACTTCTAAAATTAAAGGACCTCTTTCGCTCTGAAGCATATCTACTCCTGCCACACCAAGTTTTAATGCTTTTGCCGCTTTTATGGCTGCGTTCTCTTCCTCATCGGATAACTGAATAATCTGAGCACTTCCTCCTCTATGAAGGTTGGATCGGAACTCACCTTCTTTACCTTGTCTTTTCATCGCGCCTACTACCTGACCATCCACCACCAATACTCGAATATCTGCTCCTTTGGCTTCCTTGATATACTCCTGAACAATTACTCTAGCTTGCAAACCATTAAAAGCTTCCAGTACCGATTCTGCTGCCGTTTTAGTTTCCGCCAAAACAACCCCTAGACCTTGTGTACCCTCAAGCAATTTTATAATTAATGGTGCTCCTCCTACATGGGAAATCACTTCCGAAACATCTTTGGAATAATTCGTAAATACGGTTTTTGGTAATCCCAAACCAGCTTTAGATAGAATCTGAAGACTTCGTAATTTATCTCTGGAATTTACCAGCGCTTGTGATTGTACAGTAGTAAAAACATTCATCATTTCGAATTGCCTCACTACTGCTGTACCATAAAAAGTAATAGAAGCTCCTATTCTAGGAATTACTGCATCTACATGATCCAGTTTCTTACCACGATAATAAATCTCTGGTTTTTTCTTCTCAATAATAATATCACAATTTAATGGATCAATGACTTGTACATTATGCTTGCGCTTAATCGCCGCCTGAACTAATACGTTAGTAGAATACAAACTCGTACTGCGGGACAAAATTTTTATATTCATTATGATTTTACGTTATAAGACTGATCTTCTAATTGCGGATCTACCAAAAACTTTCCGCTAAGAAATTTACGACCAATTAAAACTGGAAAACGCATATCGTCTCGAGAAGATAATGTTAATGTTATAGGATGTGTCTTATTAAATAATGTGATTTTGGTTCTAATAGCATACCTCACTTCTACCTTTCCATTGCTACTTTTTACAGCGGTAATATCATAATTTTTAAAAGTGAATTTTTTACCATTATATTCAGGATGAGTAGGATCCAAAAATCGACACTCTAAGATTTGACCAACTTCTTTAATCTCTTTGCAATGAATAGATGAGGTGTACGCTCCTGTATCAACTTTTACATCAATATCGCACAAATCCAAAAGCGGAAAATCCACCTTATCTGTTCTTCCAATTATTTTTTTCTGATCTTTCAAAAAAGTACCTTTAAAACAATATAAATACTAAAGTAATAAAAAACCAGATTCATTTTATAGGATAACACTTTTAATACTTAAATTCATTTCTTGTTTTTAACATAATAATATTATGAACCGTATTTATTAATGCTAACAAAGCATTAAATTTACATTTGGAATATGCAACTACCTTCATTAGAAATACAACTTAAAACTTTACCAACAGGACCAGGAGTTTATCAATATTATGATAAAGATGACACGTTATTATATGTTGGAAAAGCAAAAAATCTTAAAAAAAGAGTTACCTCTTACTTTACCAAAAATCACGATAATTATAAGACAAAGGTATTGGTTAAAAAGATCTGTACCATACGTCATATTGTTGTAGAAACGGAGACTGATGCGTTACTCTTAGAAAACAATCTCATTAAAAAACATCAACCTCGTTTTAATGTGATGCTCAAGGATGACAAAACGTATCCTTGGATTTGTATTAAAAAAGAACGCTTTCCAAGGGTCTTCCCTACCAGAACACTTATAAAAGATGGTTCTGAGTATTTTGGGCCTTACACAAATTTTAAAACAGTAAACACCTTATTAGATCTTATAAAAGGGCTCTATCAACTAAGAACTTGTAATTATGATCTATCACAGCAAAAAATTGAAAGTGGTAAATATAAAGTATGTCTCGAATATCATTTAGGAAATTGTAAAGGACCTTGTGAAGGATTACAAGATGAAAAAGAGTATCATGAAAATATTGAGGCCATCAGACAAATTGTAAAAGGTAATTTTAAAGATTCACTGAATAGGTTTCGTAAACAAATGGTGATGCATGCCGAAAAAATGGAGTTTGAAGATGCACAACAGATAAAAGAAAAAATTGAAGTTTTAGAAAAATACCAAGCGAAATCTACTGTGGTGAATCCAAAAATTAGCAACGTAGATGTATTTTCTATTATTTCTGACGAATCCTACGGCTATGTCAATTTTCTTCAATTATCCTATGGTTCTATCATAAGGTCTCACACTACAGAAATTAAAAAGAAGTTAGAAGAAACTGACAAAGAACTACTAGAACTCGCTATTATAGAATTAAGACAACGATTTAATTCGAGATCTAAAGAAATATTTGTACCCATTGATGTGGATTTGGGCGAAGATCTGAAAATTACAATTCCTCAGCTTGGCGATAAAAAGAAAATTGTAGACTTATCATTACGTAATGCCAAATATTATAGACAAGAGCGATTTAAACAAATTAAAATCATTGATCCTGATCGCCATGTAAAACGATTGATGGCTCAAATGAAAAAAGATCTTCGACTACCTGAAGAACCAAGACATATCGAATGTTTTGATAATTCTAACATCCAAGGAACCAATCCAGTCGCAGCTTGTGTAGTCTTTAAAAATGGGAAGCCTAGCAAAAAAGAATATCGGAAATTTAATATCAAAACAGTAGAAGGACCTAATGATTTTGCTTCTATGGAAGAAGTAGTTTACCGAAGATATAAAAGACTACTAGATGAAGAGCAACCATTACCACAACTTGTGATTGTAGATGGTGGAAAAGGGCAATTGTCTTCTGGATTAAAAGCTTTGGAAAGTTTAGATCTAAGAGGAAAAATAACCATTATTGGAATTGCTAAAAGATTAGAAGAGATCTATTATCCTGGTGATTCGATACCATTATATCTAGATAAAAAATCAGAATCTTTAAAAATTATTCAGCATCTCAGAAATGAAGCGCACCGTTTTGGAATTACTTTTCACAGGCAAAAAAGAAGTAAAGCTGCCTTAGACACCGAACTTGATACCATCCCTGGAATTGGAGAAAAAACTGTTGTAGAATTGTTGAAACATTTTAGATCAGTAAAACGAATACGCGAAGCCACAAAAAAAGAACTTATAGAAGTAGTTGGTAATTCTCGCGCAACCAAAGTGTATAATTATTATCTTTCTAAAAAAGAATAAACCTTTGATCTGGAGTACCTCAAATAAGATTCTAAAGACATCATTGCTGATTACTCTACTTTTTGCTTCCAACAATATATCCGCGCAAGAAGTAAATGATTCTATTGTCTATAATATTAAGGAAGATCAAGATGTTAAAGTTGGATTAGTACTAAGTGGAGGTGGTGCCAAAGGACTTGCTCATATCGGAGCTTTAAAAGTAATCGAAGAAGCCGGAATAAGAATAGATTATATCGGAGGAACCAGCATGGGTGCCATTATAGGATCTTTATACGCTTCTGGATATAATGCCAAAGAATTAGACTCTATTTTTAAAACAGTTGATTTTAATGTATTAATTCAGGATGATTTACCAAGAAAAGCAAAAACCTTCTATGAACGCGAAGATTCTGAAAAATATGCATTAACATTACCTTTTGATGATTTTAAAATTGGATTACCTCAAGGGTTATCCAAAGGACAGAATTTTTTTAATGAATTTGCTCGATTAACATCTCATGTTCATGAAATAGATGACTTTAGCAAACTTCCTATTCCTTTTTTCTGTATGTCTACAAATATTGCTACTGGAGAGCAAATTTTATTAGACAAAGGTTATCTGCCCGAAGCAGTTTCTGCGAGTGGCGCATTACCTTCTATTTTTAGTCCCATAGAATTAGATGGAGTTTTAATGACCGATGGTGGAGTTTCTAACAACTATCCTATTAAAGAAATCCGTGCAAAAGGAGCTGATATTGTAATTGGTATTGATGTACAGGACAGTCTTATACCACGTAATCAACTTACCTCAGTTACGAACATCATGTTACAAATCAGCAATTTCAGGACGATCAATGCCATGAAAACTAAAAAACCCGAAACAGATGTGTATGTAAAACCTTCTATTACGGATTTTAACTTAATATCATTTGACCAAGCTGATAAAATTATTGCCAATGGAGAAAAAGCAGCATTTGAGAATTATGAAAAATTAAGAGCTATAAAAAGACTACAGAAATCATCAAAACCTAGAACACTAATTCCTAAAAACTCAGATACACTTCTTATAAAAAGCTTGGTAATTTATGGAAATAAAAGATACACCAGATCCTATATAAAAGGAAAGCTTAAGCTAAAACTAAAAAACCCTAAACTTACTACTTATCAAAGGTTGTATGAAGGCATCAATAACCTATCTGCTACTGGAAATTTTGATAGAGTCAGTCATCGTTTAATAGATAAAGAAGACGGTAAAGAATTAGTTCTTAACGTAAAAGAATCGGATAACACGATGTTGTTAAGGTTTGCACTTCATTATGATGATTTATATCAAACCGCAGCTCTGGTAAACTTTACTAAAAAAAGCCTATTATTTAACAATGATGTTCTTTCATTAGACGTCGCATTAGGCGACAATATAAGATACGACCTCGATTATTATATAGACAAAGGTTTTTATTGGAGTATTGGTGTCAAAAATAGTCTTAACCGGTTTAATAGAAATGTAGCATACGAATTAGTAAGAGAAGATTTTAATTTACCAGATATCGAAGTAAATAAAATCAACTTAGATTATTTAGATTTCAAAACACAAGTTTATGCTGAAACACTTCTAAACCAGACCTTTTCTTTAGGTCTTGGCGCAGAATATAGAAGGTTTAGGCTTATTTCAGAAACTATTGGAGAGGATGAAGATCAATTACCAAGAGTGGTTTTTGACAATAGTAATTATTGGAGTGTTTTATCCTATTTAAAATTTGACAGCTACGACAATAAGTATTTTCCTTCTTCAGGTTTTTTCTTCGATGGAAATATTAATTATTATTTGATTGATGATAACCCAAATAGTCAGGATAGTAATTTTGTAATTGCCAAAGCTGATTTTGGTTATGCCTTTAAACTTCTTAATAAAACCTCGGTTAACCTTGGATTAAGTGCAGGTAATCGATGGGAGGAACAAAACATCAGAAGTCTTAACTTTTTTGTTGGAGGTTTTGGTGCAAGAATGATAAACAATAACATCCCATTTTATGGATACGATTTCTTAAGTATTGTTGGAGACAGTTTTATTAAAGCAAATATGTCTCTAGATTATGAAATATTTCCAAAAAATCACCTCAATATAGCGGCAAATTATGCCAATGTGGGGACGAGATTATTTGATAATGGAGGCTGGTTTGAATCTCCAGAATATTCTGGATATGCATTGGGTTATGGCTTAGAAACTTTTGCGGGTCCTATCCAAGTTAAATATTCATTTTCTCCAGAACAAAAAGAAGGAGAATGGTATTTTAGTATTGGTTTCTGGTTTTAGTAAGAAATACCATAAAAGAAAATAAATATTTACGATATTTGTAATACTATGACTTTGTATTGGCAGGATTTATTATTGCTATTACACTACCTTATTAAGCGCAATCCGGAATAAGGTATCAGATTACTATTGCATTACTTTTTCAAACTTATTAGTTAACAATATAATCTTAAAAATCATGCCTTTTTATCATTCTTTGGGTACTATACCACCTAAAAGACATACCATCTTTAGAAAGCCAGATGGAAATCTTTATTACGAACAATTATTCGGAACAATTGGATTCGATGGAATGTCCACCAATCTATACCATCATCATCGACCTACTCAAGTAAAAGAAATTAAAGGAAGCTATAGTGTAGCTCCCGAAATTGCCATTCATAATAATATCAAATCATATCGATTACACGGATTTAAAGTCCATCCAGAAAAAGATTATTTAGAAAGTAGAAAAAATGTACTTACCAATAGCGATGTGAGTATTATTCTGTCTTCTCCTCAAGAATCTACCTCTGAATACTTTTATAAAAACACGGATGCGGATGAATTAATTTTTATTCATAGAGGAACTGGTAAATTTAGAAGCCATCTTGGAAATATTGATTTTAAGTATGGAGATTACATCCTAATACCTCGAGGAACGATTTACAAATTAGATTTTGACACATCGGATAATCGTTTATTTATTGTTGAATCCAGAAGACCTATTTACACTCCTAAGAGATATAGAAATTGGTTTGGGCAATTATTAGAACATTCTCCTTTTTGTGAGCGTGATCTTCGTGCTCCATATGAACTGGAAAGTAATGACGAAAAAGGTGATTTTCTGATCAAAGTAAAAAAGCAAGACGAAATTTTTGATATGATTTATGCTACACATCCTTTTGATGTCGTAGGATATGACGGATTTAATTTCCCGTATGCATTTTCTATTCATGATTTTGAACCAATTACCGGAAGAATTCACCAACCACCGCCAGTGCACCAAACGTTCGAAACAGATGCATTTGTAGTATGTTCATTTGTTCCGAGATTATACGACTACCATCCAGAAAGTATTCCTGCTCCCTACAACCATAGCAACATCGATAGTGATGAAGTTTTATACTACGTAGATGGTGATTTTATGAGTAGAAACGATATTGCAGCAGGACATATTTCTTTACATCCAGCAGGGATTCCGCATGGACCACACCCTGGAGCCGTAGAAAGAAGTATTGGAAAAACCAAAACAGATGAACTTGCTGTTATGGTTGATACCTTTAAACCTCTTATGGTTACTAAAGAAGCAATGAAAATAGCAGACGAAGATTATCATAAATCTTGGTTAGAATAATTTAAGTTTAGGTCTTTATGTTGAATTATAGAATTGATATTTCTGCCCATCTAAGGGCAATGTGGTAGTGTAAAAAGCATTTGGAAATCAAAAAATCTGAATCAAATATGGTACACCCTAAAATTTCTAATTAAAATTTAAAGCAATATTATGTCAACAAATATAACCTCACAAAATTTAGAAAAAATAATCCCAGACGCTGAAGACTTCTTACCACTTTTAGGTACTGATTATGTAGAACTTTATGTAGGTAACGCCAAGCAAGCTGCTTATTACTACCAAACTGCCTGGGGTTTTCAACCTATTGCATATGCAGGACTAGAAACAGGTTTAAAGGATCGAGTTTCATATGTTTTAAGACAAGATAAAATTACCCTTGTTCTCACTTCACCATTACAACCAGACGGCGAAATTAACAAACATATAAATGCCCATGGAGATGGTGTAAAGGTAGTTGCACTTTGGGTTGATGACGCTACTAAAAGCTACGAAGAAACTACCAAAAGAGGCGCAGAATCTTACATAAAGCCTACCACTAAAGAAGATAAAGATGGTACTGTTGTCTTTTCTGGTATACACACTTATGGAGAAACTGTTCACATATTTGTGGAACGCAAAAATTACAACGGAGCTTTTCTTCCAGGATATAAAGCTTGGGACAAACCCTACACTACCAAAGATACCGGTCTGAAATATATTGACCATATGGTTGGAAATGTAGGGTGGAATGAAATGAATAAGTGGTGTGAGTTTTATGCAAAAGTTATGGGGTTTGCACAGTTAGTATCTTTTGATGATAAAGATATTTCTACAGAATACACTGCCTTGATGAGTAAGGTAATGAGTAATGGGAATGGAAGAATTAAATTTCCAATTAACGAACCCGCTGAAGGAAGAAAAAAATCTCAGATAGAAGAATATATTGATTTCTATAACGGTGCAGGTGTACAACATATGGCTCTGGCTACTGATAACATAATTGAAACCGTATCTTCTCTTCAGGATAGAGGTGTAGAGTTTTTAACGGTACCTGCTACCTATTATGAGACTGTTTTGGATAGAGTTGGCGAAATTGATGAAGATCTAGAACCTTTAAAAGAACTAGGTATTTTAATAGACCGTGATGATGAAGGGTATTTATTACAAATTTTTACCAAACCTGTTCTTGATCGTCCGACAATGTTTTTCGAAATTATTCAACGAAAAGGAGCTCAATCTTTTGGAAAAGGAAACTTTAAAGCATTATTCGAAGCTATCGAAAGAGAACAAGAACAAAGAGGAACTTTATAAATTCAGATTTTTCGTTAATTTCCTTTAAACATTTTAGTTAAGCTATGTTAATAAATTGAGATTATTGAAAAATAATGGATTTCTGCCTAAATTTTTGTTAAATATCATAATAAAAAAACGTTTTCGTTTGATAATTATGCAAAAAAAGCGGATGTTTGTATCATAAGCGGAGTGGTTACCGCTTATACCAAAAACAATAATTATTCTCATAATTTAAGTTTTTAGTTGGTTAATAAAAGTAAAAGAGAGCTGTGGTGGCTCTCTTTTTTATTACTTTTTTTTCAATATTTAGTAATACTCCTTGCTTTTATCTGTTTATATTATGTAGTACTTTTGGAACGGATATTGTAAAAGTCTCATTAGTAGTACCTATATGCAATTAAACAACACCCAAAAATTAGTTATGAAAAGATATATTCTTTTATTGGTTGTCTTATCGACATGTATCTTAAACGCTCAGGATAGTCATAAGTCTTTTGATGATGGAGAATGGTTTAAATTTAAAATCAGATATGGAGTTTTTACAGCCAGCTATGCAACTTTAGAAGTAAAGAATGAAATGTTTAAAGGAAAGCCAGTACATCATATTGTTGGAACTGGAAAATCATCTGGACTTTTAAGTGTGTTTTTTAAAGTAGAAGATTACTATGAAACTTACATAGACAGAAATGAAGTAAAACCTTATCGTTTTATTCGTAAAATAAATGAAGGAGGGCATATCAAAGACATAGAAATTGACTTTGATCACGAAAGCAAAAAGGCTTTAGTTTTTAACAAAAAGTATAATACTAAAAATACGTTTACCATTAAAGACAACATACAGGATATGATGTCTTCCTTTTATTACTTAAGAAATAATATTGACGTATCTTCGCTTAAAGTTGGCGATGAACAATTTGTAAATATGTTTTTCGATAATGAAAACTACTTGTTCAAGCTACGCTTTTTAGGAAGAGAAACAGTAAAAATGAATGGTAACAAAATACGCTGTTTAAAATTTCGTCCAATAGTTCAGGCAGAACGAGTGTTTAAAGAAGAAGAAAGTCTAACGGTATGGGTAAGCGATGATGATAATCGTATGCCAATTAGAATAAAAGCAGACATTCTGGTAGGATCTATTAATGCAGATTTGATAGCGTATAAAGGATTGAAACATCCTCTTAAAATTGTTATAGATTAATGGACGAATCCATACAACCAGAAATTGCTGAAAAAATAAAGCAGCTCGAAAAGAAATTTAAAAACTCTGGTCAAGATTTAGGATCTTATCTAGATGGTCTTTTACATGATCGATACCTTACGTATTGGGACTACATCCATTTAGACACCTTACTAAGTTTACAAATACCTCGAACTCACTTTCCTGATGAAGAAATCTTCATCATGTATCATCAGATCACTGAACTGTATTTTAAGTTGATTATACACGAATTAAAACAGATCATTGATGATAAATTACAAACAGCTGAGTTTTTCACTAAGAAATTAAATCGAATCAACAGGTATTTTAGAGTATTGATTGATTCCTTTGATGTTATGATTAAAGGAATGGATAAGGATCAATTCCTAAAGTATCGAATGTCTTTATTACCAGCTAGTGGATTTCAGTCGGTTCAATTTAGAATGATTGAAATCTATGCAACTCCTTTGGCAAATCTTGTGAATGCCAAGGAAAAAGCACAATTTTCTGAAGACGATCCCTTAGAAGATGTTTACGAACATTTATACTGGAAATCTGGAGCAACGGACATAAAAACCGGTGAAAAAACACTGACTCTTAAGCAATTTGAGTACCGTTATACACCTAGAATGATGCGTATCGCACATCAAGTAAAACAGAGTACCATTTACCATAGATATCTGGAACTTCCAGAAAAAGAGCAAAATAATGTGCACCTTATTAATGCATTGCGTACTTTTGACACCAATGTAAATATTAATTGGTTATTAATGCATATGGGAGCCGCCTACAGGTATCTTAATAGAGATCAAGGTGAGGTATTAGCTACAGGAGGAACTAACTGGAAAAAGTTTCTACCCCCAAGTTTTCAAAGAATTATGTTTTTTCCTAATCTTTGGAGTACAGAGGAAAAAGAAAATTGGGGTCAGCAATGGGTTACCCATCAATTTAATACCACAAAATAAAGTCAGAGTTGAAGAATTTAGGTTGTATACTACTTGTTTTGGTAGTATTTATTTCATGCCAAAAAGAAAAGAAAGAACCCGTAGTTGTTGTTCCAGAAACAAGTAAAGAAATAGTAGAACCTCCTATCATCAAAGAATTTGGATATAATCTTAACGACTTTACTGTTGTTAGAGATACTGTTCGCCCAGGAGATAGTTTTGGAGCTATTTTAGATAGCCATGGAATTACTAGAGCTAAAGTTTTTGAAATTTCAAATAAAATAAAAGATACGTTTAACGTTGCAAGAATTACCGCAGGTAAAGCCTATACCGTTCTAAAATCAAAAGATACTACAGAACAAGCTCAAGTATTTGTGTATCAAAATGGGTTAATAGATTATACAGTTGTAGATTTTAGAGATAGCATTGTCGCGAGAAAAAGCGCTAAACCTGTTAAAATTGTAGAAAGAATAGCATCAGGAACTATAGAAAGTAATCTTTCTCAAACTTTTGACGATATGGATTTAAGCTTTCTTGTTGCCTATAAAATGGCTGATATTTATGCCTGGACGATAGATTTTACGAGACTACAAGCAGGAGATCGATTTAAAGTTATTTATACCGAAAAGTTTATTAATGATACCGTTCCAGCTGGAATCGGAGAAATCAAAGCTTCTTATTTTGAGCATCGAAGCAAACCTCTTTATGCATTCCGATTTAAAGATGATACGATCAATAACTCATCAGATTATTTCGATCAGGAAGCCAATAACTTAAGAAGAGCTTTTTTAAGAGCGCCTGTTCAGTTTAGTAGAATCTCTTCTAGATACAACCTTAAGCGCAGAATAAAATATTACGGAAACAAAATAAGACCCCACCGAGGAACAGATTTTGCAGCTCCAATCGGAACACCAATTTTAGCTACTGCAGATGGAACTGTTACCAAATCCGAACGTAGAGGAGGAAATGGTAAATATGTGAAAATAAGACATAATGCTACCTATGAAACACAATACCTTCACATGAGCAAAAGAGCTGTAAAAGTAGGTGAATTTGTGCGACAAGGAGAAGTTATTGGGTTTATAGGTATGACCGGAAATACAAGTGGACCTCACGTGTGCTATCGCTTCTGGAAAAACGGTAGAGAAGTAGATCCATTTAAAGAAGACTTACCTTCATCTAAGCCACTACAAGATAGTTTAAGACCTGCTTTTTTTAAGCACATAGAACCGATGAAAACAAAATTAGATAGTATCATTTTTAAACCAAAACAAGAAATATTGTAACCACATGGCATTACCAACTATTAATCCCACCACCACCAAAGCCTGGGAAGCACTTAAAAACCATTATGAGACGATCAAAGACACTCATCTAAAAGATCTTTTTAAAAAAGCTCCTAATAGAGCAGATGTGCTTTCGATAGAATGGAACGATTTTTATATAGATTATTCCAAAAATCGAATCGATGAAACAACTAAAAAATTATTAATCGATCTCGCAAAAGAAGTACAACTTGACAAGGCGATTCAAAGCTATTTCGGAGGAGAAATTATTAACGAAACCGAAGAAAGAGCTGTTCTGCATACTGCACTTAGAGTTCCTTCTGACCAAATTGTTGAAGTAGCTGGCAAAAATGTTGTAAACGAAGTATCAGAAGTAAAAAATAAAATCAAAGAATTTTGTAATCAGGTAATTAGCGGAGATCTAAAAGGATATACCGATAAACCTTTTACAGATATTGTAAATATAGGTATCGGAGGATCTGATCTTGGACCTGCTATGATTACAGAGTCCTTAGAATACTATAAAAACCATTTAAACCTTCATTTTATTTCTAATGTAGATGGTGATCATGTACATCAAAGACTAAAAGGACTTGATCCAGAAACTACTTTATTTGTTGTAGTATCTAAAAGTTTTGGAACACAAGAAACATTATCAAATGCAATTACAGCGAGAAACTGGTTTATAAACCAGGCTTCTTCATCTGCAGTTGGCAAGCACTTTGTTGCCGTTTCTAGTAATGTGCAAAAAGTTGTAGATTTTGGAATAGAAGAAACTAACATTTTCCCACTTTGGGATTGGGTTGGTGGCCGTTTCTCTTTGTGGAGTGCTGTTGGACTATCTATTAGTTTATCCATAGGATATGAAAATTTTGAATCCCTGTTAGAAGGTGCTCACCAAATGGACGAACACTTCAAGACAACAAATTTCGAAGAAAACATTCCTGTTATTCTAGGGCTATTAAGTGTATGGTACAACAATTTCTTTGAAGCAGAAAGCGAAGCCATAATACCTTATTCTCAATACCTTCATAGATTACCGGCATATCTACAACAAGGAATCATGGAAAGTAATGGTAAAAGTGTGGATCGTGCAGGAAACCCTATTAGCTATCAAACAGGAACTATTATTTGGGGAGAACCGGGAACCAATGCCCAACATGCATTTTTCCAACTTATTCATCAAGGTACCAAATTGATTCCTGCAGAGTTTATTGGATTTAAAAATCCTTTATTCGGAGACAAAAGCCATCAGGATAAGTTAATGGCTAATTTCTTTGCTCAAACAGAGGCTTTAATGAATGGAAAAAATAAAGAAGAAGTTTTAGAAGAGCTACAATCTAAAAATCTTTCCGAAGAAAAATTAAACCAACTTGTTCCATTCAAAGTTTTCTCTGGAAACAAACCTACAACTACTGTTCTAATTGATAAACTTACCCCAAAAAGTTTAGGCGCTTTAGTTTCTATGTACGAACAGCGAATTTTTGTTCAAGGAGTCGTTTGGAATATCTTCAGTTATGATCAATGGGGCGTAGAACTAGGTAAGCAATTGGCTACAAACATTTTAAATGAAATCGATAATTCGCAGATTTCTGACCATGATTCGTCTACGAAAATGTTAATTAAAAAATACTTAAGCTAAGCATTTTCCGGTTAACAACTTTTTGATATTTCCAATCAACTGAAAACCAATGTTATAAAAATTTGAGTTACCTTAAAACCGTTAAAATATTATGTAAAAATTTTAACGTTTAGATAAACTTAGATTGCACAAAGATTCGTTCTTTTGCGCCAACAATTAACTTAATTCATTATAATGAAAAAGATTACATTTTTATTCGTTGTAATTCTTTTAGCAACAGTGGTAGAAACTTTTGCGCAAGGAGTTACAACATCGTCGATTAATGGTAAAGTTACCGACAATAACGGCGGGGCATTACCAGGGGCGACTGTGATAGCAGTTCACGGTCCTACAGGTACGAAGTATGCTACAACAACTGATTTTGATGGATTTTATCGTATTCAAAATATGCGTGTTGGAGGACCATACAGAATCACTATCACCTATGTTGGATTCAACGGATTTGTACGAGATGGATTATTTCTTCAGTTAGGACAATCCGAAAGAGTAAGTAAACAGCTGGATGAAGCAACAAGTGAGTTAGATGAAGTTATAATTACTGCAACAGGGAACAGTATTTTTGATTCTAACAAAACAGGAGCTGGTAGAAAAGTATCACAACGAGAAATCAGTACATTGCCAAATACTTCAAGATCGGTTGCCGAGTTTGTAAGAGTTACTCCACAAGCTCAGTTAACTGAAGGGAATGATGGATTTTCCATATCTATTGCTGGACAAAACAATAGATTTAATGGTATCTATATTGATGGTGCTGTAAATAATGACGTATTTGGATTAGCCGGATCAGGAACCAATGGTGGGCAAACTGGAATAAATCCATTTTCAATTGATGCTATAGAATCTTTTCAAGTAAACGTAGCTCCTTTTGATGTAAGACAATCTGGTTTTGCCGGTGGTGCAATTAATGCAATTACCAGATCAGGATCTAACAATTGGGAAGGATCAGCTTACACCTTTTTTAAGAACCAAGACTTGGTAGGTAAAACTCCTGTAGATCTAGTAGGAGAGGGAGAAGAAAGAGAAAAAACTGGAGACTTTACAGCTTTAACTTATGGAGTTAGAGTAGGAGGTCCAATTGTAAAAGATAAGCTATTCTTCTTCGCAAATTTAGAAAGAGTTGACAATGAAACTCCTGCTCCTTTTAATATATCAAATTATAGGGGTAATTCAAGCGCTCAAGATCTTGCCAATCTTAGACAAACTATTTTAGATCGTTATAATTATGATGTCGGAGGATACGAAAACAACGCATCTACTTTATTAGGAAACACATTTACAGTTAGATTAGACTGGAATATCAACGATAACAACCAGATCTTTATCAAAAATAACTATGTAAAATCTGAAAACCTTGAAGGAAGAGGATCGTCAAACGGAACAATCAACTTTAGCAATGGATCAGAATTTTTTACTAGTGTTGCGAATACAACAACTTTAGAATGGAACTCTTCAGTAGGAAATAAGTTTTCTAATAACTTAATTTTAGGATATTCTATTGTTAGAGATGATAGAGATCCTGATGGAGATCCGTTCCCTACTGTATTTTTAGATGATGGAGACGGTGGGATTAACTTTGGTGCTGAACGTTTTAGTACAGCAAACCTATTAGATCAAGATGTATTTACTTTAGCGGACAACTTTAGTATCTATGCTGGAAGACATACAGTAACAATCGGTACGCAAAATGAATTTGCTAAAACAAAAAATTTATTCTTCAGAAATAACTTTGGACGTTACAGATACTTCGATGTTTTTGATGACCTAAATAATGATGGAGAAGATGAATTTGTGCAAAGTGGTGTTACTAGTTTCTTAAATAATGAAGCTGTAAGTAGATATGATTACAACTACTCATTAATTCCTGGCGGAGGAATTGGAGATGCTTCAACAGGTGCTGCAGAATTCCAACGTTTAGTATTAGGATTCTATGTACAGGATGAAATTCAGTTTACTGATAACTTAAAAGTTACAGCTGGTTTAAGAGTAGATATTCCTTTCTGGGAAGATGGATTAGCCAATGAAGATTTTAACACTAGAACTGTTGCATTATTAGAAGCGAATGGTAAAGATCTTCAAGGTGCTAGAGTTGGTAAAGCTATAGACCCAAGAGCTCATCTTGCTCCAAGAATTGGTTTCAACTGGGATGTAAAAGGTGATAATACCACTCAGATTAGAGGTGGTTTAGGAATATTCACATCTAGAGTACCATTAGTTTGGGCTGGTGGAACCTACAATAATAATGGAGTTACACAAGGTGTAAGTGACGCTAGAGATTTTACAGATGATATATTCTTTAATCCAGATGTAAATACACAACAAAGACATATTGCTGCAGGACCTGGTAATTTTGGTGGACAAATCGACTTGTTTGCGCCAGATACTAAACTGCCACAAATTATGAAGTATAATCTTGCAATTGATCAAAAATTACCTTGGTGGGGATTAATTGTTTCTGCTGATTTATTATATCAAGATAATATCACTCAATTACAGTATGAAAATCTAAACATTAGAAACACTACTGAAACCTTAAATAATGGTCCTGATGACAGACCACGTTATAATCTTTTTGATAGAATTGATAATACATATGGTTCTGGTATTTATCTTGCTTCGAATACAGGAGAAGGGTATTCTTATAATGCTGCAGTAACTCTTACGAAACCTTTCCAAAATGGTTTCCAAGGTAGTCTTTCTTACTCTTATGGAGATTCTAAGAATATTTTTGATGCTACATCTTCACAAAACAGTTCACAATGGAACAACCAGGTAACTGTAAATGGTAAAAATGCTAGAATTCCTTTGGCTCGTTCTAACTTTTCGGCTGGTCATAGAATTATTAGTAATGTTTCTTATGAGTTAAAGTGGAATGAAAATATCAAAACAACAATAGGATTAGTATATGAAGGATCACAAGCTGGACCGTTCTCATATACCTACGGAAACGAAAATGATGAGTTAATTCTTGCGGATGATTTTGATGATGGTGCTTTGATCTATGTTCCGAACAACGCAAATGAAATTCGTTTTGCTGGAACTCCAGAAGAGCAAGCTGCACAATGGGAAGCTTTTAATAACTATATTGCTAATGACGATTACTTAAGCGACAGAAGAGGACAATACGCTGAGCGTAATGGAGATAGAGGTCCTTGGAATCATATATTTGACCTTAGGTTTATTCAAGACTTCTCAATGAAGATTGGTAATAAAACACATGGATTACAGTTTACTGCGGATATCCTTAATTTTGGAAACCTATTAAACAAAGAATGGGGAGTAAGGAAGTTCATATCTAATGAAGTAAATCTTTTAGATGTAGTAGACATAGATGCAAACAATGTTCCTACTTTCAGTTTAAATCAAAACGTCGTTGATGATGTTGAACAAATTGATGATTTTGGTAATCAATCATCAAGATGGCAAATGCAAGTTGGTTTAAGATATATCTTTAACTAATTTTTATAATACCATAATAAAAACCTCGCTTTAATTGAGCGAGGTTTTTTTATACATAATGTTTACCTTTGGATAAACTAAACATATCATTATGTACGAAGCAATACAAATCGTTCACTCCTATTGGGCTTATCTAGTCGTTCTTGTAGTAACATTAGCTACTTTTAATGCCTTAATCGGTTTTTTTACCAAAAGAGAATATGCACCAAAAGACTTTAGAATATCTCTTTTTGCTTTAATTGTAACACACATACAATTACTAATAGGAATTGTTATATTTTTTGTTTCTCCAACCATTATGTGGTTTAAAGATGTTCCGGTAAAAGATATTATGGGAGACCCTCTGGTTCGTTTGTACAATGTAGAACATCCAACTGTAATGATTTTAACAATTGTATTTATTACGGTTGGTTATTCCAAACATAAAAAGAAACTAACCTCTACACCCAAATTTAAAATGTTGGCTATTTTTTACACGATAGCCTGGATATTGATGCTATCGAGAATTCCTTGGGCAAATTGGTTCTAAGAACCAAAAGCGGTTAGTACTAATTTTCTAGAGCCTCCATAATCTCTGTGCTCGCAAAGATAAATTCCTTGCCACATTCCTAAATTTGGCCGTCCCGCCGTTATTGGTAATTGCACAGAAGTTCCCATTAACGATGCTTTAATATGAGCGGGCATATCATCTGCACCCTCATAGGTGTGTAGATAGTAGGGTGCGTTTTCTGGAACCATTTTATTCATATGACTTTCAAAATCCTGTCGCACAGTTGGATCTGCATTTTCATTAATAGTAAGACTAGCAGAAGTATGTTTGATAAAAACCTGTAATTGCCCAATTGCTATTTTACTAATCTCAGGAATTTCCGAAAGCACTTCTTCTGTAATTAAATGAAAACCTCTTGGATAGGGCTTCAGACTTATTTCTTTTTGAAAGAATTTCATATGGTAATGATTAAAAAAGCAATTTAATACAAATTTTACAGTAATAATCGAACTCCTTATTGTAAACTCTTATACCTTTACGTAGTTTAAAAACCTTGTATGGACTTATCCAAAATAAAATTAGTAGCCACAGATATGGATGGTACGCTTCTCAATTCTAGAGGAGAAGTAAGCCAATCCTTCTTTTATTTATTTGATGAATTAAAAGAACTAGATGTTACTTTCGTTGCTGCCAGCGGGAGACAATATTATAGTATTCTGCATAAATTAAACGCAATCAAAGATGACATGATTGTTATTGCAGAAAATGGTGCTTTGACAATGCATAGAGATCAGGAATTACAAACAACCGAAATTGATAGAGACACCTATTTAGAACTATTAGAAATCACCCAAAAACTAGAAGGATCACAGGTAATATTATGTGGTCGTAAAAAAGCTTATATCGAAGATTATGGAAAACCTTTTGAAAATATGCTCAATGAATTTTACGGCAAATATGAGATTGTAAAAGATCTATCCGAAGTTATTGATGATCAATATTTAAAAATTGCCATTTGTAATGAAAAAGGTTCTGAACAATATTTATATCCTGCTCTAAAACATCTAGAAAACAGATTAAAAGTAAAAGTATCTGGTAAAGTATGGCTGGACTTATCTCATAACAACGCTAATAAGGGACACGCACTAAAGAACGTTCAAAAAAGCTTAGACATCTCTACAGATGAAACTATGGTTTTTGGAGATTACAATAACGACTTAGAAATGATGTCTAGAGCCAAATATAGTTTTGCTATGCAAAATGCACATCCAAATGTAAAAGAAGTGGCGAATTACATGACCAAAAGTAACGATGAGAACGGAGTAGAATATATGCTTTCTAAAATGATAGAAGCTAAAAAATAAACTACACTACAAAATATATTTTGATAAGATTATCCTGTATAATCGATCTTAGGATATGCAAGCTAATACAATAGATATAATAAAGAAGTAAACGTATATCGGTTGTCTTGTTAAAAACTTCTGCATAATAATAGGGGTTATATTAATTAAGTTTTAATGAATAGAGGAACTATATTAGTAATCTATATCCATAGCAAAGATATAAAAAGAAAACAAAAAAACGCATTTTAGCTTAAAAAAATGCGTTTTATCGATATTTTTATTATTTAAAAAGAAGTCTTTTTCTTACTTTATATGATTTAATCGTTCAGTTTTAAAACTGCCATAAAAGCTTCTTGCGGTATTTCCACGTTACCAACAGCTCTCATACGCTTCTTACCTTTTTTCTGCTTTTCTAATAATTTACGCTTACGAGAAATATCACCTCCATAACATTTTGCTGTTACATCTTTACGAAGTGCTTTTACGGTTTCTCTAGCAATAATTTTAGCACCTATAGCAGCCTGAATAGGTATATCAAATTGCTGTCTCGGTATTAATTCTTTTAACTTCTCGCACATCTTTTTACCAATATCATATGCATTATCCTGATGTAATAAAGCGGATAAAGCATCAACCGTATTTGCATTTAATAATACATCTACTTTTACTAGTTTAGATGCTCGCATTCCGATAGGCGCATAATCAAAAGAAGCATATCCTTTGGACACCGTTTTTAATCGATCATAAAAATCAAATACAATCTCCGCAAGTGGCATGTCAAAAGTAAGCTCCACTCTCTCTGTGGTTAAATAGGTTTGATTTGTAATTTCACCTCGTTTTTCTATACATAAAGACATCACAGGTCCAACAAAATCCGCTTTGGTGATAATGGATGCTTTAATGTAAGGCTCTTCTACTCTATTCATTTTTGATGGATCAGGAAGATCCGAAGGATTATTTACAATAATAACCTCATCGGGTTCTTTATTGGTAAACGCGTGGTACGATACGTTAGGTACCGTAGTAATTACAGTCATATTAAACTCTCTCTCCAAGCGCTCCTGAATAATCTCCATATGCAACATTCCCAAAAATCCACATCTAAATCCAAAACCTAAAGCTGCAGAACTTTCTGGTGTAAACACCAAAGAAGCATCATTTAACTGTAATTTTTCCATAGACGCACGAAGTTCTTCATAGTCCTCGGTGTCTACTGGATAAATACCTGCAAATACCATTGGTTTTACATCCTCAAAACCTTCAATCGCATTCTGAGTAGGTGTTTTAGCATCCGTAACAGTATCTCCTACCTTTACTTCACGAGCATCTTTAATACCTGTAATCAGATATCCAACATCTCCTGTTTTAATAACTTGTTTTGGAACTTGATTTAATTTCAAAGTTCCTATTTCATCAGCAAAATAGTTTTTATTAGTAGCTACGAACTTAATCTGTTGCCCTTTTTTAATTTCACCATTAACTACTCTAAAGTATGTTTCTACTCCTCTAAATGGATTATATACAGAATCGAAAATCAATGCTTGTAATGGTTCATTTGGATTTCCTTCTGGTGCTGGAACACGCTCGATGATGGCTTCTAGAATTTCTTCGATTCCAATTCCAGTTTTAGCACTGGCAGGTATCACCTCCTCAGGATCACAACCCAATAGATCTACAATATCATCAGTAACTTCTTCAGGATTCGCACTTGGTAAGTCAATTTTATTTAAAACAGGGATAATTTCTAAATCATTATCCAGTGCAAGGTATAAATTGGATATCGTTTGTGCTTGTATACTTTGCGCAGCATCTACAATAAGCAAAGCACCTTCGCAGGCCGCGATAGACCTAGAAACTTCATAAGAAAAATCTACGTGTCCAGGAGTATCAATGAGGTTTAGAATATATTCTTCTCCTTTATACGTATACTCCATCTGAATTGCATGACTCTTAATCGTAATTCCACGCTCGCGTTCCAAATCCATATTGTCCAACAACTGATTCTGAGCTTCTCTAGCGGTAACAGAACCCGTGTAATCCAACAATCGATCAGCAAGTGTACTCTTACCATGATCAATATGCGCAATAATGCAAAAATTTCTTATGTTCTTCATCATTCTTTTTTTTGGCGGGCTAAACCGGGCTATCCGTTATATCTTTTTTGTTTCCCATCGCTTATTTCTCTTCAAAACAAAAAAGGATATCACTTCTATCCCTGCCCGAATACATTCAATGTTTTACAAGTCCAATCTCTGTACAATTCACAGAAAATTAAACTCCACAATGTGGATAAATCATTGAGTCTGCAAATATAATCGATTTTAGAAGGTTTATATCATCAATACTTGATTTTTAAATGATTCTAGCCTCAGATTTAATCTTTGAATGAAGATTCATTAGAATTCGTACTTTTGCAAAGAATTACGTTTAATATTTATCAAACAAAGGTTTTGGCAAAGATAGGAGACATTGATGTAGGAGAATTTCCTTTACTATTAGCACCGATGGAGGACGTGAGTGATCCACCATTTAGGGCATTATGCAAAGAACAAGGAGCAGATGTAGTATATACCGAATTTATATCTAGTGAAGGATTAATTCGAGATGCAGCAAAGAGTGTAATGAAGTTGGATATTTATGAAAAAGAACGTCCGGTTGGCATTCAAATTTTTGGAGCCAACCTAGATTCTATGCTCAAATCTGTTGAAATTGTAGAAGCATCAGGACCAGATATCATAGATATTAACTTTGGATGTCCCGTAAAAAAAGTAGTCAGCAAAGGAGCTGGAGCTGGTATATTAAAAGATATAGATCTAATGGTTTCTCTGACCAAAGCAATGGTCGAACATACCAAACTACCCGTAACGGTAAAAACCAGATTAGGTTGGGATCATAATTCCATAAAAATTGTAGAAGTAGCAGAACGCTTGCAAGACGTAGGCTGTAAGGCCATTTCTATTCACGGCCGCACAAGAGCCCAGATGTATAAAGGAAATGCAGATTGGAAACCTATTGCCGAAGTAAAGAACAATCCTAGAATGCATATTCCTGTTTTTGGGAATGGGGATGTAGATAGTCCTGAAAGAGCCGTAGAAATGCGTGACCAGTATGGATTGGATGGTGCAATGATTGGTCGTGCCAGTATCGGATATCCTTGGTTCTTCAAAGAAGTAAAACATTACTTCAAAACAGGAGAACATTTGCCACCTCCAACTATCGAAGAACGCGTAATTGCAGCACGCAGACACTTGCAAATGTCGATCGATTGGAAGGGAGAAAAACTAGGAGTTTTTGAAACAAGAAGACATTACACCAATTACTTTAAAGGCATCCCTCATTTTAAAGAATATCGTACCAAAATGGTAACTAGCGATGATTCCAAAGATGTATTTGCTGCTTTTGATGAAGTACAGGAAAAATTTGCAGGATTCGAGTTTGCGTAAACACAATTATTACTAAAAACTCACTAAACGTTGATTTATTCTACTAGAAGCTAGTAACGATGCTACTATACCTATTACAGTAATGGTAAGAAAGACTATAATAAAGCTCATAACTGTAATTTTAGTAGGATACGGAAGGGAAGGGGTAATCATCAATAATCCAAACTGCTGTTGACACACAATGATGATAAAACCTAAAAGCAACCCTAACAATGTTCCTAGAATGGTCATTAAAGAACCTTGAAAAAGAAATACCTGTCGGATTTTAGGTAAAGTAGCACCCAAATTATACAATGTTTGTATGTTCATCTTCTTATCGATGATCATCATAATAATGGCTCCTGCTACGTTAAACAAGGCTATAATTGCTATTAAGGTGATTACTAAATACGAAGCTAAATTCTCTGTATTAAGCATTCTGTATAAAGTGTCATTCAATTGAATACGGTTTTTTACAATAATCTTATCTTCAAAAAGAGCAATCATTTGTTCTCTAACGGTATCTTCATCAGTTCCAGGAGATAGTTTCAATTCGATATTCGTCACTTGATCTTTCGGCAAGTTTAAAAGTTCTCTCGCTTCGTTAATAGTAGCAAAAACATACTTCTTATCGAGATCTTCATTTACCGTATATATTCCAGTATTTACAACAGCTTTTTTTCGAAATGCCTTCGAAGGGTCCTTTGGGATTCCCTTACCTGGTTTCGGAACATAGATATTTAGAAAGTTTGTATAAATCTGCTCCACTCCCATTCCAAGTTCTTTACTAATCCCATAACCTGCTACTACTTGCGCATCATTACCAGTTAGCCACTCTCCTGCAAATACAATACTATCTGTGGCAATTACTTCTTTATAATTGGTATCCACACCTTTTATAAAACCTGTTTTTTGTTTGTCTTTAAATTCTAAAAAAACACGCTCTTCTATAACTTCCGAAAAACTTAGAACACCTTCCAGATCAGATAATTTCTTTTTGTGATCTTCTGTAAATGTAAATGTCTTTCCATTAGAAGGAAACAACTTTAAATCCGGATCAAAATAAGAAGAAAATTGCAAGCTAAAATCCTTAAGTCCAGCAAAACCACACAATACCAGAAACAACGACATAGCTCCTATAACTACACCCGCTGCTGCAATTCCAGTAATAATATTAATTGCATTACTGCTTCCAGGAGAAAACAAATAACGTTTTGCTATGTAAAAAGGAAACTTCAAATTTTTAGTACAAAATCTTAATCAACTATTTTTTTAATAAAGATAATAGATTATGTGGTTATGACCGATTTTATTTACATTAACTTAAATAATTACTTTTTCTTGCGTTTTGGCAATAGATCAGGATTCTCTAAAGGATTGTCTTCTCCCTTAATTGCTTTCTCGATATTATCTATATATTCTAATGAATCATCAATGAAATAGGACAACTCGGGCATGCGACGTAATTGATTTTTTGTGCGTTGTGCCACCTGATGTTTAATTTGAGATTTTACCGCATTAACTTCTTGTAATACTTTTTCTCCTTCATTATGAGGGAATACACTCATATATACTTTAGCAATGGATAGATCTGTGGTAACACTTACCTTGGTAACAGAAACCAAAATCCCTTGTACTCCAGCTTCACGTAAAGCAAGCTGTATTACATCTGCTACATCACGTTGCAATACGCCTCCTATTTTTTTCTGTCTGTTTGTCTCCATAGGTACAAAAATAGCTATTTATGTGATGTATTGATTTTCTTTTGATAGAAAATCCTTTGCATACAGCTATTTTGTACTTTTATCCTCGTTATCTAATAATTACTAAAATTTAAACTTGTGAATCATATCAACAAAATTGAACATATAGGCATTGCTGTAAAAGATATCGAAAAGGCCAATACATTGTACGAACAATTACTTGGTGTTGCTCCATATAAAGAAGAAACGGTAGAAAGTGAAGCGGTGATTACTTCTTTTTTTAAGGTTGGCGAAAATAAGATCGAGCTTTTGGCGAGCACCAGTGAAGATGGTCCTATTGGAAAGTTTATTGCTAAAAAAGGCGAAGGTATACATCATATCGCTTTTGATGTAGACGATATTGAAAAAGAATTAGAAAGACTCGAAAAAGAAGGATTTCAATTGATCAATAAAACCCCTAAAAAAGGAGCTGATAACAAGCTAGTTGCCTTTGTACATCCTAAAACAACAAATGGTGTTTTGGTAGAGCTTTGTCAAGAGATCAATTAAATTATAAAAAATGTTTGGCGTGTTTATATCAATTACTTAAATTTGCCCTCCGTTTTAGGTCCCATAGCTCAGCTGGTTAGAGCACCTGACTCATAATCAGGGGGTCCTTGGTTCGAGCCCAAGTGGGACCACGTAGTGGAAAAGCCTTTGCAAATTGCAAGGGCTTTTTTTATTGAATACTATAAAGTTAAACCAAGCCTATTTTAAAAACTTAGCCAAATTTTGTTTGTAAACACTCCCAACAGGAATATGTTTGTCGCTAATTTTTATACGATTTCCTTCGATAAAATCAATTTTTCTAATCGCAATGATATAGGAACGATGAACCCTTACAAACAAGTTTTGAGGTAGTTTATTTTCAAAATTCGTCAGTCGGTCTAAAGTAATAATGGTCTTATCTTCTACATAAATTTTTACATAACTACCAACACTTTCTAAGTATAAAATAGTATCAAGAGCTACTTGATGTGTTTTTTTATCTCCTTTAATAAAAATATGCTCTTCATGATCATTGACAGAACTGGAATTGACTTTAGGTGAAGTATTAACTGTCATCTCAAGCTCACTTTTGCTTTTAGAAGTCTCTAGTAATTTTTTTTGTTGAGCCGCTTTATTAACAGCTTTTAAAAAACGTTCAAAACTAAAAGGCTTTAGTAAATAATCCTGAATAGCGAGCTCATATCCCTCCATTGCGTATTCCTGATATGCCGAAGTAATAATAATCAAAGGAGGATTGGTTAATGTTCTTAAAAAGTCCAAACCTTTTAATTTTGGCATATTTATATCTAAAAATATCAAATCAACCTGATTTTCATTTAGATAATTAATCGCCTCAAAGGCAGAATAACACTCCTTTTCGATCTCTATAAATGAAAGATTATCACAGTAATTATTAATGACGCTATGCGCAAGTGGTTCATCATCTACTATTAAACATTTCATCATACATATAATTTTAAGTGAACACTAAATAGCGTTTCGTTTCTAACAATTTTAAGTTCGTGCGTATCAGGATATAGCAATGCTAATCTTCTTTTTACATTTTCGAGACCGATTCCTTTTTCATGTTTTTCTGCAGTAGTACCAAAATTATTTTCAATATAAAAATGAAGTGCATTCGCTTCATGTTTTAAACTGATATTAATAAACGCCTCTTTATCTAATAAATCAAAACCGTGCTTAAAAGCATTCTCAATAAACACGATTAAAATCATAGGCGCAATTTTAATATTGGTATCTTGAATGTCATTTTTTAAAGTAATCACACCTCTTTTATGATGTCTCACTTTTTGTAATGCAATAAAGTTTTCCATATAAGTCACTTCACCTTCTAACGAAACTTCTTGTTCCTTGCAATCATAAATGGTATACCGCATCATTTCTGACAGCTTCAGGATGACAGAAGGTGTTTGATCCGATTTTTCTAAAGACAATGCATATAAATTGTTGAGTGTATTAAAGAAGAAATGAGGATTGATTTGATTTTTTAAAGATGACAGTTCTAAATGTAATTGATCATTCTCTATTTGTTTGATTGTCGATAATTGAATAAACCATCGATATGCGATATGAAGTAATGTGGTAATAATTAACAATAAGATGGTTCCTATAATACCAACGCCATAATTTGGTTTTTCATCCGGTTCATTAAACCAATTTCGATCCATCCAAGGTTCTCCAAACCCTAATACAAAACCCCAAATAGCCACTAAAGCAATAACTATAATTCCATACATAAGGTATTTCTTTTTGACTAGAAAATTCGGAATCAACCAATAGATATTGAAATACACTGGTGGTGCTAACAAAAGAAAAATACTTGATGCAGTTTGTAGAAAAAACTCAGGCAATGCATCCACCGAAAGGTTTTCTTTTGAAGAAAAAACCATGAGCATGGATAGTAGAATAGCCATACTTAATAATAGTATTAGATGTATCACAAAACGCTTTTTATGTATCGTAATCATATGACAAAAATAGAATTCACTACCTGAACAACCTATTCTAATCAATGAAAAGCTAAAATTCATCCATGAACTTATGGTTTTTGTAAATGAACTTAGTTGATTGATGATTCACACCTTTTTACGATCTAAAAGGAGGAGTTCGATAAATTAAATAGTTAGAAATCAGCAATTAGAATTTATTTGTTTCCTAATCAAAAACGGAACAAAATGAATCTAATACTCAACAATTTAAATAAAACCTATGCTAACGGAGTCAAAGCGTTAGACAATCTTTCATTAGAAATATCTAGCGGTATGTTCGGCTTATTGGGTCCTAATGGTGCGGGAAAATCATCCTTAATGAGAACCTTATCCACATTACAAGAAGTGGATAGTGGCTCGGCATTTTTAGGAGAAATAGACATCATAAAAAACCCTATCGCTCTGAGAAAAGTACTGGGATATCTACCACAAGAATTTGGTGTTTATCCCAAAATTACAGCTAGGCAATTGTTAGATCATATAGCCATACTAAAAGGAGTATCTGCAAAAAAAGAACGCAAAGAACTTGTAAACTACTTATTACAGAAAGTAAACCTATATGATAAACGCAATAAAGAGGTAAAAGGATTCTCTGGAGGAATGAAGCAAAGAATCGGTATTGCACAAGCACTAATTGGCAATCCAAAACTAATCATTGTCGATGAGCCTACTGCAGGTTTAGATCCAGGCGAAAGAAATAGATTTCATAATCTTTTAGCCAAAGTTGCTAATGATGTTGTTGTTATCCTCTCTACCCACATTGTTGAAGATGTTAGAGAACTATGTCAAAATATGGCGATCATGAATCATGGCCAAATAATTTGTCATGGCAAACCTCAACAAGTTATTGATGAACTACATAATAAAGTTTGGGAAAAACTCATTCACCATCACGAACTGGAAAGCTATCATAACACCCATACTGTAATTTCTAATAAAATGGTTGGAGGGAAACCTTTAATCCATGTTCTCAGCGATGAAAAACCATCAGAAGGTTTTCAGCAAGTATCTCCAACACTAGAGGATGTGTTCTTTTCGAAAATTAACAATAATTAAAATCCCACCACTATGACTATGTTTAAAGCATTCTTTTTACAAGAAATCATCACTGGTTTTAGAAGACCTATGCTGTATATATTCTTATTTATTTTTACCGCGATATCCGCAATAGGTGCCGTTAATTTGGATATTACATTTGGAGGCGCCACCGGCACTGTTTTCAAAAATGCTCCGTATGTAATTAGCATGTATACCGCTAATCTGAGTATCATCGCACTGCTCATTGCAACAGCATATTTTAATAATGCTGCGCTAAAAGATTATCAAAACAATTTTGCAGGAATCCTATTTAGCACATCCATACATAAAGCAAGTTATTATTTCGGTAGATTTTTGGGTAGTTTATGTTTAGCAACAATTCCTTTATTAGGTGTTTTTTTAGGATTTGCTATAGGTACACAAATAGGTCTGGAATATGGAATGGAAGCCACTAAAAAGATCGGCGCTTTAGCTCCTTATGTATTTATCAATAACTTCCTATTGTTCGTTTTGCCAAATATTTTTGTTTTTGGAGCGATCATTTTTGCGATTGCCAACAAATGGAAAAGCACCATCATTTCATTTATTGCTACGATTATCATCATAGTGTTGTATTTACTTTCTGGCACTTTTATGAATGATATTAGCACAGAAGGTTTTGCTGTATTGACTGATGTAACAGGATTAAGAGCATATACTATAGATACCAAATACTTTACTCCAATAGAGAAAAACACAGAAGTAGTCTCTTTTTCTAGCTGGTTGTTTATCAATCGAATGCTTTGGATATCTATAGCAATAGCCACTATAATGATTTCTTATTTTTCTTTTTCGTTTGTTCAAAAACAACAAAAAATCAAACGATCAAAAAAGAAGGTTAACCCTACCAAATCTTCGCAAACATCTTATTTGCCTACCATCAATAGACGTTTTGATATTCATACATTCTGGTTGCAATACAGTAGTTTTTTTAAGAGTAATCTCTATACGATTTTAAAAAGCAACACCTTCAAAATACTACTCTTTTTTGGAGCGCTTATTTTACTAAACAAATTAGTAAATGGATTCGAATATTTTGGATTACAGTCCTATCATGTAACGAGTAAAATAATAGCTTTTAATCGACCTATTAGTATGATCATGGGAATGATTATAACAGTATTTTTTAGTGGTGAATTGGTATGGAGAGAAAGAAAAAGCAACATCAGTCAGGTAATTGACAGCACTCCTCATTCTTCATTAACCGTTCTTTTGGCTAAAATTAGTTCATTAATCGTGACCAGTATATTGTTTGATATCCTATTAATTATCATAGCCATTTTATATCAACTATTTAATGGATACACCAACTTAGAGATCACTGTATACCTACTAGATTTTTTATATACTGGATTACCCACTTATGTTATTTGGTCATGTATCCTCATCAGCCTGCAAATCTTTATCAACAACAAATATCTGGCATATTTTATTTCTATACTGCTCATTTTCCTGATTGAGTTTTTGGTGATCGATATTTTCGGAATCAAATCTTATATGCTAAATCTTGGGTTTTCGCCTAGCTATACGTATTCTGATATGAATGGATTTAGTCGTGTTGTAGTTGCAAAAAACTGGCTCAATCTATACTGGATGCTTTTTGGTTTCTTGTTAGTCACCATTGCTAGTTTATTTTGGATCAGAGGTACTATTAAAGGAATCAAAAACAGGTATAATGTTGCCAAAAAATACATTACCAAAAGATATGCGATTACCTTCTTAACATGTTCACTATTATTTGGAATCATTGCCAGTTTTGTATACTACAACACACAGGTGATCAATACATACCATACCATTACAGACATCAAAAAAATGCAAGCATCGTATGAGAAAAAGTATAAAAAGTATGAACATATTGCACAACCCAAAACCATTGCCATCAAATATGGAGTGGATATCTATCCAAATAAAAGAAATGTAAGTACTACATCCGTTTTAACAATTCAAAACAAAAGCAATACTCCAATCGACTCGCTACATTACTCCTTGTTCTATTTTATAGGAGAAAGGAATGCAGAGGATGTACAGAAATCTAAATGGATCAAAAAACTACATATTCCGAATTCAAAATTAGTGCTGAATGATGAAGAATTAGGATATCAAATTTTCCAGCTCGAAACTCCCTTAGCACCCAACTGTAGTATGGATATCATTTTAGATACAGCATATATCAGTCGTGGTTTCGAAAATGAAATCTCCAATATCAGAGTCGTCGAAAACGGAACTTTTTTTGATTCTATGCATTTATTACCATCAACAGGATATGAATCGTATAATGAGCTAACGAACGAAACAGATCGGAAAGAAGCAGGATTACCACCCAGAAAACCAACAACCACTTTAGCCGAAAAGGATTCTGAATATCTACAAGAAAATTACATTAGCCGAAAAGCATCGGATTGGATTACTATAGAAACCATCATCTCTACGGCAGATGATCAAATCGCAATTTCGCCAGGTTCATTAGTGAAACAATGGAATGAAAATGGAAGAGCTTATTTTCATTATAAAAATGATCATCCATCCTTAAGCTTTACCAATTTTATGTCGGCAAGATATGAGGTTGCCAAGAAAAAATGGAATGATATTGATGTAGAAGTATATTATGATAAATCACATCCTTACAATGTTGCTATGATGCAAGAAGCGGTAGAAAAATCATTAGATTATTATAGTAAGAACTTCGGACCTTATTTTCATAAACAAGCAAGAATCATAGAAATACCAAAGTATTACAATTTTGCACAAGCTTTTCCAGGCACTATGCCTTATACCGAAGGAGGAGGATTTATTACCAATCTCTCTAATAAAAATGACAATAATATTATTTACGCTATTGTTGCTCATGAAATGGCGCATCAATATTGGGCACACCAGCTTATTGGTGCTAATGTTGAAGGAGCAACGATGTTATCCGAAAGTTTTGCAGAATATTCTGCACTCATGGTGATGAAAAATGAGCTAAAAGATGATATGAAAATGAAGCAGTTTTTGGACTATGATTTTGAACGTTATTTAAAAGGAAGAAGTAACGAAACTCAAAAAGAAGTACCCTTACTAAAAGTAAAAGATCAAGGGTATATTCATTATGGCAAAGGAAGTTTAGTGCTGTATGCATTACAAGATTACATTGGCCAAGAAAACTTAAATGAAGCGCTCAGAACATTTCTCAATGCCTATAAATACAAAGAAGGACCGTATCCAACAACTTTGGATTTTATATCCTACTTACAACCTAAAATTCCAACGCATCTGCAGTATCTACTAACAGATTGGTTTCATGAAATTACCTTATATGAATATAGTTTAGCGAAGGCTTCCTATAAAACCTTACCCAAAGGAAATTATGAAGTAGCCGTAGCGATCAATGCTTCCAAAATTAAGGTGGATAGTCTTGGTAACGAAACTAAAGTGCCTCCACATAATTGGGTAGACATCGGTCTTTTTGCTGAAGATAATGAAGAGTTGTTAGTTTCTAAACGCGTTTTGATTGATCAGGAAGAAATGAGTTTTACGTTTGAAATAGACCAGATTCCTGCAAACGCGGTGATCGACCCAAAGCGATTATTAATCGAACTAAATATTGAGGATAATACATATCCAATAGCAAAAAGTAAGTAATTGTCTGTAAAGATTTGTTTCCTCCTAGTCGCAATCTATTTTTAAACAAAAGAGACTATTTTAAAAAGCGATACATCATTGTCAAACTGAGCCTGTCGAAGTTTTTGAACTACAGAGCTTCCAATATGTCTTCGACAAGCTCAGACTGACCAATACAAGTTTGTATTATTTTTAGACCTCTTTTTGTATTCTCTACGAATTACAAATAGTGTAATTATCTATTAATAGGAAAAGAAACTCCTATAGCAAAAGCTCCATTAAATTGTTCTAAAGAAGGATAGAAGTAATAGGATAGTCCCACATCAAAATTATTATTACGTCCTAATGCCAATCCCAATGAAAAAGGTATATGAAGGGTTACACCACTCTCTTTTTCATTGATTAGTGGAGTGACTGTTTCAAAAGATCCTATAGAAGCTCCTAATCCTAATTCTACATAGGGAGCAACCCACGGAATAGGAATCGCGACTTTAGTTTTTCCTCCAACAAAAAATGCTTTAGTAGAAGCTCTTGCTCCTACAAGATTTCCCGAAAGACCATCTTCATCCGTAGAAGTATTGATATAACCAGCATACGGTCTAAGACTAAACCATCTTTTTGGTGCCCATACATATTCTGCTTGTATATAAATACCATTCCCAAATACATCCACATCTTCGTTTGGAGTGGTAATTCCCAAACCTATCGATGCATTTATATATGTTCCTGTTTGTTGCTGGGAAAATACAGTTTGTATAAATATCAACATTATTATTACTGAATATCCGGTGAGTTTTTGCATGGTTTTGCGATTTGTGTTTTATAATAAATGAATTGGTATAGGTAAGTATCATAAATAGGGAAAATGTTACCCTACATAGCTATAATCTTACAACAAATATTGATTAATTTCTTTACTGGAAATAATAGAATTTCCATTACTTTTAGTTGATTAATCATCCCTCAATTTAAAAAACGGGTTCAACCCTTCTAGTCAAACCCGTTTTATATTTTAATATTTAGGATTATGTTTATCCTAGATTATTTGTCAATTCTTTCTTTGACTTCTTTTATATTTCCTTGTTTTTTGACATCACGATTTTTCACGTATTTATCAAACCAGTTCATTTGTTCCCATAATACATGTTCGATCGATTCTTTTGCTCTGTAGCCATGGTCTTCAAATGGTAATAATACCAATCTGGCAGTTCCACCAGAACCTCTTACCGCTTCATAAAATACTTCTGACTGGAAAGTTAGTGTACCTGGATTCGAATCATCATCTCCATGGATAATCAAAATTGGTTCATTTACTTTATCCGCAAAAAAGGTCGGAGAGCAATCGATATAGGATTTGGTAGCTTCAAAAAGAGAACGTCGTTCTCCTTGAAATCCAAAAGGTTGATTGGTTTTGTTATACGAACCACTACGGGCAATTCCTGCACAAAACAAATCTGTATGCGCTAATAAATTAGCCACCATCAAACCTCCATGGCTATGACCAATTACACCAATTCTATCAGGATCAGCGATTCCCATATCTACCGCTTTTTTAACTGCTGCCTCTGCATCTGCTACTAATTGCGGAACAAAAGTATCATATACTGTTTCAGGATCTCCAATCATTGGCATCGCTGTATTATCTAAAACGGCATATCCTCTCATCAAAAAGTATTTATGTGATGCTCCCCAAATTCTCATAAAACGATTCGAAGAACCTCTCACTTGTCCAGCAGTCTTCGCACCCGAATATTCTAAAGGATACGCATATACCACCGTTGGTACTCTAGTGCCTTCTTTATAACCCGGAGGTAATAGTAACTGGAAACTTAATTCTACACCATCATCTCTTTTGTACTTTACAATCTTATTTTCAATCTGTCGTAACTCAGGACTTGGATCTTCAAATTTTGTAATAGGTGTTGATGTAATAGCTTTGGTACTTTCTCCTTTTTCGGCTTCTATAGCTTCTCCAAATTTTCCAAGATGAAAATTAGGTACAGTATTAGAGGATTCGGAACTCATGATAAAGCTATTATCATCTTCTCCAAAACCAACAAAGTATTCATATTTGTCTTTTGGACTTCTAAAAATTCTTTCTACTTCACCGGTTTGAATATTTCTTTTATCCAAAAATGGGCGATCTCCTTCTTTGGTTCCTCCATTCCCCCTAAAATACATAAAATCATCTTCTACTTTGATCACATATCTACCATTTTCTAATTGTGTAAAAAGAGGATATCCTGGATTATTATACCGATCATTTTCGTTTAGATCAAACCATTGTTTAGCAGTTCCTTTGTTTACATCAAGCAACCATACATAACGCCATCTTTTCATACGCTCTCGCTGAGATAATACCAACATTCCATCAGGACCCCACCAAGTGGATTGTATACGGTGTTCTGCTTTAAATACTTCTACCGGTTCACCGGTAAAAGGGGCTTCCCATTTCATCAGTTTATCTCTAAAATCAACTTTTGCTACTGGATTACCTCCATCTAAAGCCTCTTTCCAAAATAAAGTATGTGGCGCTGTTGCTTGCCAGTTTACATTACGAGGTCCTGTATTGACTCCATGTGTTGGCACTTCATTGGCAATAGGATGATTTACAATTGTTTTCACCAATTTCCCTTTAAGATCCCATACTTCAATATCATTAGCAAAACGCCACCAAGCCACTTCATGTGACCATGGTTTTTTTAACCTTTCTACCAATAGGTATTTTCCATCTGGAGAAGCATTAGCCCATAAATAAGAAGCTGCGGGTCCGACAACCTCCATTTTCTTGGTTTTGGTATCATAGATCACCAATTCACTCTGCGTATAATAACTAAACAGTTCGTCATCATAAGCAGTTTCTAATAAGTTTCTTGATTCATAGGTAGATCTTGCTTTTGCACCCGCGTCTTCTAAGATTTTTGGTCCTTTCGGTATGGTAGATTTTTGTGGAGCAGCTCCACGATTAGGAATTTTTCTCAACAATAATTTTTGCTGATCTGGTAACCATTTCGCGGCCTGATCCATCAATGGATTGAGGGTAACTCCTGGTACTTTTTCTACGGTACCATTGATATCCCCCATCCACAATTCGATGCGATCTTCAAATCCTACTGCAATGGCAAAACGTTTTCCATCTGCATTCCAAGAGGTACTCATTACCTCAGCTCCTGCAGGAATTTTTAGTAAAACGATCGAACCATCTTTGATCGTAAGTATTCTAGGATTCGTACCTCCATGTCTACCGTGATAGTAATTGTTTTTTGGATTTACACGAATTCCTGCCAATTTTAACATGGGTCCTGCAAGCTCAGACAAGGTTGGGTATATAATAGGGTCTGATAACAGAATATGTGTTCTTGCCGGAGAGATCGATGTTCTGGGCAGTTGTGGTGCGTGTAAAATTTTAAGAATGTCTTTATCTGGAGATTTCCAGGAATTGTCATTGGCCTCAGTATTTTGTTCCTGAGCCGTAGTGAGCTGACTTGCCAATAAGCAAATACAAGCCATTGATAACAGTGTGCGCGTGATTTGATTCATGAATTTATAATTAAAGAATATTGTCCTTTTATTAGTGTTCTGAAGGTAAGAAATGTTACCCGCATATTCTAATTATTTTAGACAAGCAGAAAGAATCCCACGAACTTGTATATGTTTTCTTACAAAAAGATACAGTATTGCTTATTTTTTGAAAACCAATAGTTTAGAATGCTCTTGATAGAAATCAATGAAAAACAATTCCAATTTTTATAATAGGATATTTTCTTTTATGATGTAGTTTCCATCTCAGAGATAAACGAATACACCTCAAATTATTCTTAAACAAAGTTATAAAAGTGCTTTTTTAGTCAGTTTTGTTTATCTTTAATAAGTGTTTTACTAGGAGAATGACCTAATTAGTTAAACAAAATACAATTTAACCAATATGGCAAGTCGATATTATATTCCCGGGAATATAATCCGTGCCTTCTAAAAATTAGCACAAACTAGGGGGTTGTCAGTTTTTGACAACCCTTTTCTTGTAAAACACTTTAGACTCTATATACAAGACAAACTTGCTTTTAAGCGTTATTTTATTGAGCAATTACAGCTAAAAACCAGTCCTTTAAGTAATTATTGTTAATAAAACCTGATAAAATAATTTTTTCAATTCGAATGTCTATTCTAAATTTACATCCAAAGATCACTACATTATGGTATGTTTTTTGGGGAAAGGACAATCATAATGATTTAGGGAATACAAATGAAAACTTGTGATTATGCAGTATAAAGTAATTGATACTAAAAGCCAGCATTTTGGAAAAGTATTAGATTTCGAATCTTGCGCAAATTCCAATGACTTGGGAGGAGTAATTTTAAAAATAGATGAAAATTCGTTCTCTTTATTTCGTTTTAGTGAAGTAGAAAAGATTGATACTATTTTAGCAAGCTAGCGAGGTTTTGTTGAAATCTATGATAGCTCTGTAATTCTTTTTACATATTTACCGATAACATCAAATTCTAAATTTACAACAGTACCCACTTTAAAGGTATTGAAATTAGTATGTTCATATGTAAAAGGTATAATCGCTACGCTAAACGCATTTTTTTGAGAGTTTACAACCGTTAAACTCACACCGTTTACGGTAACAGAACCTTTTTCTATGGTAATATTACTAAGAGCAGGATCGTATTCAAAAGTAAAATACCAGCTTCCATCTGCTTCCTTAATTTCTGTACAGGTAGCAATTTGATCTACATGACCTTGAACAATATGCCCATCTAAACGAGCTCCAAGTTTCATACCACGCTCTAAATTCACAACACTTCCTGCAGTTAAGTCTTTCAAATTGGTTTTATCCAAAGTTTCCTTGATAGCAGTTACCGTATATAAATCATCCTCTATAGATACCACGGTAAGACATACTCCATTATGAGCAACACTCTGATCAATTTTTAACTCAGAAGTAAAACTCGAGCGAATGGTAATATCTAAATTTTCTTGATCCGTTGAAAGATTTGCAACAATTCCTAATTCTTCGATGATTCCGGTAAACATAAATGCGAATTATTTAATTAAATTTGTGTCCTCAAATTTGAAGTCATTTATACACTTCAAAAATACTTATAAAGTAGTTTACATAATGAAGAAAGAACAAAAAATAAGATTAGGAATTTCTATAGGTGATCTAAATGGTATCGGAAGCGAGGTTATTCTAAAAACTTTCGAGGATAATCGAATGTTAGACTTCTGTACTCCTGTAATTTTTGCTTCAGTTAAAATTCTTTCTTTTCTTAAAAAGCAATACAAAATCAATACAAACCTACATGGTATTGACAAAACTTCTCAAATTTTAGACGGAAAAATCAATGTGCTTAACGTATGGAAAGAAGGAGTTGATATAAATTTCGGTAAAGAAGATGAAAAAGTTGGTGCTTACGCCATAAAATCATTGAGAGCATCAACACAAGCTCTAAAAAATGACGAGATCGATGTACTTGTAACTGCACCTATTAATAAACATAGTATCCAATCCGAAGATTTTAATTTTCCCGGACATACCGATTATTTAAACCAAGAGCTTCAAGGAAATAGTCTTATGTTTATGATTACTGATACCTTAAAAGTTGGGTTACTTACAGACCATGTAGCAGTTAAAGACATTGCAAATACAATTACCCCAGAACTTATCGAACAAAAAGTAGACACTATTTACAATGCTTTGCGACAAGATTTTGGAATTAGTAAACCTAAAATTGCGGTGTTAGGTATCAACCCACACAGTGGAGATAACGGTGTCATCGGAAAAGAAGATGATGAAGTACTAAAACCAACGATTAAAAGAATTAACGAATCCGGTAAACTTGTTTATGGACCTTATGCTGCTGATAGCTTTTTTGGATCTAATAGTTACAAATCATTTGATGCTATTGTAGCATCCTATCATGACCAAGGACTGATTCCTTTTAAAACGTTATCTTTTGGAAAAGGCGTGAATTATACTGCCGGATTAGACAAAATACGCACTTCGCCGGATCATGGAACTGCTTTTGAAATAGCAGGAAAAAACAAGGCAGATAATGGATCTTTTAAAGAAGCTGTATTTGCTGCTTTAAAAATTTATAAAAATAGAGAAGAATATAAAGAGCTCACTAAAAACCCATTAAAAAAACAACCGAGAAAACCTCAGTTTAAAGGGAATTAAGAATTCATAGTTTGGTAAGGTATTGGAGATAAATAAATTGAAAAAATCGATACTTATTTGTTCAAATACTAAAACCTAACGAAGTAAATTCTAACTTTCTGATATAATTTTATTTACAAAAATGCAATCATAACGATTTTTTGTTATCTTTGCACCCGCCTTTTACCAAATTGGTAAAGACTTGAAACTGATGATGAAATGAAACCACTAAAAGAGTATACTATTCCTTTTGTTGGATTGAAGCTAGGATTACATAGTTTTGAGTATGAGATTGGCGATACGTTCTTCGAACATTTTGAGTATGATGAATTTAATACATCTGCTATAAAAGTAGATTTGGAGTTTAACAAGAAAACAACAATGTTAGAACTTCGATTTACTGCTAAGGGTACAGTAAATGTTAATTGTGATGTTACTAATGAACCTTTTGACCTACCAATAGAAAATGAGTTTTTTCTGGTAGTTAAGTTTGGTGAAGAGTTTAATAATGAGAACGAAGAAATTCTTATTATCCCGCACGGAGAATATGAAATCAATGTGCAGCAATACATATATGAACTTATTGTACTTGGGGTACCTTCAAAAAGAGTGCACCCTGGTGTCGAAGATGGAACGTTAAAATCGGACATACTTGATAAACTAGAAGAATTAAGTCCAAAAGAAAAAACATTAGAGAATGATAACGAGGAGATTGATCCTCGTTGGGATAAATTAAAAAACTTATTAAACGATAAATAATAGCTAAGCAATGGCACATCCTAAGAGAAAAATCTCCAAAACTAGAAGAGATAAGAGAAGAACACATTATAAAGCTACTGTACCACAAATAGCTACAGATCCTACAACAGGAGAAGCACATTTATACCACAGAGCTCATTGGTTCGAAGGTAAATTATATTACCGTGGTCAGGTAATTATTGACAACACTGAAGAAGAAGTAGCATAAGCATACTGTTAAAATTATAGAAGAACTCTCACAAAAGTGAGAGTTTTTTTGTTTTTAGTTGAAAATCTGTCAAAATCCAGTTATTTTGCGCCATATTTGCAAGTAATTTAGTATTTTCAACCACTTTTTTACACGTGTTGTGTGAGAAGTAAGAAAATGATCTAATCAATTTATTGATGCTAATTTTTTTAAAGCAAGCATGCCTAAAGGAGATTAGCAAATTCTATCTGCTATTTTATCATGATAAAACGCAGATGACTAAAATAAAGATATGAGTAAAACCACAGCCGCTATAACAGCTGTAGGCGCTTATGTGCCGGATCATGTGTTATCTAATGAGATGTTAGCAACCATGGTCGAAACAAACGATGAATGGATCACCACTCGTACTGGTATTAAAGAACGCAGAATACTAAAGGAAGAAGGTAAAGGAAGTTCTTTCTTAGGTATTAAAGCAGCAGAAGATTTAATTGCTAAAAAGAATCTCGATCCCAAAGAGATTGATATGGTAATTTTTGCGACTGCTACTCCAGATCTTCCCGTAGCTGCAACCGCAGCATATGTTGCTACAGAAATAGGAGCAATCAATGCTTTTTCTTATGACTTACAAGCCGCATGTTCTAGTTTTTTATATGGAATGTCGACTGCAGCTAGTTATATAGAATCCGGAAGGTATAAAAAAGTGTTATTAATAGGAGCAGATAAAATGTCTTCTATTATTGATTACACAGATCGTACTACTTGCATCATTTTTGGAGATGGTGGTGGTGCAGCACTTTTTGAGCCAAATGAAGAAGGTTTAGGCTTACAAGATGAGTACTTACGAACCGATGGTGTAGGACGTCAGTTTTTAAAGATTGAAGCAGGTGGTTCTATCTTACCTCCTTCAGAAGAAACAGTTGCAAAAAGACAACATTTCGTTCAACAAGATGGGAAATCTGTATTTAAGTATGCAGTGTCCAATATGGCCGATGCAAGTAGCAAGATTATGGAACGCAACAACATTACTGGTGATGACGTAGACTGGTTAGTTGCACACCAAGCCAATAAGCGTATTATTGATGCTACGGCCAATCGAATGAATCTAGATGAGAGTAAAGTTCTGATGAATATACATAGATATGGTAATACTACCTCAGCAACTTTACCTTTATTATTAAGCGATTACGAAAAACAACTCAAAAAAGGAGATAATATAGTATTTGCCTCTTTCGGTGGAGGATTTACTTGGGGTTCTATTTATCTAAAATGGGCCTATAATTCCTAAACAACTAAAACACACAATACCCAACATTATGGATTTAAAAGAAATTCAGAATTTAATTAAATTCGTGGCCAAATCTGGGGCTAGCGAAGTAAAATTAGAAATGGAAGATGTGAAGATTACGATCAGAACAACTTCAGACGACAGTAAAGAAACAACAATTGTACAGCAAATACCAATGGGTAGTGCAGTGCCTGCTCCCCAACCAGTGACACAAGTACAAGCTACCGCTCCTGCAGTTGCAGAAACTCCTGCTACCAGTAGCAAAGAAGATGACGATTCTAAATACGTTACAATAAAGTCTCCTATCATTGGAACTTTTTATAGAAAACCATCACCAGACAAGCCTACCTTTGTTGAAGTTGGTGACAGTGTGAAAGAAGGAGATGTCCTTTGTATTATCGAAGCAATGAAACTTTTCAATGAGATTGAGAGTGAAATTTCTGGTAAAGTTGTAAAAGTATTAGTGGATGATAATTCTCCTGTAGAATTTGATCAACCTTTATTCTTAGTAGACCCATCATAACCCAATTTTAAAATTCCAATAAAACAAATCTCTAGATTCATTTATCGAAGCTGGGATTAGGAATTTGAGGTTTTTAAATTTAGAACGTTATGTTTAAAAAAATTCTAATTGCCAATAGAGGTGAGATTGCAATGCGTGTAATCAGAACCTGTAAAGAAATGGGTATTAAGACTGTAGCGGTCTATTCTACTGCAGATGCAGATAGTTTACATGTTCGCTTTGCTGATGAAGCTGTGTGTATAGGACCTGCTCCAAGTACAGAATCATATCTTAAAATGTCCAATATCATCGCTGCTGCAGAAATAACAAATGCAGATGCGATCCATCCAGGATATGGATTTTTATCAGAAAATGCTAAATTCTCAAAAATCTGCGAAGAGCATGATATTAAATTTATCGGCGCTAGTGCGGAAATGATTGAGAAAATGGGAGATAAAGCCACTGCAAAATCAACGATGATTGAAGCTGGTGTGCCATGTGTTCCCGGAAGTGAAGGTGTAATTCCTGATTTTGATACTTGCCTAAAAGTTGCCAAAGAAACTGGATATCCAGTTATGCTAAAAGCTAGTGCTGGTGGTGGTGGTAAAGGAATGCGTGCTGTATGGAAAGAAGAAGATTTATTACCTGCTTGGGAATCTGCTAGACAAGAAAGTAAAGCTGCCTTTGGTAATGATGATATGTATATGGAAAAGCTTATCGAAGAGCCAAGACATATCGAAATTCAAGTAGTTGGTGATAGTAATGGTAGAGCTTGTCACCTATCAGAAAGAGACTGCTCTGTACAAAGAAGGCACCAAAAACTAACCGAAGAAACACCTTCTCCATTCATGACAGATGAATTGAGAGATGAAATGGGTCTGGCAGCAATCAAAGCAGCAGAATATATCAAATATGAAGGTGCAGGAACTGTTGAGTTCTTAGTAGACAAGCATCGTAATTTCTACTTTATGGAAATGAATACTCGTATCCAGGTAGAGCATCCTATTACAGAGCAAGTAGTAGATTACGATCTTATTAGAGAACAAATATTAGTAGCTGCAGGAGTGCCAATTTCTGGTAAGAATTATTACCCGCAATTACACTCTATAGAATGTAGAATTAATGCAGAAGACCCTTATAAAGACTTCCGCCCATCACCTGGAAAGATTACAAACTTACATCTTCCTGGTGGTCACGGAGTACGAATAGATACTCATGTGTATAGTGGTTATATTATTCCACCGAATTATGACTCTATGATTGCCAAGTTAATTACTACTGCCCAAACTCGTGAAGAAGCGATTAATAAAATGAAAAGAGCTCTTGATGAATTTGTAGTAGAAGGAATAAAAACTACGGTTCCATTCCATAGACAATTAATGGATCATCCAGATTATGTAGCTGGAAATTATACCACCAAGTTTATGGAGGATTTTGAAATGAAAGAACCAACAGATAACTAACTAACTTAGGGCCTCAGAAATGAGGCTTTTTTTATATAAAAATATGAGCTTTAGCTATTGGGAATATAAGACTTGGTTGTCTAATGTAGATTTTACCATTATCGGTAGTGGAATTGTAGGGCTTAATTGTGCGATTGAGCTTCGCAAAAAATTTCCAAAAGCTAAAATTCTTATACTCGAAAAAGGAATACTACCTAATGGTGCAAGTACTAAAAATGCTGGATTTGCTTGTTTTGGAAGCCTGTCTGAAATCCTTGACGACTTGCACTCCCATTCTGAAGAAGAAGTTTTACAGTTAATTCAAAAAAGATATAACGGACTCCAATTATTACGAGAAAATCTAGGAGATACTGTAATCGATTATCAACCCAATGGAGGATATGAACTTTTCACAAATGAGGACCACAACCTATTTGAAACCTGTCTTTCAAAAATTGACGATATCAACCATCTCTTGAAACCCATTTTTAAAGGCAATGTTTTCGCAACCGAAACAAACATTTTTAATTTCGAAAAAATACAGCCTGCTTACATCGTAAATCAATTTGAAGGGCAAATTGATACAGGAAATATGATGCAAGCATTATTGCATAAAGCTCAAAAAACTGGAATTCTAATATTAAATAATTGTACAGTAGATGCTATAGAAGATCTCAATGAGCGCGTTGAAATAAAAACAGAACAATTTTCGTTTACTACTAACAAAGTATTGATTGCTACCAATGGTTTTGCATCTCAATTAGGAATTGAAGAAGTACAACCAGCTCGTGCACAAGTCCTCATTACCAAACCAATCAAAAATTTACATATCAAAGGAACCTTTCATCTAGATAAAGGATATTATTATTTTAGAAATATTAATGATAGAATATTGTTTGGAGGAGGTAGAAATTTAGATTTTAAAACCGAAGAAACTGTTGTATTCGGACAAACGGAATTGGTACAACAAACATTAGAACAAATTTTACAAGAAACTATTTTGCCCAATATTAATTTTGAAATCGATCATCGTTGGAGTGGAATTATGGGAGTTGGGAACCAAAAAAAGTCTATTGTAAAACCTATATCCAATAACATCTTTTGTGGTGTACGATTAGGCGGCATGGGAGTAGCTATCGGTAGTTTGGTTGGTAAAGAATTAGCTGATCTTTTATAAGAACCTATATCATAATGTTCAAAAAAGTATTTCGTTTTATATACAAAAGCATCTTAGCTTTTATGCTTATTAGCGTATTATGGGTACTTGTGTATAAGTGGATAAACGTTCCTACAACTCCTTTAATGGTTATTAGAAAGCTACAATCTACTGAAGAAGTTACAGCTAGACACCAATGGGTTCCTATTTCCAAGATTTCTAAGAACCTTCTACTTGCTGTTATCTGTAGTGAGGATCAACATTTTTTAGAACACAGTGGATTTGATACGGAAGCCATACAAAAAGCAATTGATGATCATAAAAACGGTAAAAAACTCAGAGGAGCAAGCACCATCTCGCAACAAACAGCAAAAAATGTATTTCTATGGCCACAACGTAGCTGGATTCGTAAAGGATTAGAAAGTTATTTCACATTTTTAATAGAAGTCTTTTGGAGCAAAGAACGCATTCTGGAAATCTATCTGAATTGTATTGAAATGGGCGATCACATTTATGGAGCTGAAGCTGCTGCTGAATTTTGGTTTAACAAAACTTCTCAAAATCTAAGTATCGATGAAGCAGCTGCCATTGCAGCAATTCTTCCAAACCCTAGAAAATATCTTGCGTATCCTCCTTCGTCATACATCCAACATAGAAAAAAATGGATTCTCCTACAGATGCGCAATTTTGGTCCCTTTTCGATCTCCGAATAAAAAATTTTAAAAAATAATTCAAATCAGGTAGGGTAAATCGCAAGTCTTCTGTTTTAGAGTAGTAAAACTTTAAAACCACATAAATTAACAATTAAAACAAATTAAAAAATGAAAAAACTTGCACTAATCTTAATTTCTTTAGCAGTACTGACTTCTTGTAGCAATGATGACGATGCTACTCCTGAGGCTATACCTGTTACAGTAACATTAAAAGCTGTTGTAAGCGGAGCTCTTAATAACTCACCAGTAATCCAATATAGAGATGCTTCGGGAGATTTAAAATCTGAAACCTTAACTGTAGGTACTTGGGAAAAGTCACTCAATGTAACTAGTGGTTATAATTTATTTCTAAAAACCACAGGAACTATCAATGGAAGTGTTGAGATTACAGCATCTGCCGAAGGAGAAGGGATTTCTTTTGATGATAGCAAATCTTCGACTGCAAATGTTGATGTGGATTTTGAACTTGAGATTTCCAAAACCTTGTAATTATAACATTATGTGAATACTACCTAAATCACATCGTTAGATCAAGGAATGAAAAAGCTAAAACTTAATAAAGACTTACTAGTTGATAAGTAATACAGGAAAAAGTGGAAAAGCATAGGATTACTTTGTCCTGTAACGAAGATATATTAGAAAATAAAACCCGTTAAAGCCCTAGTACTATGGAAAACACCCACAGACATACTCCTGTATTTGAAAAAAATAACTTGATCATTCCTTTTTATTTAAATAATAATTATAAAAATCAATTATCGAATTATTCAGAATATTCTAAGGTAATCGATCTTAATCCCACTAGTCTTCCTGGAATTCCTTTGGTAATTTCAGGAAGAATATATTCTAAAAACAAAGAAGCAGTGCCGAACGCGAAAATTGAAATTTGGCATAGTACTGATACAAATGCTTTTCAAAATGAAAATAATTTTCACTTCGCTTCTCCAAGAACATTATCAGGTTGTCTAAGAACTAATAAAAATGGTGTCTATTCGGTAAAAACGATTCGTCCTGGAGTGCATGGATATAGAGCGAGACACTTTCATTATAAAATCTCGGCAAAAGGTTATCGCACCTTACAAACTCAAATTTACTTTAAAGATGATCCTAGAATTTTAATTGATGAAACAGCCATGATCGCTGAGGATTGTAGAATCATAGATTTTTCATATAATCAAATAGGAATTATGGAAGGAACAGTAGACATCTTTTTGCCAAAGATTTAAAAAAATCATTTTTCTGGTTTGATGAAGTAATAATATTTGTTCAATACCAGAGGTTATTCTATATTGAGTTTCCTAAATTCTATTTTTTTGAAAAGTATTAAAGAGATATTATACGATCATTGTCATCAGTTTGTAGAAGAACGACTTAATCGTATTCATGATAGGATGAATAGTATTCAGGAATCATTAACCTCCGAAACAAAAAGTACTGCTGGTGATAAGCACGAAACCGGAAGAGCTATGCTTCAGCTAGAAAGAGAGAAAACCGGAGTGCAATTATCAGAAGCCAAAAAATTAAACGAAATTTTATCCAAAGTTGATATCTCTTCCAGCTCTAGTGTTGCTCATTTGGGAAGTCTAGTAAGAACCAGCACTGGAAATTATTTCTTAAGTATTTCCGTTGGCGAAATTATTATTGATAAAGTAGCATATTTTGCCATTGGTATCAATACTCCAATAGGTAAATTACTGCTAGGAAAAACAATAGGAGCTCATTTTCTTTTTAATGGAAAAAATGTAGTGATAGAACATATCAATTAACTGATCCATTAAAACAATTCTCAATTCTTATAAAATCCTTAAAACCTACAAGAAATTTGTTAAATGTAATGGTTTAAAAAAATCATTTTAAGTAAATTGCTACTTCACAAATTATCAGTCTGGATGAAAAAACTTTCTCTATTACTTCTTATTGTTATCATTGCTTTTGGGTGTAAACCTTATCAAAACACCAAAATTAGGAAAGGTCAAATGACATATTCGGAGTTCAGAGCTGAACAGCGATCTTTTCCAACTAAAAATGGTATCATAAAGTATATTGATAGAGGAAATGGCCCTGTAATTGTGCTACTTCATGGAGTACCAACTTCGGGCTGGCTATATCGTAAAATGATTGACCCTCTTGTAGCTGGTGGGTATAGGGTAATTGTTCCGGATATGCTAGGATATGGTTCTAGTGATTCTCCAGAAGGGTATAAGATCTATAGCGAAAAAGAACACGCAAAAAGATTGTTAGATCTTATGGATGGTTTGGGAATAGAGTATTGGTCTCATGTGATGCACGATGTTGGAGGTGTATGGACATGGGAACTATTTAACCAAGCACCTAATAGAATCGAAGAACTTATTGTTCTCAATACCTTATTATACGAAGAAGGTTTTTATCCTCCGATACGATTTAGTCCAGGTCCAGCTGCCAAAGCAGCAATGTGGTCTTATCGCAACGGTGTTACTACGAATACGTTACTTAAATCACTTTTTAAGGAAGGCCTAAAAGAGAACACCCTAAATGAACTCGATGTAGAAGGATATAAAACCCCACTATTAGAAGGAAAAACCAATGGGATGTATTATTTCTTTACTAGAACCTGTAACTATTTCCCAGATTACTCCTTGGTTTTTGAAAGTATCGATATTCCTGTGGCAGTTATTTGGGGGATTCATGATACAATGCTGCAATGGACTCCACAACAAACCAAAGTAACGAATGCGCTTAAAGTTGATGAAGCTGACATTCATTTTATTGATGAAAAACACTTTATTCAAGAAACTAAAGCAGAAGAGGTAGCCTATAAAATCCTGGATTTTCTTAAATAATTAATTCAGCCCAGTAGTAGTTACCCATTGTTGTAATTCTATTCTAAAAATAGTTCCATTTATCAATTCCTGTATTTGCTTCAGTTCCTCTTTGTTTACTGCCAAATCAATCTTGTCAGAAGGTGTTCTTAGAAGAAGAGATCTACAATTATGGTGACTAGTACATTGACTACAACATTGCGATTGTTCTGTAATACTACATGCATCTGAAAAATCTTTTAATTCATTGAGCGTAAGCAAAAACCCAATATCTCTAAATACCAATTGTATTTTTGGCAATCCTTTAGGTTGTTGTTTTTTCCAAAAAAAAGATATCCCAACTTTATTACTGTAAATTTTATCTATAGCACCCATTTCGAATCATATTTGATTCAAAAATATTAATTATTTATAATTAATCTAAATAAAAACAAGTTAAATTATATCTTTTAGTTTTAATTGTAATGACACGGTACCATTCCATTCATTTTCATCAACTGTATAGGCAATCTTCGCATGATGACTACTTGTGATTAATTCCTTTTTTGGACCCAAATTAAAACCTATTGCATCTATAGCCAATCCATTTTTTTGCACTTTACATTTCAAATGCTTTTCATCTGCACCAACACACCTTGCATATCCGGTATCCTTAACACCTTCTGTCATAAAAACAGGTGTCATATTTCCAGGGCCAAAAGGAGCAAACTGTTTTAGAATTCTAAAGAACTTCGGTGTTATTTCATGGAATTCTAGCTCAGTATCTATAGTAATTTCTGGAGTCAAAAGCTTTTTATCAATTGAATTGGCTACTACTTCTTCAAATTTTTGTTTAAAAAGCTCATATTGTTCTTCTTTTAATGTTAAGCCTGCTGCATATTTATGTCCTCCAAATTGTTCTATATGTTCCGAACAGTTATCCAATGCATTATACACATCGAATCCTTTTACAGACCTAGCAGATGCTGCTAACTTTTCACCACTTTTGGTAAAAACTAATGTGGGTCGATAATAGGTTTCTGTCAATCTAGAAGCTACAATTCCTATAACTCCTTTATGCCAACTTTCATTATAAACCACAGTAGTAAACCTATGTTCTTCATCATTATCAACAATCTGTTCTAAAGCGGCTTTGGTAATACTCTTATCAGTATCTTTTCGTTCACTATTATAACTTTCTATCTCAGCCGCATATGCCAGAGCGAGTTCAATATTATCTTCTTTTAATAAGTTTACGGCATGCAATCCGTGTTTCATTCTGCCGGCAGCATTAATTCTAGGCGCAAGAATAAATACTACATCTGTTATGGTAAAAGTTTCCTTTTTTACCTGTGCTAACATCGCTTTAAAACCTACTCTTGGATTTTGATTAATTGTTCTTAATCCGTAATACGCTAACACTCTATTCTCTCCAGTAATCGGAACGATATCCGCTCCTATTGCAGTTGCTACAAGATCTAAATAAGACTGCAGATCATAGGCTGTTTGTCCTTTCTTACTAGCGATTGCCTGAATCAACTTAAATCCTACACCGCAACCACATAATTCTTTATAAGGATAAGCGCAGTCCACTCTTTTAGGATCTAAAACCGCTACAGCTTCAGGAATAGTATCACCAGGTCTATGATGATCGCAAATAATAAAGTCAATACCTTTGGATTTAGCATACGCAACTTTTTCAATTGCTTTGATACCACAATCCAATGCTATAATCAGTGAGATGTCATTATCAGAAGCATAATCAATCCCTTGAAAAGACACTCCATAACCTTCGGCATATCGATCAGGAATATAGGTTGTTACCTGTGGTGTAATAGTTTCCAAATAAGAAGACATTAATGACACAGATGTAGTTCCATCTACATCATAATCTCCATACACCAAAATATTTTCCTGATGCACAACTGCTTTTTCAATTCTAGCAACTGCTTTATCCATATCCTTCATTAAAAAAGGATCATGTAAATCCTCTAAAGAAGGTCTGAAAAAACACTTAGCATCCTCAAAAGTTTCAATACCTCGTTGAACTAATAAAGAAGCAATAATTTCATCGACATTTAGAGCTTTGGCTAAGTTAGTGGTAACTGTGCTCGAAGATTTTGGTCTTAGGGTCCATCTCATTGGCAATATCCTTCCTAAATAATTTAAAAATCCAAAGTACAAAAAACATCTTTACTCCTTCTTGTTTGACTTGAGTTTTGTATTTTGCTTTGCTAAATTTCAATTAATTCAAAAAATATATATACCCATGCCATTAGTAACACCTTTATCTGCTGATCATGATTTAGAAACAAAAGAACTTGCAGAATTCTTCAATGAAACTTTAGGGTTTTGTCCTAATTCTGTATTAACGATGCAAAGAAGACCAGCCATCTCTAAAGCTTTTATAAACCTTAATAAAGCTGTCATGGCAAATGAGGGTAGAGTAACTTCAGCTCTAAAACGTATGATCGCATGGGTAAGCAGCAATGCTACTGGTTGCAGATATTGTCAGGCACATGCCATAAGAGCTGCAGAACGATATGGTGCAGAACAAGAACAATTAGATAATATCTGGGAGTATAAAACTCATCCTGCTTTTAGTGATGCTGAGCGTGCAGCCCTTGATTTTTCCTTAGCTGCTTCATTAGTTCCAAATAATGTAGATGAAAGTATTAAAGAAGAATTATACAAATATTGGGACGAAGGAGAAATCGTAGAAATGCTTGGGGTGATTTCTCTATTCGGTTATCTAAATCGCTGGAATGACTCTATGGGTACTACCGTAGAAGAAGGAGCTATCGAATCTGGAGAAAAATATCTGGGTAAACACGGTTGGGAAAAAGGAAAGCACTTGTAGGATTTGTTAGATGATCGGATATTTAGATTGTTAGAATATATAGACCTGTCAGGTTTTAGAAACCTGACAGGTCTTTTTTTAAGTCTTGGGTTTTATAAAATTATAGAGATTTTCAATTAATTTTTTCAAAATATCATTTTCTTCAATAAAAACCTCATACTTATATTCATCATTATTAATAACAAAATCACAAAGTTTTCGTTTGTACTCAGGCTTTATCGTTCCTGAATCGGACTTTACGTCAAATGGTTTTATGTCTGCTTCGGAAATTCCATTATTTTTTAAAAGATCGTATAAAAAACTTCCTAAACCAATTCCTTGGTAGTCATTCATTTTAAACGAAATACTTTCTAGACTCTTTAAATGTTTATCTTTGTTTTTAATCAAATTAGGTAGAAAATCCTTTAATATTTTGACTGGTAGTAGATTTTCAATCTCCTTAACTTCTGTATTTTGATAGAGGAAATTTTCAATTTGTTCAGATAGTTTTTCTAGTTCGAATCTTCTTTTTGCTTTTGCCGAATCTACTTGCGGATTATCATTATCCGCTAAAAGATAAATGTGATTAGATAACGCAAACGAATTAATTTGCTCTCTTACTTCTTCAGGACTCTCAAAGTTTTCATCAAATAAATAATGAGCAATTAAATTCCCTCCATATTCAAAGAAAGCATAATCAATATCCTCCTTTAAGCTAGATTCTTTATAAGTTTTTAACCATTTAGAAATATACTTGCGATCTGTTGGTCCTTCTACCCATATGGAAGAATTTGCGATTAAAACAGATGAACTTGTAACGCCCAACAAATCCAACGCTTCCTTAGACGGTTTTATATTAGTTTTCACATCTATTATTCCTTTGTTTTCTTTTTTAAACTGAAAAATGGAAATATCATCATTAGCTAAAGATTGATCTAAAAAATGATTAGAATGTGTAGAGAAGAATAGCCTAAGGTTTTTCCTTTGTATATACTCATTATTTAATATCGTATCCAAAAATATCCGCTGATAACCAGGGTGAAGATGTGTTTCCGGTTCTTCAATAAACAACCACTCATTCTCTTCCGCCATAAAAATTGGAAAAAGAATTAAAATTAAAGATTGTATTCCATCACCTATATTAAATAATTCGTGTTCCTCTTCCCCAACAGAATACAGTAAAGTTCTATTATCTCTATAAGCGGTGATCTCAACTGATTGATTGTTGAAAAAGCATTTGGATAAAAAACTTTCAAATTTTTTCTTGTTATTTTTTTTGTTTAAACGGGATTCTTGCAAATCTTTAATTTCAGAATAAAGTTCCAATCCATTAAAAACATTACCGCTAATTCCATAACTATTTTCTAGTGCCTCTAAAAAATTTTTATTGGTTATTCCTGGATAGGAATTTGGGCATCTAAGAATTGGAATGTATGTTTTTTTGAATGGTTTATTTTCAACGCTATATCTAATTTTAGGGTCTAAATACAATACGGATTCTACTGCAGAGACAAGATTGGTATATTTTTTTATATTAACTTCCGACAAATTGTCTTTCCAAGATTTTATATCCTCAATGATTGAAGTTTTATTTTTATAATTCAAAATACAATTAAAAGGTTCGGACAATTTTAAAGATTTCAAATTTTTAATAATTTCAAACTCTTCTACATCAAATTGTATTTTTTTTTCTAAATCTCCAATAAGATAATTTATATTACTTATTTCATCAATTAAACATAAATTATCATTCTTAGTTAAGTTTATATTTATGGGTCTTAGTTTAAACAATCCTCTAAGGAATCTGCTTTTGCCAGAATTATTAGCACCTATAAAGAAATTAACCTTACTAACATTTGGCAATATTTTTATAGAATTCGTTATATCATCTTTATCAATAAATAACTTATCATTAATTCTATATCTGGGACGATATAATTCTTCGGGGATCTCATCATCTGACAAATCATGATACTCAACACTAATATTCATACAATCTTAATATTTCAACAATAAAGCTTGAAGATATTAAAACCGAGGTTATGATCTAAATTTTCCCCAAAAAATTATATCATTGATTATTTAGACATTATGAATACCATTCTATTTTCTTAAAATAATACTGGAAACTTTTCCAAAGAAGATATATACTTATTAGAATTATGAATACTGCCCATATCCAATATGTCCCAATGGTGTTTTCTGCTATGGCTTGAGTGTCGGATATCTGAATAGCACCATTTCTCTCGAACTGTTTGGTAAACAGATAATCCAATTGCAAGTATGTTCCTAATACAGATTGCAACCCTAAAAATAATATTGTTATTACCTCCAATTTTCTGTTTTTGAATAGTGTGATAATGAAGAAAAACACTGCAAAACCGCTCATCACTGCAATACCCCAAACAGATCTGATCCACAACAATAAAGAAAGTATGATCAATCCTATCAGAATCCTCAGAGCAATCATGGAACTTTTATGCGATTTTGCAGAGGCAATTAATAGTGCTCCAACAACTGCTGGGCCTAATAATCCTCCTGCTGCTACTAAGGCATTTCCTAGAGATGAAGACAAATAACTTCCTCCCAAATGATAATAAGCAACACCTCCTCCGTTTTCATAGATTTCTAAATGTTGAAAACTGCCTCCCAAAATTACTGCTGTTAGACCATGACCCATCTCATGAAACCATGTTCCCAATAATATAAACGGATACTGAAACCATCCAAAATATGGCAATTTCCATAGTATGATAACTACTACAGCAACGACAATTATGGTATAATCAAAACGTTTAGAGATAGTTGTAATTTTTAAATTATTTTAAAGTCTTTAGATTACAAACCAAAATATGTACTTTTATATTTCTTAAAACACCACTTATGAGTTCTTCTTTACACAAATATTCAATTTTCATTTTAGCTTGTATGCTATCTATTGGTATCTATGGACAAGAAAAAGTTACAGAGACTCAAAATTTTCCTGAAGTTACAGCTAAAAAAGCTGACAAATATTCAAAAATGCCTATACATAATCCTGATTATGCATTGGATGAGCAGATAAAACATTCTTTGATAGACGATACACCTAAGGTAATGCCAATTTTTAAACCTTATCTTTCTTTAGATTTTAAATCTGATTCAAAATTTTCCTTTGCTGACCTGAAGACTGTGGAAGAAATCAAGAAGCGTTTAAAAAAAGGAAAATAGAGTGTGCTACTATATTTTTTCGGTTAATGCCTGATCATTAAATGATAGTTGCTCCCATCCAGTTTTCATAAAATTACGAATATTTTGATGGTTATCACCATCTGGATTTTGTAGTACATCTTTATAATGTTCTCCAAAACAGTACAAGGTTTCTTGTTGAGTAAGTTTTTGCAATCTTGCGAATGAAAACAATTTACAGGATCCAGAATTTTGTCCGGCTTCATTAACTATTTCACCATTAATAAATGAAACAGGTGTGAAGTTATAATTGGTATCGATAACATGCATCGTTTCTTCGAATACAATCGATTCCGGGGTTTCACGTAGTTTATCTATAAATTCTGTAGTGGTCATATTTTATTTTTTTCCAGCAATTACAATAACAATTTCTCCTTTAGGCGGTTTTATCTCGAAATGTGACAATACTTCCTTTGCCGTTCCTCTTACTGTTTCTTCATGAAGTTTACTTAGTTCTCTGGATACCGAAACCATGCGGTCCTCGCCAAAATAGGTTACAAAGTTTCCTAAAGTTTTTATGAGTTTATGTGGTGATTCATAAAATATCATAGTTCTACGCTCTTCTGCCAAAAGCTGTAATCGAGTTTGTCTTCCTTTCTTAACTGGAAGAAATCCTTCGAACACAAACTTATCATTAGGTAATCCACTATTTACCAAAGCTGGTACAAATGCTGTTGCTCCAGGCAAGCATTCTACTGGAATTTCATTTTCTACACAAGCTCTTGTGAGCAAAAATCCAGGATCACTAATCGCAGGTGTTCCTGCATCACTGATTAAAGCAATGGAATCCCCACTTTGCAATCTTCTTACAATACTGTCTACCGTTTTATGTTCATTATGCATATGGTGACTATGCATAGGTGTTACTATCTCATAATGCTTAAGTAGTTTACCACTGGTACGTGTATCTTCGGCAAGAATAAGATCAACTTCTTTGAGCACTTTGATAGCTCTAAAAGTCATATCCTCGAGATTACCAATTGGTGTGGGAACTATAAATAATTTAGACATATGAATGTTATGATCTTACTTTTTTACCAGTAGCATATGATATTACCAGAAAAATTAATCCTAAAGTAGCAAACAGGCCTTGACCATCATCTTTCATATAATGAGCAGTAAACGCTAAAGTCATATCGAAAAAGAATCCAGCGTACGCCCATTCTTTTAACCACTTAATTTTATTGGTAAGAATAACGACAATCCCACCTATTTTGGCAATTGCTAATGGAATTACTAAATATGTTGGATAATCCAAATTTTCGAAAAAACCTCTCACCATCTCTGCTTCCCTAAAATACATCTGTGCAGAAAATAACATAATTCCACACATGGCCACAGTAGCTATCCAATAAATGATTTTCATATAAACTCTTTTAACGATGAAGAAGCTTAGTTACAAAAAAACGATATGCCTTACTTAAAATTCATATTTATTCGTAACAATTTCCATAAATCGTTCTTCGTATTCGCTTTTTCCTTCCCAATTGTTATAATCAGGTTTCACCATGTTCTTTATAAACTGAGTTGCCCCACTTTTACTATTTAATGTATTTAATTGGGAAAGAACACGATTATAATCTGTAGAACTGCCATCAAACAAATGTTTTATAAAAGCCAAGCGATCATTTAATCCGATATGAATTCCTCTTTTAAGTTGGTCATTTAATGATTTAGGTTTGTCATCTTTAGTATTCAAGTTATCCAAAATTGGCATACTTTGCGGCACTGATCCTATATCTTCTTTATCATTTTTTTCATAAACTGGTTCTGATAAAGAGACATTCTCTTCTGTAAACTTAGGCGCCGGAACAAAAAGATCTTCAGTTACTTTTTCATTAATTTTCTCGATAATAATCTCTGGTTTTTGCTCTTCTACATCTTCTTTAGGAGTTTCGAATGTTTTATTACCCAGATTAAACATCGTCTCAGAAGGTTCTTCCACTTCCTTATTCTCGTCCAAACTTATAATAGGTTTGGGTTTAACTTCTTCTACAATTTCTTCTTTAGTTTCTAACACTTTTTCTTCCTCTAAAGCACTCGTTATCTGACCTATGGTAGGTTGTATCCCAGCAAAATGAGATTCTGCAAAATTTAAAATACTCAGTTTTTCATATAACTGTCTAGCCTCTTCTTGCAATTGTGGCAAAGTTGATCTATCTTTAAGCTGTAATATCCTGTGAGCAATACTTATGAGTTCTGCTTCCAACTTCTTCTTCATAACTTTCTTATTCGTTTGGGCTATACTAGTTGTTTTTTAATAAATTTACCTCATCTTAAGAACAATACCTTCATTAAAATCAAAAATGAATATAAAAATTAGATTCATTTCCGAATTAATTAGGTTTTGTTAAGGAGTAGGGTTTCTTTTAAACGATGGTGAAAAATACAAAATGTTTCTCGAAAATACAGTAAATCATAAAGAGCAATTTGGTTGGATAGAGGTGATCTGCGGTTCGATGTTTTCGGGTAAGACCGAAGAATTGATCCGTAGACTAAAACGCGCACAATTTGCAAAACAAAAAGTAGAAATTTTTAAACCTGCAATAGATGTGCGTTATGATGACGAAATGGTGGTGTCTCATGATGCTAATGAAATTCGATCTACTCCTGTTCCCGCTGCAGCAAACATCAGAATTCTAGCAGACACCTGTGATGTGGTTGGTATAGACGAAGCTCAATTTTTTGATGATGAAATAGTAAGCGTTTGTAATGATCTTGCTAATAAAGGTATTCGAGTAATTGTAGCTGGATTAGATATGGATTTTAAAGGAAATCCTTTCGGACCAATGCCTGCTCTTATGGCAACTGCAGAGTATGTAACAAAAGTACACGCCGTTTGCACACGTACGGGAAATCTAGCCCAGTATAGTTACAGAAAATCCAAAAAGGATGATCTTGTACTGCTAGGAGAAACAGATGAGTATGAACCTTTAAGTCGTGCAGCATATTATAAAGCTTCTCTAAAAGAAAAAGTAAAAGGGATAGAGGTAACAGATCCGAAAGAATTAAATAAAAACTCAGAAAAACCAGATGAATAAGGTAAAAGAAACCGTTCTTGAAATTAATCTGGTTCATCTTACTCATAATTACAACTATCTAAAAAGTAAGCTACAGCCAGAGGTTAAATTATTAGCTGTTGTAAAAGCTGCTGGTTATGGAAGTGATGCTGTGATAATAGCGCGACATCTCGAAAAAATTGGAGTTGATTATTTCGCTGTTGCCTATGTTTCGGAAGGTATTGCTTTGCGCGAAGCTGGAATAAAAACACCAATTCTGGTATTACATCCTCAACCCGTAAATTTCGCTTCAGCAATAAAATACAATCTTGAACCAAATATATATAGCGCTCGAATTTTAAAAGAATTTATTAAAGTAGCTGAATCAGAAAATCAAAAAGGATATCCAGTGCACCTAAAATTTAACACTGGGTTAAACAGATTAGGCTTTTGGGAAAATGATGTTGATTATATTATGGATGCATTAGAAGCAACAGAATCTATTAAAATACAATCAATATTATCCCACCTTGCTGCCAGTGAAGATCATAACGAAAAAGAGTTTACCATTACTCAAATTAATTCATTTAAAAAAACATCTTCGGAAATTGTTAAAAGACTTGGCTATGAACCCATAGTACACCAATGTAATACTTCGGGAATATTAAACTATCCCGAAGCTCATTTTACAATGGTTCGTACAGGAATTGGTTTATACGGCTACGGAAATGAAGATATTTATGATCGCCATCTAAAACCTGTAGCTTCCTTAAAATCTGTTATTTCACAAATTCATACGTTGGAACCAGGAGAAACACTAGGATATAACAGAGCCTATACTTCTGACGGATATACTAAAACTGCTACCATTCCTTTAGGACATGCAGATGGTATTGGCAGACATTATGGAAACAAAAATGGGTTTTTTACCGTAAATGGACAAAAAGCATTTATTGTGGGTAATGTATGTATGGATATGATTATGATAGACATTACAGGTATAGATTGCAAAGAAGGAGATGAAGTGATCATCTTTGATCATACAGATACAGCAGCATCTATTGCCGAAAATGCTGGAACCATCTCTTATGAGTTACTTACAGCTATCTCTCCAAGAGTAAAACGTGTTGTTATCGACAATAATTGATCTTCGTCGAAAAAAAGCCTTTACAGACTATAATCAATACCAAATTTGTTTCTTAATTTTTGTTAAATTAGTAGCATACTAATTATCTAAACTAAATAAAATGGGATTTTTTAAGGATTTTAAATCTTTCTTACTAAAAGGAGATATCGTGTCATTAGCTACTGCTGTAGTAATTGGAGGAGCATTTAATAAAATTGTAGGTTCTGCCGTTGCTGATATCATTATGCCAATTGTTGGAATTATAACAGGAGGAACTGATTTTACGCAAAAATTCATCGCGTTAGATGGCGGAGAGTACGCTAATCTAGCAGCAGCTAAAGAAGCCGGAGCAGCTGTAATGACCTATGGAAATTTAATCCAAGCGATTATAAACTTCATTATAGTGGGTCTTTTTATCTTTATCGTTCTTAAAGCTTACGAAAAAAGCAAGAAAAAAGAGGAAGAAGCAGCACCGGCACCGGCAGGTCCTACTCAGGAAGAATTACTTGCTGAAATCAGAGATTTACTTAAAAAATAAATCATACTCTAAATTTGAATTATCTATAGCTACCGCTATACTACATATTCTAACTAAACCGCTCTCTAAAGGAGCGGTTCTTTTTACAAATTGTATATTATATAACAAATTGTTTAAATCAATATTATTTCAATAAAAACTATAATTCTATTATAAATAATCTACACCTTTGCTGGAATTAAAAAAAGACCGATTTTTGTGTCTCTAAAAGTCATTAATAAATAAAGCTGATGAAAGTAGCTGTTGTAGGTGCCACAGGTTTAGTAGGTACCGTAATGTTAAAAGTATTAGAAGAACGTAATTTTCCTGTATCGGAATTAATTCCTGTTGCCTCAGAAAGATCTGTAGGGAAAAAAATATCTTATAAAGATCAAGAATATACGGTTGTTGGCCTTGCCACTGCTGTAGAAATGAAACCTGATGTGGCTTTATTTTCTGCTGGAGGAAGTACTTCTTTAGAATGGGCTCCTAAATTTGCTGAAGCAGGAATTACCGTAATCGATAATTCTTCTGCTTGGAGAATGGATCCTACTAAAAAATTAGTGGTACCAGAAATTAATGCAAAAGATCTAACTAAAGACGATAAGATTATTGCTAATCCTAATTGTTCTACCATACAATTAGTAATGGCACTTGGTCCATTACACTCAAAATATGGAATCAAGCGTGCTATTATATCTACGTATCAGTCTATCACTGGTACTGGAGTAAAAGCCGTGCAGCAATTAGAAAATGAATATGCTGGCGAAAAAGGAGAAATGGCATATCCTTATCCAATTCATCGAAACGCAATTCCACATTGTGATGTGTTCCAGGAAAACGGTTATACTAAAGAAGAGATGAAGCTTGTGAATGAGACTCAAAAAATTCTTGATGACAGAACCATTGCTGTAACCGCAACTGCTATTCGTATCCCAGTGGTTGGCGGGCATAGCGAAAGTGTAAACCTTGAGTTTGAAAATGAATTTCAAGAAAGTGATATTCGTAAAATTTTAAATGATACCTCTGGCGTAACAGTACAAGACAACCCAGATACGAATACGTACCCAATGCCAATTTACGCAGAAGGAAAAAATGATGTTTTTGTTGGAAGAATTAGAAGAGATCACTCCAGAGAAAATGCTTTAAACATGTGGATTGTAGCGGATAACCTTAGAAAAGGAGCTGCTACTAATGCCGTTCAAATTGGAGAATATCTGGTAGAAAATGAATTAATAGGTTAAATAACCAACTATTTTTATAAAAAACCCTTGTTATGATTCTATAACAAGGGTTTTCTTTTTCTACTAATATAAGTCTCTTATTCTCTTACATTCGGAACATAAACATGTTCCCCAAAAAATAAAGCATTCAGGAATAAACGATCTGTTCCATACCATGATCCCCTGAAATTAGGATTATCTGCAAATAAAATTACTCTACCACTTCCTATACTACTTACCACAATAGAGGCAGAAGGTTTCAAATAATTCTCATAATTATTGCTAGAGATATACCCATCGATATGTGCATTCTCTGTGTATTTGGCTACCGTAGCATAAGGGTTCTTACTAGGAGCAATAAAAACCGAATTATTCTTGTAAACAGGAACTGATTTATTTCTATAACCAAAACCTAACGGATGCGTTATATCCAAATCAACTTCGAAAATAGCTCCTCCTACACGTTCTCTACCAATATTTTCACCTGCGTCTACATATGGCAATCGTTTTGTGATTTTTTGTTTAGCACTATCTTTTGCCTTTGTAGTAAGCACCTCACTCACCATTTTCTTATCGATTGCCCACTTAGAAGCATTCCCAATCGTGACCAAAGTATTTCCATAAGAAATCCACTCTTTTATCCTTTTTTGCTGAAGAGAATCTAACTGATGATATCTTCCAGAAACCATTACTAATGTATTATAATCTTTTAATGGCACTGAATTAAACATATTTAATTTTAACTTAGTAATAGGCATATGAACTCTTGTATCCAATAGATGCCATACTTCACCTGCTTCATAAGAATATACACCATCTCCAATTAGTAATAAGGCCTTTGGTGTATCCAATTTTCTAAAATTACCACTTCCTAAATCAATTCCTGAAGTACTAAATCCGGTTTCCGTACTATAGATGGGCACATTAAATTTTTCCTGAGCATTTTTTAAAATACGAAACACTTCATCTTTATTCTTTTTCTGTTTGCTTACTGGAATAAGAATACTTCCATAATTAAAACTCCTATTTCCTTCAGAAGTTTTGATGGTAAAAGGTTTAAAAGCTGATGCCACGAGTAATCCTTTAGACTGCATATAATATAAAGCTGCTGAGGCATTATAATCGTCCCAATCTAGAATATAAGCATAGTTCGATTTTGAAAAATTCGAAGTTTTTACAATTCCATCAGTACTCGTTACTTCAGCTCCAGTACGCAAGGATTTTACTCCTTTGTATTTTATATTGTAAAAATTAGCTAAACTCCAAGCGGAGGCATCATAAAAAACGCTATCTCTATATTTATTATAAGTTTCAAAAACAGTTTGCACCATTCTCTTTTGAGGTTGTTTTACAGGAACAACATATCGATCACCGCTCTTATATACCTTGATTTTATGAAGTAATAATTTATCTATAAAAGCTTTGTTTCTATTTTGATCATAAAGGTCTCCAAATTCATATCCCGCAAAACCATTTTGAGAACCTCCTACTTCCGAAGATTTAAAAAAGTCTTGCTGATATTTACGCAAGGTCGCTTTATTCTCTACCGCAGCTTTAATAGTTGCTATACTAGAAACGTACTGATTACGAATGGTGAAAGGAAAGGAAATGGTGCCATATTGGGTTTTCTGCAAATGACCTCTGGAACTTGCCTGTTCAAATAGCAAAGCTAAAGCACCTTGTAAATCTGGATATGAAGATCCATAACCGGGATATGTTCCATCAAATGCTTCTTTGGTAAAATAAAAAGATCCTATTCGATCCAAAGCACTAGAAAAATAAGGTGCAAATAGATTATTCAAATCTTCATAATTTTCTTTAGGCATTATGGGATCCAAAGAACCAATTGGCTTCATGGGTTCAAAAAAATAGGTGCTATTTGTACCCATCTCATGGAAATCAGTTACTACATTAGGATACCATTCATGATACCAAGTTAATTTTCCACGACTTTCTGGATGAATTCCTAACAACCAATCTCTATTAAGATCAAACCAATAATGATTAGTTCTTCCACGAGGCCAAGTTTCATTATGCTCTGCATCAAAAGGATCACTTACCAACGGTGACCCTTTAAACTGGTTCGCCCATTGTGTATGTCGATCGCGTCCATCCGGATTTATAGTCGGATCAATAAATACAATTGCATTCTCTAAATACGTTTGTACTTCTGGGCTATTAGATGCCACTAATGTATATGCTGTTAGTAATGCTGCTTCGCCTCCAGAGGGCTCATTACCATGAACATTATATCCCAATTGTATAAAAACTGGCACCTCATCATAATTAGTAGGATTATTTGTAGGTTTTGTAAAAGCTAAATGCTTTTTTTTAATATCCTCTAGGTTATTTAAGTTTTTTGGTTTGGAAATAGTGAGTATGATCAATTTTCTATTCTCATAAGTTTTCCCATAGGTTTGTATAGATGCCCGATCGGATAATTCCGCCAATTTGGTAAAATAGGCTAAAATTTGATCATGTCTGGTATGCTGATCTCCTATTGGGTATCCTAAAAACTCTTCGGGTGTAGGAATTTCAGATAAAAAAGGTGCTTGATCTTTCAAAAAATAGTCTTGCCCAAATGTGGGAAATAACACTAAAAAATAGATCAAAGAAGTAAGTACTAGAAGTTGTGTGAGCTTCATTATAGTAATATTAAAAATTAAGTTAATTAGTTCTTTCTCAGAAAGTGTAAGATATTTTTTTAGCTCCGGTTTACAACAACATTTGTAAGGTTTTTAACATTTCTCCTTCTAATACCTCAACTTAATCATAAATAAATACAACAATGAATACTAAAATAATTTTAGCCCTAAGAATATTATTAGGAGCTTTATTGATCATCTTTGGAAGTAATAAATTTATAGGCTTTTTACCAGATTTTGAATTTGCAAATCCAGAAGCTGGTGTTCTTTTTGGAGCATTAGCCAATAGTTATATTCTTAAAACTGTTGGACTCATAGAAATCCTAGTTGGTCTTTTATTAGTAAGCAAAAAAGCAGTGCCATTTGCTTTGGTACTAATGGCTCCAATCTCTGTAAATATTATATTATTTCATGCTACTTTGGATCCAGCAAATATAGGCCCTGGAGCATTTGTTTTTCTTGCGAATGCTTTTTTAATATATAAGAATTGGAATGCTTACAAAAGTATGTTCTAATCAACTACTTATAAACTTTTTACTAGTATAAAAGTAATTTTTTTCGTTTCTTAGAGGACGGAATTTTCCGACTGCTCTACTACAATGATCAACCGAGTTGCTAAACCCCAAAGCAACGCTTTAAATGTGTAATCACTATATGATCGTCGTTAGAGCAGTTTTTTTATATTTTATTTAGCACTTTTCGGGAATAAGTTTTAATAGTTTTGTGACTTGCCTACCCTGTTGTTTAAATACTATGTATATAGTATGAATTTATAAATTAGCTCATCATGAAAAAAACTCTTTTATTAGTTTGTTCGATTGTATCTTTACTTGGATGCAAAAACGAAACAAAAGAAGAAACTATCAAAACCACGATTGCATTGAATTATCCAGAAACTAAAAAAGTAGATACTGTAGATACGTATTTCGAAACAGAAGTTAAAGACCCTTACCGATGGTTAGAAGATGATAGAAGTAAAGAAACTGAAGATTGGGTTAGCGAGCAAAACAAAGTTACTTTTGGATATTTAGATAGTATTCCATTTAGGGATCAATTAAAAAAACGTCTTTCTAGTTTATGGAATTATGAAAAAGTAGGTGCCCCATTTAAAGAAGGTGATTATAGTTATTTTTATAAAAACGATGGTTTACAAAATCAATATGTGATCTATAGATTTAAAGAAGAAGGTGATACTCCTGAAGTTTTTTTAGATCCTAATACTTTTAGTAAAGATGGAACTACTTCCTTAGGAGGTATTAGTTTTTCTGAAAACGGGAAATTACTTGCTTATTCTATTTCTGAAGGTGGTAGTGATTGGAGAAAAGTCATCGTTAAAGATGTAGAAACCAAAGAAATTGTAGAAGACACTCTAGTTGATATCAAATTCTCAGGAATGTCATGGAAAGGAAATGAAGGTTTTTATTACTCTAGCTATGATAAACCCGAAGGAAGTGAGTTATCTGCTAAAACAGACCAACATAAAGTATACTATCATAAATTAGGAACTCCACAAAAAGAAGATCAACTCATATTTGGTGGAACACCAGAAGAAAAACACCGTTATATCGGTGGAAATGTTACTAAAGATAATCGTTATTTGATTATTTCTGCAAGTACATCTACATCTGGAAATAAGCTTTTTATAAAAGACCTTACGAAACCTAATAGTAAATTAGTTACTATTTTAGACAATACAGAAAGTGATACCTATATCATAGAAAATGTTGGATCTAAACTTTTTTTAGTAACCAATTTAAATGCACCTAACAAAAAAATTGTAACAGTTGATGCCGCTAATCCTACTCCAGAAAACTGGAAAGACTTTATTCCGGAAACAGAAAATGTATTAAGTCCTGGTAAGGGTGGTGGATATTTCTTTGCTGAATATATGGTAGATGCAGTATCTAAAGTTTTACAATATGATTATGAAGGCAAATTAGTTCGCGATGTTGAGCTGCCAGGTGTAGGAAGCGTTGGAGGGTTCGGAGCTAAAAAAGAAGAAAAAGAACTATATTATTCCTTTACGAATTATAAAACTCCATCAAGTATCTATAAATATAATATTGCCGAAGGTACTTCTGAGTTATACCGTAAACCTAAAATAGATTTTAACCCGGACAATTACGAAAGTAAACAAGTATTCTACAACTCTAAAGACGGCACTAAAGTTCCTATGATTATTACCTATAAAAAAGGAACAGAACTTACAGGAAAAAACCCAACCATTTTATATGGATATGGTGGTTTTAATATATCTCTTACTCCTTCCTTTAGTATTGCTAATGCAGTATGGATGGAGCAAGGCGGTATCTATGCGGTAGCAAATCTAAGAGGTGGTGGTGAATATGGTAAAAAATGGCATGTAGCCGGAACTAAAATGCAGAAACAAAATGTATTTGATGACTTTATTGCAGCTGCAGAATATCTTATCGAAAACAAATATACTTCTAGTGATTATCTAGCGATACGAGGAGGTTCTAACGGTGGATTATTAGTGGGAGCAACGATGACACAACGCCCAGATTTAATGAAAGTAGCTTTACCTGCTGTGGGAGTTCTAGATATGTTACGTTATCATACTTTTACTGCTGGTGCTGGTTGGGCGTATGATTATGGAACCGCAGAAGACGACAAACAAATGTTTGAATATCTAAAAGGATACTCTCCTGTACACAATGTAAAAGAAGGTGTATCCTATCCAGCAACAATGGTTACCACTGGAGATCATGATGATCGAGTAGTACCTGCACACTCATTTAAGTTTGCCGCAGAACTACAGGCTAAACAAAAGGGTTCGAATCCTACCTTGATCAGAATTGAAACCAATGCAGGTCATGGAGCAGGAACACCTGTAAAAAAGACCATAGAACAATATGCTGATATTTTTAGCTTTACGCTTTTTAATATGGGATATGAAGTTTTACCAGAACAAGTAAATGAAGAAGTAAAAGGATAAAACCTATAAATTATTCTCTATAAAAATAAAGAATCCGTTTTCTAAAAAGAAACGGATTTTTTTATTGAAGTTATTTATATTTGAAATAAACCATAAAAATTAGGGCAAAACACACCTTAAATGATTTTTTGGTGATTCCATCTGACAACCAAAAAAACAACACATATAAAACAGATGAAATATGCTAACAGTTGAAAACCTATCCTTTGCTTATGATACCGTTCCGGTGCTAAAAAATATTAGTTTTACCATCCAAAAAGGTCAGCATATTGCTCTTATCGGTGCTAGTGGTTGTGGAAAAAGTACTTTATTAAAAATTATCTATGGCCTTATGGATGTGGATGAGGGTACTCTTTTTTGGGATGATCAGCAAATTTTAGGTCCAGCATATAATTTAGTGCCAGGACAAGAAAACATGAAATTTCTTTCTCAAGGTTTCGAATTACAAGCCTTTAGAACCGTTGAAGAAAATATCGGCCAATATTTATCTAATTTCGAACCTGAACTAAAACGAGGACGAGTAAATGAACTGTTAGAAATTGTAGAGATGACTGCTTTTGCTAATACAAAAGTAGAAAACCTAAGTGGAGGTCAAAAACAAAGAGTCGCACTAGCTAAGGCGCTTGCCAATAGGCCCGAAGTATTATTACTAGATGAACCTTTTGGAAATATTGATAATTTTAGACGTAGTTCCCTAAGAAGAAATCTTTTTGCTTATCTAAAAAGAAATAAAATCACTAGTATCACCGCTACCCATGACAAAACGGATATCCTTTCCTTTGCAGAAGAAACCATCGTAATTCATAACGGTGAAATCATTGAAAAAGGAAATACACTAGATATCTATAACAATCCTAAAAACTACTATATCGCATCACTTTTTGGTGAGGTAAACGAATTACCTATCCAAAGTGTACTTCCAGAAAAACAAGACTCCGGCATCTTACTTTTCTATCCGCATGAATTACAGATTATCGATAACGCTATTCTTACAGCAAGAGTAAAGAAGTCATATTTTAACGGAAATCATTATCTAATCGAAGCTGTTTTTAAGAACAGCATCATTTTTATTGAACATCCTAAATTCATAGAAAATTCTAAGGAGATTGGCATACAAATTTCAGCAGAAATTGTGGATGCCAGACTTCAAATGTAAATAGCCTATAAACTCCTATAAGCAACACCCACTAATTCATCCTTTACGGATTCTATTTTTCGCATCTTAGATTCATAAGGTTACAGTATCTTTAAAATTGGTCGAATTTATATTTCTTCCGAATAATTATTGTTACCTTATAATAACCTATACTTTTAAAACCAATAACTATGAAACGTAAACTATTAATTTTAAAAATATTAGCATTCCTATTTGTTGCTAATAGTACCAATGCTCAGCAAAATGTACCAGATACCGGTTGTACTGGTCAGGACACCTATGATCAAGGAGTAAGAATAGTTCCTAATGCAAATTCATGGAAGGATAGTTATCAGGCAAATGGCTTTTGTTTCTGTAAATCTTCCTTTGATCACGGCGTAGGTAATTTCAAAATTACTATCAATGGACAAGGCAGAAATATCAAAGATATCTGTGATGAGCTTAAGAAACATCCTTTTTATAGAGATCTTGCCAATGGAGACCCTAGATATAATACCATACAATGTGGTAATGAACCGGGGCATGATGATGCGATTACTATACAAGGTAAGAGAATTAAAGATGAAAAAGTATGTCCTGGTCGTGTAGATCAAGGGAGTCAAGGTTGCCAATGTAAAGGTCCAAAATTTGATATGGAATGGTTGCGTTCCAGACCTAGATTTGGTGGTGGTGGAGACGGAGACAATACTGGTCCAAGTGTTTCTTTTAGTACTCCTGCAAGCAATGCTTCTTTTACAGCTCCAGCTACCTTACAAGTAATTGTCGTAGCTACAGATAGTGATGGAGTGAGCAATGTACGTCTGTATTTAAATAACTCTTTTATCAGACAAGAAAACGTAAGTCCTTATACTTGGAATAATAACAACCAAGATAATGCACTTAAGAATTTATCGGCAGGAACATATACACTAAAGGCCGAGGCCACAGATGCTAAAGGTGCAAAAACTACTGAAACGCTAACCTTTACCGTAGGTGATGACAATGGTGGTGGATCTAATGATGATGTTGTTTCCATTTTAGGACAAACCATCAACAAATATGTCAGTTCAGAAAACGGTAGTGCCTCTATGAATTGTAATAGAAACTCAGTAGGAACTTTAGAGCAATTCATTATGGAACCAGCAGCAAACGGAACTGTAAGTTTTAAAGGAAATAATGGAAAATATGTTAGTTCTGAAAATGGTGGTAAACCGATGAACTGTAATAGAAATGCCGTGGGATCTTGGGAACGATTTACTTTGGAATCCTTGGGAGGAAATGTATATGCCATTAAAGGAAATAATGGAAAATATGTAAGCCATGAAAATGGTAATAAAGCTATGAATTGCAATAGAAATGCCGTCGGTACTTGGGAACGATTTGTTATAGAAGGAGTAAGTGCTTCTAGAATACGAGAAATCACGAAAAATAGTGAAGCTAGTTATTCGGTGGATATTTATCCACTTCCTATACAATCTGATAATATAACACTTAACATCTCGTTATCTAAAAAAGTAAGTACTGCTAGCGCAGAAATTATAGATCTTAAAGGAAATCGCATTGCTTCAAAAAATCTGGGAAGTATAGCTTCTGGAACAAAATCGATAGAGATGAACGACCTTAATACATCCAAATTATCAACAGGATTGTATATACTAAAAGTACGACTAGATAATACTGTAATTACTAAAAAGATAGCAAGGCAATAGTATTTCCTTGAACTTCTACCCTACAAAGCGGATAGTCACTTTATGATTATTCGCTTTTTTATTGCATCTAAACTCTGCAGACTATTCGGGTAAGGTATACTTTTCTAACTCCATTTCATTACCATCAAAAACAGCATAGGTATAATGTATAATCCAATCCCCTAAATTGGTATATTTCGAATTGTCTTTAAGATCAATCTCCATAGGAAGATGTCTATGACCAAAAACAAAATGATCTGTATGTTTTGTTTCCAACTTTCGCTTACAATACTGCACTAACCATTCATTGTCTTCTCCTAGAAAAGTAACGTCATCATCTCCAGAAATTAATTTATTTTTTACCGAAAGATATTGTGCTAATCGCACACCCAAATCTGGATGTAACCATCTAAAGAACCACTTGGCTACAGGATTTGTAAACACTTTTTTCATTCGTTTGTATCCTTTATCGCCTGGACCAAGTCCATCTCCATGACCGATTAAAAAAGTAGTGCTGTTAAAGCTAAATTCTTGTGGTTGATGATATACGGGAATATTTAATTCTTCCTCGAAATATCCATTCATCCATAGATCGTGATTGCCTACAAAATAGTACACCGGAATTCCTGCATCAGTAATCTCGGCGAGCTTACCTAAAGTTCTGGTAAATCCTTTAGGTATTACTGTTTTATATTCGAACCAAAAATCGAAAAGATCTCCTAATAAAAAAATAGCAGCAGCATCTTTCTTTACCTCATCCAACCATCGTACAAAATTTTGCTCTCTCGGAAAGCTTTTCTCCTTTGTGGGAGCTCCCAAATGATTATCTGATGCAAAATATATTTTCTTACCTTCCGGTAAACTTATCTTTTTCATTAGTTTCTATAGATACTATAAGGTGAAAAATATTCCTTATTCGTCATTATCTGATGCATACCACTCTGCATAAGAAGTTTCAGTTTCTTGAAGTTTTAAGGAGTGTAACTTTATATTTTCAGGAAGTTTAGCTTTTATTTTAGCCGCAAAATCGATGATCATGTTTTCGGTAGATGGTTGATAATCCACCAAAATAACATGATGTCCTCTTCTTTTTAACTCTTGAGCTAATTCTAAGTGCGGGGTGTTTTTATTAAAAATAGTAGCATGATCAAATACATCTTCGATATCCTTCTTTACTATTCTCTTTAGATCTCCAAAATCCATAACCATTCCTAACTTTACATGAGATGTATCTGTAATGGGTTCTCCTATAACGGTTACACTTAACTTGTAACTATGCCCATGTAGGTTTTTACATTTACCATCATATCCATACAACGCATGCCCTGCTTCGAAAGTAAACTTCTTGGTAATTCTAATCTTACTCATTTTTTGATCTAACTTTTTTGCAAAGTTAGTGAAGATTATTTTCTATTCTATTTTAAAACGTAAATTAAGAGCTATTTGCTAGTGATTGTTTGTAAATGTCCTGTACCCCAATTTGCCATTTCATTGAGTACAGGAGATAAACTTTTACCATAATCAGATAAACGATACTCTACACGTGGAGGAACTTCGGGATATATTTTCCGTATAATTATACCATCCGTTTCCAACTCTCGTAATTGCTGGGTCAACATTTTCTGAGTAATCGTTCCCAATCTTTTCTTTAATTGACCAAAACGCAATATTTCGTTGTTTTGTAATTCCCATAAAATACCAGGCTTCCATTTACCTCCAATAACGCTAAGTGTTGTCATTACCGGACATTTAATTGGACCTTCGCATTCTTTTTCTGATAAAAAACTCATAAAATTTTATTTTGAAAATACTGATAATCAATATTAGTATATAAAAAGAAACTACTGCACTTTTATGTACCTACTTGCACTAAGATACTAATGTATTTACCTTGTTACAAAAAAGATCATCATTATGTCAACTTATTTTATTACCGGTGCTACAGGTACTATAGGAAGAGAAGTAGTAAACAACCTACTTACTAAAAAGGAACAGGTAATTGCAGGTACACGAAATACTCAAAAAGTCCAAGACGTTTTTGAAAATTCGGTTACCGGAGTATACTTTGATTACGAGGATAAAACATCCTATCAAGAAGTTTTACAGTCAGATGGAATCTTCTTATTAGGTCCTCCATTAAATCCTGGGCTTTATGAATTACTAGAACCTTTTGTGGATTATTTACAAGAAAATTATAAAGGAAGACTCATATACTTATCGGGAAACGGTATGGAAAATCTTGAAGAATTACCTTTTCACAAAAAAATGGAAGAAAAATTAAGAAACTCTTCTTTACAGTGGAATATCGTACGTCCTGGATTTTTTATGCAGAATTTCGGTAACTATGAGCGAGAGAATATACAAGATCGTAACATTATCTTTTCTCCTGCTGGAGAAGGAAAATCATCCTTTGTTTCTTCGAAAGATGTAGGAAATGCTATTGCCAAATTACTTACAGATCAGAACAGAATCAAAGAAACTCATGTACTAACAGGAGCAAAAGCATATTCTCATTTTGATGTGGCCTCTATGCTAAGTAATCTATTAGGAAGAGAAATTACCTATCCTAATCCTGATGAAAACACTTATAAACAGGTATTAAAAGAATCTGGTGCTCCAGATTTTATTGCAGATTATATGATTCCAGTTTATGGTATGATTAAACAAGGAAAAGTAAGCGAAGTAACAACAGCTATAAAGGATCTCACAGGGCAAGAACCGGAAAGTTTAGAAGAAGTTTTAAAAAGAGATTTCTTATAAATAACCAGATATATCAGGCTGTCTAAAAAGTATTGAAAACACGTATTGTCAGTCTGAGCCTGTCGAAGACAAATTGAAAATCAACTGATTAAAAACTTCGACAAGCTCAGTTTGACATTATAAAGTTACTTTTTAGACAGCCTTATCTTCTCCTTCTTTTATTGTAGAAATAAACGACTACTAAGATGATTCCCATAATTATAAATAATCCGTTCCCTCCTAAAAAATTAAGTATTTCCATTTATTATTTTTTAAACTTATGTAAAGCGTTTTTGGTAAACTCAGACAATACCAATTCTCCAGAAACAGCAGCTCTTTCTATCAACAGATCACTCCAATGATCTGTTCCTACCCAGGTTACTTTTTTCATTTGCTGTGTAGCTTGTGGATTATAGCTCGCTAATTTTTCGGCAAATAGTTGTATTTCCTTATCTAGTTCTCCAATCGTTTCGAAAACTCTGGTAAACAATCCACGTTCTTTGGCCCAATAGGCATTTTTCCATTGAGATGCGTCCCAAGCCAAAGCTTCAAAAGCTGCCAATCCTATTTTTCTGGATACCGCAGGTTCAATCACAAAAGGACCAATACCTATGGTTAGTTCGCTTAATTTAATAGCAGCTGCTTCTGTAGCCATGCAGTAATCACAAGCCGCAGCCAATCCTACTCCTCCTCCAACTGTTTTGCCTTGTATTCTACCTATGATCGGTTGCTTGCACCTTCTCATCGCATTAATTACATTGGCAAATCCAGAAAAAAACTGTTTCCCTTCTTCTAGATTGGTAATGGCAATCAATTCATCAAAAGAAGCCCCCGCACAAAAGGCACGTTCTCCTTCTGATTTTAGGATAATCACATGTACAGATGCATCATTGGATAAGGTATCAAATGCTTTGGTTAATCGCTCTAATAATTCTGATGGAAACGAATTGCTAGATGGATGTCCAAACTCTATGGTAGCAATATGGTTTTCGGTATGTGTATACAAACTTCCATTAGTTCGTGTAGTAGTCATTCGGTTTTGATTTTTGATAAAAATAGGTAATATTCCTGATTCATATCATTTTGATCAATTCTTTTGTTTTTATTACAACCCTTTTCTTCACTTCTTCTAACTCCAAAATAACTTTTAAGAAAAAAGTCGCGTTAGGAATTGTAATGAAAAGCCCGACCCGATAGGGTAACGCCCAATCACAACACAAGACTATTCTTACAAAACCCGTAGTTCTACTTATTTATGTTTTCTGCATCATACAGTACTTTTAATTCATGGAAAAAAAGTATCTGGTAAAGTTTAGGTGGGTTGCTATACTGATCTGTTTGTATGTGGTTATTGTAATGGCTATTTTAAAATTCGCATTTAGCTAGTGGCCAAAGGGTAGTACTTTCGTCTAAACTTAATCAATAATGCCAATCCTCGTATAAACATCCATACTGTAATGGCGATCCATACACCATGGAGTTTCCAATCCATATACCTGGCAATCATAAGAGTAGGTATAAATCCTAAAAAAGTAGACCCTAATAGTACATTTCTTAAGAAACCTGTTTCACCCATTCCTTTAAATATTCCATCACCGACAAAGGCTACTGCATTAATTGGCAGGGCGATAACTACAAGGTAGAAGAAGCTTTTAAAAATAGTGATTACTTCTGGATCTTTGGTAAAAATAAGCCCTAACCGCTCTGGAATGAGTACGGCTACGCCCCCTAATATACTAGCAACGATAATTCCATACAGATTTACTTTTTTGGACATGGCAATCAGGTTTTTGTAATCCTTTGCTCCCAATAATCTTCCGCCCAATATATTACCTGCACCGCCATAGCCATCAATGAAAAAAGCGAAAAACAACCACAATTGTATAGCAATACTATGTGCTGCAATATAATTGGTTCCAATACTAGTTGCTTCTCTGGCTGCCAGAATTATGGTGGTGTTTAGCGCAAAAGAACGAATGAACAAATTAAAACTCATGATCATAAATCGTTTCATCTCGGGATGCCATAGTTTTTCTAATCGTAAGGAAACGTCAGTTTTCTTCAATAACAAAATCAGAGATAAAATGGCCATAAGTACCTGAGAACATAAACTGGCCCATGCTGCTCCTTCTAAATACATAGGTTCTAAAATTCCTTCGATTCCATAGACCAAAACAATATCGAATATGATATTGGCAACCACTCCTATTAAGGCAATGATCATAGGCCAAAATGTATTTTGTAATCCTCTGAATATCCCGAAAATCGCAAAAATAAATAAGGTAAGTGGAAATCCCCAAACCCTAATTCTGTAATATGAAATACAATAATCGAGCACTACACCTTCTGCTTTGAGGAGTATAAAAATCTCTTTGATAAAAGGAACCGTGGCTAATAAAATTGCAATACTCAATCCTATATTAAAAAGGATTGCTTGCGCTGGTAATGTTTTAACTTCATCTAATTTTCCTGCTCCAAGATATTGAGAAATAATAGCTGAAATCACTGCTCTGGTTTGTGCCAATATCCAAATAAGTGCGGATAAAAATGATCCTACGATACCTACTGCAGCGAGTGATTCTGTGCCATGTACTGGAATATTACCCACAATAGCAGTATCCGTAGCGGATAATACAGGCTCTGCGATTCCTGCGATAATCGCCGGAACGGCAAGTTTATTAATATTTTTAAAACTTATGATACTACTCACAATACCAATTCATAACAATAAAAAGGATGCTCACTTTGCTTAGGAAAAAATATATTCCCTAATCGCTGATATCCTCGGATTTCATAAAACTTGTGATTTCTTTTGTTCTGGCTAAATGTATCTAAGCGTACCGATGCATACTTCTTTTCTTTTGCCTGAGTTTCTGCCCAATTCATTAACTGCTGAGCATATCCATTACCCCAATAATCCGGATGTACTGCTAATCTATGGACATATAGGCTATTCTCATTTTCTGTTAACCACTGTATAGGAATATACTCATCGTCCATCAGCTCTGTAAGTACAATGATACCTTTGACATGACCTTCTTCGAGAACATACAATTCCTCTAATTCAATATCTTTTTCGAAACGTGATCGGGTAGGATAGTGTTCGTTCCATTGATAAATTCCTTTGGCAATCATTGCTTTAGCACAAGCTTGTGTTAACTTGTGAATCGCATCTAAGTCTGAAGGTGTCGCTTTACGAATCATAATTTTTATCAAGTGGCAAAAATACAAACTATTCTCTCGAAGAGAAGGTTTTAGAAGGCAGCATAATTTATTTTAAAGAAACTTTAAGAAAAGAAATAACAATTAGCTGTGCTATCTATAGACAAAAAAGCCTTTTAACTCATCAAAAGTTGTAATTTTGCTCCCTAGAACACAAATCAGGCTTAGTAATGAAAAACATCCTAGTCCCATTAGGGTTATCCAAAGATTCTGTAAGTATTGCACGATTACAATATGCAATTGATTTTGCAAAAGAGTTAGGCGGAACGGTATATGCAGTACAAGTATTTAAGGAGTTACCAAGATCTGGTAGTCTTCCTTCGGTAAATGAGACGCTAAAAGATATTTCGGCAACTACAATTGAAGAAAAACTAGCACAGGTAGACAAAAAAGGTGTTACTGTTACTGCACTTCCGCTAGAAGGAGATTTATTAGAAGCCATTCCAGAATTTAATCTAAAACATTCTATTGATTTGATTGTGTTAGGTGCGGAGAGTGATGATATTAAAATGCCTTATTTTTTGGGCGAGACTTCCGGGAGTTTGGTTAAGAAAACAGAAATTCCGGTATTGATCATTCCTGAAAATTATGAGTTCAAGCCGATTTCTAAAATATTAATGGCTATTAAGTCTGGTGTTATCAAAAAAGAAACAACTTTAAATCCCATTAAAGAGATTCTAAGTACGTTTAATGCTGACATCAAATTGTTGCAGGTTAAAACGGCAGAGTATTTACCAGAAGATTCGGAATTTCAGAAAGATTTAGCAGCGCTGATAAGTTCATATAAATCATCCGAAAATGGTACTTTATTCCAAGGGGTTTTAGAACACCTTAATGAAAACAATCCTGATTTACTTTGTGTTTTGCGACGTAATAGAGGATTTTTTGGAAAGCTTTGGGAGGATAACAAAGTGCTGAAAAAAGATTTTGAAAGTAGGATTCCGTTGTTAGTCCTGAAAGGAGCTTACTAGAAAGATTTGGGGATGTAGCTTCCTCCTCCGCTACGCTGTGGCGGACAAGCGCTTCGCTCCATCATATTAACAATTTTGGGGATGTAGCTCAGCTGGCTAGAGTGCTTGACTGGCAGTCAAGAGGTCGTGGGTTCGAGTCCCATCTTCTCCACAGATGTATAAAAGCCTGCATAATATGTGCAGGCTTTTTTGTTTTCTAACCAAGGGAATTTTTGCTTGTATTAATACCTTTTCATATAAGAACTGGTATGACTTTAGGTTGTCTAGTATTTAAATCTTTTCTAATACCAACGTAACTTTATTAAAATTAGCGGCGCTATTGATGACCTTTCTGTAGTCTTCATATAGTGCAACATCGATAATGTTTTGATTATAAAATTCTTTGATCGATACGATCAGTTGATTGTCTTTTATCTCGTAAGAGGATGAAAACATAAACAACTCTTTATCGTCCTTGTTATAAGATTCATTGATATTAATCTTATCCAAGTTTTTGAATTGATATCCTGTAGGGATGTCCACGACAATCTTTCGATCGTAACTTCTTTCGAATTCATTTTCTGCGGGAAGCTGTCGTACTTTTTCCTGATACATCTCTTGCTGCGGACCGATGATAGAGCCGATCTTAAACAGGTATTTATTGCCCGCTTTATCTACATAATCTTCAGATTTTAGGTCTGCGATAATCTGTAGTGGTTTGGTTCCAAAGTCTTTAGAAGATGCATTCAGTGCTTTCTTTTCTACAATTTCGATATTAGGATTGATAGATTTAATTACACTTTCAATCATTTCATCCTTGTTTTCCTCTTTGGCAATATCCATAAATGGCTGTATATACACTGCATAATATCCATCCATAACACGATCCATTTTTAGGTCTGTTACCGTGAGATCATCTGGATCAAAACTAACATTCATCACTAAATTATAATTGGTCTTATCATAATTTACTGGTTTGATATATTTAACGCTCCCTACTCCCGATGTAAAACCTCCTAAGGTTACAGGTTTAATAAATAACCCATAATTATCGGTAAAAAATCCAGGCGGGAATCCCAATCTAGACTCTATTTTGGTAGGAGCCATATACATCTTAATCTTAGGAAAGTAGATCAGTGTTTCTAACAAAAAGTTGTACGCCTCAAACCCTTTATCAAACTTCATTTCTCTTCTATCGGTAGTGTATACCAGTTGATGTTTAATGTTTAGGACTTTGCTCAGAGCAAGGTATAGCTTTACAACACCTCTTTCATTAGCCACTTTATTGTCTAATATACTCGAAACATCTTCCAGATCTTCTCGATTTACACTGGCTACATATATATTCGCTTTGATATAATTCTCTAGCGCTCTAATTTTTGTAGCGGTATCTTCATGATCCGCATCCTCGATAGATTTTATAAACTTTGTTATCTTTTTATTGAGCTTTTCATCTACTTCTGGAAATAAGTTTTTATAAATATTTTGCGAGCCTACTCGATACGAAACAATATCATTAGCCGGATTATTGGTGTTTTTCTCTAATTTATAGATCAGATATTTTTTCATGGCTCCATAAGGAGCTTGCTCTTCATTATCAATTGCCTCTAAGGTATCCAGCTCTAGTTTCCAATGATTTTTATCTGTGTTGGTAGTATCCTGAATCACATCGGGAAGCCCATTATAACTTTTGGTTTTAAAGATTAGATTGGTAGGTGCCAACAATTCGAAACTTACATTCTCTTTTTCGAAATCCGATTGTAAGGTTACTCTTTTTCCTGTGTACCCTGGATATCTTTTTACCACAAAAAAGTACTCTATAAAACCTCCTTTTTCTACTCCTTCCAAGGCGTAATATTTTAAGGTACGTTTTGTTTCTTCGTCTTTAGAAGTTAGAATTTTAGAATCATCCAACTCTATAATTTTACCCGATTTAGTAATAACACGGGCTTTATTGGTTACTACTTCGGAGTTGGGGCTCGAAGGAAGATATACCTTGTTATATTTCTCGATATTATCATTAGAATTAAGCCAATACAGCTTATGGATCAGCGCATATTCTACAAAGCTATCGTCCTTCAAAAAATAGAATTCGTTAACTACCTTATCTTTAAAAGCTACGATATCCTTATCCTCATATTTTTTCAAATCAATATTTGTTATTGGATCGTCATCCCAATCGTAGGTTGTATAGTAAGGTTCTTTTTGACTCCACAAATTGCTGGTCAAAAGAATTACAATTGCCAAATATTTTAGTTCTTTCATTTATAATTTTTTAGTTGTCTAATGTGCTGGATTTGTTTACTTTTTATCTTTCAGAATCACCACTTCTTTAAAATTTTTCTCAATCTTTTTAATCAAATTATTGAACTCTTTTTGCTGAGAAACATCTAATAAGATAAAATCCTGATTCATTTCTAATTCATACAGAATAGAAGACCCTTGTTTGGTATAGGTGATGGAACACTGAAAAAAATCATTCTCAATAGAAAAACTTTCAGGAATGTAGGATACTTCTTTATCCTTTGGGATTTCTAGTACCGTTACATTTTTGGTATAGGATTTATATCTATATTCTCTTGCGCTTTTTCGGTCTTTCTTCAGTTTAAAACGACTAATCTCTTTATTGAGATTTAGGTTAATATAGGTTTCATTATCCAAGGTAGTCATGTAATCCTTGATATTGAATGCATAGTTGATAGTAAAATCCTTATCGTAGTCGTACTTATTAATTTCTTCAAAACTTTCGATCAAAAACTTATTGCTTCCTTTTCTAAGTTCTCTGGTATAAATCGACTTTAGATTCTCTTCTTTTTTCTCTCTCTCGAAGGCATTAAAGAAATCTATTTTAGAATATCCAGATAGTTTAAAACTTCCTTTCCCTTTTATCGTTTGGTCTTCAATTTTTAAATAAGTAGAATCGATAAGCGTATTTCTTTTAGCATCTATAACCGGTACTTCTTTGATCTCAAATTCATTTTCGTTTACTGCCACTAATGCTTCTTTTCCCTGGATAAAAGAAGTCGGTAAATCGATAGGAATGTATCTTCCTGTAGCATCTAGATAATATATATCATCACCATCTTTGTAGGTAAGAATCATATGATTATCTACAGAAGGAGTAGGAACCTCTTCGTACTTATAGGGTATGCTACGCGTACCAATCCAGGTTAAGTTTCCTTGCAGGCCTGCAATTTCGAGCATTTCTTGCAGTATACTAGAATTATCCTTGCAGTCTCCATATTTTTTATTAAACACATCATTAGCTTGCCTGGGAACAAAACCTCCTAAAGCATATTCGAAAGCGATGTATTTTATGTTTTCCTGAACCCAATAGTAAATGGCTTTTACCTTTTCGAGATCCGTTTTCTTATCCTGCGTAAGTTGTGCTACGATCTTTTCTAGTTCCTGATCTGGTTCTGATTTATTGATATCTTTTACTAGAGAATAATACCAATCATATAGGTTTGATACTTCGCCCAGCACTTTTACTTTCTTTCCTTTGGATTCATATTCTGTGATCATCGGAATCAAATGTGGTAGTGTACTTCTAAAGTTAGGAGCACCAGGTTCTATTTCGAATTTATCCATTTGGTTTACTTCCCAGGTATATACTTTCTTTCCTCGTTTTTCGGATTCTGAAAAATTTATCGGAAGTTCTCCTATATTAAAATCCTTAAACTTCATAGAGATATTCTTATCCACAGTAATTGTCAGTTTACTTTTTACTGTTGGGTTAAAATCTGCAAAAAAGAAGGTTCCTAGAAATCGCGGATTCTTAATCTTTTCTACATACTTAAGTTTGGATTTAGAGCCTGGTTGTAAATTGGGATAAATAAAATTAATGGACTTAGAATCATCGTAGAAGCTTTGGTCCATCTCATCTTTGGTTACAAAATCTTCTACTTTGATCGTATTATACTTCCCATTTTCATATACCATAGAAGCTGCTTCTATCTCTTCTACTTCTAAAAAAGTAGAATAGTTAATGGATTGTTTTGATTGATAGGTTGCTGCGGTATCTAGGTATAGATTCTCTTCCATTACTTCTTGTGTAATCAGAATCTCTCCATTCTTCAGGCGAATATCTACGTTTCTCTCTTCTAACAATTTTACCGAATATTCTTCGGGATATTTTGCTTTGTATTCTTTAAATAAAGGTGAGGCACTTTGCGCATGTCCTATAAAAGACAGCAGTAGTACCAACACTACTAATTGATTTCTAAGCATATTTTTTATTTTATTGGCACCGCCAAAGGGTATTATACCCAAAAGCCTGCTCTGAAATTAAAAGTTCATGTCCTACAAATGTATCCTGTTTTTGCTCTGAAGTAGTTTACTTTGTAGCTACGTCATTGTAATATACTTTTTCTTTGGTTAGTTTTCCAGCTTTATCATAATATAATGCTTTTCCGCTGCGTTCATTTTGGCGATATATTACCTCTTCTTTGATCTTCCCATTTGGATGATACTTTTTGTATACTCCGTTTAATAGACCATGATCATAGGTCATTTCTTCTTTTACTTTCCCATCGGCATAATATTTAGTGTATTTCCCATCGATATTTCCATATTTGTTCTCACTAATTCGTTCTAACTGACCAGAGTAATAATAGGCTTTAAACTGATTTACAAGCACTCCATTTTTAAACTCTCCCTCCATAGAAGGTTTTCCGTTATCGAAATATGCTTGCAGCTTTCCGCTATAATTATCAATAGGTATCATCGGTAGTAGCTTGCCCTCTTTATCATGATAGCTATACCCTATAATATTATCCAAATGATAATAGCGAACTACCTGTAATTTTCCTTCTGGACTATAAAACTCTCGCTCTCCATACATTTTATCATCGATATACGGAATTTTACGAATTAGAATACCTTCTTCATTATACGATTCATACACTCCGTTTAATTTTCCGGATTCGTAAGAAAATTTCTCATTAATTGTGCCATTTTCGTGATAGGATGTCCATGTTTGATCATATTCTCCATGAAAATAATGCCCTTTTCTATTTATTTCTCCACTATCATAATACCAAGTCCATGAATCGTGTGGCCTATCATTTAGGAAACTACCTTCGATCACTATTTTACCATCAGTATTGTATTTGGTATATTTTCCATTTTTTACACCATATACATATTCGGTAGTGGATTGGGTTTTTCCGTTGTATCCTTTTATAGAAACGGTATAGGATTCTTTGGTAGGATCATAGGTTACTTCTTGTAATACACTGCCATCTGGATGGTACTTTTTTTCTGACACTATATTGCCATATGCATACATACTGGTGGATAGTAATTTTCCTTCTACTCCATAAAATTTCTGTGTGCCGTGTTGTTTTCCTTTGTGATAGAAATTTTCTCTTTTCAGCGTTCCGTCTGGATAGTAGGATTTCCAATCGCCATAAATCAGATTTTTCTGATACCAACCATGCTCTGCCAGCGCTCCATTCTCATGATATCTGCGGTAGTATCCATGAATAGAATCATTTTTATAAGGTGTTATTGATTCTTCTTTCCCAGATCTATAATAGTTATAGTTATCTCCTTGTACCTTATTATCTTCATAAGGTACTTTGTTTGTCATATACTCTTCAGAATAGTATTTCCATTCTCCTACTTTTCCTCCTTTGATATCATATAAACCTTCGGTAACTAAGCTTCCTAAAGGGTCATATCCTTTATAATAAAACTCGCCTTTCTTTTTTCTTCCTTCGCCAATGATCTCCTTGTTTTTATTGTAATATTTAAACGCGATAAACTCATCATTTCTATAGGTAAAGTCGTAGTGTAGCTTTCCGTCTAGATCATACTCCAAATAGGCTTCATTAAGTTCTCCTTTTTTATAGGTAATAGCATTCATTAAGGCTCCGTTTCTATGATATAACTTCCAGTTACCATCATAATATCCTTGTGCAGTAACACCTTCTTCAGATTTTTGTCCATTTCGATAGTAGGAGACATAAGGTCCGTTATACAATCCTTCTTTATACTCGTATTCGCCCATTAACTCTCCTGTATGGTAATACAATTTTTCTGTGCCGTTTACTTTACCATCCAAGAAAGAATGTTTTTTAAACAAAGAACCATCTACATAATATTGTCTAAGCTCTCCTACAGGTTTCCCATCTTTATACATCAGCTCATAATCCTTTGCGCGCTCACCGATTTTATGATACGAAAGGTATTTACCATCCAGCACTCCGTTTTTAAACTGTTTGTGTTCTATGAGTGCTCCTTTATCGTTGTATTTTTTATAGTCTCCGTTTAATTCTCCTGCTACATAATTACATTCGATTTCCTTATTTCCGTTTTTATAAAAATAGGTATACTGTCCTTCTAGCTTTCCGTCTTTATAATGCTCTGATTCAGAAATATTCCCCGATGCATCATACCATTGCCAATCTCCTGTGCGTACCCCATCTTCATTAAATTTTCCGTTTCCTATGCGTTTTCCTTTCTCATCATACACTTCCCAATTTCCTATCTTTTTACCTTCTTTCATGATCCCTACAGCTTGCAAAAAGTTATAGTTTTCGTACGCATAGGTGACCTTTTGTTTTTTCCCTTCGAATACCTCTTCATTATCTGCCTCCATAATGGCCTGCCACTTATCATACGCCACATCGATAAAAGATGTAATCTCCTCTACATTCTTATCTACGATTTTCTTAAAATCTTTATTCTGAATACTATAAGAAATGGTATAGGTAAAAGCATCGAAATGGTTATTCTCTGTGATCCAATTAAAAAATGGCACATATTTACGATCCCAAAACCCTCCATTACCTTCATAATCCTGTAATTGCTCTAATAACGCTTGATTCTGACGCGTTAATCCAATATTGATTTTATTATTTAGTTTAAAATCCTTGTTCATCGCCATTCTACTATCTAACACCAAATCAATATCTTCGAAAGTTTCATCATCCTCAGAAATGGTAATATCTAAGGCTTCTATGTCATTTTTCTGTGAAACTAGGTTATTAACCAGATTAAGTACGCTAAACGAATTTTCTCCATCTGGATTTAAAATCAGATATAGGTTAAAAGCCATCAGTGCTTGTGCTATCTGACCTTCTTTAAAAGATAGTTTACCGATCTCCAGGTGACTTTTCGCATAGAACGGATTGAGCATTACCGATTGTTTATAGTTTTGTAATGCCTTTTCCCATTGTTCCATTTTCTGATATATATATCCCAGATTGTGATACAGCACATTGTTTTTAGGATAGTGTTTAAGCGCATTGGTATATACTTCTATCGCCTGTGGATATTTTTCTGCTTGTATGAACGCCAATCCTTTGTTTAGATAAAAGGAATACTGCTCTGTAGTATCCTCGGCTTGTAGTCCCTGATCACAGATGGCCACTACCTCATCATATTTTTCTAACTGCAGTAGGTAATAGGATTTGGTCACCAAATTAGCGGTATAAATAGAATCGTTTACACTAATCTTATCGAGCTCGGTAAGAATGCCTTCATAGTCTTCTTTTTCTTCTAACTCATATAAGCGTTCTAATATCTGATTATACTCTACTAATGGAATCTCTTCCTGACCATAAAAAATACTCGTGGTTATGATGGCGATGATCACTATTATTCTCTTCACACGTTTACATTTTAGTTGTTACTTGGTTATATGCGATTTTATACCCTATTTAGGGTATGGAAAAGAGTGATGCGATATACTTAGTACATCTGCATACTTTTTTGGTTATTATTTCCCCATTATAATAAGAAAAAGTTTCCCCTTTCTAAAACATAAGGCCCAAAATATTTTGCTTTTCCCTTTATAGTAAGTATCAAAAACCGAGATAATGTTACTATAAAATGGCTTGTTTTTTTGGTGGGAGTTAATTAGTTCTCTACATGAATATTTACAAACTTTAGTCCTTTGTGGTTGGATGATGACAGTACTAAGGTGTCTTGTTCTATCTTGTAGGAGTACAATTCTTTTTGAAAAGGTGTAGAATTATTAATCGTATGGTAATAGTTTCTGATCTCTTTTTTTAAGTTTTTGTCTTGTTGTTGCGCTACCGATACCTTAGCTATACTATCTAGTACAAAATAATTAGCCTCTTCTGAATAGTGACGTGCTTGTAATTGTATTGTTTTTGTTACAGTATCTATTTCGATACTTCCGAAATAGATATTTTTAGCAAAATCTTTAATTTTTAATCCATTATCATAGTCAAAAGTTACTTTGTACAATCGATGTGAATGATCTTTATCATCAGTTACATTTCGCCATACACCAAACAACTCGTTTTTGATAAGAAAATTCTGCTTGCTCTCGTATATATCATTATAGGCATACCAGATCATGACTGGAATAATTAAAAACTTCAACCTATACGCCTGTCTAAATTTGGAAGGCAATATTTGTGGGATGCGTTGAATTTTTTCTAAAGCTCTTAGAAAATACGTCTTAAACCCTTTCCAGTCTGAGAACAGTAAAAAGAATCCTAGTGTAGTAAGTTTAGCTGCATGCCATAAGGCTCCATCGATCTCATAAAAAATATCTACTAATAAAATATTTACCATAAAGCTGAGAAACAAGACGACTCCTAATCGTACTGTTTTTCTAAAGAGCAGTAAAACCCCAGCTGTTATTTGTGTATAGGCAATGATTAATCCGTAGGTGCGAGAATACCCATAATAATACCAGGTAAACAGTAGTCCATTAAAATAATCCAAACCCATGTCAGAGGCATAGCTAAGCCCCATATTAAACTGTGTTTTCAAAATCTTAGTAAAAGCATATGAAAACATATTATAAGCAATGTAATATCTAGCGATAACTCTTAGGACATACAGGATATGAGTTTTGATAAACTGTAAAATGGTTTTTATTGAGCTCATGATAACGTTAATAAAATTTGTTTTACTTCTTTGGCAGAAAGCTATTTAGATAATTTCAACCTAATCAATTTCTATTTGTTTTTCTAAGCAATTTAATATCAATTTGTTGATTAAGATTTTCACCTTTTAGATGTAAAGTATCTCCAGATAATTTGTATGCTAAAGTTAATTTATAAGGTTCTAGGTTATACTTTATGAGATAGTTATCAATTAATTTAGATTTTTCGATTTGTCTATAATATTCTTCTTTTAATCCTGAATTTTTCATTTCTTCCTCAATAAAATGATCAAGTTCCTTCGGGTCATATTCACCATTAGCTTTTATCATACATCTTTGAGTATCAAGACTAGTAATTGAACCTTTGAAAAGTTTATTTGAAGAATTCTTAATTGCAAATTCACTTTTTATATCAAAATAAACTTCTTTAATATTCCCGGGAGTCTCTGAGGGGATTACTTTCCATATACCGTATAGTTCGTTCTTTTTGAGACCTTCGGATTCAGCCTTATTCATAAAAAAATAAACCCCTACTAATAAGGAAGGAAGAAAGATCCATTTTAACTTTCTAATCCTAAAAAAAACATTTGAGGACTTTTTTTCATTCCCTAAAAAGTCATTCCCCCTAAAAAAGCGTTTAAAAAACTCCCAGTCAAATGCAATTAATAGTATTGCAATTATTAATAACAACGTAGAAATAATTTTAAGAGATATATTAAAATCAAAAATAGAATTAATCAAATTTATGTGAATCAAATATGGAACTACTATAACTAACCCTATTCTTTCAGTTTTTCTAAAAAACAGAAAAGTACCTAATAATAATTCCAAAAAAGCTATACTATAAACATAACTAGGTGAGTATCCAAAAAAATACTTAAACAAACGGTTTGAGGTTAATTCAGATAACGATAATTCCTCTATGACCAAAGATACGTTAAACTGCAGACCTAATAGTTTAGAAAATGCGAATAAAAATAAAAATAAAATTAGTACATATTTTACAATTTGTTTAATAATATATTTGACCATAGTCTTTTTCATATAACCACTTCCTAAAGTTATTTATTAAATGATTTTGCCATTTTCAGTGCACTATATGCATTTACGATTTTTCCTGTTTTAGACAATTCAGAAAAAGGGATTGTTATCGTATTATTTTTACTTTTCTCAATTTCTACATCTTTATTAACCGTAGTTCCTGACCTAAGAATAATCTCTTTTACTTCAGAAGCTTTTAAATCTGGATAATAAGATCGGATTAAAGCGGCAACTCCAGATGTTATCGCACAAGCATCAGAAGTTCCACTAGAAAAACGATAGTTGCCCTGTTGGGAACTAGTGGTGGTATAAATTTTTACTGCCGGAGCCATAATATCTACATTAGACCTACCATAATCAGAGTATTTATATGCCAAATTCTTGTCAAATGAATAAGAAGTACCTCCTACTTTTATAAAATTATCTGTTACTTCTTGTTTATTTAAATCGACATCATCTGGATAATCATCAATATAAGGATCATCAAGATTTAAAGCATTATTCCCTGAGGAGTTAACAATCAATACATCTTTTTGTTCTGCCCATTTAATAGCGTCTAATATCCATTGTGGATGTAAAGAAAATTCTTTACCTGTGCTGATATTTATTATTTTGGCTCCATTATCGGCAGCGTATCTAATTGCCAAAGCCATATCTTTATCCTGTTCATCTCCCATCGAGGAAATACTTAAAGGCATTATTTTTACATTTTCTACAATACCATCTATTCCAATATTATTATCTCTGGTAGCGGCAATTACTCCTGCCATCAAAGTTGCATGCTCAAGAAAATCTATATTTTTATTCACAATAGGGCTGCCATAAACTATATCCGCTAGATTTTCTAAATCATCCCCAACTAATTTGCGATCGTTATATTCCAGGTTTAACAGTTTTTCTAACCTTTCATAAGCTTTTCTTGCATATTGATCTATCCACTCCTTAGTAATGTCATATTTTATTAGTCTATCCAAATATTCAAAACCTCTTTTTTTACTATCATCTGACTTAAATATATTTTTAAGACTATCTACTTTGCTCTTCTCCTGTTTCCCTCTAGGAAATTCCATTTTAAAAACATCCCTTACATAATCATAATCCTCAATATGTTTATCGATATAGGTTTTTCTTTCAAAAGCATATTTCATCTGCTCTTGATATTTTTTATATGCTTTTAAATATAATTTATAGATATCTTTCTGGTCATTAGGTATTTCACTGTATATTTTACTAAAAAAAGAATTATTGTATTTCTTCAGAATTCGGGTATATTCATAGTTTACAAATAGTTCACTATCACCCTTTTTATTAGTAATAAAATTCCAACCTTGTATATCATCTACATATCCGTTTTGATCATCATCGATATCATTATTAGGGATTTCATCTTTGTTTTTCCAAATCTTATTTTTTAAATCTTCATGCTGGATATCCATCTCTGTATCTATTACGGCTACAATCACCTCTTCTGATTTCTTATTTTGTAATAGTTCGTTGTAAGCTTTATGAAGACTAATACCTGGAATACTATCATCAGTAAGATCCTTTAGATGCCAACCTTTAAGGTCTGTTTCTGCAATTTCCGAACCAGAAGGTTCTTTCCTTTGTGCACAACTGGCTAATAGAATTAATAGTGATAAAACTAATATATACTTATGCATTGTTTTGTTTTTTAACCTAACAGTCTCGATCTAGTAGAATATCATAGCAAATTTTCTCCTAATAATCTATGGTTTATTTTGTGATTTTATCTATTAGTAAGTGTGCTAAGATAGGATTATGTTACCCCAAATAGTTTATTTTCCTTGCAGTTATTCTTTCTTAATCTCCCTGATATATTAGATCTATCATAACAAAACCAGTATCTGTCAATACTGGTTTTTATTTTAGCTTATTTATTAATGTTAATCTTTCGGCTGATAATCTGGATGACCAGTTTGCCAAAAGGCGAAAGATAAGGACTCTGCAATCATACGATATTCTTTTTCTTTAGGAGATAGCAGACCATGGCCAGAATCGAATTCTGTTTTTATTAATATCTGACTATCAGAACTATTCGATTGTTGTAATTTAGCTCCAAATTTAAAAGAATGCCAAGGAGGAACTCTTGAATCATTTATACCTACTCGCAATAATGTAGCAGGATATTGAACATTACTTTTTAAGTGATTAAAAGAATCCATTGCTAACAAACCTTTTAATTCTATAGAATCTTTTGCTGTCCCAAACTCTTTAGCACTATTTGCTCCATTAATACCTTCTTCAATCCGTTCCATATTGAGCATTCCTCTATCGATAATAACTGCATTATATAGATCAGGCCTTTCAGTCATTGCTCTTCCAATTGTAATACCACCTGCACTACCACTCCAGATAGCAATTTTTCCTTTTGAGCTATACTTTTTATCTATAAGATATTCCGTACATGCAATAAAATCTTTCCAAGTATTGGGTTTTGTTTGTTTAAATCCACCTTTGTACCAAGAATCTCCTTTTTCTCCTCCTCCACGAACGTGAGCTAATGCATAGATTCCTCCTTCTTTCGCATAAAGTAAAAACGGATAGTACGCATTGGGAACCATAGAAGAACCATAAGAACCATAGGCTCTCATTAATACTGGATTAGAACCGTCAAATTTTGTTCCTTTTTTATATACTAGAGATAAAGGGACTTCTTCACCATCGTGAGATTTAACATTTAGTTCTTCAACTACCAAATCATCAAAATTACTTTTTGACGACGATACTTCAGGAAAAAGATCTATTTTCTCTAAATTATTATCAGTATGATTATATACATATCTTTCAGTTGAAGAAAGCCAGCCTTTAATAGCCACAATAATATCTTTGCCTTTCTTATATAATTTAATATCTGCTGATGGTCTAGGAAGAATTATTTCTTTTTCAATACCTTCAGAATAAGAATATAACTTAGCTTGAACACCATTTATAACAGCTGCATATAGTAAGCCAAAATCTGTATTTAAAAAATATTTAATTATTTCATTCTTTTTTTCTGGAATAATAATACTATTTGAATTCAAAACTGGATTGCTAATCAAGGTTTTTCCTATATGAAAATTTGGTGTTCCTTTTGCCGATAAATAATATATCGTATCTCCAATTATATTAAATCTACGAATCTTATCATTTTTTTTAAATAGTCCTTTCCATTTTTTTTTATAATTTGAAAAATCACTTATTGAAGTAGAATATGCATCATAATAGGGAGTTGCTCCGGCAACAGTGCTAATAGCATATTGAGGGAATTGATTTAAAATAAATACGTGAGGAAAATCTTCCGATTCGATAGGGATTTGAGGATTATTTTCTTTTGAAAATATTTCAACAACATCCTTATAAGAACCAACAGTATACCTCACTACTTTGGTGTTTTTTAATACATTATCATCATCGTAAGCAGTTACCGGAATATAATCATAGATCACTGTTCTATTATCAGACATCCATCCTATACCTCCACTTAATGAAGACGGGGAGGCATTTTTCAATAAATCTTTTAGAAGTTCTTTTTTCTTTAAGTCGTAAAAAACAATTTCCGAAAATTCATTACCATTTTTCTCTAGACTAATGGCTACCAGAGTTCCATCCCAATTAGGCTTAAAGTAATTAATAAGATAATCTGCTTCCGCTTTTTTATAATTGTTAGGATCAAAAACTAATATCTCTTTGCCGTTAAGGCTATCCCTACAATATAACTTTGTTGTCTTTTCATCGGAGTTACTTTTTAAATAAAAGTATCGATTATTATTCGTAAATTTTATATTGTTAACTCTGAATTTTTTTGATTGACCATATCTTTTTTGTTTGTTTACTAACTCTTCAACATCAGGAAGTTTATGTAATACATTTTCAGCTTTAACATTTTGATTTTTTATCCAGTTTATAACAGTAGAATCATTAAGGTTTTCTAGACGCTCAAAATTATTTTGCATAATTTGACCATTAATCTCATCATATTGTTTTTTACAGCTTACGTTTAATAATAAAAATAATAGATAATAAAGAAAAAATAACTTTTTCATATTGATTTAAAATTGAAACTAATAAATAACTTATTAAGAAATAAAACTAGACTTAATCGATCTTTTATATTAAGCCTAGTTTGTTTTTACAAATTCTTATTCATCAGGACAATTTCCATCCATAGAAATTACAGTTCCAGCATTTTCACTACAACCTGATCCCGTGTCTCCAGTGTCTGTTGGAAGTGGATTATTATCTCCTCCTCTTATTTTAAGTTTTTGAAATGCATTGAGTTTAGATATTCTAGTCTTACGTAACTCTAATGGATTTTGTTTCGGTTTTTTCATCATTTTTATTAATTATTATTTCTTTTGTAAAAGTATAAACATCTTTAACAATGTTAGTGGTTTTTGCAAACTAAAAGATCAAAATTTATAAATTTTGATCTTAACCAAATCCATTTAACATGTTGTAAATCAATGTTTTTCAATATTTTTAACATACGCTGCTGGATTAACTCCAGTTCTCTCATTAAAAGCAGTCGCAAAAGACTGAATATTATTGAATCCTATTTCTTTAGCAATTGATTTTATAGAATATTGTCTAAACCTTGAGTCATTATTAATCCTTTCAATGCAATAATTAATCCTTAAATCCTTTAAATAAGTGGCAAAATTTTTATTCTTAAATTTATTAATGATAAAAGAAAGGTAGGTCGAGTTGGTTTTTAACATTTTTGCAACTTTCCCTAATGTCAAGTTATTTTTAGTGAACTCTAAGTTATTTTCAAACGTCTCCAACTTTTTTAATATATTTTTTGCTAACTCATCTGATATATCAAGGTCTTTGGATTTCTTTTCTTTTTGTGAACGTAACTCCGTAATAGTTCTTGTTTTTTCACCTAATTCCTGTTTATGTTGGCGATTTCTTTTTCTTAAAAAGTAAAGAAGCACCAAAACAATGGAAATTGTAAGTATGGTTAAAGCTATGATTGTAATTCTTGATTTTTTCTTATCATTATCTAACTTTTGAACAAGCTCATTTCTTTGACGTATTAGACCTGCCTCATCATAATTTTTAACAATTGTATTGTTTAATTTATTGTGCTTTTTATTGTAAATACGATCATATGAAATTAATCTTTCCATTAACTTTAATTGCTCTGTATTATTATCAACATGATTGTAATGATCTATTAGAATAGTAAATGCATCTCGAATTTCTGGCACATAATTTAAACTATCCGTTTTACTTATAACAGTTTTCAAATTATCTAATCCCTCTTTTTTTTGTTGTAATCCAATGAATGATTTACCAAGATACATTTTGGCTATAGAGATATTAGCTGATTTTTGTCTCTTTGACAATAGCAAATGTGACTTTTTCAAGGTATCTAAAGCCATAGAATAATTCTGTCTCAAATATAAATTAATACCATAACCAAGCAACAAATCGGGATAGTAAAAATTAGTTTCTTCATACCCTGTTTTTTCCAAACCTCTTCTCAGATATGTTGCTGCTGAATCAATCTTACCTAAACGATTATATACATCAGAGATTTTGTATAATGAAGCAATATAGTGTGGTTTATACTCTTTTAATGTATCTTGTTTTCTGATATACTGTAAATTTTCTTTAAATACTTCCAACGCTTGAGTACTTTTTCCCAGAATATTTTTTAAAAGAGCAATATTATGTCGTATTGCTATCACATTGGGCATATCGTTTTTTAATTCTGCAAATCTTAACCCCTCCAAATATGATGTTATAGCCAATTCATCTTTATCTAATAAATCTAAAGAATAACCTTTATATAAATAACCTCTCGCAGGATACTTAAAATAATCTTTGTTTTCAGTTATAGCAATAATGGAGTCGGAATATTGCAACATAATTTGAGGATTATGAAGATACATCCTTCCAAAATAAAAATATCCATGAGCAATGTGTAAAGTGTCTTGTTTATCTTTTGCTTTTTTCAAATAAGTATTTGCATAAGATATTGCCTTTAAAGAATCTTTTATGTTCTCATAAAATAATGTTTTAAGTACTTCATAAGATTGTTGAGCATTCTTTTCTTCAACTAAATCTCTATTCACTTTTTGAGAGAATGCAGCAGAACTAATACATGAGATAAATAGTATTAAAAAATAATTAAGAAATGTTATTATAAATTTACTATATGCAATCATATTAGAATATTATTTAAAGCCTATATGCATTATACTTTTTAATTATATTTAAATACTAATAATCATAATTTAACACTGAATTTTAGAGATCAAAATTTATTAATTCTGAACTCAAAATTCATGAATCTAGACCATCTCCCCTTGCACTAACGTAATTCTCGCACATATATTTGTCCTAACAAAAACGTAGTTCAAAAAATCTGATCAGTTACAAAACTACAGTAAAAACCAATAGTAACTTTATAGAATTCCGTAATGGCATTAGAAAATTTAATAAGCATTAGCTTTACAGAAGAAGAATTAACTCAGCTAGATGGGCATTTACTGGGCATTCGCCAGATACTTACTGGTAAAACAGTAAACCTTACTCCTGATCAGCGCAGACAATACGGACGTATTGCCAATCAGAACAAACTAATTGTAGACAAAGCCAAAAATTATATGGAGCAACATCCTAATTGGGTTCCTAGTTTTATCGACAAAGAAGAGTTTGACAAAGATTATCTGGCACGTACACAAGTAGAAAACAGAGTGCAACTCCTAGAAAATCTAACCCAACAACTGGTAGATACCAAAACCCTCTTAGATCATGATAACTATACCAATGCGCTAAGTTTTTATCGCATGAGTCGTTATCTAGCCGGTGAAAATGAACCGGGTGCTAAATCAGTATATGAAGATATGAAGGTGTTGTTTAATAAGACGACATCCAGTATCGATACCACGGATACAACCTCTTAACACCATACATAGCGCTGGTGAGTTAGCCAATAGATCACTTGCCATACCACTCATAAGGAAGATATCAATAGTTGTTACCCCTCCTATGAGCACTTCGAAGGATCAACATACTATTTCGAAGGATTAAATTACTAGTACGAATCCCAAGAAATAGGGTTGATAACCCGTACATCGAAACTTATAAGCCATCGAATACCGCTTATAAGTATCAAATCGATCCTTAGAAGTGCTTGCTACAAGGGTAATACCCAGTAAAATGATTCTTATAAATAGTAATTCAATCCTTAGAAACAGTTTGCCATGGGGTACACCCCTTAGGCAGATGGGGTATATAAAAATATAACAAGATAAATGAAAAAGTAAATAGTACCTGAGAAAGTAACATAGAAATATAATGCATTCGCATGTGGTACAACATACAATTACATAAACACAACAACACATAATCACGCAATATCTGTAGACAACATAATGTCACTCGGAGTATGAAAAAACACTCTGACAAGATTGGTGTGACAAACAACGTATAGGAAAACATGAACTCAACAACAAACAAACACATCATAGCAGGGATTATCACAGGGGATCACCAAGTGCTAAAATCATTTTATAAAAAAGACTTACCAGCGGTAAAAAAGTATATCCTACGCTATCAAGGTACTATAGAAGATGTAGAAGATATTTTTCAGGAAGCAATGGTATTGCTATATCACAAAGCTCGCTCTGGTAGCTTAGCCTCTTTAGAATCTTCTATACACACCTATTTTATTGGAATCTGCAAAAACAAATGGAGAAACCAATGGCGCAGACAGCATGTATTAGCATTTCAGGAACTTCATGAAAACCACACCCTAGACCCTTCGGAATCTGTTATAGAACGGATAAGTAGAGCTGATGAGCAGGATCTATTTAATAAACATTTTACACGATTAAGCACCCAAAGTAAACAGCTATTGCAACTCTTCTTTGAAGGAAAAAGTATGAAAGAAATTGCCAGTTATTTTGGACTAACGGAAGGCTACACTCGCAAAAAGAAACATATTCATAAAGAACGATTAACCCAAATGATCCAAAAAGATCCTGTATATGCAGAATTGGTAGTGAGTTAGGTACTGGGTATGAGGTTTTAGTAGTTGGGTGTTAGGTGTCGGGAAACAGAAGTTAAGGAGTTAAGAATTAGGAATTATGAGTGATTAGTATTGAAAAGCTAATGAATCCAAAACATCTAATTATCAAAGCATCCAAAGATCGAACAATCTAAAAATCTAAAATAAACCGTAGCGCAACGGACCAGGCGGAAACCGAAAAGCCTTTTTAATAGAGTAGGTGCAAATTATTTTAATATCAAAACAACATGGAAAAATTTGAAAGTTTAAAAATCGAACAAAACGGATTGAGCAGTATCTATGGCGGTGTCAGATATATTGACACTTCTTTTGGAAGCGGAGATACAGCACAATGCGACTGCTTAGAAGACTCTAATGATAATGGAAAACCAGATCCAGGAGAGTGTATGGAAATAATTGCTTGTGAATAATGTATTAACTATTAAATCAAATATGTATGAAACGAATTAAAGATTTTCAAAATTCTGAAATGAGCGGTGTTTCCTTAAATCAAATTAGAGGAGGTAATGAAACTTCACACACTGGTTTAAACTCTGATGGTCAATATACAGACGTATGGGAAGATAGTAATGGAGATGGAAAATTTGGTGTAGGAGATATGTTCTGCTTCGTAGAACCATATAATGCTCGCTAAAAACTGTTGAGATGTGTAATAAAAAAGAGGTAAGTATATTCTAGATATTTGCTTATCTCTTTGAATAATAAACTACATTTACAAGAATCCATCTTTTAAAATTTAAAAATATGGCATCAAAATGTCTTCTCATGTTATTTATTTTTTTTACAGCTTCCTGTGGCAAGCCACAACCTACCGATGAAGAAATCGAAAAAGCTTTTCAGGAAATTAATAACGAAAAACTTTGGAAAGAATTGGAAGAAATGGTCTCTAATGATCAATACTATAGAAATCAAAAAAATGGACTCGATAAAAATGCAAAAGATTATCAAATAAAAAGGGATTCATTAATCAAGTTAAGATACCAAAACGATCATACAAATACTAAACGGATTATAGAGATCACTGAAAAATATGGGTTCCCAAATTCAGATAGAACAGGAAAACCTATTGCTCCATGGATATTATTTCATCATGCGCCTGTGGAATACCACGACCAAATTAAACCCTTAATTGAGCGTGAATTTAATGCTAAAAGAATGGATAGTAATACCTATAGATTGCTTAAATGGCATGTAAACGGTAGAATAGGACATCCAGATGAAATAGAATTATAGATAATACATGAAAACATATATAATATTTAGTCTTTGTTTGCTAATCCTAATTTCTTGTAAGCAACATATACAAACAAATGAAGACGTAGAAACCGCATTTCAGAGTCTTGATAAAGTAAGACTGCAAGAGGAATTATCAACAATGGTAAAAAATGACCAACGATATAGAAAACCATTAGACTCTTTATATAGAATTGGAAAACAACCTCCTGAAAAAGAATGGGACTCGCTTTGGAGTATTCAAGAACAGCTAGATGATCAAAATACACAAAAACTCATCATTTTCACTGAACAATATGGTTTTCCTAATCCTCAAAGAAGTGGTAAGCCTATTCCGATTTGGTTGATATTTCAGCACGCAGATGAAAAATACTGTGATCAAATGATGCCATTATTAGATCGTGAGCTAGAAGCAAAGAGAATCACTCCACCAGAATATCACCTAATCCGATGGAATTTAGAGGGACGACAGGAATTATTACCTCTCAAAATTGTAACTAAAAACTAAAAAACATTCTTATTATGGTACTTGTCATTGGTGATACTAGCGATATCACCACTAATATTGCTATGGAGTGGATTCGTCATTACACCAAAAATGTAAAACGAATTAACTTCTCTGACTATACTCCATTAGATAGTCTTAAAATCACAAATCAAAATTGCACTACAAAAATTGCAAGTATTGATACAAGCAAAGTTGAAAAAATATGGCACCGTCGTGGAAGTATACGTTTTTTACCAAGTACACTTAGAAATACGAACTCATCTTTATACACCTATCTAAAAAAGGAGGAAGATAGTTTATTAAAATCGTTAGAAGATATTCTTGGTGATACTAAAGAATATATTGGTAGTTATCATAAGGAGGTTGAAAATTATAAAATTGATTATTTGCTAAAAGCAAAAGATTGCGGTATTAGAATCCCGGATACATTAATAACAACTTCTAAAAAAGAATTACAATCATTTTTTAATACTTATGATCAAATTATTACCAAAGACATTCGGTATGGTATAAAGATAAAAGCTCAGGATTCTGGGATATATTCAGGAGGTACCTTTGTGGTTTCTGAAGATATTATTACCTCCATGAAAGAACATTTTGCTCCCACATTGGTACAAGAAAAGATTGAGAAAACGTATGAAATCCGAGTTTTCTTTTTTAAAACCACCTTGTACCCTATGGCTATCTTATCACAAAACGACTCCAAAACTTCAGTCGATTACCGTAATTATAATAGAGAAAAACCAAATAGAAATGTTCCCGTTCTTTTACCAAAACACATTGAACAACAAATACTAAACTTTATAAAAAAATCTGGACTCTCTACTGGATCTATAGATCTTATCGTAGACAAGTCGGACAATTATATATTCTTGGAAGTAAATCCGCAAGGGCAATTAGACTGGGTTTCAAAACATTGCAATTATTACATCGAAAAGAACATAGCAGAATATTTAGTTTTCAAATAATCAATATTAAAGTAATATGGACCAAATAAAGAAAATACAACCCATCTTGCCCCTTACGTTTCAAAAAGCAGAAATTAAAAAAAATAGAAGTTTCAAACTACAAAATAGTACAATTGCAATTGATTACATAGATACAGATGCAATGACTCCTTATAATTTTTATAGACCCATTTCTAAAATTTTCACCCTATGAAAGTTGAACAAGAAACGCCTTTTAAACTTATTGCAAATTGTATTCCTGTAAAAGGAGCTAAAAGAAGTTCTATCTGTGATCTTCATAGAGGGTCCATACAATTAATTCCTAATGATCTATATAAGCTAATAAAAGAACATGAGGGTAATACCATTGTAGAAATTAAAAAGAAATATGACCATAAGTATGATACCATAATAGATGAATACTTTGAGTTTTTAATTGATCATGAGTTTGTATTTTTTACTACTACTCCAGAATTATTCCCGAAAATGTCAATGAATTGGTATCAACCAAATACAATTACTAATGCAATTATAGATGTCGGAAAACAAAGTGATTATGATATACATCAAGCTTTAGAAAATCTAAACGAACTTCGTTGTAAACATATTGAATTTCGTTTTTTTAAAAAGATTTCTCTCAAAGAAATTAAAACAATTGTAGCATTTTTAGATGATATAAAATCATCTATCATCTCGATAGATTTTACAATACCTTTTGACAATAATTTTAAGATTGAAACAGCTCAGGATTTTATGTATACGTATGCTAGAGTTTCCTCTTTTAGATATTACGGAAGTCATGAAAACAAATTCATCGCTCCAATTGATAATAGAAGAGGATATATTATTATTACAGATACTATTATCAATAACGAAAAATGTTGCGGAGTTATCGACTCAAGTTTGTTTTCCGTGAATATTAATACATTCACAGAATCACAACAATTTAATTCCTGCTTAAACAGAAAAATTTCCATTGACACCAATGGTCATATAAAAAACTGTCCCTCTATGATGAAAAGTTATGGGAGCATAAAAGCTATAAGTCTAAATGAAGTAGTTGAACAAAAAGAGTTTAAAAAGTATTGGAATATCTCTAAAGATAAAATAAATGTATGTAAAGATTGTGAGTTTAGACATGTCTGCACAGATTGCAGAGCATATATCGAAGATCCTGAAAATCTTTATAGTAAACCTCTTAAATGTGGTTATGACCCTTATACCAATACATGGCAAGATTGGTCACAAAATCCCTTAAAGAAAAAAACCATAAAACATTATGAACTTATAGGGTAACACTTTTCTCCTTTATGACACTAAGTAACAGTATACACTTAGATAAAAATTCTAACCCCTATGTTATGAAACATTTGATACCAATTTTCTTTTTACTTTTTATATTCCAAGGTTATGCGCAGCTACCTGATCAAATAGAATTACCGAAACATCGAGGAAAGAAAATAACATATGAACATGAGTTTGCTAAAGCCTTTCTGTATGTGAGTAGTGATAATCGTATGTATGATTTACTAGGTGAACAAATTAAAAATCCTAATGTGATCACCGAAAAACTCAAAAAAATACCAAAAGAAAGTATACATGAGGTCTATATTTTTGCAGATAAAAGAGCTGATTATAAAACTATCGATAAGATAAAAGCCGCAGTAGCCAGATCAGGGATTGATCAGGTAGTACATATGATGCGATTCATATCCGGTTTCAGGTCTGCTTTTGGTTACACAAATAAATTGGATATCCCCAAAAAGGTATTGGACACAAAGAAAACTGCTATTCCTACTACAAAAGAAAAATACAAGAAGCTATCTTATCAGCAAATAAGAATACAAGGAAATAAAAAAGTGAGATTGTTAAACGGTAAAGAATTGGAAATTGATAGTAAGGCCTACAAAAAAATGATCAATTCATCAGATTTGATTGCAGTAGATTATGCATCAAACTTACTTTATGAAGATTATATTTTTTGGTTAAACAAAACTCAAAAAGTTTTAAAAAAGCAGAAAAAAGAGAAGCCTACCCGCATTACAGAACAACTGGTAACGTTGATGAAGTATAGTAATCAAAAAGAAGTAAAAATAACTAGAAACCCAGAGGAATAACTACCGTTTTACCAATAAGAGAATTGTTAGTGCCATCGATAATTTTTGTTTACGCTACTATCGTAAAACTATGATACATTTGCCCATTGAAAAACTAATCCTCTACACTAACCCAAAACCAAAAACTCCGAATAGAAAAATATGATACTAAAAAAACAAAAAAATAATTGGTTGCTTACCATCATGCTATTGTGGTGTGCTATGAATATGAATTCTCAGGAAAAATTTACACCTTCTTACGAAAGGATAACAAATGGGTATAAAATCATAGCCGATAATCCTAACGTTTATCCTATTACAGTACAATTTGAATTTAAACTAAAAAATCTAAAACCCACTACCGGAAAGCAAGATACCTTTGTAGTTCCTGCAAATTCTAAAAATTATGAAATCACCCAATTACTTTGCATAAAAAAAGGGAAGTCCTATACGTTTTCTTACAGCACAAGATATCAGCAAGGAGATCATTTTTTAACTAAATATGATAAGGAATTTGCATACCATTTACCTTTTTCTAAAGATGAAACACATATACTTTATCAAGGATATGATGGTGATTTTTCGCATCAAAAAAAGAATGCTTTAGACTTTACTATGGAGATAGGCACTAAAATCATGGCTGCCAGAGGAGGAACCGTAGTTAAGGTAATTGACTCTAATGATAAGACTTGTCCAAAACCCAAGTGTATGGAATACAATAACTATATCAGAATTTTTCATGCCGATGGAACCTTTGCTGAGTATTTGCATATCAAAAAAGATGGTGCAGTGGTAAAAGTAGGAGATCGAATTGAAAAAGGACAACTGATCGCGTTTAGCGGAAATGTAGGTTTTTCTACTGGGCCTCATTTACATTTCGAAGTATATTTTCAAAGATTAGGGGAACGAGAAAGCCTGAAAACAAAATTTGTAGTAGCTACAGAAGATGCTATTGAAGAACTTGTAGAAAAAAAGGAGTATACCCGAAAATTTTAATCTTGTTATAAGAAATGATGAAAAATATAGCATTGTTTTTAATCTTAATACTGTTTTCCTGTCTGACAAAGGCGCAAAAAGGAGATCGGATTACTATTATAGAGCAACCATCTGATGCTACGATATTAGATATAGTTCCTAAAGAAAATGTAGTTTCTTCTTATAAAGTATCTAATGTAAGACGCATGTATAACAAAGATTCTATCCAAAATGAAGTTAAATTCGAGTTCTTACTTAAAGAAAAAGTAATATCCAAAAATGAGACATCAAGTATCGTAGAGTGGCAGCTAAATCAGGAAGTTTTTAAATATCAAATTTTTACACTTCCTACTTTCAATGCATTAGAAAAAGAGCATCATCCCTTTAAAATCAGATTCGAAATAGGACATCGTGGTGAATTACTAAATATTGTAAATTGTGAAGAGGTACGCAATTATATTGTACAAATGTATAATCTTAATGATGCAATCGCAGATACTATCGAAGGTTTTGTTTTCACTTACGGATATCATTACAAACAACCCTATAAAGAAGATAACACCTGTTTAAACACTAAGAAATTATTTAAAATGATTCTTTTTGATGTGTTTTATGGTTTACACGGAATGCCCCTGGCAAAGGATACATCTTCTTATGTACAGGTAGCAGATACGACATCGATGACTAATCATTATTGGAGAATAAATGGTTATCAACATATTAAAACATCACAAATAACTAAAAATCAGTATAGAATTGAAGATTTATACTACGACAAATCTCCAAAGGCAATAGAAAAATACATATCCGAAAGATCTCCTAAAAACAAAGAAAATGACTCCTTTTCTAAAGAGATGGCAGCATTCTTAACAGCTTTAATGACCGATTTAAAAAACAAAGCCAAGGAAGAAGGATATTCAGACAAGCAGATAGATTCGATTATTTCAGAAATTGAAAATGAACCAATTACACCCTTCACAAAAAAGAAATTCGAGTTTTACAAACCCTTTATTCCGAAGGAAAGATATGTGATTTACAATAGTAAAAAAGAACGAGTAGAAAAAATATACGTAGAAATCAATTCGGATTTTAGCAATGATGAGCTTAGTTATGTTAGATTACAACATAGAATGATGTGTATTGAAAGAGTAGATACTCCTTAAAACTATCTCTAGTTCATATGCTTATGCTATTCCATTTTAGATATGTCTAAAATAAGAGTGTTAAAAACGCAAAGTGATAACAAAAACACCTGCAATCCTAACTACTCTTACCCAAAATCATAAACAGTTTTCTAAGCAGATCTCATGGAGTACAAGATGGTCTACATATTCTAAATCAAACACTATTTCAATAATCTCACCGAAGGATACCAAACGTTTTTGCTTTTAAACATCAGTATAGCGTTGACTACGATAAAGGAAATATTGATAAAATATAATCCTAAAAACAATACAATTATTGGTAAGGAATCAAATGAACTTAGAAAATCTAACTCGATTGTTATGACTCCAAACATTGCCAAAATAAAAAACAAATATGCTAAAAACAGCACTACAGACCAGGTGATCTGAAAATTTAATAGCTTCTTTCCATACGTATCTGCCCCTTTTATTTTATTGCGTTTTGCGATCCACAGAACTAGTGGTGCAATGATGCCTAATAGTGGAAAAATCAGAAACGATAAAGGAGATAATCCCAATAACAAAAGAAATCCTTTATCTTCTTGCTCCGACCAATCTAACAGTTCATCTGGTGATGTTTTTAAGGCGATGGATAATCTTTTTAACGTTTCTCCTCTGGGTTCTGATTCTCCATTTTCGATTCTTTGTACCGTTCTTAATCCTAGATTGGTTTCATAAGCTAATGTTTCCTGAGAAAATCCATGACGTACTCGTAGCTCTTTAATCTTTTTTGCAAGGTTTGCATTTTTCATAATACTAATTTAAAAATTCAACGGTACAAATCTAGAAACGGTCGGTTGTATTGGTATCGCCACTATTACGTCAAATCTACGTCAATTACGCCAAACGTTGATTTTATTGACTTTTTTGATCATCATTACATTCAATAGCACACCTATTCATTTTTATTGTTTCAATAATTCTTTGATAAAATAGGAAGGATAAATACCTGTGTTTTTATAAAAAGCTTTTGAGAAAGACTCCGGATTATTAAATCCTATTTCCTGAGCTAAGGCTACTACGGTATATTTTCTAAAAATGGGATCATTTTTTAATTTATCAATAACATAGGCTACACGAAGGTCGTTGATATATTGAGCAAAGTTTTTTCCTTTGTATTTGTTAATCACTTTAGAAAGATAATTGGAATTAGAATCAAAGCGTTTGGCAAGATTGACCATATTTATATCTGGATCTAAGTATTCTTGTTTATCCTCAAACTGCTGTAAGCATTCTAATAAATGGGCTATAATTTCTTTGCTTATAGCTGCAGTCGCATCTTTTGTATTTGCTTTTTCATTGGTATTAGAAGATTGATCCGCCACCAGTTTTAAAAATCGCTTTTTATACAAGCGTTGTCTGTAAAAATAAAATCCAGCAACTCCTAATGCTAGTAGTAAAAGGCCAGAGATAATAATGTTTTTGGTAGATATTCTGGTATTTTCCTTGGCTAAGGAAGCAATTAATTTTTCTTTTTCTGCTAATAAAATCGGGGTATCAAATTCTTTAGATATTTTAGTATTTAAATTTCTAAAATTAGTACTTAAAATACTATCACTATATAAAAGTCTGTTTATATAAAAAAGCTGATTGTTTTTGTCTTTTTTTGATTTATAATACTTGATAATATGCTGGTATGCCGGTCTTATTTCGGCGGTTAAATAACCCGTATTTTGAACTACAGAATCTACTTTTTTAAAATAAGTAATTGCTTTCTCCTTTTCAAACAAACCAAGATGAGATTTACCTAAATAAAAGTAGATTTCTATAATATCGGATGTATCATAATGATAGATATTCTCAGGTTTTTTAAATTCTGGCAATGATTGATTAAGATTGTATATCGATTCTTTAAAATTTTCCTTATAAAATTCATTGACCCCCTTATTGAAGAAAAACATAAATCTATTAGGAAATCCAATCGCCAACTCCATCCCTTTTCTATTCAGTGAAATCGCCGAATCTATCTCTTCATTTTTTCGATAAATACTAACTAGTGTAGATAATGTATTAAGATACCTTAAACTATCATTCCAAAATCTAATATTATTTGATTCTTCGAATTTTAGGTATTCTTTAAAAATTGATTTAGCTTCATCATAATTTCCAATTTTTATTTTTAAAAGACCTATATTATGTTTTGCAATCCATTCATAATGGATATCTTCCTTTTTCTTAGACCAATTAAGTGCTCTAATATAATTATCCAAAGCAATATTAAACTTCCCCTTTCCTTCATATGCTACTCCTTTTATTATGTAAGCTAAAGTTGGGAAGTATTTATTTTCAGTACTCTGTGTTATATTAATTGCGCTGTCTAAATATTGAATTTTGTGTTCAAAGCTATTAGAATCAAAAGAAGCCATCGCGCAATATCCATAAGCTAGCTTATAGTCTATATCATCAATTTTTGCTTTCTTCAAATAAGCTCTTGCGAATATCTTAGAACTTACCGTATCTATATCCAAATTACGCTCATAACCCTCATAAATAATAGAAGAATCCAATTGTACAAGAGAATCAATATCTGATACAACTAATGAGTCAACTGATTGCCCCATCGCTAAAAGAGTAAATAAAAAGAATAGTATGCTTAGCTTTTGCCTCATAATCCTTGGTTGATTTTGTATGCGTCAAAAGTATTTAATTTCGTTTATGAAGATTGGCGTTTATGGGATAAATCGATCAAAAGCTAGTCGATATTTATGAAAAACCGGTTGTACATCTATACCATGCATGGTATCATACACCCTTGATCAGATAAGAATAACCAATTATTCCCCAAAAGCGGGTAACAAATTTGCCTAAAACTACACTAAAGTAATAGAAACGAAACGTATTACTCATTAATGAAACGAGCCATAACAAAACTTTTACTACACAAAAGCATGAGTATTGGTGCGTTACAGGTGACTTTTACAACAATACTATAAAACATGCAACACAAACTCATGATCCTAGTACTCTTATGTACTACCCTAATGAATGCTCAAAACACCGATGCTGAAACCAGTAAACACTTATTAAAAGGAAATCTGCTAATTACTCCTAGTCTAGAATATGAAAAAAGAGTAACGAATGCTACCACCCTAAGTCTGCAATTAGGTGTAGAACTGGGAACGATAGAAAATGAAATTCTGGATGAAACCCGAGTCGTATTTTATCCTACGCTAGATATCGATTACCGATATTATTACAACTTTAGAAGACGCCAAGAAAAAGGAAAAAATACTACTCATAACTCGGCAAATTATTTTGGATTGGCCAATTCTTTTTCGAATGCCAATACTATTTTTAGTGATCGCAATCCTAGAGATGCTTACTTTGTTACTATTGCCGGAGTTTATGGTTTGCAACGAACCTATTGGAAAAAACTAAATCTCAGATTCGAGTTTGGAGCAGGGTATGGATTTAGTGATATTCAGGAAACGATACTTCCGGTAGTAAATTTCTCTTTGGGATGGGTATTGTGGAATCAATCATAGTAAGAAGATGAAGCAAGAACAACAACTCTTATATAAGGTAATGCGCCATTTTGAAGGAATGCAAAAAATGGAAGTTTTTGATTTTCTACATAAGATCGAAGTAGTATTACATTATGCCAAAAACCCTTTGCGCTTGGAGCATCTAAAGAACATTATTTCTTCTAATATCAATGAGGAAGGAGCTATACATCCTTTTGGGTTTACCATTTTACCCAATGGTAATTTCTGTGAGCTCGAAGGTGCTAATGATTGGATTCATATCTATAAAGAAAATAAAAGAGGTTGGAGTCGATGTATTCCATGGAACACCTATTATTTTAAAACCAAATATGCACCTCTAGAATTAGTAAAGCTTACCAAAAAACATCTGCAAGAAAATGTACATAATACCAAACATGAACATGAGGTAGGAGCATTTTTGGCGGTTTATCATATTACTAAAAAAGACCATGCCAGTGGTAAAATGTCATTGCTGGAGATTGTTTGATTTTTGTAGGTTGGAAAGTTAGATCATTGGATTGTTAGCGGAATAGAATGTTCGACTTTTTTTAGATTCATAACTCTCCTGTTTGCTAATTCGCACAGCCCTAACCCCTCCTTCGACCACACTCAGTACGAGTCTTAAGAGGGGAATAATTTCTTTCTACTTTGTACCTAATACTCGCATCTTTCTTTTTGCTACTAAAAACTTTGAATGACATACATATAAATCGGCATGCCTAAAGTAATATTAAATGGAAATGTAATTGCTAATGCCATTGGCAGATATAAACTAGGATTGGCTTTGGGTGCTGCAATTCTCATCGCTGCTGGTACAGCAATATACGAAGCACTTGCTGCCAAAATAGCTAGTAAAAACCGATCTCCGTCATTAGATAAAAATACTCCCGAAATCTTTGCTACAAATAGACCATTTATCAACGGAATGATGATAGAAAACAAGAAAGCAAACCATCCTTTTTTTAGTAATGCCCCGATTTTTTGTCCGCTGGTAATTCCCATATCTAATAAGAATACTGCCAAAAATCCTTTGAAAATATCTGTTGTAAATGGCTTGATTCCTTCTGCTTGTGCATCGCTGGCTATAAAACCGATCACCAAACTCCCTAGAATCAAAAGAACACTTCCGTTGGTAATGGCATGCTTTACCAATTGGAATAACTCACTAGCAGATTTTTTTCCGTTAGAATATAATCGTAGTAATAATACTCCGATGATAATAGAAGGAGCTTCCATAAGTGCCATCACTGCCACCATATGTCCTCCAAAATCTATTCCTTCCATCTCTAGAAAACTCACTGCCGTTACAAAAGTAACCGCACTTACAGAACCATAGGCCGCAGCAATTGCACCTGCATTTTCTACCGTAAACTTTAATCTTAAAACAAAGAATGTATACACAGGAACTAAAAGTGCCATGACAATTCCGGCAACAATAGCATAGGTAATATCCACATTATACGAACTGTGCGCTAACTCTTGCCCTCCTTTGAAACCGATAGAGAGCAAGAGATATAATGAAATAAATTTGGAAGAGTTTTGAGGAATTTTAAGATCACTTTTTACTTGCGAAGCGATAATTCCTAATACAAAGAAGAGTAGTGCTGGATTGGTTAAATTATCAACCAAAAGATGTAAATTCATCTCTAAATATTAAATAAGGAGTTAGTCAATAATTTCAATGTTTAAAACACCACTTATTTTCACTCTCTTACCACCTAACATTGCTTCTTTATAAATAGGTTTGAAATTTTCTTTTTCCTGTAATAGCTGAGATACTCTGCTGTCATCAAAGTTCGTATCGCTATGCATATCTCCTTCGCAAATGGATAGCCTGTGTAACTTATGAAAATTTACTTTTTCTCTGATTAAACTATTAATCACATCTGATGCTTCTGATGGTGTAAATACTCCATCTACCAATTGTACCTTGTGTGTAACTTCTGTAGATACCATAATTATTCTGATTTTGATTTAAAATTATTCTTTGATTTAAATGCCACGAAAGCAACAAGTCCTAGTATTGTTCCAACTTTTAGAAGCTCTGAAAACAATGCACTATTTGCCATATAACTCATTACAGCGACAACTGCATACAGCAAAACGAATGCAACCAGCGCAATGATTTTGGAAAAAGTAAAGAGTTTGGATTTGTTGATTTGAAGTGTGAGTATCGATTTTTCGTTATGAACTTGTATCGCACTCGAAGACCATTTTATATCTGTTTCCATACTAATAGCTTTTTGATATTATTACTATGTTCTGGGTGTAAAATTACCAAGTCTAATTCATATGTTTTTATTTATATTTATAATAAGAAGCATAAAAATTATTTATGTATATTTAAAAACCATAAAAATACGCTTAGTAAAAATACACTTGTAAGTAATTGAAAAACAAAGATTTAATCTGAACGAAAGACCACTGATGAATTATGAAATACTGTCTATGATTTCCCGAAAAAATTAAAGTAATACGTCGCTAAAAAAATTGAAATTGTATGAAAACCTATCCATTTTCATCTAAATTTTTCAAATTCATGCGAATAAAAAGGAGTACTAAAGGTATTTTTATGAAGTACCAGATTTATATGGAATCTGAGGTAAGTTCTTCTATTACGATTCCATTTTCTAAAGCATCAATAACTCCCATTGCGGCTCTTTCTCCAGATATCATTGCAGCATTTAGAGAGCCATTAAGTTGCTGATCTCCTGCAATAAAAATAGTGGGTGTTAATCGAGTTTCTGAAGGTAACATTTCATACTGTAGATTCGTGATATCAGGTAGGGCATGAGAGATATCGTATCGCTTTATAAATCGATCTACTTGGATAGAACAGTGCTCTGCCAATTCTGCTGTAACCTTTGCTATCAATTCGGTTTCTGATAAGTTATGTGATCTAACTACCGTTACCGACAATAGTTCTTTGCCAGAAATGGTATTAGGTTGTAAAACCGTTGGGTAACAGATATTATTAATTAGCGTTTCCTTATGAGGTATAAGGCCTATTAGTGGTTTATGAATTACTCGATCTTTTGTTTCGAAATAAAGCGTATCACAACTTTTCCAGGTGATTTGCTGATTTTTCAGGTTCGGAATTACAAAACTAGGTTCTGTAGCTATAATGGTAAAATGGCTTTCGATTTCTTTCCCTTCTGTAGTCAAAATTGTACCCTCTGCTACTTTTTCAACTCTTGTATTATATATAAACGAAGTATGATCTAGTGCAGAGACCAATTGATTTGTTATTTCTCCAATACCCAATTTAGGGATAGCGGCATTACCATCTCCAAACATTTTATAAACAAACTTGAACATTCTAGAAGAAGTCTGAAGGTTCTCTTCTAAAAAAATTCCTGTAAAAAAAGGTTTAAAAAACTGATGGATGATCTTATTAGAAAACCCAAAATCTTCTAAAAATGATACCGTGGTTTGTTCTCTTTCTTCGAAGATCTCATGAATGGTTGTTTTTTTTAAAATCTGATTGAGTTTTAAAATCTTTCTCTTATCAGAAAAGCTACCAATATTTGCAGTAATCGTAGGCCATAGTAATGATAGATCTCTCAGAGGATCTCCAATAATTTTCTGTTTGCCATCTTCAAATATTGTGGCCCCTGGTAAAAACTCCTGAAGCGCTAATCTATTAAAATCTAAATATTGTTTTGCTGCTGGATATGAGGTAAGTAATACTTGAAAACCGTGATCAATAGCATATCCTCCTATCTGATCTGTTTTTACTCTACCACCACAACTATCTTCTGATTCGATAATAACGGGATGATACCCAGATTTTTCCAGAACTTGCGCTGCAATTAAACCACTAATCCCAGCTCCAACAATATGAACTTTATATTCAGATTTTTTCAAACTTTTTATTTTTAATTGGTTTTAGATCTACAAATAAGCAACGGGAAATATTATCCCTCTCAGAATACTAGTTCATTCTTAGATTGAAATCTAATATTCTACGGATATTCCTTTTGTACTTATTTCTGCAGTTTTTGATGATCCTTCGTTTTATGATATTGTTTATCTCTCCAGGCTGCACCCATTCCATAAGACCGTAATTGAAAATATTTTTATCATAACTATGTCGAATCATCCCGTTTTTGTAAAACGTGTAACTATCCTCTAGTCCTTTTTTTCCTATTACAACAGTACATAATTCTTCTAATCCTTCTTTCATTTTGTTTAATATTTTTCATTTTACATTAAACAAAAATACAATAATTGCATTAGATTTAAAAATAGGAAGCATGGAGAAACGCTACATATAAATTTGTTTAACAAATATTTACCATTCGTTTTATCGCTGAAATAGGTAAAAAGAGATCAACTAAAAAGGAGTCTTCTTTGAAGTAAAAAATGATACGCTCATATCAAAGTTTCTTATCCGCCATAAGACTCCTAAAAAACAAACAGGCTGTCCAAAAAGTAACTTTATAATGTCAAACTGAGCTTGTCGAAGTTTTTAATCAGTTGATTTTCAATTTATCTTCGACATGCTCAGACTGACAAGTACGTGTTTTCAATACTTTTTAGACAGCCTCTTTGAATCCGTGCTATAATAGGTTCTCTATTAATGAACAATGACTTTCTTAACAATAGGCTTTTGCTTATTATTCACCTTGATGATATAGACACCTTTGCTAAGATTATTGAAACTGTATTCCGTTTGTTGAATATCAGATATACTTCGTATGGTTCTGCCTGAAATATCAAATAGTGTAATATTTCTGATACCATTATATTCGGATAACTGAAGATTTACGGTTCCCTTGCTTGGGTTAGGATACACTTGTACTGTAACTGCTTCATCTTTTACAATCGTTTCATCTACTGCTCGCTGGTCACATCCCGAAGCGAAACTGATCCAATCTAATTGAATATTCCTACTTGCATTATGAAAATACAGATATACTACATGATTCCCTGAAGCAGATACATCAACAGTTTTCTCTACATAAGTATTCCAACTTCCGGTACTTTCTGGGTAGATTTCTGCAATGGTATTGCTCTCCTGATTGTTATCGAGCCTGATTTTCATATAGCCATTTTCGTTATTCCCTTTGGAATATCTGAAGGTAAACTTACCACCTGATACATTTACATTATCAAACTTTAACCAATGCGAATACCCAATATTGGTCATTACTCCATTCGTATTGGTCAGCTGATAAAAATTCTCTACATGATCCTCTGCTTCTATTTTGTCACATGTAGTACCACCTCCAGAATTATCGGATGCTTCAAATTTTATCCAATTCACATTGTACAATCCTCCGGATATATCTAATCGCAAAACCTGATTTGCATTTCCATTGGTGATTTCGACATTAGGTATGATAACATCTTGCCAAGATTGCCATCCATTGGTATTCGGGATTTGGGCAGATCCTAAAACGGATGTTCCTAATTTTAGCGCTATTGATTTCGTATTACTTTGGGTACTGGCTACTCTTAAAACAATATCATAAGTTCCCGTACTAATACTACCAATAGTATACTCTAACCACTCTCCATTAGCAGTCCAGCCTACATTAGTACCTCCATTGGTATCACTGGTATTTTGTATATCTACTCCTTCATTAGCTCTTCCTTGTCCTCCATTATTACTAGCATCGGCATCATTATAAGCAATTCCTTGTCCTCCGTTATCATAATCTTCTGCCTGAATGATTCCAGGAATGCTATGGCTTGTAAAAGGTGTCTGTATTGGATCTACCGGATCACCTTCAGCAATCACTACACTTCCTAAATTAGTAGGACAATCATTGTTACCCCAACGCACCCATACGTTATAATTACCTGAAGAAAGATCATTAAATGTTGCAGATCCTGCATTATCATTTACTTGTAATGGATACGTTGTACCGCCATCGTTACTAAACTCTATAGCACTTCTCCCAGAAACATCCGAGAACGTAAAGGTAATTTTTCCATCATTTGCGCCTAGCGTTGTTTCATTTGTAGCACTAACGGTAGCCGTGGGAAACGGAGTACCGTTACAATCGGGAATATCAATACCATCAGAAAAAGCTTTAAAGTTTCCTGATAAGTGCATAAAACTCATCATATATAATAACCCGTCGTAGTATCTATATTGACCTGCCGGAATAGGGGTATCAAAAAACTCATCGATAAAAGGCCATACTTTTGCATCTTCTAATGCCAAAGCTCCTACAGCATTACAAGCTACTAATCCTGGAGAGTGATCATTATTTCTACTAAAAGATCCATCCAAAGTCCATAAAGAACTATATCCAGGTTTATCTTTAAAGAAATCAATCTGATTATCAATCAACGGCTGAATACTATTTTTACTTTTCTGAAACCATGCAAAGTCAAATCCCATATTCATAATATTTCTCCAGGCATCGAACTCAAAATTACCATGGTTTCCTTGGTTTACTGGTGTACCATCAAACTCTGAATAATCAGGCATTAATCCTGTTTGTGGATGTGCCGCTCTGGGCAATAAATACGTTCTACTTACATTGGCCATCTCTGCCCATAATTGATTGTTATTGTCTGCTTCTAACGCCCATATTTCATAAAAAGCTGGAAGGTGATACGATGGATCTGTAAAACTGGCCGAATTACCACAAATTCCAAATACTATTTGTCGCTCGTCTAGATCTACCAGACCTGTTGGACAAGATCCTGTACTAGGCGCTGGTTTGTTTAGCATACTATCTAAAATGTAATTTGCTTCTGCTCGGTAATTAATACCTCCTGTACTACCCCAAAGTCTATCGGCAAAAAACAAAGCGGTTACAAAATACTCCTCACCATCAGGTGCAGAATTCTGGTCAATCATAGAAAAATTAGTTCTATTTAATTGCCAGGAAAATAAACCTTCTCTTTGAGTACCTTCGGGATGCTGACTATATCTTTTGGCAAAACGCCATAGGTTATCAAACTCAGCCTTTTTACCTAATTGTACACAGATCATCATTCCATAAGACATTCCTTCAGATCGAATATCATTATTTCCTGTATCTAAGATATACGCCATATCATTTCCTACTTCGTAATAAAGCCGTTCATTGTTGCTATCACCGTTAACGAAATATTGATCCCAAATAGCATTCATTTTCTGCGCTACTGCAGCTTCTGTTTTTCCGGATTCTACAAACATATTTCTATAGATTCCAGATTCAAACGATGGTACTGATGGAATTACTGGAGCCGATCTCGGTGGTGGTGGAGATCCTAAAAAAGTAAAAGTGATCCGATCCAAAAAGGTATCGTTAGATCCATTATCTGTAGTTAATTCTAAGGCTAATGTAACAGGATTTGTACCTGATATAGTCACCTCTTTTGTGCTGGTGGACGTTGATGTTCCAGAAAAAGCAAATGAGCCCAAACTATTTCCGGCAAGCATTAAATCGATCCTAGCTTCATTGTTATTGGAAGAAGCTCCTGTAATTTCTACACGGTACAAACCGGGAAGTGTGGAAAGATTTACGGTGCCTTCTGCTTTATCTCCATTGCCATAAAAAGCAACTCCATTAAATGGTGTATCAATAGCTCCGGCATACGGGCCACCAATATTTAGATCTTCGATCTGAATTGTGACTTGCCCTGATACCACCATGACACAGAGCAATAATAATGTGAATAGATTAGTTGTAATTGTTTTCATAAGAAGTTTGTGTTTTAGATAATTAGTTGACCTAAAACTATTATATTTTCTTTCAAACAATTAGTTGGTAATCAAATCCTTAGAAAAAGCGTTAAAAAATTGAGGAAGTAACAAGAGGCTCTTATCTATTAATTTTGCTAACAAATAACGCAAATATTTGATATTCAAGTATTTATTGTGTTGTTTTTTGATGGAAAATTTAGTTTTTTTTTACGAAAACGTTTTCGTTAAAATTTTTACCGATTTCACTATTGTTTTCCTTTATCTAATGGATAAATTTTGAGCCATTTTAGTAGTTATTTAAGCGGTTATAGTGTAATAAAACTCTCAATTAAACGGAATAATATTTATTACATAAATAGGAGGAAAAGCATTTGCAAATTATGGACAAGCAAACGCTTTTCTAAATAAAAAGAAACCTTAGAGACTATATGTTTTTTTTATCCACTCGTACCCAATCAACCCACATAAATGTATTTTTAAAAAGATTGATTCTACCGTTATCAAAAAGGGAATTGTCCGATCCAATGTGCATATTCAGAATTACGTTATGAGGTCCAAAGTTCTCTAATTTTAAATTTGGATTTACCCAATTTCCGTAGTTGGCTACCTGATTATTATCTACAAATACATCTATATATACATTCCCGTTCTGGTTAGTCCAATACATATCATATTTATGCCAGTTGTTATCATTCAAATTATATTTACGCTCCGCACTAGTTCCCATTTCATTTTGCAAGAAGTTTCTTCCGTAGAATAAATTGCTAGAATACTGGCTCCATCCACCGAATGTAAAGCCTTCCATAATGTCAATTTCGCCATGTTGCGGCCATACGCTTTCATCAACCGTCCAGAAAGCTGGCCAAGCTCCATAGGTGTCTTTAAATTGTCTAGTTGCGTTATTATAATCCTGAGCTGTAAATTTTATCATTGCAGATACCCGATACTGCTCATTTCTTTTTGGTTTAAAGTTGAATTTTGACTTTACATGACCCGACTCATAACTATTGTTATTTACTTTATAAGATCGTAATCGAAGACAACTCCTATTATCAAAGTTTTGGATAGAAGAGTTCCAATATTTATAGGCACAAATTCTGGAGTTATAATCATTTCTGCCATGTGTTCGTTCCCACTTGTTTAAATTTCCTCCTTGGTTAAAATTATCAACAAAAACATTGGTCCATTCGTTGTTTTTATTAGATAAGGTATCGCTTTCGCCATCACCATACTGTACGATTAGGTCATTTTTAAGGTCTTCTGAAGTTTGATTTGATCGTTCATCTTTATCACAAGATATAAAGAAGATACTACACATACACCATAAGATAGTTGTTTTAAGAGTTTTCATAATTTATTAATTTATATTGAGTTAGTATTTTTTCGAATTATCATTATCCATGTTACATATCACCAAACACTGATGATTATGTAAAGTGTAATTTTTTAACAATTTAAAAACACAAGTCTCAAATTAATGATTCAAAAAAAGCATATACTATAATATTTGCTGCATTTGTGTGCTAAATTGTAGTAGATAAAAGAAGAAAATATATTCTGTACTCGTCTGGCGTTCATTCCTAGTAGTGAATACTTTTTATACTTACATTTTTTTAGAAAAAAGAAACCCTGTAAACTATATTAATTTACAGGGTTCCTTCGGTTTTAAGGATATATGTGCGTGTTATAGTCCTTCTAAAAATCCTAAATAGGCAGGTTTTCTTTCAAATGATTCATCGAATAAAAGAGGCCATTCTGGTCTTCCATTATTCTCTGGAATTAACCAGGTATCATCATCCTTTAATCCCCAAACAGTAATAGCATATTTTTTATTCTGCGGAATCGCATTAAAAATCTCGACTACTTCTCGTACTCTCTGTCTTTGCGCCTGAGATCGCTCTTCTGTAAGATCTGTTAAATCATTCGCTGCATTCAATTTTACATCTAACTCTGCAAAATGTACCAATACATCTTTTGCTACTAATTCATCCGTAGCTTGTTGTATTTCTTCTTTGGTTGGGAAGTTATAATCAATATGCATTTGATATCCAACACCATCTATAAGATCGCTTGCTAATAGATCATCTACCATATCAAGTACTTTTCCTCTTTTTGTACCATCGAAGGTCATATTGTAATCGTTGTAAAACAATTTTACATTGGGGTCGGCCGCTCTCGCAAAAGCAAAACATTTCTCTACATAATTATCTCCCATTCGCTGCAAGAATAATGTATTTCTCCATTGGATACTCGCATCATCATCGATTGCTTCATTTACAACATCCCAAGAATTAATTCTACCTTGATATCTTGTAAATACATCTGTAATGTACTGTTCTATTAAGTCTTCGAATTCTTGATCTGTTCCGGTAAAATTCTCTAAAGCTTCCGGAATACTTCTATGCCATATTAATGTATGTCCATGTACATTTAAATTATTATCTTCTGCATAATCGATTAACGCATCAATTTTACTCCAATCATAAATAATATTCCCCGAACCATCTATCCCTGTAAAAATAGACGCCATTTTCATATCATTTTCAGCGGTAATACTACTAAACTCCGTAGTATAAAGTTGATCATAAGCAGCGATGTTTGTTCTAGCTTCTGATACTGCTACACCCACAAAGAAATTATTTTCGGTAGCTGATTTTAGGGTTACATCTTCAGGGAACTCTTCATTAGTTTCTACACTTATGGTATTAGAATTTTCTGAAACTTCACCATTAACTATTGCTCTTACTCTATAGTAATATTGAGTGTTTAAAGACAAACCTGATATATCCTGAAATAACTGATTTACTGCCAAACTTTCGTATCCCTGCACAAAAGATCCAAAATTAGGATCTGTTGCTACATCCAACTCATACCCACTAGCCAGAAACACATTATTCCAGTTAGCTGTAAAACTAGTAAAGTTAATTTCAGAAGCTTCTTCTGCAACTGGTGGGATTGCTGAAAAACTTAATGTATTATCATCATCAGAACAAGCCACAAAACTCATTAATGTGATAAAAATTAAGGTATAGAAAACCTTAGTGTATACTTTTTCTATTTTCATAGTAATTATTTTATAGAACACATATCCAGAGGAGTACGACCTATTAAATTATATATGATTCCTCCGGACATGCATTACTGTTATTTTATTTTGAAAAGGGCTTTAGTCTAGCTCTAGCACTTCTAGTCTAAGATTATCGTATCTATATCCTGAAGGTACCACTCCTGTGTCTCCCTCATGACTGATTTGCATTCTTATAGCTACTAGCGTAGCAGGATTAGGATCCCCCATACTTTGATTATTAACATCGAAGCCAAAACCAAAATCGGATAGTCTTAATCTTAGTGTTTGCCATCCTGATCCAGTTAGTGGTACTTTAAAAATCCAGTTATCGGTAGTTGCATCTTTTAGAATAAACTCCATAACAGTTCCTGGATAATCATCTCCATTAATATCGAGAACAACAAAAGCATTTTCAGAATCCGTGGAGGTAGTTACAGGTGCTACTTCTTGATGTCCACTTCCTGTAAATCCGTCAGTACCTGTGTCATCCCAAACAAGTTCTGCTCCACCGCTTCCATCTACTCCTAAACCGTTACTAATTTGGAATATATTATCACCGTAACTAAACCAATCTGCATTATAATCATTATTAATATTTGGTATTCCATTTCCATCAAAATCACTGAATAAGATCTGAACTACTCCCCCAACGATTGGTAAATCTTTAGAAACCATTCCTCCAGCTGTAACTACTGTAAATTCTGTAGTTTCTGTTTTTCCTTCTGGGAAAGTAAACAAGATTTCTTGTGGAGAAACTACTGTAAAATCACCTACTGATTCTCCATCAATAAGTACATCTTCTACATTAAAAAACCAATTTCCAAATGCTCTCATTTCTACACCTGCTTCTCCTTTTGATGGTGAAAATGTGTCCGCTACCGTTAAGGTAGGAGCTGGTTGCTTAATGGTAAACTCTGTGGAAACAGATTCTCCATAAAGGTTTGTAAAGGTTACAGTCTGATTTCCAAAACGACTCCCCTGATCAGCATCAAACGGAACATTAAAAAACAATGCTACACTAGAATTTAATGTAGAGTTAAAAAAGGTGTTCACTGTTCCATCGAAGATAATTTCCTTCATATCATTCAATCCAGTACCTTCTACTCTCACTAGTTCTGCTGGAAATCCTTCATTGATAGCAGGTTCGTCTCCCAGTGATACTATATTTACTATTTGTGGATCTCCAAATTGAAGTCCATCTCCGTTATCATCCCCACAGGATGATATACATATCAATAAGCTAACTACTGAGCACAAAACAAGTAACTTCTTGATATACATCGTTTCTTTATTTTTTTTCATCATTACTTATTTATTAGTCATTAATTACGTAATCTACTGCAGGACTCGCTGTATCTATAAATGATAACTCTGCAGATGGGATTGGCAGCAAAAAGTCATTATCATCAATACCGTCTATAAATAGAGATTCCACATTAAAGGGAACCAAGGTATTCACTGTTCCTCTATCTTGATTTCTAATAATGTCTTTTGCCGTTTCTCTGTCCATTCTTACTAAATCCAACCAGAATTTACCTGCTTCAAAAGCAAATTCGATTCTTCTTTCATCCATAAGAGCTTCTCTTGTAATCATCCCTTTTTCGGATAATCCGGCTCTTCTTCGTATTTGATTAAACGCATCTACAGCAGCTGCATCTCCAGTGGAATCAGCATTACCCATTATGGCTTCGGCATAAATCATCAATACATCTGCATATCTCATTAATTGAGTACTCATGTCGGTTCGCATAAAAAACACATTGGGATGTTCTTCTAGAGAACCAACTACATATTTTCTATATCTTAATCTGGTTGAAGAATCATCTCCATTTTCTGGGAATGTCCACCCTCCTTCACTAGTTAATAACTCAGGATAGAACCTTCCAGGTTCACAAATAATCCATTGTCTACGCAGGTCTTCTTCTCCAGAATCCGTAATCTTATCAAAGGATTGAAACAAATCGATACTCGGGGATACAGAACCAAATGAACCATCATTACCTATGACATCATCGCTTGCTATAAGATATGCCTGATTGGTATTCTGAATACCCCATAATCCATTGATAGATGTCCAAACCCATCTATAGATCCCTTCTCCATTTACACTCGCCGAAGGGTCAATAAACTGATCTTGATAATTAGGTTGTAGACTGTGTATTCCACTATCTATAACCATTTGGGCATAGTCTCTAGCATTATCATAATCTTTTAGCGTTAAATACATTTCTGCGAGATAAGCCCAAGCTGCTGTTTTACCTACTCTTATGGATCCTGCAGAACTTATAGGCAATAATTCTGCTGCTTTTTGTAAATCATTCTCTATAAAAGCGTAAATACTAGAAACTGTATTTAAAGGATACAACGTAGAAGTATCTGAAGTTACCTCATCGATCACTGGAATTTCTCCCCATAAACGCACCAAATAGAAATACGAAAAAGCTCGAACAAATCTTGCTTCACCTTCTACCTGATTTCTGACATCTTCAGAAATCTCCTCATTTAATGGTTGACTTACTACTTTTAATAATTGATTGGCATCTGCAATTCCTTTGTAGAAACCTTCCCAACCTTCCAATAACACCCCGTTATTTACTCCCACAGAGAACAATCTCCACGGCGCATCTCCCTCAAAACCAATAGAATTACCAGATAACATATCCAAAGAATACATAAACTTATCATTGGTAGTAAAAAAGGATTGCCCATACAAAGAGTTCGCACCTGCTAATAACTGCGCATCTGTTTGATAAAAATTATTTTCTGTAATAGCATCTACTACTTGACTTTCTAAAAAATCTTCACCACATGATGAGAATAGGGTCAATACGATAGCACACGTAAAAATTCTCTTAATACTTTTCATACCTAACATATTATTTTCTTTTTCCTGTTAAAATTGTACATTAAGTCCCAGTGTCATTGTTCTTGGAACTGGATATCGACCAAAATCTATACCTTTAAATATCGCTTGTTGATTAAGTGATCCTACTTCAGGATCATATCCCGAATAATTAGTAAATGTGTATAAGTTTTGAATCGTAGCATATACTCTTATCTGATCGAAAAACTTATTTTTTTCTCCAAATGTATCTTTAGGTAATGTACACCCTAAAGTCACGTTTTGAATTCTTAGATAAGAACCGTCTTCTATAAATCTATCAGAAACTCTATTGTTTCCATTTTTATCTCCATCAGAATATCTTGGTAAACTCCCATCGGTATTGGTAGCACTATATCTATCAATTACGGAAGTAGCTTGATTGGCATTAAATCGATTTACACCTTCAATATACGTTCTGGTATAATTATAAATATCATTTCCATAAGTTCCCTGTAAGAATATCGATAAATCAAACATTCCATAGCGGAAATTATTAGTGATACTATAGGTAAAATCTGGATGTGGATTTCCTATAAATGTTCTATCATTATCATCAATCACTCCATCATCATTTAAATCTTTAAATCGTACATCTCCCAGCCAAGTACCATTGGCCTCGTTCACTGAACTTTCTGCAGGTATAGCAGCAGGTTCAGACCCCGTTAGATCATCAATATCCCTAAAAAGTCCATCTGTTACAAAACCAAAAAACATCCCTATAGGTTGACCTACTTCTGATCTAGTTAAATCAGCAATAATCTCCTCATCCCGTAGCGTACCTATAAGAGCATCTCCATCACTAGATAATTCGGTAATTTCATTTCGGTATAAACTAAATACAATATTAGTGTCCCAACTAAACTTTTCGTTGGTAATATTCTTCGTGTTTAAAGTAACATCAATACCATCATTAATCATTTTACCAAAGTTTTCTACAGGTGAGTTTATTCCTATAAAAGATAGGGTATTTAAGCTTCCTAAGAACCCGGGAACAGGTCTGGTAGCCAAGAAATCTTTAGATGTCTTTCGATATACATCTACATCTAATCTAATATTGTTATCTAAGAAACCTAGTTCTACTCCTAAGTTAGGAGAGATTAAGGACTCCCATTGCACATCAGGACTACCAAAATTAGCTAAACTAAATCCTGGGCCAAGCGCAGTATTTTGGTTTCTAAGAAAGCTTAAGAATAAATTATCTCCAATGTCCTGATTTCCACTAGTACCATATCCAGCACGAATTTTAAAATAACTCCAAGCGCTAGAAATACTTTCCATAAACGGTTCATCACTAATCACCCAAGCAGCTGATACCGAAGGAAATAACCCATAACGATTATTTGATCCAAACTTTGAAGACCCATCATATCGTAAAGAAGCTGAAAATAAATACTTTGAATTATAATCGTAATTAATTCTACCAAAATAAGATAATATAGAACTTGTTCCTTCAAAAGATTCTGACAAGGATGTCTCGGCATCTCCAGTATTTAGACCGGGAACATCATTACTTGGAAAGTTAGATCTTTGTCCCGATAATCCCTGAAATTGTACCTTCTGAGCTTCTGTTCCCAATAAGATATCAAAATTATGATTTCCAATACTAGGAGTATAGGTTAAATAATTTTTGAATAGATAATATAAGCCTTCGTTGGCTCCTCTGAATGAAGAATTTAATCTATTAGAAAGTGATCCAAAATCAAAAGTTGGGAAAAAACTTTCTGTTTTAGCAGTATTGTAATCGTATCCTAAGTCAGATCTAAATTTAAGATTGCTTGCTAATCTTAAATCTAAAAAAATATTTCCGTTTACCTTAAATCTTTCTAATGTACTATTTCTTATTTCTGCAGCTGCTACAGGATTTAATGCTCCCGTATTTCCTAAACCGTTTTCTGGAGAACCAAAGGTTCCATCCGGGTTTCTAACGGGCACATTAGGAGTCTGTCTTAAAGCATTGACAATAGTACCGTTTCTAGAGTCATTTAATCCTATTTGCTCTAATGAACTGCTTAGGTTAATATTATGCCCAAACTTAATCCAATCATTATACTTGTAATCTAAGTTTAGTCGCATCCCAAATCTTCTAAGTCCCGAATTAATTACAATACCCTCTTGATCAAAATAATTCGCTGAAGCATAGAATTTTGTTTTTTCTTTACCTCCAGAGATCGATAACTGATGATTTGTTATTGGTGCAGCTCTAAAAATAGCTCTTTGCCAATTTGTTCCATCTCCTAAAATACTTGGATCTTCAAATTGTGGTGCTGGTGGCAAATTCGTTGATGGTGATTGTCTAACCTCGTTGGAATATGCCGCAAACTCTCTAAGATTCATCATATCCAATAATTTAGGTACCGTTTGGATACCACCATAGGTCTCATAACTTATTTTAGCTTTTCCTGCTTTTCCTCTTTTGGTCGTAATTAAAACCACACCATTAGAAGACTGGGAACCATATATGGCTGCAGCCGAAGCGTCTTTTAGTACTGTAATCGACTCAATATCATTAGGATTTAATGCTGATAGAGGACTCAAAGCAGTTTGACCTCCTGTTCCTCCAAAACGAGAAAAATTAAAGGAATTATTTTCTGAACTTTGAACGTTTACTCCATCAATAATATATAATGGCTCATTAGACCCTGTAACCGAAGTTGTACCTCGTATTCTTACTGACACGGCTCCTCCAGGTCGTCCTGTACTTCTAGTTACATTAACACCAGACACTAATCCTTGGATTCCTTGATCAATATTAGTAACTGTTTGTTTTTCCAAAACGTCTCCACCAATTATAGATACAGCAGAGGTAAGATCTTTTTTCCTACTTTGTCCATAACCAATAACCACCACCTGTTCTAAATCTGTAGTTTCTTGAATCATTACGACATCAATTTTCTCTTGTTGCACAACAATTTTCTCTATTGTTTGCATCCCTACATAGGAAAACACTAAAACATCTCCAATAGATATTCCAGTAATTTCATAATTTCCATCAAAGTCTGTTAAAACACCTTTATTGGTGTTTTTGACCGAAACGTTAACTCCTGGTAGGGGCAAACCAGATTGATCAGTGATTGTACCACTAATCACACTTTCTTCTTGCGAAAAAACATGCTGTGTCCCAATTATAAACAATGCAATAATTGCGAGTTTAAGTTTTATCATATATAATTTATTAAGGTTATACTTACTTTTAAAACCAGAACACACTTAAATTTAGTAAGAATATTCTGATAATTACGTTAAATTTTAAGTTTTCTTTAACTTTTGATTTTTACTGTTTTCGTTAAGATTTGTGTCGTACTTGTTTTTATTTTACCAAGACTACTTGGTTGTTTTCCTCCAATATGTAATAGAATATCTCCTGATATAATTTGCTCTTGTCCATCTGTAGTAATCCAAGCATACTGTTTCGGACTAACTGTAAAACTTACTTTTTTGGTTTCCCCAGCTTTAAGGTTGATTCGTTGAAATCCTATAAGAGAATGCGCTGCTCCTTTATACTCTTCATCATTATGTGAGATATATAATTGAACCACCTCATCTCCCATCATCTCTCCTGCATTTGTAACCTGTACGGTTACATTTATATCTTCATTCGCCTTAATTGTTTCTGGAATTTCTACGTTAGCATATGTAAAGTTGGTATAAGACAAACCGTGCCCGAATGGATATAAAGGCTCTCCTGTAAAATACTTATACGTTCTATTGGTCATATCATACGATTTGAAATCTGGAAGATCTTCGACAGATTTGTAAAAGGTTACAGGAAGTCTTCCTGCAGGATTATAATCTCCGAACAAGACATCTGCAATAGCTTTACCTCCAAACTCTCCAGGATACCATGCTTCGAGAATAGCAGGAATGTTTTCATCTGCCCAATTAATAGCAAGTGCACTTCCATTCATCAGCACTAATACCGTTGGCTTTCCTAATGCATGGATCTCTTTCATTAAATTTATTTGTGATTTTGGTAGTGAAATTTCTGACCTGTCACCTTTATCAAAACCTTCTAAGACTACTGGCATTTCTTCTCCTTCGATATCTGGAGATAGTCCAAGACATAACACAACAACTTCTGATTTTTTTGCCGCTGCTATTGCCGGAGCCAAAAGGTCTTGATCTAATTTGGCCCAAACTAACTGTGCCTGTGGATCTGTATGATAATTATAATAGTCGATTTTTATATCATAAGATTCTCCTGCTACCATATTCATATCTAAATACTTCATTTTTGGTTCATGGTCATCTTTAAAATCAACTCTCAACGAATCGTTTACATACAATTTACCAGCACTACTAGCTCTTAATCCTACTCTATAGTTTCCACTTTCTTCTGGAACAATTTTTCCTGTCCACCTCACAGAGAAATTATCAGAAGTAGCATTTTCAAATGGTTTTTTAGATACCCATATAAAGTTTACGATACTGTCGTTTCTGGTTACCTTTGGGGTTCCTTTCCATTCCTTGTTATCAAAATATTCTCCTTTTAATCCATTAGTATCACCATTCTTAAGTACCGAAGATGGTATCGGATGTAATAAAGGCCAACCTTTTGCTATATGACTTCCACTAGCATAGTTTATTTGGGCATTTGGAAGTTTATCTTGAATCGCTTTTAAGGGTGTAATATTATTTAAAGGAGTTCCATGATAATTTCCTAGTAATACTTGTGTTGCATTTGCATTAGGTCCTATTACCGCAATTGATTTAATATCTTTCTTTAAGGGAAGTGTGTTATTCTCATTTTTTAATAACACCATAGATTCTCTTGCCGTTTTTTCGGATAACTGATAGTGCTTTTCACTACATACAACATCATACGATATTTTTGACCAAGACACCATTTCTTCGGGATCAAACATTCCTAGTTTAAATCTTGCTTCCATTAACCTAGCTAAAGCTCGATCTACTTTATCTTCATCTACTAACCCCTGAAGTACTGCATCGTTTAGATTGGGATCAAAAACATCTCCACAATTAAGATCCGTTCCTCTATTTACCGCCAGAGCAGAAGCCTCGGCAGGGGTTTCGACTAATTCATGCTTATTTGGTTCCCAAAAATCATTGATTGCCCAACAATCCGAAACCACATAACCATCAAACCCCCACTCTTTTCGAAGTATATCATTTAATAATAAATTACTTCCACAACAAGCTTCATCTCTATACCTATTATATGCACACATTACTGATTGTACATTAGCTTCTTTAATTGCAGCTTCAAATGCAGGCAAGTATGTTTCTTTTAAATCTCGATCAGATGTATGGTAATTATCTTCATGTCTTGATTTTTCAGGACCGCTATGCACCGCAAAGTGTTTTGCTGTTGCTACTACTTTGAGATAATTTGGGTCATCTCCTTGTAAGCCTTTGATAAAATTAACTCCCATTCTACTAGTGAGGTAAGGATCTTCTCCATAAGTCTCCTGACCTCTTCCCCACCTAGGATCTCTGAAAATATTGATATTAGGAGTCCAAAAAGTCAATCCCTGGTAAATCCCTCTTCTATCTTCTTTGATAAATCGATGATGTTTAGCCCTTGCCTCATCAGAAATTACAGTACCTACATCAAATAATAATGGTGCATCCCAAGTTGCTCCCATCCCAATCGCCTGAGGAAAAACAGTCGCTTTTCCTGCTCTAGCTACTCCATGCAAACATTCGTTCCACCAATTATAAGCAGGAACCCCTAAACGTTCTATAGCGGGAGCGTCATATCGCATCTGTGATACTTTCTCTGAAAGTGTCATATGACTGATTAAATCATTTACTCGCTCACTTGTAGACAATTTAGGGTCCTTATATTTATACTCCTTTTCTTCCTCTTTCTTCGTACTACAACTGATACTCAATTGAAGAAGGATACATACTATAAGGAGGTTATTGATCTTATAAAGATTTTTAAAGATTTTTCTGGAATTCGTGTTTGTCATTATTATTTATTAAACAGATTGTTTTTTATGAGATTAAATCAAGGATGAAAACAAACAATCCCAACACCACTACTATCAAGAATATCTCGGCTAGAATTTTAATGTTAGAGTATTTCTTTCTCATCCTAATTAAACAATTAATAAATTTTTAACAATTTATGTACAGTATCAAAAAAACAGTAGTACATATAAAGCATATACTAAAACATTTGTTGCATTTTGCTCCTAAAACGCCTGTTTTACAACATTCTAAGTAATTTTTGCCTCAATCGTTATAGTGTATGGCTTCTATTGTGAAGGAAATTATTAAGAAACGAAGTTTTGTTTCTCTTTTTTGATGTTTTGGCAAATACAAAGGAGCTCTATTAAAAATATCTCAACAAAAATGAAATCTGGAAAATAGTAAAGACTTGGGATAATGTTAGTGATGTTTTAAAGTAAGATTACTATTCATTCACACTAACTTCTGTAGGCAATATCCCAAATTGTGCTTTGAAACATTTTGTAAAATAGGAGGGAGAGGAGAAACCTACTTTATAGCAAACTTCGCTAACATTAGTAGAACCACTTTCTAAAATTTCCTTTGACTTTTGTAGCCTTATGTTTCTTAAAAACTGATTCGCCGTCTGCCCAGTAAGTGTTTTTATTTTTCTATAAAACTGACTTCTACTAAGATGTAATTCTGATGATAAAGACTCTACACTTAAATTAGGATCACTCAGATTCTCGTAAATATGATTTAAGACTTTCTGAATAAACTCCTTATCTAATGATGTATTATGCTCATTGATTTCTGCATCGCTGATATCACCAAAATATTTATTAAAAAGTATTTGTCGAATGGTAAGCATTTGAGTTAGATATGATTTCAACACCCTCATATCAAATGGTTTGTTTAGATAAACATCTGCACCAGACTCTATACCTTTTAATTTATCATCTTCCATAGTTTTAGCTGTAAGCATAAGTATAGGAATATGACTCGTTTTTATATCTTTTTTTATCCTGGAGCAAAATTCAAAACCATCCATTTCGGGCATAATTACATCTGTAATGATAATATCTGGTGCCTCTTTCTTAGCTATTTCCAGACCTTCATTTCCGTTTTTAGCTTCATACACTTTATAGTGGTTGCTCAATTCATTTTTAAGGTAATTTCTTAATTCTGTATTGTCTTCTACGATAAGTAATCTATTGGATTTTTGTTCCTCTTCTATTTGCTCTTCTAAGCTCTGATTATGAACATGACTTATGAACTTAGTCTTTAATAATACTTCGGAATCTTCTTCTCCAGAGACTACTTCACTTTCCTTAAAATGTGATTTACCTAGTGGCAAGGTTACCGCAAAAGTAGTTCCTTTATTTACTACACTATCTACATCTATCTTACCTTTGTGTAATTCTACAAAACTTCTTACTACTTCTAGACCAATTCCTGTACCCCCATAATACCACTTGTTTAAGTTATCAACCTGATAAAATCGCTGAAATATTTTATCTACTTGTTCCTTTTTAAGTCCTGGTCCAGTATCAGAAATACTGATCTGAAAGCTTTCGTTAGATATGTTATTATCAAGATTATCCAAAAGCAGTTGCCCCGATTTTTTGATTCCAACTGTAATCTTACCTCCTTCTGGAGTTACCTTAAATGCATTAGACAACAGGTTAAAAACAATTTTTTCGAGCATTCCCACATCTACCCATGCAGTAAGCTCATTAACTTCTTTTTGAATATCGAGCGTTATTTCTTTATGCGAAGCTTCTATTAAAAAGTAACTTACTATATCTCTGATGAATGCTATGATATCAACTTTCCTTGCCTTAACATTTAGTTTATTAACCTCTAATTTTCTATAATCCATTAACTCATTTATTAATCGATATAATCGATCCGTATTTTTATGGATTACTAAATGTTTTTCAGTGACTTCTTTAGGAAGATTTAGTTTTTCGTTTTTAAGTATATCTTCTATAGGATTAATGATAAGCGTTAAAGGAGTTCTAAACTCATGAGATATATTGGTAAAAAACTGTAGCTTCTTATTATTTAACTCCTCTTCTTTGGCTCTTTTTTCTCTTTCGTATTTTATTTGTTGTTTTTCTTTAATTCTATTTTGGGTAACTTTATTAAGTATGTATATGCCCAGTAAAAACAGTAAAATATATGAGAATAAAGCAATATTAGTTTTCCACCAAGGAGGTAGGATTTTTATATAAAGTTGTAAAGGTGTTTCGCTCCACTGGCCATCATTATTAGCAACTTTTAAATTAAAAGTATAATCACCTGGATCTAGATTTGTATAAGTTGCACTCCTCATATTCCCCACATAATTCCAAGAATCATCTGCTAATCCTTCTAGATAATAGGCATAAGTGTTTTTTTCTGGACGTGTATAATTAATTCCTGTGTATTCTATGGTAAAAACAGACTGTTCATTACTTAATGAAATACTATCAGTTTCAGAAATAACTTTAGTCAATGGGGATTCAGGATCATTAAGATTTACCTTTTTATTAAATAACTTAAAATCCGTAAGATGTAATTCTGTGGCGCTATTATTAGTTTCTATACGTTCTGGATTGAAATAATCGATACCATCATAATTCCCAAAATAAATAGTTCCTTGTTTGTCTATAAATGCTGCATTAAAATTAAAATCGTTAGATAATAATCCATCATTAATGTTGTAATCTGTAATGTTTCGATTCTTAAGATCTAATTTATGAATTCCGGTATTTCCACTAGTCCAAATATTATTATTCTGATCTTCAATAATAGCAGAAACATTTTCATCTTCCAATCCATATAATTCGTCATACCAAGTAAAACTATATTTTGTAGGATCGTATCTACATAACCCTCCACCTCTGGTTCCAAACCAAACAGAACCATCTGAAGCTTCAAAAATCGATAAGATATGATTAATGTTTGTTGCATTTTGGTTATCATTCTTCATATTACCGCCTAAGAATCTTACGGAAAAACGACCATCATCTTTTTTATTGGCTATATACAAACCGTTTGTTGCTCCTATCCAAAGATTGTTATTAGAGTCAACCAGTACTTTACGAATGTCGCTCGTATGAATTCCATAGGTTGTAAATCCAACCGAATTATGATGCACGAACTTGGAGGTAGATGGATCATATGACATCAAACCTCCAAAAAAGGTTCCGATCCAGATAATACCTTCTTTATCTTCTGCAAAACTTATGATACTATTAGACGAGAGATCTCCATTTGTATTTTCTCTCGTATAATTAATAAATCTAGTTGTTCCTTTTTTGAGTAAAAACAGACCACCACTCCAACTACCTGCCCATACATTTTCCTTACTATCAATAAAAATAGTCTGAATATCGTAAGAAGTCAGGTTTAAATAGTCTTTGGTATTGAGTTTATTAATATGGATAAATTTCTGCGTCTTGGGGTTGTATACATCTATTCCTCCACCATCTGTACCAATCCAAAACAGACCTGATGCATCCTGAACTATTCCTGTTACAGATCCTGACTCTAAAGAATTAGGATTACTGGTAAGACTTTCGATATTTTTGAACTTGTCATATAATTTATCATAAACAGCAATACCTTTATTATAATACCCCAACCATATCCTTTCATTACGATCTAAATACAACGACCATATAGAATTTGACCGAATACTATTTTCATTGTTCTTGTCAAAAAGATAATTTTTAATGATGACACCTTTATCGGTAATATGAAATAATCCGTCATTTTCGGTACCGATAAGAATAGTACCATCGGAATTGGTAATCATCGATAAGATTTTCTTTTTTGAAAAAAGAAAATTCTGAATTGTAAAACTATTTGAATGAATCCTATGGATATTATAGACGCCATCTGATATAGATCCTAGCCAAATATCATCATTAGCAAAAAGAAGTTTCTGCAGAGGTATGTCAATAGATGCTTTCCCATTTTCTGTTTCAAAAGTAGCCAGGCCTAAGGTATTTGAAACGGGATCATATTTTCTTAAACCGTAATTAGTTGCAGCATATAAATTTCCTCTTTGGTCTACTTTTAGGTCATTAATATCTAATAGACTCCCTTTATCGAGGTTTACGTTCTTAATTCGTTCTACGGTTTTCGTTTCAGGATCTAACTTAATCAAGCCTGTTTCGAAAGTTCCAACAAATAAATTTCCTTCTACATCCTCAACAATACTGCTGATTGCAATACTAGCTTGCTGTAATTCTCTTAACTGCTTTAGTATTTTGATTCTGATAAAATGATCCCGTTCTCGATCATAAAGGTCTAAACCATTTTCAGATCCAACCCAAAGTCTATTCTTTTTATCTACATAAGAACAATAAATAAAACTACCTCTTAAGGATGTGGTGTCTTTTAGATTGTGTTTGTAGGACACATAATCAATTCCATCATATCTCTTGATTCCGGCTCCTGCGGTTCCGATCCAAATAAAACCATTCTGATCTTGATTAATTACTGGAACTGCTATTTTAGAAACACCATCTTTGACACTTACAAAATCAAAATGCTCAGATTTTTCTTGTGCTGTAATATAGTTTACAGAAGAAAAGAATAATAGTACATTTAGTATGATCCAGTTAATATGTTCTAACTGGTATAACTTTTTAAAATAACACGTAGCATCTTCCTTGTCAAAACCCATTGACGTTTTTGTTTGTTCTCCTAAATCTAATAAAAAATGTTCTCTTTTCATTTGTAATTGAAAACAACTTGAACTTTATTTCTAGCCGATATATCAAAAAAGTACTATTCTAAAAATAGAATATTTTTCACTTTTCTAAAAAAAAGCTTGAAAGAAGCTGTCTCCAATTGATACACAAATAGGCTTGGTTATCACCCTGTAAAATAAGTTAATATAGAAACAACTACCACTACTAGCAGTACAGACAAAGCAATGTCAATTCCTGTATAACTGTTTTTTGTTTCATTCTTTTGTTCTGATGATAAGGTTCCAAAAGCAAGACCTCGAATGGTAGCATAATCTGGTGCTGTAGTTATCAAACTAGTGCCTATACATACAATTACCGAAAAAATAAACATAAAGATTGCCATATGAGCAAAATTGATGGTTGCAAACTCATAAGCAACGCCTGACAAATCATCTTTTATAATCTCTGAGGTTATTCTGAGTGCTGCAACCAAGAGTCCAGAAAACAAAGTTACTATTGCTGCTTTCGAATTTACCCTTTTCCATATAATCCCCAGAATAAATACAGCTGTTATTGGAGGAGCTATATAAGACTGTACACTTTGTAGATATTGATATAAAACTCCTCCTCCTATTTTATTCATAATCGGAATCCATATGATTCCCAATACTACAACCAAAGCAGTAGCAACTCTTCCGATATTCAACAAATCCTTTTCTGGGGTTTGAGGTTTTAATTTTTTATAAATATCAATAGTAAATATCGTAGAACAAGAGTTAAAAACAGATGCTAAAGAACTCATCAGTGCCGCCATCAAACCTCCTGCTACGAGCCCTTTTAAACCGGTTGGCAATAACGTTTTTACCAATACAGGAAATACCTCATCTGCTTTATCATAAGACAACACTCCTTGTTTAGCCAGAGCAAAAGCTATGATCCCAGGTATTAAAAAAATAAAAATTGGTAATATCTTAAGATATGCTCCGAAAATTGCTCCACGTCTCCCAATTTTTATATTATTTGCGGCTAAGGTACGCTGCACTATATACTGATCAGTACACCAATACCAAATACCCACAATTGTTCCTCCAAATAACAATCCTGTCCATGGGAATTCTGGATCGGACATAGGCCTCCACATATTAAAATGATCAGATCCTGCAGTTGCTTTTAGATTTTCCCATCCACCGACTTCTTGCAATCCTAAATAAGTTATAATGATAGAACCAGCTATTAACACGACTGTTTGTAATGTTTCTGTATAAATTACTGCCTTCATCCCTCCGACAATGGTGTAGGCTCCCGTAAAAACTACGATACCAATAGCTCCATACCAAAAAGGAATCCCTAATAACTCAGATACCACAATACCACCTGCATAAATGGTCACAGAAACTTTAGTTATTACATATCCCGCTAATGAAAAAACAGATAGGAACCAACGTGATCTGCTATCAAACCTTTTCTCCAAAAATTCGGGCATTGTAAATACTTTGCTTCTCATGTAGAAAGGCAAAAACAACCATCCTAGCAATAATACAATCCATGCATGCAATTCGTAATGTGCCATAGGCATACCAGATTCGGCTCCAGTACCTGCTAATCCCACAACGTGCTCAGAACCTATATTAGATGCAAAAATAGAAGCTCCAATTACAAACCAACCTACATTTCGACCTGCTAGAAAATAATCTGCAGTGTCCTTATTTCTTTGTAATATCACCCATACAGCTACTCCAATAAGTGCTAAAAAGTATACTCCTAATACCACCCAATCCAATTGTTCTAAAACTGATTCCATAAATTGTTTTTGGTTATTATATAATTTAATGTTGATTGTTAATTTCAGTAATTTACAAGTAGACAAATGCTTTATATTCCCTTTTGAACAAAAAGGAAACATCATCCAAATGTTGCACTATCTTTAATTTCGAAAAGAATAGTTTAACAATTCATCTAATTTTTACTTAAAATTTTATTAAAGTCAAAACTATCTGTTGGGGTAGCAAACAGGTAGAAAATTTGAAGCGAATGTTGTAAATTATGAAGCATTCTACTCATATATGATAGTTTAAAAAACTATTTATCAGATTTCTATTATAAGGAAGTTTTCAGAATCTGTAATTAGGATGCTTTTTATAGTCGATCCAATTTTATTATCTAGCCATTATAAGTCCAAAAATTTATCATTTTTAAAATCTAACTTTTGTTTCTGCAGATACGAAAACCTTGATCAGGTCCGATGCCACTAGCCTCGAAGTAATCTCGATCACTATTTTTAAAATAAACTTCGAGACCAATCCATCCACCGCCTCTTTGAGCGCGAAATAACCCTCTTGGTATCCGCTCATCTTCATACCAATCATCACACCATTCTCTTACATTTCCAGTCATATCATAAACGCCTAATTCATTTGGTTCTTTATTATTGATAATATGTGTCCTACATTTATTTTTTTCTATAATTATATAATTCCATTGTTGGTCTAAGATAGTATCACCACTATTTCTCCAATACCAAGCGATATCATCGATCTTATTGCTACCGCTATAGATATAATTTTTACTTTGTTGTCCGCCACTCGCTACATATTCCCATTCGATTTCGCTTGGTAAACGATAACCATTTGCCTTTGGATTTCTTTTCACTAACCACTTGATACTATCAAATTGGGAAGTATTAAAAGAATCTGTAGAATCTTTGTAGATTTTATAATATGGTACCAAACCTTTTTGCTCACTTTTTTTGATACAAAACTCAACACAATCATACCAACTTACCATTTCTACAGGCAAACTATCACCTTTAAATTTGGATGGATTGGTTCCCATAATTGCTTTCCATTCTTTTTGCGTCACTTCATGTGCTCCAATATAAAAGTCTTTTACAGATACATTTTTATTATAAAGATTTGACTTGTTATTCTTAACAGAACCACCCTTTATGAATACCAAATTATCTATATCATTTTTATTAAAATCTTCTTGGTTACAGGAAAGGCATACGATGATTATTCCAAGAAAAAAATAACTAAAACCCTTTTGCATATTCTCAATTAAAAATGAATTCTTATTGTTATTTTACTTAATGTGTTTAAAACAAAAAACATAAGATCTATACTCTACAGAATATGGATCCTATGTTTTTAAATCTAATTATATATAATCTACCATATACTGGCGTTGATTCTTCCCCAACCTCCTGTATAAGATTCAATTCCAAATACTTGATAGTCAAAATTTCTTAGATTACCCTGATGACCACCATGCTGATTCCAATGGTTAATATGTGCTTGCATATTTACTTTCTGATTAGACCCTGTTGGAGCATTTCCGTGTTCACTAATATATTGGTAGAATGTTTTTGTTCCCAATATAGATGGAGCATTCGATCTTAATTGTTTTTTGAATTTGTAATTCTTACCGTTGACTCTATAATTTCTATTCTGATTTTGTCCAGGAATACTTCCTTTTTCAACCACGTAGTATTCCATCAATGGTGTTTGCGTCCAACCATATACACCAACAAAATTGTATGATCCTTGTAGGGTTCCTATATTATAATTTATAGTTCTACCATTCCCAGTACGCCATCCTTTTCCACCAACAATATCTTGATTATCCTTATATTCAATTTCGAAATTACCACTATATTGGTTTGCATACGGAAAACGCAATCTACCCCAACCACCTTCTTTATAAATTGTCCAGAAATAACCTTTGTTATATCCATCTGTTCGGTTATCGCTAATATATCCGTTACTATCTATTGACTTTTGTTCTAGTTCTGCAGTTTCTGGAAGATTATCTGCATTTAAATCATCAGAACAACCAGAAAATAAAAACAAACAAAACAAGCAAGAAATACATAAATAAGTTTTCATAATTATATACGTTTTAGTTAAAATAATCCACATCTAATTATCTGCGCAGAATGATTATAAATATGAATGAATTTGTGTTAAAAATTTAGTTAATGCTCAAAATTATGACTCTATAATCGAATAGTTGTTAATAAGCATAGTTTAATAGCAAATTCTACGAAAACTTTTCGTAAACACGTAAACCCCTATAAATCAAATAAATGTTTCTTAATAATTTCGGTTTACACCTATATTTCACTTGTAAGAATAATCCTTTCCATTTATTAATTGCTTAAAAATAAAATACCAACAAGTATTTAACTCTTTCTCAAAAGACTTCTAAAATATTTGAAGCAATATGTGGAAATTTTGTTGCAATCTGAATATGACATCATTGTAGATCGAATTATTAAGATTATTTTACAAAAAGGGAAGTTTACATGAATTTTTATCAACCTTTTGTCCCTATTGGTTTTTAAAAAAGTAGAAGTAAAAAGTATTCACTATCGTCATGAAAAAAAAGAGAATTACATTAAAAGATATTGCTAAAGAATTCAACGTTTCTATTGCTACAGTCTCAAAAGCTCTCAATGATAGCTATGAGATTAGCACCAGAACAAAATCTATGATTCAGGAATATGCAAAAGAATTAGAATACAAATCAAATAATAGCTTTTATAACAACGACAAACAAAGAAATACCAAAACAATAGGAGTGATTATTCCTAATATGCTCAATCATTTCTTTACCAAAGTATTTGTGGGTATCGAAAAAATTGCCACTCAAAAAGGATATAACCTCATAACTTGTATCTCAAATGAATCCCTAGAAAAGGAAATGACAGTAATGGAGCTTCTAAAAAACTCTGATCTAGATGGATTCATTTTATCTATTGCAGAAGAAACTCAAATTAAACAAGATTTTAAACATTTTCAGAATGCAATAAATCAAGGTATTCCTATTGTAATGATTGATAGAGTAACTGATGAGATAGAATGTGATAAAGTTATAGTTAATGATGAAGAAGGTTCTTATAATGCTGTAAATTATTTTATCAAAACTGGTTGTAAAAACATTGCAATTGTTTCTAACATTCATAAACTTAGTGTTGGAAAACTTAGGCTTAGTGGTTACAAAAGAGCCTTATTAGAAGCAGATATTCCTATTGATGACGACTATATTCTAAAAGTTGATGAGTTTAATGATGTTGATACATTACTAAAAATACTATTAGACTCGAAAAAAGTAGATGCGATCTTATGCCTAGAAGAAGATTCTGCTATTAGTACTCTTAAAATGGTACTATACAAAGGATATAAAGTACCCGAAGATATTTCTATTATTGGATTTACGAATGGTGTATTACCTCGCCATGTCACACCTTCTATTACTACCGTTAGTCAACATAGTACGTATCTTGGAGAAGCTGCAGCCAAAATATTAATTGATAAAATAGAAAACGAAAATATAGAAACTTCGCATACTACTAAGGTCATTAAAACAAATCTTATAGAAAGAGAATCTACCAGAAGAATGTAATTATAGCATTGAGCAATAAAAACTCTCCTAAATTTATATTGCTAAAAACTTAAAAATAGTTCTATTCTCATATTTGTCATTTGCTTTTACCAAAGCAGATGGAAAATGATGGTGGTTTGGAGCATCAGGATAATTTTGGCACTCAAAACAAATCGCAGGGAAGCTACCATATATCGATTGATTTTTGAAATTCCAATCAGGAAAACTTTCAGGAGTATAGATAACTACCGCAGGTTGATTCGTCCTTACTTCCATTTTTAACCCACTTTTATCAGATACTAAACTAATTTTTGGAACTTGACTATCCACTTCTTTATTAGTTGAACTAAAAACAAAAGTGTCATCAATGAGTCCATAATTTTCCAAGCTTTGTAAACTCTTAGGTTCCAAAAAATCATACGGAGTTCCCATTACTGATATTAATTTTCCGGTTGGCAATTGAAGTGCATCAACTTCTAAATAATCTGAACAACTTAGTTGCAAAGAATGGTCTAAGATACTTCCTGATCCATCTAAATTAAAATATGCATGATTTGTTAAATTAACAAAAGTATCTCTATCTGTAGTAGCATGATAGGTAATAATGAGTTCATTATCATTAGATAATTGATACATCACTTTTACCTTTAGATTTCCTGGATATCCTTCTTCTAGATGCTTGCTTTCATAAGAAAAAGTAATGGTATTATCTCTTGTACTTTCTAACTTCCAAAACTTTTTATCAAACCCTTTTAAACCGCCATGCAGATGAACTTTATTCTCATGATATAATACATACTGTTCATCGCCTATTTCAATCCCACCTTCTCTAATTCTACCAGCATATCTCCCTATCGAGGCGCCTAGAAACTTTGCACTTGGATGATAGGAAACCTCTTCATAATCTGCTACATTATCTAATCCTGCAATTACGTTGATCAACTCACCCTTTTTATTCGGAATCTCCAGACTTACTATAGATGCTCCATAGTTAGTTACTGTTAATTTAGCACCATTTGCATTACCAAGCACTAGCGAAACGCAATCTGGATCATCCGACGTATATAAGGTATTTTGTATCATCTACATCTATTATAGAAATCGATTGTTTTTGATTAAATATATTGATTGATAATATTCTCGAATAATTCTTGTTTTCCGCTTGTTAAGGAAATTTCACCATTATCCAAAGCAATATTATAAAGATCATTTAATTGTAATGCTCCACTTTCGAATTCTTTCCCTTTTCCTCCATCGAAAGAACTATATCTATCTTTTCTTAATTTGTCATAAGAGGATGATGTAATAATTTTATCGGCTGTTATTAGAGCTCTTGCAAAAATATCCGCTCCTCCAATATGCGCTAAGAAAACATCTTCTATATCTGTTGAGTTTCTTCTGATTTTAGCATCAAAATTAACTCCTCCACCTTGCAACCCACCTGCTTTTAAGAAAACTAACATTGCTTCGGTAACTTCCAAAATATTATTCGGAAACTGATCTGTATCCCATCCATTCTGATAATCTCCTCGATTGGCATCGATACTTCCTAACATACCAGCACCTGCAGCGACTTCTATCTCATGCTGAAATGTATGCTGCGCTAACGTTGCATGATTTACTTCGATATTGATTTTAAAATCCTTATCCAATCCATGTTCTTTTAAAAACCCTATAGATGTTGCTGTATCAAAATCATATTGATGTTTTGTAGGTTCCATTGGTTTCGGTTCTATAAAAAATGTTCCTTTGAAACCTTGAGATCTTGCATAATCCTTGGCCATTGTTAAAAACTGTGCCAAATGATCTAATTCTCGTTTCATGTCTGTATTTAGCAACGACATATAACCCTCTCTACCACCCCAAAAAACGTAATTTTCTCCGTCTAGAGCTATGGTTGCATCCAAGGCTAATTTTACTTGTGCACCAGCTCGTGCTAACACTTTAAAATCTGGATTGGTAGCCGCACCGTTCATATATCTTGGATTCGAAAAACAATTTGCCGTACCCCAAAGTAGTTTTATTCCAGATTCTTTCTTTTTCTCCTTGATATATTCTACAATCGTAGATAATCTCTTTTCTGATTCTAATAATGTAGGTGCTTCCTGTACAAGATCAAAATCATGAAAACAAAAGTAATCAAAACCCATTTTGCTAATGAATTCGAAAGCGGCATCTGCCTTATCTTTTGCAGCTTGAATAGGGTCTGAAGACAAATCCCATCCAAAATTTTGAGTTCCCCAGCCAAATGGATCCGATCCCTGTCCACAGAAGGTATGCCAATAGGCAATCGCAAATTTAAAATGTTCTCTTAATGTTTTTCCAGCTACAACTTTTTCTGGATCATAATATTTAAATGCTAAAGGATTATCAGATTCTTTTCCTTCGTATTTAATTTGATCGATCCCTTTAAAATATTCTTGGTTTCCTAGTAGTATCATTTTTTGTGAATTAAAATTCTATTAAGTTCGTTTTTCCATTTTTCATATGCTAATTGATAATCTTCACTATTTTTAAGTGGGTGAAAAGTCATCACCTTATCATTTTTAGCAATTGTTTTCTCAAAGCTATTACTGGTATTATGGGTTCTTCCAACAGCTCTTGCTGCTCCAATAGCACCAGTAGTATTATAAATTTCTATTTCTTGATTGATTAAGGTGGCTATCGTATTAGAAAATATCTCTGATCTAAATAAGTTATCATTTCCTGCTCTTAGCACTCGTATGTCTGCTCCATCATTCTTTAGGATCTCCATACCATACACAAAAGAAAACGCTATCCCTTCTAATGCTGCTCTACATATATGTGCTTTGGTATGTTTATTAAGGTTTATATTACACAATTGAGTCCCAATAGTGTTATTTTCAAACATCCGCTCGGCACCATTACCAAAAGGTATCAACTGCAAGCCATCGGCTCCCACGGGAGCTTCTGCAGCCAGTGCATTCATGGTTTGATAGGAATCTGATTCTAAGTACAGGTTATTCTTAAGCCATCTATATTGAATTCCGGCACCATTAATACATAATAATTTTCCTATTACCGGCTTATCAGTTTTATAATTTACATGCGCAAAATTATTATACTTCACCGGCTCGTTGCCTTGTAGCTTATCTGCAACGGCATAAATAACGCCTGATGTTCCTCCGGTGAGCGCTACTTCTCCTGGATTAAAAACATTTAAGGATAATGCATTATTGGGTTGGTCACCTGCTCTATAAAAAATAGGTGTGCCTTCTTTAAGTCCACTTTCTTTAGCTCCTTTGGCACTGACCCTACCTTGATTAGAGAACGTATCTACAATATCAGGAATAAGAGTTGGATCAATATCATAATAGTCTAAAAGCCATTCAGCTGGTTTTTGAGATACATAATCCCAAAGTATCCCTTCTGATAAGCCAGATATTGTGGTACAAATAGTATCCGAAAACTTATACGCTATATAATCTCCAGGCAACATAAATTTGTAAACTCTTTTATAGATCTCGGGTTCGTTGTCTCGTACCCATTTCAATTTAGAAGCTGTAAAATTTGCTGGAGAATTGAGTAAATGCTCTTTGCATTTCTGAGCTCCTAGGTCTTCAAAAGCTTTATTACCAATAGCAACCGCTCTACTATCACACCAAATAATAGAATTTCTTAATAACTTACCATCATGATCCACTAATACAAGCCCATGCATCTGATAGGAAATTCCAATACCTAAAACCAATTCTGAAGAGATCGAATTTTCTTTTAATAGTCTTTTGCTTGCAATACATAACTGTTCCCACCAATAATCAGGATCCTGCTCAGCCCAATTACTATTAACAGAGATAATGTTCATTTCCTGTTCTGGTTCATGAATAGAGGCTATGTTTTCACCTGTAGTAGAATGAACTAAAGCAGCTTTTATCGATGAACTCCCAATATCGAATCCTATATAATACATATGCAGGTAAACTTGTTGTTTGTAAAAATCTAAAATCCTTAAAGTATTACTGCTATGGGACTTAAATTATGAACGAAAACTACTTAACAAGTTTTCGTAAAAAATGAAAAATTGTGAGTATAGATACTAAAAGAGAATCTCCTAAAAACGTAACTAAATATATTATGAATTTGTTTTCAATTACGTAAACTTAAAAATACCACTTTATGAAGAAAAAGTTATTATAAAAAAAACAACCCCTAGGTTAACTACTCCTAAGGGTCTGAATTGAAACTAAATTATAATATTTAACACAAACTCAACTTATACAATAATTATGATTGTTTCAATTTTGCTGTTTTTTCGATTAGGTTTTTACGCCGCGAATATAAGATCAAATCTTTATATATTCGAGCAAATTTTAAGTGGTAATGCACATTTAACGATGCCATAATATCTCTTTAAAATTATTGAGATTAACCCACTAAAAATCAGCGTTTACTATATATTAGTATCTTTTGCAGCCATTTTGTTACCATATTCTCAGTTTTTTTTACCTACAAACCCAAAAAATTATTAATTTTTTAATAAAATTTAAGCAAAGTTTATGCCGAATCTTACTTATAATGGTTAAAAATTCCTCAAAAAATAACCCTTAATATTTTTTATACTAAGGGTTTTAATTGAAACAAATCTGTACTAATAATAAATACACAAACTCAACTTTATTATTTATACGTATGATTTATACTGTTTCAATTTTAATTGTGTTTTTGGTAAGATAAATCAAGACCCTCGAGGTAACTACTCCTCAAGAGCCTTGACTTGATAAACAGTTTGTTTTGCAACAAACTCAACTAATCTGTAATAGCTTTGATGATTATGGTATCTAATTATTATTCGATAGTAAGATCAAAAGACTGAGCAATATCAGTATCTCCACCAGCATCAGCTAAAGTTCCATCATTTGGTTTTGTAGGCATATGACGTAAGGTAATAGTTAAACTACCTGTACTAGCAACTGTAGTAACTAATTCAAAAGCTAATCCTACAGGATTTGTACCAGTTAATGGTGGATAGTCAGCTTCAGTATCAGTAGCTGCAGCTGTAGCATTAAGAGTACCTGCTACTTCAAAAAAGAATTGGTGCTCATCTGCTTCCTCTTCTATTTCTTCGTTAATCTCTTCAGCTGGCGTTTCACTTTCGTTTAGTAATTCTATCGCACCTGTATACGTAGTATTCGCTGCTAAAGATCCTGATACTTCTACAACTGGTGCATTAGGTCCGTCAGGTCCATCAAGATCACGTGATGTTAAAGTAACTACATCTGTTCCCGCCGTTAAAGTAACTGTCATTGTTGTGATTACTTCTTCTTCATTTACTACAACAGGGTTGTCATCATCATCTGAACATGAAGATGCGAATAAGCCTGCAATTGCTAACATTGATAAAAATTTACGTGTGTTCATCATTTTAAAATTTAATAGTTAAAAGTTAATCTCAATAAAAAGTTCCGCCCCACTTCATCCGCGAAAAAGCGCTGACGGTTTAAATAGTTTCTATATCTATTATTAGTAATATTATTTATGGTAACACCAATATTTAATTTGTTCTGTTTAATAAACGGTACTGTCATATCTGCATTTAGATGCAAAAGATGATAATCACTTGGTGGTGTATTAATTTCTAGAAGCACATCTTCTTGTTCCTGTGGTGAAAAAACCATGATATTGTCTGGAAATTCATTTTGTCTAAATGTATATTCACTTTCTAGACTTACTACTAGGTCATTCCAATTCTCTTTATGAAAAATTAGTGCATTGCTTACATTAGCCGCTGGTATATTAATCAGAGGAATTTCTGTTTCAATATCTCGCCCTTTTACTAAAGAAAAACTATGGTTGGTTTTCCAATTAGGAAACCATTTTTTATTCAGTTTAGCATCAATTCCTAATAACCTAGCATTTGTTTGTCTATATTCCCAAACTGGAAATGCTCCTCTAATCGACAATTCTACATCGGTGGGCTCTAAAACAATATAATCATTAATAAAATTAGCATATGGAGCTATTTCCCAACCCCAATTTTCATCACTCTTTTGAAAAGAAAATGAAACTTTGTGAGAAGTCTCTTGTTCTATTCTTAAATCTCCTAATTCTATTCTGGAAGCAGAATGATGCAAACCATCACTAAATAGTTCAGCAGGATTCGGAGCTCTTTGAGCCAATGCATAATTACCTCTTAGTTCATAGCTTTCTCCAAAAACATAATTAAAACCTATTGTTGCTGAAATGCTATGATATTCAAATTTAGGATTTGTAAGCCATTGCGTACCTTCATCAGCAATGATAAGATCATTAAACTCTTGGTCATAACCTCGCTCTTCCCATCTAGTTTTTATATAAAACTTTTTAGCGTCTATTTGGTTATAATCATATCTAACCCCTGCATCGATAGTTACATTATCATTGAGGTTGTATTTCCCAGTTACGAATAATCCCGCATCATATTTATCATAATCCGGAATTAACCTTCTTGCTCTTGTGCTGGGATCGGCAAAATTATCCTGATAACGTACTAATAATCCGAAATCTAAATTGTAATCAAATTTAGAATCCAATACGAAATCAGAAGTAAGTGTATGTGTAGTAAGTTCTAAATCTAAACTAGGTATTTTTCTTAATTCTTCCGTTTGTCTAATATCAAACTCAAAACGCTGATTATGTTGAAAATCATATTGTGTGGTCCATTTGCCCAATTTTTCGAAGCGTTTAAAGTAGCGCAGTCTCCCCAAATGATGGGTGACGTCTTGTTTTGGGTTATCAATGGTATATGTAAAATCGTTTATCACAGAAGGTTGTCCGCTATTTATTGATTCTATCAGATCATCTGCATTTCCAATATGAGATGCCGCCAGAACGCCTATTTCATTTTGGTAGTAAGAATAATACACATCCCATCCATTAGTAAATTTATTATTTCCAAAAGATAAAGATCCACCTCTCTCAAAAATACCTGTATTAGACAAAACATAATCAGGAGCTTCTACATCACCAAACTGTTTTAGGGTTCCTTGTGCCTTTAAAAACCATCCTGATTTGTATCCTTTTATAATTTCAGAGGAAACCGTTGTTCCTCTTCCGTTAGAAGCACCTGTAATGATTGTTCTTCCTGTTAATGTATCTTTTGCAGGAACTTTATTAGGCTCCATAACTATAACACCTCCAATAGCATCTCCTCCATAGCGCAGTGCTGCTGCTCCTTTAACGACAGTAAGGTTGCCTGCTGTATTGATATCTACATTGGGGGCATGTTCATCTCCCCATTCCATATCTTGCATTCGAACACCATTATTCATTATTAGCACTCTACTTCCGCTTAAACCTTGTATAATTGGTTTTACAATAGTAGAACCAGTATTCAGCGATGAAACCCCTGTAATTTCCTTAAGAGCATCTCCTAGGGCTGCACTGCTATATTTCTCTATAACATCCTTACTTATTGTCTCTTCTTGAGCAGAAGATGTTTTGGTACGCTTTTTACCAGAAACTTTTACTTCTTGCAATTCGTCTAAATGGTGTTCTAAATAGAAATCTTTCTTAGTTACTTCAGCTACGTCTAGAGTAATCACTTGCGAATTACAATTTGGATGCGAAATGGTAAAAGCATACGCAACAGGACATAGATCAGAAATTATATAATTTCCATCTTTATCAGTGACAATGGTTTGATCGTTAAATGTAATAGTTGCATCTTTTAGGGGGACACCATCATGAAAATCGATTACTCTTCCTGAAATACTAATTGTACAATCCTGAGCTTTCGAAATAAGAGTCCCTAAAATCGATACTAACACTAATGTGTATCTTTTCATGGGTAAAAATAAAACTGAAACTTGCTATCAATACAAGAGGGTAATATCCAAGATATAATGGTGGATATTATGACATAGAGGTATTATACAACAGGAGGAGCTTTGTTGGTTGGTAAGCATCCAAAATAAGAATCAAAATATCTGTTTACATAATTTGTTTTAACAATACCCCAAGAAACCACTTTTGGTTCTGGGATATCAATATCAGAAGAAAATAAAACATAATCATCTTCTGCTTGATCTAAAGTTAACAAACACAATGCACATTCAGAATCTGTATCTTCATGACCGATTATGTGCAATTCTGCTAACTGAATTACACAAAAAAGTGCCAGAAAAACGGACGCAATTATGTGTTTATTTGACTTCATGACAGCAAATAAACGAAAAAAACTTTAATAGATTTTATTTTTTAACCCCAATTCCTGTTAAAATGAAGTGAATTCTATGGATTTTTCAGTAATTATTGTTAAATCTTTAGACATTTTATGGTGGTTCCAAGGATGTTTTGCACCAAAAACATGATCTGCTTCATTAACCAAGAATAACTCACTTTCTGGATTCCATGTGTGTATTTCTTTTGCTTCTTGAACATCAACTGTAGGATCGGCAGTACCATGAATAATCAAATGAGGGATTCTAATGTTCTTTACAGCCCTAGCGATAGTAAGTCTTTCTTTATTTTCTTCATAAGAAGTATAAAACTGAAATTCGTGTGGCATTTTTTGCTTCGTTCTCCCATTCTCTATATAATATACTCCTTCTTTCTTCCAACGATCAAATACCTCTCCTTTTGGGAACCTACTTTCATAATCAGAAACACTAGCCCAAGTGATTAATTTTGAAACTCTTATATCTTCTGAAGCTTTGATTGCCGTAATCCCACCAGCTCTGGAATGCCCTATGAGAATGATTTTTTGAGTATTGATAAACTTTTTGTACAAAGAACCTGAAGCGGCAACCCAATCTAACACCGAGCAAAGATCATCTAACTCGATCAGATAATTATTCTTTCCGAATGCATTTAGATCAGGAAAATCTATAGGTTCTTTGATGGTTCCCCCATTATGAGAAAAATTAAATTTTATAAAGAAAAAACCTGCTTCTGCAAAATTCTCCGCAACTAAATCCCAAGCTCCCCAATCTTTAAAGCCTTTATAGCCATGACAAAAAATCACTACAGCTTGTTCCTTTTTCGTATCATCATAAAATACATCTGTAAGAATTGGTTTGTTATGTTTTCCTTGTACTATCTGATTCTTTACTCTTGTTATCATATTTCTTTTTCTATAAAGGGAAGATCCAAATTAGAGATTTCTGAGATCAATTTTTTGAGTTCGAGTAAGTATTCTTGAAATACTTCGGATGTAACTTCATAATCTACTTTACCTCTTACTGATCTTTTAGTTCCAAATTTCAAAAACCCTTCTTTAAGATTTTTGAATGAAATGATTCCTGCTTTAAAAGGTTCTGATACATTATTCTCATTATATTGCATATAAGCATATGCCAATACTTGTACAGCCTTACTGTATTTATAATCTTCTGTAAGCATGTTCCAATCCATTAATACTACATCGCTTTTTTGAACTTTTCCGGTTTTGTAATCAATAATTCTCAATTCTCCATCCAATTCGTCGATACGATCCACTTTTCCTTTTATAAAAACAGGAAAATCAAGCTCAGGAATCATAAGCTGTGTTTTCAAGTTACTTTCAATTGCAATAATTTTTAGTGTTGATCCTGATGTTAATAGCTTCTCTTCAGACTTCAAAAAATTATAGATATACCTCTTAGCTACTTCAAAAATTAGCAAATTTTTACCTTGTGTAATATCTAATTTCGAATACTCTTTACGAAAGTGGTATTTAATTTCCGTATCAATCTGACCTATCATTGCCTTAATATCCTGAACAGAAACAAATTTATTTTCTAAGGGTTTATATAGATTTTCCAGTGCGTTATGAATTACTGTACCTAAAGTATTTGCCGCAATCGTTTCTTCTACCTGATCACTTTCCTGAATTCCTAATATATATTTATAATAAAAGTCTATAGGATTCCTAATATAAGTAGTCAAAGCAGAGGGAGATAATCCATTAAGCGCTAATTCCTTTATTTTAGCAAGAATAACCTGGTCTTTTTTTATAGTGATTGGTTCTGCTTGTAATTTAGGTATTTCGGAAGATGCTATATAATTGGATATATTATGATTATCAATCTTGTCTATCTCCAATTGATACACAAACCTACTTTTTTCTCCTCCCCCAACTCCTTCGTCCTCGGTATTATAAATGAGATATACTTTTTTAGCTCTCTGAATTAAGCGATAAAAATGGTAGGTATAAATTGCATCTTTTTCCTTATATGTTGGCAAATTGTATGCCCTTTTAAGATCATAAGGTATGAAAGAATTCATGTTTTTTCCAGCTGGCAACACCCCTTCATTAACAGAAGTTATAATTACCGTCTCAAAATCTAAACATCGTGATTCTAGCATCCCCATTAGCTGCAAGCCTCTAAAAGGCTCGCCTCTAAAATCCAGTGTGTCTGAATTCACAACATCTTTGTACAAATAATATAAAGATGCTATTGTATTCACATATTGATATGTACTGCAAAGTGTCAGTAATCTATTAAATACAAGATGAAAATGATAGACATACTCAAGCTCCATCGAATTTTGCTCCTTGTCTAGGTTACCTTTCAATAGTTGAATAATTTTTCTACAATTTGCTAAAGCTTCTTGTGCATTTTTCCAAGGAGAAAAAAGCAATTCTATAACGACTTCTTTAGATTTTACTATATCACTTTGAAGCTTTTCTAATGATATATATACTAAATTCTCTTTGGTAATTTTACCAATAAGATGGTTTCTTACATTTCCTAATAACCATTGCGAAGCTTGATTATTTAATACTTCTAAAACTAGTTTATAATACAATCCTTTAGGGTGCGTTGTTTTATGAAGGGCAAATAGTAACTCGAAAAAAGATGAAACGGGAACCTCCTTTAACGGCAATCCCATGGTTATATTTAATGAATCGATAGAATCTGGTAATGAATTAAGTACAGGTAACAACAATGATTCATCTGCTAATACCAATGCTGTTTTTTCCAGGTCTTTTTGTGGGATACCGTTTAATATTTTACCTGCTAACTTTGCTTGCCCCACATTCTTAGGAACACCAATAAGATTAATCTCTTTATTCGATGAAAAATTATCCCGTATCCATTTAAAAGGATGTTCTTTGTAATAGTTCCAGTTGTTTTTATAATCTCTTAAAAACAAGGAAGCTTCATGATATCTATTGTCTACAAAAAACGAATCTGCATCCCAATATATATCAGCAATATTAGCTTCTAACAGGGATTGAAAAATAATCTGCTCTGCATTATTTAAGGCATTAAAGCCTACTAAAATATGTTTTTGCTCAGCATGTTTTATATAATCGAATATATTTTCTGAAGCTCTTCGATACAACAAACCTTGATAACCAACCTTCCTATTCAAAAGCTTATCTTTAAAGTTGTTGTAATAATCATATAGATTGTTCCAAAAACTTATGTATTTCTGTATGAGTTCTGTTTTCTCCTTTTGAAGATACCAATGATTCAAATCCTGAATACTGGATAGATAAGAAAAAAAGCTTTTTTGATCTATACAATATCTATCGATTTCATTAAAGTCCTGTATGAGTGTTTGCGCCCAACTACTAAATACTTCTAGATTTTCCTTATCAAGATGTGTATGTGTTGTAAGATAAGTTTCATAAAAATCAAACAATGTTTGGATAGCATCTATCTGGCGTAAACCCGATAATTCTGTAATAAATTCTTCTATACTTAATATAATCGGAGCAAAAAATGTTTTATCTACATGCCTTTTTAATAATTCACGTTTGAGAAAAAGTCCTGCTCTTTTACTAGGAAGAATAAAAATAAGATCACTTACATGATCATTCTTTTTTTCGATCTCCGATATGACTTCTTTTAAAAAACTATCCACTTACTAAAAATAAAAAACGTCCCGAATAATCGGGACGTTTTATATATGTATTTATTAATACTTACTAAAGAATAGTTACTTTACTAAGTTGATTTCTACACGTCTGTTTTGAGCTCTACCTTTTCTAGTTTTGTTAGAAGCGATTGGTCTTTCTTCTCCATAACCTACAGCAGATAATCTAAACTGATCAATACCATTTTCAGTTAAGAAAGTTTTTACAGCGTTAGCTCTTGAATCAGATAATCTCTGATTAGCTTTAGCAGCACCTTGGCTATCAGTATGTCCTTCTACAGTAAATTTAGCAGTAGGATACTCTTTTAAGATAGCGATGATATCATTAAGTACTTTCACAGACTGATCTTTGATAGTTGATTTACCAGAATCAAATAATACCTGAGCAGCATACTCATTTAATGTTTTCTGGATCTCTTCAGTTACTTCAGGACATCCGTTGTTAGCAACAGTACCAGCAACATCTGGACAGTTATCATCTTTGTCTAATACTCCGTCACCATCTTTATCTTGGTAAGGACATCCGTTGTTTGCAGCAGGACCTGCTTCGTTTGGACAACCATCTTTAGAATCAGTGATTCCATCACCGTCAGCATCAGGACATCCATTTAAGTTAGCTAAACCAGCAACAGTAGGACACTCATCTTTAGGATCAGGGATTCCGTCACCATCAGTATCAGCACATCCGTTAAATTCTGCAGTACCAGCTACATCTGGACAATCATCTTTAGCATCAGTGATTCCGTCACCGTCAGTATCAGGACATCCGTTAAATTCTGCTAAACCAGGAACATCGATACACTCATCATCTTTGTCAAAAACACCGTCTCCATCAGTATCTTTTCCTCCGAAAGCGAAAGTTAAACCAGCAGAGTGTTGGAAGTGAGTAGGAGGATAGTTTCCGATTTCATAATCTTCGAACACATGCTTATATGTTGTTTGTAAGTTTAAAGCTAAATTTTCAGTTAACCACAAATTAACACCTAAAGAACCATTTAAAGTTCCAGCACCGATTTCATCAACCCAAGTGTAACCTCCACCTACACCTAAGTAAGGATCGAACCATTTAGATTTTAAAGCGTTTTTGAAGCTGTAGCTAATTCTACCGTCAGCAGCGTAGTATGATAAATCATCAACGGTTTGATCAATACCTTCAGCTGTCTCTCCAAATTTCTCAATTCTGTTAACTGTACCTGCAACGGTAAATGTAAATCCATCTCCTATATATCTTCCAATCGATAATTTAGAAACAGATGGAAGAATATTCCAGTGGTCACTAGCGTTAAAAAACTCGTCAAAGATCTCCCCTTGTACAGGTAAATCTCCTCCGGTAGGAAATATATCAACAGCATTAACGCCAATCGATACAGCCCAAGGGTTGTTTTCATCCTGTGCATTCGCAGTACTAAACCCAAGTACTAATAACGAAGCCACTAAAAATCTGCTAAGATGTTTCATATTCAATAATTTAATTTTTAAGTGTTAATTAGAGCAAATGTAATATGTTAAAAATTACTGTCAAAGACAAAACTAATAAATTTTTCTTAATAGGCCAGTGTATATCGACCTTTGCGAAGTTTTTAAGGTTTAATTTTACCTATTCGTGAACCCCTCAAATGTGAAAAAAACCACCTAATTAAGTAAAATTTAAAGCTATAATTTTCTTAATTACGCTACAATTATAAGATAAAAATATTTTTTATCAGTAAAATTCTACTAGTAATTGCGAAAATAATTGTTAATTATACATATTTTAGAATGATTTTATCGTTGAAATACACTAAAATCTTATTTTCAACCTCATATCCCATTTCCTGAAGGAGAAAACCGTAAGTTTCTATTTGCTTTGAATGCGCCGAATTATATTCTCCTGTTTTGTAATCCAGTATTGTCACTTTATTCTCAGAATCTATTTGTACTCTATCTGGTCTATATATATTACCTCCTGAAATAATATCTCTTTCATTTAGTATAGTATATCCTTCAGAAAAATATGTACGTAAATTAGGGTGTTCTATCACCTTTTTAATGTCATTATATATTGAACTCTTCTCCAAATGATTAATTACTCCCGTTTCGAAGGCCCTTTCTACCGCTTTATCTATATCTCCATGAGTAACAATAGAAGCCATCATTTCATGAATGATATTGCCTTTTTCGATAGCCATTTCTTGATCCGTATCCCAAAGCTTGCTAGCATTGGTAACAATATTTACTTTATATTTCTTTCTGGAACTTTGTAGATTACTAAGCGTAAAGTTTTTTGTTTTAGCAATATTTAATTGTTCTTCTTGAAAAGGTTTTTCATCAATTCCAAAAGTATAAATAGATTCTTCATCATTCCATTTACCAATATGTTTTAGATAATTGATAAGCTTACCAGAAAATTTATTAGGATTGGTTTCTCCTTTAGAATTTATTTCAGTTTTAGAAATAATATACAATTGTTCTTCTGCTCTTGTTAATGCAACATATAAGAGATTAAATGCATCTAATTCTAATTGCGATTGACGTTCTTGAACTATTTTTGTTCCTTTAGTTCCAAGTTCTGATAATTCCTTGTTATAACTTATAAAAACTTCTTCGAAAGCATTGAAGTCTTTTTTTGATACTGACAACCAAGTTTTAGGTTCAATCTCTCTATATATATCGATATTCGCATATGGATAAATAACACAAGGAAATTCTAATCCTTTGGATTTATGTATGGTCATAATTCGAATCGCCTCTTCTCCTTCGGGAGCTATGATACTTAGCTTTTCCTTTTTCTGTTCCCAATATGACAAAAAACCAATGATACCTTCGGCTTGCTTTTGAGTGTATCCAAAAACCGTGTCTAAAAAAAACTGAACATAAGCGGGTGATACCTTAGATAATTCAAAAGAGTTAATGATATATTCTACCGCTTCGTAAAAAGGTTTAATTTCTAATTGATAAAAGCTAAATTCAATTCCTAAAATCTTCAATTCATCACAAAATTCCTGCCGACTATTAAAAATCAGTTTATCAAAAAAACTATGTTTTTGTTCTATACAATATTGCTCTGCAATAAAATATAATATATTAGTTTTAGCTGAAAGTTCATGGGGATATATGAACCAAGTGAGCATATTAATTATAAAACCAACTCTTGGATCATTTTTAAGCAACAAAGTTTCGGAAGAAACAATCGGAACACTTTTTTCCGTTAGAAAATCTGCTATTAACGTCCCCTCTTTTTGTTTTCTTGTTAAAATACAAATCTCATTTAGCAGATATCCTTTTTCTTGCAGCTCTAAAACATACTCATATACTTTTTCGGGATAAACCTCATTCTCCTCCGCAATATTGTTGGCTGAAATAAAAGAAAGATGTACAAAACCCTGTTTCTTAGCATTGTACTCTTGATTATTTCCTAATAGATATAATTTTTTATGAAGATCATTACTAAAATCATTCGATAAAAAAGTAAAGAAGTCATTATTGAATTTTATGATTTCTTGATGGCTCCGATAGTTTCTTGGTAAATTTAGGACCTGTTTTTCTTGTACTGAAAACGGATTATGATCTAATGACAAATCAATAAACTGTTCTGCTTTTCCACCTCTCCACCTATAAATTGCTTGTTTAGCATCTCCAACAATTGTTACTTGCCCTCTCTTACCGCTTAACGTTTCTGAAGAAATAGCATTATCAATTAAAGGTATTATGTTATTCCATTGCAATTCGGAAGTGTCTTGGAATTCATCTATAAAATAATCTCTATATCGTTCTCCAAGGCGTTCGTAAATAAAAGGTGCTGGTTGATCCTGGATAGCTTCACTAATAATTTTATTGAATTCAGAAATTAATAAAATACTTCTTTCTTTTTTTATTTCCTGAAGTTCTTTATTAATGAGATTTAGTACAGAAAGGGGAATTAAATTTCTGATAATATTATCATACAACTTTATATGTACTATTTGCTCTTTTGTGCCTAAAAAAGCACGTTCGATATCATCCCGAAGACCGTCTATACTTCTCTTTTTATCATCCTCTAATTTAGCATTGTAGAATGACGCAGAATGAATATTTTGTTTCCAAGCGGCTTTAAAATCAACTTTTATGTCTCCTTCTGCTAATTTTTTAAAATGCCCTGGAATTGATCCTCTAGTAAAATCTTTATGTTCTAGACCTTGCTCTTCTATCTTTTGTAAAACATCCTCAGAACTCGAGATAATATCCGTTTTTAATTTAGAAATTTTTTGTCCCAGACTTTTCTTAAAACTTTCAAAATCCTCAGAGGTTTTTTGAGCAAGTTTATCCAGATGCATTCTATCATTCTCACTAAACAATAAGCGCGCTACTTTGTTTAATTCTACAGTAATATCCCAATTTTTATCGTCTTCCAATTTACTAAGCGCAAAATCGATAATAATATCTGTTAACATTTTATCGTCACCAACCTTAGCAATAACAGCATCCACGGATTCTTCAATCAAGGATTCTGTATCCATTTCAATTTCAAAATTCATAGGAATCCCTAAATCCCGAGCAAAAGTGCGGATAACTCTATGAGTAAAGGTGTCAATAGTGACAATATCAAAAGCAGCATAATTGTGTAAAATACTTTTGAGAATTCTATCTGATTTTTGTTTTATGATATGCTGTTCAATTTTTGTTTCCTGAACAATATCATTTAATAAGTATTCATATTTAGCTACTGGATTTTCCTGACTTATTCCAACAAGATTTTCTAAAACTCTTGTTTTCATTTCTGCAACTGCCTTATTTGTAAAAGTAATTGCCAAAATATTCTTATAAGTATCCTTAAATTCTCCTGTTAAAAGAGCTATTAGGTAAGCTTTAACCAAAGTATAGGTTTTTCCAGCTCCAGCAGCAGCATTATAAATTGTAAAAGGGTACTTAGAATTCAATAGCTTGTTTTTTTACTAAAGTATCAAAAAAGACTATTTTTCAAACAGGAATCACTCGTAAAAATGAATTAGACTACAATATTAATTAATGGAATGTAAAAATTTTGATTTAATTAATTTATAACAAATATTAATTTTTATTCATAACTCTTATTCCTAACTTTGGTTTCATTTTTCTTATTAACTAAAAAATAGATTATGTCATTTGAATTACCAAAATTAAACTATGCCTTTGATGCATTAGAACCTAATATAGACGCACGAACAATGGAAATTCATCATGATAAGCATCATGCTGGATATACAAGTAAATTAAATGCTGCTATTGCCGGTACAGATTTAGAAGGCAAGACTATAGAAAATATCCTTATCAACCTTGATATGTCTAACGGTGCTGTTAGAAATAATGGTGGAGGATATTATAATCACTGCTTATTCTGGGAAGTAATGTCTCCGAACGGAGGAGGAGTTCCATCTGGAGAACTTGCAGAAGCTATCAATAGCGCTTTTGGTTCATTTGATGCATTTAAAGATGCTTTTTCTAAAGCTGCAGCAACACAATTCGGTTCTGGATGGGCATGGTTATGTGTTCATGAAGGAGGTAAAGTAGAAGTATGCGGAACTCCTAATCAGGACAATCCACTAATGCCTAATGTAGGTTGTGGTGGAACTCCAATTCTTGGTTTAGATGTATGGGAGCATGCATATTACTTAAATTATCAAAATCGCAGACCAGATTATATTAGTGCATTCTTTAATGTAATCAACTGGGATGAAGTTTCTACTAGATATGCTCAAGGGAAGTAATATCTAATATATACTACAAAACAAAAAGAGTCATAATAATGTTATGACTCTTTTTTATATATCAATTTTTACAAAATGTTCTAAAATAAAAAAAGGTGGAAAGTCCACCTTTTTTTGCCCCAAATCTACCATGAACTTAACCTACTTATGCTATGGCTCTGCTAATATAAAGCGTTATTTCAATGTGGAAAAATGTTTTAGATGAAAAGCCAAAATACTTGTTGAAATACACAAATTAACTGATTTTAACAACAAGATATTTTATTTTTTAATAGGCTCTTTCATCTTTTCCTTCGAAAAAGTTTATAAATGCCTTATTTACAACTCGATTCCCTCCTGCAGTAGGATAATCTCCAGTAAAGTACCAATCGCCTAGGTTTTTAGGACATGCCTTATGAAGGTTGTCCACGGTTTGATAGATAATTTTTATTTCTGCGCCAACAGTCTCATCACTTAAAAGTTCTGCAATTTTATCACTTATTTCCTGATCTGTGAACCCTTCATATATTTCTTTTACAAAATTATGAACTTTTTCATCTGCTAAGTTTTCTTGTGCTTTACACTTTTTATAAACTTCTTCTACTAATCTATAATTACCATTTTCTTTTAATAACTCTAAAGAAGCCTTAAAAGCAATTAAACCTTCTAGTCTGGCCATATCAATTCCATAACAGTCTGGATAGCGTATTTGTGGTGCCGAGGATACCACTATAATCTTTTTTGGTTTTAACCTATCGAGCATTTTGATAATACTCTTTTTAAGCGTCGTTCCTCTAACTATACTGTCGTCAATAATTACTAAATTATCTTCCGACTTTACTACCCCATAGGTAACATCATATACATGCGCAACTAAATCATCTCTACTACTATCCTCGGTAATAAAGGTTCTGAGTTTAGCATCTTTTATTGCCAATTTCTCCGTTCTCAATCTTGCAGATAGTATTTCGGATAAACGTTCATCAGTCAATGAATCTTTTTCTGCAAGAATCGTCTCGTTCTTTTGTTTATTAAGTTCGTCTTGGGCGGCTTCTACCATTCCGTAGAATGAAGTTTCTGCAGTATTTGGAATAAAAGAAAATACAGTATTTACGGTATCATGGTCTATTTCTTTTAATACCTGTGGCATAATAAGCTTACCAAGATTCTTTCGTTCTTTATATATTTCTGCGTCACTACCTCTAGAAAAATAAATACGTTCAAAAGAACAAGCTTTTCGTTCTAACGGATCTATAATTTTACTTATAGATGTTTTTCCATTTTTCTTAACTATAATTGCTTTACCAGGGTCTAATTCGATTACCTGATCAAAAGGAACATTAAACACTGTTTGAATAACAGGTCTTTCGGAAGCAACCACGACTACTTCATCATCTTGATAGTAATACGCTGGTCTAATTCCTGCTGGGTCTCTAAGAACAAATGCATCTCCATGACCTAACATTCCTGCCATAGCATACCCTCCATCCCAATCTTTAGAAGATTTCTTTAAAATTTTAGCAACGTTTAATCGCTCTACGATTTGTGGAGAAGCATCTACTTTACTGTATCCTTCTTTCTTAAGCTTTTTATATAACTTGGCAACTTCAGAATCCAAAAAGTGACCAATTTTTTCCATTACTGTTACGGTATCCACATGATCCTTAGGATGCTGCCCTAATCTCACTAGATTTTCAAATAAGACATTATTATTTGTCATATTAAAATTACCTGCGACGATAAGATTACGATGCATCCAGTTATTTTGCCTTAAAAAAGGGTGCACACTTTCTACACTATTTTTGCCAAAAGTCCCATAACGTACATGGCCTAAAAGAACTTCTCCTATATACGGTATATTCTTTTTTTGTAAATCAACATTATCCGTATACTCTGGATGTTCTACCAACTCTTTGTTAATTCGATCATTAATCTGAGAAAAAATATCCTGAATAGGCTGGGAAGCACTTGATCGAACTCTACTTATATATCTTTCTCCTGGTGGTCTGTCTAATTTAATACTTGCAAAACCAGCACCATCTTGTCCGCGATTATGCTGTTTTTCCATCATGAGGTACATTTTATTAACTCCGTAAAATGCACTACCATATTTCTCCTTATAATACTCTAATGGTTTCAGTAATCTTATAAATGCTATTCCGCATTCATGTTTTAAGGCATCACTCATTGTATTCCAAAAATTCTATTGTTGTGTTGTAGTAGGTTTACTCTAAATAAATCATTAATTAAAAAAAGCCCTTACTAAAATCGAAAAGGGCTATTTATGGTAAACTATGATAATTCTATTTCGAATTGTGTTAGCTCTTTAAATTGCTTAAGTCGTTTTTGAACTTCGTCTCTTTCTAAATTTTCCATTCTTTCCGTTCCAAATTTCTCTACACAGAACGATGCCAAATTGGATGCGTGAATAATCGCATTTTTCATGTTCTCAAAAGAAAGGTTTCCTGTTTTGGTTAAATACCCTGCAAAACCTCCTGCAAAAGTATCACCTGCTCCCGTAGGGTCAAAAACCTCTTCTAATGGCAATGCTGGTGCAAAGAAAATTTGGTCTTTATGAAATAATAAAGCCCCATGTTCTCCTTTTTTAATTACCACATATTTAGGACCCATTTTCTCTATTGCTCTTGCAGCCTTAACCAAAGAGTACTCTCCACTTAATTGTCTAGCTTCTTCATCATTTATGGTAATAACATCTACTTTAGCAATAACTTTATGCAAGTCATTTATAAAAGCATCCTCCATCCAAAAATTCATAGTATCTAAAATGGCCAATTTAGGCTTCTCCTTAAACTGTTCTAAAACACTAAGCTGTACCAAGGGATTTAAATTTCCTAATACCACAATCTCTGCATCCTTATAATTTTCTGGAACCACTGGTTGAAAATCTGCCAATACATTTAGTTGTGTCTCTAAGGTATCTCTAGAATTCAAATCATTATGATATTTACCACTCCAGAAAAAAGTTTTACCTCCTTCTACAATTTCTATTGCAGATGTATCAATATTTTTTGCTTCTAATGTTTTAAAATAATCCTTAGGAAAATCTTCTCCTACCACAGAAACTATTGCAGATGGAATGTTAAAGTTGGAAGCAGAAAGTGCAATGTACGGAGCCGCTCCGCCTAATATCTTATCTGTTTTGCCAAAAGGTGTCTCAATAGCATCAAAAGCAACGGAACCTACAATAAGTAATTTACTCATAAAATAGCGTAATAATTTTTTGCAAATATACGCTTTACTTTTTACTAAAAACTTTAAAACTATTACTTAGATATGATGCCGTTTTTTATGCAACAAAAAGCCTTGTTTAAACCTTTTTTATATTACATTGCGGCTCATATTTATTTTAAATAGTTTCTACGGATACGCCATAATGATTTTATGTTAAAAACTTCTTTTCTTTCAAAAAAACTTGTGTTCCTACTAAAATAATGTTAAATTTGTCATAACTTTAACATAAACTCAACATAATTATGAAAAAAAGTAAGATAGCTAGACTTGCGCTAGCTGCCCTAATCTCCTTTTCTCTAACTAACTGTGAGAAAGACACAGAAGATGTATTAGAGACGAACGAAATCGACTTTTCAAAATCTGCACATGTATGTATTGCTAAATGGGATGCTCCTAATGGTGCTAAGGCAACTAGTGTAAAGGCTAAACAATGGGAAACTGGACAAACTATTCGTGTAAAATTTTTAAATGGAAATAGTTTTGTACAATCCAAAGTAAGACAGTATGCAGTTGAATGGGAAAAGTATGCAAATTTAAAATTCCAATGGGTTACCTCTGGAAGTGCCAATATAAAAATTGCCTTTAGAGAAGGACAATATGCCGATGAAGCAGGTTCTTGGTCATACCTAGGAACAGATTCTAATAGTTATGCACATAGTATGCACTTTGGATGGTTTAACGATAGCACTAGTGATACTGAATTTAGAAGAACAACTATTCATGAGTTTGGTCATGCTTTAGGATTAATCCATGAACATCAAAATCCTGTTGCTGGAATTAACTGGGATAAAGATGCTGTATATGCATATTATGCTGGTGCTCCTAATTACTGGTCACAAGCTCAAGTAGACAACAATCTTTTTAGACGTTATGATGCAAGTATCAGTAATTATAGTGAATATGATCCATTATCAATTATGCATTATCCAATTCCTGCAGAACATACTCTTGATAGAGTTGCCGTAGGATCAAACTCGCAATTATCTGCAACTGATAAAGCATTTATTGGAACAATCTATCCATTTCCAGATTCTGGAGATATCTGCGCGGGTGTAGCACCTTATAACGGAAACACTTCATATTCTACAGGAGATAAAGTAACTTATAACGGTACACTTTACCAAAGAACTAGTACTGGGTGGAGTAATCTTGGTGAATGTGGTAGCTCGGATCCTTGTGACGGTGTAGCTCCTTATAACGGAAACACATCGTATTCTGTTGGTGACCAAGTAACTTATAACGGAACTCTTTATCAAAGAACTAGTACCGGATGGAGTAATCTAGGACCTTGCGGTGCATAAAAAACAAAGAATAATTCATACAAAAGCTCTAGATACAGATCTAGAGCTTTTTTTATATCAAGTTTACCTTCGAAATATAATTCTAATTTAAACGTTGATTCTTCAAGAATTTAGATTTTCTAAGGTACTTTTAAGATTTTTAAAAGTTCTAAATGGTCCAAGTACTAATAATGAATTCGTGATAAACGAAGGTAAAGTGCCTTCAGGGTTAACATAAAGTTGTTGAGTGACTTGAACATAACCATTTTTCTCTTCTAATAGCCAATGTCCTACCAATTCCTGAACTCTAAGTGTATTTTTTACTTCTGGAACCTCTGTTGATGCAGAACTAATACTTAATTCTACTCTATTATTAGAAATCTTATTCAATTTTAATTTAGAAACCACATCCCTATCCGTCATAGGCCAAGGAAAATCATTCTTTACATAAAAAATATAGTCTTTATTGTCAGATACCTTAACCAAATGACTAACTCCATCTTCGCAGTTGTGATTATACCGTGGAGCCGTTAACAACTCTTGCATTACCTTATCCAACGTAGTTTTAATAGATGTTACCGCTCTATATTCTTTATATCGGCTATTTTCATAATTTCTAACCCATATTTTTATTCCTTCACTATCCTTAGAAAGACTCCAATCATCTTGACTCCATATGGTTAGCGGAATCAAAATGAATAAAAAGAAAGATATATTTTTGATATTCATTTTTTTCATTTCTAAATCATTAGGTTCACTACTCGATAATGATTTAGTAGAAAAAGAATAAATTGAATTACAAAAGGGCCTTGTTAAAGTAGGTTAAATAGGAATTTATTTCCTTCCAAAATCCGCTGGGATCTCACCCCAAGCTTTTGTTTCCCATTTAACAATTTTCGTTGTATACGTGTTTTCTTTAAGCCATATGATCGCCCGATCAACTAAATCAAACATTTGTTTATTTTTAGAACTTCTCTTTAGTTTGGTCTTGCAAGTTTTTTGTTTTACCCAACCCATCGCTATTTTAGAATCCGTATATAAAATCCGATCACTCCCTTTCTTTTTAAGGTATGCAAGACCGTGCACTAACGCCAAAAACTCACCTATGTTATTTGTCCCCTGAGGAAAAGGACCTTGATGAAAAAGTTGTTTTTCTGTCTGAGTATCTACACCTCTGTATTCCATTTTACCCGGATTCCCACTAGAAGCCGCATCAACTGCAATAGAATACAAATTAGGCTCTCCAATTTTTGATAATTGTTCTGGAGTTAAAGAAGATTTTGGCTTGCTTTTTCCTCTATAATCTTCATAATTCCCATTATAAGCTTTTTTGGCTAGGTCAAAAGATTCAAAAGATTTGTATTTAGCATTTGCATACCCTTTTACAGCAGCTTTACAATCATCCCATTTGTTATAAATCCCAGGCTTGTGCCCTTCCCAAACGACATAAAACTTTTCCTTTTTAGCCATGTTTCTAATAACTATAAATGTACTTTTAAATTAAAACTGATTATCAGATTTCCTCTCTTAATCCTAAAACCTTTTCTATAACGACAGGAAAGTATTTATATTCTAAAGTATGGATAGCCTTTGCCAAATCCTCTGCAGTATCCTTTTCGTCTATAGCAGTTTCTGCCTGAAAAATAATTCCACCCTCATCGTAGTGTTCATTTACAAAATGAATGGTAATACCACTCTCTTTTTCCTTATTTCTAATAACCGCTTCGTGTACATGACTTCCATACATCCCTTTTCCTCCATATTTTGGCAATAATGCAGGATGAATATTAATCACTTTATCTGGGAAAACATCAATGATTTTTTTAGGAAATATCCATAAAAAGCCTGCCAATACAATGATATCCGGTTCGGCATCTTTTAGCACATTTAATACATCATTAGAACCATAAAATGACTCTTTGTCAAAGTGCAACGCCTTTACTTTAAGGTCATGAGCCCTTTTTAAAACTTTGGCACGCAGGTTGTTAGAGAACACATGTGTTACCTCGGCATTCTTGCGTTCTTGAAAGTACTTAATAATATTTTCGGCATTGGTACCGGATCCGGAAGCAAAAATTACAATACGCTTCATAGTTATAGAGTGTTAGTTTAGAGAGCACAAAAAAAATAATTATTATCCATTTTTAGGCAGCAAAAAGCCAATACTTCCATATATTTGATAAAATACAAATACATTTTTAGAGGATTATGGGGTTTTAAAATAAAGTTTTTTATTTTTGCGACCTAATTAAAAAATTAAAATTAAACATTATGTCAGACATTGCATCAAGAGTAAAAGCGATAATCGTTGACAAATTAGGAGTAGACGAAAATGAGGTTGTAACTGAGGCTAGCTTCACAAATGACCTAGGCGCTGATTCGTTAGACACTGTAGAGTTGATTATGGAATTCGAAAAAGAATTCGATATTCAAATTCCAGATGATCAAGCTGAAAACATTGCAACAGTTGGTCAAGCAATATCTTATATTGAAGACGCAAAGTAAATAACTTCACAACATTATATGAATCTTAAGCGAGTTGTAGTCACAGGACTAGGGGCATTAACGCCCATCGGTAACAATATTTCAGAGTATTGGGATGCTTTAGCAAACGGTAAAAGCGGATGCGCTCCTATTACTTATTTTGATACTGAAAATTTCAAGACTAAATTTGCTTGCGAAGTCAAAAATTACAATCCCACAGACTATTTTGATAGAAAAGACGCACGCAAATTAGATAAATTTGCGCAGTACGCTATTGTTGCTTCTGAAGAAGCTATAAAAGATGCTGCTATCGACCTTGAGAAGGTTGATAAATTCAGAGTGGGTGTCATCTGGGGTGCTGGTATAGGTGGATTAGAAACTTTTCAAGAAGAAGTTATTGGATATGCTAATGGAAATGGAACTCCTCGTTTCAATCCTTTCTTTATACCAAAAATGATCGCCGATATAGCTCCAGGACATATTTCTATAAGAAATGGTTTTATGGGACCAAACTATACTACTGTTTCAGCCTGTGCTTCTTCTGCAAATTCAATGATAGATGCTTTAAATTATATTCGTTTAGGGCATTGTGATATCATTGTTACAGGAGGAAGTGAAGCAGCTGTGACCATTGCTGGTATGGGAGGATTTAATGCTATGCACGCACTTTCTACAAGAAACGAAAGTCCAGAGTCTGCTTCCAGACCTTTTGATGCAACCAGAGATGGTTTTGTATTAGGAGAAGGTGGTGGTGCTCTAATTCTTGAAGAATATGAACATGCAAAGGCAAGAGGTGCTAAAATCTATGCAGAAGTTGTAGGTGGTGGTATGTCTAGTGATGCATATCATATGACAGCTCCTCATCCTGATGGAATAGGAGTAGAGCGTGTAATGCTCAATTGTTTGAGAGATGCAGGTGTTCAACCAGAACAAGTAGATGCTATAAACACTCATGGAACATCCACACCATTAGGTGATGTTGCAGAATTAAAAGCAATTACTAAGGTATTTGGTGATCACGCGCAGAACATTAATATAAATTCAACAAAATCTATGACCGGACACCTATTAGGTGCTGCAGGTGCTATCGAAGCCATTGCTTCTATACTTGCAATGCAAAATAGTTTGGTGCCTCCGACCATCAATCACACTACTGTGGATGAAAACATAGACCCTACATTGAATTTGACCTTAAACAAAGCTCAAAAGCGTGAAATTACATACGCTATGAGTAATACTTTTGGTTTCGGAGGTCATAACGCATGTGTGTTATTTAAAAAATTAGACGAATAATAATGAGTGTTATTCGCAACATACTAAATTCCCGCTCTGAGAAGAACGGGAATTTTTTTTCTAAAATCCAAAACATATTGGGTTTTAAGCCAAAAAGCATTGGGCCTTACGAAAAGGCTTTTACTCATAGATCCTTAAATCTTAAAGACAAAAAGGGAAATGCAATAAACTATGAGCGTTTAGAATTCCTTGGTGACGCTATGTTAAGTAGTGTTATTGCTGCCCATTTATTTAAAGAGGTTCCAGAAGGAAATGAAGGATACCTTACCAAAATGCGTGCTAAAGTAGTAAGTCGCAAACACTTGAATGAACTAGGCAAAGATCTTAAGTTAATAGATCTTGTTCGTACTAATATTCCAAAATCACAATTTGGTATTAATATCCACGGTAATCTCTTCGAAGCTTTAATTGGAGCCATTTATCTCGATCGAGGATTTGTTTATTGTGAACGTTTTATACATGAATCCGTTATCAATCCATATGTTGATATAGAAAGTTTAGAAGGACAAATAATTAGTTACAAAAGTTTACTGATAGAATGGTGTCAAAAGGTTAAAAAGAATTTTAACTATGAAATTTATGAAGATACCGGAAAAGACGAAATGAAACATTTCGCTGTAAAACTCTGGATCGATGATAAAGTAGTAGCAAAAGCCAGAGCAACTTCAAAGAAAAAAGCTGAAGAAAAAGCATCCAAGAGAGCTTATTTCGCATTTCAGTCAAAAATCAATTTCCCATAAAATCTAACTTTTCTTTCATTTCTGTCTTATTAAGCTGTTAATAGACTATTAAATTCTCATTTTGCAGCAAGTTTAAGGTGTAGATTCCTAAAAGATACTAACTCAATCGTTTTCGTATAATATCTTTATCTTTTATTAAACTTCTAAGGAGATTTTATTTGTATATTTCTCGATAATTTTGGAAAAATGTAAATTCTAATGGCAATCCAAAGGCTGGTTTTAGATGATGTTATTGATGATGATTATGAGCTTATTGCCGTTCATAGTTCAATAGCGACTTACAGATTGGCTTTTATTTTAAATAAACATCTAGACTTACGACTTTTCAGAAAAAAAGAAGATATAAATTTTGAACATGAGACCCATACGGCAAGTTTTCCGATGTTTCAGTATCATGATCAATTTAGATATAATATGTATAGTCTGTTGGGAAATAAATTTAAAACAAAAATTAAATCCGATACGATAGCAGCTGAAGGCTTGTTTGCATCAACTGCTGCAGAACGAGCTATTACAGAATATCTAATTCCTGAACTAAAAAATGTAGATTACTTTTTAAAAGTAGAAGCTGAAACTTCCCAATTTTCAAGTAAAGCTCTCATAGAAAATCTACTTACTATTCCACAAATTGTAACCGCTTACGCCGTGGATTATACTCAACTAAAATCAAAGAACAACTTAATATTTGAATAATGCCAAACTCCAAAAAAACTAAGATAGTGGCAACGCTTGGACCCGCTACAAGCACGAAAGATGTACTAAAAAAAATGCTAGAAGCTGGTGTAAATGTTTTTAGAATCAATTTTTCGCATGCTGATTATGAAGATGTAAAAGAGCGAGTAAAAATGATTCGTGACTTAAATGCCAAACATGGGTTTAATGCTGCTATTTTAGCAGATCTACAAGGTCCAAAATTACGAGTTGGTGTCATGAAAGGTGATATTATTGTTAATGATGGAGATCATATAAATTTTGTTACTGGAGAACCTTTTGAAGGAACTTCCGACAGTGTTTATATGAACTATGCAAACTTTCCAAAAGATGTAAAATCTAGTGAACGAATTTTATTAGATGACGGTAAATTAATTTTTGAAGTTGTTTCTTCTAATAATAAAGACACAGTAAAGACAAAAGTAATTCAGGGAGGTCCTTTAAAGTCTAAAAAAGGAGTTAACTTACCTAATACAAATATCTCTTTACCTGCGCTTACAGAAAAGGATGTAAAAGATGCAATTTTTGCTTGTAGTCTAGAAGTAGATTGGATTGCATTATCATTTGTTAGACATGCTCAGGATCTTATAGAATTACAAGACCTTATAAAGCAACACAGCGAACATAAGATTCCGATTGTAGCAAAAATCGAAAAACCAGAAGGTGTAGAAAATATAGATAAGATTGTTGCTTATTGCGATGGACTTATGGTTGCCAGAGGAGATCTAGGTGTAGAAATTCCTGCTCAAGAGGTTCCTTTAATTCAGAAAAAGTTAGTGCTTAGAGCTAAAACGGCTAGGATACCTGTTATTATAGCAACGCAGATGATGGAAACCATGATTGATAGTTTAACCCCAACTCGTGCAGAAGTAAATGATGTTGCCAACTCGGTAATGGATGGCGCTGATGCAGTTATGTTATCCGGAGAGACTTCGGTAGGTAAATATCCTGTACAAGTTATAGCAACTATGACTAAAATAATTAATAGTGTAGAAAACTCTGAGCTTATTCAGGTTCCTCAGGATCCTCCTCATATAAGAACTAATCGATTCATTACTAAATCTATTTGTTACCATGCCGCACATATGGCTAATGACATTAATGCCAAAGCTATCTGTACGTTAACTAATAGTGGTTATACCGCTTTTCAGATTTCTGCCTGGAGACCAGGAGCTCATATTTTAGTATTTACTAGTAACAAAAGAATATTATCACAACTAAGTCTTCTTTGGGGCGTTAAAGCATTTTATTATGATAAATATGTAAGTACTGACGAAACAGTTCATGACGTTAATAATTTAGCATTAGAACGAGGTTTTGTAGAAAAAGGCGATATGCTTATCAATCTAGCGGCCATGCCTGTAATAGAAAAAGGAATGGTAAATACTTTAAGAGTATCACTTATGTAAAAGAATCTCTTTATCACATAAAATAAACAAAACGACTTCTGATGATTATAATTCAGAAGTCGTTTTATTTTAGGCTGAAGCATTAAAAATACCTTCTAGATCTTCTATAGTTATGGGTTTAATTAAGTAATCTTTTACACCTTTGATTCCTTTTGCTTTATTAATATCTACTGGATTGATAGAAGAACTCACAATATACAGGGTAATCACTTTACCAAACTTATTTTTTATTCCACAAAATTGTTCTAAAAACTGCCATCCATCCATTACTGGCATATTAAGGTCAAGAAATATTATTTCTGGAAGATTTTCCTCATCCATATTACTTAAGATAGCTTCAAAATAGCTTAATGCTTCTTTTCCATTCTCAAAAACTAATAAGTTTTTGCAAAGATGTTTTGCTTCAATTATTCGTTTTACCAAATTTACATAGACACTATCATCATCGATGATACATGCTATTCCTATTTTATCGCCCATTATATAAGAATTGTGTGTTTTAAAATTTTATAGTAAATGTCGTTCCTTCATTTACCTCACTATCAACTGTGATAGTTCCATCCAAAGATTCCACTTGATTTTTGGTCATAAACAACCCAATACCCACTGCATCTTTATTATAGTGGAACGTCTTGTACATACCAAATACTTTATCCTTAAAAAGAGTCAAATCAATCCCTCTTCCGTTATCAGAAACTTTTAAGTACGCGTTTCCATTCTCGTTATATGTTTTAATTACAATCACAGGATCCCGTTCTGGATGTTTATACTTTATAGCGTTGGTAATCAAATTCAGTAAAATACTTTCTAAATAAGCTGGTATGTAATCTATTTGTTCTACTTCGGTAAAATCTGGTCGAATTTGACAATTACTGTTACTAATCATATGACTAATTCCATTAACTACTAACTTTAGTGCCTCATTAAAGTATACAACAACTCGTTCTTGTTTATTGTTTGTTTGTATAGTAACCACCTCATTTAGGTGTTCTATAGTAGTATTTAGATTATCAGAAATTGTCTTTACTTCCTTAATGAGCCCTTCTTTCTCTTTAGGATCTTCTATATCTTCTATGAGTTGAACTAATAGTGATAAGTTGCTTGTATGAGATCTAAGATTATGAGAAACAATATGCGCGAAGTTAAAGAGTCTAGAATTCTGAGCGGCTATAATGTCTACCGATTTCTGTAAACTTATTTCTTTTCTTTTGATTTCATCTATATCCTGAAAAACACCTCGAATACCAATTATTTCTTTCCCTTCATTGTAAATCGGTTTCCCGATTGCTCTTGCCCAAAACTCTCTTTTATTAGCTGTGACCATTTTAATTTCTGTATTAAAAGGAGTTCCCATCATAGCGCAATTAAAAAAACAATCCGCTGCTAATTGTCTATGATCCTCGGCATAATAATCTGCAGAATCCTTTAAAGAGGGTTTATAATCCTCTGGGTATTCTAAAATCCGATAGGTCTCAAAATCCCAATAACTTTTTCTTTTCTGAAAATCCACATACCAACTCCCTGTAGAAGTCATCTGTGCAGTCTCTTTATAATAAAAGTTATCCTTTTTTATCGTTCGGTCAGGCTCTATGTTAGTTTCGAAAAAAAATAAAAACTGTATTCCTGCTTTTATGTTTACAGGTAGTTCATCATTCGTAGCACATCGAAAAAATAGATACTGTCCATTTTTGTTACGAATCTTAATGTGCTGTTTAAAATTGGTGTTATTATTTCTGTAGTTAAGAAAATTGTCTCTAAATAAGGCTACGTCTTCTTCGTGAATGAGTTTTGAGATAAAATAATCAAAATTGGGCTTCACATCTTCTTTGGAATATCCCAATACTTCATAAAATTTATCTGACCAATTTTCTCTATACGGATCCTTTAACAATTGCCAATAACCCGTATTGAAATCTTGCATTACGTTATTAAAAAGTTCATTCTGGAGCATTCGAGGTTGGTTAAAATAAATATGTCTAACAAGATAAGAATTTCTAGTTATTTTCCTCTATTCTGTCTAACCTTATTGATAATGCTTTAGTGGAAATTTGCACTTCTATAAACGATAAAAAAAGTGAAATCATAAGTGCAAAAAGACTGATTCCAAATATTAAATTTGCCAAACTGTTTTTCTCAACATACAATAAAAACATTGTAATTACACTCGTAAGAAAGCTAATAATCGCTATGGCTTGCATATTTCTTATAAGCCATAATCGTTTTCTCAAATTTTTAATCTGTAATCCTGTATTCTTCGATCGAGAATCTAAATACTCCTTATGTAATTGTCTTATGAGTGCTGCAATTGCGAGATATCTAGCGTTATATGCCAGCATCGTAAGAGAAATTGCAGGAAAAAGTAATGCCGGAATACCCATTGTAAGTGTCATAACCAAATGATTTTAGACACTAAGGTACTTTAATTTTATAATAGAATTGCCTAAAATGGATTAGTCGTTCTCAAAACTGAATAGACCCATCACATTTTCAAGTTCGTTATCTTGATTCAACCCTGTTCCCCATCGACCACTAAAATCTCCATTAGAGGCATACATATATCCAACCATTACAATTTCTTGTGGTGGTGTGTCATTGGTAGAAAAATTAACAATTACGGTAGCGCCATCAGCTGTCCAAGTTCCTGCGCCTTCAAAATTAGATTCATCTAATGCTGTTAAACTTGCCGTTCCATCCTCAGATAATAGCATACTGGTATCATTAATAATTTCTGAAAAATTCGGTTCATCAGAAGTATCCGTGTCAAACCCACCAATAAAGAGACCATTTTTAAAATTATTTATCATTGTAATCCTTGTAGTAGCTGTTTGAGTAGCATTAACAGCTGTGATAATAATATCTTTCTCTCCTAAAGGTACTCTGTTATCCCAAGAGATAACTCCAGTGAGTTTGTCTATAAAAACCACTCTACCCACAAAGTCATCATCGCCAGGCGTGGTTAATGTTGTCGCAGAAAAAGTGCCTTCATTCCCAGACCAATTTATTTGAGGAGCAGTAGTTTCTCCTGATTGCCGAAATGTAATTTCGATGATATTTTGATCATAATTAATATTTAAATTGTTTGAAGAGTCATCATCATTACTACAACCAATATGTAAACTAATTAGCAATAGACTTACTAGTATTTTTTTCATCTTTTTTTGATTTATTTTTAATAAGCAATATGGAAGGCCTAATTGTCATAAAAAATAGACTAACCTTGTAGTTTCACAGATAATGCAGCCCAAACAATTGCAACTAGAAGTATGGCTAAACCTACAAATTGCCACAGTGGGCCTTTTGCTTTATTTTTTAATATATTAAACTCTTTTCGTATAGGTGTAGGCATTTCTTTCGTGTAAAGAACATTTTTGCAATGCTGACATTGAGACAATCCCTTTTTTCCTATTGGGAATAATGGAATCCAGAAAATATGAGCATGTCTTCTATAAACACTTAAAACTAAAGATCCTTGTGTTCCACAATTTGGACAAACGGACATTTCTGATCTTTCTGATTTTAGGTGTACTGATTTACTTCCATAAATTATCATCTTCTTCGTTTTTGGTGTTTGATTGTTAAAAAGAAAATATAGTTTTACAGATCTAACAAAACTCCCCAAAGTTCAACTTTAGGGAATTTTAAATAGTAATCTCCAGTATTTATTTTATATCAAATAGAGCTGCTATTTCCTCGTATGACATTTTCTCAAAATCCTGAGCTGACCTTCCTGCTACTTGTCCTCCAGGAATGATTATATATCTAAACGCATCATTTAAGAATGGTGCTCCAATATTATTCGTGCCTACACCTTCTACCCCTATGTTAAGTGTTCCAGCATTGATTACTCTGAAGAAATAATTCTCATTTAATATACCATAAAAAGTAACAGGAACCTGATAGATCGTATTTGAAGTACTTCTGGCATATACTAAAATTGTACCTGAATCTAAGATTTCCTGAGTGATTTCAGGAGCATCAATATTAAAAGCGTCAAAACCATCAGTAATATCATCTTCAAATTCAGACGCTATCCAATCTGAGTAAATAACATTAGCTGTTCCAGGATCTCCTTGATCCCCTTGCGGCCCTTGATCACCTTGTGGTCCCTGTTCACCTTGCGGCCCTACAGCTCCATCTTCTCCTTCACAGGAAATAACACTTGCAGATAGTAATATAACTAATACACATCCCATTAAATTTTTCATTGCTTTCATTTTAAAAAAGTATTTAAAGTTAATGGTACAAACTTAATTAGGTGTTGTTTTAAGGATGTCCGAAATATTTGAAATTCAATAAATCCGGACTTTTTTAGGGGTAAACACCTGAGATATTATTGATATAATTCTCTACAAGAAATCAACTGTTTTAAAGCAGTATCTAATTGATATTTCTTCCACAACGGAATATCTTTTTCTATGGTCAAAGGGTTTTGCTTAGACTGGATATATTCTTTTATGGAAACTACAATAGGGTCATTGTTATCTTCAATTTTAAGTATAGATTTTCCGCCAGGAGTACTATAATTTCCTTCATACTCATAACAAAATACAATAACACTATCTCCTTCTTTAACATCTACATCAGCAAAACAATCTGATATTACATAGTTTTGTTCAAGATATGAGCCGTTTGTGGGCTCTACAGAAGTAAGAACTTCATCCACTCTTATTACTCCTTTCCGAGCTGTGTAGTGAGGTTGTTCTGTTTTATTATAGATCTTATCCACTGTCCCTAAAAAAACCAAGCTATATTTTTCACCACAATTTCCAATAAACGGACCACTTTGTGGCCACCAATATGTATATCCAATCTTTAGGGTGTCTTTTAAATTAACCTCCTCTGAAGTTGATAAAACTATATTCTTTTTAAGCTCTCTTTTAGATTTTTTGTTTTCACACTGAATAAAAAGAAATGACACGCAAACAATAGACGCAAGAACCCTGATCAACTTCATTTTTTGATATATAGCTAAAAATATCATTTAAGAGAAAAAGTTACCGTAACATAATACTTTATTGGCGTTTTTATTGCCATCGAATTAAAATATTTCTGCTTATTATTATGGTTTTCAATTTTAATAATCTCTCCAATATTTCCCCCAATATTCTCAGCAATTTTAGTGGCCGAATTTCTGGCATCATCAATAGCATCTTTACTCAGTCTTCCCATTTCTTCATGGGTCATTTCTTTAGATATAATATCAACTTTTGTATTTGTAACGCCTTCCATACTCTGACTCAAAACCAATTTTACTTCATCTAAAGAGGTTGTTTTATAAAAATAAAACCTCGATGTGTTATAGCTATACGAAGTAATCCTATACAGCTCATCCTCTTCAAAACGACTAAAATCGATATTTACTTTACTTAATGAAGCTGCAAATTCTTTAGCTACATCATCTACTGTCTTTCCTTTTATATTTCTGTAACTATCTCCAACAATCTCTCTAAATTCTACATTTACAATATACTCTTTAGTCTCAGTTTGTATATTAGCTTCTCCTATTACTGTTATTGAATTCATCTTTTGTGCATTTAAAATAGTTTGACATACAAGAAGAATAAGTATTGTTATTTTAATAGATCTCATAATTTTCGATTTAAGTTTTTCCTTTATTTTTAAGTTTCTTTATGGCGTAACAGTTTTTTCAATACACCATTCTTCATTTAAATTCTTATGGTGTTGTATAAATCTTGGATTTCCCAATTGTAGAGGACAAAGTGCTATATTTTGATCATTATTGACTTGAAGTTCAACTCTAATTCCAAAACCTATTGTTGCTAATAAACTACCCATTTTGCACTTGATCTCCTTTATAAATAGTAACCTCCACTACATGATCATATATGATAAGCCAAATAGAATTGTTATTTGGTTTTATTTAAATTTCAAAAGCAAAAATAAAATCAAGCCTTATTTTACATGTCCAAGAAGTTTGAATTTCAAAGAATTCGGATAGTATTCAGTTCTTATCATGAACGGCTTTCTTTTTTAACCACACGTAGATTTTCATTTTATTTACCAGATCTCTGCGCTGCCAAATCGGATTCTCGACACAAAGGCTTTGACAGTGTTCTGGTTTGATCTGTACAGTTTTACTCTCAAAACCTTCTCTATTTTTGACTTGTGTATCTTTTATGGTAATAAATTTTCCATGTAAATTTTGAGCATTTTCAACAAATTTTAACACGTAATAATCATGATATGAAGGGAACTTTCTTAAACCAGGATGATTTGTTATCACCTCATCAATTTTTTGTGCAACCATAAATTTCTTCTTCACATTTTCAACTCCATTAGCATCTGTAATATTAATTGTTACGCCATGAATTTTTTCTCCTGTTTTAATATCACTAACATCTATTATTATAATTGAAGACATATCCCAGAAACAATGCTGTGCCTGAGATCGGCAAACACCTATGAATACCATACATAGCATTACATATTTCATTTTAAAATGTTTCATCTCTAAGAAACTTAGTTCTTCCGGCTTTTTACAACGTAGATAAGAATCATCATCAAAACCGGAATTATAAAATAAATCGCGATAGGTATTTTTGATCTATTAGTGTTTTTTTCGGTTTGTTTTATTTCAGTAATCACATCTTCTTTACTTGCTATAGCTTCATTTAACACGAGAGTGTCTTTGGGAAGGTTTTTTAGAGTGTCTGATGTCTTAGGTTTATACTTATTATAATGACTTTCTACTTTTTCGGTTGGAGTATTTGCTTCTTGTTTTATTTTTCCTACCAAAGGTTTTTTGTAATACTTTTTCGAAAACTCGACCTCTGGGTTTTTTCCATTTGTTATCCATCCTATTTCGGTCTCACGTATTTCTTCATAATACTTTTCTCCTTCTGCAATTTCTTCTTTTAATGATTTTTCTAATGCATCGATCGTAAATCGACTTCCTCCTTTTTTGGTGTATTGGTAATAAAGTGTAAGTGCAATTTTTTGATCATATAATGACTTTGTGGCTTTCTCTTTACTGTGAAAGGAAGCCTTAAAATACGCTCTGGTAGCTAACTGTCTTGCTCCCTTTTTCCAACCATCGGCCATTAATAAATCTCCGAGTGCTTCTAGCAAAACAGGTGAGTCGTAATTCCCGAACTTCATCATCCCCATAACTCCTTTAATTGCTTTTTGAAGCTCTTTATTGGGTAGTGATTTACTTTTTAAATTATCTCCACTCTTGTTATAGTATTTGTTACTTAAAAAAGAATAAAAATTATTAAAAGTCTTTATCGGAAATGTTCCTCTAGAAGTATCAAATCCGGGAGATAACGGTAATATGACTTTTCCATTTTTCATTTTACTTTGTACATATTCTACAAGATATTTTTGATAGATCTCTCTCCCAAAGTGAGCATCTGGATTTATAGTAATTGCCTTATCTATAAATTCAATTCCCTTTTCTAATTGACCATTATGGATATAAAAAGTACCGAGATTAGCATATGTTGTATAATTATTCGGAGCAATCTTATCCTTCATTAGAATAATCTGAATTGCTTTAGAGTCATTTCCAATTTTAGAATAAGCAACTGCAAGATCATCGTATAATTCTAGGCTATCAGAAAACGTTTTAAGCTTTTCTTCTCTGTCTTCTATTCTCCATCGATAAAACTCTGGAGAATGCCTCAAAAATTTTCCAGATATTAATTCGATTACATCAGGAAATTGCATTCTCTCCATTTCGACGGTGTCATAATCCCAGAAACAAGAATATCCAAAAAAACTAGTGGAAAAAGCACAAATCACAAATAATATAAATCTTCTCATATGCAAACCTTATTATTTTCTTAGGTTAAATAATCTTGTAATCTTCGCTTAAATTATTATCCTCTAATTTAAAAAAGGACCCTCAATAAAAATAACTAGAATATTTAATGAGGATCCTATAGTAATGAAAAGCGATTGGACAAAAAAACCTGTCATTACAAACTGCTTTTGCACAAAAAATAACCTAACACTAATTAATACCATCTCTACCGTTAAATTACCCAATTAAAATGTGTCTTTTTGCACTCTACTTCAAAATAAAAATGACTCGTAGCTTTGGCTATGACTAATTTTTCTTTTTCCTATATCACAAAAATCCATTATTTCTCTTATGCGTAATGTAATATCAGAACTGGTATAAAAATGCATGTTATCTATTAACCAGACTAAAAATAATTCTTGTTATAGAATTTAATGTCCCGAAAGTTTGACTTTCAAAAAAACAGGACACTTTTAACCATTTTTTCTATAATCACTTGGTGATATACCGGTAAGCTTTTTAAACGCACTGTAAAATGTAGACTTCGAATTAAATCCAGATTCTAGTGCTATTCCTATAATCGTATAGTTTATAAAATTGTGATTTCTCAATTTCGCTTTTGCATCTTCAACTCTGAAGGTATTGATATAATCTGCAAAATTTTTCCCAGTTAATTTATTTACTAGCTGAGACAAATAATTACTGCTAATTTTTAACTTTTTAGCTACACTGTCTAGTCCTAGATGAGGATCTTGATATATTTTAGCTTCTCTCATTAAAAACTCCAATTCTTTATAATAAATATTATCATCAGTAATTCTGCAAGAAGTATTATTACTACATATTTGTTTTAGTTTTTTCTCAGTAAGCTTGGCAATAAGGTGAAATAAAAATACATGATCATCTGTAAAATAGTCTCGTTCAGAATGTTCAGAATCCAAAATGCCAACAATAGCACCATCAATAAAAATAGGAACCGATAATTCTGATAAACGCGAAACATCATCCACTATATATGTAGCATTTGTTCTAAGATCACCTATTCGCTGGTAGTTTTTAGATTGTGCCACAGCACCAACGACACCATCTCCCACTTTTATTTTTATCGGGCTAACAATTTTCTTTTCGCCATTATTTTTATTCCCAAAAGCAGCTTTTTGAATCAGGTATTCTTTTTCTTTATCGAGCATATAAATCACACAATCTTCTAGATGAAGGTGAGCGATACAATTTTCTACAATATCCCAAAGAACATCATTTACATTATTTTTTTCAAAAAGAGAGGTAGCAAAGTAACTTAATACGGATATCGTTTGGATCGGTGCTCTTTCTAATATATTACTGTCAAAGTCTAAAAACACTTCTTCGAGGTATGGAATGCTTGTTATTTCTTTCGTAGATTCTGGCTCTTCTTGTTTCCCTAGCACATCATTCACTTTTCTTCTTGACTTTGTTACAGAAATTTCGTGGTACTTGTGAAACGGAGATGTAGTCCTCTTTTGCGTCGGATCAAATTCTCTATTTATGTTTTGTAAGACAAAAAGAGGAATGTAACGATCTCTAAACAACCAAAATATCACAAAAGAGATCAAACTAATTACGGTATAGGTAATTAGAGTAAAATCTAACTCTCGAATATTATGTTTTGATATTTTAATAATTATAAATAATAGCAATAATCCAATTAATCCATGAATCGAATTAACAATCCTGTTGTTTTTGTTTTCCTGAATATTCATAACCTTGTTTTTTGTCCTTTACAAAATATGATCTTGACCTTAAGGAGATCTTAAAAATCAATACATCTGATTTTGTCGCTTTAATTATAACAACTAAGGTAAAACGAGATTAAAAAATTGTATTGTACTATGGTTACATAAACTTGTACTCTGGTTACATATAGCCCAAAAACACAGTAAATAAAGGGATTCTAACTATTTGCTTCTAAATTCTGAAGGTGGTTTTCCAAACTCTTCTACATATACTCGTGTAAAATATGCAGGATCTTTGAAACCCGTTTGGTATGCAATCTCGGATATAGATAGCTCATTTCTTAATACGAATTCATGTGCTTTTTGCAAACGAATTTTTCTTATAAACTTAGTTGGTGGTAACCCAGTCAAATTTTTAATTTTTCTAAATAAATGAACTCTACTGATGTGTAATCTTTCTGCTAATCGAGGCACCCCAAATTCGTCATTATCCAACTCCTCTTCAATAATCTGCACAACACCTTTCATAAAATGATCAATCTTTTCATTTTCTGAGGTTATCGTTGTGTCACCTCTTTGGTATTTTTCCTGTAGTTTTTTTCGTGTTTTGATCAGGTTATCAACTCTAATTAGTAATTCGCTTCTATCAAAGGGTTTTGTTAAGTATGCATCGGCTCCAATTTTCAGACCTTCTAACTGATTCGACTGCCCTGATTTTGCAGTTAGTAAAATAAAAGGAATGTGATTGGTTGCTAGATCATTTCTGATTTCAGTTCCTAATCTAATTCCATCCCATTCTGGCATCATTACGTCAGATATTACGAGATCGGGAATATGTTTTTTGCATAGCTCCCATGCAATAAGTCCATTTTCTGCTTCGATAATTGTAAAATCTGGAGATAAACAAAAATGAACATACGATCGTACCTCTTTATGATCTTCGGCTATAAGTACCATAGGTTTATCAGGATCGATAACAAAATCATCTGTTTGCTCTACGGTTTTATTGCTTTCGGGCACTAAATCCAAAGGTGCGGTTATTCTAAAAGAAGTTCCTCTTTCTTTTTTACTATCAACTGTAATTGTTCCTTTTAACAATTGAATTAATTCCTTTGTTAGCGTAAGTCCTAACCCAACACCTTCAGGATTTTCGGTGTTTTCTTTAGAGAAAGGATCAAACATTTTAGAAAGAAACTGTTTGTCAATTCCAACTCCAGTATCACTAATATCAATTTTGACTGTATTATTAATTTTATTAATATTTATGTCAAAAGAAACAGTTCCGTCAATGCGATTGTACTTGATAGCATTAGAAATTAGATTAGAACTGATCTTTCTCCATTTATCTTCATCAAAAGATGCAAAAACGGATTCATCTGAACTTGTAAATTTTAATTCAATACTTTTCTGATCAGCTAATGAGGCAAATGAGTTAAAAAGGTACTTTTGGAAAGCGATAAAATCTCCGTCACTCGCATGAATCTCCAACTGATTGTCCTGCATCTGAGCAATTTCTAAAATCTTTTGAACTTGATTAGATAGATGATGGGTTTGATTTTCAATCTGAGAGAGATGTCCATTGGTATTCTTTTCTGAAGAATTAGTCAGTTTATCTCTAATTTGATCAGTTGCCCCTAAAATTACTGTAAGAGGTGTTCTAAATTCATGAGCAATCTGATTGAACCACCGAGTTTTAGATTGAGATAAGTCTTTTATAAACTCTTTTTCTCTTTCGGCAAGTTTTCTCCTCAATTGTATTTTATAAAATGCAAAAACGATCAATAACAATAAAGAACCGTATAGCAAGTAAGCAAGATTCGTTTTATACCATGGTGGTATTACTGATAATACAATACTATCTCCTATTGCCCAAGCATCATCTATATCAAATGCCTTAACCTTTAGAGTATACTTCCCTTTTGGTAGATAAGATAGCCTAACAACTCCATCAAGTTGAACGGGAAGCCAATCCTGATGAAATCCTTCTAGCCAAAATTGATATCTAACATTTTGTGATCTTTCGAAGGTTAAAGCCCGAAAATCAAATGTAATACTCTGATCTTCTGGATATACTTTAATTTCATTATCAACTAATCCTTGTTTTTTGGGAAACTTAGATACTATAGTTGTATCAGATCTGAATTTCGTGTACGATAACCAGGCTAGGTTTGGTTTTTTTTCAGTTGAAAAAGTCAACCGATCGGGATGGAAATATTGAATACCTCCTTCACTTCCCATCCATACATAACCTTCTTCATCCACGTATGCAAAACCTAAAAGCATAGAGTTATCATACAATCCATCTTGAGTGTCATATGTTTTAAATGTATCTTTATCTGGATCATAAGAGATGATTCCATGACTTATACTACTTAACCATATCACACCACTCTTATCACTAGTAACGTTTAAAATTTTATCATTAGGCATTTTACCACTTCGCAAAAACCTTTTAAACTCTCCGGTTTTTGGATCTAAGCAATTAAGGCCTCCATCAGTTCCTATCCAAAGGAATCCCTTTTGATCCTGATGAATAGATTGAATTAAATTAGAGCTTATACTTTTTGGATCATTTATATCATGTCCATATCGTATAAACTTGACTTTACTGTCTTTTGTAATCTTACTTGCATCTGAAAATTTTAATATTCCTTTCCCTATACTTCCTAACCAAATATTATCTTGATTATCCGGATACAACTCAATTATTCCAGTATTGTTTTCGAAGACAGGAATACCAAAATACTCTTGGCTTTTAAGATCATAAATAATGATATTATCCCATTGACCTATCCACAACCTTTGATTCTTATCTTCAGTAATTTTCCAACTAACACTTAAAGGAAATTTTAAATCTGATAAATAAATTGGTATGGTGCTTTCGTTGTTCGGATTTATTTTTAATAAAGCCGTTTGATCTTTGTCGTCTCTTCCTAAAGCATATAAAAATCCATCACTAGCACAAATTATAGTATTTACTGTACTTTTTTGAACTTTTTTGGGAGGATTGGAAGGGTCTTTATCCCAAGAATAAATACCATCACCTAGTGCAAACCATATTTTATTACCACATTCTACAACTTGCCTCACCTGCCCTAAAGTTCCTAAAAAAGGATGCCTAAAAGGCTTATGAGGTATTAATTGAAATGCTCCTAAATTGGTGCCAATCCAATAATTGTCTTCTCTATCTTGGAATATACAATTTGCCTTAATCTTTTTAGAAGATTTAATATTTAGCAATTCTTGTAAAGGCATTACCACTTGATGCTTAAAATCTGGAGAAAACTTATAGATTTTATCTCCCCCGTTTACCCAAACATATCCTTTTTTATCTTTAAAAATAAAAGGACGTTCTCTCACACTGGTTCTATATTCAGATTCGAAGCCTAATTTTTGAAGGTTCCAAATCGTATCGGATTGCCTCGCTATAAATAGTTCTTTATTAGAATATAATAAGAAACTATCTTTAGAAATAGCAGAGATATTTTTATATCTGTTATTCGGTAAGTTTTGTTTAAAAACTGTATCGCCATCTACGACAAATATTTCTTTGGATATTTGTGTAAGTATATATTTTGATCCATCCTCCGCAATACTAATATTAGAAGAACTTTTATCATAAAATCTTCTTACTGTACTATCTTTTAAATTATAACGGTATATCCCTGCGGTAGAAGAGATCCATAGATTTTCTTTAGCATCCTTCACTATATTGTTTACAATAGAAATATCATCATCTAATGTATCCTTGGAGCTAAAAAGAGAATCAAAATTTTCCTCGTATAAATTCACAATATTTACTCCTCCTCCGAGAGTTCCTAGATACAACTTATCATCTCCTTTTAGCTGAGTGATGCATCGAACCCAATTAGCCCGTAACGTTTTTGCATCTCCAGGAACGTAGGTAAATAATTTAAATCTTTTGCCGTCAAAACGATTTAATCCATATTGAGTAGCAAACCACATAAAACCATCTTGATCCTGATAAATATCTGAAACCCAATTATTAGACAGGCCATTAAAATGAGTATAAGGTTTCACATGATAGGTTACCTCTACTTGCGCAGAAATAGCTATGCTAAAAATTAGAAAACAAGCATTTAATAATATGATTTTATATAGGTACTTCATTAAGGTTTTTACGTGGAAAAAATTACCGCAGATCTATAATTATCAATCTTTTAGTGTAAAAGAACAACTTTTTTTACAAAATCATTTAGTTTCTAATACTGTTGCCCTGTATTCTTTAGGAGAAATACCTGTATATTTTTTAAATGCAGAATAAAATGTTGACTTAGAGTTAAATCCAGAATCTAAACCAATTGCAAGTACAGTATAATTGGAGAATTTTGGGTTTTTGAGTTTAGATTTCGCATCTTCTACTCGAAACTTGTTTACATAATCTACAAAACTAGAACCATTCAATTTAGTAATCATTTGAGAAAGATACTTACTGCTAACCTTTAGCATTTTTGATATCCCTTCTAACCCTAAACTTGCGTCTCTATAAATCTTAGCTTCCTTCATTAAAAAATGAAGTTCTTTAAAATATACATCATCATTAGTAATGTTTGATGTGTTTTTTATATCAATCTGGGCAAGTTTTTTTGCCGTTAACTTAGCTATTAGTTGAAAGAGTAATATATGATGTTCATTAAAAAAACCTTCTTGCGAATGTTCTGAATCTAGCACTCCAACCACCTTATCATCGATTTTTATTGGAACTGCTAGTTCAGAATTACGACTAATATCATCAACAACATACCGATCATCGTAATTCACATTATAAATACACTCATACTCTCCCGATTGTGCCACTTGTCCAACGATTCCCTGACCCAACGAAATTTCAATCGGACTTAATATCGTTCGCCCTCCTTTATCTTTATTACCGTAAGCTGCTTTTTGGATCAGAACTTTTCTCGAATTATCTAATATATATATCACGCAATCTTCTAAATGCAGATGAGAAATACAGTTCTCCAAAATATCCCAGAGAACATCATCTAGATTGTTCTTATCAAATAAAGAGGTAGAAAAATAACTGAGTATACCTGTTATTTGGGATGGCTTATCATAATGAATTAACTCTAATTCTTCTTCAGAAAAAATGTGGTTTAATCCAGACATCCTAAAATTCTGAATAGCTTTTTGAACAGCTTCAGATTCCTCAGTGCTCTTTGACTCAGATTTTTCGATAGAATTATTAGCTCCTAAAAATCTATCTATAAAAGAGCTAGTTTTGTTGTTTTTTTGATATCTATATAACCACCAACATGCTAAAACAAAGGCTGCTAAGCATACAAAAATAATTGTTGCATTATGTAGTAGGTTCGTGTTCATTATGTTGGTTAATAAACGTTTATACAAAGAAATAAAAATAAATTACCTTCTATGCACTTGTGAATATAAATCCTCTACCTAATAAATGCAAGTTTATTTGTAGGTTATTTTACTTCAAAAGGAACCTTTTCCACTTGCCCTCCTTTGTTTATAACTACCTCATACTTTCCTACAGGAAGGTAATATTTTCCATTTTTCTTTTTAGAAACTTCCTCGTCTGGGAACTCTTTTAATAAAGCTTTTCTTCCTTTTTCCGAAATTGTAAGATCATACTCAGCATAATTAAGCCCTTTATCCGAATCTGAATAAAACTCTCTTAGTGTTTTGCCATTAGGAGTATTTATCTTTATTGTAACAGACGCTGCACTATTCGTATAATACTTTACTATTGTAGAAGGTTCATATGCTTCTAACCATTTACTCCAAGAGCTACCCCATCTTGGAGATGCTTTTATCGAACTCATTGGAAAAAGATACAAACTTGATGTAAGCACCTTAGAACTTAACTTTTGTAGTGGCTCTATATTTGTTTTGTAAATACTTCTTCCGTGAGTTCCTAAGAGCAGATCATTTGCTTCTGGTTGTATAACAATATCATGAACAGCTACGTTCGGAATTCCTTTAGAAAAAGCCTGCCATGTCTTTCCCCTATCTAATGAAACATAGGCTCCATTATCAGAACCAACATACAAAACATCCTCATTCTTTGGATCTTCTTTAATCACATTAATCGAGGAGATTGGTAATTCTTTTCCTATGTTTTTCCAAGTTTGTCCATAATCATCACTCATATATACATAAGCACTAAAATCATCCCAGCGATATCCATTAAAGGTCACATATACACGTTCTTTTTTATGAGAAGAAGCGATAACCCTCGATACCCATAAATCTTTTGGTAAACTATTAGAAATTTTAGTCCAATTGCCTCCAGAATTTTTGGTTACATACACTAATCCATCATCACTTCCAGTATATATTAAACCGAACTGAAATATAGATTCTGAAATAGATGTTAATGTTCCGTAAGCTACATTTCCTTTTTTGCCTCCATTAGTAAGGTCTCCAGAAATTGCCGTCCACTCATCTCCTTGATTCATGGATCTCATTAATTTATTTCCTCCAAAGTACAAGATATCTTGATTATGCGGAGACAGTAAAATTGGTGTTTGCCAATTAAATCTATAAGGAGACTCTCCCAACTCATGTTTTGGTTGGATGTATATTTGCTCATCCGTAGATCTATCTAATCTAAAATAGTTTCCAAATTGGAATCCAGTATATACAATATCACTATTTCGATTATCGATTTGTACTTGCATTCCATCTCCACCCATAATACTTTTCCAAGGATAATGACCACTTTGATGCCAGGCTACATTTTCTTTTGCTCTTACAGATCCAACCCAAACACCATTATCCTGTAATCCTCCATAAACGTTATACGGTTTTTCGTGATCTACATTTATTGCATAAAACTGTCCTACACTTGGCTGGTTTGCTTTTATCCAATTTTCTCCATCATCATAGCTAATATTTACACCTCCGTCATTTCCATTAATAAGATGATTTGGATTTTTTGGATTTATCCAAAGCGCATGATGATCTGCATGCACGTTCTCTGCACTTATACTTTTAAAGGTAGCTCCTCCATCTTTTGATTTTAAAATAGGCACTCCAGAAATATAGATATGATCTTTATTTACTGGATTCACCTGTATCTGAGCAAAATAATATCCATAACTGTAAAAAATATCATCTAAATATTCTGTGTGTGTTTTCCCCCAGCTTTTACCGCCATCATCACTTCTATAAACTTCAGCACCGATTACGGGCGTATCAAAAAGTGCAGCATTTGCATTTTCTAAATACTTGGCAAGATCAATAGGTTTTACAGAACCGCTACGAACCATTTGCTTCACGTTTTCTGCTCGATATTTTTCTTGGAAACCGTTTGTTTTTAGATATCGATTTAGTTTTTTATCCTCTAAATTTAAAAAAGTATCAACGGACATCGTTTTAAAATCATCTTTGGTAAGCCCTGTACTTTTATTTGTTTCTTTTCCTTTGTCTCTTCTGAATTGACTGTCGTGTACAGCATAAACTGTATTTTCATCAAAAACAGCTAAACCTATTCTTCCTACTCCATTTCCTGTTGGGAAACCACTTCCATCTAATGAAATTTTATTCCAAGTGTTCCCCGCATCTGTACTCTTGTAAATTCCAGAGCCAGTTCCGTTTCCTTCAAAATTCCATGCTTTTCGATCCTTATCCCAAGCTGCAGCGTACATAATATTAAAATTACCTGGTGCGTAAGCAACATCAATAATTCCGGTTTCATTATTTACAAACAATGTTTTGTTCCAAGTATTACCTCCATCATTTGTTTTATAAATGCCTCTTTCATCATTTGTAGAATATAAATGACCTGTAACTCCAATAACTACCTCATCAGAATTATTTGGATTGATAATAATTCTTCCTATATGATGTGAATCAATTAAGCCTACATTTTTCCATGACTGCCCTTTATCATCAGATTTAAGAATTCCAATTCCGGCATAAGAAGATCTTGATGAATTATTTTCTCCAGTACCTACCCAGATCGTTCCTTCTTTCCAATCTACAGCAATATCACCTACATTAATGGTTTCTGCATTATCTAAAATTGGTTCGAATGTTGTTCCGTTGTTTTTAGTATACCATAATCCTCCCGAAGCGTAACCAACATAAAACTCAGCTGTATTTTGTGGGTTTACATCTACATCTACTACACGACCACTCATTACCGAAGGACCAATGTTTTCGAACGGAACATTTTTTACAATTGATGATTTTTCTAATTGTGCTTTCTGTAGCAATCCTTTCTGTATCTCTTGCGCATTCGTTGCATTTTGTTGAGAGAATGAAGAAATACTTGCAAAAAACAGCAATAAGATAGTTGAGATGTGTGTTTTCATGATGATCGAAATTTAGTTGGCTGAAAGTATAGAATGCTAAAGTAGTGTCAAAATTTTTAGATATTGTTTAACAATACATCTTTTTGGCTTTAGTATTTTTGAAATCACATAATATACATTAAAGACTTTATATCAAATGAAATATCACCAAATAGATAAAAATCTTTTCATTAAAAATAGAAAGAATTTTGCAGCACAGATGAAACCAGACAGTATTGCGGTTTTTAATAGTAACGACATATATCCTATTAGTGCTGATAGCACAATGCCTTTTGAGCAACACAGAGATATTTTTTATTTAAGTGGTGTAGATCAAGAAGAAAGTATTTTGGTGTTATTCCCAGATGCTCCACACGAAAAGCACCGTGAAATGCTTTTTCTCAAAGAAACAAGTGAACTTATTGCTATTTGGGAAGGAGAAAAGTTAACGAAAGAAAAGGCTTTTGAAACTTCTGGAATCAAAACAGTGTATTGGTTGCAGGATCTCGAGAAAATCTTTTTTGAAATTATGACACAATGCGATACTGTTTATGTTAATACCAACGAACATTACAGAGCTAATGTAGAAACAGAGACAAGAGAAGATCGTTTTACCAAATGGTGGAAAGCAAAATATCCTGCTCATTCGGTAGCAAAGAGTAATCCAATTTTACAAAGATTACGTTCTGTGAAAGATCCTATTGAGATTGACCTTATGCAAACCGCCTGTAATATCACTGAAAAAGGGTTTAGAAGATTACTCAGTTTTGTAAAACCTGGTGTTTGGGAATATAATATAGAGGCAGAACTATTGCATGAATTTATTAATCACAGATCTAAAGGTTTTGCGTATACACCTATTATTGCTAGTGGAAACAATGCTAATGTTTTACATTATATAGAGAATAATCAGCAATGTAAGGAAGGGGAGCTTATATTAATGGATATAGCTGCTGAATATGCTAATTACTCTAGTGATTTAAGTAGAACTATTCCTGTTTCTGGTAAATTTACAGATCGTCAGAGAGCTGTATATGATGCTGTATTACGAGTAAAAAATGAAGCTACCAAAATGCTTGTGCCTGGAACGATCTGGGCTGATTATCATGTAGAAGTAGGAAAAATTATGACTTCAGAGTTATTAGACTTAGGACTAATAGACAAAGTAGACGTTCAAAATGAAAATCCAGATTGGCCAGCATATAAGAAATACTTTATGCATGGAACCTCTCATCATATAGGTTTGGATACTCATGATTATGGAATTCTAACAGAGCCGATGCAAGCAAATATGGTATTTACAGTGGAGCCAGGTATTTATATTCCTGATGAAGGTTTTGGAATACGATTAGAAGATGATGTGGTTATTCAGGAAAAAGGAGAACCTTTTAATTTGATGGCTAATATTCCAATAGAAGCTGATGAAATCGAAGACTTAATGAATAAATAATAAACAAAATACACGTATAGAACGTAAAACCCTTGGTGACTTTTTAATCATCAAGGGTTTTTTATGATCTTATTTTGAAAATTTAGAGAATATTTATGTCTGTTTATTCGTTGGATATAAAATATTTAGAGAATACCAATGCAACGAATGAAAATTACAGCAGGTCATCAACAAGCTATGCCATATCTAGTTGTTGAAAATGCGGATGATTTTATTGATTTTATAAGAAAAATATTTAACGCACAAGAAATGATGCGCAAAGTTGATACTTCTTATAAAATTGAACACTCCGAAGTAATGATTGGTGATGCTACCATCATGATTACTGAAGCTTCCAAAGCCTATCCTGCTCAAAACACATCTATGTATGTTTATGTTAAGGATACTGATCAAACATACTTTAATGCTATAGATGCAGGCGCTACTTCGATGATGCAACCTATGCAAGAAGATCATGGAGCTCGAGCTGCAGGCTTTAAAGATCCTTACGGTAATACTTGGTGGATTGCTACACTAAATTAATCACATCCTAAATCTTCCCGAGATGTATCATCATTATTTGGAAAACAACTTCCAGAGATAATAGCATCAGGAACATATCTATTCAATTCCGGATCTCGTAAACTGTTGGTTATAAATGCTGTCATATCATTTATTTCCTCCTCGGTAAGATTAATTGTTCCAAATTGAGATGCCAAATTTTCTAAAGGTACTTCCGCTTTTTGAGGAACACCGTTGTTTTTATACTCTATTACTTCTTTTACAGATGTAAAAGTTCCTCCATGTCCATAAAAACCATTATCTACTAAATTATATAATGTTGGTGTTTTAAATTTATAATAATCATCTGGATTATTGGTAAAACCACCTCTTCCTTTTTTTACTTTATCCATATTGGCATTAAACAATAATAAAGCATCGCTGGTATTCGCAAAATCATCCATTCCATACGCATGAAAACCTTTGTCATTTAGTGCAGGACCCGTATGACATTCATAGCATTTTCCTTTTCCAAAAAACACGATCGCACCTTTTTTCTCCGTCTCATCTAAAGCATTGGAATTTCCTTTTAACCAATCCTGCCAAGGAGATCTATTTGCTAATAGAGTTCTTTCGTATGCTGCCATCGCCAAAGCTCCATTATGTTTAGTATATCTTTCATTTTCTGCTACATCTGGGAATGCAGCATCAAAAAGTTCCTTATAACCAAAAGTATTTACAAAATCATCATCTATTTGTAGTCGATGTACTTTCTGACCTTTAATTGCCTGAACCTCTATTCCTTGTAAACCTAAGAAATTCTCCTCAATCTCAGTCCAACTAGCTTCTGTCCCTGCATTTGTTCCGGTTCCACCAAACTGACCATTCCAAAGCATCACATCCTGATAGGCTACGTTTAAAATTGTCGGTGATTTAATTGGTTGTACATCTATTGAATCAACTGGAACTGAAGTATTCACAATTCTCTCTTCACCTCTTATTCCAAAACCAATACCACATTCTCCTATTCCCTGTCTGATACCTGCTCCAAAACCTGCTGCGGCTTGATGACAGGAAGCACAAGAATAAGTTCCTTTCATAGCATCCATTTTAGGAACTCCTCCAGTAGCCGTTTCATGAAGTAGTTGTTTACCTAAAGCCACTTTTTCCGAAGTAATTGGATTTAAAGGATCTTGTGGAATATTAGCATAATCATCACTCTCTGGTAGTATAAAAAAAGACACACCTTCTCCATCAGAAGCATTATCCAAAGCGTTTAATAATTCAGCATCTAAATTAGACGTAATCGGAATATAATCATCTTTAGTACAAGACGATATCAGCAATATAATTGCTGAAAAAAAAGTTAGTTTTTTCATTAGTTTTTGTTTTCCCTGTTGTTATAAATCCCCAATTCTTTTTAACCTCTATTCTTAAATAAATGTTAAAGAGCGCGAATTTAATAAAAAAACAAATCATAAAGATCTTTTAATGCTTAAAAAACTATACTTACTGTTTAGCATTCAGAAGTTTGATAAAAATTGTACTAATGATAAAAGTTGTTATTGCTGGTAACAACCATGCGAGACTATAGATACCAAGTGGAATAATTTCTAGAATTGGTTGAACTTGATCTTTGAAGCCAATCGAAGCCAAAAAATCTGGCAAACTAAATAATATGGTTACCAAAACTACAGATCTAAAAACAGCAACAGGAGCTAATTTGTCTGGTAAAACATTTAATAAGATTAATACAATAGTTATTGGATAAATAAACATTAATGCGGGAATAGCTACTACAATGATATCATGTACATCAAGCTGTCCCATAACCACTCCAAGAACACAACCAACCACTGCAGTTATTACATATGCTTGATGAGATTCTTTAAAAACACCTTTAATAAAATCTGCAGTCCCTGTTACAATACCTACTGCTGTTGTAAAACATGCTAAAGACACTAAAACACTTAAAAAAGTACTTCCAATATTACCTAAAGTTTGTAAACTCAACCCTGATAACAATTCAGTTCTACTTATTTCTTTTTCAAAAGTTCCATTAAAAAGTGCTCCATTAAATATTAATCCTGCATAAACGATAAACAAACCAATACCAGCAATCAATCCTGCATCTCTAATTAGTCTTCTATTCTCTTCAAAACTTTGTTTTCCTTTCAATTTAAGTGAGATAATAACCACTCCTCCGACAACAACAGCCCCAATAGCATCAAAAGTTTGATACCCTTCTAACAATCCCTTTATAATGGGTGTTTCAAAATCTGAAATATTCATAGGTACATGTTCAGAAAACATTCCAATACATATGATACTTAGAATTACTATAAATATAATTGGAGTCAAAAACTTACCTAGTATAGTAAGAATTTTAGAACGATTAAGTACAAAAAATAAAACAATACTAAAGTAAACACTACTTGTTACCAGAGAGCTAGATCCAAAAAAAGGTTGAATAGCCATTTCATGTGTAACCGACGCAGTTCTTGGTGATGGCAATGAAATGGAAATCGCATATACTGTAAAACAATATAATAAACTAAATGTAGGTGAAACCTTTTTAGCAAAATCTAACATTGTTCCTTGTAACCTCGCATGAGCAAAAATACCAAGCAATGGTAACAACACTGCAGAAATCACAAAACCTATCGTTACCAAAAACCACATATCTCCTGCCTTAAAACCAAGACTTGGTGGTAATATTAGATTACCAGCTCCGAAAAACATAGAGAACAAAGCAAATCCAGTAATAAAAGTTTCTTTATTTAGTCTCATTTGGTTAGGTTTATGTTGTTTTGCAAATAATATGAAAGTTGAAATATAAAATTTCCAGATGACATTAGCATATAAAGGAATTGAAATTAATTATAACATTACTGGGAAAGGTACTCCTTTGGTTTTATTACATGGTTTTCTTGAAAATCTAAAAATGTGGGATGAAATTATTGCAGATATTTCTAAAAAATATACTTGCATTACCATTGATTTATTAGGCCATGGAAATACGGATTGCATTGGTTATATACATAGAATGGAAGATATGGCTCATGCCGTTAAAGCTGTATTGGATATTTCTATAAACACACCCCCTGTATTCATAGGTCATTCTATGGGTGGATATGTTTCCTTAGCATATCTCGATTTGTTTCCTGATAAAATATCAGGACTAATTTTATTGAATTCTACTTCATTTCCTGATAGTGAAGAACGAAAGATAAATCGTAGTAGAGCTATTTCTATTGTTAAAAAAAATCCCAACGCCTATACCAGTATGGCGATCGCAAATCTTTTTGCTGAAATAAATCGTGAAACCTATAAGAATGAAATCGAAAAAATAAAAAATGAAGCCTCTAGAACTCCTCTTCAAGGAATAATAGCTGCCTTAGAAGGAATGAAAATTAGAAAAGACCATACCGAAACATTACATAAATTTGAAGGTGATAAAATCATCTTTAGTGGAAAAAAGGATCCTGTTTTATCTTATCAACAAAGCGTAAACGAATCTGAACTCTGTAAGACAAATTTAATAGTATTAAATGGTGGGCATATGTCACATATAGAAAACAAACAGGATGTCATCAAATCATTACTCGATTTCTTGCCATAAAAAATAGATTATTTCCGCTTTTTTTAACAATTTAACAACTTACAAAAAACACCATGTGAAAATCATAATTTTATCGATGAAATACATTTTAATGGGGTAAAGTTGCTATAAAATACACTTTTTGATCAAAAAAAAGCATTTTTACAAAAAATTTTCTTACAAATTATTGTTAATAACTAAAAAAATGTTATTATTGTATTGATTATGAACTTTTAACCCCCACAAAAATGAAGAAACATACCCCCCGTTCGTCATTCTCCGTATCAAAAATGTATTGCGCTTTATTCGGTCATAATTATGTAATGTCTAAGCATGTTACACACCACATAAAAGAATATACTTGTACTCATTGTGGTGAACAAGCTACTACCAATAGCAGAGGAAGATTGGAAGTTATGACACCAAAATTAAAAGAGATCAATGATGCTTTAGCTTCTGTTCATGAAAAAAAGATAGCTAAAAGTAAAAATAAAATAAACCTACAAGCTGCCTCTTAAACTATTCTTTAATAGGATTCCATCCTTGTGCAGTTAATTGTATTTTTTCATTGGCTCTAGTTATTAGACCCATTCCACTTTTTTTATCCGCTATATGACCTATAACTGTAAGATTAGGGTTTGCTTTAATCTTTGGAAAATCTTCTTGCTTTATTGTAAACAGTAATTCATAATCTTCACCTCCACTAAGAGCAACAGTTGTGCTGTTTAATTTAAATTCCTCACACGTAGAAATAACAACAGGGTCTAAAGGTATTTTTTCTTCATATAAATGTACTCCAACTTCTGATTTTGTGCACAAATGAATAACTTCAGAAGATAAACCATCACTTATATCAATCATACTTGTTGGTTGTACATCTAAGGCTTTTAAAAGTTCTATAATATCTTTTCTTGCCTCAGGTTTTAATTGCCTTTCGATTAAATAAGAATACTGATCTAAATCCGGCTGAGAATTAGGGTTGGCTTTATATACTTGTTTTTCTCTTTCTAAAATTTGTAATCCTAAATACGCAGCTCCTAAATCTCCAGAAACTACTAATAAATCATTTTCTTTAGCACCATCTCTATATACAAGATCTTCTTGATTCGCATAGCCCACAGCAGTAACGCTTATCATTAAACCCGTTGTAGAGGAAGTGGTATCTCCACCTACCACATCTATCTTATATATCTTTGCAGCTGTTTGGATTCCGGCATACAATTCTTCTAATGCTTCCAAAGGAAACCTATTAGAAACAGCGATGGAAACCGTAATTTGTGTAGCAGTAGCATTCATTGCATATACATCAGATAAATTTACCATTACTGCTTTATATCCCAAATGCTTTAGAGGAACATAAGAAAGATCAAAATGTACTCCTTCGATTAGTAAGTCTGTAGTTAAAACACATTTTTTATCTTTAAAATCAAGTACTGCAGCATCATCTCCAATTCCTCGAATTGTAGATTCATGGATAATTTCGAAATGCTTACTTAAATGGTCTATCAATCCAAACTCTCCTAATTCCGCAAGAGAAGTTCTCGGTGTATTTTTATCTTCAATCATACCTGCAAAGGTAGGCAACAAAGAAATTGTATGACATAAAAAAATCCCGAAAAATCGGGATTTCAACATTTAAGAATCTAATTACAGACATTCCCGATCATAATTAATTGCTTCCGTATTCTGAATAATTCCTGATTTATCAATAAACGGTGTATCCGATATAATAGTTACTTTATAACTTCCTTCAGGTCCGGCACTTAATCCCCAATCTCTCGCAACCGAGAAATTATAAATGGCTGTTTCGCTTATAGTAATATTCGTAAGCGAAATTTCTTCGTTCTGATCTGTACAACCATAATAACTTACCTCCCCATTATTTAATAAATTAGGACCTCCAAATTGTCCAAAATCTACCGATAAATCTAAAGATACTGTTGAATTTCCAGTAACATCCTCTACACTAATAGATATTTTAGAGTCTTTTTTTAATTCAAATTGATAAATATGCTCACATGTCTGTCCAAATTCACATAACCACTTTCCCTCTTTTTCCACTAAAGTAACTTCTGGAGTAACTGTAGCTATATCGTCGTCTTTAGAACATGCTATATTTAAAACTATCAAAGATAAAATCCATGTCTTTCTCAAAATTCTTGTGTCCATTTTTTTGATTTTTTTATCGTTTAACGACCTTATATCAACAGTGATTAATTTTTGTTACCTTTTCCAGACATTTTTTAGAAAAAATAAATCGCATATATCTATTAATAGGTTTTTTAGGGTATTCTCGAAGTTATCTGTTATATATATGCATCCTCATTATTTAATAAACTATTTATGAAAAAAGTCTTCAATTTATTAATAAGCACTACGATCTTATTATTATTTCTGAATTGTAGTAATGATGATGATAACAGTAACCCGACAACACCTATTGATCCTATCGGCTGTTCAAACGAAAGTGATGGAGGTATTTATGAAAGCTGTGGTATTGATTTTGTATCATCAATCTCGCTGTCAGAAATGAATGCATCTGAAGGAAATGATAGTTGGGGGTGGACAGATACAACTACAGGAAAAGAATATGCCATTATGTGTCTGGATAATGGGACTGCTTTTATTGATATATCTAATCCCGAAAATCCTATATACCTGGGAAAATTACCAACAGCTACTAACAACAGTCCTTGGCGTGACGCAAAGGTATATCAAAATCATGCTTTTATAGTTAGTGAAGCTTCTGGTCATGGAATGCAGGTTTTTGATTTAACAACCCTTAGAAATGTAACCAATCCTCCACAAACGTTTACTGCTAATACGACTTATACTGGTTTTGGAAATGCGCACAACATAGTAATAAATGAAACGTCTGGATTTGCATATGCGGTAGGAACTTCTACCTTTAGCGGAGGCCCACACTTTGTAAATATTCAAGACCCTACAAATCCAGTTGCAGCAGGTGGTTTTATTTCTACAGGAGGTGATGCCTACAGTCATGATGCGCAAGTGGTCACATATAGCGGACCTGATACAGATTATACGGGAAGAGAAATTCTAATCGGCAGTAATCAAATCGAAATTGTCATAGCAGATATTACTGATAAAGATAATCCACAGACTATATCTACTATTAACTATGATAACATAGGATATACACACCAAGGTTGGTTTACAGAAGACCAAAGATTTTTCCTGTTAGGTGATGAATTGGATGAATCTAGTGTTGGTTTTAATACCAGAACTGTAGTATTTGATTTTGAAGACCTTGATAACCCAAGATTCCATATGAATTATTCTGGCACTACTCCAGCTATTGATCATAATGGATATGTAAAAGGAAATAAATTTTATTTAGCAAACTATACAGCAGGTATAAGAATTATAGATATTTCTTCAATCGCATCACAATCAATGACAGAAATTGGTTATATAGACACCTTTCCATCAAATGATAATACCGGTTTTAGTGGAGCTTGGAATGTGTATCCATACTTTGAGAGTGGAAATATTGTCATTAGTGATATTAATTCTGGATTTATACTTGTTAAAGAAAGTGAAAACTAAAGACTAACTCAACAAATTCTTAAAACTAACTCAATGAAAAAACTACTTTATTTAACGCTACTACTACTTTCATCCTTACAGGTTTACTCACAAACTACTTGTGATAATGGAATAGCCGGATCATTTCCTTGTAATAATTATGATCTTATGTCTGAAATTTCTTTAGCTACCATGAACGCTAATTCAGGGAATGATAGTTGGGGGTGGACAGATCCTACCACAGGAAATGAATATGCTCTTATTGGATTAAATAACGGAACTGCTTTTATTGATATCTCAGATCCTATAAGTCCAATATATTTGGGTAAACTACCAACCGCTACAACAAATAGTTCTTGGAGAGATGTAAAAGTATATGAAAATCATGCTTTTATTGTTAGTGAAGCTTCTAATCATGGAATGCAAGTTTTTGATCTTACCCGACTAAGAAATGTAGCAAATCCTCCACAAACCTTTACTGCAGATCAAAGATATACAGATTTTGGAAATGCTCATAATATAGTAATCAATGAAGATTCTGGGTTTGCATATGCTGTTGGGACTTCTACCTTTAGTGGAGGTCCTCATTTTGTAGATATTAGAGACCCTAAAAATCCTGTAGCAGCAGGAGGTTTTATTTCTTCAGGAGGAGATGCATATAGCCATGATGCCCAAGTAGTTACTTATAATGGTCCAGATGCTGATTATACTGGAAGAGAAATATTTATTGGTAGTAATGAAATAGAAATTGTAATTGCTGATATTACCGATAAAAGTAATCCTACCACGATTTCTACAATTAGTTATTCTAATGTGGGATATACGCATCAAGGGTGGTTTACTGAGGATCAACGCTATTTTCTCTTAGGAGATGAATTTGATGAATCTAGCGTAGGATTTAATACTAGAACAGTGATCTTCGATTTTGCGGATTTAGATAACCCTTCTTTTCATATGGATTATTTTGGTCCAACACCTGCCATCGATCATAATGGGTATGTAAAAGGAAATCTATTTTTCTTAGCGAATTATAGATCAGGACTTCGAGTAGTTGATATTGCGGATATTGCTAATAAGAATATTTCTGAGGTTGGATTTTTCGATACTTTCTCTTCTAGTGATAGTGCTTCTTTTAATGGTGCTTGGAATGTATATCCTTATTTTGATAGTGGGAATATTGTGATTAGTGATATTGAAAGAGGATTCTTATTAGTTAGAGAAAGTAATACGCTAAGTGTTGTTGATAATTTTGAAAGAAATTCAGGTTTTGCACTTTACCCAAATCCCGCTCACTCTAGTGTTACTATACGAAGTGGTAGTTCCAATAGTCTGGAAAAGATAGAAATTTATAATGTTTTAGGTAAAAAAATAACTCAAATTGATAATCTAAACAGTGGTAAAAATGTTACGCTACCTTTAGATTATTCACCTGGGATGTACTTGGTAAAAATTAACGATACTACTAAAAAACTAATCATAAATTGATTCAAAAATTTTAACTAATTGTTGATTTTAAAAAACACAAAAGGTTTAATAATTCATAAAAACAAAAAACAGCATAATAGAATTAAATGCTGATTATAAGATGGTTAAACCAGCGAAATAGTGCGGAAAGCTAGGAACGATTTTGGGATTTTTTAGTTTAATTTTGTGTAAATGGCTAGTTTTTAAAAAACTAGAATAACTAACTTCTAATTACACAAACTCATGAAAAAACTCACCCTAGCCTTAGGCTTTGTGGTATTCACCACTATTTGCCAAAGTCAAACACCATGTACCAATGGATTTGCTGGTTCTTACCCTTGTAACGACTATGATCTTATGTCTAGAATTTCACTTTCTCAAATGAGCGCAAGTTCAGGAAATGATAGTTGGGGATGGACAGATTCTCAAACATCTAAAGAATATGCTATTATTGGCCTCAATAATGGTACGGCATTTATAGATGTTTCTAACCCAACCAATCCTGTTTATCTCGGAAAATTACCCACAGCAACGGGTAATAGTTTATGGAGAGATGTAAAAGTTTATAGCGATCATGCTTTTATAGTAAGTGAAGCATCTGGTCATGGTATGCAGGTTTTTGATCTTACCAGATTACGTAATGTTTCCAATCCACCTGTTACTTTTTCAGCAGATAGTAGATATACAGAATTTGGTAACGCTCATAACATTGTTATCAATGAGGATTCTGGATATGCCTATGTTGTAGGAGCACAAAGAGGATCAGGACCCTACAATGGCGGACCGCTGTTTATAAACATTCAGGACCCTAAAAACCCAGTAAACGCTGGTGGATTTTTATCCGGAGGACAAAGAGCATATACTCACGATGCTCAGGTAGTTACATACAACGGTCCTGACTCAGATTATACTGGTAGAGAAATTCTTATCGGTAGTAATGAAATTGAAGTAGTCATAGCAGATATTACCAACAAATCTAACCCTGTAACTATTTCTACCATTCGATATTCAAATATTGGTTATGTTCATCAAGGTTGGTTTACCGATGATATGAGATACTTCTTATTAGGAGATGAAACAGATGAACAAGGAGTAGGTTTTAATACTCGTACCATTATTTTTGATTTTCAAGATTTGGATAACCCTCAACAGCACATGATCTACAATGGGCCCACGGCGGCTACAGATCATAACGGATATGTAAAAGGAGACAAATTTTATTTAGCAAATTATAGAGCTGGATTTAGAGTAATTGATATTTCGGATATTGGAAATACCAATATTAGTGAAGTCGGATTTTTTGATACTTTTCCTTCAAGTAATAGCGCTTCTTTTAATGGTGTTTGGAATGTATATCCCTATTTTGCTAGTGGAAATATTGTCATTAGCGATATAGAAGGAGGTTTTTTCTTAGTAAGAAAAAGTGAACCAGGAGATGGTGGAGGAGATGATTGTTCATCCGTAGTTACTAACTTCCCATTCGAAGAAAGCTTTGAGTCTAGCTTTGGAGCTTGGGAAAATGCTTCTGGAGATGATCTTAATTGGACAAGAGATTCTGGAGGAACTCCGTCTAATGGCACTGGTCCAAGTACTGCTGCGGATGGGAATACTTATATTTATGTGGAAGCTTCTGGGAATGGAACAGGTTATCCAAATAAAAGTGCAATTCTAAATTCTCCTTGTCTCAATTTCACTAACCTTTCATCCCCAGCTCTTGATTTCCAATACCACATGTTAGGTAGCGCAATTAATTCTTTATCAGTAGAAGCGCGAGTGGATAATCAAGGGAATTGGTCTTCAATTTTTAGTAGAAATGGAGATCAAGGAAATAACTGGAATGCTGCAAACGTTGATCTTTCTGCGTATGCTGGTGAAGCCAGTGTACAATTACGTTTTAGTGTATTAACAGGAAGTGGGAATCAAGGATGGCAGAGTGACATTGCGATTGATGCCATTAGTATTTCTGATGGTACTAATCCTCCTCCAACCTGTGATAGCATAGATTTTAGAGACTTCCAGATTAATTCATTCTCTAATCAAGATGCAGCTGGAGATTTTGAAGTAAGTAGCAGTGGTATTTCTCTTTCTTTAACCAATAATACTTGGAAATATATTCCTTATGATTATACAGTTACTCCTAATACTGTTATTGAATTCGAATTTAGAAGTTCTTCGCAAGGAGAAATTCATGCTGTAGGTTTCGAAAATGATAACAGTTTAACCTCTAGTAGATATTTTAAAGTTCACGGAACTCAGAATTACGGTGTTACCAATTACGATAATTATTCAGGTAGCGGTTTTACAACTTATGTGATTCCTGTAGGAAGTTTTTATACGGGTACCATGGATCGTTTGGTATTTATAAATGATAACGATAGTGGTTCTGGTAATACTTCAGATTTTTCGTTTGTAAAAATTTATGAAGGCTCTTGTACAAGATCTAATAGTGAGCAAGTGGTAACTGCTAATATCATTCCTGTTTTTGGTGATGAAGACGAAGATATTTTGGCTTTAAAAATGTATCCAAATCCAGTATCCGGACAGACTTTAGAAGTATTTTTAAATACGGATCAAACTGCATCTTACGAAATTATATCTGTTTCAGGACAATTGATGAGTCAAGGAACCGTTACCAAAACAATAGATGTTTCAGGTTTGAATCCTGGAGTGTACCTTTTAAAGTTTTTTAATGATACCAACCAAGTTATTAAAAGATTAGTAAAAAGATAAAAATCAACAATAACAAATGCGAAATATTAAGTTCTTTTATAAAATCCTTTTAGTTTTTATCACTTCAATTTCCGTTGGGTGTAGCAGTGATGATGGAGGTACTGATCCTACAATTCCTATCAACCCCGATGATGGTTTTCAGGGAACCGTAGATTGGATTAAAACCTTTGGAGGAAGTCAGGAAGACGAAGCGCTATCTATAGTACAATCTGCCGATGGAGGATATGCCGTTTTTGGATATACCCAAAGTACAGATGGAGATATTACAGATAAAACCGCAACCGATAGTGATTTTTGGGTGTTAAAACTTACTGAAGATGGTGTCATAAGTTGGAGTAAAACCTATGGGGGTACTGGAGATGATCGAGGAGAAAAGATTATACAAACAGCAGACAATGGATATGCTTTGGTTGGATATAATAGAAGCAACGATGGAGACGTAACCGAAAATGCAGGGTTGCAGGACTATTGGATCGTAAAAATAGATGCTTCAGGAAACCTACAATGGGAGAAATCTTTTGGGTTTCCTGGTATTGATCGTGCATTTTCGGTAGTCCAAACAAATGATGGTGGTTATTTTATCACAGGATTTTTAGACGTTACCGCTAGTAATGGCGATGGAAACGATAATAAGACTTTTTTCGAAAAACATGGCGTTGGAGAATTTTGGGGTATTAAACTAGATGCCTCTGGAAATACAGAATGGAGACGTTATTTTGGAGGAACAGATAATGATCGTAGCTATGATGCTGTGCAGACCGAAGATGGAGGCTACCTAATGATTGGCTCTTCAGAAAGTGTGGACTTTGATATTACCAACAGTCAGGGAAGCTATGACTTTTGGTTAGTTAAAGTAAATTCTGAAGGAACAAAAATCTGGGAAAAATCATTCGGCGGTACCGAAATTGATGTGGCATATGCCATTGCTTCAGACGGAAATGGTAAATATGTTATTGTCGGTGACGCTCGTAGTAATGATGGTAACATAACCAATGCCAATGGAAATGCTGATTTATGGATGATTCAGATTGATGGAAATGGTAATCTTATTTGGGAAAAATCTTTAGGAGGAACCCAATTCGATACAGGAAGAGGAATTTATCCCATACAATCCGGAGGCTTTGTAATCACTGGAAATTCGCGTAGCAATGATATTGATGTGGACCAAAACAAAGGACAAAGTGATGTATGGACTATGTTAATTGATAACAACGGAAACGTCATCTGGAAAAACTCTCTTGGAGGAACTGAAGAAGAATTTGCCACAGGTGTCATCCAAACATCGGATAATAAAATTGTTGTGGCAGGAAGTTCTGCTAGTAATGATGGTGATATTACGGAAAATAAAGGGGCAAAAGATGCCGTTATCATAAAATATAAATAAACTAAAATTAAAACCTCACACATGAAAAAAATCATATTTGCACTACTGGCTTTAACTATTGTATTTGCCTGTAAAGATGACAATGAAACAGATACAGTAGAAGCTGGAACTATAAATCTAGAGTTTGCTAATACTATCGACAATAATCCCATTGTACTCAACTCAACTTCGTATAGTAATCAAAGTAACGAAAGCTATACTATTGCGGAATTGAAGTATATCATTAGTAATATTGTTTTCATAAAGGAAAATGGTGATGAATTTACCTATCCAGTAGCCGATAGTTACTTTTTAATTAATGAAGAAGTGCCTGCTTCTAAACAATTCGAACTTAGTAGTATTGACGCTGGAGTATACACCAAAATCAGATTTGGTTTTGGAGTAGATCAAAGTAATTATCCATTAAATGGAGTTGCTAATTTTATACCTACTGCAGAAGAACAAGGAATGTTATGGTCTTGGTCTGCAGGTTATAAATTTCTTAAATTTGAAGGCTCATATACTCCTCAAGGCGGAACCGCGAGTGATTTTATTTTACACATAGGTAGCCATGGAGAAGCGCTAGATAATTATAAAGAAATAACATTAGACTTAATTAGTCCTATTAACGTTAATGGAAATACATCAACAATTAACATTAATGCTGATGTTGCTAAAATATTTGATAGCACGAATACGCATTCATTAGAAGATAAAAGTGATATTCAGGTAGATCCAGAAAACGCACCAAAAATCGCCACGAATGTGCAAACTATGTTCGAAATTCAATAAATAAACTGATAGATGAAATATTTTGTATCAATAGGGATTTTTATATGCTTCTTTACTTCTTGTAGTTCAGATAAAGGAGAATATATCCCTATTGATCAAAATCCAAAACTAGAATTCGAAATTCCATCTAATTTTCCAGATCTTGATTATGATTTAAGTTCTAATCCTCCTACAGAAAAAGGATTTGAGCTTGGTAAAAAACTATTTTATGATGGCAGGCTGGCTTCAGATGGTGTTGTTTCTTGCGGGTTTTGTCATATTCAAGATTTTGCGTTCACACATCATACCCATATCGTAAGTCATGGAGTGGATGGTGCATTGGGAACACGAAATGCACAACCTTTGCACAACCTTGCATTTATGAAAGAATTTACTTGGGATGGAGCTGCCATGCATTTAGATCTACAACCGATAATACCCATAACTGCAGAGGTGGAAATGAATGAAACCTTTTCAAGTATCATCAAAAAAATTGAAGAAGAGCCAGAATACGTTCAACTATTTGAACTAGCTTTTGAAAATAAAGAAATTAATTCTGAAAACATCCTTCGGGCACTCTCACAATTTATGATTATGATGGTTTCCGCAAATACCAAGTATGATAAAATCGAGCGTAATGAAGGTGCTGTTTTTACAGAACAAGAGGCGGCTGGTTTCGAACTATTTAAATCTAAATGTGCCTCTTGCCATGCTGGAACTTTGTTTACTGATCAATCGTACAGAAACAATGGTCTTCCGATCGATGCACAATACAATGATATAGGAAGAAAAAGAGTAACAGGTTTAGAGTCTGACATCTACAAGTTTAAAGTACCAACACTAAGAAATATAGAGCTTACATTTCCGTACATGCACGATGGAAGATTAAAAACATTGCAAGATGTTTTGGATCATTATAGTGATGGTATGGTAGATTCTGAAACCTTGGATCCTACTTTCAAAAATTCAGACAATACGATTAAAGGAATTCCAATGGGTCAAGAAGAAAAAGAACAGATTATTGCCTTTTTAAAGACTCTTACAGATGATGATTTCCTAAATGACAATCGCTTTTCCGAATTTTAATCTCCTTTTTTATATTATAATAGATATTGCCTATTCTAATATATGTTAGATAAATGTTAGGTTATGTAAATAAAACCTACATATGTAGTATATTTGCAATCAATTTAGAATTAATCTATTTATAAGAGTATGATTAAGGTATCAGATAAAGCTAAAAAGAAAGTCGTAGAGTTGATGACAGATGATGGGTACGATGTTTCTTCCGATTATATTCGAGTAGGCGTTAAAAGTGGCGGATGTTCCGGCTTATCATATGACTTGAAGTTTGATAAAAATCAAGAAGAAGGAGATAAAGTTTTTGAGGATAATGGTGTTAAAATAATTGTCGACAAAAAAAGCTTTTTATATCTCATCGGTACTACATTAGAATATTCCGGAGGACTCAATGGAACCGGATTTGTTTTTAATAACCCAAACGCTAACAGAACTTGCGGTTGTGGAGAAAGTTTTTCCCTTTAAACATTTAAAATTTATCCTATAAGCATTGCTTGGGATTTCGTAAGATGGCATATACTGAAGACGACTTAAAAAAAGAACTAGAGACCAAAGAATATGAGTACGGATTTTATACAGATATAGAATCTGATACCTTCCCTGTTGGTTTGAATGAGGATATTGTTCGTGCAATTTCAGAAAAAAAGAATGAACCAGAGTGGATGACCGAATGGCGATTAGAAGCCTTTCGAGTTTGGGAACAAATGGAAGAACCAGAATGGGCTAATGTAAATTACGAAAAGCCTAATTTTCAGGATATCTCCTACTACTCTGCTCCTAATAAAAAGCCAAAGTATAATAGTCTTGATGAAGTAGATCCAGAACTATTGGATACTTTTAAAAAACTTGGAATTTCTTTAGACGAACAAAAAAAATTAGCTGGAGTAGCAGTAGATATCGTTATGGATTCTGTTTCTGTAGCTACTACGTTTAAAGAAACGCTCGCGGAAAAGGGAATTATATTTTGTTCCATTTCTGAAGCTATACAAGAACATCCAGAACTTGTAAAAAAACATATTGGTACTGTTGTGCCACAAAAAGATAATTTCTACGCGGCATTAAACTCAGCTGTTTTTAGTGATGGATCTTTTTGCTACATCCCAAAAGGAGTTAGATGTCCTATGGAATTGTCTACCTATTTTAGAATCAATCAGGCAGGTACTGGTCAGTTTGAAAGAACTTTAGTGGTAGCTGATGAAGGTAGTTATGTGAGTTATCTTGAAGGTTGTACAGCTCCATCAAGAGATGAAAATCAATTACACGCAGCAGTAGTAGAACTAATAGCATTAGATGATGCTGAGATTAAATATTCTACCGTTCAAAACTGGTATCCAGGAAATTCTGAAGGAAAAGGTGGTGTATATAATTTCGTTACCAAACGTGGTATATGTGAAAAAAATGCCAAAATTTCATGGACTCAGGTAGAAACAGGATCTGCTGTAACATGGAAATATCCTTCTTGTGTTCTAAAAGGAGATAATTCTGTTGGAGAATTTTATTCCATTGCTGTGACAAATAATTTTCAGCAAGCGGATACAGGAACGAAAATGATTCATTTAGGAAAAAACACGAAAAGTACTATTATTTCTAAAGGTATTTCGGCCGGAAAATCCCAAAACAGTTATCGTGGTTTAGTGCAAATTAATAGCAGAGCTACAAATGCTAGGAATTTTTCTCAATGTGATTCTTTATTAATGGGCAATGAATGTGGAGCACATACGTTTCCTTATATTGAAGCGAAAAACAAAACCGCTCAAATAGAACATGAAGCGACTACAAGTAAAATTGGTGAAGATCAAATATTTTACTGTAACCAAAGAGGAATCGATACAGAAAAAGCAATTGCTTTAATCGTAAATGGTTTCAGTAAAGAGGTTTTGAACAAATTACCTATGGAATTTGCTGTAGAAGCTCAAAAACTTTTAGAAATTTCTCTAGAAGGTTCTGTTGGATAAAAGTGTAACTAACAAACTCACATAAATGAAAAAATCATTTCTTCTTATCATCTTAAGTCTTTTAATTTTTTCCTGTAAAAACGAAAAATCACAATCCTCAGATGGAGAAACCACTTTAATTCGTGGAGAATTCATCCTAATTGATGATGCAGGTGTTATAAAAGGAAAAGACTTTATATATGGTGTGGTTATAGACGATATAGCCAAAGAACTGAACAGTAAAGTAAAACCATTACAAAGAGAAGAATATGATATGGTTCCTGTAGTTGTAAAAGGGGTTATAAAAGAGAACAAAGGTGAAGGATGGCCGGAAATTGTTGAAATAAAAGAAATCGTAGGTGTGAGCGAGCCAACCTCAGAATTACCAACAAAAATAAAATCTTCAGAAACCGCAGGACAAGAATAAACGGTACTGAAGATATAATGATTAAAAAACTATTTAAAAGAAAGATACGAAATGTTAGAAATTAAGGATTTACACGCTAGCGTTGAAGATAAAGAAATTTTAAAAGGTCTTAATCTTGAAGTAAAGGCCGGAGAAGTTCACGCAATAATGGGTCCTAATGGTGCTGGAAAAAGTACCTTAGCAAGTATTGTTGCTGGAAAAGAGGAATATGAAGTTACCGAAGGTTCTATTCTTTTAGATGGTGAAGATATAGAGGATCTAGCAGCCGAAGAAAGAGCACATAAAGGTGTTTTTCTTTCATTTCAGTATCCAGTAGAAATTCCTGGAGTAACGGTTACCAATTTTATGAAAACCGCTATCAATGAAACCAGAAAGGCCCAAGGATTAGAAGAAATGCCTGCAAAGGATATGCTTAAAAAAATTCGTGAAAAATCCGAATTACTAGACATCGATCGTAAGTTTTTATCTCGTTCACTTAATCAAGGATTCTCTGGAGGAGAAAAAAAGCGTAATGAAATTTTCCAAATGGCAATGATGGAACCTAAACTAGCTATTTTGGATGAAACAGATTCTGGACTAGATATCGATGCTTTACGAATTGTAGCAAATGGAGTTAATAAATTGAAAAGTAAAGACAATGCCGTAATTGTTATTACACATTACCAAAGATTGTTAGATTACATAGTTCCTGATTACGTACACGTTTTATACGATGGTAAAATAGTAAAATCAGGAACCAAAGAATTGGCCTTACAATTAGAAGAAAAAGGATACGATTGGATTAAAGAAGAGATAAACGCATAGTTATGGAGCTGAAAGAAAAATTAGTATCTTCTTTTCTTGCTTTTGAAAACACTGTAGATGTTGATGCTCCTGTTCACGATATCAGAAGCCAAGCTATCAAAGTATTTGAAGAAAAGGGATTCCCAACAAAAAAAGAAGAAGCCTGGAAATACACCTCGCTGAATGCAATACTAAAACATGATTATAGTATTTTTCCAAAAGAAGAAAATGCGTTAGAATTTAAAGATGTAAAGAAGTATTTTCTTCACGATTTAGATACTTATAAGATTGTGTTTATTGATGGTAAGTACTCTTCGCATTTATCAGAAACTACACATGATAAAATCGATGTGTGTTTAATGTCCTCGGCATTAAGTCATGATAAGTATAAGCCGGTTATAGATAATTATTTTAATAAAGTTGCTCAAAAAGATGGGTTAACTTCTTTAAATACTGCTTTTTCTAAAGAAGGAGCTTACATCTATATTCCTAAAAATAAGCTAGCAGATAAACCGATTCAAATTATTCATTTCTCTACAGGAAAAGAATCATCGCAACTTTTACAACCTCGTAATTTAATTGTTGTTGAAGAGAACTCACATGTACAGATAATAGAGCGTCATCAGAGTTTAACACCCAATCCTGTATTGACAAATTCGGTTACAGAAATTTTTGCTGACAAAAGAGCCATTGTAGACTACTACAAAATACAAAATGATAATGAGACTGCTTCTTTAATAGACAACACGTATATACAGCAGCAAGCACAAAGTATCGCATCAGTTCATACGTTTGCTTTTGGAGGTAATATAACTCGAAATAATTTGAATTTCTACCAGCAAGGACAAGGAATAGATTCTATCCTTAATGGAGTTACTATTCTCGAAGGAAAACAACATGTAGATCATAATACGCTAGTACATCATACAGAACCAAATTGTGAAAGTCATCAGGATTATAAAGGAATCTTTGATGAAAAAGCAACGGGTGTATTTAATGGTAAAATCATCGTAAATAAAGAAGCGCAAAAAACTAATGCTTTCCAATCTAATAATAATGTTTTATTAAGTGATAAAGCAACGATCAACTCTAAACCTCAATTAGAGATTTTTGCAGATGATGTAAAATGTTCTCACGGTTGTACTATTGGTCAATTAGATGAACAAGCATTGTTTTACATGAGATCCAGAGGTATTGGAGAAAAAGAAGCAAGAGCATTGTTGATGTATGCCTTTGCCAATAATGTATTAGAAAGTGTAAAAATACCTCAGCTAAAACAGCGAATCAATAAATTAATTGCCAATAAACTAGGAGTAAATATTGGTTTTGATTTATAATATAAACGGAACAATCTAAATAAAAACCTCTTCTAAAATGAAGAGGTTTTTTGTTTAAAACTATTATTTTATTGCATCATTGATGTCTCGTAGAAATGTATTAAAATCTACATCCATTTCTCCTCCTAAGCCAAAACGAACGACAACTAAATCTTTAGATGGAATTATAAAAACTCGTTGTCCCTGAAATCCATTAGCAGAATACATATCTCTAGGTGCATCAGGATAATATCCTCCAGAATTTAACCAAAAATGCCCTCCATAATCACCTTCAGAAGTGGGAGTTGGTGCAGTCACATAATCCACCCATTCTGGATTAAAAATTTGTTCTCCATTCCAGTTACCTCTATGTAGGTATAGCAATCCAAATTTTGCCCAATCCCTTGGTGTACCCCAAGCATAAGAAGAACCAACATAATTTCCGGCCATGTCTGTTTCTATCAGCATAGAATGCATTCCAATTTTGTCTATAAATTCGCGATACGGAAAATCAAGATATTCTTGATAACTATTAAATTGCTGTCTGAGAATGCCTGATAATAAATTAGAAACTCCTGAAGAATAATACCAAAACTCATTCGGCTTATGGATCGCTTTTTTGAAAATTTGAGGTTTCGTCATATCCTCATCCAAGTATAGCATTGTTGTTGCATCAGATATAGACCCATAATCCTCATCCCAAGCCAAACCACAATTCATCTGTAATAAATTATTGATCGTAATTTCTTTTCTATCATCATTTTGCCATTCTTTTATTGGCGCTTTATCCGCTATATTTATTTTACCCTGCTTTTGTAAAATTCCGAAGTTAGTTGCTAAAATACTTTTAGTCATAGACCATCCTAAAAGCACCGAATTTTTATCATACCCTTCGGCATACTTTTCTTCAATGATCTGGTCTTTATAAAGAACTATTACTGCTCTAGTTTTCTTAATACTTTCTTCTTGTGTATCAAATACTGTAGCAACCGAACTTTTTATTTTGTTATAATCAACGTTAGCAAAAACTGTATCGTTCTGGGGTAAGTTTCCATACGGAAAAGGCAAGTTTGTCTTAAATATGGTTCTTTTTGGCTTGGCATAGGGTGCTGTTATATCAAAACCATCATTAATCAATACGCTTCCTAATCCTTCTCTATAGATAGCTTTTCTTTGATTTAATCCAAAAACAGAGGCTACTGCAGATTTTTCATTGGTGTCTACTTCATCTTCAGCCAAATGAACCGGAGCAAAATTATTATCATTGATGTCTGTAAACTCTACAGAACGATTTCCGATAAAAACAGAAGAAGCCATATTTTTGGCAGAATATCCCGAAAGTATCGTAAGCTTAGGGTAATTCCAAAAACCCGCAATCAGAATAAGCCCAACCAATCCAATAAATATAAAACCTAAAATCTTTTTAAATCTTTTCATTGTGTGAAGTGTTAAATCCTTTTAAAAATAAGCAATATCACTTAGAAATAGTTCCTATTTTTGCAGAAAGAAATTGATATGTTTGATGTACAGAAAATACGACAAGATTTTCCTATTTTAGATAGAGAAGTAAACGGAAAACCGCTTGTATATTTTGATAATGCCGCCACCTCACAAACTCCTCAAATAGTGATTGATGCCATAGTGGATTATTATAGTAATTACAATGCTAATATCCACAGAGGTGTGCACACATTATCACAGGAAGCTACGGATGCTTATGAAATTGCTCGTAAAAAAGTAAAAGAACATTTTAATGCAAAACATTCTTACGAAATCATATTAACCTCTGGGACTACCCATAGTATTAATATCGTAGCTACTGGTTTTTCCAACTTACTAAAAGAAGGTGATGAAATCATCGTTTCAGCTTTAGAACACCATTCTAATATTGTTCCATGGCAAATGCTTTGCGAAAGAACCGGAGCTGTTCTTAAGGTGATACCAATGAATGAAGAAGGAGAACTTTTGATGGATGCTTATGATCAATTGTTATCAGAAAGAACCAAATTGGTTTTTACAAATCATATTTCTAATGCTTTAGGAACCATTAATCCTATTGAAGAAATAATAGAAAAAGCCCATAAAGTTGGAGCGGCAGTATTAATAGATGGCGCGCAATCTTGTCCTCATATCAAGCCAGATGTTCAAAAACTAAATGTTGATTTTTATGTAGCCTCTGCACATAAGCTTTGTGGACCTACGGGCGTTGGTTTATTATATGGAAAAGAAGAGTGGCTTAATAAATTACCTCCTTACCAAGGTGGTGGAGAAATGATTGATCAGGTTACGTTCGAGAAAACAACCTACGCTGGTCTTCCTCACAAATTCGAAGCAGGAACACCTAATATTTGCGGAGGTATTGCCTTTGGGGTGGCGTTAGATTATATGAATAGCATTGGTTTTGAAGCTATTGCACAATACGAAAAAGAACTGCTAGACTACGGTACAACGAAACTTCTTGAAATCGAAGGTTTAAAAATCTATGGAACTTCTAAACATAAAACTTCGGTAATTTCCTTTAATGTTGGTGATATCCACCCGTATGATATTGGTTCTATTGTGGATAAATTAGGTGTAGCAGTACGTACCGGTCACCATTGTGCGCAACCTATTATGGATTTTTATAAAATACCAGGAACTATTAGGGCTTCATTTTCTTTCTATAATACAAAAGAAGAAATCGATATTCTTGTAGAGGCAGTTAAAAAAGCGAAAATGATGCTCAGTTAGCATTAGACTGAATCGTTAATACTATCTTATGATTCGCTGAAAGTGTTGAATAGCAAGTATTCTTGTTGTATTTTTGTAAAAAAATTATAGAAATATGTCTATACAAAGACTTCAGGAAGAGATTGTTGATGAATTTAGCATGTTTGATGATTGGATGCAACGCTACGAATACATGATTGATCTTGGTAAATCCCTTCCTCTGATCGAAGAAAAGTATAAAATCGATGAGAATATCATCAAAGGATGCCAAAGTAATGTATGGGTTCATGCAGAAATGAAAGATGAAAAGATAGAATTTACGGCAGATAGTGATGCTATTATTACAAAAGGTATCATTGCGATTCTGATTAGAGTATTTTCTGGTCAGCATCCAAAAGATATCATTGATGCAGACACTGCTTTTATCGATGAGATTGGACTAAAAGAACACTTATCACCTACCAGAGCCAACGGATTGGTAAGCATGATTAAGCAATTAAAAATGTATGCTGTAGCATATCAAACTCAGTTAAATTAATTCGTCTTTTATTAATTAAGTTTATTTAGAAAAAGACGACTAAAAATATACTATGAGCGAAACCCATATAGATACCGCAGAACTAGGAGAAAAAATCGTAAGAGTACTTAAAACAATCTACGATCCAGAAATTCCTGTTGATATATACGAACTAGGATTAATATATGATGTGTTTGTGAATGAAGATAATGATGTAAAAATCCTTATGACATTAACTTCTCCAAATTGTCCAGTGGCAGAATCTCTACCAGAAGAGGTTAGAGAAAAAGTAAAATCATTAGATGCAGTTAATGATGTAGAGTTAGAACTCACTTTTGAGCCTACTTGGTCTCAAGATTTAATGAGTGAAGAGGCAAAATTAGAATTAGGAATGCTGTAAGTAAAGCTTCAAAAAACCATTCTCTCGCATAGCTGATATACAGTAAAAATGAATCTGGAGCATTATAGTAAATTAGAAAAGATGTATCTGAATGCAAATATCAATACAAACATCTTTGATACCACAACAGTTAAGATTTCTGAAGGAATATCAGAAATTGGACTGACTATATCCGATAAATATTTTCATGCACTAGGTGCAATTCATGGTTCTGTATACTTCAAATTATTAGATGATGCAGCGTTTTTTGCTGTAAACTCTTTAGTTGAAGATGTTTTTGTACTAACTACATCTTTCAATATAAATTTAGTGCGTCCTGCAAACAAAGGAGATATTAAAGCTATTGGGAAAATAAAATTCCGATCTCCAAACCTTTATGTTGCAGAATCCGTGTTATATAATGAAGACGGCAAAGAAATAGGTTTTGGAACTGGCAATTTTGCCAAAAGTAAAATAGCGCTAACCGAAAAAATAGGATATAAAATCTAATACCATGGCAGAAGAAATCATTAATAGAGTTGCAAATAACAAAAATCTTATTACCATCGATCTAGAGGATTATTATCCAGAAGGAGATCGAGTAGTATTTGATATAAAAGATTGGCTTTATGAAGGTTTTATTCTCCGCGAAAAGGAATTTAGGCAGCAAGTTTCCGAACATGATTGGAGCCAATACCAGAACGCGTATGTGGCGCTACATTGTTCTAGTGATGCTATTATTCCTGGATGGGCATATTTATTACTCACAACTAAGTTAACTCCGTTTGCCAAACATGTGGCAGTAGGATCATTAAAAGATCTGGAGACTATGCTATTTTCTGATATCATTCGTACACTCGATATCTCAGCATATCAGGATAAGCTATTAATCATAAAAGGTTGTGCTAATAAACCTATTCCCGAAAACGCTTACATACAACTTATCCAAAAATTACAACCAATTGCCAAAAGTATTATGTACGGTGAAGCGTGCTCCTCCGTACCTCTTTTTAAAAGAAAATAACAACTTCATCGTTAAAAAGTGCTTTTTATCGAAAATTCACTCCCGAATACTATTCTTTTATATCGAAGCGCATTACTTCGATTATATTTGCCAACGCAAAATTTTGCATAAACCTTGAACTTGTTTTACCAAAGTTTATTACTAAATTTAGAATATCCTTTGTGATAAACAAACTACTTAAAACTATTATTGATTATGAAAAAAATCGTATTCACATTTATCTTTCTAGTAGCAGGAATCCAAATAGGGCTTGCACAAACAGAAGAAGAATTGAAAACAACCTTAGCTGCAAAAAAAGATTCTATTGCTGCAATACAGGGAAGAGCTGATGCTATCCAAGCACAACTAGATGCTTTACCAGGATGGAAAATCGGTGCTTTTGGTACTATTGGAGGAAGTATTTCTGGGTTCAGAAACTGGTATTCTCAAGGAATTCCTGATAATGATGCTGGTACTATCGGTATAACAGTTAACGGTTATGCTAATTTACTACAGGAAAAATATTTTTGGAGAAATAGTGCTAATGTGAATCTAGCATGGGTAAAATTAGATGATAAAAGTAATGATGACGATACACCTCCAGGAGATGATGAAGATTTTAGAGAGGCTACAGATGTATTTACCCTAACATCATTGTTCGGATACAAACTTACAAATACATTGGCGGTTTCTACTTTAGGAGAATATAGAACTACTGTGCTTAGTAATTTCAATGATCCTGGATATTTAGATTTAGGTGTGGGTATTACCTGGACTCCAATTAACAATCTAGTAGTGGTAGTGCACCCATTAAACTACAACTTTGTGTTTAGTAAAGGGGCGTCTCAATATGAATCTTCTTTAGGTGCTAAAATTGTAGCGGATTATACACGTAAATTTGGTGCCATTAACTTTAAAACCAACTTATCCGCTTTTGTAAGCTATGAAGATCAGGATTACTCTAACTGGACATGGACAAATTCTTTCTCTTATACCTTCTGGAAAGCCATAGGTGTTGGATTTGATTTTGGACTAAGAAAAAACAAACAAGAAGCTTTTAATAATGCTTTAACTTTGGATCCACTGCCAACTCCAACTCCAACGCTGGAGAACACAGATAATGATTTACAACATTTTTGGAATTTAGGATTAAGCTACTCATTTTAAGTAAAAAATAGCATAATAAAAAAAGGTCAACTTAAAAAAGTTGACCTTTTTTTATTATGCTATTTCACGAGTTTCATATAAAACTCATATGAATCTTCATCATAGATGGAAAAACCATTGCGCTCGTATAGAAACTTTGCTGGATTTTCTTTTAGTACTTTTAGTCGTATCTCTTTATTAGTCGCTACAGATTGTTCTATGACATTATTAAGCACATAATTTCCAATTCCTTTTCCCTGTAATTTAGGTGTTATCTGAAGTTGAAGAATTTCGATACTACTATCTGTTTCGATATATTTTAGTACTCCTATCTTTTCTTTCTTATATAAAATTATTTGTGCCTTATCAAAATGAACTCTTACTCTTGCTAAATGCTGTTCTTCTGATAAAAACAACCCTGCTTTTTCCAAATGTTCCATCATCGTTTGCTTTCTTAGTTCCAGCAAAAAAATAACATCATCATCCGTAGCTTTATGCAGTTCAATGTTCATTTTATTTCTAGTTTATTTTTCAAATACATGCATACTAATCTAAAAAAATAATAGTTTACATAATACAATCACTGCTACATTAGGTATTAGGTTACGTCTATATATTTGAATAAGCTATACGCATAAATTATATTTGTGCCCATATCCATTGTTACCCATGCGCAAGATTGTTGTATTTATTTTTCTATGTTTTTTGCTGATTGACACGTTTGGTCAAGAAAAAAAAGAGGTAAAACAACTAGATTCTATACAAGTTCGATTGGAAAGATCATTGGATAGTTTACTCCAAAACACCCCAAAAGAATTAAATGTTATTGTTCTTAAAAAACTCTTGAACAAACTAAACCCTAAGCCTGTTAAAAAGCCTCATATCGGATGGAAATCCTTCGGAAAGTTTTCTTTCTTTTTTAATCAATCTGCATTTAATTACGATTGGCAAGGTGGAGGAACTTCTAACGTAGCAGGAAACCTAGCGCTTAATTATGAGATTAACTACAAAAAGAACAGTTTAACATGGGACAATAAAATTTTAGCAGATTACGGTCTTACTTTTCTTAAAGGTGAAAATTTTGCTCGCAAAACCAATGATCGTCTAGAAATCAACTCTCGTTTAGGACAGAGGATTGCAGAATCCTATTGGAACTACTCCTTATTTGTAAATTTTAGATCTCAATTTGCTAAAGGATATAGTTTCTCCAAAGATCCTGAAACCGACGAAACCATTCGTACCGAGGAGACTCATTTTTTCTCTCCCGCTTTTTTACAAATAGGTCCAGGATTACTGTGGAAAAAAAGCGATAACCTAAACATTAACATAGCACCCGTAACCTCTCGTATGATTTTCGTAGACGATCAGTTTACCACTACTCCAGATTATGTGGATGGAGATTATTTTGGTGTAGACGCTGGCAAAAGCTCGCGATTTGAGTTTGGAGGATCTTTAGCAGCTTATGCCAAGTTTCCTATTCTCAAAAACATAACGATGGAACAGATCCTGAATTTGTACTCTAATTATATCGAGGATCCTTATAATATCGATATTGATTACACGCTAAACATCAACTTAATCGTAAATAAATATATCTCTGGTAGTTTTGCATTCCAAGCCATCTACGATGATAATGCGACAAGCGGATTCCAAATCAGAGAAGTGCTGGGACTAGGATTAAACTATGAGTTCTAAATTAATTTTTTCTCTGTGCTTCTAGAGCATTTATTGTTTCTATAAGTTCTATTGTTCTATTCAATCCTTTTTTGCCCACTCCTCTATATAAGATCTTTAAATCCTTATCAATTAACATAAACGTGGGATAATTATCTACACGTAATTTACTAACAATCTTGGTATGTAATAAACTATCATTTCGCACGCGCTCTACAAACATATGTGTCCAATCCAGTTCTTTTTCTTTGATGTATTGTATACCAGGTTCTTTTTCAAAATCAAAATCTATACCTAGCATAGCCACATTAGGATAACTCTTATGAAACTCTTTTAAATCTGGTGTTAGTTTTAAACAAGGAACACACCAAGTACCCCAAAAATCTATCAATAAAAGATCCTTATCATTTAATAAGTGAGAAATACGTTTTTTGTTCCCCTCTATATCGGTAAAAGCATAATCTCTTAAAGTTTGATCTCTTTTATATCCATGCGGTAATGAAGTAATATCAAGTGTTTTTAGATACACTTTATCCAATGCAGCACCTACACTATCTATTTTAATAAAATGAGAGCCCAGTTGTAAAGTGTCTCCTTTTTCAAACTCTTCGTATTTATCCATATTCCTTCTAGAATAAAACGGGTTACCTTTTTCTGCGAAAATAAAATCCACATCTTCATCATACAATTCAGCTGCTATTCTAAAAGAGTCTTTCTCAATAGAAAAGTTTCCTAATAAATGTTCTGATCTTGCTGCTACCAATAGCAAATCATAATATCTCTTTGTAGCATCAGAAATGTCCTTATCTGAGTAGAAATAATCTTTATAGGGAATCAATCGCACATACTGATCTCTATCTCTAATTTTATTTTTATAATATCTTTTATACTTTAGGTGTAGTAAAGGAAAAGAATCTCTAATACCTGCATCACCTCCTGTCTTTTTTCTTAATTCCGCATCGAAAACATACACCTCGTCATCACTAAAGTCGAAATTATGATTCATATCCAAAATCATAATTTGAGAATCTCCATCTAGTCCCGAAATTCCATAAATCCGATTTGTTAAAGCAGCATATTCTGTAGAATCAATGAGTTTTTTTTCTAATAATGCGGTCATTTTTTTTCTACTATTAAAACCAAAAAATTGTGGAGAATAATATGTTAATTCGGGAACACCTTTAAAGTTTTTGGGCAAAGAATCTATATCGCTAAAAGGCTGTAAGACATTTCCAAAAGGTCCATTACCCGTTTTTTTTATTAAATCAACTACAATGGATGTATTTTTACTAGTCTTTGTTGATTCTTCCTTATTACAAGAAAAACATATAATCAAAAACAAGAAGTATAATTTTCTAGAATTCATATACTTATTTTTTTAACCCAATAATTTATGGTGTATAGGGTTCGCTTTTTAAATAAAAGTAAACAATAATTTACGTATTCGATAAACACATCTATTTAATCTTATTTAAAAAAATAAATGTGTCGTTATATAACCTGTTCTTTGGGTTTAAAATCCTCTTTAAATCATTAAAGTAACCTGATCATAAAACCCAAAATTTCCCGTTACATATTAGTAAGTGTCTTCAAAAGAATAGATGTTACCCCTAGATGGGTAATTTTTATAGAAGTATTTTGAAAAAGGGAATTTTTAGATCTTATCTCTCTTGAAAATAATGCAAATTTCTTCCTGTAAAACTCCAAGACATCACTGTCTTTCAAATTTTATAGCTTCAAAAATAAATAAGAATTTCCAGTAAGAATCACTCCTCCACAAACTCTGGATATAAGAAGTTGTTATAAGGAAAACGGGTTACATGAATATCTCTTACCTCTTTATAAACTCTTTTTCTAAAAGAGTCCATATTTTCTTTATTAATGGCAGATATAAATAAGGCATTATCTCCTATCCTACTCATCCAAGTTTGTTTCCACTCTTCTAGTGTATAGTGAACTTCTGTTTTTTCGGTAGTAAGATCATCCTCATCAATAGTTTTATGCTCGTATGCATCTATTTTATTAAACACCATAATCGTAGGCTTATCCATACTTTCAATCTCACCTAAGATTTTGTTTACAGAAGCGATATGATCTTCAAACTGACCATGAGATATATCTACGACGTGGAGTAATAAATCCGCCTCTCTCACCTCATCTAAAGTACTTTTAAAACTCTCTACCAATTGTGTTGGAAGTTTTCTGATAAACCCTACGGTATCACTTAATAAAAAAGGAAGGTTGCCAATAACCACTTTTCTTACTGTAGTGTCTAAGGTTGCAAAAAGTTTGTTTTCGGCAAATACATTACTTTTTGCTATTACATTCATTAGGGTAGATTTACCCACGTTCGTATATCCTACCAAGGCTACTCGTACCAATTTTCCACGATTACCTCGCTGTGTAGCCATTTGTTTATCGATCGTAAGTAGTTTTTTCTTTAATAAAGAAATACGATCTCTTACAATACGTCTATCGGTTTCGATCTCCGTTTCTCCTGGTCCGCGCATTCCAATACCTCCTCGCTGACGTTCTAAGTGAGTCCATAAACCTGTTAATCGTGGTAACAAATATTGATACTGCGCTAATTCTACCTGTGTACGGGCATAACTTGTCTGAGCACGTTGCGCAAAAATATCTAGAATCAAGTTTGTTCGGTCAATGATCTTAGCTTTTAGGATACGCTCTATATTACGCTGCTGAGCAGGCGTTAATTCATCATCAAAAACAACAGTTCCGATATCATGTTGTTCTACATACGCCAACACCTCTTCCATTTTACCCGATCCGATAAATGTTTTAGAATTGGGTACCTCCATTTTTTGAGTAAATCGCTTCACCACTTCTCCACCAGCAGTATAGGTAAGAAACTCTAACTCATCCAAAAACTCTGTTAGCTTTTCCTCATCCTGATTCTTCGTAACAATACCTATTAGTATTGCTTTTTCGTATTTTGCTTTTTCCTTTTCTAACATCTGCGCCTAATTTTCCTGCGATCTACTTCTTATGTGCTGTTTCAACAATTAATCTACAAAGGTACAATATTGTATGCATTTGAATTTGTACTTTAGGCCTCTACAATAAATTTTTATTTCATGTCTTCGAAGCCTTATTTCAAAAAGAAAGATACAAACCTACATACCATTGCTTTTTATAATCTAGAAAACTTATTTGATACCAAAGATGATCCTAATACTTTGGATGATGATTTCTTACCTGATTCTGAAAAACGATGGAATAAAAAAAGGTATGAGAAGAAGCTATTTAAACTAGGGACCGCTATTTCTAATATTGGATTTGCCAAGTCTGGTAAAGCTCCTGTGATTTTGGGAGTAGCAGAAGTAGAAAACAAAGCTGTTTTAGAAGACCTTGTAAAAACAAAGCACCTGATTCATAAAAACTATGGTGTAATCCATCACGAATCTCCTGATGAACGTGGAATAGATGTTGGTTTGTTATATCAAAAAGAAAAATTTACAGTTACACATTCAGAAAGTGTTCCTTTACTCGTAATGAATGATCATGGAGAAAGAGATTTTACTCGCGATATTTTGTGGGTAACAGGAGAATTGCAGAACGAGGAAATTCACATTCTGGTAAATCACTGGCCGTCTAGAAGAGATGGAGCTGAATTAACAGCTTATAAACGTATTGCAGCTGCAGAAAAAAATCGTGAAATTATTCATCAAATTACCGAAAAAGATCCTAATGCGAAGATTATTATCATGGGTGATTTTAATGATGATCCTAATAATGAAAGTGTGAAACAACATCTTATTGGTCATGATTTCTATAATCCAATGGAAAGATTACACACTAGATTTCGGGGAACATTAAACTATAAAAACCAATGGAATCTATTCGATCAAATCATTTTTAGCAATAACTTCCATAAGTTCGAAAAAGGAACGCATAGTTTTGCTGAGGCTAACATCTTTGATGATAGTTTCTTAAAGATCTACAAAGGACGATACAAAGGCAAGCCCTTTAGAACCTATGCTGGTGGAAAATATAAAGGTGGTTATAGCGATCATTTTCCTGTTTACATATATCTAAAACACCATATGTAATTCCCATACAAAAGCACCCAACAAACACCTTTTTTCTGTAAAGTTATTTCACTTTAAAACGTCGGGACATAAACCCCTTTTTGTTCTGGTAACAAACCCTTTATTTATTTTTAAACAATTGATATTCAATATTTTATTTAGCGGAAATTTCCGCTAAATAAAATATCTCTTTTGCCAATTATACTTACCACTCTACTTTTGGATCCGAATTCAAAAAGAAAATTATGAGTTCACATTTTACTTAAAATGAAAAGAATAGTATTAAGATCATCCATCTCATAGGATTAGAAACATAAAAGGCACCAACAAAAGTTTCAACAGCAATAATCTTCTTTTCAATTAAAAAGTAAAAAATAAGGATACTAAGTATCCAAAAAACTAAACAAGTCAATTAATTATTCTTAAAAACCAAACAAATGAAAAAGTTATTTTATGCATTACCAATTTTTGGATTATTATTCTTTGCTTCCTGTGATAAGGACGAATCCAATGAAATCATTGATGAATCAGCGATAACATCTGATTTTTCTTTAAAAGACATCTATGATTTTCAAAAAGATGTCACGATCAGCTCAGAAGAAGGTAGTACTGGAGTGGTAAGAATTTATGCAAATAACCAATCAGCATTATCCAATTATTCTACTGAAAACCTTAGTTTAATGGAAATTCATTCTAATGAAACTTTACAAGAGAGCCTAGTACGTCATAACATCATGGATCTTACAGAAACTACTATAGATTCTGAAGAAGGAGATGCTAAAGATGCCTCTTTTGAAGAAACTGGTAATGATATCGCCTTTGAATTAGTAAAGCTTACAAAAGCAAATCCAAACTCAAAATATGCGATCAACTTTAACCATCCACAAACGAGTATTGCAAAAGCTGGCTGGAACTATTACACACATTATAGCTCTGTAAATCAAGCTCAAATAGCAGAGATTGCTAGACATTCTGTATGGAGAAGAGTATATTATGGTCTAAAATATAAGGCTAATAGTGGAAGTAGTTGGGCAACTATTCAGAATGAATGGAGAAAAATAAACAATAACCAAAGTTTCTCTCACACTAAGAATCCTTGCTACCAGTTTAGATTCCGTGTAAAAACTAAGAAGAACAGTGCTTATTCGGTAACATTTGATTATTAATAAAATAATTAAAACCAATAAAAAACACCCTTAAGAAGCTTCTTAAGGGTGTTTTATTATTGCTATCTCGATTAAAGAAACTCTTAATTTCCTGAGATCTCTATGTTATCGATATGATATCTTGTAGTTGCACCTGGATCCCCTCCAACATATCTAAAAGCAACATGAATAGTGTCACTAGTCAAACAAGAGATATCAACAGGATCTACTGCTTCAAAACTTCCAAACCCTCCGCTTGGACCTCGAGGTATTTCAACATTGAATCTTTTCCAAGATGTTGTTATTACATCTCCTGTAAAATTCTCTGCAATTAGAACTTCAAGAAGAGTTGTTCCAGTATCAAAATTAGCCTGAACTTCAAATGATAAAACTTCATTAGCTGATCCACTTAAATTAATTTCTGGTGTGACCAACCAAGTATCAACTGAACTTTCATTCGAGCTAAAAGAATTAATTTGTGCGTATTGATTTCCACTAAAACTACCTACTTCATATAAAACTGATCCTCTAGAAATATTTTGATTTACCCATCCATTACTCAAAAGATCATCAATACTTAAACCAGTAAATTCCTCTTCAAAAACAATATTTGAGCCTCCAATATTATTAGTAGGACATTCTGAATCTTCAATAATTAATTCAATATCACAACGCTCCTCATTCTCAAAAACTAATCCCGTTACATCATTAAGCACTAAATTAAAAGTGTCACCAAAGAAGTTCTTAGTTAAAACTCCTTCAAAACTTCCTTTCTGTGATGGTAGTGTTAAAGACTTAAAATCTGCAAAAGTACTTGTGCTCAAAACAGCAGTAGCGCCAGTATCACAACTTTCTAGGTTTCTTTCTCCATCAAACTCATCACTTGGCTCACCTGCAAAAGTTAAAGGACTATCTCCAAAGACATCATCTTTACCGAATTGAACATTATTAATGGTTACAAACAAGTTTGTTAAATCGTCTGAAAAGTCTTCAAAAGTGATTTCTAAAGGTGTAATTTCTGCAACTTCAGAAGATCTAAGAATAACCTCTTCTTGAGAAAAAGAAGGAATCTGATCTACCTCATCACCAGAAAGTACTCCAATAGTAAAAACACCATTTTCTATACCTACAGATAAACCATCTAACTTTACAAAGATCTTACGTCCAAATTCATAGCTTGTAAATAATGGATTTACATCAATTGCTAATCTCACTCCTCTCGTAGGACTATCTGGTCTATCTTGTAAAATTAACTCTTCAAAAAAGTTCCCTGCTTTATCCGTTGATATTACATAACCTGACATGAATCTAGGGTTATTTGGATCATCATTTTCGTAGGTAAATTTAGTCTGTAACCTTAGCGCTTCTATTGCTTCTACATCAAAATCACTATCAAAATCTAAACCTGCATCATCTACAGCATCAGCAAATTCTTGAAACCAAGCATCGTAAACACTAGATAATAATAAAGGTGTACTACCATTTAAGTCTGGTTCTTCAATATCCAATGCGGGTGTTCTAAAATCATCGTCTTGTACGCAAGCAGTCATCGTAACTGCTAAGACTAAAACACTTATTAGTTTCTTTAAATTAATTGAATTCATTTTATAATATTTTTTTGTTGTGTTCATCATTAAAATCTTACATATACATTTAGGTAGTATGAAGTACCAAATCCATAGAAATATCTAGGTCCAAAAACTGGTGTATCACGCTGAGCTTCTTCTAGTGCTAATCTATAATTTGCATTTCTAGCCTGTTCAAAACCGCCCGTTCTATATTCTTTGTCAAATATGTTATTAATAGTGGCAAAGAAACCTATGTAATAATCTTTTACTTTCCAAGATTTACCTCCTACTGCATTTACAAGGATATAGTCATCGAATTGCTCTTGTCTTAATAACTCTCTTGCAATGTTTTCATCATAATCATTAAACGGTAATCCGTCTACATCTTGATTAAAGTTTGATGATCTTGCAAATGGACTTACATCTATATATGCATTTGAAAAATAGTTTGCTGTTGCTCCAAACCACCAGAATTTTGGATCTCTATATTCAAAACCAAACTGCGCAGCGTTTTGTGGTCCCCCAGCAATACGATAATCCTCTAGAGAAGATTTTCCAAAATAACGTACTCTGTCCAGGTTTCCTGTAGTTTCTCCCAAGAAATCACTACTGGTACTTGCTACAAACAAATCAGGATCGTTAGCATATGTAAACTGTCCTATAGCCGCTGCTCCTTTTAGTTTAATCGTAGGAGTAATTTGATACTCGATACCTAATTCTGCTCCTATATGCTGCTTATCTACACCAGTTAGAATCTCCTGTACAAATCCAACATCAGATCCAGAGATTGCTTGAGTGAAAAAGAAAGATAATTCTGTTGCATCCTCTATCTTCGTATAATATCCTGTTAACCTTGCTTTTAATTTCGGGGTTCTTAAGATATAACTGGCATCAAAAGACTGAACTTTCTCACTTTCTTGTTCTGATGAACCAATTCTAATACTTTCTAAGTTTCCATCCAGAACTTCTTGCTCTTCAAAAGCTCTTTCTGCACGTATCAACTGATCAATTGTTCTGTTATTTTGTCTTGAATTTGCAAAAGAGTTACGAATCGTTGGAGCCTTTGTAAAATACGTTCCATTGATATCTATTAAGTTACGCCCATTTATTTTATAGGTGAAACCTCCTTTTGCACCATAATTGGTAAACTCTAATTTATCACTCTTACCAAAAGATCCTAAACGTCCTTCACCAGGAAAATATCCATTTTCGAATAATCCGTTTCTTTGGTAACTTGTTTGAGAAACATTTGCTCCTACAAAAAAGTCTACTCTATTATATTTAAATTGTGCTTGTGCAAATCCACTAACCACATCAGCATCAATTTCGTAATTATAGTCGTATCGATCACCTACTCCAACAACTCTGTTACGGTTTCTTAAATCACTCTGTGCTCTATCCGCCAATTCTTCTGCAGAAAGTCTATCTTCTGGTGCTACATCATTATCTTGTTGAGCTCCGAACAAATCAACATCTAAAAAACCTCTTCCTCCTAATAAATCGGTTACTTCTGCAAAATTCTCACTTTTTAAGGTTCTATAGTTTAAAGCAGCATTTAATGTAATATTATCTGTCAATTGACTGTTTAATATCGAATTAAAAGTCCACTGAGTATCATCTATTCTATCTTCATATAAGATATAGGTAGAATTCACACCTCTTTGTGAGTTTAATTGATTTGTTTGTATTAACTGATTCCAATCTAATTGACCATTTCTAATAAATTCTTGTTGTGCTAAGAAAGCCTTCTGAAAATCTAAGGGTGTAAGGTTAGGGCGACTCAGAAAAGAACTTGGTAAGAAACTTGGGTGAATCGGGTTTGTATCTTGGCTTGCTCCACCTCCTGGATAATAATCTACTCCATTGAAATTCCTTAATTCGGTTCCTCCATTATCGATTCGGCTATTTCCTATTTTACCTGTTTGATAACCTACATTGGTATTTAAAGTTGTTTTATCACTGATATTCCAAAAGTGATTTAACATAAAAACTGGTTCTTCAATTTCTCGAACTCTTGAGTTCTTCTTTTCTCCATCAAAATATCCCCAGTTTGGATTGTATTGCCTTCCTTTTAGTCTAAAAACTTCTTCGGTAATTGCAGTCGATCTACCTCTTCTGTTTGGAGTATAAAAACTAGTTACATTAATGCTGTGTTGGTCATTAATCTTTTTCTCTACTGCAGCAAAAATGGAATTAGCATCGTATAAGGTTCCTTCGATATACCCTTCATTACCCATTCTTCTAGCCAACGAAATAGTATATGCCCAACCATTACTCATTAATCCAGAGCTATAGCTACCCATAATTCTACCAGTGTAGCTTCTATTGGAAGCAGCATATGATAATCGACCTCCTTGTCTGTATTGAGAAGCTCTCATAATAATATTAGTCGATCCAGCTAGATCACCAAATGTATAATCATTGGCAGAAATTCCCATGGAGAACTCCTGATTACGCTGAACATCATTTAGTCCACCCCAGTTACTCCACTGTGGTCTTCCATCGTTCAGTTTGTTCATTTCAATTCCGTTGATCAATACCTTAGCATTTTCGTTACCAAGACCTCTTGGTCGGAAAAATGTAGCGCTAAAATCAAACGCTGCCGCACTAAGGAAAACATCTCTAGATGCTTGCAATAAACCTGATACATTTGCCGATGCATCGTCATCACCTTCATCTAATTCATTATCCGTAAGGCTTATCGTACCTATCTGGATTTGTTCCTGATTTACATCATAATTTAGATCTATTGTTTTTAGATCTAACACACTTCCTTCATTAATAATTATAGGAAAACGCTTGGTAATATATCCATCCTTGGATATAACAGCTATTTGTTCTCCTAATGGTAGTTGTACGCCTCCAAAATCAAACTCTCCTAGATTATTAGTGGTTGCCGAAAGCAAAGTTCCTTCAATCGTAATAAGTACTTGAGTTAGATTTTCATTGGAAGATGCGTCAACAATTTTACCCTTTAATCCTGTTTGCTGTGCATTGGTCATAGCAACAGAACTTAAAAAAATCATTAAAAAGAAAAGATTCTTTTTGAGTTGTGACACTTTCATTCAATAATTGTTTTAGTTAAAAAATTAACATTTCTGCCGCGCAAAAGTACATGTTTTAAATAGAAAAGCTAATTTTGGCTCAAATTTTGGAATGCATTTTACAATAAGTTAATAATCAATTACATAATGAACGCAAAATATCTATTCATTTTTGCTTTTGTACTTAGCCCCTTGTTTACTATTCTTTCTCAAGAAAAGAAAACGTATAAAGTTAATACAATTGCTTTTTATAATGTAGAAAATCTTTTTGATACTCTGGATGATCCTATTACGTATGATGATGATCGTACTCCGAATGGGAAAGACCATTGGACAGAAGAAATTTACAAAGACAAACTTAAAAATATGGCTAAGGTCATTTCCGAAATAGGAGCTAACGTAACAAAAAACGCTCCTGCGATCTTGGGAGTTGCAGAAATAGAAAACAGAAAAGTTTTAGAAGATTTAGCAAACGAGCCTGTTCTTCTGCCTAAAGATTATGGAATTGTACAATTTGATTCGCCAGATCGAAGAGGTATTGATGTTGCATTATTATATCAGAAATCACTATTTAGACCAGTTAATACTAGTGTGCATGAGTTGGTGATTTACAGTAATAATGATGCCAAAAAGCGAGTGTATACAAGAGATCAATTGCTGGTAAGCGGATATTTAGACGGTGATTTAATACATGTAATTGTTAATCATTGGCCTTCTAGAAGTGGTGGAGAAGCAAGAAGTCGATATAAGAGAGAGGAAGCTGCCGCTTTAAACAAAAAGATTATTGACTCCTTATTTGATATAGATCCATACGCCAAAGTTATTACCATGGGTGATCTTAATGACGATCCGGATAATGACAGTGTGAAAAAAGTATTAGGTGCAAAATCTGAGAAAAAGGACGTAAAATTAAAAGGCTTATATAATCCAATGTACAATATGTCTAAAAAAGGAATTGGTTCACTTGCCTGGAGAGATAGCTGGAATCTTTTTGATCAAATTATTGTTTCTAAAGGATTATTAGACAAAGATTATAGTTCGTATAGATATTACAAAGCCGGAGTTTTCAATAAAAATTATCTAGCTAATCCGAGAGGAAGGTATAAAGGTTATCCATACCGAAGTTTTGCTAATGGAGCATATACAGGAGGATATAGTGATCACTTTCCTGTTTATGTATATCTTATTAAAGAAAATTAATCGATAATAAAAGTATAAGTATTAAAAAAAGGAGGCAAATAGCCTCCTTTTCTAAATATATCATATATACATTTTAGTTTCCTTGTCCAACAGTAGAACAATCTTCTGGTAATTCAGCTAAAATTGCATCAAAAGCACCATCTCCACATTCACCGCTCTTATAAGATTCTATAGCTGCTCGAGCTGCTTCACATAATGAACTAGAAGAAGTATCCGCATTATAAGCGTCTATAGATTCTTGAACATCTTCTCTTAATGCATCTCTAGCCTGATCACAAGCAAAATCTACAACATCATCCGCACCACAAGAAGTGAATCCAATAGCCATACCGAAAACGGCAACTAACATAAGTTTTTTCATAATTTGGGTTTTAAAATTTAAATGTGAGCGAATATAGAGTAATATTTTATAATTAACAAAATATTTTGTTAATTTTGAGTATTTTATCGAATTTTCCTACTTTTTATCGATCAAACCTACTTCCTCTACATCTATAGGTTTGCCTATATAAACTAAGAAACTACCCTCATTGATTTGTTCCATTTTTTCGCTATAGGCCGAAATAATTCTAATAGAATTGTTTGCTCCTTTTATAAAAAGAGGAATAATATCTTCGTCTTCTTTTGTTAACTTAATTAATGAATCGTATTGTGTTTCATCATTAATTTTAATCTCTTGAATACTTGGATATTTTTCCGCTAGATTCATCAACGTATTATAATCGTCTGTATGCGAAAACAAACCTTCATCAGGATTATTATTAGGATCTTTCATTTCCTCAGAACTTACAAGTCTAAAAGATCCATTTTCGCCAAACTGATCTTTAAATTGTTGGATCGCAAACTTATTAATATCACTGTTACCAGTAAGTGCCATCAAAAACCCGATATCATTTAATTCTATATTGTTTTTTAATTGGTCATTATAAATACTTCCTTCTAAAGCTTCAAGACCTAGACTTTTGGCTTTCTTTACATTTTCTCTATTACTATCTACTAATACAACATGACGTTGATTCTTTTTTAAATACGAAGCGATTAAACGGGAAACCTTAGAAGCTCCTATGATAAGTATCCCTTCCGACTTTGTTAGAAATACACCAGCTACCTTAGCAAACAATCTTGCAGTTGTAGCGTTTAAAAGAACAGTTCCCAAAACTATCATAAAAACTAATGGTGTAATATATTCCGCTTCCGGAATACCGTTTTTAGCTAATTTTAAGCCAAATAAAGAAGCAATCCCAGCAGCTACTATCCCTCGAGGACCTACCCAACTTATAAACAATTTCTCGTTTGTTTTTAATCCTGAATTCATCGAACTCAGAAAAACTCCCAAAGGTCTTACAATAAAAACAACTGCCGCAAAAAGTAAAATAGCATCCCAATTAAATATTAATTGTAATTCTTCTATGTTGATATTTGCAGAAAGAAGAATAAATAAGATCGAAATTAATAATACACTTAATGATTCTTTGAAGTATAATAATTCATCAAAATTAGGTAGGTTAATATTTCCTAAAACCATACCCATTACTACTACGGATAATAAACCCGATTCATGAGCAAATACATCGGATAAAACAAACACTCCTAAAACCACAGCAAGGGTGAAAACATTTAATAGATAATGCGGAATTATTTTTCTTTTGATTCCAAAAGCTAAAGCATACGCAAACGTAAAACCAAATGTAAAACCAAACAAAACAATCTTACCAAATTCTATAAATGCCTTTTTGGTAAAGGCTTCTCCTTCACCAACACTAATAAATTCAAAAACTAATACCGCAACTAAGGCGCCTATAGGGTCAATTAAAATACCTTCCCATTTTAGAACTGCAGAAATATCCTTTTTTAGAGGTATATTTCTTAAAATAGGAGTAATTACCGTTGGGCCTGTAACAATAATAAGAGATGAAAATAAAAAGGAAATTGGCCAACTAAGATCGAAAATATAGTGCGCTGCAAATCCAGCTCCAAAAAATGTTACCACAACAGCAACTGTAATGAGTTTTAAAATTACAGGACCCACATTAAGAATTTCATCTCTTCTAAGCGTTAATCCTCCCTCAAAAAGTATAATACTAATCGCTAAGGACACAAAATAAAATAAACTCTCTCCAGGAAAAAGTCCTTCGGCACCATTATAAATAGGCTGTATCAGTTTTGTACCATCCTCGGTATATAATGTTGCAATTGGTCCTACTAAGAGACCAATAAGGATAAGAGGTAATATTGCAGGAATCTTAAATTTCCAAGCAACCCATTGTGCCAAAATTCCTAAAATTATAATACCGGCTAATTCAACCATGTTGCATTTATAAGTGTTACGATTAGCAAAATATGAGATTTTTTTTAGAAATTCATACCGCAAATCAAATTTATGATTGCTTAAAAGGTTTCCAAACTTTTTTTAGAAATATCAACCTTAGTGATCTAATAGATTACTTTCGCAAAAAATGTATAGAAATAAAGACCTATTTTATGATTATTGCAGTAAATCTTGGAAAGATTGTTAAAAAGTCGAAAAATTAAATACTGATCCTTAACATTTTTTCTATTTTGCAAAAATTTTGAATCCACTTTAGAATATATATAATTAGTGAATTTGATTTCTAAAACTAATCTTATCAGCAGATGAAACTACACGCTGTAAAAGCAGGAAACTTTAAACTAGATGGAGGAGCAATGTTTGGTGTTGTTCCAAAAGTTTTATGGAATAAAACAAACCCCGCTGATGCAAACAATTTAATAGATATTGCCGCCAGATGTCTCTTAATAGAAGACGGGAATCGATTAATTCTTATTGATTCTGGTATGGGAAATAAACAATCTGATAAATTTTTTGGTTATTATTCTTTGTGGGGAGATGATAATTTAGACAAATCATTGAAAGAAAAGGGATTCCACAGAGATGATATAACCGATGTATTTATTACTCATTTACATTTTGATCATTGTGGAGGTGTAGTAGTGTGGAATAAAGACAAAACAGGTTATGAAATAGCATTTAAAAATGCTAAAATATGGAGTAATGAAAATCACTGGAAATGGGCTGTCGAACCTAACGCTAGAGAAAAAGCATCTTTTCTATCAGAAAATATATTACCCATTCAACAAAGTGGTCATCTTAACTTTATTTCTAGAACTGGAGAAACCTTCCAAAAAGAAACGGAATTAGGTTTTGGCGTACTATTTGCTGATGGTCATACAGAAAAACAAATGATTCCTCATATAATATATAAAGAGCAGACTATCGTATTTATGGCAGATCTATTGCCTACTGCTGGTCATATACCTTTACCTTATGTAATGGGGTATGATACTAGACCTCTATTAACATTACCTGAGAAAAAACTATTTTTGGAAAATGCGGCTAAAAACAATTGGTATTTGTTTATGGAACATGATGCGCATAATGAAATAATAACTGTACAACAAACCGAGAAAGGTGTACGATATAAAGAAACATTTACTTGTAATGAAATATTTAATTAAAAATGCTATGAACCCTAAGTCTAATAAAAAAATTTTTGCTTCCATTGCCTCATCAATGTTGTTTGTAAGTTGTGGAGCTCCTACAATAATTTCTACTCCTATAGAAAATATTGATACAGTTCCTTTAAAAAACATTGTTTTAACCGAAGCACAACTGAAAAACTGGAATTCTGCAGATTTAAAAAAAGACACAATTCCTGGAATGAGTGTAAATAGAGCTTACAATGAATTACTTAAAAACAAAAACGGACAAACGGTTATTGTTGCTGTAATTGATAGTGGTGTTGATATTGAACATGAAGATTTAGATGGTGTTATCTGGACGAACCCGAAAGAGATTAAAAATAATGGTAAAGATGATGACAATAACGGATATATTGATGATATACATGGTTGGAACTTTCTTGGAGATTCTGAAAACGAAAACCTTGAATACACTAGAATCGTAAAAAAACTAAAACCAAAATTTGAAGGAAAAAACTTTGCTTCAGTAAGTGCTTCTGATAAAGAAGAATATCAAACATATATAGAAGCTAAAGCACAACTAGAAGAAGAGTATCAAAAAGCTGTTGGGACCAAAACTAGATATGAGCAGATTATACAGCAGGTGAAACCTTCTCATGAAAAAATAGCTGAAGTTTTAGGAAAAGAAGATTATAATCAAAACGAACTCTTAGGTGTGAAAGCCGAAACCCCTCAAATGCAACAACAAGTTGCTCTGTTATCTCAAATGTTTGGTTTTTTACAAAAAGGAGAAACAATTCCAGATCTGATTCAGAATATAGAAGGAGGTATCAAACATTTTTCCGAACAATTAAACTATCATCTAAACCTAGATTTTGATGGAAGAACAATTGTAAAGGATAATGTAGATGATATTACAGACGTTACTTATGGAAATAACAACGTTATGGGACCTAATCCAGATAAAGAAGGAATAAAACACGGAACACATGTGTCCGGTATTATTGCAGCAGAACGTAATAATGGAAAAGGAGTTAATGGAATTGCTAAAAATGTAAAAATTATGGCAATTAGAGCTGTTCCCAATGGTGATGAATATGACAAAGATATTGCACTTGCTATAAGGTACGCAGTTGATAACGGAGCTAAAGTAATTAATACTAGTTTTGGAAAATACTTCTCTACACATCCTGAGTGGGTTAGAGAAGCCATAAAATATGCTGATGAAAAAGATGTTTTAATTGTTAATGCTGCAGGAAATGAAGGTTTAGATCTAGATCAAAAAGCGGTATATCCAAATGATCAAACAGATAATACCTCTGAAATTTCCAATAACTTTATCACAATTGGTGCTTTAAATTACGAGTACGGTTCTAATTTAGTAGCTAGTTTTTCTAATTACGGGAAAAATAATGTAGATGCTTTCGCTCCAGGAGTAAAAATATGGGCTACTACTCCATCGAATTCTTACGAATATCTCCAAGGTACCTCAATGGCTGCTCCTGCAGTTTCAGGTGTGGCGGCATTAATTAGATCTTATTATCCAAAATTAAAAGCTACACAAGTGAAACAAATTTTAATGGATAGTGGTTTAAGTACAACCGCTACGGTTGTTGTAGGATCAGACGGTATCAAATCTGATAAATTTACCGAATTATCCAAATCCGGTAAAATGGTTAACTTATATAACGCCCTTATTTTGGCTGAAAAACTATCAAAATAAAACAAAATGATCTCTAAAATAATCTCAATTGGATTTTTAATATCCATTTTCAGTGTAAAAGCACAAAATAATACAAGCTACTGGCAACAACACGTTGATTATAAAATGAACGTGGATATGAATGTAAAAAATTTCCAGTATACTGGAACCCAAGAGCTAGTTTATACTAATAATTCTCCAGATACACTAGATCAGGTTTTTTATCATTTATATTTCAATGCGTTCCAACCAGGAAGCGAAATGGATGTAAGATCCCGAACTATTGCCGATCCTGATCCTAGAGTTATGGATAGAATTAGCAAACTATCTCCAGAAGAAATAGGATATCTTAAAGTATCTTCCTTAAAGCAAAATGGAAAAAATGTACAATATGAGGTTGCAGGAACTATTTTGGAGGTACAACTCAATAAGGCAATCGCACCAGGAGAAAAGGTCACCTTCTCAATGAAATTTAATGGTCAAGTTCCTAATCAAATCCGCCGTTCTGGACGTAATAGTAAAGAAGGTGTCGCCTTATCTATGACGCAATGGTATCCTAAAATTGCCGAATATGATTTCGAAGGATGGCATGCAGACCCATATATAGCTAGAGAATTTCATGGTGTTTGGGGTAATTTTGATGTAACTATTAACATTGATAAAAATTATATTCTAGGAGGATCAGGTTATCTTCAAAATCCTGAAGAAATTGGACACGGATATGAAAAACCTGGAACCAAAGTAAAACAAAAAGGAAAAAAACTTGCTTGGCATTTTATTGCTCCAAATGTTCACGATTTTACTTGGGCAGCGGACCCAGAATATATTCATGATGTAGTACAAGTTCCTGATGGTCCTGTTCTTCATTTCTTATATAAGAAAAGTGATGATAAAGCATTTATAGAAAACTGGACAAAGCTACAGCCTAAATCAGTTGATTTAATGAATTATTTTAGTACAACGATAGGAAAATATCCATACGATCAATATTCGATAATACAAGGAGGAGATGGTGGAATGGAATATGCCATGTGTACATTAATAACTGGAAAAAGAAGTTTTGGTAGTTTAGTTGGCGTAACAGCCCATGAAATGGCACATGCATGGTTTCAACATATTTTAGCAACAAATGAAGCTAAACATGAATGGATGGATGAAGGGTTTACTAGTTATATTTCCACTTTAGCAATGGATAAGGTAATGGGACAAAACAAACCAAATCCTATGAAAGGTATGTATCAAGGATATTTTCAATTGGCTACTTCCGGAATAGAGCAACCACAATCAACTCATGCTGATCGTTTCTCTAGAAATGGAGCTTATGGCGCATCTGCTTACGCAAAAGGTGCAGTTTTTATGGCACAACTTGGATATGTTATTGGACAAGAAAACCTAACCAAAACTATTAAAAAATACTATGATCAATGGAAATTTAAACATCCAACACCCAATGATTTTAAACGTATTGCAGAGAAAATTTCAGGAATGCAATTAGACTGGTATTTAACCGATTGGACGCAAACTACAAACACCATTGATTACAGCATTAAAGACGTTTCAGAAAAAGGAAATACTACATCAATAACCTTAGAGCGTTTAGGATTAATGCCAATGCCTATAGACCTTTATGTAGAATATAATGATGGTAGCAAAGAATCATTTTATATTCCTTTAAGGATGATGAGAAAAGAAAAAGAAAACCCTTTTCCTAAAACAAAAAGAGCTGTTCTATCCGATTGGACATGGACTCACCCAACATATACTTTTAATATTTCAAAACCTAAATCTGACATAAAATCACTGAAAATTGATATTACAGAGCAAATGGCGGATGTGGATAAAAAAAATAATGAATATTCTCCAACGGAACCATAAATACTAAAAGTTGGTTTTTTAAAAAGCAAAACCCAGAATTGATGATTTCAATTCTGGGTTTTTACTTTGATCTCATAAAATTCTTACTTTTTTTTAGGGATTTTATAAAGTAAGTTGTTATATCTAAGCACTTAATAAATAAATTTAACTAAGTAAAACACAATAATTTGTTATTTTTGATGCGAAAAATTGAAAAAATGATAAAATCATTACCTATGAAAAAAGTAAAATTACTTATTCCTATTTCATTAGTATTGGTTTCTGTTGCACTTTTATTTAACAATGAAAATAAAAATGAAATAGACAACCAAACATCCAAAGTGTTCGTTCCTTTTAAAAAGGAGGGCCCTAAAAAAATGAAAACACTTGAAGAACGTCGTCGTTTTGCAGAAGAAAGACGTAAACATGAATTTGATTTACAAGCGAATCCTAAAACTGGAAAAATTCCAGTTGAAGAAAAACAAAGTGAAATCTTCGTCTCTAACCAATTGATGGTTCAATCAAAAAATGCAAAATCTGCAAGTAATACTTCTTATATTTCAAGAGGTCCTTCTAATTTAGGTGGAAGAACAAGAACTATCGTATTTGATAGATCTGATAATACTGGAAACACTATCATTGCCGGAGGGGTAAGTAGTGGTGTATTTAGGACTACTGATGGAGGAGCGAACTGGAGTAAGGTATCTTCGAATAATGAAATTCATAACGTTACCACTATAGTACAAGATCCAAGAAACGGTTTTGAAAATATTTGGTATTATGGAACTGGTGAAAGTTTTGGAAATTCTGCTAATGCTGATGGCGCTGCCTTTTTAGGTCAGGGTATATGGCAATCTACAGATAGTGGACAAAGCTGGACTCAATTACCTAGTACAGCATCAGTTCAAGAACAAAATGATTCTCCATTTGATTTTATGTTTAAAATAGCGGTTCATCCAACTACCGGAGATCTTTATGCGGGTGCTGGTGGTGCTATAAGAAGATTCGATGGTACTGATTGGACTGTTGAATTAGATTCTGGTGGAAATTTCTTTTCCGATGTTGTAATAACAAGTACTGGAATAGTATATGCTTCTTTTTCAGGGAACTCCACAACTGCTAATGGGGTTTGGCAATCACCAACAGGTATAGGCTCTTACACTAGAATAGGTTCTAATGTAACACCTGGTTTCGGATCCAATGGTAGAGCAGTGCTTGCTGTAGCACCATCCAATGAGGATATTGTTTATCTTTTACACACTTCTTCTGGTCTCTTTGAAGCTGGTTTATGGCAATGGAATGACTCTACAGATACATGGACAAATAGAACAAACACTATGCCTGATGAGCCAGGTGGTGACTTAGCAGGAAATGATCCTATTGCTGTACAAGGCGGTTATGATCTTGTTGTTGGTGTTAAACCAGATGACGAAAATTTTGTTCTTATCGGAGGAACAAATGCTTATAAGATTGAAGACATCACAACTGATGCTTCTTTTACAAGAATAGGTGGGTATAGAAATAATCAAAGTTATGCATTGTATGATTTAGGAATTGATGCAGACGAACATCATCCAGATATTCATGCATTTGCTTTTCCTCCAAATAATCCAGATGTTTTATTTACCGGAACTGATGGAGGAATTCATAGAACTGATAATATTAATGCAGCTACTGTTTCATGGACTAACCTTAATAATGATTATCAAACCTACCAATATTATCATGTAGCAACAGATCCGAGAGCTACATCCGATATTGTTATTGGTGGAGCACAGGATAATGGAACTACCGGTGGTGGAATAAGTTTTGGTCTTCCGGATGCTACTACAATGTTCGACATTGCCGGTGGTGATGGTGTTGCTGTTGGTGTAGCACCAAGTTTGTATTATTTAGGTGTTCAACGAGGTCCTGTTTTTAGAGTGTCAACCTCTGAATTTTCGGAAATTACTCCAGAGGGTATTATTGTTACAGGACAAAATCCTAGAAGTCAGTTTGTTACTTATTTTTATTTAGATGAGAGTAATAATAATGCCTTATATTATGCTGGACTAAATACTCTTTTTTCTACTTCGGATGCCAGTAATGTTACAGCTACTACATGGAATGACTTAGGAAGTCTTCCTTTTGGAGAAAATATCAAACAAATGAAAGCTACTTGGGGAGCATATGATGCATCTTCCAGTTATTTATTAGTTGGTGGAAATCAAGGATCTTTATTTAGATTAAATGATCCTCAAAATGCTACAGCTTTCACTGATGCTGTAGAAATTACTCCTCCGGGTAGACTTGAAGGAACTGTAAGTGGTATTGCAATACATCCAACAAATAATGATATTGTGATGGTAACCTATTCTAATTATGGAATTACAAATATTTATATTACTACCAATGCAACTTCTGATACTCCTACATGGACAGTAGCCGAAAGAAATTTAGATACATTCTCTATAAGATCAGCAGCTATAACTGAAATTGGTAGTGAAACAAGATACTTTGTAGGAACCGCTAGAGGTTTATACAGTAGTTTAGACCCAGTAAATGAAGATTGGGAAATTGAAGCACCTAATCAAATTGGTTTTGCTGTAGTAAGCGCCTTAGCTTATAAGCCATCAAATAATACATTACTTATAGGAACCCATGGAAATGGAATGTATGAAGGAACAATAGAGGCAACTCTTTCTGTAGAAGAATTTGATACTACTGATTCAAAATTTGTTTTTTGGCCAAACCCAGCCAAAGATGTTATAAATGTTGAAGTAGAAAGTACTTTTGTTAAAGGCGACTTGGATTTTTCTGTTTTCTCTTTTGACGGTAAGGAGATAAAAACAGGTGTTTTAAACAGTAACAAACAAATAAATGTAGATAATATACCTCAGGGTAATTATATACTTCAAATAAGATCTGATCAAACAGAAAAAGCTGTAATTTTTAATAAAAACTAAGTTTTAATAAAACTATTTAAAAAACCATAGTACCAATTAGTGCTATGGTTTTTTTTATGAGAATATCTCAACTCTTATCTGTACATTTACAAGGATATGACAAGAACTTTTGGCTCCAAAGAACGATTAAAAAGTAAAAAAGAGATTGACCTAATTTTTTCCGAAGGTAAGTCTATTGCTAAATATCCTGTGCGTCTCATATATAGAAAAACTTCATCAACAAATGAGCCTTCTATTAAGACAACTGTATCGGTTAGTAAACGCAATTTTAAAAAAGCTGTAGAAAGAAACCGTATAAAACGTTTGCTACGCGAAAGTTATCGAAAAAATAAGTATCTTGTGATCAATAACACTTCTCATCACTTTACTTTTATGTTCTTATATACAGGAAAAGAAATGCCTGATTGTATGCTAATAGAATCTAAAATAAAAGAAATACTACAAAAGTTCGTTGTAAAGGAAATAGAGACTTCTTAGTTTTAATATCCTTTCATTTATTAAAAAAATAAAAAGTATGAAAAAGAAAATCCTTTATTCTACCCTTGCTATAGCTATTTTATTTTCGACTTTCAGTTTTAAATCTGATTTTTTTGAAATAGCAAAGCAGATTGAAATTTTCACTACTATGTTTAAAGAATTAAATATGAACTATGTAGATGAAACCAATCCCGCAGAGCTTATGGATACTGCTATAAAGGCAATGCTAGATGATTTGGATCCATATACCAAATATTGGAATGAACAGGATGTAGAAGCTTCTAAAATTAGAAATGCTGGAGAATATACAGGTATTGGTGCTTCGGTGAAAACGGTAAAAGATAAAATAATCATTGTAGAACCTTATAAGGATTATCCAGCGGACAAAGCCGGTCTTAAAGCTGGAGATGAGATTATTAAAATTGGGGATGTAACAGTATCAGATTTTGAAGAAGATGCCGGAGAACTTCTTAAAGGAGCAAGTGGTACCGAAGTAGAAATTAGTTATAGAAGACAAAATCAAATTAAAACAACCACACTAACTAGAGAAGAAATAGAAGTAAAGGCAGTACCGTTTTTCACTTTGCTAGATGATAATTCTGGATATATCGTACTATCTAAATTTAATAACAAAGCCTCATCAGAAACTGTAGCTGCTTTAAAAGATTTAAAAGCCCAAGGAGCCAATAAGATTATTTTAGATCTTCGAGGGAATCCAGGTGGTTTATTAAGTGAAGCTATAAACGTAACAAATATTTTTGTACCGAAAGGAGAGTTAATTACAACTACAAAATCTGTAGTAAAAAAATATAATAAAGAGTATTTTACTAAAAAAACTCCTATTGATACCGAAATCCCTTTAGTTGTACTGGTAAATGGTCGGAGCGCTTCTGCAAGCGAAATTGTTGCAGGAAGTATTCAAGATTTAGACAGAGGAGTAGTAATAGGAGCCAGAAGCTTTGGAAAAGGATTGGTCCAACGACCAAAAAAGCTGACTTACGGTACACAACTTAAAATTACCATATCTCGATACTATACACCAAGCGGAAGGTGTATTCAAGCACTCGATTACTGGAATCGTGATGAAAATAATAAGGCAGTTAGAATAAATGAAAAAGATTTTAAAGCATTTAAAACAAAAAATGGAAGAACTGTTTATGATGGAGGAGGAATCCAACCAGATATTGAAATGGAAACTTCTAAATTTAGTAATATCACAACTTCCTTATTACAATCAGACGCCATATTTGATTATGGAACAAAGTATTATTATGAGCATCAGAACATGGATGTTAACAACTTTAAGTTTACCGATAAAGATTATGAAGACTTCAAAAAATTTGTAAAAGAAAGTGGTTTTGATTATGAAACTCAAACTGAAAAGTCTCTAAAAAAATCCTTAGAAGTTGCTAGAAGAGACAAGCTGGATACTGATATTAAAGAGAGCTATAATGCGTTACTTGCTACCATAAAAACATCTAAAGCAAAAGGGTTAGATACTTATAAAACTGAAATTGCAAACTTGCTTACAGACGAAATTGTAAAACGTTATTCTTATAGAGAAGGACTATATAATTATTATATCAATAATAATCCCGAAATTAAAAAAAGTAAAGAAATATTGGGTAGTAAATCTAAGTACGAAAGTATATTAAAATAGTTAGTAAACCTTAAAATTAAGCATATAAAAACCCAGCCTTCTTATAGCTGGGTTTTATTTTTTATGAAGTTATCATTGCTATATGAGGAATATCATCTTCTAAATACTCTTTACCTTGTTGTATAAATCCATGTTTTTCATAGAATCTTTTCAAATAACATTGCGCGGAGATCTTTATTTTATTAGTCTTATAATTTTCTTTTATAGCAGAAATACTTTGCTTAATAAGATCATGACCATAACCATATTTTCGTTCTTTTTCTAGAACTACTACTCTACCTATACTAGCTTTATCGAAATAATCACCAGCAGCAAATATTCTTGCATAAGCCACGATATTTTCATCCTTATATCCTATAACATGAAGTGCTTTTTGGTCTTTATTATCTATATCTTGATAAACACAATCTTGTTCTACAACAAAGACTTCTGCGCGTAAGCGCAAAATTTTATACAACTCCTTAGTTGACAATCCATCAAAACGCTTAATTTCAAAATTTATATCACTCATAAAAGAAAATGATTAACACATAGAAATCTTATTTACTCTATTCTCGTGTCTTCCACCCTCGAAATCAGTAGCTAAAAAAGTTTTAACCATTTCAATCGCCTGAGGTAACGATGTATATCTAGCTGGTATACTGATCACATTAGCATTATTGTGTAAGCGTGTCAATTCCGTTATTTCTTTGGTCCAACATAAACCAGCCCTTACATTTTTATATTTATTTGCTGTCATAGAAACACCATTTCCACTTCCACAAATAAGTATTCCATAATCTACAGTACCATTATCAACATCTTTCGCAACCGGATGAACAAAATCTGGATAATCTACGCTACTATTTTCATCTGTTCCGTAATTAACAACTTCTATTCCTTGTGATTTTAAATAAGTTATTATTCCGAATTTATATTCAGTTCCTGCGTGATCATTTCCAATAGCTATTTTCACAACTTTTAAATTTTTATTTTATTAAAGATTTTAGATTTATTATTTGAAAACAAAGATACTTCAAACAAAAAAAGTAAACTTCAAAAAATCAATAAATTACCTTAACGTTACCTCAATGTTAATAACTCCTTACCTTCTGTTAACATTGGATGTGAATAAATAGTTGCTAAATTAAAGAAACTTTATTTGGACATCTTAATTTAAATTAGAATACAAAGGTCTTGACATCAAATCAAAATTTATTAATGACTTTTTCTTGTGAAGTTTTTAAACATTAAGTTATTGTTATCAACTATGATTTTTCAGTAAAAGTATCAATAAAAAGATGTGTTTATAAACTATGAACATCTGTTAATTAAAATTAATTTTAATAAGATTATCAAGTATTTAACCTTTTTATATGTTGTTAATATATTTCTGAAAAATCAATCTAACTTAAAAAACAAAAAAAAAATACAAAAGTTATACCGCTATCAACACTATATTATAATCATCATTTTTATTTTAAATTTTAAAAAAAGAAAAAGATATATATATGATATATGTTGAAAACTATAAAAAGTATGGATAATAGAACTAGATAATTCTTAGATGAGAATTTGTGTTAAGATCATCTATGATTTTTTGAACCCTTATTTTATCCTTGGGATGGATTTTTAGATGGATTCCGCCAAGAGCGTTCGAGTAAAATGGAAAGACACCAATCATTGTTTCATTCTCAAAAAAATAAGAAATTCCTTCTCTTTCCAAAAGAAGTCGTAATATTGCATAATCGTTTGGATATGTAAAGGTTGCTATAGTTATAAAATCTTTCATGAAAAAAGTCCAGATAATTGATGATTTACAATATACAAATTATCTAAAAAAAGACTTAGTTGATTTGTGTTGCTTCCTTATCGGATAGGATCGTACCGTTTATTTCTGATTTTTTATTGGTATCAGTATGTTCGTCCATTGTGTTCCCAATATATACTGTAGCATAATATAAGCCTAATAGGAATATTAGGGTAAACAGAAATATTATCTTATGAATTTTTTTGACTTTAGGTATCATACTACTTAGTACCAAACGAATAATTAACAATCTTCGTATATTAAAATTAAGTAAATTTTAAGAAAAATAACAAGATTTGTTTAAATATTTTAAACGTAAACATTTGATTTACAGATATAATATTTTTTTAACTTTAAACAAGAATAAAATTTAATATTAAATAAAAGTTTATATGGAAAACAGCGAACCTTAAAAGATAAGCTGTAATTTTATATGATAAAATTTAAAAGACATTAATGAAAAGAAAAAGAAGAAGAGGAAGAAGGAAAAAGTCTCCCAAAATTGAAAACATTACACAAGGAATACTTAAGATACTTAAATCAGAACCTAACAAAACTTTTAATTATAAACAGATTGCCGGCAAGTTTGGTGTTGATGATCCTAGTAGTAGGAATCAAATAATTAAAAAGTTAACCCAATTAGCGGCCAAAAAAGAGATAGAGGAAGTAGATAGAGGAAAATTCAAAATAGTTCCTAATATTAACACTTTTACAGGAGTATTAGAATTAACTTCTAAAGGAACAGGATATGTTATCGTAGAAGAATTAGAAGATGATATTTTTGTACCAAATAATAATCTTAACAAAGCGCTAAATGGTGATGAGGTAGAAGTTTATGTATATAAAAGAAAGCGTAGAGGTAAGAGCGAGGGAGAAATTTCTAGAATCATATCAAGAAGTAAAAATGAGTTTGTCGGAGTTATAGAAATACAGAAGAACTATGCATTTGTAAATATGCAGGATTCTAGAATGTATACAGATATTTTTATCCCTAAGAACAAGATAAAAAATGCAGAAGATGGAGATAAGGTATTAGTAAAACTCGAAGATTGGCCAGAAAAAGCAGATTCTCCATTTGGAAAAGTGGTGAAAGTTCTTGGTAAACCAGGAGAACATAATACAGAGATTCATGCAATCTTAGCGCAATATGGGTTACCGTATGAGTTTCCATCCGAAGTTGAAAATTATGCAAATGAATTAGATACTTCCATTCAGGAATCAGAAATCAAAAAAAGGAGAGATATGCGTAAAACACTAACGTTTACTATCGATCCTAAAGATGCTAAAGACTTTGACGATGCACTTTCTTTTGAAATACTAGAAAATGGAAATTACGAAATAGGAATTCATATTGCAGATGTTTCTCATTACGTAAAACCAGGAACTATTCTGGATGACGAAGCTTATGAAAGAGCTACATCAGTGTATTTAGTAGATAGAGTAGTTCCTATGTTACCAGAAGTATTATCAAATAATGCTTGTTCGTTAAGACCTCATGAAGAAAAGTATACGTTTTCTGCTGTTTTTGAATTAAACAATAAAGCAGAAATTATAAAACAATGGTTTGGAAGAACAGTAACCTATTCGGATGCACGTTTTGCGTATGAAGAAGCACAACATATCATCGAGACTGGTAAAAACAGTATTCCGAAAGATATTTCGTTAACTGGAAAAGCATATAGTGCAGACCAAAAAATCGCCGATGCTATATTAAAACTGGACGAATTAGCAAAAATAATGCGGACTCAAAGAATGGGTAAAGGAGCTATTTCTTTTGATAAAGTCGAAGTTAAATTTAGTTTGAATGAAGAAAAGAACCCTGTAGGGGTGTTTTTTAAGACTTCTAAGGACGCTAATAAGCTTATTGAAGAGTTTATGCTATTAGCTAATAAAAAGGTCGCAGAATTCGTTGGAAAACAAAATCCAAAGAAAACATTTGTATATAGAGTACATGATGAACCTAATGATGAAAAACTTGCTGCTTTACAAAACATAATTGGAAGGTTTGGATATAAATTGGATTTGCGAGATCGAAAAACAACCACAAAATCATTAAATGGTTTGTTAAAAGATGTTCAAGGAAAAAAAGAACAAAATTTGGTCGATACCCTTGCAATACGAAGTATGAGTAAAGCAGAATATACTACTCATAATATTGGGCATTATGGATTAGCCTTTGATTATTATTCACATTTTACTTCACCAATTAGAAGATATCCTGATGTTATGGCACATCGTTTGTTACAACATTATTTGGATAACGGAAAAACTGTTGCAGAAGAAGAATATGAAGAAAAGTGTAATCATAGTAGCTCAATGGAGAATTTAGCGGCTAGTGCCGAAAGAGATTCTATTAAATATATGCAGATCAAATTCATGAAGGATCATGAAGATGAAGAATTTTTAGGCGTAATATCTGGAGTAACAGAGTGGGGGATTTATGTAGAAATTATAAATAATAAATGCGAAGGAATGATCAGATTAAAAGATATGAATGATGATCGTTATATTTTTGATCAGGATGAATATGCTATTATTGGCCAGAGTTCTAAAAAAATGTATCAGTTAGGAGATGAAGTGTATGTAAAGGTTAAGAATGCAGATCTAGTGAAGAGACATTTAGATTTTACATTGCTTGGTAGTAAAGAAGAATTAGAATAAAATAAATGTAATGATCGTTTATTAAAATAAAAATCACACAATTATCAAATTTAAAAGTAATAGGGAAATGAAAAAAGTAATAATTCTAACATTCTTATTAGTAGTATCAGGACTGCAAGCACAAAAAGTAATCACTAAAAATGTCGGTGATTTTAGTGAACTAAAAGTTTTTGATAAGATCGAAGTAAAATTATTAAAAGGTTCAGAAAATAAGGTCGAAATTTCTGGGATTAGTAGGAGAGAAGTAGATGTAGTACTTAAGGATGAAGTATTAAAAATAAAAATGTCATTAAGTAATACTTGGGATAATAATAATACAGAAGTAGTTGTGTATTATAAAGAAATATCAAAATTGGATGTGAATGAAGGAGCAAAGATTCGGGTAAAGGAGATTATCTCTGCGGATGAATTAGATTTACGAGCACAAGAAGGAGGTGATATCTATGCGGAAATTAAAACTGGTAGATTGTTAGCAAGAGCTGTTAGTGGTGGTGGATTGCATTTGGAAGGAAGTGCCGAAGAGCAAGAAGTAACTGTAAAAGCTGGAGGACAATTTATGGGAGAGGATTTAAAAACAAAAAGTACTCAGGTAAAAATTAGTGCAGGAGGAAGAGCAAATGTAAATGCAAGTGAATATGTAAAGGCTAATACAGCAGCTGGTGGAACTATTAGAATTTATGGAAATCCGGAAGAGGTCGATGGAAAAAAAGTTTTTGGAGGTAAAATTATTAAGGTAAACTAAGTAGTATTTTCTAACTTTGTAAGAAATATATCTACTTTTTTATGTTTCAGGATGCTCAAGCAGCAATATTTTTAGGTTTTATACTTGCCTTTTTAATTGGACCTGTTTTTTTTGTTTTATTAGAAACTGCCGCAATCAAAGGGTTTAGAGCGGCTTTGGCTGTAGATCTTGGAGTTATTTTTGCAGATATTGTCTTTATTTTAATCGCATATTTTAGTACAAATCAGATATTAGAAAAAATAAAGGATGATCCAGCGCTTTTTGTGTTTGGAGGAATGCTTTTAGCAACTTATGGTGCTATATCTTTTATCAAAGAGCGAAAAAATTATAATAAGCTTAGAGATACCTCCGTAGAAATTATTAATAAAAACAACTATCTAGTACTTTTTATAAAAGGTTTCTTATTAAACTTCATTAATATTGGTGTTTTAGGGTTTTGGATCGGTATCATTGTAGTGGCCGGACCACAAATGGATATGAATACGAATAGAATCATTGTTTTTTTTGCAATGGTTTTAATAACCTATTTATTCGTAGATATACTTAAAATGCTACTTGCTAAGAGATTAAAAAGAAAATTAACACCTAAACGTACTTACTTGATTAAAAGAGGTATTAGTATGATTATGGTTGTTTTTGGAATTTTTTTAATTGTAAAAGGAGTACTTCCTGATACAATGGAGCAGAAAATTCAAGATAGAATAGAGAAAATTACACCAGATTCTGGTTTTAAATAAAAAAAGTCCTGTTATTTTAACAGGACTTTTTTTTGAGGTGTCGAGCGGATTCGAACCGCTGTAGATGGTGTTGCAGACCACTGCCTAGCCACTCGGCCACGACACCCTTTTTAATCTTAGACGGCAAATGTAAAAAAATTTATGAATACTTCAGATGTATTTATCTTTTTTTACTTCTGGTAATTGTAACCATTTGTACATTTCCGCCAATAGGAGGATTAATTTTAGAGACATCTACCGTTGCTTTTTCAACCAATGGTAACTCTTCTAATATACGATTTAAAATTCGTTCAGCGGCATGTTCTAGTAGTTTAGAACGTATAGCCATTTCTTCTTTTACTATAAGATTAAGATGCACATAATCAACAGTATCTGAGAGCTGGTCAGAATGAGCCGATGTGTTCAAATCAGCTTTAACTTTTAGATCAACCCTATAATCAGAACCAATTTTTTTCTCCTCAACAAGGCATCCATGATATGCATAAACCTTGATATTTTTTAGTGTAATTAATCCCACAAATTTTTTTTACAAAGGTAATAGAATCTTTGTAAAGAATATACAAGGAAATACCCCTTTTGCATTAGGTTGTTGAAGCAATTAAACAGTAATTATATAATTGTTGTGTATCATTAGAAATATTAGGTAGTTTTGTGTTTTATTTTTATCAAATGACAGAAGAAAAAAAATCACTTAATTTTTTAGAACATATCGTAGAAGAGGATTTGGCTAATGGAATGGATCAGGAAGATTTACGTTTTCGTTTTCCTCCAGAACCAAATGGATATTTACATATAGGTCATACTAAAGCTATCGGAATTAGTTTTGGTATGGGTTTAAGATATAATGCTCCAGTAAATTTGCGTTTTGATGATACTAATCCTGCTAAAGAAGAGCAAGAATATGTAGATGCTATAAAGGAGGATATTAACTGGTTGGGTTATCAATGGGATAAAGAATGTTACTCTTCTGATTATTTTCAGCAATTATATGATTGGACGGTTCAATTAATAAAGAATGGAAAAGCTTATGTAGATAGCCAATCTTCGGAGGCTATTGCAGAACAGAAGGGTACTACAACAGAACCTGGTATTAATAGTCCATTTAGAGATAGAACGGTAGAAGAGAATTTAGATCTATTCGAAAGGATGAAAAACGGTCATTTTGAAGAGGGAGAACATGTTGTTAGGGCCAAAATAGATATGTCCGATCCCAACATGCTGATGAGGGATCCTTTAATGTATAGAATACTTAAAAAATCTCACCACAGAACGGGTGATAAATGGTGTATTTATCCTATGTATGATTGGACACATGGGGAAAGTGATTATATAGAAAATATATCACATTCTTTATGTTCTCTAGAATTTAAACCACATAGAAAATTGTACGATTGGTTTTTGGATCAAGTGTATGATAATGCAAGTATTAGGCCTAAACAACGGGAGTTTGCTAGACTAAACCTAAGTTATACTATTATGAGTAAACGTAAGTTGCTTAGATTGGTGAATGAAGGTGTAGTGAAAGGATGGGACGATCCTAGAATGCCTACAATTTCTGGATTACGAAGAAGAGGATATACTCCAGCATCAATTAGAAAATTTGTAGATACTGTAGGTGTGGCAAAAAGAGAGAATGTGATAGATGTATCGCTACTTGAATTTTGTGTTCGCGAAGATTTAAATAAAACAGCACCAAGAGTAATGGCGGTTTTGGATCCGGTAAAGCTAGTTATCACTAATTATCCTGATGGTGAAGAAGAATGGTTAGAAGCTGAAAATAATCCAGAAGACGAAGCTGCAGGAAGTAGAAAGGTACCTTTTTCTAAAGAATTATATATAGAGAGAGAAGATTTTAAAGAAGAAGCAGGACGAAAGTATTTTAGGCTTACATTAGACAAGGAAGTACGACTTAAAAACGCATATATTATCAAAGGTGAGAACGTTATAAAGGATAGCAATGGAGTAATAACTGAAATTCATTGTACGTATGACCCTAAGAGCAAATCAGGTAGTGGCACAGAAGAGTCTAAACGTAATGTAAAGGGAACATTACATTGGGTATCTATACACCATTCCATTCCAGCGGAAATAAGGTTGTATGATCGTTTATTTAACGATGAAGCTCCTGACAGTCACAAGGAAAAAGATTTTATGGAATTCTTGAACCCAAACTCTTTAAAAATAATTACGGGTTATGTAGAGCCTAGTTTAAAAGAATCAACACGTTTAGAAAGATTTCAGTTTCAAAGATTAGGTTATTTTAATGTAGATACTGATAGTACTTCGAATAGGTTAATTTTTAATAAGACTGTTGGTCTAAGGGATACTTGGGCTAAAGTTAAACCGGCTACACAGAATACTAGTACAAAAGCTCAAAAGCCTCAGAGTATAAAAATTGAAGTGTCTGCCATTAATGAGATTAAGAGAGCAGGGAAGAAGTATACAAACTTACCAGAAGATAAGAGAGAAGCTCTAAAATCAAAGATTTTGGTTGCTGCTAAGGATGTAGACATTGATGAATTAATTCCTTTGTACGGAACAGCTGCTAAGAAAATTGGAACAAGAATAGTAGTAACATTGGCGCTAGGAGTGGTATTGGAGGAAAAGGGTATTATGCCAGATCAAGATGCTATTGATTTTATAAAAAGAGGAAGAGATGATGCAAATGAGTTATTAAAAGCAGTGGCTGAACAAGTATCAAGCAAATTGGGACTATAAAGTTTTGATTACTTTTATAAATAAAAAAAGACGGATGATAGTCCGTCTTTTTTTGTTCTAATGTATGCTGTTAGAAATCTGCAATTTGCTCATCTTTAGGAATTTCTATATCCGTGTTGAAATTTCGAAATACCTTTTTAGTATCCTCATCGTCTAATAATTTGTTAGCATCTATAAAATACCATTTTTCTTTTTTCTTATTAAAAAATCCGAATAAAGAGGATTTAAATATCACGGTACGACCATTATAGTCCATTTCGATAGTATTTTTTACTAGGCAACGATATTCTTTTTTTTCTTTTCGTATATCAGTGACTTCATCAACTTGTGAGCTAACAATTTTAATTTTTTGAGCACTCATAGTTCTGAAGGTATCTTCTAAGTCTTGTTTCAATTGTTGGTTTCCTATTTTTTTCGATATTTTAGGATGTGTATGAAGCAAGAGCGTATTAACATCTTTTTTAACTGATGCCTCAGATACAATCTTGGCATCCCGTAGAGCTAGTTTTTCTAATTTGGACATGCTTTGGGAAAAAACACTTCCAGAAATAAATAGAAAGAGGAGTAAGTAATTTTTCATGACTTGCAATTATAAATGACTGTTTTTTTTCTTAATAAGAAAAATTTATTAATTATTTTTCTTAATTATTTTTATCTATTATAAACGGGTTTATATAAAAGACTATGAGCTTGAATAAAAGTTGCATAGTATGATTTTATATCTTTTTTCTTAAATGCGCTTAAAACCGTTTATTTTAGTTCTTATACAAAATTAGTAATTTATCTCATTAGATATTTTGAAAATTTGTAAAAAAATAAAATCCGATCACTAATGATGATCGGATTTTATTTTGTAATAAAAAATTCTTATTCTTCGGTATTTTTTCTACCAATACCTTTTTTGGCATTTTGGCGTTTCATTTCTTCTCCTATTTGGTTGGATGCTGTAAAGGATGCAATCATATTGTTCAGCATATCACTTCCTGCCTGTGGAGAGTTTGGTAGTAATATTAAATTACTATTAGTTTCTTCACCTATAGATTGTAAAGTATCATAGTGTTGGGTAACAACGATTAAAGCAGAGGCTTCCTGAGAATTGATTCCTACATTGTTTAAAACATCTACACTTTCTTCCAAACCTCTAGCAATTTCTCTTCGTTGATCTGCTATACCTTGACCTTGTAACCTTTTACTTTCTGCTTCAGCTCTAGCTTTTGCTACAATCTTAATACGTTCTGCTTCAGCTTCATATTCTGCAGCAACTTTTTCTCTTTCAGCGGCGTTAATTCTATTCATTGCTTCTTTTACCTGAAGATCTGGATCAATATCAGTAACAAGAGTTTTTATGATATCATACCCATAATTAACCATCGCTTCATTTAATTCTTGTTTTACAGCGATAGCAATATCGTCTTTTCTTTCAAAAACATCGTCAAGTTTCATCTTTGGTACTTCGGCACGTACTACATCAAACACATAAGATGTAATTTGATCATGTGGATTTTCTAGTTTATAGAAGGCGTCATAAACCTTATCTTTTATAACTTGAAATTGTACTGATATTTTTAAGCGTACAAATACGTCGTCCTTAGTTTTTGTTTCAACAATAACGTCTAATTGCTGTATCCTTAGATTGATACGACCAGCTATTCGATCAAAGACCGGAATTTTGAAATGTAAACCAGAATTGCGAATACTTAAGAATTTACCAAATCTCTCAACAACTGCAGCGGTCTGTTGTTTTACGGTGAATATTCCGGATATAAGTATGATAAATCCGAATATAATTATGGGTATAAAATATAGAGTCATTTGTTTTCAGATTAAATGTTATTAGATACTTTGAATTTACTAATTAATTGTAAATAGATAAATTTTATTTTGCAATAGTAATCATGGCAGTGGACATTCCAGAACTACTCGAGGTACCGAATGCTACAGAAATAATTTCCCATCCTTCTTTGGACGCTTTGTTAAGGGTATCTTCTACCTGTTTGCGTAGTTTTTCGGTTGACCAAAGATTGGATATTTTAAGTACTTTATATTGTTTTTCCATAGATGACAAAGTTTAAGATCGTTACTTTATCTGTATAGTTTTGGCCATAAATGTTACAAAATGAAATAAAATAGCCTGTTAAATTTATAACAGGCTATAGTAGATAACTTGAAAAATGGTAATTATAATCTTTCTATCGTTGCTTCAATTCTTTTAATAGTTTCTTCTTTTGAAATGATCGACATGATGTCAAATAGGTCTGGACCTTGTAAGGATCCAACTAAGGATATTCGGAGAGGCATCATAATTTTACCAAAACCAATTTCTTTCGATTTAATCCAACTTTTAACAATGTTGGAAACATTCTCTGATGAAAAATCACTAATATCACTTAAGATTCTTGTTAGTTCGTGCATGAGAGATGCTGTGTCTTCTTTCCATGCTTTTTTAACTGCTTTTTCATCACATTCAGAAGGAGCAATGAATAAGAATGAGCTAAGATCCCAAAGATCATTTGTAAAAACAGCTCTTTCTTTAATGAGACCAACAACTTTTTTTAAATCAAAGGAGGAAGAGATATTCTTCTTTTGTAGAATATTTTTCAATTGTTCCACGTGTAGAACTTCATCTGTATTCTGAAAATGTTGTTGTTGAAACCATTTTGTTTTTTCAGGGTCAAATTTAGCTCCAGCTTTATTTACTCTCCCAAGATCAAATGCTTGGATAAGTTGTTTTAGGGAGAAGATTTCTTGTTCCGTACCGGGATTCCATCCTAAGAACGCTAGCATGTTAATAACTGCTTCAGGTAGATAACCATCTTCTCTATATCCAGAGGCGATTTCTTTTGTTTTTGGATCTATCCATTGCAAAGGAAACACGGGAAAACCTCCTTTGATACCATCTCTTTTTCCTAATTTACCTTTTCCAGTAGGTTTTAGGATAAGTGGTAGGTGAGAAAAACTAGGAGCGTCCCATCCTAATGATCTATACAATAGTACATGTAATGGTAGAGAAGGTAACCATTCTTCGCCACGAATAACATGAGTGATTTCCATTAGATGATCATCTACGATATTAGCTAAGTGATACGTTGGCATACCATCACTCTTAAAAAGTATTTTATCATCAAGTACATTGGTTTCTATAGTAATCGTACCTCTTACTTCATCTGTAAGTTGAAGAGTTTCGTCTATTGGACACTTAAAACGAATAACATAAGGATCTCCAGAATTAATTTTTTTGGATATTTCATTCTCGGATAATGACAATGAGTTATTTAATTTTTCTCTATTATGCCAATTGTAAATGAATGTCTTTCCGTTTTCTTCATGTTCTTTACGATGTAGATCTAATTCTTCTGAGGTATCGAAAGCATAATAGGCATGACCATTTTGGATAAGTTGGTCTGCATACTGTTTATACAAATGTTTTCGTTCGCTTTGTCTGTAAGGACCATAGTTGCCTTCCTTTCCAGGGCCTTCGTCAAAAGGAATATTACACCAGTTTAGTGCGTCAATTACATAATCTTCAGCTCCTGGAACGTAACGATTTTGATCTGTATCTTCTATACGAAGAACAAAAGTTCCTTTATGTTTTTTAGTAAATAAGTAATTAAATAAAGCAGTTCTTACACCACCAATATGTAGGGGACCGGTAGGACTTGGAGCAAATCGTACACGTGGTTTGTTTGTCATAGTTAAATGTTTTAAACCGTAAGGTTATAAAAGAAATGACAAAGATACGATCTTATGAAAGTGTACAAAAAGGATTTAAAACAATTAATTATGAAAGGTCATATTGGTTTCATTTCACGTGGAACACGTTTATTCATTAACATAAACCATAATGGAGGAAACAATGAAAGTACCATCGAGGTCGGATAGCCAAAGGGTAGTTGTGGACTTTGGTTATGGTGATCAAGAATCTGATATTTTTTAGAAGCTCTATAATGATGATCACTATGGCGAGTAAGTTCAAAAAGAAGAATACGGCCTAATAGATGATTGGAGTTCCATGAATGTATTTCCCGAACTCTTTCGTAACGTCCAGAATTAGTTTTCTTTCGAATAAGGCCATAATGTTCAATGTAATTAATAGTTTCTAAAAGCAAAAAGCCAACAGTACCACAAGATATAACAACCCATAGACCTGTTAAATCGAATGTTAAATAGGTTATACCTAGATAGCATGTTGTGATAATCATATACCAAAACATATCGTTTTTGAATGATAGAAATGAACGATCATTTTTTTTCAGAAGTGTTCGTTGGATTTTCCAAGCACTAAGGTATTGTCCGATTACAGAAGTAATCCAAAAAATGTATACAGGTTGATTATAACGAGCTGTAGCAGGATCATCTGTGGTGGCAGCTTTTAGATGGTGACCAAAATTATGTTCTATATAAAAATGCATGTATAACGACGGAAGTAGAAGAGCTTTAGCGATGAATCTTTCGTTAGAAAATCTATGTCCCAATTCATGACCTACGTTTATTCCATTAGCACCAAGAACTATTCCTGTAGATATAATAATTCCTACAATTTCAAATGTTTTTAACTCATTGGAGGAAATCGTATAAAGAGCATAAAATAGTATTAAATAAATCAAAGGGAGGTTTATATATAAAAGCCAATCGAATAGTTTTTTTTTGGATTTGGTTAATCTAGTATTGGGGTCTAAATTTTCTTCGGATGATGGAGTAAAAAGTTCAATTATTGGTATAATACCAAAAACATAGATAGGGGTTAGGTAGGTATAAATATCCATGAGATAGATACTTAAAATTGCAACTAAGGGTATGCTATAAGCAGATATGTATTTAAGATCTTTCATAACAAGTTATAATCTAGGGTTTTGAATTATAATAAATATAACAAATCTATAAGAAATAAAGTTGTAGTTTTATAAATTACTGAAAAAGAATACGTGAAGTTATGAGCAGTTTTGAGTTAATCAAAAATAAACTAGAAAGTTTTATTAGGAAATATTATACGAATGAATTGATTAAAGGTTTAATTCTCTTTGCTGCTATTGGGTTATTGTATTTCTTGATTACTTTGTTAATTGAGTATGTTTTTTGGTTAAGTAAACTTTGGAGGACAATATTATTTTGGATGTTTATTATTGTAGAGGTAAGTCTGTTTTCGAAGTTTATAGTGATTCCTTTATTTAAATTATTCAAACTTACTAGAGGTATTGATTACGAAAGAGCATCTAAAATTATAGGAGATCATTTTCCAAAAGTAAATGATAAATTATTAAATCTATTGCAGTTAAGTGAAAATAATTCTTCATCTTCTTTATTGTTAGCGAGTATTGAGCAAAAATCCCAAGAGTTAAGTCCGGTTCCATTTAGAACAGCTATAGATTTCAAGAAAAACGCAAAATATCTAAAATATATGGCTATTCCAGTTTGTGTTTTTTTACTAGTAAGTATATTTAATAAAAACAGTTGGTATTCAGAAAGTTATAATAGAGTGGTTAACTATGGGACGGCATATGAACCGCCTGCGCCGTTTCAATTTTTTGTAATAAACGAGAACTTGAATGCATTTGAGAATGAAGATTTTGTTCTAAAGGTACGTACTAGTGGCGATGTGATTCCAGAAAGTGTGAGTATCAATTATGAGGGAGAAACTTACTTTTTGAAAAATAATAAAGAAGCGGAGTATGAATATACTTTTATTCAACCAAAGAAGTCAGTTAGTTTTAGGTTGTCTGCAAGTGACGTGCTTTCTAAGGATTATGAGTTAAATGTTGTTCCCGTACCAACCTTGTTGGATTTTAAAATGAATTTAGATTATCCTGATTATACACAGAAAAAGGATGAAAGCTTAAATAGTTCCGGAAATGCAATTGTCCCAGAGGGAACGAAGGTATCTTGGTCGGTAAATACTAGAAATACTGAGTATGTTAACATGATTTCGAAGGATTCAGTAATAACTTTTAGAAAGGATAAATCTACGTTTAGATATGGAAATAGATTATATGGAAATTGGGATTATCAGATAACATCGTCTAATAAAGATATTAAGAATTATGACAATTTATCTTTTAGTATAAACGTAATCAAGGATCAGTATCCTGAAATCAATTTAAGTTCAGAGAAGGATAGTATAGATAATAGTACACTTTATTTTTTTGGTAGAGTAAGCGATGACTATGGTTTAAGAGGTTTGAATTTGGTGTATTATAATAGTGATAAAGATGATGTAAAAATAAGGAAAACGATAAGTATTAGTTCCGCTACTTTCGATGAATTTATATATGTCTTTCCTGGTGATTTGGATTTGGATAACGGGGTTAATTATGATTTTTATTTTGAATTATATGATAATGACGGTGTGAATGGTAGCAAATCAACAAAAAGTCAAGTGTTTAGTTTTAGGAAATTAACCAATTTAGAGGAGGATAAGAAAAGACTAAATGAACAAAATGAGGCTATTTCTGGTCTGAATAAATCATTAAAGAAATTTAAGGAGCAGGAAAGTGATTTAAGTGAATTGAGTAAAATTCAGAAAGAGAAGAAACAATTAGATTTCAATGATAAAAAGAAATTAGAGGATTATCTAAAGAGACAAAAGGAACAGGAAAAGATGATGCAAAACTTTTCTAAAAAATTAAAAGATAATCTTGATCAATTGGATGAGAAAAAAGAGGAGGAACCTTTTAAAGATGCGTTAAAAGAAATGATGGAGCGTAATGAGGAAAAGCTAAAGAAAAATGAAAAATTATTAGAAGAGATAAATAAGTTGTCAGAGAAGATCCAGAAGGAGGAGTTAACAGAAAAATTGGAGGAGCTGGCTAAAGAAAATAAGAATTTGAAGAAGAATTTAGAACAGCTTTTGGAGCTTACTAAGAGATATTATGTTATTCAGAAACACGAAAAGTTAGTAGAGGAGTTAAATCAGCTTGCTAAAGAACAGGAAGAGTTATCCGAAAAGGAAGAAGGAAACACTAAGGAAGAACAGGATAAACTAAATGAAAAGTTTGAGAAGTTTCAGGAAGAAATGAAGGAATTGAGAAAGGATAATGAGAAGTTGAAGAAACCTATGAATTTAGATCAAGAGCAAAAAGAAGAAGAAAGTATCAAGGAGGAACAGGAGAACGCTAGTGATAATTTAGATAAAAAGAAGAAGTCAGATGCGAAGAAAAATCAGAAAAGTGCTGCTCAGAAAATGAAACAAATGAGTAGTGGAATGCAGATGCAGATGCAAATGTCTGGTGGAGAACAGCAACAAGAAGATATGGAAATGTTAAGGCAAATTCTGGATAATCTAGTAGATTTTTCAATAGAACAAGAAGGGCTAATGAAAGGTTTCAAAGGAATAAATAATAATAATCCAACCTACTCATCAAAGTTGAAAAAGCAGAGTGTTTTAAGAGAGAACTTCATCCATATAGATGATAGTTTATATGCATTGGCGTTACGGCAACCAAAGATATCAGATGAGGTAACTAGTAAATTAACGGATATAGAATTTAATATTGATAAATCATTAGAACGTTTGTCGGAGAATCAAGTCATACAAGGAACAGCAAATCAGCAGTACGCAGTAACAGGTTCAAATGATTTGGCTTATTTTTTAAGTAAGGCGTTAGATCAAATGCAAAACAGTATGTCAGCTTCTGGAAAGGGTAATAGTGGTGATTCAAGAGGATTTCAGTTACCTGATATTATAAAAAAACAAGGTGAATTGAATGACCAGATGAAGGAGGGAACTGAGAAAGGCAAGAAGCAGGGTGAACAACATGGACAACAAGAAGGTCAGTCCAACCAAGGTGGTTCAGGGGAGAATGGAGAAAAAGGCAAAGGAGAAAGCGGAAAAGAAAAAGGAGAAAATAAAGGTGGAAAAAATGGTAATGGAGAATCTGATAGTGAACAAGAGATTGATAATGGAGAATTGTATGAGATATATAAACAACAACAGCAATTAAGAAATGCGCTACAGGATAAACTTAAAAAAGAAGGGATAGGAGGCAGTAAAGGTAGCGCGTTGTTAAAGAAAATAGAGCAAGTGGAAAATGAGTTATTAGAAAAAGGATTTAATAACAACACTCTTAGTAAGATGTTGAATCTAAAACATGAGTTATTAAAGCTAGAAGACGCTACATTGGAACAAGGAGAAGAGGATAGAAGAGAAAGTAAAACAAATCAAACATTGTTTAAAAACGACGCAAACAGTCAACTTCATAAGGCGCAACAATATTTTAATACTACTGAGATATTAAACAGACAAGTGTTACCTTTGCGGCAAAATCACAAAAGAAAGGTTCAAGAATATTTTAAAAAGGAAAATGATTAATTTTTTTTATGAATCGGTAAGCACGAAAATTAATGAGACGCCTACTGTAAGTTGGTTGAACAGAGTGGCTGTTTCCGAGAAGAAGTCAATTGGTGAGATTAGTTTAATATTGTGTTTAGATGATTATTTATTGGACATTAATCAGAAATATTTAAACCATGATACGTATACAGATATAATCAGTTTTGATAATACGATGGGTAATGAACTGTCTGGGGATATTTTTATATCTGTAGATCGGGTAAAGGAGAATGCTGAAATTTTTGATATGAATTTTGAGGAAGAATTAAGACGGGTTATGGTTCATGGACTGTTGCATTTTTGTGGTTACAAAGACAAAACGGAAGATGAAAAATCAGTTATGAGACAAAAAGAAAATGAAAAACTAAAGATGTTCCACGTGGAACATCTTTAGTTTGTTTTTCTAATTTGTTCCACGTGGAACAAATTTTAAAATAGTTAAATGTTCCACGTGGAACAAATGTAAGTGAAATATGTTTGATAAAGAATATGATGTAGTGGTTGTTGGAGGAGGACACGCAGGAAGTGAAGCTGCGGCGTCAGCCGCTAATTTAGGTTGTAGCACATTATTAATTACAATGAATTTGCAAAACATTGCTCAAATGAGTTGTAATCCGGCAATGGGTGGCATAGCAAAAGGACAAATAGTAAGAGAGATTGACGCTTTGGGTGGATACAGTGGAATTGTGAGCGATAGAACTGCTATACAGTTTAAGATGTTGAATAAATCAAAAGGCCCAGCTATGTGGAGTCCAAGAGTCCAAAGTGATAGAATGAGATTTGCAGAAGAATGGAGGTTGCTTTTAGAACAAACACCAAATTTGGACTTCTATCAAGAAATGGTGAATGGATTATTGATCGAAGGAGGAAAGGTTGTGGGTGTAAGAACATCATTGGGAATTGAGGTAAAAGCCAAAACCGTAGTGTTAACGAATGGAACTTTTTTGAATGGTTTGATTCATATCGGAGAAAAACAATTCGGAGGAGGAAGAGCAGGAGAAAGAGCTGCAACTGGTATTACAGAGCAGTTGATAGATTTGGGTTTCGATTCGGGAAGAATGAAAACCGGAACGCCACCTCGTGTAGATGGAAGATCTTTAGATTATTCTAAGATGATGGAACAACCAGGTGACGATAATCCAGAAAAGTTTAGTTATTCTGATTTATCAAAACCACTTACTGAACAAAGGTCTTGTTTTATGACATACACTTCTCCAGAGGTTCACGATTTACTTAGAGAAGGGTTCGATAGGTCTCCAATGTTTAATGGAAGAATTAAAAGTATCGGACCTAGATATTGCCCTTCAATAGAAGATAAGATTAATCGATTTGCCGATAAAGAAAGGCATCAAATGTTTATTGAACCAGAAGGGTGGAATACAGTAGAGGTATATGTAAACGGATTTTCTACATCATTACCGGAAGATGTTCAGTTTAAAGCTTTACGTTCGGTTGTGGGGTTTGAAAATGTAAAATTCTTTAGACCAGGTTATGCAATAGAATATGATTACTTTCCACCTACGCAGTTAACACATACTTTGGAAACAAAGTTAATTGACGGTTTGTTTTTCGCAGGACAAATTAATGGAACTACTGGATACGAGGAAGCAGCTTCTCAGGGTTTAATGGCAGGAATAAATGCGGCGCTAAAAGTTAAAGAAGAGGAGTCATTTATTTTAACTAGAAGCGAAGCTTATATTGGAGTTTTAATTGATGATCTAATAACTAAAGGGACGGAAGAGCCATACAGAATGTTTACATCAAGAGCAGAGTATAGAACTTTATTAAGACAAGATAATGCAGACTTTAGGTTAACTCCTGTTGCTCACAAGATCGGATTGGCTTCCGATGATCGTTTATTAAGAATGGAAGAAAAGCAAAAGAAGTCCGATAATTTTGTTCAGTTTTTTAAGGAGACAAGTGTAACTCCGATTGAGGCGAATCCAGTATTGAAGGAAAAAGGATCTTCTCCGATAAACCAAAGTGGTAAAATGTTTAAGATTTTTGCACGACCTCAAATAAATTTAGAAGATATGAGACGCTTGGAAAAAGTAGCTGACTATATTGAAAAAAATGAATTAGACAAGGAAGTGTTAGAACAAACAGAAATACAGGTTAAATATTCAGGTTATATAGAAAAAGAAAAAAATAATGCTGATAAATTAAACCGATTGGAAAACATTAAGATTCCAAAAGACTTTGATTATACTAAATTGAAGTCATTATCTTATGAAGCATGTGAGAAGATGACGAGAATTAAACCTGCTACGATTTCTCAAGCATCAAGAATTAGTGGAGTATCGCCTAGTGATATATCAGTGCTTTTAGTTTATATGGGTCGATGAGTGATTTTGTAATATGTAAACAAGAAAGAGCGTTAAAGGCAAAAATATTGGTGACAATCGTTTTTGTTTTTTCTGTTTTGATGCTTCTTTTTGGAAAAGAAGAATTGTGGTCAAGAATATGGTTGGTTGTGTTCTCTTCTCTTTTTTTTGGCTTTTCAACCTCTTATAAGATTGATAGGGATTTTGAAAATTATAAATTGTTTTCTGTGTTTGGTTTGGTGTTTTTTAAAACAAAACTGAATTTGGATTTTCCAGATTATGTTTCAGTGTTTTCGGGCAGTTTTGTTCAGAATAATGATTGGAGTTCAGTAAGTGCCATTGGAACAAAAGAAAGACATAATAAATACGTTGTTCGTTTTTTTAAGGAAAATAAAAAAACAACGTTGTTTCGGTCTGAAAAATATGATAAAGCTTTAAAAAAAGCTAATGAGTTAAGTAAACTTTTAAATGTTGAAGTTTTTGATGCTACAAAATCTTAGTTCCACGTGGAACATTCAATACTTGATTATAACTTTTGATATATATAATAAAAACTAATATCATGTCAATTGGTGAAGATTAATAGAAGTAGTTAAGGATTTTAGTTGGTTTAGAATAAATAATGAATAACGAAAAAGAATATTATTTAGAATGTAAAGATTATACAGTTTCAGGAGAGCTGTTTAAATTGTATAAAGATGAAAAATATGATATGCTTGTAACTGTTCCTAAACCATCCGAAGATGTCTTAGGGAGATATTATGAAAGTGATGATTATATTTCTCATACCGATTCAAAAAGAACATTTTTCGAAAAACTATATCACCTTGTAAAGAGTTACTCATTAAGAAAAAAGGTTCGTCTAATAACTGAATTAAATAATCAGCCAGGCACGCTACTAGATATTGGTGCAGGAACTGGAGATTTTTTGATGCAAGCCAAGAAACAGCGATGGGATACAGTAGGGGTTGAACCAAACGATCAAGCTAAAAAACAAGCAAAAAGTAAAGGAATATTGTTAGAAGCGACGACAGCTAACTTATCTTCGAATAATTTTGACGTGATTACCATGTGGCATGTTCTTGAACACGTACCAAATTTGTCTGCTCAAATTAAAGAATTAAAGAGACTCTTAAAACCAAATGGTTACCTTATTATTGCTGTTCCTAATTTTAAGTCGTATGATGCGCAATATTATAATTGTCATTGGGCTGCCTATGATGTGCCTAGGCATTTATGGCATTTTTCTGAAAATGCGATAGAAAACCTTTTTCAGGAAGAAAAAATAAAACTTCAAAAAACATTACCGCTGTTGTTCGACTCTTTTTATGTCTCATTATTATCGGAAAAATATAAAAATGGGAAAATGAATTTTATAAGGGCTATTCGACGAGGTTTTGTTTCTAATCTTAAAGCACGAAGATCAAAGCAGTATTCTTCTCATATTTATGTGCTAAAAAACGATTAATTTGTTTTTTTAGGTTTTTTAAAGACGATTTAAGGACTTTAGTTATCTAACCCATAGGAAATTTATAAAAACAGCTTAAAAAGCTTTATTTTAAGTCTTTTTTAATTGATTTTGATAATTACAAAAGACTTAGTAATTGTTTTTTCTTATGGTGAGTTAATTTGATGATGTTAAAAGGATAACATATACTGAACTTTGATATTTTTGCGCAGAACTAAATTTAGAATAATGAGAAAATTTTTATGCATCGCTATAGGGTTACTTGTAATGACTTCATGTAATCAGCAAACCGAAAAAACAGGATTTGTAAATAACACAAAAGTTGTTTCAGATTTTAAAGAAATGAAAGCTGCTAAAGAAAAATGGACAAAAAAGAATAATGAAGTAAGAGCAGAGTTAGAAGAAAAGGCAAAACAGTTTCAAATTGAAGTTCAGGGATATCAAAATATAATGAAATCCATGACACAGTCTAATAGAGAGAAAAAAGAGCAGGAGTTAATGGTAAAACAGCAAACACTGCAAAGGGAACAGCAAACTAGAATGCAAGAGATTCAAAAAGGTAGTCAGACTGAAATTGATTCAATAATTGCTAAGGTTGAAGATTTTATCAAAGATTATGGTAAAAAGAATGGGTATACTTACATCTATGGTGAAACTGAAGTAAAGAATATCTTTTATGCGAAGGAAGAGTTAGACTTAACCGATAAAATTATTACTGAACTTAACGGAGAAAAGCCTTCAGGAGAAAGTAAAGAATAGTACCAAGTTAAATAAGGTATCAAACCCTATAATATTGATTATAGGGTTTTTTTATGTCTTGTTTTTAACAAACTAATTATAATTGTTTTAGGATTAGAGATAATTCATTGGTGTTTTTACTTGTATAAATGTGCAACATCAGGTTCGAGCTTTTGTTTAATTTACTAGTATAAACATTGTTTTTACGTTGTTAAGCATTCGAATATACATGCTTAAAACGGCTTAACAGAATACATTATTATCATAATTCATTAAGGGAAATTTCCCTTCTTTTTTGTTAATAAGATAATGTCTAAATGATTTATAAAAATATGTTCGAAAAGCGAATAAAAAAAAACACTTAATCGGATAAAGTTGCCGTTTTTAGATTTTTTTTGATCCTACAAAATGTCAGAATATCAACTGTTTTTTTAAGAAATTTGAATTAAAAATTTACTATTATTCAGAATTATCTCTGTTTTTTTGTCTTTTTAGGACTACAATTGTTTTTTAATTAGTATATTTAAGTAATTGGTTAATAGTTATTTACTGTATTAAAGAACATTGTAAGACTACGGTTTTCACACATGTAATTATTGTCTTCAATTTTTAGTAAGAATATTATTACAAAAAAAAATGAAAATTTGGTTTGATATAAATTTTTAATTTATAATTTTATGACTTTAGTATATTTATATTAACAATATTATTAACAAACGCCCCAAATCGTTTGATTAGTAGTGCATATTTTCACACGTATTTAAGTGATATAATCGCTATGAAAAGGAAACTTAACTTAGTCTTCGTCTTGATTGTTTTGGCTCTTGGATTTCAGGAAGCTTTAGCCCAACGAAATATTGAGGCTCCTACTTTGGTATCAGGTGCTCAAGCTTGTGGTACGCTGACAAATAGTTTTGATTTTACTGCAGACATGTCCGCAGGTGTTGCGCTACCTTCAAACAATCAGTTCATTTTACAACTTTCGAATCCTTCCGGAAGCTTTGCAAATGCATCGGAAATTACAGATTTAGGCACAGCGGATGGTCCTAATGAGGCAAGTGGAGCGGGAACCGTTATAGAATTCTTCAATGTTAATGTGCCCCAGGATGCAAATAGTGACGATTATAGATTAAGAGTTATCGCTACTGAAGCTAGTATTATTAGTGATATTTCTGAGCCCATACCTTTTCATTTTTTCGATGATGATAATCTTTTAATTCGCCTGAATGGTGGTGATGACATTATCTTTTGTAATGTAGCGTCTTTTGCGAAACAAGTTTCTGTTGTCGTTTTGGATGAAAATGATAATGAGGTAGATGTTAATAATTTTAATTGGGAATGGTTGAGAGATGGAGCGTTAATTCCTGGAGAAAATAATCCTACTTTATTAATAACCGAAGAAGGTGATTATCAGGCAAGAGTTTCTGTAGGTTTATGTAATAACGTTTTTGTTTTTAATAAATCTAATAGAATATCAGCTTCTTTAGTTAACACAAGTGACATTTCAATTATTACAACGGCACCGGATTTTTCTTTTTGCCCAGATGAAACGAAAGTATTACAGGCTAGTGATATTGATTTTTCTTATAGTTATCAATGGATCAAAGATGGTGTGGAATTAGATGGAGAAACCTCTCCAACTATTACTTTACCCGATAATGATTTTGGTGGTGAATACACTTTAGAAATTGAACTAAGTGAAGATTGTATTTTAGTTACAAATCCAGTAACAGTTACAAATGAAGGATCAAGTATTACGACTCCTTTACCGCCAGGATTGGTATTGCTGCCAACACAAATATTAACATTAACTGTAGAAACGGATGCCCCAGTAGGAAGTACATTTAGGTGGATACGCGATACTAATATTATAATTCAAGGAATAACTACCGGCTCAACCATTACTTTTGATGTTCCGGCTAATGGAGTAGGAGACTATAGATTAGAAATAGATGCTTTATTTCCAGATGACCCTTGTATGTCTGAACTAGTAACAGAAACTGTTGTCGTCGCAGCAGAAAGATTTGATATAACGATTGCTCCTGGAGAGGTCGTCGATTGTGATCAGGACACCATTACTATTTCGTTAGAAGAAATGGTAGGTATAACATCCACGGGCGATCGCGTTCCTTTAACCACAGAACAATTTAGCTTTTTTGATTTCGAGTGGTTTAATGATGGAGTCTCTACAGGTGAGACTTCTTTGTCGTTAGATGTTTCTCGTGCTGATAATGGAGGAAGTTTCGAATTGAGGGCTATTTTTAGTCCTGGAGGTTTACCAGACACTGTTTCTAACAATTTACCTATTGAGTTTTTATCTAATAGTATTGTTCTAGATATTAATCCTCCTGTATTGGAAGCTGGACAAACAGTTACTTTAACAGCACCGGCGAGTACTAATTTCACGTATGAGTGGTACGTAATTCAAAACGGTACAGAGGTATTAATCGATGGAGAGACAACCAATACGTTAACTGTTTCTGAAGAAGGAGATTATTTTGCAAGAATTAGCTCTTCTTTATGTACTACGGACACATTAATCGCAGAGGTTAGAGGTCCGGGCGCATTGTCAGAATTAATACCTAATGTTGTAACACCAGGAGGAAATGCTGCAAACAACGCTTGGGTATTACCAAATTCTTTTACCGACAATGATGTTGAAGTAAGTATATATTCTTCTAACGGACAGTTAGATTTTCAAAAAAATGGTGGTTACAACGCTGATTGGCCAAATGAGTCCGCCTCACAAGCAAGTGAACTTATTTACTATTATATAATATCAAGAAGTAATACAGTAGTTAAAAAGGGGACAATTACAGTAATGAGATAATTTATGATAAAAAAAATACTCTATATATCTATTTTCATTTTTTGTGCACATCTAATATCTGCACAAGATGGATCTTCCAATACATCAGGTATATTACCTTCAGATATTCCGTTACATAACTCCTTAAAATATAATAGGTTTTTGTTTAACCCTACATTCTCTTTGGTAAGAGAAAACAAAAATTCTATAAATATCTACAATAGAAACCCTCGCTCTAGTTTTAGCGATAATTCTCAGACATATTTTCTTAATTATTCCGCGCGATTTGAGGAAAAAACAGGAATTGGAATCGGATTATTTCAACAAAATGTCGGAATTTTTAGGTTTTTTGGGGCTACGTTGAACTATGCTTATAACCTAGAGTTAAATAGAGATATGAATTTTACTTTTGGTGTTAATTTAAATTATTCTCAAAGTGCTTTAAAGAGTAATTTGGACCAAGCACAAGCAGATGATGATATCATAAATAACTACGAAAATAGTTCTGTTTTTCTTCTTAGACCAGGTGTGAATTTTAATTATGGAAATTTTGATGTTGGAGTTTCTGTTGGAAATTTGGTTACCTACAATCTTACTGCTAGTGAATTGCTTACAGATAATTTTGAATACTCAGGGCATGTAATGTATACTACCGAGTTAGATTGGAGAAGAACAGAGAATGAGTTAAGAGGTATGGTATATGCTTCTAAACCAGGAGAACAAGATTTGAGATACGGTGGAAATGTTTTATTTGAAATTCCAAAATATGGATGGGCACAATTGGGATATAACAGTTTTTATGGAGGGTCAATAGGTATAGGAGCTAACATCACTAAAGTGGTTTCTGTTGGGTATACTGTAGAACCTGGAATTGGTGGAGATGCTAGTGTATCAGAGTTCGGTGCTACTCACGAGTTTGGTTTAGCATTTAATTTTGCCAAGGAAGAACGTAGAAGAAAAAGAAGAAACATATCATCAAAAAGTTCTTTACAAAGAGATTCCGAAATAAGAAGATTAAAGAAAGAAATTTTAGATCAAAATAAACTAATAAGAGAACTTCAAAGTACTAGAAATGACTCTCTAAGTCAGGCACAACGAGCTATGAATAAATTAGAGAGATCAATTCAGGAAGCAAAAGAAGAAGAAGCTAGAAAGGCAAGAGAGCTTGCTTTACAAAGAGAAGAAGAAGTAAAATTATTAAATAAGAAAAAAGAAGAAGAACTTGCCGCTCAGAGGAAGTTAGAGCTAGAGATGACGGCTCAAAAAGCCGAAGAAGAAAGATTGGCAGCTCAGCGGAAAATCCAATTAGAATTGGCTGAACAGAAAAGAGCTGAAGAAGAAAAACAGGCTCAAGAAGTAGCGGCTAAAGAAGCTGAAGAAGCTAGAATCGCAGCAGAGGAAGAAGCAGGTAGGCAAGCTGAAGAAGCCAGAATAGCTGCTGAAGAAGCTGCTAGAGAAGCTGAAGCAGAAAGACAAGAGGCAGAAGCAGAAGCGGAAGCTGAAGCGAAAAGACAGGCTGAAGAATTGGCTAAGGAAGAAGAAGCTCGACAAGCACAAATTGCAGAAGCTGAAGCTAAACAGAAAGCTGAAGAAGAAGAACGAATAGCAGCACAGAAAAGGCTTGAGGTAGAAATGGCTGCACAAAAAGCTGAAGAAGAACGATTAGCATCTCAGAGAAAGCTTGAACAAGAAATAGCTGAACAGAAAAGAAGAGAAGAATCTCAGAAAACGTTAGAAAGAGAAGTTTCTGTACAAAAAGATAAAGAAGCAGAAGAGGAGAGATTACGTCAGGAGGCAGAAGCTGCAAGATTAGCAGAAGAGGAGAGATTACGTCAGGAGGCGGAAGCTGCGAGATTAGCAGAAGAAGAGAGATTACGTCAGGAGGCGGAAGCTGCGAGATTAGCAGAAGAAGAGAGATTACGTCAGGAGGCGGAAGCTGCAAGATTAGCAGAAGAGGAGAGATTACGTCAGGAAGCAGAAGCTGCAAGATTAGCAGAAGAGGAGAGATTACGTCAGGAGGCGGAAGCTGCAAGACTAGCTGAAGAAGAGAGATTACGTCAGGAGGCGGAAGCTGCAAGATTAGCAGAAGAGGAGAGATTACGTCAGGAGGCAGAAGCTGCAAGATTAGCAGAAGAGGAGAGATTACGTCAAGAAGCTGAGGCTGCGAGATTGGCTGAGGAAGAAAGACAACGTCAGGAAGCAGAAGCTGCAAGATTAGCAGAAGAGGAGAGATTACGTCAGGAGGCAGAAGCTGCAAGATTAGCAGAAGAGGAGAGATTACGTCAGGAGGCAGAAGCTGCAAGACTAGCTGAAGAAGAAAGATTACGTCAAGAAGCTGAGGCTGCGAGATTGGCTGAGGAAGAAAGACAACGTCAGGAAGCAGAAGCTGCAAGATTAGCAGAAGAGGAGAGATTACGTCAGGAGGCAGAAGCTGCAAGATTAGCAGAAGAAGAGAGACAACGTCAGGAGGCTGAGGCTGCAAGATTAGCAGAAGAAGAGAGACAACGTCAAGAGGCAGAAGCTCAAGAGGATAATGGAGAAGATCTTGAACAGATTCAGCGAGAAATCGATAATAGTAGTAGAATTACAGATAGATTGATCGCATCTAGAGACTCCTTATTAACATCTTCTAAAAACCTAGACAAGAGAGAGTTTAATAGACTATTGGAATCTCTTGTAAATATGAGTGATGAAGCTGAGCAGGTGAAAAATAATCCTGATCCTAGTAGTTCAAAAAAATTAACTTCTAGAAATAGATTTATCAAGTTTGCCGAAGCTACAAGACCAGAAGCTAAATATGCGACCAAATATATTCCAGGATATCCAGAAGGGTTCTATTTGATAGGAAATGTCTTCAGAGGTGGAGTGTATGCAGATAGTTTTACGAATAAGCTAAAAGATCTTGGATTTAATGATGCTCAGGTGATATTGAACCCAGAAAATCAATATCAATATGTAGCAATTACGTATTATGCAAACAAGGAAGAAGCAGCCGAAAACTATTTAAACAATATTGGAAACAAATACTTTGGTGATATGTGGATCTTGAATATTGCTAAAAGTAGAGTGGAATCATTGAAGAGATTAGTACAAGAATCACGTATCATAAAGGATACCGTTAAAGACGATACCGTATTAACAGAGAACCTGTCATATATCGGAGGGCATAATATTGAAAATGGATATTATTTAATTACTAATATTTTTAAAAGAGAAAATTATTTTGAACGAGGAATGAATAAGCTTAAGTCTCAGGGGCTAGAGCCTAAGTTTTTCAGGAATCCAAAAGACAATTACATATATGTGTATTTAGATAGGTTTGATAGTATTGATCAGGCAAAACAGAGTTTATTCTCTAATGTAAATAACACATACGATGGAGATCTATACATTTTAAAGATACAATAGTGAGTAGTACCCCAAAATATACTAGAATGAACAACACAACTCAAACAAAGCAGCTTATGAAAACACTATTACCCAAAAAAGCTGTACTAATAATAGCGGTGATTATTATTAGTACCATAAGCAAGATGAACGCGCAAGTATCCGTTGCTTTTGATACTATACCACGAGCCCAGTTTAATAACCTTAGGGGTAACATGGTAATGGCCGGTAATGATATTGTCGGTGTTATAGAAGACTCGGGAGGTACTGTTTTTACAAATCCTAACAGAAATTACAACGGAACGCAGAATAATGGTGATTATGTCACAGCTTTTATAGATGTGGATAATGATCCAACTACCTTTAGTTCTAGTGAAGCAGGTTTAACAGTGCCAAGAGAAGATTGTAGCCGATTGGTGTATGCTGGGTTATATTGGTCTGCGAATTATTATATGGCCAGAGTAGATACTCCTGTTAATTTTACGGATAATGAAATATCTTCTAATTCAGCTACTGGAACAGCTTTTATCATTAATAATGGCCCTTTAGCAGAAATGTATACGGCTAGAAACTCAGAGTTTGATAATGATAATTCGGATATAGAATATGATCCAGTAACTTCATATTTGGTGGTAGCACAACCAGTGAATGGTTGTGGTATTACTAACGCCACTGAGTTAGCTGGTAATATTGCAGTTATAAGAGATGGTGGTAGCTGTTCCTTACGAGAAAAAGTAGTAAATGCTGAGAGTGCAGGAGCTGTTGGAGTTGTAATAGTAAACGATGGTGGGTTGTTGCCAAGAATGACAGGGAACGGACCAGCGATTAATATTCCATCAGTTTCTATCGGAAATGATGATATCAATAATGCAAATTTCACGGGAGGTGATTTAATACCTTTATTACAAGCACAAACCAATGTCGTATTAGCAACCTTGTCATCAAGTGGTGGTAATGATTGGCTTTCTAACCTTCCTCTTACGGATCCGAGAAAACAGGGTCCTGCTGATTTTAGAGATATAAAATTTAAGGTGCCAGGCGGTTCTTATGTAGATGTAACCGCTAGTAGCGTCGTGTTTGATGGATATCGTAATACACCTACAAATCCATTAGGAGATGTTGCCAATGATGAGGTGCCATATGTATGTTATGCAGATGTAACAGCCTTATTAGATCCAGACAATCCATTTGGTACGTATACAGTTGCAAATATGAATGCTACGCAAGGTTTTACCAGTGGAGGTGATGGAGCTTGTGGAGGATGGTTCTTAGTAGCGTTTTATGAAGATCAACAGGAAACGGCTAAATTCATTAGTACAGACGATGGTTTTGTTCAGATTTTTAGTGGTCAGGATCCCTTACGTTTTTCGTATAGTGGATTTACCACGCCTACTGGAATCAATGAGCCTGTTAGTGTACGATTTGGTACAGCTTCACTAGAAGGAGATACGAGTTTAGGGGGGGATGAATTAAGAATCGTGAATACTGCAGGAACTACCACTGCGTTAGGACAAGGAGCTGCTACAGCAAATCCAACAAATAACTTCTTTAATGGATCCATATCTGTAGATGGTGTTTATACAACAAATAGAACACCGAATTCTCAGAATACACAGGGGTTTGATGCAGATTTATTCGAATTACCAAATGATTCCAAAGATTTAGTAGATAACGGCCAAACATCGGCCACATTTGAGCTATTTACAGATCGGGATCGATATAGTGTGTTTTTCAATGCATTTTCCGTAACTATTATCGAACCAGAATTACGGATCATTAAAAGAGTCTTTGAGTTAGATGGATCTACCGAGATAACAGGTGGAAATGTAGAGTTAGGTGATGAGATATTCTATGATTTAGAAATTGAAAATATAGGTAATGAAGATTTTGTAGATGGAACAGTTACAATTACAGATGTTCTTCCTGCAAATACTAATTTATTAGGAGTAGTCGATGCTACTTTACCTCCAGGAGTTACGTATACGGAGATATCACCAGGGGTTTTACAATTTAATATTCCAGCAGATCTGGTAGAAACACCTAACGATGCTCCTGTTGGAGATGGAGATGCCCCAATTTTTATAAGATTTAGAGCACAGTTGGTTAGCAGTTGTGAGGAACTTAGAGATGCATGTTCTGATGTAATTACGAACTCTGCAACAGCAACGTACACTGGAGCGCAATCAGGAACCATGGGAAGTACTACAAGTAGTTCTCAGGTGGGAGTCTGTGGTGATCAACAAAATGAAGCTTCGAACATACTTGTTAATATACCAGCATGTCAGTTAGATGTTACTTTTTGTGATGATGACTTATTATTAGTCGCAGGTACAGGTTATAATCAGTACACATGGTCTGGACCTGGGATTACAACGCCTGTGGTAACAAATGTTAATTTTTACCAGGTTCCAAATCCACAAACAGGAGTATATACTGTGCTTAAGGAAGATACAGATGGGGTTGACCCTAGTTGTATGTCGCTTACAGAAGAATTTACAGTAACTGCTTTTAGAGATATTACAAACCCAGTTTTAGATTATGTAAATGGAACTACTATTGTAACAGAAGATTGTAGTGGTATACCGATTCCACAAATTCTATTATGTGGTGATCAAACACAATTATTAGAAACTAATTTTGATCCATCTACTTTAGATGATATTTCATGGCAGAGACTAACTCCATCAGGGTCTTGTGTATTAGATCCAAATGATCCATGTTCTTTGTTAGATGGTAACTGTACGGATGCCAATTGGGTAGAAGTAACAGGCGGTGATACACCAAATTATACTGTTTCGGAAGCAGGAGACTACAGAATCTTAGCAGAATTCGATGGAGGATGTATCATTCCTTTCTACTTCAGTGTGTTTAAAAATGATTACCAACCGGATTTAACTATGAATCCTATAGAGTGTGGTAATGATGGTAGTGTTAGTGTGGTTAATGTACCTACAAACTTTGCATTCAGTTTAACTCCTGGAGGCCCATATACAAATACTACAGGAGTTTTTCCAATATCTACTGCTGGTGATGTAACTGTATATGCAATCGATACTACATTCCCTGGATGTGAGTATTCAGAGACGATAAATGTACCTTCTATAGATCCAACTTTTAGTGTAACTGGAGTTGATCCTAGTTGTGTAAATAATGATAATGGTACAGGTGTTGGTAGAATTAATATCAGCGTTACCGGTGGTATACCAGAGTATCAATATACCATTTCTAGTCCTGCGTTAGGAGCTGCAGATCCAATAATAGTTCCTAATAGTAGCGCCAATAATGGTAATTATACACAGAATAATTTACCTCCTGGAACTTATACTGTTGAGGTAATTTCAAACAGACCAACACCAGAATGTATTTTTGACGCAACAGTTACCATCAATCCGGCCCCAGCTTTTGATGCAGAGGTGGTATTATTAGCTCCTGAAACTTGTGATAGTGGAGCATTGGTACAAGTAAACGTATTAAATGGTTCAGGGAATTATTTATTTGATAATGGAGATGGAAATTTCGTTGCTTGTAATATTTTTGAAATACCTTCTCCTGCTGATCCATCTGCTACGTATACTTTTAGAGTAAGTGATCAAAATATTCCTGGTGGAACGGCTGCTTGTATCATATCAGCAAGCATTGACAATATTACACCGTATGAACCTATAGTAATCGATAATGTTACTGTTACTCAGCCCGCTTGTCCAGGAGACACTGGTCAAATTCAGGTAGATGTTTCACCGACAGTAGCAGGTAGATTATATACATATCAACTTTGGGATTGTGCAGGTGACCCTAACTGTGGGAATGCAGATCAAACTACTTGGGATATTACTTTATGGACATTAGTAAATGAAATAGCATCCACAGGAAGTCAAACGATTACTTTTACGGGCATACCAGATGGTAATTCTTATGCAATTGCAGTTTCACATGCAAACACAACACCAACCATAAATAATCCGAATTGTACTTTCCCAGCACCGGAACCAACTATATGTCCGGTAAGGGAATCTATTTTTGCAATTACTTCACCTGCTGGAATTACAGCTGACGTAACTTTAGACAGACCATTAAGCTGTATTGTCGGAAGTGAAGATGCATTGATAGAAGTTGATAATATTGCAGGAGGATCAGGAACATATGAATGGAGTTTGGATAATGTTACTTTTACCAATGTTACTACCACTCCTTTTACGATTCCTGTAAGTACCGATGGATCTTATACAGTGTATATAAGAAATCAAGGTTCAGCAGATTGTGCAGTTCCTTTTCCAGTAGATGTTCCCGCATTGGTTCCAATTACATCAATTACGTTTACTCCAGGTGATGGAGATTGTAATAGTCAAAGCTCAGAAGTTACCTTTGAAGCTCAACCTGCATTATCTGCAGCGGATATTGCGGCAGGAGTTGTATATGAGTATGATGTGTCTCCCGATCCTGCAACAGGAGCGGCGGCAACTGGAAATACAGGTTTTTTAACAACTAATACCTATACAATAACACAAGGAATTACGTATACGGTTACTGCAAGAAGAAGTGATGATCAATGTACATTTAGTGATGATTATAGAGTAGATGTTATAGATCCAATAGAGATTACTAATGCTGTGGAAACAACACCTGTTGTTTGTGTCGGAGATAGTAATGGAGCTTTATCTTTTACGGTTACGAATAGTACTTCTTTTGATTATGTTGTGACATTAACATCTAGTGGAGCAGTTGTAGATTCAGGAAACGGAATTACTACGAGTCCTGTAAGTGTAACCGGACTAGCTGCTGGAAATTACACAATAACTGTTACGGATACCAATCCAGGTGGATCAGGTTCTCCATTAAACTGTTCAGATACGGCAACTGTAGATGTAACCGAACCTGCAACACCACTTACTTTTACTACGGCAGCAACGGATACAAATTGTGGAGCCAATACAGGTACAATTACTGTTACGGCTAATGGTGGTAGAGGAAATTATCAATATAGATTGGTAAATAGTGGAGGAACGGTAATTGTTGATTATCCAAACACTAACAATACTTTTACAGGTTTAGCAGCTGATACATATACTATTTTTGTTAGAGATGGTAGTAATCCTGCTACAGCTTGTGAGATTAGTAATACAGAGACTATTGGAACATTTGCTTCACCTACTATAGCATTAACAGCTGGAGGAGATGTATGTTATGATGGAACGGATCAGGCAAGTCAAATAATTACAATAACTCCAGGAATTGATCCTCCTCTTGGTCCATTTGAATATATTTTGGATAGAGGTACAGGACCAGAAACTCCGGTAGCGATTACGTTAACAACACCACCTTATACATTCGAAATAACAGGATTGACCCCTGGAAATTATACAGTATTTGTTAGAAATACGAACACACAATGTATTACGAATACAGAAAATTTCACAATAAATCCTGAACTTACAATTACAGCAGTTCTAGATAAAGATATCGACTGTAATGGTGATGCTGAAATATCATTTACAGCAGCAGACGGAAGTGGAACATATACTCAATATGACTTATATGTTCAAGGAACACCTCCTGTTTTATCACAGGCTAATATTACATCTGTTCACACAATAGGAACACCTGGTATTTATTTGGTACAGGTAATTGACGATTTAGGATGTACAGCATTTTCTAATCCAGTTACAGTTACTGCTTACGAAGCATTAGCGGCTACACCTTCAGTTACGAATCCAGATTGTCCTGCAGATGGAGGATCAATTACGATTACAACAACAGCAGGTGAAGGACCATTTACTTATGTGTTAGATGGTACTACAACGATTGGCCCTACTAGTGATACTTCTGTAACCTTTAATAATGTTGCAGTGGGTACACACACGGTAGTAGTAACTGATGGTTCAGGAGCAACTCCTGCTTGTACCTTAGATCTTACAAACATTCAAATAACTGCGCCCACACCAATCTCAACTACTGCTAGCGAAACGCAAGAGTATCGTTGTGATGTGGCTGGATCGAGTACGACACCTCAGTTAGGAGAAATCACAGTGGTAGTACCAACTACAGGAACACCACCTTATGAATATAGTATCGATGGAATAAACTGGCAGGCATCCAATGTATTTACAGGTTTAACAGATGGTATTTATACAATTCAGGTAAGAGATGCTGCTACGGTATCATGTCCAGTTACCTTAGCACCAGTTACAATAGATCCATTAGTACAGGTTACTGATTTATCTTTTGCAGTAACACAAGTACAATGTCCAGCACTTACGGGAGATGTTACTATTACTCCTACTTTAAATGGAACAAGTACTGTAGAATATGAAATTACAGCTCCTATAACTGTAGGGCCTCAAGCTTCAAATGTGTTTACTGGCCTTACTTCGGGAACTACCTATACATTCTTAGCAAGAACGGATGTTGATGGTTGTGTATATACAGAAACATTTACTGTACCTACAGTTGATTTTATAGCAGTTAATGCTACTATTGTAAATGAGCCTTTGTGTAATGGACAAAGTAATGGAGAATTGTCTTTTACTGTTTCAGGAATTGATTTAGTTACAGAAACTTATGCATATGAAGTTTCTCTTGGAGGAACAATTGTAGCACAAGCTACGGGTCAGAATACTGCAACTATCCTTACAGGTGATATTTTAGCGGCTGGAACTTATGACATTTTAGTTACCGACGAAAGGACTAACTGTACAGATACTGCGCAGGTGATCATTGGAGAGCCTGACGTTATCACCTTTACAATTGATCCTATTGATCAAGATTGTGTTACAAATACAAATACAGTAACCATTAGTAATGTAATGGGTGGTAGTGGAGTTGGTTATACTTGGGTGCTTAATGATTCTGGAGGAACTCCAGTAGGCCCAAGCCGACCAGTTACAGATCCTTATCTTAATGTTCCTAACGGAACAGGATATGAAATTATAGTTACAGATAGTAATTCTTGTGTATCTGCACCTCAGAATTTAGATATTAATCAATTACCACAAATTGCCGCCACGATAGATGCTGGTTCAGATTTCTGTTTAGATGACGGCGCGGTGAGTTTTACCATAAATATAGATGGAACAAATTCTGGAACACCAGATTACATTTATAATGTTTCACTTGGAGGAACAATAGTAATACCCGATACCAATGTAGGAGCATTAACTACGTTTACTACAACACCTGCATTAACGCAAGCGGGTACATATACAATTACAATTACTGATAGTAATGGATGTCCTGTTACACTTACAGAGACTATAGAAGAAGCTGTAAGCTTAGATGTTACTCAAGTTGCTGATATAACTTGTGATGCCTCAGGTAATCCAGTGGATGCTTCTTTCTCATTCGTGGTAAATGGAGGATACACACCATATGATATTGCTGTATCATTCAACGGAGGAGCATTTGTTGATCATATTACAAATGGAACAGCGCCATTTGCTAATTATGTGGCTACTTCAGGAGCTGGAACATACGTTTTCAGAGTTACTGATGATAGAGGATGTTCTTTTACAACGTCTCCTTTTACAGTAACAGATCCAGTAGCTCCGACAATTACTGCACCAACGGTAAATGTAGATTGTTTTGGAGATACAGGAACAGCTGTGATAACGGTTACAGGAACGGAAACCCCTTATGAAATTGATTTCGGCAATACAGGAACGTTCGTGGCAATTACAGGTACGCAAATAACCTTCCCTAATTTAGCAGAGAATACTTATAACTTTACCGTAAGAAGCAGTAGAGGGTGTTTATATCCTGGAACAGTAGAAATTGCCGCTCCAGATGAGATAGTGGAAGTAAGCAGAGTGGAAACACCTGTTACTTGTGGTGGATCTGTAATAGTAACAGATTTAGGTTCTATAGATTTAGTAATATCAGGAGGAACAGGAACTTACACTTATACACTGGTTGAGGCAAGTAATGTATCTGTTAGGCCTTTAGTACCCGCACCTACTGATGTTTCTACACCAAATCCAGTTAATACTGGTACATCAGTTAGTTTTGATGGACTAGATTTTGGTCAATACTTTATTTTTGTAGAAGATGCAAACGGTTGTGTTTCTAATCCAGACCCTATTGGACCATTTGATATTTTCTCACCTATAAATGATTTAGATCAGGTAATTACTCCTTCGGCAACATGTCCAGGTGGAGTTACATTTGACATAGAAATTGTTGGAGGTTCTGGTATAAATCCACCAGCAAATCCACCACCAGGGTTTGATATTCGTATTGTAGGAGAGCCGTCACCAGGTTTAGGAGATTTTGTTCCTTTAAATGATCTTGTGACTGGACCAACAGCGGTGGATGCAAATACACCGATAAGAAACCATAGATATACAGGATTAGATTTTAATAGAACATATATCTTCGAGGTTAGGGATAATGCTACCAATTGTTTGTATCAGGAATTGGTTGCACCAGAAGCACCGCCATCCGCTCCAAATATTGATAATTTTGTAGCTACTGATGTAACTTGTAATGAGACACCTGCTTTAGATGATGGACAAATTAGTTTTGAGATTTCAGGGTACGATGCTACAGTTACGCAGGTTTCTTGGGAGGTATTTAATCAATTCACAAATGTTTCATTAGGAGCAGCCTTTTCAGGAACTTCAGCAGTTGTAAGTCCTGCGGCTCTTCCAGTGACAATTTCTAACTTCCCTCCAGGAAATTATTACCTGGTAATTAGGGAAGATAATGGAACTTTATGTCCAAACAGACAAGATTTTGTGATTGACATTCCAGATCCTTTAACTTCTGTAGCTACCAACCTTACTGCTGCTAATAGCTGTGGAACAAACGCACAAGTAATTATGGATACAGATGGAGGAACACCTTTTGCCATTCCTCCGACAGCAGATGGATATACATACGCAGTAGTAGCAGATGGAGCAGGTGACCCAGGAACATATCCATTAAATAGCAATGTAATTGATCTAGGTAATGTTGCCGGTGACTTTGACATTTGGGTAGCTGATCTTAACGGATGTAGTTTTGGCCCAGTAGATGTTACTGTGGTGGTAAACCCATTACCAACGGTAGTTGCTAGTTTTATTGATGATTGTGCATACGATAATAGTAATGTAATTGATGTAGATGGAACAGGTTTAGGAACATTATTGTATCAAATAGATGGAGGTACTGCTGTTACAGGTAGTATTGATAACAATAACCATGAGTTTATAGTGTCTACACCAGGAACCTATACAATTACAGTTACAGATGAGTCGGGTTGTTCTGCAAGTACAAGTGTTACAGTATATGATGAATTAGTGATTAGTGCAGCATTTACTACTGCACCAGATTGTGAGAACTCAAATGGTGTTATTACCACTACATTAGTTTCTGGAGTTGTACAAGGTACATTAACATATGTATTACAAGATGGAACAGGAACGCCGACAGGAAATACTACTGGAGATGTAACAGGAATTTATACAGGTGTAGCACCAGGTGATTATATTGTTGTTGCTACGGATGATGGAAGAGGAACAGCTCCTTTCTGTTCATTCTCAGCACCAGTAAGTATCGACGCACCTACACCTCCGGTATTAGTTCCAGAAACAACTTTTGTTACTTGTATTGGTGATACGGATGGAGTAATTACTGCAGCGTTAACAGCTGGTTCTACGGATTCTGATCCAGCAGTAACATATGAATATGAAATTATAGCAGGTCCAGTTACAAGACCATCGCAGACTAGCCCAGTATTCTCAGGTTTAGGTATTGGTACGTATACAGTGCAAGTAACGGTTACTAAACCAAATGGAGCACTAGATGTTATATGTATAGATACAGAAGATTATATAATCGATCAACCTACACTTGCTACAGCTAGTGTTACTTTAGAGTCTCCATATGGATGTACTGGGGCTGATATTAACTTACCTGTAATTACAGTAGATAACTTTAGTGGTGGTAATTCACCATATACTATTTCATATACAGATCCATCTGGAAATGTGGTGGGTCCTGTAGATCCTGCAACATTAGATACAGATTCAGGAACAGCAGGTATTCAGATTATAGCAAATGAAGCAGGTAATTACACATTCACAATCTTTGATACGAATGATTGTCCGAATGTATTAGCGCCATTCCCAATAGCTCCATTCCCAGTAATGACGGATGCAGTTGTTAATCAGGTAACACCAATTGATTGTGCTACTAATACCGAAGAAGTTACCGTTACGGTAACTGGAGGAACAGGACCTTATGATTTTGTTGAAATTAATGGAGCAGTTCCTTCTCAATTAGGAGTTGCATCAGGAGGTGCTACTACCACTAGCGCATCATTCTTCCTTCCTGGAGTTGGTAATTATATCTTTAGAGTTACAGATACAGGAACAGGTTGTTCTATTGAAACGGCACCTTATGAAGTATTGCCATATGATACTATAGAAGCAAATATCGCTGTAGTTACTCCAGATATCTTATGTTTTGGAGATGCTACTGGAAATATTGAACTAACAGTGACAGGGCATACAGGTCCTTATAATTATACAGTAACAAATACTACAACAGGTACTGTTACTGGGCCTATAGGAGCTGATACAACAGTACAAAACCCAATTACGATTACTGGTCTCGAAGCTGGTAATATTCAGGTAACTATAGTGGACCCAGCTTCTAGCTGTGATGATGATTCAAATGTTGTTACTATTAACCAGCCTACAGAAGTATTATTAAGCTTGGTTTCTAATACAAATGCTAATTGTAATAGTGATGGAAGAGTTGTTGTAGAGGCAAATGGAGGAACTTCTCCTTACACATTTACTGCAACCGATGTACCTTTTGGAGGAACATTTACAGCTACGAATAGTACTGGAGAATTCTTACTTCCTGCAGCACCAACTACTGGAACAACCTATAGAATTTCTGTGGTTGATGATAACAGTTGTACATCTAATCCTGCATCAATTGATGTATTGGTGGAAAGAACAGATGATCCAACATTGAATCCATTAACGGTGGATGATGTATGTACTCATGACGGTAGCTATGTGATCACTGCAACAGCAACAAGTAATGTGCCTGCACCACCAGGAACAGGTGCTTTAAGGTTCCAGTTAGATGGAGGTACCATAGTAGATGCAAACAATGGATTAAATTCTCATTTGTTTACAGTCTCTACACCAGGAACGTATCAGGTTACTGCTTATGATGAGAATAACTGTCCGACAAATACAGAATCGATTACTATTTTACCAGAGTTGATTGCTTCAGCGGACTTTACAGGAGATCCTGAATGTAGAACAACAAATAATGGTGAAATTACAGTAACAGTATCAGGAGGTTCTGATTTTGCTACAAACCCAGGTAACTTTACATTTACTTTAAGAGATGAAGCTACGAATGCGATTGTATTAGGACCACAAGTTGGTAACATTATATTTACTCCTGTGGCGGCTGGTGATTATGTAGTAGAAATTACAGATATTAATATACCTGGAGTTTCTCCTTCAGTTCCTTGTACCATAATTGTTGATGTACCTGAATTACCGGTACCGGTGGATCCTATTATTACAGCTGTGGGAGATGCCGTATCTTGTGTGGGTGCTACGGATGGGATAGTTACTATCACATTAACGAATCCAATTCCTGAAGATGCTCCTTATACTTATCAGTTATATGTTGATGATGGTACAGGAAATCCTGATTTAGCTCAACAAATAGGAACCGATCAAATAGACGATCCTATATTTACAGATGTGCCGGTAGGAGATTATGTGGCAGTGGTTACCTCTGATAGATCTTGTGCGGGTCAAGCAACAGTTAACGTTGCAAATGCAAGTCAAGTAACAGCAGTTATTACACAGAGTACTTATGGTTGTGCAGCGGATAATAGCGAGATATTCCCTGTGATTACAGTAACTATTGAAAACGGAACACCACCTTATTCTGTTACTTATGTTACACCATCAGGTAATACAGTTACAGCTGTAGATGTAGCAGATGCTAATGGAAACCCTGCAGATGGAGTACAGTTCGAAATTACTGCAGATGAAGAAGGAGATTACTTTATAACGGTAACGGACTTTAATGGTTGTAGTACAGCACCAAATCCTACGATTACAGAAACGGTGAATCCTTTCCCGATTATGACAAATCCTTCTGTGGCAATTGTTACGGATATTACTTGTGCGGTTGATGAAGAGGTTGCTGTAACTGTTGTTGGAGGTTCAGGGGACTTCTTGTTCGAATTGGTTGATAATACTGGAGCGGTGATTAATCCACCTGCACCTGTAGATACCCCAGCGGGAACATTTACTGCAAACTTTACACTACCAAGAACATTAGGTATATATACCTTCAGAATCACAGATCAAATAACTATGTGTACAATTACAGTAACGCATGAATTAGATGAATTTGATTTTATTGAAGTAATAGCTGCGCAAGAAACTCCTGAGTCATGTTTTGGAGATGCAGATGGTACAATTAACATTTCAATTACCGGATATTCCGGACCATATAACTTTACAATTCTTGATGAGAATGGAAACCCAACGGCATTTACCGGAACAGGAGATACAACAACTGATCCAGATCCTTATGTATTGCCAGTTACATTACCTCAAGGAGTATATATTGTAGAGATTACCGAGACCGCAGATCCATTATGTATTGAAAGGTCTAACGCAATAGCAATTATGGGACCAGCGGCACCAATTGTTACCGCAATATCTCCGATCAATACGGTAGAATCATGTATGCCTGGAGGTGATGGATCTTTCCAAGCTTCAGTTACTGGAGCGCAAGGGACTGTTACTTATACATTAACGCCAGGAGGAGTATCTAATACTACTGGATTGTTTGAGAATCTAACTGCAGGTCTTTACACAGTAACAGCTGAAGATAGCCAAGGATGTACAGATGATGAACAGTTTACAATTCAATCACCAAATGCTATTATAGTAGATCCAATAGCAGATAGTAGTGTAACTTGTTTTGAAGATACAGACGGAAGTATTACTGTAGTAGCTAGTGGAGGTCAAGGACCGGGAACATATTTATATACGTTAACATTCCCTGATGGTGTTACTACGAGTGGACCACAGTCTATTAATGTATTTAATAACCTAGGAGCAGGAACATATACAATTACAGTTTCAGACAACTTAAACTGTACTGCATCCACTACAGCGATTATAAATGAGCCTAATGAAGTTACGGTTAGTATAGATAGTGTGACAGAAGTTACCTGTGATATTAATACTGTCGATGTAACGATAAGTGGTACTAGTGATGTTGCTATTTCCGAGTATTATTATGTTGATCAGGACGGTAATGAGGTTTCTAACGGTGGATCAGGAGTATTTATTGGTCTTGTAGAAGGAGAATATCAATTCTTTGTAGAAGATGTGAACGGATGTAGATCACAATTATCATCACCAGTACCTGTAATTCCTATTAATCAAATAGCTATTACATTAGACACAACTGCTGCAAACATTAACTGTTTCAATGAGTCTACTGGTGTGATTGACGCAACTGTTACTGGCGGAATTGGAGACTACATATTTGAATTAACAAATAATACAACTGGTCAGACCTGGGGTCCACAGATTGATAGTGAATTCACTGATTTACCACCTGGTAATTATACATATGTGGTAAGAAGTGATAGAAACTGTGTTGCTCAAGAGAATTTTGATATCATTAACCCTGCGGAGTTTGAGAATATTCCTCCACAGGTTATAGATGTTGTTTGTTTCGGAGAGGATAATGGTTCGATAACTGTTTTTGCAGCTGGAGGAACGCCTTCATATTCATTCGCTATAAGTACTGATCCAGGTCAGTTCTTTAATGATGAATCTGATGGAGCTGTAGATGGACAGCATACATTTACGGATCTAGCACCAGGTATGTATCAGGTATTTGCTCAGGATTCTAATGGATGTGGTCAGGTATATGATGTTACTATTGGAGAGCCTACTCAATTAATGGCTAATATTGTTGGAGCAATCACTCCAGAGACATGTGCAGACGCTAATGATGGAGCGGTTACCATAGAAGTAACAGGAGGTACACCACCTTATTCTACAAGTCTTACAAATAACAATGATTTTGTAGAAGGAGTATTTACCTTTATGGATTTACCAGGAGGTATCACAACAATTTATGTACGTGATGCAAACAATTGTCCTGTAACGCTTCCAGTTGATATTCCGGAAGGTGCAATCCTTAATGGAGTGATGAGCCCAAGATTGGATTGTCCTATAGTAAATACAGATGGTAGTATTAATCAGCCACCGGTATATTATATAGATGTTATTTTAGGAGATAATTCGGTGAATACTGACATTATTTACAATCTAGTTTCTTTAGATGGAGGAGTTAGTCCGGGTGATAGTTTAGATCCAACATTTATTGTACAACCAGGTCAATATCAAGGTACAATGACGTATACACCTACAAATTGTGTGTTTGATCTAGGTACAATAACAATAGAAGAATATGTTCCGTTATCTACGCCAGTTGCTCAGATGACAAATAATCCTCAAGATCCAAACGAATATGAAATTACCGTTACAGGAGGAAGTGGAGATTATACATTCTTCTTAGCAATTATTCCAGAGGGTCTTACTGTAAACGACCTTACAGATGCAGATTATCGAGAATTAGATGATAATATTTTCTCTATTGATGAAACTGCAGATTACGCTATACGTGTTGTTGATAATTTAGCGTGTGAGGCAATAGGAGTTCAGAGATTAGAGTTTATTAACATTATTATTCCTAATTACTTTACCCCAGATGGAGATGGAACTAATGATGCTTGGTACCCTAGACAGGATCCATTTAGAGACCCATTCTTCTTTGATGACATGGAAGTTAGAGTTTTTGATAGATACGGTAGATTATTAGCCGAATTTATTGGAGACCAAGGACCAAACAACGGATGGGAAGGAGTTTATCAAGGAAAAGAATTGCCGTCAGGAGATTATTGGTTTACCATTATTCTAAATGACGTCGATAACAGAGAATTTACAGGTCACTTTACTTTATATAGATAATAAACATGAGAACGTACACAAGACATATAAAGATAGCTATCGTTCTGATGGTAGTTATAATTGCAAATAAGAGCTACGGTCAGGAGTTTTTTGCGCCTGTTCAGAATCAATATATTGCAGATAACCCTTATTTAATATCAAGCGCGTATGCAGGTATAGGTGATTGTTGGCAGGTAAGAGCATCTGGGTTTGAACAATGGGTTGATATTGCGGATGCCCCAGGAACGCAGTCCTTATCTATAGATGGCCGAATATCAGATAGATCAGGTGTCGGAGCTATTCTATTTAATGATAGAAATGGTGCAACCTCGCAAAAGGGTATTCAGTTGTCATTTGCACACCATTTAACATTAAATGAGTATACCAATCAGTATTTGTCTTTTGGTATTAGTTATAAGTTTACCCAATTTGGAATTGATACATCTCAGTTTAATGACGGTGATCCAAATTTACCACCAAGTGAAGTATTACCAAATGTAACGGTGAACAATTCTAATTTTGATATAGGTGTTTTGTATAGATTAGGTAGGTTTTTCTTAAGTGCGAATGCAGTAAATCTATTACAAAAGCAAATAGATGATTTTAACCCAACAGAGCCTTCAAGTATTCAGAATTATTATGTGTATTCTGGATATACTTTTTATGATCGCTTTAGTGATATAGAAGTGGAACCTACAATACTATATCAAAGTTTTGCTGGTGATGGTAGAAGTACGGCGGATTTAAACCTAAAGGTTAGAAAGCTGCATAGAGGTGATTACTATTGGGCAGGAGTTAGTTTACGATCACTGGTAGATCAAGATTTCAAACCTTTATCAGTGTCACCAATGATTGGGATCAAAAAAGCTAATTTTTATGTAGCATACGGGTATCAGGTAAATGTTAATGAAGTTTTTGATGCAAGTAATGCAGCAGGATCACATATGATTACATTAGGAATTGACTTTGGATGTAGACAAAGTAAGTGTGGTTGTACATACTAGAAGAATATAATTTTAAAAAATAAAAAAGCACCGTTTAAGGTGCTTTTTTATTTTTTAAAAGATTAAGGTTCCTGTTTTAGGATAGCGATGGATCTTAAAAATCTTAAAAAATTTTATTATAACTACTTGGTCGAGAGTTTAATCATAATAGAAAATTAATATAGGAAAGCTGTAAGGTTATTTTAAGGGATATGATACTAAAATTCAAAATATTAATAGTTGTTTTAAAATATTAAAGATCAGATTCTAATAAAGATTTTTTTAATGATGATTTTAGAAGAATGTAATTAAACATTTTTTAAAGTTCTTTTTGGAATATTTTGGGGAATTTTCCGGTATTTGTGTTGAGATATCTTAATATAATAATCTTAAAACCCGAAGAATCATGAAAATTAAATCTTTAAGAAATGTTGGAATTCTATTAGTTTCTCTGTTTTGTATGTATAGTTGTGAAATAGAAGAGAGAGCACATAATGAGGAGTTAAATATTTTGGAACTCGAAAATAAATTAATGCAAACAGTTTTGCCCCAAGATTCCAAGTTACAAGCGTCTAATTCTGTTTTTAGTTATTGGTTTAAAGGAGGAACGACTGTCGAATTAGATGCTAATGGTAAAGTTAAAAAAGGAACACTATTAAATAACACTTGGTTAAGAGCATCAGGATCGAATATTTTTATGTGGTTCAAAGCTAACACTATTGTTGTATTTGAGGGAGATGCTAATGCTAGCTTAAAAGAAGGCGTATTGTTAGAAGATACAAGACTAAGTAGATCGGGACCAAAATATGATATTTGGTTTAAGGGTGGTCAGAGAGTAATTTTTGCTACGGGTCAAGAAGGAAGAGTGAGAACAGGAACGCTAAGGAATAGAACTATACTTCCTAATTCAAATAATATTAGCGTTTTTTATGAATCCATGACAGAATTAACTTTTGATGATTTCGGAAGAGTTATAAACCAATGAAAAGTTTTCTCTAACACCTAATTATTTAATCACCTATGAAAATTTGAAGTAATTATTTTAGAGTTGTTTTAAGTTTTCATAGATGATTTAAAGTAAAAAAAGGAGAATCTGTATTAAAACCAATGAAGATAAAAGCGAATTTCATATTATGTAATTAATCGAAATTTTTAGGTAACATTTTCCTGTTTTTTGACACTAATAAAGGATTCCTGAAACAATCAATAAAATTGATACACAACAACTAAGAATTTTTATCATATGAGTATATTATTACGCAACAAAATTTTAGTAATCATATTATTCCTTGGTGGAGTAATTTATAGCCAAGAAACTGTTCCTTTTTCTAATAGGATATCGTTTCCTAACATAAAAGGAAATCTTACTGTTACTGGGAATGATATTGTGGGGGTTATTGAAGATGCAAATGGCACTAGCTTTACCAATCCAAACAGAAGTTATAACGGTACTGATAACAATGGTAATAATGTTACTGCTTATATCGATGTGGATAACGACCCAACCACCTTTAGTTCTAGTGAAGCAGCCTTAACAGTGCCACGACAAGATTGTAGCCAGTTGGTATATGCTGGATTGTATTGGTCGGCGAATTATTATATGGCTAGAGTAAATACTCCAGTTAATTTTGCGGAAAATGAGATAGCTTCCAATTCAAATACAGGAACGGCATTCATTGTTAACAATGGTCCTTTGGCTCAGCAGTATGTAGTTAGAAACTCGGAGTTTGATAATGATACTTCGGATATCGAGCGTAGTCCTGTTTCTTCCTATCTGGTGGTTGCTCAGCCTGTAAATGGATGTGGTATTACAAATGTAACAGAGTTATCGGGTAATATTGCTGTAGTACAAGATGGAGGTAGTTGTTCTCTACGAGAAAAAGTTGTAAATGCTCAGAATGCTGGTGCTGTAGGTGTCGTTATTGTTAATGATAATGGATTGCTACCAAGAATGATAGGAAATGGACCAGCGATTAATATTCCATCGGTTTCTATAGGAAATGATGATATTAATAATGCTAATTTCACTAATGGGAATTTAATTTCATTACTTCAATTGGAAACTAGTGTTGTGTTAGCAACGTTGTCATCAAGCGGTGCTGATGATTGGATTTCTAATCTGCCCCTTACAGATCCAAGAAAACAAGGTCCAGCGGATTTTAGAAATATAAAATTCAAAGTACCAGGAGGTTCTTATGCAGATGTAACAGCAAGTAGTGTTGTATTTGATGGATATCGCAACACACCTACAAATCCATTGGGGAATGCAGCGAATGATGAGGTGCCTTATGTATGTTATGCTGATGTTACGTCCTTGTTAGACTCCGATAACCCATTTGGTACGTATACAGTGGCGAATATGAATGCTACGCAAGGTTTTACCAGTAGTGGTGATGCAGCTTGTGGAGGATGGGTATTGGTTGCTGTTTATGAAGATTCTAGAGATCAGAATAGATTTATTAGTGTAAGCGATGGGTTTGCACAGATATTTAGTGGAAATGACCCAATAGAATTTAGTTTTAGTGGATTTACCACTCCCCCAGGCAATCAACCAGTAGATGTGCGTTATGCTGTAGCGTCTTTGGAAGGAGATAAAAATTTAAATGGAGACCAACTGCGAATTCTAAGTACAAATAATAATCTAATAGCTTTAGGAGAAAGTTTGGGAACAGTAAATCCATCCGATAACTTTTTTAATAGTTCTATTTCTTCAGATGGTGCTTTTATTACTCAGAGAACACCAAATTCAGAAAATACTCAAGGATTCGATATAGATATTTTTGATCTGCCAAATGATAATAATGTTCTCGTAGGTAATGCACAGACTTCAGCTACGTTTAATATGATGACGGATCGAGATCGATTTAGCGTGTTTTTTAATTCATTTGCAGTTACAATAATGGAGCCTGAGCTTAGAATTGTTAAAAGAGTGTATGATACTGATGGTGTAACTAATATTACGGGTGGTAACGTAGAGTTAGGGGATGAGATATTCTATGATTTGGAAATAGAAAATATTGGAAGCGAAGATTTTGTTGATGGATCCGTTACTATAACAAGTAAACTACCTGATAACACAAATCTACTTGAAGTTGTAGATGCTAGTTTACCTCCTGGAGTGACTTATATAGAAGAGTCACCAGGCGTTTTACAATTTAGTATTCCTTCTAGTATAGTGGAGTCATCTAATCAAGATACACCAATCTTTATAAGATATAAGGCGGCAATAGTTTCAGGTTGTTCTGAATTAAGAGAAGAATGCTCTAGTGAAATTATAAATGAAGTATCTGCTTCTTATACTGGATTGTTTTCTGGAGTAAGCGCGCAAACTAGTAGTATCTCTGGAGTTGGAGTTTGTGGAGAAGCTATTGCAGATATACCTAATATTTTGATTAACGTTCCTCCATGTGAAAAGGACATCAAGGTTTGTAGTGAAGAAATTATACTAGAAGCAAAAACTGGTTTTGATCAATATACATGGTCTGGACCAGGGATTACAACTCCAATAGTTACTCAGGTCAACTTTTTACAAATTCAGAACCCATTGTCTGGAGTTTATAGCGTTATTAAAGAAGATATTGATGGTACTCAACCACAATGTTTAACTGCAACAGAGATTTTTAATGTTGAGGTTTTATTCGAAACAATTCAAAATCCAGTACTAGCTTATGTTAATGGAATCGATGTTACCGCAGAAGAATGTAATTTTACTTCTATTCCACAAATATCATTATGTGGAGATCAAAACTTTTTAATAGAAACAAATTTTGATACATCCAGTCTAACAAGTATTTCTTGGCAGCGATTAATTCCTTCAGGAGCTTGCGTATCAGATCCAAACGATCCATGCTCTTTGTTAAATAATAACTGTACTGATCTTAATTGGGAAGAATTGCCAGAAGGGAATACTCCTAATTATACAGTAAGTGATGCAGGTGATTATAGAATTGTTGCCGAATTTGATAGTGGATGCCTTATACCATTCTATTTTGGAGTGATCAAAAACGATTTTGAATTAGATCTAACTATGAATCCAATTCAATGTGATATAGAAGGAAGCGTTAACGTAATTAGTGTACCTGAAAATTTTGCGTTTAGTTTAACTTCAGGAGGTCCATACACAAATACGACAGGGGTTTTTCCAATTGCCACTGCAGGTGATGTTACCGTTTACGCAATCGATACAATTTTTCCTCAATGCGAATATACAGCAGTTATTAATGTACCTAGTATTGATCCAGTAGTATCCGTAACCGGTGTAGATCCGTTATGTGGAGAACAGTTTGGTAAAATAGAAGTAAGTATTGTAGATGGAACACCTCCCTATACATTTACGTTAGAAGGAATAACCCAAATAGGACCTACACAGGATAACACCGTTGTATTTGATAATTTAAATGGAGGAGATTATCAGGTTCAGGTTTTGGACGCTAATCAATGTGAAACTTTCGAAAGTGTTACTATTAATCAAGAATCTTCGATAATACTGGAGGTTTCTAACATTATAACACCTGTAACTTGTGGTGGATCTACGATTGTAACAGATTTGGGATCAATAGATCTTGAAATTACGGGTGGAATAGGGGATTATGTGTATACTTTAGTAGAAGCGAGTAATCTTTTTGTGAGACCTCTAATTCCGGCAGTTACAATTTCGGCAAATCCAATTCAAACTACATCTACAGAGGTTCGTTTTGAAGGACTTAATTTTGGAGAATATTATATTTTGGTGAGTAACACGGGTGATACCACTGAGTGTAGTCAGGTAACCTTTGGACCTTACGATATAGCATCACCACCTGATGATATACTAACCACAATTACGGTGTCTGCTTCCTGTGCACAAGGAGTTTCTTTAGAGATTATGGTTCAAGGAGGCTCAGGAATTGCTCCACCAACCAACCCACCTCCTGGTTTCGATATACGACTTGTTGGAGAATCAAGCCCTGGTCTTGGAAACTTTATACCACTTAATGATTTAGCTGGTGGATCTACCGCAGTGGATGCCAATACACCAATTAGAGATCATCTATATGAAGGATTAGCTTTTCATAGAAGCTATACAATAGAGATAAGAGATAATATTACTAATTGTATATATAGAGAAGAGATTTCTCCAATTATCCCTCCATTTGGACCAGATATTGTGAATTTTTCAATTACCGATGATATTTGTAATCAAGTACCTGGTTTTGGCTCTGGAAAAGTTGATTTTGAAATTTCTGGATATGATCCTTCTGTATCACAACTTTCTTGGGAAATCTTTGATCAAGTAACAAATGTATCTTTAGGAATAGATTTTACAGGGAATAGTACTAATGTTTCCGGGTCAAATATTCCTGTAGTGATTTCAGGTTTACCAAAAGGTCAGTTTTATGCGCTAGTTAGAGAAGATGATGGAACTATGTGTCCCGCAAGAAAAGATTTTGAAATTTTATCATCGGATATCGCAATTCCTATTACAGCTGATGTTGCAATTACTCAAGATTATAGTTGTAGTGCATCCGGTAGTATAAACGAACCGCAATTTGGAGAAATTACTGTTTCTAATCCAACAGGAGGAAATGGTCAGTACGAGTATAGTTTGGATGCTATAAATTGGTCAACAAATAATCAATTTACAGGGTTGATCGATGGTGTATATTCTATATTTATTAGAGATACAAATACAATAAATTGCCCTGTAAGTTTAGGAGAAATCACTATAGACCCACTTAATCAAGTTATTGATCTTGATTTTTCTGCTTCTGAATTTTTATGTGACAACCCACTTATTACAATTACCCTTACACCTACAGGAAATGGTGGTTCAGATAATTTTGAATATAGAATAAGTGATCCAGTGTTAACTCCTTGGCAATCTTCAGAAGTATTTGTAGATCTAGAACAAGGAAATACCTATACTTTTGAGGCGCGAACAGAAGATAGTTGTGTTTATTCAGAAGATTACACAATAAACTCTATTGATCCACTTCAAGGAACATTGACAATAAATAGTGACGTTCCATGTTTTGGAGGAACAGGTGGAATTGTTAGATTAGCTGTTTCTGGTGGAATACCTCCGTATTCTTTCACATCTTCTATAAATCCTGCATTGTTTTATACGGATAGCTCGGATGGAATAGAAGGAGAACATACTTTTGTTGATATTCCTGCTGGATCTCATGAATTCTTAGTTCAAGATAGTCTAGGGTGTAGTTTTATTATACCCGCTATGATTTTTCAACCATCAGCAATTGTAATATCGAATGAAAGTAATGGAATAGGGGAAATTATTGTGGATGCTTCAGGAGGAACACCTCCATATTCATATGAACTGCTAGCTGCTGATGGGGTAGAAGTAATTTTTCCGATACAAGGAAGTAATAGCTTTTTAGTAGATTCTTCAGGGGATTATATCGTTAGGGTATTAGACGCGAATAATTGCGAAAGTAGCGAACCTATTACGGTAGAAATTAATGATGATAACCCTCTTATCGATAACGCAGATGAAATTCTTTTTTGTGCTCTCACAGGACAAAGCTACCCTGTAATTAATATAGTAAATGAGAATGGAGAGGTTGTCGATGTGCCATTTACCAATGTATTATCAATTGTATGGCAGCAATTGGACGAGATTAATTGTAATGTTTCTTTTGATGAGAATTGCCCAACAACCGATGATAGTTGTAGTTCTGATTGGTTTGATATCGAAATAGGTCAAAATTGTACAATTACGGAGTCTGGTCAATATAGAGTAGTTATTACTTTCATTACAAGATCAAAAAGGCAAAGTATCAAAACATATTATTTTAGAGCGGATACAAACACATTAAGCGTGGATGAAGAAGAGATTTCCAAAATTAACTTTTATCCTAATCCAGCAAATGCATTAGTAAATATTAATGCAACTGTAAAAACGGTGAGAGTTTTTGATATGTCAGGGAAACAAATTTTAGAAACGAATCAAAACACCTTTAATATAAGCCATTTAGAAAGTGGAGTATATTTTACAGAAATTGAAACTGTTTCAGGCGGTAGGAAAATTGTAAAATTACTAAAGGAATAAAAACAAACTAAATATAGAACGAATAGAAAGAGCATCCAGTGGATGCTCTTTCTATTTTATTAAGAGTGCACTACGTATAGTCCAAACACAGCTACTATAAAATAACAAGTGATGGTTAGTGCGCCTTGGTAATCTTTTGCCACTCTTTGTCCAAAAAGAAGCATTAATAGCGTAATACAGGCTAAAAACATTGCAGTGATAGCAAAACTTGTTTGATTATCAGAAATCAATTGATAGATACCTAAAACACAAAATACAGCGGTAACAACTTCGATAAGCAGAACGGTTCCTAAAAGTAACGGGACTAAATTCGCCAAGAAAGTGGCCGAGAAATGCTCTTTTAACCAACTAAGGTTTCCTTTCCAGTCAACTAATTTATCAATACCAGATTGTAAAAAGGTGATTAAAAGGAATAATAAAATAGTGATGGAGACAATGTGAGTCATAAAATTATCCATAAGCCGAATTTGTTTTTGATGTGTAAAAAAGTCTAAAATCGTAATAAACGATAACAATAAAAAATATTAGTAAGAACCTTATGCAGGCTTTTTATGCAGTAACCTTGTAAGTTTAATAGATAGGTCTGTTAAAATAATTTTAGCATTTCCATTTCTTTCTATGTGATAAATAGCATCCTGAAGCTCTTTACTGATATCCATAATATTAGCACCATGAATAAATGGAGCAAAATTTTGAAGTTTAAAACCATTGGTTTTAGGTTCTAAAAACACAAGATCCTCAGCTCCATAATTTAGCAACAATGCTTGTCTAAAAAAATCAAGGCAATAGTTTAAAAATTTTTTTTGTGTTTCTCGTCCAGCACCAGCAATAGACTCACTCCATTTTATTAAATCATTGACAGCAGATTTATTTCCTTTGGCTCTAAAAGCTGTTCGTACCCATTGTATAAACCAGTCTTCAAACTGTTCATCACCACCATCTTGATGTAATAAATGTAACGCTTTATTATAATCACCATTCGCCTGATGCGCTATTTTTAATGCTTCAGTATCGGAAATATTTTCCGAGGTTTTTAGTGCATCTTGTATGACTTGCTCTCCCAATGGAGGGAAATGTAATACCTGACATCTGGATCTAATAGTCTGTATAATTTGTTCTTCTTTTTCAGTAATAAGAATAAAAACAGTTTTTTCGGGTGGCTCTTCTATCAATTTCAGTAGTTTGTTAGAAGCAGCAATATTCATTTTATCAGCCATCCAGATGAGCATCACTTTATAACCACCTTCATAACTCTTTAAAGAGAGTTTTTTAACTACTTCTAGTGCTTCATCCACACCTATTTGACCCTGCTTTTTTTCGATTCCAAGTAAAAGGTACCAATCAAATATACTTCCGTAAGGTGTTTCTTTAACAAAGGTTCTCCACTCTTCTGCAAAATGATTTGCAGTAGGATGCTTTTTAACCTTATCATTAGTAGCCACAGGATAAGCAAAATGTAAGTCTGGATGTGCTAAGTGATTAAATTTTACATTGCAGGCTTGGTTGCCTCCAGTGTTTTCACCTTCTGTATTTTGACATAGGATATATTGGGCATAGGCAATCGCCATGGGTAAAGTCCCACTTCCACTAGATCCTACAAAAAGCTGTGCATGAGGAATACGACCCCTTTCTACACTGGTAGTAAGATAACTTTTGATGTGTGTAAGCCCTAATATTTCTGAAAAAAGCATAAGGCAAATATAAATTAATAATGTTCAATTTGTATGGATGATGAAGGATATAAATGGAATGTGATTTTTTCATTGAAAACCATCTTTTTGCTAAAAATCGATAAAAGTGGAAGTTTGAGGAAAAATACCATCATTTTTTACCATAGTTTTTAAGGTTTTTGACGAAATAAAATTATTTTCGTTTGCGAAAAATCAATCCAATCTGATGAAACGAAGATTAAGAAATTTAAAAATTGATTTTTAAAAGAGAATAGTTAAATTTTTTAATGAGAGAACGAAGTGGTTACACACGTTCTCAATTTTATAATTAAATTAAAACAATTACTAAAATTTAAACGTGTGAAAACAATAAATGATTTCAATTTCGAAAATAAAAAAGCATTAGTTCGAGTAGATTTTAATGTTCCCCTAGATGAAAACTATAAAGTAACTGATAATACTAGAATACAAGCCGCCAAACCAACTATTATTAAGGTTTTAGAAGATGGTGGTAGTGCAGTATTGATGTCCCACTTAGGTCGCCCAAAAGGAGTACAAGAAGAGTTTTCATTACGCCATATTATCGAAGAGGTGGCAGACGTAATAGGTGTACAAGTAAAATTTGCAGCTAATTGTGTTGGAAAAGAAGCAGAAGACGCCGTTGCGCAATTAAATCCAGGTGAAGTATTGCTATTAGAAAATCTTCGATTCCACAAAGAAGAAACTGCTGGTGATGCTGGTTTTGCAGAAGAACTTTCAAAATTGGGAGACGTTTATGTAAATGATGCGTTTGGAACTGCTCATAGAGCACACGCGTCTACAACAATTGTTGCTCAGTTTTTCCCAGAAAATAAATGCTTTGGAAACTTACTTGCAAAAGAGATAGATAGTATTGACAAAGTACTAAAAAGTGGAGAAAAACCAATAACAGCTGTTCTTGGTGGATCTAAAGTTTCTTCAAAGATTACAATTATAGAAAATATCTTGGACAAAGTGGATAATCTAATTATTGGTGGTGGTATGACCTATACCTTTATCAAAGCTCAAGGAGGACAAATTGGAGATTCTATTTGTGAAGATGATAAACAAGAATTGGCTTTAAATATTCTTAAACAAGCGGAAGAAAAAGGTGTTCAAATACATCTACCAGTAGATGTAATTGGCGCAGATGCATTTGATAATGGCGCAAACACAAAAGCCATGAGTGTTGATGCAATTCCGGATGGATGGCAAGGATTAGACGCTGGACCAGAAACACTAAAGAATTTTCATCAGGTAATATTGAATTCTAAAACGATACTTTGGAATGGTCCATTAGGGGTTTTTGAAATGGAAAACTTTGCAAACGGAACCATTGCTTTAGGACATTCCATTGCAGAAGCAACCCAAAATGGAGCTTTCTCTCTAGTAGGAGGTGGAGACTCTGTAGCTGCAGTGAAGCAATTTGGTTTTGGAGACAAAGTTAGTTATGTTTCAACTGGTGGTGGAGCTATGTTAGAAAGTTTGGAAGGAAAAACACTTCCGGGTATTGCTGCGATAGGAAATTAACAAAAGGCATAAAACCCTGTAAGAAAAGTCTTAATAAATACAAAAGTTATTAAAAATCAGTCACTTCGACTGATTTTTTTGTGTTTTTAACTTGTTGATTTTTTGGATTTTAGAAAAAAAATACGATTTTCGCAGCAGTGTTGTTAATAACTTGTACAAACATTATATAAATCGCTCCAAAATATACGTTAATTGGAGTACTCGTAAACAATATTCGAAATGATAAAAAATTGTTGGTTATACCTTGGTTTTCTTTTTTGTATGGCTTCTTATAGTCAGGATACTATTCCGACTTCAATGTCTAATTCAGAAGCTTCCAAAACATTAAAATTGAATAAAGAACTAACAGTTAAAAAAAATACTATTAGGGTAATAGATACCGTTCAAACGACTACCACCGTAGGTGAGCTGAAAACTACCACCTTTACCAAAACAAGTGTAAAAGATAGTGTACAATATACAATCGAAGATCATCCTCAATTAGCAAAATTAGACTCTATCTGGAAACAGGAAATGTATAATTCTAGTTTGTTTGATACCATTTATAAATCGGTTACTGAGTTAACGTATGAACCAGTGGAGTATGTTGATCTTCCAACGGATACACTAAAAGCTAGGTTAGCCGAATTAAATGCTCGAACTCCCTTTAATGTAGAATATAATCCTTCTTTAGAGAGCGTGATAAAAAGATATCTAAAGAATAGACATGAGCATTTAGAAAGACTTATGGCATTGAGTGAGTTTTATTTTCCATTATTCGAACAGGAATTAGACAATCAGAATATTCCTTTAGAAATAAAATATTTAGCCATTGTTGAGTCTGCATTAAAACCTAGAGCAAAATCTAGAGTAGGTGCTACAGGATTATGGCAGTTTATGTTTGGAACAGGAAAAATGTTTGGATTAGAAGTAAGTTCATATGTAGATGAACGTATGGATCCTATTATGGCTACACAAGCTGCTTGTAAATATTTAGCCAGTTTGTACCGTGTCTTTGGAGATTGGGATCTTGCGTTGGCTTCTTATAACTCAGGACCAGGGAATGTAACCAAAGCGATTAGAAGAAGTGGAGGATACACCAATTATTGGAATATTCGTCATAACTTACCGAGAGAAACTGCAGGATATCTACCAGCATTTTTGGCTACGATGTACATTTTTGAATATGCCGAAGAACATGGATTTAAACCTAAAAAACCTGAATTTGCTTATTTCGAAACTGATACCATAAAGGTAAAGCAAATGATTACTTTAGATCAGGTATCTGAAGTTATGGATATTGATATCGAAGAGTTACAGTTTCTAAACCCTTCTTATAAATTAGATATCATCCCACACATAAAAGATGAAAACTACGTGTTGAGATTACCACTGGATCAAGTTGGTAAATTTGTATCTAATGAAGATCAAATCTATGCATTAGCACAAGAAGAATTTAATAAAAGAGAAAAGCCTCTTCCTAAGTTTTTTGAGGCTAATGATCGTATTCGATATAGAGTACGTAGTGGGGATTATCTAGGAAGAATTGCTCGTAGATATGGTGTACGAGTAAGCCAGATAAAACGTTGGAATGGATTAAGAAGTAATAATCTTAGAATCGGACAACGACTTACAATTTATCCAAGAAGGCCAGTAATAGATAGACCTAAAAAAAGCACTTCTAAAAAAGCTGTTGCCACAGTTAATACTGGTAGTTCAGAAACATATACCGTAAAATCAGGAGATACCTTATGGAGCATTTCTCAAAAGTTTAAAGGAATTTCTGTAGAAAATCTCAGAAGCTGGAATAACATCAGCGGAACCGGTATAAAACCGGGAATGAAGCTGAAGCTTTCTAAATCTTAAAATTTCTTATTAATAATCTCTTACTAAATATATGAAAAGACTATTATTAATAGTAGCGTCCTTTATTGTTATAACCAGCTGTAATAGTGGTGATGATAGAATTGAAGAAAAAAATTGCTGTTCGCAGGATTCATATGTTATTGAAGTAAACAATCTGCCAGAAGGTAAAGATATTGAAGCTCCACAATATTTTACTCCGAATGGAGATGGATTTCATGATATCTATTACTTCTCAGGCTTGGAAGAGTTTCCGAACAATTCGGTTAAGTTTTTTCTAAATGAAAATTTGGTTTTTGAAGCAGATAGCTTTAGTATTGAAGATAGTCAGAGTTTTAGCCAAACTATTATAAACGAAGATTTTGATACTCGAGTATATAGGTTTGAACTAGAAATAGATGAAGGAAATATCTTTAAAGCGATAGGTTATATATGTGCAATTAAGGTTCGTACAAATGAAATCAGTTGTCGTTTAGAAGACCCTGAAGACCCAGACCCTGTTATTCTTGATTAAGCAAGATTTTAATATTTCACAATACATTGGAACGGTTTATGATGTTATAACCAGAACTATTTTGGTTATCTAGATAGTATTTTTTTAATATTACCTTATCCCAAGTATATTTGTATTATGAAAAAACTTACACTCATCATATTTTCAGCTGTATGTCTGTTTAGCTGCAAAGAAACTAAAAAGGATTCTTCAGAAAAGATAAATGGTTCACTTGCCCAATCAATCGGTAAAATTAATGAACTAGCCGTAGTTGTTGATAACGATATATGGGCTGGTAGCTTAGGAGACTCTATACGTAAATATTTCGGGGCAGAAGTACCAGGTCTTCCTCAAGAAGAGCCTTTATTTTCTATGAAACAAATTCCCTCTGATGCCTTTACAGGATTATCCAGAAGATATCGATTGTTCCTAAAAGTTCAGCAAGGAGATGAGTCAAAGGTATATCGAGCTAATAACAAATATGCCACACCTCAATTAGGATATGTGATTACGGGAACAACTGATGAGGAGATTGTTAAACTAATCCGAGAACGATCGGCAGATATCGTTGCTAATTATAAGAAAGTAGAGACAAAAGAGAAGCAATATCGAATTAAAAAATCCTTAGAATATATTCCTCAATTAAAGGAAAAAATGGGAATTACACTAAAGATGCCTTCTGCCTACAGAATTGCTAAAGAAGAGGATAAGTTCTTTTGGTTACGAAAAGATGTGACCAATGGGGATATGAATTTGATGATTTATGAATTACCTATGAGAACTGTACCCAAAGATTCCAATACGATAGCCAAAATTATACAGATAAGAGACTCAGTGGGTATGCTGAAAATACCGACAAATTCCGGGAAGTTTATTACGGAAAAGGCGTATGCTCCATATTTATATGAAACCACGTTAGATGATAAATTTACGTTTGAAACAAAAGGTACTTGGGAAATAAAAGATCGATATATGGCAGGTCCATTTGTAAATTATGTAATAGATGATATCGCTAATAATAGACAATTGGTGATCGAAGGGTTTGTATTAGCACCATCGGTAAGAAAAAGAGATTATATGTTCGAATTAGAAGCAATTATTAAGAGTATAAAATTCGAATAGAAATTAGTAACACTATGAGTATTAAAAAAGCCTTCATTCTCAATGAAGGCTTTTTTAGTTTATACCCTTTGTTAATTTAATCCGTTTTATGTAATAAAATTTCGTAATAAAGTTTTGAGGTGCAATAAGTACTGGCTTTTTCTTTATTTCAGCATAGTAGTTTATTCTGAGCTTGAGGGCTATGGTTAGATCAAAAAAAGTAGTGAAGTGGTAGTATTTGCAGTAGCTCAAAGATAGAATAGGTTTTCTACTGCATAAAAAGGGTTTAACGTAATAACTCACGATAAGATACACTTATTTAAGAAAAAATGAACTTACGGAATTCCGTAAGAAGTTACCGAGTAGATGCTATAGTTTTGCCAAGCCTTATAATAGAGGTTTCTCTCTTTTAACAGTAGATAACAATTTTGAAATGTTAAAATTTCAAGTTTATGGTAACAACTTATTTTAAATAGACATATAAGAGTAGAGATTTTTTTTAAATCAATTATAAACAAAAAAGTAAAATAACAAACAATCAGTAAGTGGTTAACAAATGAAAACCACTAAAAATATAATTGGGGAATGCTTTGTATGATTACCTATGCAACAAGTATTGCATAAGTCAACAAACCTCAACAGAAGTTAAATGAATTAAGAGGTACCATTGTATTAAACTGGAATGCGATATCTTTGAATTTTATGGATAAACATATTCCGAAAGAAAATATATAGTGGATTACTTTTAAAAAAAGAGTGTAATTACATAAGATGATACTAACAAGATCAAATATAATATTTAGCCTCATACTTACCTTGCTTATAAGTGCCAGTATCTCGGCGCAATATCAGATTACTATAGATGCGTTTGTAAAGGATAGCAGTACTCAACAACCAATACCTTTTGTTAATGTTGGATTTATAGGAAAAGGAATTGGGACAGTAAGTGATCAGGATGGACGCATTTTTCTTCAGTATGATGAAGGGAATCTGAAACCAAGCGATATCATACAGTTCTCTAGCTTAGGATTTGAAACCGTGCAGTTGTCCATAAATCAGATGTTCGAAATGCTCACAAAAAGCAACACCATCTTTATGAAACCAACAGTTTATGAGTTGGAAGCTGCTGAGGTAGTAGCAGAAAAAAGAAAGAAAAAAACTATTGGAAATGCTTATGAACATACTGGAATCATTGGATATTGGAAAGAAGCACAAGCCTTAGGAGGAGAAATTGCTACAAGAATCAGAGTAAGGCATAAAAACACTAAACTATTAAAACTTAAATTCCATATTCATGAGAATATATCCGATAGTCTTTTAGTACGGGTTAATATATATGAATCTAAAAAAAGAAAACCAGGCAAAAACATATTAACAAGTAATATTTATCACACGATTACGAAAAAGAAAGGAGAAGAAACCATTGATCTTTCTAGATATAACATTAGAGTGCATGATGATATTATAGTAAGTCTGGAGTTAATCAAGGTATATGGAAAGGAAATAGAATTTTCGATCAGCGCTTCTCCAGTGGGAAGGTCATATTTGCGATATATAAGTCAAGATGTTTGGAGAAATTTTAGAAACGTAGGAATGGCGTTTAGGTTAGACATCTCGTACCCTGGTGGAAAGGAAAAATTAAAGAAACGAGAGACTCCAAAAAACATAGTAATGTATTGGGATACATCAATGTCAGCTTCTAAAAATGATGTGGATAAAACTATAGAGTTTCTTAAAAAGTATCTAAAAAAGATAAAAAACACCACTATCACTTTTGTTACTTTTTCTGAAAAAATCCATAAACAGCAACAATTTAGTATACAAAAGGGAAATGGCGATGAGCTATTCAAAGTAATTCGAGAACTAAGCTATAACGGAGCTACAAATTTTGAAGTATTATTTAAAGAAGAAGCACTACCAGATCAGTATCTGGTAATTAGCGATGGGTATGCTAATTACGGCAAATCAAATGTCATGTATGATGTCCCGGTTTTTTATATCAATCATATGGCCGATGCAAATGACCAATCATTGCAAAAAGCAGCAATACTAAGCGAGGGATATTATATCAATCTAAACAAAATTAGTGCAGATTTAGCAATCTCAAACATTTTAAATGAGGTAGATGATACCGTTATCTATGATAATGACAACACAGAAGAACTGGTTAGCGGGATAGTATCTTCTAATGGTGTACCAGTGCAAGGCTGTAAAGTATCCGTAAAAGGAAGTTTGATTCAGACATCTACAAATGCGCAAGGAGCATTTACTATCAATGCTAAAAATCAAGATATCCTACGTTTTGAATTTTTTGGATTAATACCTCAAGAAATTACCTTGGATGCCAGAAAAACAATTTCCATCGATCTCACTTCACAGTATACTGTTTTAGAAGAAGTAGCAATTGATACTAAAAAAACATCTTCTAATGATGAAGAATTTGATACTGGTAGTCAAAAAATAAAGAAAAGAGCCTTAGGATATGCAACCTATACTTTAGAGGCGGATGAATTCCCTAAATCGGCTATTTATTTAGCGGATTTGATCCGAGGAAGATTTCCGGGAGTACAGGTATCAGGTTTTGGAAACGATGCTACCTATCTGATAAGAGGAAATAATTCATTTTTTAATGACAGACAGCCTTTGTTTGTGGTGGATGGCGCCATATTTCAGACAACACCTATATTTTTACAACCAGCCAATATCAAAAGAATATCAGTAATCAATGGTTTAGCAGGTGCTACACGGTATGGCGAAGCAGGAAGAGGAGGCGTTTTTATTATAACTACTACATTAGAAAATAATGTTAAAAATGAAACACCTGTAAATGATTTACTTGTAAAAGGAAATGATTACAATAAATCTACATTTTTACTAGATCAGAATAAAAATCGACCTTCTTATCTAGACACTCTATGGAATAGCACATCATATGTAGAAGCGAAAAAAGTATATTATGAATTAAGAAAAGAATATGAGACTAGTATACCGTTCTATATGTATTGCTCTTCATATTTTAAAATATGGGATATACCTTTTTCAAATGAGATCTTATCTAATATAGCAGAAATAGGACAGGATAATCCACAAGCATTAAGAGTGTTAGCTTTTTCGCTTGAAGCGAATAAAAAATACAAGCATGCAGAGGTAATTTACGAACGGATAAAGGTATTAGCACCTTATGAAGCACAATCGTATTTAGATTTAGCAAGAATTTATGCGGTCATAAAAAAATACCAACCAGCATTTGAGATTTATAAAAAAGTTTTAAGAAACGAAGAATCTGGAATAGATTTTAAAGGAGTAACCGAACAAGCAGAATCAGAAGTAAGACGATTATTGAGTTTATATAGAAATGAGATTACGTATCAGGATGTACCAAAAAGGTTTTTAAAGTTAAAAGAAGTTCCTGTAAGATTAGTATTTGAGTGGAATGACCCTCAATCAGAATTTGAAATACAGTTTGTTAATCCAAAAAATAAATTTTACGAATGGCAATATGAGTACAATAGTAATAAAGAAGAAGTATTGGCAAACATACAATCAGGTGTGTTTTCCAAAGAATTTACTATAGACAAGGCAATACCAGGACAATGGATTATTAACATTCAAGCCTTAGGCGAATTTTCTAAAATAAATCCTGGATATATAAAATATACGGTATATACAAACTACGGCACAACCTATGAAACTAAAAAAGTACAATGTATATCATTATACAATCAAAAGGAAAAGGTAACATTAGATAAAATTCCATTGTAATTATATAAACTTGGTTATAATATATTTTGGTTTTTTGACATAATGAATGATGAATTGTTGTAACACTTTTTGGTAAGGGTGTAATGCTTAACTCCAAATAGTTTATTATCGAATAAAAATAAATCAGATGAAGCTTAATACGTTTTGATTTTAGGCTACGTTTACAATATATTTAGCGGTTCAAAATATAATCCATGAATATTGTTTCTTATATCTCTAAACAGCTACCTATTTCCGAAAAGCAAATTTCTAAAACCATCGAACTATTAAATGATGGAGCTACAATTCCCTTTATTTCCAGATATCGTAAAGAAGCCACAGGAAACCTCGATGAGGTAGCAATAGGAGAAATTGTTAAGCATAAAACAGCGTTTGAAGCACTCCAAAAAAGAAAAGAAAGTGTTTTAGCATCGATAAAAGAACAAGATGCACTTACTGCAGAATTACAGAAACGGATAGAAGTTGCCCAAACGCTTTCTGAGGTAGAAGATTTATACCTTCCTTATAAGAAAAAGAGAAAGACAAAAGCTTCTGTTGCTAAAGAACAAGGGCTAGAACCTTTGGCAAAAGTGATCATGCAACAACGAGAGGAAGAAATCCTCTATGTTGCTTCACAATATCTTAATGATACAATTGTAAATGAAGAATTAGCCTTACAAGGTGCTAGAGATATTATAGCAGAGTGGGTTAATGAGGATGAAAAAGTAAGAAATAGACTAAGAAGGCTATTTCAACGCAAAGCCGCTATTACATCTACAGTAATTAAATCAAAAAAAGAAGATGAAGAAGCTCAAAAGTATCAACAGTATTTTGATTGGGAAGAACCGCTTCATAAATGTCCTTCGCATAGATTACTGGCAATATTAAGAGCCGAAAATGAAAAAATAGTAAGAGTTAAAATTACTGTTCCCGAGAATGATGCATTGGATATTATCGATGATGTTATGATAAAATCTAATGTAGAAGCATGTACAGACCAAATGTTTTTGGCAATTGCGGATGCTTATAAAAGATTATTAGCTCCTGCAATTTCTACAGAAGTATTGAACCAGTCCAAAGAAAAAGCAGATGATAATGCGATTAAAGTATTTGCTCAAAACCTAAAACAATTGTTATTAGCTTCTCCATTAGGACAGAAAAGAATATTAGCATTAGATCCTGGATTTAAATCAGGATGTAAGGTGGTTTGTTTGGATCAGCAAGGCGATTTATTACACAATGAGAATATATATCCACATCCTCCACAACGAGAAACCACCAATGCAATAAAGAAGATAAAATCACTGGTGAACGCTTATAAAGTTGAAGCCATTGCTATCGGAAACGGCACAGCGGCAAGAGAAACAGAGGCATTTATTAAGAAAATACCTTTCGAAAACCAAATTCAGGTTTTTATGGTAAATGAGAGTGGAGCTTCAGTATATTCAGCGTCTAAAATTGCCAGAGCAGAGTTTCCTAATTACGATGTTACGGTCAGAGGAGCTGTATCTATCGGAAGACGGTTAGCTGATCCATTGGCGGAATTGGTAAAGATTGATCCGAAAGCGATAGGAGTTGGGCAATATCAGCATGATGTAGACCAAACAAAACTCAAAAATGAATTGGATACTGTGGTAATGAGTTGTGTAAACAGTGTTGGTATCAATGTAAATACAGCAAGTGCCCCTTTATTAAGTTACGTATCCGGAATAGGAGAGAAACTTGCAGAGAATATTGTGAGCTACAGATCAGAAAATGGCGCATTACAATCTAGGGAAGAATTGAAAAAAGTTCCTAGGCTAGGAGGAAAGGCATATGAACAAGCAGCAGCATTTTTAAGAATAACAGAACCGAGTCACCCGTTGGATAATTCCGCTGTGCATCCAGAGCGATATAAGTTGGTTTCCAAAATGGCTAAAGATGTTGGAATACCGCTAAAAGAATTGATTGGTAATAAAACAGCAATTGCCAAAATTCAATTAAACAATTATACATCAGAAGATGTAGGCCTTCCAACATTAACCGATATTATTAAGGAATTAGAGAAACCTGGAGTAGATCCTCGAAAAAAGGCAACAATTTTTGAGTTTGATCCTAATGTAAAAACAATTAATGATCTCAAAACTGGAATGAAAGTACCTGGAATAGTAAATAACATTACTAATTTTGGATGTTTTGTAGATATTGGAATCAAGGAAAGTGGCTTAATTCATATTTCTAAATTGGCCAATGAATATATAAGTGATGTAAATGCCGTTGTACAGTTAAATCAGCAACTGATGGTAACTGTTTTGGATGTGGATTTAAATAGAAAGAGAATTCAATTGTCACTGGTAGATTAAATGTAGCTAGAATTAAAGCAAAAAAATACTCCTTTCGTTAGAAAGGAGTATCAACTATATTTTTTATATCTCTTTATTATGGTAACAAGCCCACAGTTGCGTTAGTAACAGTGCTTCTTGTGTTTTGTTCTTTGTTGATTATGTTAGTTAATCTTGTTGTCTTTTTAGTATCAGTATTAAAACCGTTTTTTTCTAATAAAAGGTTATAAAATTCTGTCTTAGTAGTATTAGTAACTTCTTTTTTATCTTCTTTGATAGTAATGTCAAAGTTATTCGCTTTAATTAATGCTTTGTAAAAATCTGTTTTAGAAGACTTTACTTCTATAGAAGTATTTGTAGTTTCTATTTGAGCAGTCTCTTGTGCTGAAATAGTAGCGAAAGAAAATAAAATTGCGATTGTAAAAAATATAGTTTTCATAGTTTGGGGCTTTATGAAGTTACTTGTTTGATATACTCAAAGTTAAGACGAAAAAACAGTGTCACAAAACATATGATAAACTTTTAGATAAAGTGGTTTTTAAATTCGATGAAATACACAAATTTTATGGTTTTACCGTAAAAACAAAATGCTTTTTGCCCTAATTTTCTGATTATCAAAGAACAATTATCCAATAAATCGGTACTTTTATTTCGCTAAAAAGTAAATTATCATAGACATACCGTTTTTTTACAAAAAATTAAGAACTGTAATTTTTGGATTACTTAAAATATTTGTAGTTACGTTAATTCCTAAATTGTAGATTGATCCTAAACTAAGAGGTAAAGGATTACAAAACTCAGATCAAATGGTAGATGTGATAAATGAATAAGAACCGATTTGGGCAGCTCGATTAGAATAGCTTACAATATATATACTACAAAAAAATGCCCAGCTTTCTAGCTGGGCATTTATATAATAGATAGTTGTAGAACTATTTATTTCTTTTCTTCAATCTTGTTAGGATCTTCATCTTCTTTAGAAGCATCTTTAAATTCTTTAATACCGCTTCCCAGACCTCTCATCAATTCTGGAATCTTCTTTCCTCCAAATAAAAGTAAAACTGCAGCAACAATTAGCGCAATTTGCCAAGGACCTAACATTCCTAAAAATATACTTAATGACACCATGTTCTTTAATTTAGATTACAAAGTTAACAAGATTTACCTAAAAATGACCTTTTTAAAGCACGAAAAGATAGTTTTAAGATAATATTCACAGCTTGTATCAGTACTATTCACTTCTAGATAACGTTTTAATATAAACTTTAGCATTTTTATCCGTTAAGAGAATATGTATATTTGCGTAACTAATGGAACTGCGGAGATAGCAGACTAATCTATGGCTAAAAAGAAAAAAGAACAAAAGAGAATTACTAAGAAGTTACTAAACAAATATAGATTAGTAATTCTTAATGAGGACACTTTTGAAGAACGAATATCTTTTAAACTTACTAGGTTAAATGTTTTTGTATTGACGAGTATAACATCGATTATTTTAATTTCATGCACGACTATTTTGATTGCATTTACACCATTAAGAGAATATATACCAGGATATTCTTCCACTTCTCTTAATCAAAAAGCTACGAGATTAGTATCTACAGCGGATTCCTTGGAAACGGTACTAGCAGTAAATCAAGAATACTACAATTCGATTAAGAAGGTACTAACTGGAGATGTAAAAACAGTTGAATTTGATATTGATTCTGCAGTACAATCACAAAAACTAAATCCTGATGAGGTAGATTTAAATCCTTCTGAGCAGGATATGCAATTACGAGAAGAAGTTTCTAGAGAAGATAAATATAGTCTTTTTGAAAGTGAAAAATCTAGTACTGATTTTTCGCTATTTCCTCCGGTAAAAGGTAGTGTGACGTCTGGTTATAATGTAAACGAAAGACATTATGCAATTGATGTAGCTGTGCCAAAAGATACCCCAATAAAGGCAGCGGCTGCCGGAACTGTAATTTTTGCCGAATGGACTGCTGAAACGGGACACGTTATTATTTTAGAACATGGAAACGGTTTACTTACCGTTTATAAACATAATGCGTCATTAACGAAACAACAAGGTGAATTAGTAAAAGCTGGAGAGGTAATCGCAACAGCGGGATCAACTGGAGAACTTACTACAGGTCCTCACCTGCATTTCGAGTTATGGAGAGATGGATACCCTACAGATCCGTCGAAATTTATTGATTTTGAATAAAAACATACAATGTCTATTAAATCATTTGGGGCAAAGATTTTTGCAAAACGTATTCGTAAAAAGATAGATAAATGGGCTAATAATCCAATAGAAACTCAAAAAAGAGTATTCGAAGAGTTATTAAAATCAGCAAGTAATACAGCTTTTGGTAGAGATCACAACTTTACCAAAATTCATACACATGATGATTTCGTAAAAGAAGTCCCAATCAGAGATTATGAACAGTTACGTCCGTATGTGGATAGAGTGGTAGCTGGTGAAGATGATATCTTATGGCCTGGAAAGCCTATTTATTTTGCAAAAACTTCGGGTACGACTAGTGGAGTAAAATATATTCCGTTGACTTCTGATTCCATGCCAACGCATATTAAGGCTGCCCGGAATGCCATTTTATGTTATATCGCAGAAAGTGGAAAAGCTTCTTTTGTAGATGGAAAAATGATATTTCTTCAAGGAAGTCCAGAGTTGGTAGAGAAAAACGGAATTAATTTAGGACGTCTATCAGGGATAGTAGCGCATTATGTTCCAAAATATCTTCAGAAGAATAGACTTCCAAGTTGGGAAACAAATTGCATCGATGATTGGGAATCAAAAGTTGACGCTATTGTAGAAGAGACTGCAAATGAGAATATGACAATCATTAGCGGAATTCCACCTTGGGTGCAGATGTATTTCGAAAAGTTGCAAAAGAAAACTGGAAAATCAATAGGTGAACTTTTTAAAAACTTCGAATTGTTTATTTATGGAGGAGTAAATTTTGAGCCCTATAAAGCTACTTTTGAAAAGTTGATAGGAAGAAAAGTGGCAAGTATCGAGTTATATCCTGCTTCAGAAGGTTTTTTTGCTTTTCAGGATGTTCAAGGCGAGAAGGGAATGTTACTTCAATTAGATTCAGGAATGTTTTATGAATTTATAAAGGCAGATGAGTTTTTCGAGGAAAACCCAAAAAGAATTACCATAGCAGATGTAGAGAAAGATATAAATTATGTGATGCTTATTTCTTCTAATGCAGGTTTATGGGCTTATAATATCGGCGATACAGTAATGTTTACTAGTACTTCACCGTACAGAGTTATCGTGTCTGGTAGAATTAAACATTTTATTTCGGCTTTTGGAGAACACGTGATCGGAAAAGAAGTAGAGCAAGCTATGAAAGAAGCTACTGAAGCTACAGGGGCTGTAATTAAAGAGTTTACGGTAGCGCCTCAGATTAACCCAAAGGATTCCGAATTACCATATCATGAATGGTTTATAGAGTTTCAAGAAAGTCCAAAAGATATAGCAGGACTAGAAATCCAAATAGACAATGCTTTACGCAAGCAAAACACCTATTACGATGATTTAATTACTGGAAATGTACTGAGAACATTAAAAGTTCGATCCGTACCAAAAGATGGTTTTAATGAGTATATGAAATCTATTGGAAAACTTGGTGGTCAGAACAAGTTACCTAGACTTTCTAATGATAGAAAGATTGCAGATTCCTTAATGACTGGTATAGGTAAATAAGTTATATATTTGTTAGGAAAAATTTTATGACAAATCTCAAATTAAAAGGAAGAACAAGAGCACAAGAAAGTTCAAGTGCCATAGAACGCATGTACATAACAATGCGACATCTATTTAATAGAGGTTTTTATAAACCAATGGGAGTTTCTGGAGATACTTTAAGAGAAGGATTACTGACACTTCGACCAGAAATATATGGTTCAGTTGCCGAAGAAAAGGTAGAATTAGATGGATTATTGTACGTTATTGATCGATTGCCAATAGGAATCGAAGAATGTCGTTATATTAATCTTACAAGTGAAGAAGGATATAAAAATTCTCATTTTAAACCAATTGTTCCACCAAAACGAAGAAGAAATTGCTACAGGATTGATGAGGAACAAATGAATATTGAGATCACTAGAGGAAGATCAGAAATATATGATATTCTTACACATCTTACTTTTCTATTCATAGAATCGCATAAAATCATGAATCGTGTAGTAATTAATGAAGAAGGAAATGTAACCAGAGATTGGGATAAATTAGAAAAAGCAGTCACTTCCAAAAAAGATCTTACGAAATCTGAACGTGAGGTAGTGCTCACCCATACAGCCAATATATTGGGAAGGACTTTTCAAGAAGTTACTTCGATTTACAATAGTTTTTCTTGTCCAGAAAATAAAGAGCGTTTTATACACATTATTTATTGGTTAGGTAAACTGGCTATAGATGAATCAGTAAACGAAAATAAAAGACTAGTAACCTTTACTCCTGTATTAAGAGAGCGTTTAGGGCATCATATTCATGGAGAACGATGGGCGAATACTATAAAAGGTAAATTACAAGAATTAAATTTAATAGATCGCCCTATACATATTATAAGTGCAAATATGCATAGTGTTATGAATACTATGTACGCTCCTTTAGCACTTAAAACAGAATTAAAAAACAAATCTACTTTTGATATCTACGAATTATTAAGCCAGGATAAGAATGATAAGCTTAGAGCTAAGGTAGAGAAACTAGCACTCCAGAAAGGAATGACTTTTCTAGAAGACGAAAGTGGAACCAATATTGATGTTCAAATTTTCGATACTTCCAAATATAGAAATGGTGTTTTTGAAACAAACGTTTCAAAAAAAGATAGTGAAAATATGCCCGTTATCATCGTAATGGATTACGCATTTGGAGAACAAGCATATGAAACAATGGATGAGCTTTTAAAACCCTTTGAACAATCAGAGAGTAGAAAATACTTAAATGTTAAATCTGTTTCCTTAATGGGAAAAGCAGGTATTCTAGAAGGAGGCAAAGGAGACATTATGATTCCGTCTGCTCATGTATTCGAAGGAACCGCAGACAATTATCCTTTTGACAACGGATTGAAAAAAGAAGATTTAGAAGGTCATGGAATAGATATTTACGAAGGAGCAATGATTACGGTTTTAGGAACCTCATTGCAGAATAGAGACATCCTGAAATTTTTTCATGAATCTACCTGGAACGTGATCGGTTTAGAAATGGAGGGTGCGCATTATCAAAAAGCGATACAATCTGCTTCAAAATTAAGAGGAAGTATCAGTTCTGATGTAAAAGTAAATTATGCATATTACGCTTCTGACAACCCTTTAGAAACAGGAAGTACCTTAGCATCTGGAGGATTAGGTACAACAGGAGTAAAACCTACATATCTAATTACTGAGAAAATATTAGAGCAAATATTTAAGAATCATTAAATGAATATAGAATCTACAGAAGAAGTTAATCTTAATTACATATTTAAGAAATTAGAGAAAGCATTTAAAGCATTTCTAAGAGTTTGTATTTCTATAGTTCAGTTTTACAAAAAGAAATGGTTGTTATTTCTGGGAATAGTAATTATTGGTTTTATTATAGGGTATATTTTGGATAGTAAATATGGGTATTCTAAAAAGTATACTCAGGAAATCATAATCGAACCAAAATACGAATTGAAGAAGTATATATATGATTTTGTAAACTCCTTGAATGATAGAATTAAGGAACCATCTTTTTTAGAAAATCTAAAGTTAGATAGTGACTTAGTAAAAGACCTTATATCAGTTGAAGTTACTCCTGTTATAAGAACAATGGATATCTTAGATAAACTGAATATTAGATATGAGAGTGAAGAAGATTTTCATGAAATTATTAAAGGGTATGATGCTAATATTTTAGAAAATGAAGCATATACTAACTTTTATAGATATCATAAGTTAACATTTAGTTTTAAAACTAATGATAGTAAGAATGAAATCCTTTCAAAAAAGATTCTAGAATATATAGAGTCTAACGTTTATTTTAATAAACTCCTTGCTCAGAACATTAAACAGACAGAAAAAAATTTAAAGAAGAATAAGGAAATATTAAAGTACTTAGATAACTATTTAGAGAAACTAAGTAAAGCGCCTCATAAACAAGGTAAAGATATCATTATGATAGGAGTTGAAAATGAATCTGAGTTATTACCTACTATTTCTACATTATTGGCTAGAAAACAAGAATTGTTAAATTCAATCACAAATCAAGAAAATATATTGGTATTTGATAGTGAACTATTTGATATCGTGGAAAGAGGTGAGATTGTTTTATTAAGAAAAGGTATATCAAGTAAGATGATGGTAAAAATTCCTGTACTGTTTTTCTTAATAGTATCATTTCTTTTTTTAATCAAAAATTTACCTAATAGGATAATACAATATATTAATAGTTAAAACTCTCGATACATTGCTAAAAGAAGTCATTTTAATAACGGGTGGAGCAGGGTTTATAGGATCCAATTATTTAAATCATAAATCTAATGAGAAAGAAATAAAGATTATCAATTTAGATAAACTTACGTATGCAGCTGATTTAAATAATATTGAGGTAGCTGATGATTGTGATTATACCTTTGTTAAGGGTGATATCTGTGATTTGAGTTTGCTAGAGAGAATTTTTGAAGAATATAACATCAACAAAGTAGTCCATTTTGCTGCAGAATCTCATGTTGATAATTCGATAGCGAATCCTGATGAATTCATACAAACAAATATTATAGGCACCTTCAATTTATTACAAGCGGCATTTAGGAATTGGATGGATGCACCTAACGTATTTAAAAAAGGAAAAGAAGACTGTAGGTTTTTACACGTTTCTACAGATGAGGTGTATGGTACTTTGGGAAAAACTGGCTTATTTACTGAAAAAACTTCTTATGCCCCTAATAGTCCATATAGCGCATCCAAGGCATCTTCGGACATGTTGGTCAGAAGTTACTTTCATACATATGGATTACCGGTAATTACAACAAATTGTTCCAATAACTATGGACCTAGACAGCATAAGGAAAAACTAATACCTACAATTATTAGAAAAGCGTTGGCTAAGGAGAATATTCCAATTTATGGAGATGGAAAAAACGTTAGAGATTGGCTATATGTTCTAGATCATTGCAAAGGAATTGATTTAGCATTGAAAATAGGAGAGCTTGGAGAAACCTATAATATTGGAGGGAAAAATGAACGAGAGAATATCTATATAGCCAAAACTATTTGTAAAATTCTAGATACAATAAAACCGCTAGAAGATAAAAGTTCTTATTTAGACCTTATTACTTTTGTGACTGATAGGCCAGGGCATGATTTTAGGTACGCAATTGATGCTTCTAAAATTGAAAACGAACTAGGATGGAATGCAAACGAAAATTTCGAATCTGGAATTGAAAAGACTATAAATTGGTACTTAGAAAAGTTTCGATAATATTTTAAAACCTATTTATCTATAATTATTTGGAAGATAAATAGAATAAAAGCACCTAAAATGAAAGGAATAATACTAGCAGGAGGTTCTGGAACACGATTACATCCGCTTACATTAGCAATTAGTAAGCAGTTGATGCCAGTATACGATAAACCAATGATTTATTATCCACTTTCTACATTAATGTCTGCAGGAATAAAAGAAATTCTAATTATTTCTACCCCATTGGATTTACCTCTATTTGAGAAATTATTAGGTGATGGTAAGAAGTATGGATGCGTTTTTGAGTATGCTGTACAAGAGCAACCTAACGGATTAGCAGAAGCATTTATTATAGGAGAAAATTTTATCGGAGATGATAAAGTAGCATTAATTTTAGGAGATAATATTTTTTACGGATCTGGGTTAGAAAAGCTTTTAGAAAGCAATAATAATCCCAATGGAGGTATTATTTATGCTTATCACGTGCAAGATCCAGAAAGATATGGTGTAGTGGATTTCGATAAGGAAGGAAATGCAATATCGATTGAAGAAAAACCAAAACTTCCAAAATCCAATTACGCTGTTCCAGGCATTTATTTTTATGACAATGAAGTTGTATCCATAGCAAAAAATATAAAACCAAGTAGTAGAGGAGAGTTAGAAATAACAGATGTCAATAATGCTTATTTGCAAAAAGGAAAACTTAAAGTAAGTATATTAGATAAAGGTACAGCATGGTTAGATACAGGAACATTTAATTCACTCATGCAAGCTTCTCAGTTTGTTCAAGTAATAGAAGAGCGTCAGGGGTTAAAAATAGGCGCCATAGAAGAAGTAGCATACAATAAAGGATTTATAACCAAAGCTCAGCTAGAAACGTTGGCTAAACCGTTAATAAAGAGTGGTTATGGGAAATATTTATTACAATTGGATTAAGTATGGAGATTGAGAAAACCCCTTTGGAAGGATGTTTTGTCTTAAAACCAAGGGTTTTTAAAGATGACAGAGGCTCTTTTTTTGAGAGTTTTAATTTAAGGACTTTTAAAAAAAGTACAGGCTTGGAGGTTGATTTTGTTCAGGATAATCAATCAATTTCCTCAAAAGGAGTATTAAGAGGTTTGCATTTTCAGAAAGGAGAATATGCACAAGCAAAGTTGGTTCGGGTAACTAAGGGTAATGTGTTAGACGTAGTGGTAGATTTAAGAAGGGATTCGACTACATTTGGGAATTACTTTTCCATAGAATTAAATGATCAAAACAATTATCAATTATTTGTTCCTAGAGGTTTTGCTCATGGATTTGTTGTGTTAAGCAATGAAGCTATATTTAACTATAAATGTGATAATTTTTATCATAAAGAATCAGAATCCGGAATTAGGTTTAATGATCCTGATCTTAACATTAATTGGAAATTAGATAAGAGAGAGGTTCTTTTGTCAGAAAAAGATCTAATTTTACCTTTTTTCAATGAACTTTTTTAGATATAATTTTTACATAACATAAAAGCACTTACATTTGCTTAGATTTTTATTTTTATAATAGATGAGTACCAAAGAAAACGCTTCGGAAGAAATAGACTTAGGACAATTATTTAAATTAATAGGTAGCGCGCTTAATAAATTATTCTTATTTATTGGAAAGGTTTTTAAGGGAATATTTCGTGGGATTATTCTTTTTCTTTTATTTATCCGAGTACATTTTTTAAAGTTTGTGTTAGCCGGTGCTGTTGGACTTGCCGTAGGTTGGGTTGTGGACTTTATGTCAAAACCGGTCTATCAGTCTTCTATGATTGTTGAACCAAACTTTAATAGTGCTCAACAACTATATAATAATATTGAATTTTATAATGAACTTGCCATAGAAGGAGATTTCAACAACCTAGCTGCAGCATTAAAAATCTCCAACCAAGAAGCTAGTAGTATTAGAGAAGTATCTATTGAATCTTTTACCGATGACAATCAAAAATTAAAACAATTCAGTGATTTTGTAGGAACTCTGGATAGTATCTCTAGAGTAAATTTGAGTTATAAAGAATATTTGGAGAATTTTAATAACATTAATGCTAAATTTCATAAAGTTATAATTAAATCATTAGATCCAAAAGTTGCTAAGAAATCTCAAAATGCTATAGTAAGATCAATTTCAAATAATGAATATTATAAATTACAAAAAAGTACGTATGATTTAAATCTCAAATTGGATGATTCTATAATTAGAAAGCAACTTGAAGAAGTTGACTCTCTAAAGTCTTTTTATCAAAAATTAAAATTACTAGATATTCAAAAAGAACAAGCCTCTTCTAATACTAGTATTAATTTAACTTCTGAGAATAATGATCTGGATAGGTCTGAAATTACGCTACTAAAAGAGTCCAAAACATTAAGCAAAGAAATATTAGCGATAAATAGTAGAAAAGCTAATACGAAGGAAATAATTAATGTTATTTCTAACTTTCCTGACAGGGCGGTATTGTTAAATGATCTTCTTACGCAAAAAAAAGTGTTATTGCCAATTCTTTTTATTGGATTAATGTTTTTGGTTTTAGTAGTACTAAGATTAAATAAATATTTGAAAAATTATAATCAATAGATTTTGATTAATCAATGAAGGTTCTAGTTACAGGTTCGAATGGTCAGTTGGGAAAATGTATTCGTTTATTAGGGAAAAATCATCCGAAGATTGATTTTTTTTTTAATACTTCTCAGGACTTAGATATTACTAAAAAAAATGTTCTAGAAGATTATTTTCTAAGAAATAATATTGATTACGTAATAAATTGTGCGGCATACACCAATGTAGAACAATCAGAAAAGGAACCTGAAAAAGCTATGTTGGTCAACGGATTAGCTGTGAAAAATATAGCTGAGGTTTGTCTAAAGTATGACGTTATTCTAATTCATATTTCTACAGATTACGTTTTTGACGGAAATACAGACATTCCTTACACTGAAGAAAATGTACCAAAACCTATTAATGAATATGGAAAATCGAAGTTATATGGAGAAAAATATATTCAAGAAATACAGGAAAAGTATTTTATAATTCGAACTTCTTGGTTGTACTCCCAATTTGGTAAAAACTTCTACAAAACAATATTGGAAAAGTCAAATACTCAACAGAAATTTACGATTACTACGGCAGAAAAGGGAACCCCTACAAATGCCAATGATTTAGCAAGTTTTTTACTTGGAATTATAGAGGAAAGAAGTGCGAATTATGGCATTTATCATTTTAGTAATCTCGGAGAGGCTACATGGTTTGATTTCGCTAAAGAAATTTTGAGGTTATCGAAGAAACTGGAAGGAATAAAACTTGAAAAAACCGATAATTACCCTACTTTTGCAAAACGTCCTGAATATAGCGTTTTAAGCAAGGAAAAAGCCATAAAAAAATTTGATGCAAAAATTTTGACTTGGCAAGAATCCTTAAAAGAATTAACGACGAATTAGAGTTATGTTATACCCATTAAAATTTCGACCAATTTTAAAAGAAAAAATATGGGGATGGGATATTTTGAAGGCATTATGGAATAAAACTTCAAAAAACAATAAAGAAGTTGAAACTTGGGAACTTTCAACTTTTAAAAATGAGATTCCGGATTTCAAGAATGTAAGTTCAAAAGGAGAAAATTTACTTAAAAGAGATAAAATCAAAAAATGTGGTTCGTATTCTAGAAGAGTAAATAAGAAACGCACCATTGGCAAAGGAATACTTATCGAAGATATTCAACAAACTTTAAATATTACCTATCACTTTAACAATGGAAGGCAAAAAACACCCTTGAAAATACCGCGGCAATAGAATTTCTTGAGATCTGATTAAATAAATAGAGATGAGTAAGATAGTAAACGTAATACTTAGTGGAGGTTCAGGAACTAGACTTTGGCCATTATCAAGAAAAAGCAAACCAAAACAGTTTCTAAAAATTTTTAATGATCAATCACTATTTCAACATACAATAAAAAGGAATACATCATTGGTGGATGACTTCTTACTAATTACTAATAAAGATCAGATAGTAGAAGCAGCGGAACAAACTAAGGAAATTGATCAAAATTTTTCTAAAGTAATTATAGAACCAGTAGGAAGAAATACAGCTCCAGCAATCGCCTTAGCTGCTTTTAGTTTAGAAGCCGAAGACATATTATTTGTGACTCCATGTGATCACATGATTCCCGATGATGATATTTATAGATTAAATTATAACAAGGCTATAGAATTAGCTCGAAAAGGGAATTTAGTTACTTTTGGAATTAAACCGTATGGGCCTGATACAGGTTTTGGATACATTGAATATGAAAACGAAAATGTGATAAGTTTTAGAGAAAAACCGGATTATAAAACAGCTAAAACATTTTTCGAGTCAGGACAGTTCTTGTGGAATAGCGGAATGTTCTGCTTTAAGGCAGAGGTTTTTCTTGAAGAGCTTCAAAAATATAATCCAGCAATTTTTGAAAAAAGTAAGGAAGCTTTTTTTTCTATTAAGGAAGGATATGTAGGAGAGAAAGAAATGCTAGCAATTCCTGAGGATAGTATTGACTACGCTGTTTTCGAAAAAAGTAAAAAGATTAAAACAGTACCATCAAGTTTTGACTGGACTGATCTAGGAACGTTTGATTCGTTGATCACTTATGTACAGAAAAATATCAATGAAGTGGATTGTATTAATAAAATAGATGGTGTTGATACAACCAATTCTTTTTTTGTCGGCACTAAGAAAGCTTTCGGAATTAAGGTTTCGGATTTAATTGTTGTAGATACTGATGATTGTATTTTGATAATGAATGCAGGACAAAGTCAGCAAGTGAAAGCATTATATAATGAGGTTAAAGAAAAAAATAAAGAGTTAATAAACTAATTTAGAAATGAAAAAAGCATTAATTACTGGTATTACGGGTCAGGATGGTTCGTTTTTAGCAGAATTTCTAATAGAAAAGGGATATGAAGTTCATGGTATTATTAGAAGAAGTTCATCCTTTAATACAGAAAGAATAGAACATTTATATATTGATGAGCTAATTAGGGATCTGCATTCCAAAAGAAAGCTGAAGCTGCATTATGGTGATATGACAGACTCTTCGAATTTGATTAGATTAGTTCAGCAAATTCGCCCGGATGAAATTTATAATTTAGCGGCGCAATCTCATGTAAAAGTTTCTTTTGATTTACCAGAATATACGGCCGAAACCGATGCCGTTGGAACACTTAGATTGTTAGAGGCAGTTAGGATATGTGGTCTTGAAAAAACCACAAGAATATACCAAGCATCAACTTCTGAGTTATACGGTAAAGTTAGAGAAATACCTCAAAAAGAAACTACACCATTTCACCCTAGGTCACCTTACGGAGTTGCAAAAATTTATGCGTTTTGGATTACCAAAAACTATAGAGAATCATATGATATGTTCGCAGTTAATGGAATCTTATTTAATCACGAATCTGAGAGAAGAGGTGAAACGTTTGTAACCAGAAAAATAACTCTTGCTGCTGCAAGAATTGCTGAGGGAACTCAAGAAAAGTTATATCTAGGAAACCTAAATTCCCTTAGAGATTGGGGATATGCAAAAGATTATGTTGAATGTATGTGGTTAATGTTGCAACACGATACTCCTGAAGACTTTGTTATTGCAACCGGAGTACAGCATTCTGTTAGATATTTTTCCGAGCTTGCTTTTAAAGAAGCGGGTATAGATATCGAATGGCAAGGAGAAGGTATTGATGAAAAAGGTATTTGTAAGAAAACTGGCAAAGTATTGATTGAGGTAGATCCAAAATATTTTAGACCTGCAGAGGTTGAAACATTATTAGGAGATCCAACGAAAGCAAAAAGTATGCTAAATTGGAACCCTAATAGAACTTCGTTAGAAGAGTTGGTTAAGATCATGATGAAAAATGATATCCAATTGGCAAAGAGAGAACATTCAATAAAAAAATCATTCGATTAATATTATATATAATATGCGTTATACACTATCAGATAATACTTGGGACAATAAAGAGTATGAAGCTCTTCAGGAAGTTATCGATTCCGGGTTTTTCTCAATGGGAGAAAAAGTAAAAGCGTTTGAAGAAGCTTTTGCAAAGAAATTTAACGTTGAATATGCGGTTATGTCTAACTCTGGGTCATCTGCGAACTTGTTGGCGATAGCAGCTTTGGTCTACTCAAATAAACTAAAAAAAGGAGACGAAGTTATTGTTCCCGCTGTTTCTTGGAGTACAACTTATTATCCATTGTCGCAACATAATCTAAAACTTAAGTTTGTTGATATTGATCGAGATACGCTTAATATAGATATTAATAAACTCGAGGAAGCAATTACTCCTAATACTAAGGCTATTTTTGCAGTAAATTTATTAGGAAATCCAAATGATTTTGATGCACTACAGAGAATATGTGACCAGCACAATTTGATCTTGGTTGAAGATAATTGCGAGTCAATGGGAGCAAATTATAAAAACAAGCCTCTAGGAACTATAGGAACGTTAGGAACCTTTTCTACATTTTATTCTCATCATATATGTACCATGGAAGGAGGAGTTACCGTAACCAATGATAAAGAACTATATCATTATATGTTATCCATTAGATCTCATGGTTGGACTCGTCATTTACCCGATGATAGTGATATATATACCAAAAAAGATGATAGTTTTTATGAGAGTTTTAATTTCATTATGCCAGGCTACAATTTAAGGCCTATAGAAATGGAAGGCGCTTTAGGAATTGAACAGTTAAAAAAGCTAGATACCATTATTGATCAGCGTAGAGAAAATGCTAAATATTTTAAAGAACAAATAAAAGATCTAGAAGGTTATATAACTCAGGATGAAATTGAAAGTAGTTCCTGGTTTGGATTTGCTATTTTGATGTCTGGAAAAAATAAAGGAAAACGAGCAGAGCTTATAAAGGTGTTAGATGCAGCTGGGATTGATGTACGACCAATTGTAGCAGGTAATTTTACCAGAAACAGAGCAATTGAGTATATGGATTACGAAATATCTGGAAATTTAGAAAATGCCGATTACATACATGAAGAAGGTTTTTTTGTTGGCAATCACTCCAAAAATAACTTTGATCATATTGATAAATTGATCAGCTGTTTGAAAGATTTTAATAAATAATTAAGCGCCTAACTTGTGCCTAAAGAACATTTTAAAATTTTATTCTTTGGTATTTTTTCATCGATATTTCTTTCTGCAGTAGGACAAGAAATAAAAATAGACTCTGTCTATGTTGGAAATTCAAAGATTGAATTAAAAAATAGCATTGAGTGGACTTATGAAAAGGGAGATACTTTACATTTTTTTATTGTAAAAAAAGAACCTAGCGAGTTAACTGATTACAAAAGAGATACATTTAGCTTTGTTGTTGAAAATGTATCTAATTTAGGCAACAAGTTTGAAGTGCTATTTGGTGGTAAAGACAATAAACCTGTCTTTTCTTTTGAGTTTAACAATAATTTTATTGGTAAACGAAGGGTTATTAGAAGCTTTAGATACGATATGAACAAAACTAATATAAAAGATGTCGTTTCTAGAATAAGTATCGTTACCAAGGAATCAGAAGGAGCAATAAGATTTATATTACCTCTATTACATACAGCAAGGTCTCAAAAAAGAATAAAAACAAATTACAACAATGGAGTAAAAGGTTTTTATAGTGATACTACATATCATTATTATTACAATAAGTCTATTGATGATCATTCACAAGAAAAAAGTACGGATGAGTATGATTATCTGAAGAAAAGATATCTAGACATAATTTATGGATATATTCCAGGAGTTGATTGTAATACTGAACCTAAAATAAAGACGGTAAAAGAGGATGTAATCAATCGTTTAAAGGATTTACTGAAAAACAATAAAATTCTTACACCTGAGAATGTTGGGTTGGATATATCTTTAATTTCTAAAGCTTTACATTACAATAATGGACAAAATTCGAAGCGTAGTGTCGAAATAATTTCCCAGATAATTGAACAAGTTTTTTATAATGGGTTTAGCGATAATACTCAGGATTTATATGGTCAACATAAAATTAGGGAGTATTTTCAGTCTTTGTTATTGACATATCCTTATTTGAATGATAAAGCACAGAATTTAGTAAAGAAAACTTTGAAATGGCATTTAAAAATAAATTCCATTTTGGAAGAAAATCCGAGAGTTGAACCAACAACGTCAGACTTAATCAGGAATAGGTATTTTTACATGCTTGGATATATTCTAGTGATTGAAAAAAACAAAAGTCTTTACCTTAGTAAATTCTCAGACCATTTGTCTTTTCTATTATTGAGTTCAAACTTTAATTCATGGTTAAAAAGAGATGGATCAACATTTCACCATAAATCTCATAATATTCCTTATGCCTATTCTCTAAATGATCTGAAGCTTATTTTAGAGATTTTAAATGGCACTAAATATGAATTGGAAGAACAAGAACTGAATAAATTCGCAGATGCTGTCATATCTACATTTGTGATGTCTAAAAACAATTATTATACAAATAATATAAGCGGAAGACATCCATTTGATACTGAAAATCCTGTTTGTCTAAAATCGTTAGAATCTTTATTACATTTTAACATTGACAATGAAAAGAAAAAGCTTGTCAAAAAAATATTAGAAGACGGCAATAATTTGGAAGGTTTTTGGGCTTTTAATTATAGCAATTTGGCTATATATAAAAAAAACAACTTTCATATTGCAGCCAAAGGTTTTTCTAAGATTTTTTGGGGATCAGAAATTTATAAAGAAGAAAATAGATATGGAAGATATCAGGGATATGGAACCTTGGATATCATAGGTAATGAAGGGTTTGAGAAAAGTGGATTTTCGCACAAAGGTTGGGATTGGAATAGGCCTCCAGGTTCGACGACTATAATTCTTCCTTGGGAAACATTAGAACCAAGCAAAAGCAGGGTAGATGAATATTCTGAAAAGAATTTTGCAGGGGCATTATCATATGGCGAGATAGATGAATTAGAAGTAAGAAAAGCAGGAGTTTTTGGTTTTGATTTTGAAGAAAAATTAAGTTCAAGTCATCATAATACTTCATTTAACTTTAAAAAATCATATCATTTTTTTGACGATTTTGTTGTTGCTTTGGGAAGTAATATAAATGCAGATACAGATGAATATGAAGTAAATACCAATATACTTCAAAAAAAGTCTTTTGTCTCTAGCAAATTATATGTTAATGATATTTTGATAAAACAAAATGATAGTCTAAGTTTTAAAAATGAAACACATGGTAATTTGATAATAAGTGGCGCAAAGGAATCTTATATTTTGTTTGATTATAATGAATTAGTGATTTCGTTATCAAATCAGGGTTCATATCTTGATGATAAAACAGAGTATAATTATGATATTTTCTACAATGCACGTATCAACCATGGAAAATCCCCTAAAAACAATGGTTATGAATATATGATTCTTTTAAAAGAGTTGGATTATAGCGGTTTTAGGAAAAATTATAATCTTTTACAGGAAAAGCCATATATGGTATTACAAAAGGATAAAAAAGCACATATAATCCATATAAATAGGGCGAAAAGGTTTAATTATGTGATTTTTGAGCCTTATCTTTCTAGGCTTGAAAATGATGTTTTATTGTCAACGTCTTTAAGTGCTTTAGTATCTGCAAAAATCAACGAAACGGTGGTTGAAGTTTCTGTAGCTGTTCCTTCGATCAAATTTAACAAAGATAACGGAGTAAAAGAAGAGGAGATTTTACTAAAATTCAAAGGAAAATATAAAGTAAGAAATAACGAAAAAATAGATGTCTCTTATGATTTGGATAATAATACGATTGTAAAACTATTATGTTCTGAAGGTAGAGAGTCTCACTTTAAATTGGAAAATTACTAAAAGAATAAAAGGTCGATGAATATCAATTCAAAAATTTATGTTGCAGGGCACAATGGAATGGTTGGATCTGCTATTATAAGGCAGTTAAAAAAAGAAGGCTATACCAATATTGTAGTTAGAAGCTCTTCAGAACTTGATCTGAAAAATCAAAAAGCGGTTAATGACTTCTTTATTGAAGAACATCCAGAATATGTTTTTTTAGCGGCAGCCAAAGTCGGTGGTATTGGTGCAAATATTGAGAATCCAGCAATCTTTTTGTATGATAATTTAATGATCAATTCAAATGTTATACATGCAGCTTATCAAAGCAAAGTAAAGAAGCTATTGTTTTTAGGAAGTTCCTGTATTTATCCAAGATTGAGTTCTCAACCTATGAAAGAGGATTATTTGTTAGACGGCAAACTTGAACCTACAAATGAAGGGTATGCTTTGGGTAAGATTATTGGGATAAAATTATGTGAATATTATCAAAAGCAGTACGGATGTAATTTTACTTCTGCAATGCCACCTAATTTATATGGAGAAAATGACAATTTTAGTCCAGAACATTCACATGTAATTGCAGCTTTAATACGAAAATTTCATGAAGGTAAAGTACAAAAAAGTAAAGAAGTAATTATTTGGGGTACAGGTAGTGCCAAAAGAGAATTTCTATATGTTGATGATGCAGCAGAGGCTTGTTTATTCTTGATGAAAAATTACAACACCTCTGATCATATTAATATTGGCTCTGGTGAGGATATTAGTATATATGACCTTGCAATTGTCATTAAGGATGTTGTAGGGTATGAAGGAGAAATTGTAAAAGACACTAGTAAACCTGATGGCATGCCTAGGAAGCTAATGGATAATTCAAGAATTGCTAGTCTAGGATGGAATCATAAAATAAGCCTAAAAGAAGGGATTAGAAAGACATATAAGTTTTTTCTGGAAACGTACAATTAAAAAAATAAATTCTTAAACACCTAATTAGTTATGAGAGTACTTCATTTTATTTTAATGATCGTTACTGTTAGCTTTTTATCTTGCAAGGATGATACAATTCATCAAGTATATCAACCAAATGCCGAGGATGGAAAGGATGCTGTAATTTCTGAAGCTTATGGAAATAGAAATTATTCGAAACTTGATAAACTTCATCTATTATCCTTAACCGTTCAAGATACAATTGATAATGATAGTAGATTTTTATTAAGGATAGGTTTTTCAAACATTCCTCAAGAAGCTATTATCGATTCTGCGTTTATTCACTTATCAGCCATCGAACCTGGTCATTTTGGAAAGAATAATGCTTTTCGAGTAGAGGTTATTAAACAAGCATGGAGAAATGATGAAGTAAATTGGGATAATCAACCAAAGACATACAATGAAACTCATATCTCTGTACCTGCAACAGATGATAAATTAAAAAATCAAAAAATTGATGTAACTAAATTTGTATCCGATGTTATTAAAAACAAAAGACCTAATATGGGATTACTTTTTAGGTTAGAAAGTGAAGAAAAGCCTTACAAAGGTGTTAGGTTTTATTCAAGCAATACAAAAGAAGAGTCTAAAAGACCTAAATTAGAAGTTTATTACAAGTTATAATCAAATTCAGTTGAAGACATCAATTTTCCTTGCAAAGTGATCAGATGAAAAGAAATATTTTTAATAAGGAAAAGGCAGTATTTCTTTCAGAAAAAGTGCCTTTTTTTTTGTTTTGCTTTATATGTTTACTACCGATACTTGAGGTCACTCTTGTTTCTAAAGGATTGTTATTCTTTTTTGCGACAGGTATATTATTAAAATATAAAACCGGATTTAAAAATTTAACCAATATTCCTAAAAAACATTTGATTATAAATGTTGCTTTCTATGTATTATTAATCATTACTATATTGTATTCATTTGATACGAAACAAGGTTCAAAAGCTATAGTAAGACAATTGAGTCTTTTCCTTTTTCCTTTTATTATATTTTATTTTTTGGATCTATCTAAAAAGCAAATCATACAGTTGGCAAAGGTTTTTGTTTTTGCCAACGTTATTTCTTCTCTATATCTCATTATATATGTGATTAATTATTATGGAATAGATAACATTGATGGAGTATTGTCATTTTATTCTGGTTTGGATTTTAGATCGGCTATAGAAACAGATTCTTATAAAGAATGGCATCCCGCTTATATTGGGGCCTTTATCATGGCCAGTATATTGATATTAATACATGGGATTTACAGTACTACCAGTAAAAAAGTAAAACTGTCTAACGTGGGGCTAATTGTTTTTTTCATTAGCATGCTATTGCTTCTAAACTCAAGAACCGCATTCTACTCTCTAATAATAATAACTCCAATACAGTTGTTATTAGAAACCAAATCGCTAAAAAATAAAATTGTCATGTTTCTTGTCTACCTGGTTTGTATTGGTGTTTTAGGGTATTTTGTTGTAAACGAATATAGTTTGTATTACCGATTATTATTACAAATCGAAAAGGCTTATGATTGGTTAATAACAGGCGAAATTCTTGAAGTGGCTGTAGACCCAAGATATTATATTTATCAATGTAATTATGAGCTTTTTCTCGAAAAACCTTGGTTAGGTTATGGAATAGGGGATATACAATATAATTTGAATAATTGCTATCTTGATAATGAGTATTTTAAATTATATAACAATGAATTTAATTCTCATAGCAATTATTTCTTTCTACTACTCTCGGGTGGTATTCTGATCTTAGGTTCTTTCCTATTTTTAATTATTCATAATATAAGACATAGTATTCGCAATAAAGACTATCTATTTTTTTCATTTTTGATATTGTTTCTTTTAGTCGGCATTTCTGAGAGTTTTTTGGTGCGATTAAATGGAATTCTCTTTTTTTCGATATTTAATTCTGTTTTGTACTATAGAAATCAAATCCTAAAAAAACAAGATTGCCTCAGATGAGCATAAAGAATAATTTATATAATATATTTGGAGGAGCAGGAAGGGCTGTAATTTTTCTATTCACCATACCGCTGATGGTAAATTATATGGGAGTAGAAAAATTTGGTATTTGGGCATTAATTACCTCAGTTGGTCACTTTGCATTGTTGTTGGATGTGGGTATAGCTTCCACTACAATGCACTTTGTTTCTAGAATTAACTCTTTTAAAAACTCTTCGAGAAGAATTGAAGAAACAAACAATATAGTTCCCGTACTATTTGGTATCAATACTGTTTTTGCTGCTATAATATCTTTCGTTTTTATTTTCTTCACAGAAAGCGTAGCTACCTTCTTCTTGTCTAAAAATTTGATAAATGATTCTTTGCTTTTAGCTATTAAAGGAATTGGTTTGTATTCTTCAACCGTGCTCACGCAACATTTTTTTTCAGGAATAATTCAAGCTAATAATCAGTTTTTGCTGGTTAACATTATCAAATTTTTTAATATCCTTACAACCAACGTAGGTCTGTTAGTTTTGAGTTATCTTAAGAAAGATTTCTATATTCTTTCATTTTACATGTTTTCTGTTAGCTTTATTATTCTTGCGGTCTATGTGTTTTTAGCCTCTAAAAAGATCAATTTTTTAAACATAAAACCTGTTTTTAGAGCAGAAAAAATCAAAGAGATTTTTACATATTGTGGAGCAACCTGGTTAGGATATTTAGGAGGTGTTCTATTTACCCAATTAGATAAAATTATCGTAGGAAAAGTGTCTAATGAACAGATCGTAGGAGTATATGCTGCAATTATTTCCATCACTAGTTATATAAGTTCTATAGCTACGGTCGGTTTGCAACCTATTATTCCAAAGCTAACTCAGTTATGGGTAGGAATAAAAGAAAAAAGGAAAGAATTTGTTGAAGAGTATAAATTGGCTTATCAATTTAATACGTTTATTGTTATTTTCATGTCTTTGTTTTTGCTGGTGGCATTTAAACCATTATTGACCTTAGTGATGAAGATAGACATTAATGTATATCCAGAAGCCGTTTTAGGGTTTCAATTGGCGATTATTATTTACGCATTAAACTCTTTAAGCGTACCTGGATTTTATACTTTAATGGCAATTAAGAAAACTAAACATTTGGGAAAATGGCAAATAACAGGAGCTGTATTTGCATTATTAAGTATTTATTTTTTAGGTAAAGAATATGGTCTATATGGTGTAATTCTAGGTAATTTTGGTTTGATTATTACAGTTATTTTTAACAATATTACCTCAAGAATTGTTACCGAGAATTCCTTTAGATGGGTTCGATTTATATATCAGCCACTTTTAATTTTTCTTTTTGTAATCGTCTTGAAGTTTATCTTTAATAACATCTATTTAGATGTATTGATTACGATCATTGCTTTGGGCTTATTGGTGGCATGGTTTCTAAATCAGCATAAGGAAATTTATTTAAAAATTAAGAAAATCATAGGAAAGTAGTACTTAATGGGATATTTGAGTAAAATAAAATCAATATTGTGTTCAAAATCGTTTTGGTGGATTCTGATTTTAACGTTTTTGCTCTACGGTTTTTCGTATAGATTTCCATTAATATTTTATATAGCTCCTTTATCGGTATTTATAGTTTACTTTCTGCTTAATTTTAGGAAGAAGTTGTCATTATCCTTAGACGCGGTGATTTTGTTTTTTCTAATGGCTGTTTTTGCCATTTTATTGTTTGTAGGAGGTGTTGTTCATTTAGATTTTGATATTAGAGTAAAAACGACCACTTATGTTCTTTTGTTTCTTTTCCCATTATTTCTAATTTTTTATAATGAGATCAAAAAAAACCCAATACAAGTCACTAAAAGGAATTTACTTTTTTCATATTTCCTAATTAGTATTTTACTAATGACACTTTATTTTAATGGATTTATTGCAAGTAATCGTTACCAACATGTAGGTAATGCCATTGGAGCTACAAGTATTTTATTTTTTACACTGAAAAACAAAAAAATGAAATGGGTTTTATCCCTAATTTGGATATTTTTTCTATTATTAGTTGGTTCAAGACAAGCTTTAGTGGGCTTATTATTCTCTGGTTTAATATACATATTCGTTTCAAATTATAAAGTATTTATAACTTTTATTGTATCGTGTTTTCTAATTCTATTGAATAAGGATTTTCTTCTAAAGAATATATATGTGCTTGCTACAAAGTACAATGCCGTAACCATAAATAGAGTAATTCATGCAATCTATAGTGGGGGAGGTAAAAGTGTAGACACTAGGCTGAGTGTTTATTCTAGCTTAGTGGAAAAAGTTGGCTTTTTTCCAAATTTTACATTTTCTCAAACAGATGATTCTTTGTTACCACATAATTTTTTTCTTGAATATTTTATTGTTTGTGGAATACTTATAGGTTCTGTTTTTTTACTATATATCTTATTTTTAATAATTAGATCTATTATGGTAAATAGGTACTCTGTTTTAGTCTATTTCTCGTTATTCTATTTTATTTCTTTTAATGTTTCTACGGGAATAAGCGCTTCAAAATATTTTATTTATTACTGCTTTTTGTTAATTGTGTTGTTGGAAAATAATAGAATAAAAAAGAAGTTTCAAAAAAAATCCAAACAATGAAAATACTTTTAGTAAGTCCTAGCACCAGTAATTCGGGTCATGGTGTTATATACCTAACAAAACTATATGAAAATATAGCAAAAAAACATCAGGTTAAGGTTTATGTGCCTAATGACACAAAATTAAAGTCAGATGATTTTAATGGAGGAGATTTAATTAAAAGCACTATTGAATTTTCTTTTACATCTAGAGAGAAATATGCGAAATATGGTAAATTAGGTCAGATAATAAGAGGATTTAATAGACTAAGAACTGGAATTTCTTTTTTTAAAGGCTTGTTAGAGTTTGTAGAGAAAGAGAAATTTGACGTGATTCATGTCTTGGATGCAGAGTATGTTTCGTATATTTATTTGGCGAATAGAATTAAGAATATTCTAGGGACAAAATTGATATATACAATACACGCTTCTGATTTTAATTTTCAATCTATTTCTGTAAGTACTATATATAAATCAATTGTAGGGAGGTTTCTAAAGAAAGCTTTGGTAAATACAGATTATGTAGTTTGTCATGGAGATTGGATAAAAGAACGATTGGTAAAGTCTTTTCCAAAGATTGAACAAAAAATCTTGGGATATAACTATCCTAGTAATGAATATAAGGAGTATAATAAAGCAGAAATAAGGAACAAATTAGGTATTGATCAGGAAGCTAAAATAATTTCTTTTTTAGGAATGATCCGAAGGGATAAACGAATAGAATTTGCGTTTGAGGTTATAAAATTGTTACCACAAGAATATAAACTGCTGGTTGCTGGTTCACTTTCTGATTATAAAGAGGAGTATATAAGAAAGATGATGAAAGAGATGGGAATAGAAGAAAAAGTAATATCAGATTTTAGATATCTTTCGTTAGAGGAATTTGATTATTATTTTAAAGCAGGTAATATATTTCTTTCAACACATAGCGATAAATTTCCTTCTGCTAGTGGTCCAGTAAGTGATTCAAGAACCTATGGTCTTCCGGTCGTAGTAACTCCAGGTGGGCAGTTAGAGCAATATGTAAATGCAGAAAAAGTTGGGATTGCACCTAACGGTTCTAGTCCACAGGATTTTGTGGATGCTATTGAGGATATTTTTGGGAATGAAGATTTATATACAAAGAAAGTAATAGAGGCGTCAAAAAGATTTTCTTGGGAGTCTTTTGCTAATAAACATGTCGAAGTCTATGAAAAAATTTGTAAATAGTGAGAACAGACTAAAAACATTTTTTGCCTTACTTCTACCATTATTTTTTTCGTATGATTTTATTGCTAAAGTTTTCTATAAAAATGAGGTTACTCGGCTATTTTATGATTATGCTGTGGCATTTAAAATATGTTACATAGTAGTTGGGTTGTTTTTATTCAGGAAATTGATTACCTACAATACTAAAACTTTATACGTAGCTTTTGTATTAGGTATTTGTTATCTTGTTAATCAGCTATTATTGTATGATTTTTTAGATACTAAAAATATATTATTTAATGGATATTATTTTTTAAGCTGTTTTTTTTCTGTTCTTTTTATCGCATTCATAAGTTCGATCAAAGCAGAAGTTCTTAAAAAAGTAATTGATTTTTTTTTAATATTTATAACACTCAATTCTATAGCCGTTTTAGCTGGTTTTATATTTGAAATCAATATTTTTAAAACCTATTTTCGAGGAGATAGATTTGGATACCAAGGATTTCTATTGTACCATAGCGAAGCTGGTTATATCTATTTTCTGAGTTTAATCGGATACGCTCATAAATATGGGAAGGAAAAAAAAGCAAAATATTTTGGAAATATAATATTGATATTTTTTACCGTTTTTTTGATAGGAACTAAAAAGGCAATTTTTTCAGCAGTACTATTTCTTATTTATTTTTTAATAGCAAACAAACATCTTTTCAAATCCAGATTGTTCACTTTTTCTTTTCTTGTTGCCCTTGCAGGAATCGTAGTAGTTTTACAAAATTTGTGGGATAAATTGCTACATAAGTTTATTTTAATATATCAACACCAAAATTTAGTATCTGCTCTTCTTTCTTATCGAGAAATTACATTAAAGGAACATGCCATCCCATTTATGACGGAGAAATGGAATTTTATGAATTATATAATAGGAGGTCCATTATTTAGTAGTGTTAGAGTTGAATTAGAGCTTTTTGATATTTTCTTGTTTTTTGGTATCCTAGGTGTTTTATGCTATGGAGTTATTTTGGTAAAAGTTCTTAAAAACACAAACAAAAGAATATTGCATTTTAGTACTTTTGCGTTGCTAATAGCGACGTTATTTTCAGGGAATCTTGTATCAAGCATGAATGTTATGTTACTGTATTCCATGATGTACGTTTTTATTAATTCCAACGACAAGAATTTTAGGGATATTTCAGATGAATCATAAAGTAACCATAATTACTCCATCATACAATTCTGCAGAATATATATCAGAAACTATAGACTCTGTTATTAAACAAACCTATGAAAATTGGGAAATGTTGATAGTAGATGACTGTTCTAAAGATGATTCGGTTGCTATTATAAATGATTATTGTTTATTAGATAATAGAGTAAGACTGATACAGCTTGAAAAAAATGGAGGAGCTGCAGTAGCAAGAAACAGAGCTATTAAAGAAGCACAAGGAAGGTTCCTTGCGTTTTTAGATAGTGATGATCAATGGCATCCGAAAAAACTGGAAAAACAGGTTGGAATGATGGTTAATAAAAATATTCCTTTCACTTTTACATCCTATCAATTGGTGAGTGAAGAAGGTGAATTAGGAAGAATAATTAAATCCAAGGCGGAGGTATCTTATAGGAATGCAATAATGTCAAATCCCATAGGCTGTTTAACGGTGGTTATTGATATAGATTTTTTTGGAAAAGTTTACATGCCACTTATAAAAAAAAGACAAGATTTGGGATTATGGTTAAAGCTTTTGCGAAAAACTAACGCAATAGGAATTGATGAAAATTTGGCATTGTATAGAGTTAGAAAAGATTCTATTTCGTCGAATAAGTTTAAACTGGTAAAGTATCATTGGATTTTATATAGGGAACATGAGAAAACTTCTTTTTTAAAGAGTATATATTATGTGTTATATTACTCTGTTTCCAAACTATTAAATATTTTACGCTAAACTTAAAGCAAAGTGAATAGTCTATGAAATATTATTCCCATCTTTGCAAGGCACAATAAATTGTTGAAAATTTTTAGATGAAAAATAAATTAATATTATTGGGTTTAAATGAGTTGAATTTCGATTTCATTAGGCACTATATTGATTTGGGGTATTTGAAAAACTTCAAACGAATATTTGAAGAATATGGATATTCGGAGACTACCTCAGAGGATGAATACAAGTTACTTGAACCGTGGATACAATGGGTTACTATACATACAGGTAAGAAATATAGTGACCATGAGGTGTTTAGGTTAGGTGATATTGTGAATAGAAAAGATTTAAAACAAATATTTGAAATAGCTGAAGAGAAAGGATATAGCGTTGGTGCGGTTAGCCCTTTTAATGCAGATAACCGATTAAAAAATCCGAAATTTTTCGTACCTGATCCTTGGACACAAACATCTCCATCTGGCGAAAAATTTGTTAAGGAGGTATCAAAGGCAGTTTCACAAGCAGTAAATGACAATGCGCAAGAAAAAGTTTCCAAAAATTCTATCCTTGCAATATTCAAAGCCTTTTTAAGAGCAGTACCCTTTTCTTCTTATGGCCAATATGTAAAATTAGCAGCTTCTATTAAATCTAAAGTAGGTATTAAAGCCGTAGTTCTTGATAAACTGTTAGGGGATATTTTTGTACATCAATGGAAGAAACATTCTCCGGATTTTTCGAATTTATTTTTAAATACAGGTGCTCATTTTCAACATCATTATATGTTTAATTCATCAGCATATGATGGGGAATTTAAAAACCCTAAGTGGTATTGCCCAGAGGATCAGGATCCTCTTTTTATGATTTTGGATGAATATGATAAAATTATAGGGAGGTTATTAGAGTTAGAAACTCGACTAATTATTTGTACCGGATTACATCAAAAACCGCATAAGCATAATACTTTTTATTGGAGATTAAAAAACCACCAGCCTTTTCTTGAAAATGAACTTGGAATAAAAGGTATTCAAAAGCTTACTCCTAGAATGTCTAGAGATTTTTTAATTGAGTTTGGATCCGAGTCAGATGCTTCTGTAGCTCAAAATATTTTGGAAAAATATGTTTCTGAAAAGGATGGAGCTAAGATTTTTACAGTTGATAATAGAAAAGAAAGTCTGTTTGTCGAACTAACATACCCTAATGACATTGATGATCATTTTTCTATTATAGGTGATAATAAAATTTCTAATTTTAGAAAAAATATCGCATTTGTAGCTATAAAAAATGGAGAACACCATACCATTGGTTATTACATTGATACAGCAAATAAAGTGAAGACCGCGGAACAAAATATCCCATTAAGTCAAGTTTTTGATAATATGGTGGCAGCTTTATAAGTTTAATTTTTTTAGAATGAAAGTATTTAGGTTAATCGTTGTTTTATTTGTCCTGATTTCCTTTCTTAGTGTTTCCTGTGAGAAAGAAAATGTAGATATTCCAGTAATTGGTGATGAAATTGATCAAGAAGAGGATGATCAAAATGAAGGAGACGAAAATGGCGATACCAATAATGAAGAAAATATAGAGACTCTGAATCTCTTAGCTAATACGATTAAATTCTATGATCATGTTTACGGAGGTGGTGTTAGAGAAATAGATATATTAAGTTTTGCCGAAATAGATTTGCCAGAACAAAGCGATGATAATTCAAATCATACATTTACAGGAGTTTTAGGAGGTTCGAGCAAAGTATTTGAGAAAGTTGGTTTTAATTTGAGGCTTCAAAATTTTCAAGATCAATTTGGTTACGAGGGCGCAATATTGCGATTTAAAGACAACCATGGAAATATTTCCGAAGACTTTTATTTTATTGATAAGGAATCTTTTACTGGTACACCCAGTAATCGCCGTTTTGATATATGGGTCTCTTTTAATAATAAAGTATTACCATTAAATGAATTCAGTATTATTTCAACGCCCGTTAAAAATGGAAAGTTGGTTGGTACAAAAGAGTTAGAAATTAAGGTAAAAAAACTAGCTGGAGAACCAAGTATGAACGGAGACTGGAGCGCCGAAAAATTGTTTGCCGATAGTATGATTTATTGGTCAACCTATGTGAGAACTTATTATCCAGAAGTCGAAGAATGTTACACCTACGATACAGGTCCACCAGATTTTAATGATATAACTGTATGTAACACAATGAATTTTACTAATTTAACTTTGTCAGAAGACGGTAGTTTTGTTATAAACACTAGTTTCGATGGTCAAGAAAAAATAAGTAATGGATATTGGGTTGTTTTAGAAAACAATGAGATGCTTTTTATTGCAAAACGTTCTGCTGAAAATATAAATTATCAAATTTTAAGTGATTTTGAAGGCTCTACTACTTTTAAATTCAATCAAGATTTGTTAGAAATAAATGAATCTTATACAGATCCTGATAGAATTGAATTTTTCCCAAATGATAGATACAATAAAAGAATTACGACTTACAAAAAAGTCGATTAAATAAAACAGATCGAAGTTTTGCCAATATATTATCCAATATTATTTTTTTGTGGGGCTTACGTATTAACATTTTTTACGATACCAAAGATTATTGGTTTAGTAGAGAATAAAAAGTTAATGGATGAACCGAACAATAGAAGTTCACATCAAAAAAAAACCCCTACGTTAGGAGGAGTTTCTTTTTTCTATACATTAATATTTACATTGTTTTTTTTGAAATATTGGGATCAGGAATACGAAACGATATATTTCATCCCAGGATTGACAATTTTATTGATTATTGGGTTAAAGGATGACTTATTGGTTTTGTCTCCGTACACAAAGCTTGCTGCTCAATTATGTGCAGTAGGTTTTTTGTTAATGAATAATAATTTGGTAGTTCATTCGTTAAATGGATTTTTAGGAATAGGAGAGATTCCTCTATATTTATACTACTTGATTGCAGGATTCTTTATGCTTACTATAATTAATGCCTATAATTTAATTGATGGAATTGACGGATTAGCAGCAATTGTAGGTATTGTAATCTTGGTGTTGTATACCACTATTTTTTATGTTACAAAACATTATTTCTATATGATTTTATCCCTGTCATTAAATGGATCTTTAATGGCATTTTTGGCTTTTAACTTATCTTCAACACGTAAAATTTTTATGGGTGATACTGGATCGCTTATTGTTGGATTTATAATTAGTATACTTACAATTAAGTTTTTAAGTTTAACTCCAGAGAATTATGAAGATTTACCTTTTTTATTGGAAAATGCTCCATTAATTGCAATTAGTATCCTAATAGTACCGTTGTTTGATACGGCACGGGTTTTTACAATTAGAATAGCCAATAAAAAAAGTCCGTTTTCGCCAGATCGGAATCACATACATCATATTTTAATTGATTACTTGTCGTTATCACATAGAAATGCAAGTTTAATAATCGGAGGGTTTAATTTATTGTTTATTGTTTTATTTGTAGGTTTAGCTAGTACTTCAAAAAATCACTATTTATTAGTTGTTTTAATTTGTTTTATTATTGGTTTGGCTTATTTATTTTTCAGATTGGATTATAGTATAACGAATATAAAAAGAAGAGTTTCTTTTAGGAAAAAAATGAAAAATTTCACTGGCGAAGTGAAACATGGTAGTGAAAAAATAAAAAGAAAAAAATGAAAATATCAGTAATAGGCACGGGTTATGTTGGTTTGGTAACGGGTACTTGTTTGGCAGAGACGGGTAATGAGGTAGTTTGTGTAGACATAGATGAAAACAAAGTAGAAAGGATGCGCAATGGTGAGGTTCCGATCTATGAGCCTCATTTGGATGTACTTTTTGAGCGTAATATAAAGGCGAATAGATTGCAGTTTAGCACCTCACTTAAAGAAGGTATTGATCATGGTGACATTATTTTTTTGGCATTACCTACTCCGGAGGATGAGGATGGTTCGGCTGATTTGTCTTATGTATTAGGCGTATCAGATGAGATAGGTAAGCTTCTTTCAGGTTATAAAGTTATAGTAGACAAGAGTACGGTTCCTGTAGGTACAGCAGAGAAAGTTAGAGCAGCGATATTAAAGAATTCCAAGTTTGATTTTGATGTAGTATCGAATCCAGAGTTTTTAAGAGAGGGATTTGCGGTGGATGATTTTCTAAAGCCAGAGCGTATCGTTGTAGGTTCCTCTTCTGAGCGAGCTACGGATCTTATGAAGAAGTTATATAAGCCTTATGTACGGTCAGGGAATCCGATCATAGTTATGGATGAGAAGTCTGCAGAGCTTACAAAATATGCGGCGAATTCATTTTTAGCGACCAAGATTACGTTTATGAATGAGATTGCTAATTATTGCGAGAAGGTAGGGGCAGATGTAGATAAGGTTCGTATAGGTATGGGTACAGACTCTAGGATTGGTAAGCGATTTTTATTTCCTGGTATTGGTTATGGGGGTTCCTGTTTTCCAAAGGATGTAAAGGCATTGCATAAATCGGGTAAGGAGGATGGCTATGATTTTAAGATTTTGGAGTCGGTTATTGATGTTAATCAAAAGCAGAAGTTGTCCTTACTTCCCAAGATTGAATCGTATTTTGATGGTGATTTAAAAGGGAAGACGTTTGCTATTTGGGGTCTTGCATTTAAGCCAGAGACGGATGATATTCGCGAAGCTCCATCATTGGATATTATATCGAGTTTATTAGATAGAGGAGCAGCGGTACGAGCCTTTGATCCAGAGGCTATGGATAATGTTTCTCGCCGATATGGAGATAGGATTACATTTTCAACATCTATGTATGATGCTTTAGAAGGCTCAGATGTTTTAGTGATATGCACAGAGTGGAGTATATTTAGGACTCCTGATTTTAATAAGATAAAGAATAGTTTAAGGTATCCTGTTATTTTTGATGGAAGAAACCTATATGATCTTATGGATATGGAAAAAGAAGAAATCACATACTTCTCCATTGGAAGAAAGCCAATAAAGAAAACAACCCTTGTGCATTAAGTTTGCTTAAACACAAAGTAAATTATTTGAAAAGGACCTTTTATTCATAGTCGAATTGTTATAATGATAAAATTGAAAATGAATCTAAGGAATAATCTCAAACTAGTGTTTTCTATAAAACGGTTGTTTTACTTTACAAATATTAAAATAAAACATATTGTGAGTTGATTTATATGTTATTAGATTAAGTATTGAATAGTTTTTTTTAATTTAAATGGTAAAATTTATAAAAGAAAAATTTTATAACCTAACCAAAAATGAGTTTTTCAAACATGTTATAACATTAGTTTCTGGGACATCAATTGCTCAGTTTATTCCAATACTTATTTCTCCTTTACTAACTAGATTATATTCCCCAGAGGATTTCTCTATTTTAGGTATATATATTAGTGCCTCAGTGATTTTATCAGAAGTAGTTACTGGCAAATTCGAATTGGCAATAATGAATACTGATAATAAAGATGAAAAAACAAATGTGATATCTCTCACTGTTATTGTTATTAGTTTTTTTAGTCTGTTTTTTGGGATTTTATTTTTTATTTTTTTAGAAAAAATACCGTTTTTCAACTTTTCAGAGAAAGGGTACTGGAATTATTTATTGATACCGACAGTTTTTTTTCTGGGAATAACAAAGCTTTTTACCTTTACTAATATTAAAAAGCGACAGTATAAGCTGATATCTGTGTCTAAAGTGGGTAGGTCGATAGTTCAATCTACACTACAATTGAGCCTTTATTTGTTAAAATATTTGGGATTGATTTTAGGTTTTTTTATTTCTTCAATAGTAGAAGCTATACTTTTACTAAAGGGGAATAAAAAATTTATACAGAGAATAGAATATTCAGTAGCAAAAGCCACAATAAAGAGATATATCAAATTTCCTTTATTTGATATGCCATCAAGCCTTTTTAATATTGGAACTATTCAAGCTCCAATACTATTAATACCAAGTTATTTTGGGTCAGTATATGGCGGACTGTATTTTCATGCATATAAAGTTTTGATGACACCAATATCCATTATGGGTGGTGCTATTGGTCAAGTTTTTTTTGAACAGGGTTCCTTATTAAAAAATGACCCAAAGGCATTTTCTAATCTTGTATTTAAAACACATAAACAATTATTTTTTTTATCTTTTATACCCTTAACATTACTATTTGTTTTTGGAGAAGAGATATTTTCATTTGTCTTTGGAGATGAATGGAAGGTTGCTGGAAATTATGCAAGTGCTATTATACCATGGGCATTCTTTAACTTTTTGGTATCACCAATAACTTTTATTATTACTATTAAGGAAAAGCAACAAATAGGTTTCGTGTTTCTTTGTATAATGTCTGCGCTAAGATTAGTAGCACTTTTACTTGGTATTTTATATTTTAAAGATTCGTATATAACAATAATGTTATTTAGCTGTATAAGTGCAATAAGTTATTTTAGTTATGCTACTTTTATGATTCATAATTATACTACCATCAATATTTTGAAATACTGGTCTATTGTTATCTTTTATGCATTACCATTTTACTTAGCAGTAATCTCTTTAAAGTACTTTCTATAAATTATTGAATATAGCACTATATTCGCACCAATGATCAAAAAACCACTTTATAAATATTATTTTCTATAAGGTCTAATAACAATAAAAAAAATAACGTTATTATTGTTTTAATATGATACTTAAAAGGAATTAAAATGAAAGAAAGGCACGTGATAAAAATTATAACCATCATTGGAGCGAGACCACAGTTTATTAAAGCAGCCACAGTATCAAGAGTTATAAAAAATTTTAAAGACGTTTTTGAAATTATAGTTCATACAGGTCAACATTATGATGATAATATGTCTGCTGTCTTTTTTGAAGAGATGGATATTCCTAAACCACATTATAATTTGGAAATAGGAAGTGGAAATCATGGTAAACAGACCGGAGATATGTTAATCGAAATTGAAAAGGTCATCTTAGAAGAAAAGCCCTCTTTGGTTATGGTTTATGGAGATACAAATAGCACAATAGCAGGAGCTTTAGCAGCAACTAAGTTACATATACCAGTTGTGCATATAGAAGCAGGTTTAAGATCTTTTAATAAAAAAATGCCAGAAGAGATTAATCGAATTTTAACGGATCATGTTTCGGATATATTATTCACGCCTACAAATACAGCAGTAGAAAATTTGGAAAAGGAAGGTATTTCTGGTGATAAAGTTTATAAAGTTGGAGATGTAATGTACGATGCAGCTTTGTTTTATACAGAAAAAGCTAAATCAAATAGTAAAATTATTGAAAGATTAAGTTTAAGAGATACCGATTTTGTTCTAGCTACTGTGCATAGAGCTGAAAATACGGATAACAAAATACGGTTATCTAGAATATTCAATGAATTAGACGAATTAGCAACCAAAATCAAAGTAGTTTTGCCGCTCCATCCAAGAACTAAACAAAAAAAAGAGGAGTTCAAAATAGTGACCAAAAATGTTACTTTTATCGATCCAATAGGTTATATAGACATGGTGATGTTACAAAGAGCTTGTAAAATGATTATTACCGATTCTGGAGGTATACAAAAAGAAGCATTTTTTCATAAAAAGCCATGCATTACATTAAGATCAGAAACAGAGTGGATAGAGTTAGTACAATCTGAATGTAATTTTTTGTGGACAGAGGAATTTAATTTGATTAATTTATATGATAAGTTGATTGGAAAAAAATTAAATTTATCTCACGATTTTTATGGAGATGGAGATGCGGCTTCATTGATAATTGACCGAATTGTAAAGAACTATCAGCAAAGATAATTTTCCTAATGAAGATTCTGTATTTAGTAGATTTCGATATTAATTCCCCAAGCGGTATTTTAAATAAAATTATTCAACAAACTACTATTTGGAAAAAAAATGGACATCAGGTTCAAGTTTTGTCAACTAAACCTTCCAGAGGTATTAATAATAGTGAAATTATCGATGTTGAAAGAAAGAGTTACTATTCTAATAGAAAAAATAGTTCTCTAAATAATTACTTATTTAAGATAAGAAATTCAAACCGTATAAATGAGGATATAAAAAAATATCATCCTGATATAATTTATTACAGACAAGGAATATGGTACCCAGGCGTTACTAAAATTTTTAAAATTTATCAGGTTGTTATGGAAGTCAATACTAACGATTTGATAGAAATTCAAAATGAAACCTTGCCAAGAAGATTAATATATAAGTTTGGAAGAAACAAAATATTAAATCATATGAATGGTTTAATAGCTGTTACTGATGAATTAAACAAATTATATAATCATATAAAGATTCCAAAAGTTACAATAGGTAATGGATATTTATTCGATAATAATCCGATAAAAAAGAATAAAATATATGATAAACCTCAATTGATATTTGTAGGTAGTCCAAATTGTCAATGGCATGGAGTTGATAAAATTTATTATATGGCTAAGAAGTTACCAGAATTTGATTTTCATATAATAGGTATAAAAGAAAAAACTGATATAAATAATTTGAAATTCCATGGTTATTTGGCGTTGGAAAAAATAAAGGAAATATACGCATATTGCGATGTTGCTATTGGAAGTTTATCGCTTTATAAGGCAGGAGTTAATGAAAGTTCTACATTAAAATTACGTGAGTATCTTTGTAATTCACTTCCTGTTATACTTGGAGGATATGATGTAGATATGAAAGGTTCAGATTATATTTTAGAATTACCAAATAAGGAGAACAATGTAACAGATAATATTTCATCTATTAAAAAGTTTGTACTTAATTGGTCAGGAAAAAAAATGGATAGAACCGAAATAATTGAGAAACTTAGTTATGAGACTAAAGAAAACAAAAGATTGGGATTTCTATCGCGGTTCGTAAACGAAAACAAATAATTTGAAAAACCTAGAAAAGATTATTATTCAGGCTTTTATTTTTGGCTTGTTTTTAATTCCCTTTAATTCATATAAAGGCCTATCTTTTATGGGTGAGTTTAGTCAAGATGCTAATGCACTAATATTAATATTTGGGGTTTTACTTTTGTTTTTTAGATTTATTTGGACAAGAAAATTAAGTTTTCCAGTTTCTAGTTTTACCTATCATATATTTCTTATGTTTCTTTTATGGATTATGATAGGCTTTATAATTAATTTGCCAACCATTAGTACTAGTTTTTTTAAACAAACATCAGGATATAATAGGTTTTTACGACAATGCTTTTCCTTGATGCTATCTAGTGTTTTGTTTTTCGCTTTGTTTTATAATGTAATGGGCTATGTAGGAAAGGATAAAATATTAAGATTAATTAGAAGAATTTTTTTATTTTCATTGATTATAGTATCCGCCTATTCGGTTTTAGAAGTGTTGATTCTTAGAGCTGGATTTACTCGGCTAATTCCCATCATAGCTTTATTTGATTACTTGCCTTTTGTTAATCCTCGTTTAGATTATAATAGTCACCGGTTGAGTTCAATTACTTATGAACCACCTGCTTTGGCCATGTACTTAATTACAGTTGCTGCCTGGATGTTTTCATATATTATAACGCAAAAAGGGGTTAAAAGATTTATACCTTCTTTTTTAGTTCTTTTCTTAGCTATTGCTTCTGGTTCTAGAACATCTTTAGTAGTAATTTTATTTCAACTACTACTTTTTTTAGTTCAAATATTTCATTTAAAGAAGTATCATAATCTTATTATGAACGGGTTAAAAATATTCATAGCTTCGTTTTTGATTTTATCTATAGTTAATTACAAGACTCTAGAAAAATTCATATCTGAAAAAGCAACCTCCTTAAATTTCACAAATGTTAATAACAATTATTCTAATCAATCACGGTTAGGAATACAGTATACATCTTTGTTAATATATAAAGAAAACCCTGTGTTTGGAGTAGGGTATGGACAACAAGCTTATCATGCAAAACATAAATATCCATATTGGGCAGTCAAAAACAATTGGGAGTTTGATCGAAAATATCTTAATGAAAAATTAAAATCATTCCCCCCAGGTTACAATATGTATACCAGAATTTTGGCAGAGACAGGTACGATCGGTTTATTATTATTTTTAGGATTTATCAGTGCTTTTTTCTATCAAGCTAATGAACTTAAAAAAGATCCAAAAAATAAGGTAGTTAGTACCATAATAATTGTTTCTTTGGGAGGTTATGTTTTAAATTGGATGCAGATAGATTCATTTAGAATGTATGGTGTTTGGTTATGTTTAGCATTACTTTGCTTTTTTTATAAATTTCACGAAAAAAATAAAACAAATGTCTGCTAAAATAGTTGTTTTAATTCCTTATTATGAAAATAGGTTAGGGTTAATTGATGCTATTAATTCTATACAAGAATCATTTCCTGTGGATCTCATGATTGTTGACGATGGAAGCATAAAAGAACCATTGCAGGTTGATGAAGCGTATAAAATATATGGGGATCGAGGTACAATTATATACGACGTTCTTCCAAAAAATAGAGGAATAGAGAATGCGCTAAATATGGGCTTACAAAACATTTTGGAGAGGGATTATAAATATATAGGTAGACTGGATTGTGGAGATAGATTTCATAAAGGCAAACTTGAAAAACAAATTACTTATTTAGAGGCTAATAAAGAGGTAAAATTGTTAGGTACTTGGGCAAATATTATAGATGATAAGGAAAATTTTATTTACATAGAAAAGCACCCTGTATACTATAATGAGATAAAAAAAAAGATCTATTTAAACACTACATTCATTCACCCTTCAGTAGTTTTTGAAAGTGCTATTTTGTCTCAAATTGGTCTTTATCCTGTATCCTATCCAGCAGCAGAAGACTATGCTTTTTTTATGAGTATAGTAAAAAAATATAAGTCGGAAAATTATCCTGAGGTTTTGATGGATTATGTAGTAGACCCAAACTCAATATCTTCGTTAAAAAGAAAAAGACAAGTAAAAAGTAGAATAAAAGTCATTTTGGAAAATTACTATCTAGGGTGGTACCCCAGCTATGGCTTAATCAGAAACATTTTATTACTTCTAATATCTAGAACGGCTAGTAATAGAATAAAATCGATTATAAGAAAGTGAGACAATCGTTACTTATTAAAGTTTATTTAGGCCTGTTCTGTATTCTTCTGTTTTCACTTCCTTTTAGCGATTTAGCAACATCTTTGCCCAATATTATTTTGGTGACACTATCTGTTTTATTTCCATTTTGTCTTAAAACGGCTAAAAAAGAAGATTTTAAAAACCAAACTGTTTACATATATATAATATTAATACTGTATCTTACTTTTAATATTTTAGGATTTGGTGATCTAAAATCCGAAACATCTCAACTTGGAAAGTTATTTCTTCCAATCGCGTTGTTTATCTTGGCTGTGCCATTAAAGAGTTACTTAAGTACTTTAAAATTAGTTTTTATATCAGGAATATTCTTAGCTGTTGTTATTTCGTTGGTATCTATTTTTATATTCATATATGATTCGGGAGATTTTAGTTTTAGTTCTGGAAAAGCAATTAATGAAGTTTTAATTCTCGAGAGAGTTTATATTGCTTTTTTCTGTGTTTTAAGTTTTATACTTTCCTTAGACCTGTTGCAATCTTATAGAAAGCTTCTATCAATTAATATTTTGGTCTTATTTGTTTTTGTTTTGATGATTGCGGCTAGGATTGCCATAATTACAATTGTTATAATTGCTTTTCTGTATATAATTAAAATACTTGATACGAGAAGAGTTCTATTGATATTAGGTTGTGGAGTATTGTTGATTACTGGGTTTTTTATGATAAATAAGAATTTGCAGAATCGATTTTTTTACAAAGACCAGAATAATTCTTTTATAGAAAATTTAGCTATTTGGGAGCCTAGAATGGTTATTTGGCCTTGCGTCTACAAAGTCACTAAGAATGACAGTTATAATTTTATGAATGGATTGGCATCATATAATTTACAAGAGAAAGAACTATTACATTGTTATAAAGCAAGTATAGATAATGAAGAAAAGAAAAATTGGTTTTTATTTATAAAATATAATACACATAATCAATTTCTAGATTTTTTACTAGTCTCGGGAATTTTAGGTTTACTTTTTTTTGTTCTAGTTTTTGGAAGCACTTTTTGGAGTAACAGGAATGATTTTTTTTCATTTTCATTGGTTGTTTCATTTGTACTTTTGGGGTTAGTAGAGAATTATTTGCACAGGCAAGTAGGCGTATATTGTTTTGGAATATTTCTAATTTTTCTTTTAAAAAATCAAAAGGAAATAGAATAAATAAAATTTTATGGATAAAATAAAAGTTGGTCACGTATTAAATTCTGTTGGTGGAGTAGATGTGTCTTTGAGGTTAATTCTTGAAAATATTGATGCTGAAGTATATGATAGCTTTGTTATTCATGGTCGAAAAGATACTTCTAGGGCATATGTCGATATAAATAAAAAAAAGGTAAAAGACTATAAGATCCCTATTTTACGGGATATTAGTATTATTAATGACATTAGATCAATTATTCATACAGCAAAAATTTTTAGAGATGAAAAGCCAGATATTGTGCATGCACATAGCGCAAAAGGAGGGCTTATAGCAAGAATGGCTTCTGTTTTTTATAAAGTAACCATTTTACATACTCCACAAGCATATTCCTATTTAAGTACGAACAATAGTTTTAAGGAATGGATGATTTTGAATATAGAAAAATTCTTAAAAAACATAAATTCCGTCTTAGTGGCATCCTCAAGATCTGAATTGAAAAGAGGATTGGAAGAAGTAGGTTATAAAAAGGAAAAAACAGAGTTGTTTAACAACTCTATATTACCCATAGAAAATCTAGAAAATGACATTAAGTATCCGGTAAGTTGGCCAGATGATTATATATGTACTGTTGGTCGACCATCGTATCAAAAGAATATTGAAATGATGATTGAGGTTATAAAAGAATTAAGAAATGATATTCCTTCGATCCATCTAGTTTTGATGGGAGTTGGGGAGTACTACCCTAATCTGAAAAAAGTAGAACAATTGATCAATGAATATAATCTAGAGAACAATATTACCTTAGTCAAATGGATAGATAGAAAAGAAATCTTTAAAATAATTTCTAAATCTAAGTTGTATATTTCTACAGCTAGATATGAAGGTTTGCCATATTCAATTATAGAAAGTTTGGCGTTATCAAAGGCATGTGTTGTTACAGATTGTGATGGAAACAGGGACTTAGTAATAAATGAGTACAATGGATATGTAATTAAAAATAATGATATTGTTGAAATGTCAAAAAAGATTTATCTTTTATATACAAACGAAAATTTGAGAAATGAAATGGAACAAAATTCTAAAGAATTGTTTCAAAAGGGATTTAATTTACAAGAGAATATAGGTTTAATAGAAGATATATACCAAAAATATGCACGTATTTAATCATAATTAGATAATTCTATTTACTTTTATTCGTTTGAATTAATAGCACGTAAACAGCTATATACTATTCCATGAATAAAAATCGATATTCTAAATATATTCGCCCTATACTATACTGTATTGATTTATTGATTATATATTTATTGTCATTTTTTCTTTTAACAAGGAGTATTAAAGATCTGATTTTTTTTGTTTTATTTTGGATCTTGCTGTCAATTTTACTTTCATTTTATAAAGTATATCGTTTTACCAAAATTATTGATATTATAGCTTTATTATTTCGGCAAACAGTAATTCTGGTTTTATTAATTACAAGTTATCTATACCTTTCTAAATCTGATATTCCTTGGATTAGTATTTTAGGCTTTTTTATTTGGCTTTTTATAACATTAAATATTTGGAGAATTTTTCTATATGAAATTTTTAAAAGATATAGAATTATTACTGGCAGTAATTATAGAAGTGTTATTGTAATTGGCGCAAATGAATCCACAAAAAAACTAACAAATTTTTTTAATACGATGCCCGGATATGGCTATCGATACAAAGGTTTTTTTACAAATCAAGAGATAACAAATAAAATAGGAACTATTGAACAAAGTTTTGACTATATAATGGACAAGGAGATTGACGAAATCTATTGTTCATTAGATGAGTTAAATGATGATATGGTGAAAAAGTATATTGACTTCTGTGATGTTCAAATGAAAAGCTTGAAGTTCATACCAGATACTAAAGAGATATTTTCTAAAAATTTACATCTTAATTACTATGATTTAGTTCCAATAATTTCTTTAAGAGAAATTCCTCTTGATGATCCAGTAAAGAGTTGGGCAAAAAGACTTTTTGACTTTGTTTTAGCTTTAATAGTAATGATTGGTATTCTTTCATGGCTGATTCCGATTATTGCAATCATCATTAAACTAGAAAGTAAAGGTCCGGTGTTTTTTAAGCAAAATAGACCTGGAATAAAAGAAAAAGGTTTTTTTTGTTACAAGTTTAGATCAATGCATTTAAATTCAGTTTCCGAAAATTCTGCTACTAGAAATGACCCTCGTACTACTAGAGTTGGAAAATTTATTAGAAGAACAAGTATAGACGAGCTACCTCAGTTTATTAATGTATTGTTCGGAGATATGTCGGTTGTTGGTCCTAGACCACATTTATGGAAGCAAAATGAATTGTATGGCACTACAATTTCAAAATATATGGTTCGGCATTTAGTAAAACCTGGTATTACCGGATTAGCTCAGGTCAAAGGATATAGAGGAGGTATTGAAACTAAAGAAGATATTGTTAACAGAACTAAATACGATATCTTTTATATAGAAAACTGGTCGATACTACTGGATATTTATATAATTGTACAAACAATTATTAATGTTTTTAGAGGCGAGGAAAAGGCCTATTAAAAATTATTAAAGTATTAAACATAATATTTTATTCAAAAGGCTTGAAAAATCATTATAAAACACGATTTTTGATCCTAATTTTATTCTTACATGAAAATATCAGTAATAGGCACGGGTTATGTTGGTTTGGTAACGGGTACTTGTTTGGCAGAGACGGGTAATGAGGTAGTTTGTGTAGACATAGATGAAAACAAAGTAGAAAGGATGCGCAATGGCGAGGTTCCGATCTATGAGCCTCATTTGGATGTACTTTTTGAGCGTAATATAAAGGCGAATAGATTGCAGTTTAGCACCTCACTTAAAGAAGGTATTGATCATGGTGACATTATTTTTTTGGCATTACCTACTCCGGAGGATGAGGATGGTTCGGCTGATTTGTCTTATGTATTAGGCGTATCAGATGAGATAGGTAAGCTTCTTTCAGGTTATAAAGTTATAGTAGACAAGAGTACGGTTCCTGTAGGTACAGCAGAGAAAGTTAGAGCAGCGATATTAAAGAATTCCAAGTTTGATTTTGATGTAGTATCGAATCCAGAGTTTTTAAGAGAGGGATTTGCGGTGGATGATTTTCTAAAGCCAGAGCGTATCGTTGTAGGTTCCTCTTCTGAGCGAGCTACGGATCTTATGAAGAAGTTATATAAGCCTTATGTACGGTCAGGGAATCCGATCATAGTTATGGATGAGAAGTCTGCAGAGCTTACAAAGTATGCTGCGAATTCATTTTTAGCGACCAAGATTACGTTTATGAATGAGATTGCTAATTATTGCGAGAAGGTAGGGGCAGATGTAGATAAGGTTCGTATAGGTATGGGTACAGACTCTAGGATTGGTAAGCGATTTTTATTTCCTGGTATTGGTTATGGGGGTTCCTGTTTTCCAAAGGATGTAAAGGCATTGCATAAATCGGGTAAGGAGGATGGCTATGATTTTAAGATTTTGGAGTCGGTTATTGATGTTAATCAAAAGCAGAAGTTGTCCTTACTTCCCAAGATTGAATCGTATTTTGATGGTGATTTAAAAGGGAAGACGTTTGCTATTTGGGGTCTTGCATTTAAGCCAGAGACGGATGATATTCGCGAAGCTCCATCATTGGATATTATATCGAGTTTATTAGATAGAGGAGCAGCGGTACGAGCCTTTGATCCAGAGGCTATGGATAATGTTTCTCGCCGATATGGAGATAGGATTACATTTTCAACATCTATGTATGATGCATTGGAAGGAGCAGATGTTTTAGTGATATGCACAGAGTGGAGTATATTTAGGACTCCTGATTTTAATAAGATAAAGAATAGTTTAAGGTATCCTGTTATTTTTGATGGAAGAAACTTATATGATCTTATGGATATGGAAAAAGAAGAAATCACATACTTCTCCATTGGGAGAAGAGATGTAAAAGTTATATCATGAAAAAAATTTTAATTACAGGAGCAGCGGGTTTTTTAGGATCGCACCTTTGTGATCGATTTATAAAAGAAGGTTATCATGTGATTGCTATGGATAACCTAATAACTGGAGATCTAAAAAACATCGAGCATTTATTCAAACTTAAAAATTTCGAGTTTTATAATCATGATGTTTCAAAATTTGTTCATGTTCCTGGTGATTTAGATTATATCTTGCATTTTGCATCTCCTGCAAGCCCCATAGATTATCTTAAAATCCCTATACAAACACTAAAGGTTGGTTCATTAGGAACACATAACCTTTTAGGATTAGCTAAAGAAAAAAATGCTAGAATATTGATTGCTTCTACAAGTGAAGTGTATGGAGACCCACTGGTTCATCCACAAACTGAAGATTATTATGGTAATGTAAATACTATTGGACCTCGTGGAGTGTATGATGAGGCTAAACGATTTCAGGAATCAATAACAATGGCTTATCATACCTATCATAAAGTAGAAACAAGAATCGTACGAATTTTTAATACGTATGGTCCTAGAATGAGATTGAATGACGGAAGAGTTGTTCCGGCTTTTATTGGGCAAGCATTGCGCGGAGAAGACTTAACAGTTTTCGGAGATGGTTCCCAAACTCGTTCTTTTTGCTATGTAGATGATTTGATAGAAGGGATTTACAGATTGTTATTTAGCGATTATGTATTTCCTGTCAATATTGGTAATCCTAATGAAATTACAATAAAGGATTTTGCCGAAGAGATAATCGGACTAACCGGAACGGACCAAAAAGTAATATACAAACCGCTTCCAGTTAATGACCCTTTGCAAAGACAACCAGATATCTCAAGGGCAAAAGAGATTTTAGATTGGGAACCTAAAATTGATAGATCAGAAGGAATGAAACGCACACTGGAATATTTCAAAAGCCTTTCAGAAGAAGAGTTATATCGAAGTGAGCATAAGGATTTTTCATCTTATTCCTGATCATAAATGCACCACAAAAGAGGAGGATACTCATACTTAATAAGACCAATACTTCTTGTAATTGATCTAATCATTGTATTAACCTCTTCCTTCTTCTTTTTAAATGAGATTGCGAATAATCAATTATATCTGTTTTTATCGTTTACATGGTATATATCTGCGTATTTATTAAATTTTTATGAAGTATATAGGTTTACCAAAGTACTAACTATTATTTCTCTTTTAATAAGGCAAGGTTTACTCGTTCTTGTACTTCTTTTCGCCTATTTTGGGATACTTAAAATAAACGTTTTTTCTATAAAAGACACTTTTTACTTTGTATCAATTGCTATCTTTTCTATTGGTATTATTAAGGTTATTACTTATTATGCATTAAAAAGATATCGCTCTTATCTTGGGGGAAACAATAGAAGAGTTGTAATTATTGGAAATAACAAAAGTGCACAACAACTAAATGTGTTTTTCGAGAAAAGAAAAGATCTAGGGTACCAGGTCTTGCAAGTATTTTCAGATGAATTGACAAATAAGATAGAAGATAGTTTTAGGTTCTTAAAGAATGAAGACGTAGATGAAATCTATTGTTCGATAGATGAGATTTCGGATGAAGATGTAAACGAATATGTAAAATATGCTGATCAGAATTATTGTGTTCTTAAGTTTATACCAAATTCACAAAGAATATTTTCTAAACGATTGAAAACAGATTATTATGAGTATCTACCAGTTCTTTCAATCCCAGAAGTATCATTAAATAACGCTACAAATAGAGCAATAAAAAGAGGATTTGATATTGTTTTTTCTTTAACCATTATAGTTTTTATACTGTCTTGGTTAATTCCTTTGTTGTATGTTTTAATTAAGTTTGAATCAAAAGGTCCATTAATCTATAGACATAGACGCAATGGTATAAATTATAAAGAATTTGTATGTTATAAATTTAGATCTATGAGAGATGAAAATTTCTCGGATTTGGTTCAGGTAAAAAAAGACGATCCTCGTGTTACCAAAATAGGAAAATTTATTAGAAGAACGAGTATAGACGAACTCCCACAATTTTTTAATGTGTTTTTTGGGGATATGTCAGTTGTAGGTCCTAGACCTCATATGATTTCTTATACCAAAGATTACGGTAAAAGAATTGATAAATACAATTTTGTTTTTAGACATTCTGTAAAACCCGGAATAACAGGAATGGCTCAGGTAAAAGGATATAGAGGTGAGGTCGAGAATGATGAAGATATTGTGAATCGTATTAAGTACGACATATTTTATATAGAAAATTGGTCGTTATTACTGGATTCTAAAATAATTTTAGACACCATAGCTAATCTAATTAAAGGTCAGGAAAAGGCATATTAAATAGTTGTTATCATTTGATGAAAGAATAATAATGAGGTTTAGCAAAAAGATAATAGAGCTTTCAGAAATGTTTTATAAACATGATGATGATATTGTACTTACAATTTTCTGGAACAGTCTTTACATAGCATTTTTGTTACTACCTTTAGGAATTAACCTTCCAACTCCTTTTTTTATAGTTTCAATAATACTTGGTGTTGTAAATATATTTAGGTCAAGAAGAAAGTTTGACTTAGATAATAAAATTGTATTACTGTTTCCATTGTACTTTATAGTCATGGTGCTAAGTTTGATTTATACAGATAATCTTTCATATGGATTAGACGTATTGCAAAGATCTGTCTCGTTACTCTTATTTCCCTTGATTTTTCTTTTTGTAAAAGAGGATGCTTCCTCAGTTAGAAAATTATTTGATTTTTTACTTTTAGGGTTGATTATTTCTTTTTTTGTCAATTTATCAATTGCTTTAAATAATTCCGCATCCATTATCAAAGAAGGCTTAATAGCTAAGGTATCCATAAAGGATCTTACCTCGTTTTTAGATGCAATATTGAACGGGTGGAACTATTTGATAAAGAACGAGTTTTCTAAGTTAATAAACCCCAGCTATCTCTCGCTATATATATTACTGGTATTGAGTTTTTATTTAAAAAAGAGTTTAGAAACGAGACTTAGAACAACTATCGTAGTAATATTATTTTTATATCTTTTTCTACTAGCTTCCATAGCAGCCTATTTGATATTATTTATGATGTGTTTACTACTTATTTTTAATATTCCTGATAGAAGTAGAAAACATACTATGATCATTATGTTTTTCCTGGGAGTAATGGTTTTTCTTAATAACCCAAGAGTATTTGACTTTTATGCAAAGGTTAAAAGTTTTGGTATTTCTATCGTGCATTCCAATTCTACTTCAGAGAAAGCAAGGTTATTATCATGGGATGCAAGTTTTAAACTGATAAAAGAAGCACCTTTATTGGGGTATGGTATAGGAGATGCTAATGATGTTTTGATTAAAAAGTATAATGAGCTGAATTATACGTATAATTTGGAAAATAAGTACAACGCCCATAACCAATTTCTTCAAACATTTTTACAAACCGGAATCATTGGAGTCATGGTACTCTGTGGTATTTTTGTTGTCCTTGCGATTCGAATGAGAAGAAGTCGAAATGAGTTTTCTGTTTTTCTGATTCTTCTTATTTCACTTGTCTTTGAATCTATGCTGGTTCGGTTTAATGGAGTTGTATTTTTTTCGATAGTTATGCCATTATTACTTAAGAAGAGAAGTATTCTTAGTAGCAGGATCATCCGTAATAATTTGGTAGCGTCATAAATATTAAAATAGCTTTTAAAATAATTAGTAAGACAGTAGTTAATAAACTATTTTTGAGGCCTGTAAAAATTAGCCAAAACAATAACCCATAAACAATGAATATTTTAGTATTAGGATCTGGAGGTAGAGAACACACTTTTGCATATAAAATTGCTCAGAGTAATTTATGTGAGAAGTTATTTGTAGCACCAGGTAATGCAGGAACTGCAGTTATCGCAACAAATGTATCAATTGCTGTAACCGATTTTAAAGCAATTAAAGACCTGGTATTGAAAGAGAACATAGAAATGGTTGTTGTAGGTCCAGAAGATCCATTAGTACAAGGAATAGCTGATTTTTTTGCTGAAGATGATGATCTTAAAAATATTGCTCTTATAGGCCCTTCTAAAGAAGGAGCAAGATTAGAAGGAAGTAAGGAATATGCCAAGGAATTTTTATTTAGACATAATATTCCAACTGCTGCGTATCAGAGCTTTATATCGGATACCGTTGATGAAGGAAAGCAATTCTTGGAAACACTACAACCTCCTTATGTTTTAAAAGCTGATGGGCTTGCCGCTGGAAAAGGAGTGCTTATTCTTCAGGATATTGATAAGGCTAAAGCAGAGCTGGAAAACATGCTCACAAACAAGAAGTTTGGAGCAGCAAGCGAAAAAGTAGTCATAGAAGAGTTTCTTGATGGAATTGAGTTAAGCGTCTTTGTATTAACCGATGGTAAAAACTATATCACGCTACCAACTGCAAAGGATTATAAGCGTATTGGAGAAGGAGATACTGGATTAAATACTGGTGGTATGGGAGCTATTTCTCCAGTTCCATTTGCGAATAGTTCTTTTATGAAAAAAATAGAGGAACAAATAGTTAAGCCTACCGTAGATGGTCTTGCTAAGGAAGAAATAGATTATAAAGGGTTTATATTTATAGGATTGATAAAGGTTGGTGATGATCCAAAGGTAATCGAGTACAATGTAAGAATGGGAGATCCAGAAACTGAAGTAGTATTACCAAGAGTAAAAACTGATTTGGTTTCTCTTTTTAATCATGTGTCCAACCAGACATTAGACAAAATAGATGTTGAGATTGATCCAAGAAGCGCTACTACGGTGATGACAGTTTCTGGAGGCTATCCAGAAGCATATGAAAAGGGAAAAGAAATTACAGGTATTGAGAAAATAAAAGATTCTATTGTTTTTCATGCAGGTACTACCATAGCAGATGATAAAGTAGTAACAAATGGAGGGCGAGTAATAGCAATAACTTCTTTTGATGATGATTTTAGAAAAGCTTTGGAAAAATCATATCAAAGTATTGAAAAACTTAATTTCGAAAAAATGTACTACAGAAAAGATCTAGGATTCGATCTATAAAACAGGTATAGAAATAATGAATAAAAAAAGCTCAATGTAAATAAACATTGAGCTTTTTTAGTTCGTATGTAAATAATTTAATCCAAAAATGAATGAGCCTTAGGGTCTCTATCTTCTTCATTGTTGTCATTAAATTTTTTCAACTCCTTCATCCAATAAAGAAAAGCTACAAAACCGATTAACATAAATAACCAGTTTATAATATTAGCTGCAGTCCAACTTTCTAATTCTAAAGCTCTAAGAGCATCAAGAGGTGCAAAAAGTACATCTACAAATAAAGATTGTATAGCTTCAAAAAAATCTTTCATAATATGATCTTCATTTTCATTATAAAAAGCTAACAAAAAACTTTTTATAAATTAGTAATATTATAGTTCAAAACAATAATCTATTGTCTGACGCAAAAATATAAAAAATAGTAGTGTTATCAAGCTTTTTTAGTAAATCAAAACCGATAAATTTTATAATAGTAGGCTTATATATGTTTTTGCTATACGTAACAGCGTATTATAAAACAGATTTTAGTCTAGATTATATCAGTATTCTAATGTTCTTAGGAGGTAGTGTTGTCTATATTTTGGCAATGCTAGTATTAAACTTAGTTACTCAGAAAAACGATTTAACCCAAAAAAGTACAAACACCATATTACTTTTTGCTTTTCTAACAGCTTTATTACCCAATTCGCTGATCAACCCTTATATTTTATTAGCTAATTTATTGGTAATTCTAGGTATTAGAAGTACACTTAGTCTTAGAAATGGGAAACATATAAAATCTAAAATTTTAGACGCTTCTCTCTTTATAAGTTTGGCATCTGTAGCCTATTTTTGGAGTATTGGTTTTATGATTTTTGTGTTTTTAGGTATTCTGTTTTTTGAACCCAAAAATTATCGGAACTGGCTCATACCAGGAATTTCTTTAATAGCTACTTATGTACTTTCTAATTGCTTTACTTTATTAGTATATGACAATATTTTTACGATTTTTGACTATGTAGATCCAATATCATTTTCCTTTAACAATTATATAAATCAACAAAGCGTTTTTTCTGTAGGAGTTATTGCCATATGTGCCTTGTTTTTCTTTACCATATACTTTTTAAGGTTTAACCGAAAGTCGACAAAACTGAAACCCATTTTAAGATTAATTATATCACAATGGATAATCGCTTTGGCGATTATAGCGATCGCTCCAAATAAAAACACTTCAGAAATAGTATTCGTGACAGCTCCATTGGCAATTATAGGTACTACTTATCTGGAGATGGATCAAGGTAAACTTGTAAAAGAAATTAATATTTGGATATTTCTTCTATTGCCATTTGTTATCCTATTGTTTTGAGTGATGTTTATTAAATTTTTATCCTATATAATTCTATACTAGCATAAGCCTACAAAAAAGTAACATTTCAAGTTTCTGTAATTAAAAAGTTTATCTGGGAGGATGATGCTAAATTTCAGGATAGTAGTATGTTTATTAAATCTATCAGAGGAGATATTTTATATCTGGATTCACCTTATAATTTTAGGCAATATGGATCAAATTATCATATTTTAAATACTATCGCAAAATATGATACCTTTGTGCCCGTTGGAAAAACGTGTTACCATCATATCAAAGATCCAACTATTGTAAAAAGTGAAGGTATTAGCAGTTTATGGATAGCTAATTAAAAATGCTAAATTCGAATATGTTTTCCTTAGTTATAATAATGAAGGATTGATGGCGACACCAAAAAATAAAACAAATAATGGAGCTTTATCGGGGATGTGATTTAATAATAACGAAAATAGAAATCATAAAGCCTCAGTAACTAAAGAATATTTATACATCTTAGAAAAATAAAACAACATGTTTACAAATAAAGCAAATAAAATTTTTAAAGAAGTTATAGAAAAGTATCATGTGAAGGATCATGTGGATCAAGAATTCTCTAATCCTTACGATAGCAAATCGGAACAAATAGAGCATTTGTTATATCGCAAATGTTGGATCGATACTGTGCAATGGCATTATGAAGATATTATCAGAGATCCAGAAATTGATCCAGTAGCAGCTTTAAAGCTAAAAAGACAGATTGATGCCTCTAATCAGGATAGAACTGATATGGTGGAGTATATCGATAGTTATTTTTTAGAAAAATATAAAGAAGTAGTTGCCAAAGAAGATGCTACTATTAATACCGAAAGTCCAGCTTGGGGAATTGATCGTTTATCAATTCTAGCACTAAAGGTATATCATATGCATGAGGAAACAGTAAGAGAAGGAGCCTCTGATTCGCATAAAGAAGCGTGTCAGAAAAAGTATGATGTATTATTAGAACAACAAGTAGATCTTTCTACAGCAATCGATACTTTACTAAGTGATATTGAAAATGGTGATAAGTATATGAAAGTATACAAGCAGATGAAAATGTATAATGATGATGAGCTAAATCCTGTATTACGAGGAGAAAAATAACATCCTTTTTTTGAGCAAAAAAAAGAACATACAAGAAAATAGTAAAGCCCTTTCTAAGAAGGGCTTTGATGCACATATTCTTGTGATTCGATTATCTGCTATGGGAGATGTAGCCATGACAGTTCCTGTATTACGAGCTTTCCGCGCGGCATATCCTAATGTTAAAATTACGGTACTTACAAGAAAATTTTTCGAACCTATTTTTTCAGATATAGAAAATGTAGACGTATATCATGCAGATGTTACTGGAAAACACAAAGGAATTTTTGGGTTATCAAAGCTTTCTAAAGAACTTAGAAGGACAGGAATTACGGCAGTGGCTGATTTGCATAATGTGCTAAGATCTAATGTGTTAAAAAACTTCTTTGCGTTAAGAGGAATCAAAGTAGTACAGATAGATAAGGGAAGAGCTGAGAAAAAAGCGTTGACCAGATCTGAAAACAAAGAGTTCAAGCAACTAAAAACAACCCATCAACGATATGCAGACGTTTTTGAAAAGTTGGGATATCCCATCGATTTAGATCATCATTCGTTTCCAGAAAAAGCTGCGTTAACCCCAGAAATAGTTGAGCTCACAAAGAATTCTGGCAAAAAATGGCTTGGGATAGCACCGTTTGCCCAATACCAAAGTAAGGTATATCCATTAGAACTACTGATTGAAGTAATAGAAAAACTAAATAGTGAAAATACCTATGAGATCCTAATGTTTGGAGGTGGTAAAAAGGAAATAGCGATTTTAAATAATATCGAAAGTAAGTACCAAAATGTGATCAATGTGGCAGGTAAGTTATCTTTTGAAGATGAATTAAAACTTATCGGTAATTTGGATGGAATGCTATCAATGGATAGTGGTAATGCTCATCTAGCAGCTATGTTCGGAATTCCTACCATCACACTTTGGGGTGTAACGCATCCCTTTGCTGGTTTTATGCCTTTTGGGCAGCCTATGGAAAACGCAATATTACCCAATCTTGCAAAATACGATCAAATTCCTACTTCTATCTATGGCAATAAGTTCCCTCCAGGATACGAAAAAGTAATGTATTCTATCCAACCAGAAACGGTGGTTGAAGCCATCAAAAACTTGTAATTGTTGTTGACGGTGCATAATCCACATTCTGATATTTTTTAAAACACATAAATGCATTTTTAGCAGCTAATGCACCGTGTTGTTGCTGTTCTTCAGAGAATGATAATTCTTCTACTACTTTCGTAAAGGTTTTCCAACGGGTTAATGATTGTTCCGGATTTTTTCCAAAAAAATGAAACTCTTTTACCTCTTCTAAATGCTTACAATTTTTCAAGCGTTTAGAAATTAATAAACCCCCTAGCATAGAACCTTCAATCACATATAGCGCTCCAATAAGCGCCGCAGTCGAGGACACAGAAAATGAAAATTCTTCATCATTCAATAGATCATGATCCGATAAATAGGCTATGTCTTTGTGCAAAGCATCACTTTTTTCATTAGAAATAAAAGATAACAATGTATCAGGAGCTAATTGCTTATTTGCTATTAGCTGTTGTTCTATTTCCAAATAACTGTAATAATTCTGTAGTAAGAAATGAGTATACTTTTCTACAGTAATGGATTGATCTAATATAAATCGGGCCAAACTATTTTTTTCTACTTCTTTATGAAGCTGATCGGTTTCTTTTTTTAAAAATGACAGCATTAATCTTTTAGGTAATTATATTTCTCTAATGTTTTTTTCATTTCTAGATATCCTTGCATAATGGCTTCGTTATCTCGTTTAGCATTTTCGATAAACATTTGCATGGCTTCTAATGTTTTTTCATGACCAGCAGGTAAGGTTTCGGCTTTTTTACTGTTCGCAATCTTTTGAAAATAAGGCAAAAGCTTTGTAGAGAGGGATTTTATATGTTTTTTTAGGATATAACCTGTAGCACCACTAAGAATAGTTTCTGCGGCTAACTCCTCGTCATAAATAGTTCCAGTTACAAATATAAAGTGGCGTATAGTCGTTTCTTTATTTACATAATCCAATACTTCCATACCAGTAAAACCATTTAGTTTGTAGTCAGAAATAATCACGTCCGGATCAAAAAAATGTACAGCTTGTGTAAATTTTTCGAATGTATCGACTTTGCGAATATCAGGTTTTTCTAAAATCTTATTTAGATGGTATTCTATAAGCGAAGCATCGTTGATATTGTCTTCTACAACTAATATTTTAAACTTTTCTTGGATCATTGTTTACAGTTTTAACTCCATTTATTGACTATTTTTGGCAACTCTTCGTTTAGTTTTAGGTATGTTCTAGGTTTTTCTACATAATCATCGCATCCATATGCTCTTGCCTTTTGCTTATCATCTTCTCTATCCGAAGAACTTAGCATTACTACAGGTATATGCTGGTATCTACTATCTCTTTTTAAATCGTTTAATAAATCCAATCCATTCCCTCTAATAAGTTTTATGTCCAATAAGATTAAGTTTGGAAGATTTTCCTCTTGGTATTTAGACGCTAGATAATCTAAGGCTTCATCAGAACTAGGTGTAAAATGTACTTTATGGTCGGGAGTATTTTTTGCAAAAACTCTCTTCATAAGCATGACATCGTTTGGATTATCTTCTACCGAAAGTATGTGATGTTGTTTATTCATGAGACTTTAAATTAAAATAAAACGTAGTTCCTTCATTGAGTTTACTTTCTACCCAGATTTTACCTTTGTGTTTATCGACTACCCGTTTAGCAATGGCTAAGCCAATACCCGAACCACTATATTCATCATTTACCAGTCTATTAAACACACCAAAAATGGTTTTTTGATGTTTCATGTCGAAACCTATTCCATTATCTTTTATGTAATAAATTGTATCTTTTAAGTGGCCAATATTTACCAAAGGTTTTTCCTTCTTAGAGGAATATTTCATAGCGTTTTCTAATAAATTTTTGATTAAAAGAGTGGTAATTGTTTTATCACCTTTTAGGTCAGGCATAGCTTCCTGTATTTCCACCTGAACATTTGGATATATATTTTCGAGATCTACTAACAGGTCTTTGGTAAGTTTTATAAGTGAAAAATGCCTATATTCTACAGGCTTTTTTCCAAGACCAGAGTACTCTAGAATATCATCGATTAAAGTATTCATCTTTTCTACAGAATCGATAATCGTTTTTACAGAGTTTTTTCCAAAATCATCCAAACTATCAAAATATTCTTCTTTGATGATGTGTGCAAAACCATCTATACCTCTTAAGGGAGCACGCAAATCATGGGATACACTATAACTAAAGGATTCTAATTCATCATACGCCATTTTTAGGCGAGCATTCAACTCCTTAACTTCATTGTATTTTTCGATAATAATATCAGAGATACTTTTGTTAAGACTTTTTACTGCGGCTATTTCGTTATCGGTCCAAGGTTCTGAGATTCCTTCTTGTTCTATAGACCATTTTTCAAAAGATTTTCTAGGCGACAAGTGAACGTCTTCATCTATAGAAACAGCCTTTTCTGGATTACCAGCCCAATCTACATTCTGAATAACTTCTGGCTTAAACCAAATGAGCGCATCTTTTTTAGCTTTAGATATAAATTGACATAGTACTCCAGAGGCTATATTTTTATACGCTTTAGCTGTTTCGAACGCTCTACTAATTGAATTAGTTTGATAAAAATTTTCAGTTGTTTGTTCACTAATAAAGTTGATAAGATCTCTTATTTGTTCAATTTCAGGACAAGTACCAATTAACGTAATATCATTATCGATACAAATAGCAGCTCCAGTAGAGTGCGTAAGATCATTAAGAGTAATATCAAATCTGGATAATCCTAATACGATGTCTTTTTCTCTGGTAATTTGATCTATTAAGACACTTCGCGTAATAGAACTCTTTTGTATTTGGTCTAAAACGTTGTTTTTAGAGTCTAATTGAAGACTCGTAGAGAAAATCTGTGCTAAGAATTTACAGCTTAAACGCTGGTAAAAATTGATAAACTTCTGGCTGTAATGATGACAAGCAATAAGTCCCCAAAGAGTGTCATTAAATACAATGGCAGCTGTTAGAGTAGCACCAACTTTCATGTTTTGGAGATACTCAATATGTATAGGAGATACTGCTCTTAGTTCTGATTTGGATAAATCTAAAGGAGGCAGATCAATATTTTTCGTATTTGTGATAATCGGAGTAGAAATTTCATTGACATCATCAATAATTCGCACTCCTTGCTTTAGAAATAATTTACGCGCTTGTTGTGGTATATCTGTTGATGGATAATGCAATCCTAGCCAACTTTCTAAATGTTCCTCTTTGCTTTCGGCAATAATGCTTCCATTCCAATCCGCATCAAACTGATAGATCATAACACGATCATATCCAAGGTATTGTTTGATCAACCTAGCTGCTGAGTTACATTTTTCAGAGATATTCTTCTCTGTATTAATTTTTGTAGCTATTTCCGATAACTGAAGTTGGTATTCAAAAGGATTTAATGCAATCGAATTTGGTTCTAGTTCAATGATATATTCAGTAGCATTTTTATGAGTAATCAGAGTTATCGGCGCTTTATTAATATGAACTTCTTGGTATACAACATCCTTTGTTTCTAATTTGTTTAGTATAGCATGGATATCGATATTGTGAGTTTCGAATAAAAATTCAATGGGTTCATTAAAAATAGCGTCTACACCAATCGAAAATAAATCGACTATATTCTGACTATAACGTAACAATTTCCTTTCTTCGAAACTACAAGTCAGGAGAAACCCTCTTTTTTGTATGTTTCCTATAATATGAATAGGTTCCTTATCACAATTGGTAAGGTCAATTTTTTTAGGATAAAGTTGTGAAGGAGAAAAAGTTGACATTTTTGATAAATTATTTTTAAAAGTATGAATAATCTTGAAATAAAAAAACAAATTATGTTGACGGAAAATTCCCTTGTGATTCTGTTTTCCTGCTTTAGAAAATAAATGATTTAATTCTCTATAAATGCTTATTCATCAATAATAGTAAGGTTTATCCGTAAATTTTAAAATGTTAATAAAAATTTAGGATAAAAGTTAGTATCTTAGGGTAAGATCTCTGATCTAAATTACTATACTTACCCCGATTTTTTGAACATTAATTTTTGTCGATTTATTTTCTATGGTAAAATCTGAGAATAAAGGAAATGAGATGAGTACTAATCAATCATTTCCTATTATAGGTATTGGAAGTTCTGCCGGTGGTTTAAAAGCATTAGAAGAATTTTTTGATCATTGTCCGTCCGACACTGGTTTTGCCTTTGTGATTGTACAACATCTATCTCCAGATTACAAAAGTTTGATGCCCGAACTCCTTTCGCGACATACTAAAATGAAGGTGGCAGAAGCTCAGAGAAATGAGAAAGTGAAACCGGATCATGTGTATCTCATTCCAGGAAATAAAAACATTATCATTAGAGATGGTTATTTGGTACTTACGAAAAGACCACCAAACAATCAGATGAATTTTTCGGTAGATATTTTCTTTAAATCACTAGCTGTAGAAAAAAGGGATAAGGCAATTTGTTTTATTTTATCGGGTACAGGTTCGGACGGTACCAAAGGAGCAAAGTCGATTAAAGAGGTAGGAGGAACCTTGTTTGTACAAAGTCCTGAAAGTGCCAGATTTGATGGGATGCCAAGAAGTGCCATTTCTCAAGGGTTAGCAGATTTTGTTTTATCGCCAGGAGAAATGCCAGCAGAATTGGTGGATTTTGTAGCTCATGATAGCTTTAATATCAGTTCTGTCGATGATCATATAGAAGGTGCTCAATCTTTAGAACGAATTCTTAAAATGATCAAAAGTTATGTAGGGTATGACTTTCTCTCCTATAAAAAGCCAACCTTGTTTAGAAGGACGGCAAAAAGAATGAGTATTACTAAAAATAAGACAGTTGCAGACTATATTAATTATCTCTACGAGTATCCTGAGGAGAAATTTATCTTAGCAAAAGAATTTTTAATAGGAGTGACTAAGTTTTTTAGGGATCAAGAGGCATTTGATGAACTGAAACAAAAGGTGATCCCTAATATTGTTAGAGCGAAACAGGGTAGCGATGAACCTATTAAGGTTTGGGTAGTGGCTTGTTCTACAGGAGAAGAAGCCTATTCTATAGCGATACTATTAGAAGAGTATTTTTATCTAACAAAACAAAAAGGTTCGTATAAGATATTTGCTACGGATATTAATGAAAAAGCGGTAGATATTGCTTCTAAAGGAGTATATAAGGAAAGTATCGCTTCTGAGATACCTCAAACACTATTAAATAAGTATTTCACAGTAACAGAGAACTCTTATCAAATTAACCCTGCGATACGAAGTAACATCATATTCTCTAAACATGATATATTACAAAATCCTCCTTTTAATAAAATGGATTTGGTGTCTTGTCGTAATATGTTGATTTACATGAATAGCGAAATTCAGTTGAAAGTATTAACCAGTATTCATTTTGCTTTAAATGAAAAGGGATATCTGTTCATAGGAAATTCTGAAAATATCGGATTACTAGATAAAAACTTTGATGAGGTTAGTTCGAAATGGAAAATATATAGAAACCTAAAACCAGGCAGACTCGTAAGTCAGTACAATAATGATATTTGGAAAATAGGTGTCAATGCTATCGACTCACGTAATGGTGGTAAAAAGGAAAAGGTTTTTGATAAAATGATTAAGTCCATTAATTCTATGTTAATGGAAGATTTAGGTGTGGTTTGTGCCTGCGTTGATGAAGGTTTTGAAATTATACAAGCTTCTGGGAAATTGAAAAAATATATCGAATTTCCAGAGGAAGGATTTACCAATAATTTGATGAAAATGTTGCCGGACGAATTGGCAATCCCTCTAACCACTATGATCAGAAAAATAGGGAAGAGTGATAATAATTCCAACTCTATAGAACGAATCGTAAAAATTTTGCAAGAGGATATCCTAAAAGAAATTAAACTTGTTGTTAAGGAGTTAAGCTTAGGTTCGGTATATAAAAAAAGCTATCTGATCTTATTTTTTGAACAGAAAGGAATAGAATTAAACGATTTAGGAGAAAATGTAGTGCCATCGGTTTTTGCTAAAACAGCAGAGGTAGAAGAGTTAAAAGAGGCATTGACAGAAACCAGAGAGAATCTTCAGTCTACGATAGAAGAGCTGGAAACTACGAATGAAGAGATGCAGGCAACCAATGAAGAGTTGATGGCATCGAATGAAGAGTTACAAAGTACTAATGAAGAATTACAATCCTTAAATGAAGAATTACATACTGTAAATGCCGAATTACAGGAAAAAAACACACAACTTTTAGAATCTAATTCTGATATCGAAAACCTGATTAAAAATGTAAATATCGGAACAGTGTTTCTGGATCGTAATTTTAATATCAGGAAGTTTACGCCAGCGATTCATCAACATTTTCAGTTGAGAGTAGAAGATATAGGTAGGCCTATCCATCATTTTTCAGGTACGCTAGGAGGACAAGATTTAATGGAATTGTCCAAAACAGTAATTAATACGTTACAATCGTATAAAAGAGAAGTGCAAAGTGCAGATGGCACTTGGTTTTCTATGCAGATCTTCCCGTATAGGAACCAAGAACACGTGATTAGAGGAGTGGTGATTAATTTTATAAATATCCATGAAACCAAAACTGCATTAAAGGAAACAGCAAGAGCCAATGAGTTTTTAACACACCTGATAGATACCAATCCAGGGATTATCTATATCTATGATTTGGTAAAAAAACAAAATATTTATTCAAGCGATAATATTGCTAAAATTGCAGGATATACTGGAGATGAAATTAGAAAATTGGGTGCGAATCTAGCGGAAAAATTATTTCATCCAGATGATTTAAAAGCTATTGAAAAGCACCATAAAAGGCTAAAGTCACTAAATGATGGTGAGATTTTGGAAGTGGAGTATAGGATAAAACATAAGATTTCTAAGGAACCTATATGGATTTATGCTACTGATAAGGTCAACGAACGTGATGAAAATGGCGATGTAATATCTGTATTAGGATTAGCTCAGAATATAGATAAGGTAAAAAGTTTGCAATCGAAGCTGATGGTAAGTGAATCTAGATTACAATTAGCGATAAAAGGAAATCGTGCGGCCTTATGGGAATGGAGTGATTTTATAAAAAATAAAGCTTGGTGGTCCAAAGAATTCTACCAGCTATTAGGATATGATGCTAAATCATTAAAACTATCTTTTTCTTCGTTTATCAATCTAATTCATCCCGAAGATATTACCAAGTTTAGAAAGAGTCTAGAGGAACAGGTAGAGGAACAAGAAGGATTAGACGAGGATGTTCGAATTAAGACGAAAAATGATGGATATCGATGGTATAGAGTAAATGCTAAAGCGCAAAAAGAAATAAACGGAGATATACAAAAGATTGTAGGAACCCTTATCGATATTCATAGCAAGAAACAGTCCGAAAACAAAATGAAACAGCTTAATGTAGAGCTGGAACGATTTGCCTACTTAGCAAGTCATGATCTTAAAGAACCGCTTAGAACGGTGACTAGTTTTACAAAATTATTTAAGCAAGAGTATAGTGAGGTTCTGGATGAAAATGGTCACACCTATTTAGATTTTATAGAAAATGCTTCTGGTAGGATGATCACACTTACCAATGATCTGTTACAGTACTCTCAGTTAGATGATAAATCCCTAAGTTTTGAAACAGTAGATTTGAATCAAATCGTAAAAGAAATTTTGCAGGATTTACAAAAAACAATTGATGATAATAAAGCAAAAATTTTGGTAGAAAAACTCCCCGAAATTACTTGTGATACGGTTCAGATACGTCAGTTATTTCAGAATTTAATTTCCAATAGTCTAAAATATAGAAAACCTGATGTGGCACCGATCATTCAGATTGGTTCTGAGCCCAAAAGAAGAGATTATCAGTTTTTTGTAAAGGATAACGGAATTGGAATTAAAAAAGAATATCACGAAAAGATATTCGAAGTTTTTAAACGTTTACACAGCCAGGAAGAATACGAAGGTACTGGTATCGGATTAGCGAATTGCAAGAGGATAGTAGATAATCATAATGGACGAATTTGGGTAAAATCCGCTTCGGATAAGGGCTCTTCCTTTTATTTTTCCATTGCCAAATTAACTTTAGATAAGAAACATGAAAAAGATGAATTGCATACTGCTGGTAGATGATAGTAAATCCACTAATTTTTATAATAAAAAATTGATAGAAATTAGTGGAGTTGCTGATCAAGTTTTTGAGGCTTATAATGGTCTGGAAGCGTTAGATTATTTAAATAGAACAGGAAAATTCGAGGGCGGCGAAGACGAGTTTCCACGTCCCAATGTTATTTTTCTGGATATCAATATGCCTAAAATGGATGGCTTTGAGTTTTTAGAAGAATATGCTAAACTACCTAAAGAAAGGAGAGGAGATATACTATTAGCATTTCTTACAACTTCTAATTGGGAAAAGGACCGAATAAAAGCTTTCGAAAAAGAAGAATTAGTGCATGATTTTATAGAAAAACCATTAGAAGAAAAGACATTAAAAAGAGTATATGAATTCTATGTTAGTAATCCAGATTTTCATATTGTAGATGCGTAAAAAATTACACAGTTTTTAATAAAGTTGATTTATAGGTTTTATTTACAAAATCATCGATAAATAAATTGTCAATTTCAGAAATGTTGCTTGCTGTAACGTTAGGATAGTTATTGATTTTTATCTCTTCTTCAATATCAAGTTCATTCTTAGTCATTAACACAATATGAATATAGTCGTTGTTATTTTCTGCGCAAGCACATTTTTCTAAGAATTCCCAACCATTAATATTGGGCATATCTTTATTAATTAATATATACACAGGCTTTGAAATAATAGTGTGTAGAGGAGTTAGATAATCGCAAGCATCCTTGGTGTTTTCAAAAAACAACCCTTTTGATATATTATGGGATTTTTCTATATGTTGTGCTAGAAAAAAGTTGGATATTTTGTTGTTGTTGATTACGATAAACATCTGTATTACTTTTATTATCAGAAAGATAGTTGTTGTGTCCTTTTTCCAAGAAAGGGAAAATATAAGAAACACAAAATATCGATAAAAAACAAATTTTATCGATAAAAAACAATAATTCTGTTGCTACATATCCGAATTTTGAAAGAAAGCCAAATTATCAATCAGCTTCCAAAGATTATGGTTTTCAATCGTAATGGGAGAATTGTTACGGACCTTTCTGTACAGTAAGTTTTCGATGATTAGGTCTTCAAACTTGATTTGCATTAACTGATTGGTTTTTAGATCGCCCATATTCCAATTCGGAAACCTTCTTGCATGAAATTGATCATCATAAATACACTCTAAAATTTTATGTCATGTATCTTTTTTCAGGTTCTCTAGTAAAGTATTTACATCATCAGGTGCTCCTTCTAAATATTGAAAAAAGTGATTTTGTTTGTAGTAAAGAAATCCCGTGATACCGTGATTTTTATTTTCTTCTTGTGCTTTGTAAACTAAATGTTTTAAAGAGGTCTCATTAAAAGATTCGTTTTCAATACTTAAATACAGGACACAAGCCAATGGAGCCATAAAAAGATGATGTAATTAGTGGTTTAATGTTATAAAAAGACCGAGTAAAGATCTTTATATAAAGATACTCTTAAACATCATCAAAATCAACTTTTATCGTAGATGATGTTGGATATGCCTGGCATGCTAATACTAATCCTTCTTCTAGTTCAGCATCGGTAAGTATACTATTCTTACCCATTACCGCTTTACCTTCGGTTATTTTGCATATACAAGAACTACAAACTCCTCCCTGACATGAGTACGGTGCATCTATATCTTCTTCTAGAGCAGCATCCAGAATGGTTTTTTTCTGATCCATAACAAAAGACGACTCTTCGTCATCAACCAATATCGTAATTTTTGTTTGACCATCTAAATCAGCTTCTATTTCTGTTGTTTCCGCGCTGCTGGTAAATAATTCGAAATGTATGTCTTCGTTGGCGATATTATTTTCGGTTAAAACCTCAGTAACTGTGTTGATCATAGTTTCTGGACCGCATAGGTAGAAACTTTTAAAAGTAGTATCCTTAAACTTATTTTTAGTGATAAAATTTATGGTAGACTTTTCTATTCTTCCGAAACGAGCGCCGTCTTCCTGACTTCTACTATAAAAGAACTCTATAAACAATCGATTTGGATAGTTGGCTTGTAGTGCTAAAAGCTTTTTGTGAAAAATAGTTTCTGTTGGATTTTGATTACCGTATACTAACACAAAGCTACTATTAGGCTCTTCTTCCATAACACATTTGATCATACTAATGATTGGGGTGATTCCACTTCCTGCTGCAAACGCTGCATAATGATTTTGAGCATTTGGATTAGATTCCAATAGAAAAGAACCTTCTGGAGTATGCACATCCAGAGTATCACCAATTTTTAGTTTATTATTAGCGATCGAAGAAAAGGTACCTCCTTCAATTTCTTTTACTGCTACACGAAGAGATCCACTTTTGGGTGCCGAACATATAGAATAAGCTCTTCTTATTTCATTCCCATCTACTACGGTCTTAATAGTAATATATTGTCCTGCGATAAAATTGTACGCATCGGACAGCGTGCTGGGAATATCAAATTCAATAGAAACAGCTTTAGGAGTTTCGCGAGTAATATCTTTGATAGTTAGTGTGTGAAAATCTGACATAGCAATAAAGTAAATAGTAAGTCGAAAACTTTTTAAGGTTTTTCAGATGAGCATATTAGAATTCTAATTTCTCAATATTAATTTTTGCGCAAAAATACTAAATGCAAAACACCATAGAGTGGTTTTGGGATAAATTTATATACCTAAAAAACTTATGCATAAGAAAATTATGTATATATTTGTAATCTAATAAATAGTGTTATGGGCAATTCTAAATTATATAAAGGTAGTTTAAACACCATTATTCTGAAGCTTTTGGAAGAAAGTGATAAAATGTATGGCTATGAGATTACACAAAAAGTAAAAGAAATTACTAAGGGAGAATTAAACATCACCGAAGGTGCATTATATCCAGCATTACATAAATTGGAAGCAGAGGGTCTATTGGATGTGGAAATGCAAAAAGTGGATAATCGATTGCGCAAATATTATAAATTAACCGAAAAAGGAACCAAAGAAACGGCTAATCGCTTAACAGAATTAGAAGATTACATTCGGACAATGCAAACAATTATTAACCCAAAGTGGAGTATAAGTTAATCATGAGAAAACTAACTTTAGAAGACATACAATTTATAGATACATATTTGCGGAATTCAGATATACACTATGAGGATGTAAGAATTGAAATGATCGATCATGTAGCTTCAGAAATAGAGTATAGAATGAATGAAGGAGATACAAGAGATTTCTATCATATTTTTAAAGAGTATATGGTAGAAAATAAAGCTTCATTGTTGAAAGAAGGAAGTAAACCATTTAATTGGAAGATTTTTAAAAGTGTTTCCATAAAATTCCTAAAGAATTTAGTGACATGGCAGGTACTTTTAGGTAGTATAGGTTGTTTCTGGATTTTTAATGAGATTTACTCGTATTTTTATATAGATAGTGTTTGGGGTTCATTTTTTCCGACATTTTTATTAGTATTGGTAGCATTTATACCGCTGATAGTGTTTGGGAAAAAGAAGTTTTCGTTTATTGGAAATTTTGCAATATTAGTGTCTATATTTTTTTCGTTTAATTACTATTTCATTCCCTATTTAGAAAAACCTTCAACATTCTACTACATTTATCTTGGAGTGTTAACACTATTCTTTGTTGGAAGTTTAAAAACAATGATTTCACTGGTAGTTTTTTATAAAAAACGTATCCAAATGGCATAGCTAGCAGAAAGAACTAAAATGTAAGTGAATGAGATTAGAAGTGTATTATAAAAAAGAACGGAGTCAAATATTTTAATCTACGGATAGCGTTGTTATATCATATTGTATGCGTGGTAGAGGAAAAATGAAAGAAAATATTTTTTTCTATTCTATGGTAATTTGGGATTTTTCTTTCAAAATTGTAACAAAATTTACTTTTTGATTACTAAATAATGTAGGAAGTATTTCCTACTTCTTCTAAAACTAATACAACTATGTTTAAACACTTTATATCCTTACAGTGGAAATCGTTCTGGAGATCTGCTTCTGCTTCATCCGGAGTTTGGATGAAAATTTTTATGGGTTTTTGGGCAGTATACTTTATCCTTATGATGATGGGTGGGAGTTTTTTGGTATACAAATATGCCGAAAAGGAATTATGCCAAAATCCTCTTACAGTAGTAAATAAATTTTTGATCTATTGGTGGGCATTTGATCTTATTTTTAGGTATGCATTACAAAAAATGCCGGTAATTAATATTAAACCACTACTAATTTTGCCGTTTAATAAAAGTAAGATTGTTTCTTTTGGAATAGGAAAGACAATGCTATCTTTTTTTAATATCATTCATGCATTCTTTTTTGTTCCATTTTCCATATTGCTAATTGCTAAAGGAGATGCTCCATTAATTAATGTGCTACTCTGGAATTTAGGATTAATTGGACTTGTTTATGCTAATAATTTTCTAAACATCTTATTAAATAATAAAGATAATTTGATCTATGGCATAGGAGGTGTTATGGCGATTTTAGGAGGATTGCATTATTTTGGATATTTTGATATCACAGTATATACAGCGCCATTTTTTCAAGGTTTATCTGATACTTTATACCTGTTTATACTACCGATAGTTGCAGCAATCGTTCTTTATATAATAGCATTCAAATCTTTTGTAAGTGGTTTATATTTAGATGAAGGTTTAGCAACAAAATCTAAAGATGTTAAGACAGAGAACTTGGATTGGTTAGACCGTTTTGGTAAAACAGCCATATTTCTTAAAAATGATATTAAATTGATCAAAAGGAATAAAAGAGCACGATCTACAGTAATTGTTAGTGTGTTATTTCTTTTTTATGGACTATTATTTTTTACAGGTGCTGTTGAAGCATATGATGGTCCAGCATGGAAAATATTTGCAGGAATATTTGTATCAGGTGGTTTTTTATTAAGTTTTGGTCAATTTGTTCCAAGTTGGGATAGCTCTTATTATCCATTGATGATGAGCCAGAATATTAAATATAGAGAATATTTATCCTCCAAATGGTGGTTAATGGTAATGGCAACATTTGTTTCTGTTATTTTAGCTTCAGGTTACCTGTATTTTGGATGGGAAGCATATTTGGCTGTTATTGTTGGTGGAATTTATAATATGGGAATGAATGCTCATGTGGTATTGTGGGCTGGAGCTTACGTAAAAACACCTATAGATCTTACTAGTAATAAAAAAGCGTTTGGTGATAAGCAATCTTTTAATATGAAAACATTGATGCTTTCATTACCAAAACTAGCATTGCCTGTAGTTCTGTATGCAATAGGTCATTATGCCTATAGTCCATATGCGGGCTATGCATTAGTAGCCGTGGCAGGAATAGCAGGTTTTGCTTTTAGAAATATGGTCTTTGATAAAATCGAAAAAATTTACAAAACAGAAAAATACGCAACTATTTGGGCGTATAAACAAAAAAAATAAGGAAGATGATAGGAGTACATAATATAACAAAAACATACGGAGCTAATACCGTATTGAATATCGAAAATTTAGAAATACCAAAAGGTGACAGTTTTGGATTAGTAGGAAATAATGGAGCCGGAAAAACTACTTTGTTTAGTGCCTTATTGGACCTTATCAGACCCACAACGGGATATATAGAAAATAGTGGAATTAAAGTAAGTGAGAGCGAAGAATGGAAATCTAACACTTCTGCTTTTATCGACGAAACTTTTTTAATAGGATATCTTACTGCCGAAGAATATTTTTATTTCATAGGAGAATTGAGAGGTCAAAATAAAGCGGATGTAGATGCTTTATTAGCTAATTTTGAAGACTTTTTTCACGGAGAAATTCTAGGTCAAAAGAAATATTTAAGAGACCTATCAAAAGGTAATCAGAAGAAGGCAGGAATAGTTGCTGCGCTTATTGGGAATCCAGAAGTAATTATTTTGGACGAACCATTTGCAAATCTGGATCCTACAACGCAGATTCGTTTAAAGAAAATAATTAAAGACTTGGCGGCTGATCCTAATGTAACGGTGCTAGTTTCTAGTCATGATTTGATGCATGTTACTGAAGTATGTGAACGTATTGTTGTACTAGATAAAGGAGAAGTAGTAAAAGATTTGGTGACCTCCGAAGAAACTTTGAAGGAACTAGAAGAGCATTTTAATAAATAAAATGCTTTATATATAATATCCGTCCAGTTTATAGGTATTAAACTGGACGGATCTTTTGTTTAAAAGTTTAGTTTTTTATGATAGTTGATTTTGCAAGTAATGTACCTTTATTGACATCAACAATATGTATGTGATAATAACCAGAAGGTAACCCATATAAGTCTATTATTCTTCGATCTTCTCTAAGTATAATTTCTTTAGCAATCTTACCAGACATACTATATATTTTAATTAGCTTTTTTGTTTTACCGCCCGAAATAGTAAGCATATCTTGGGTTGGGTTAGGAAATACCTTGATTTCTGTATTCCCTTTTTGGCCTTCTTCGGAAATAGTATTAGAATGATTTGTGGATGCCTTAGTATATGTGATCAACAGCTCTGGTTGGCCTTTGGTTTGATGTTCTTTAGAAGCAAATGCAAAATCGTTTCCTGAATCTAATAGTAAAATTAATGACATAGAACCTTTGTCAAAAGCTCCAGGATCTAACGAAATAGTATGAGAGGTGTTGATATCGAAAGTTCCATTAATGCTACCAAGTGGGTCTGAAAGCTTTGGTTTATTAGTGTTAGAAATGGTTTCTTCAGTCCACTGATTAGAGTTTCCTTTGTATATTCTTAGATTTCCTTTACCACTATCTTCTGTTACATTAAATTTTAATTTTACATCTTTAATATTGCCACCAATACCAGAAAGATTAAATTTAAGATAACCAATTCTTTTTCCTTTTTCAATTCTGATAATGTTGTTATTAAAACGCGAAGTGTATTGTAAGTAAGCATCATCAATGGGAGATAAGGCAACTGTTGTTTCTGCGGGTTTTAGCAATGTAGTATTTATGTTGTCAACATTAAATAGATATCCACTGGTTCCTTTAAATAATAATTTAAGTTTTTTAGTACCTTTTTGAAGATTCAATTGTGTCGATTGTTTTTTATAAGAGTGCCAATCACCACTAAAAGGAACAGTTATACTTCCGACTAATTTATTTGCTACATATATCTGTATTTCTCCACCTCTGCCATTACTTGAAGTATAAGCATCAATAATATATTCTCCAGATGCTGTTATGTTTACGTTGTATTCGACATAATCATTGTTTCTTATGAATCCAATATTTTGACCATCTGATGCAGGCGTGTTTTCTATTTTAACACTTCCAGATTTAGTATCATAGTTTTCTGCTTCAAATGCTCCAGGAATTGTTATTTCAGGACTTTCTGTTACCGTAATTTTAACGGCATCAGAAGTTGTCGTTAAACCATCATTATCTGTAGCTTTTGCAGTCAATGTATATGTTCCGGAAACAGATAAAATTTTTTCGATTTGAAATGGAGCTTTATTTTTCTTTCCAATTATATTTCCATTCATATAAAACGCTACCTCTTCTACCTTTTTATCATCAGAAGCCGTTGCTCTTACAGTAATTTTTTCGTTTTTCCTAAAAACTGTATTATTAGATGGTGATACAATTTCAACATCAGGAGCTTCATTTTCATCTCCTAAAATAATCGGATATAAAGTTTTTCCTTTTGGATTAAGCGAAGGATTCACTGATGGAAAATTATTAATCCTTTCATTAATAGATAACCCTAGTTTTTTAGGGCCTTTATAAAGAACTCCTCTTTCGGACCAAGGAGTGGAAGATCCATAATTATGGTTTCGCTGTTCACAGGAATTATTGATAATATAATTAGGCTTCTTAGAATTATCATGTTGAGTCGACCATGGTCCCATAATAGCAAAATAAACAGGTTTATTGGTTGCAATTTCTCTAGGATCACCAGGTAGCAGTTCATCTCGGCTTACTGGAGACATGTCACTGGGAAGTATAATTCTATTGTTTTCGATAAGGTTATTTCCAGCATCACCACTATGAAAACTTACTTCTTGTCTAAAGTCATTATCATAAACCACATTGTATTCTACATTACTTCCTTGAAGTGATATATGTCTTAGATGAGTTACTTTGCAACCGGTAATTAGGTTATAAGCTCCTTGAATAAAAAAATATCCTTGTGCACCTCCAGCTTTTTTATGAGCACCTTTAACATCTAAATTACGTAGTGTAATATGATTCGAAGGAACTCTTATAGGATCTCTACCAGAATTATAAATGTTTACTTCATCTATCCAACAGTCTTCAGATCGTACAATTTTAATAGAAATATTGTCTACATTTCTAAGTTCATCGTTTTTGGAAATACCATAATTCCATTTATATTTTGGTATTCCCCAACCTCCTTCGATGGTTAGACGATAGATCCCTGCATTTTTGACGCGATCAAATCTAAATCCGTTTTTGTTATTTATTTTAATAATGCATTTTACTCCATTTCTACTTTCTCCAATGAGTGCTACATTAGATTTCATCTTGATCTCTTCGTTAATGGTATAAGTACCATTTTTAAGAAGAATACCTACAAGTTTATTCTGTTTTGAAGCATCACTAATAGCCCGATTTATTTGATTACTTGAGGCTCCCGCATTAAGCGTTTTAACAATAGTAATATCTTTTAAAAATGGAATTCCTCCTCGTACACCAGCTTTCTGCCATTCTCTTATTTGTGGATATCTACTGTCGTACTTAGCATTGTCGAATTTGATTCCTGGATCACCAACCTTAAATTGTCCGTAAATGGGTAAGTAAATAATTAAAATAAGTAGCCGTAAGCAACGTATGTTGCTTTTTAAATTAAAATTGTTCATGTTGAGTTTGTTTGTTATGAATAGTTAATCACAAGACTAAGAATTTATAACAGACTGAAGACCCACTAAATAGTAAACGTTCCTTTTGGTTGAGTATATGTATATTTTTATAAAGGAATATTGGGTATATTTAAAATAAGAGATTTGATTATTATTTGATTATTAGTTTTTTAGTAGATATTTGATTGTTTTTATAATCTCTAAACTGTACTAGGTATATTCCCGATGATAAGTTGTCTACCTGTATAGGATTTACTTGATTGGTAGATATATCTTTTTTTGATTTTACAAGCTTTCCAAAAATGTTTCTAATTTCAACGTTAACTTTAGTTTTTGAATTACTCTTCAGATTGATAAAAAACATTTTTGTTGTGGGATTGGGGTATAGGGCAACACCAAAATCGTTTACAAGTTGATCATCGGTAGATAATACTATTGCATTATCTATGGGATATAAAGTTTCTCCGCTAGGATGGAGATTAGATGATACTTCTGGAAAGTTTTGTATCCTTTCATTTATGGTTAGTCCTAATTTAAGGGGTCCTTTATACAGGACACCTGGTGCTGACCAAGGTGTTGTAGATCCATAGTCATGATTTAATTGAAGACAGCTGTTATTGATTATGAAATTAGGTTTTTCAGAATTATCGTGTTGTGTAGACCAAGGTCCCATAATGGCAAAATATACAGGTTTGTTAGTAGCTATTTCTCTTGGATCATCAGGTAAAAGTTCATCTTCGCTTACAGGAGACATGTCTGCTGGAAGTGTAATTTTGTTGTTTTCTATAAGGTTGTTTCCAGCATCACCACTATGAAAACTTACTTCTTGTCTAAAGTCATTGTCATAAACCACATTGTATTCTACATTCCCTCCTTGAAGTGATATATGTCTTAGATGCGTTACTTTACAACCAGTAATTAAATTATAAGCTCCTTGAATAAAAAAATATCCTTGTGCACCACCAGCTTTTTTATGAGCGCCTTTCACATCCAAATCACGTAGTGTAATGTGATTAGAAGGAACTCTGATAGGATCTCTTGCCGAATTATAAATGTTTACCTTGTCTAACCAGCAATCTTCAGATCGTACGATTTTTACGGATATATTATCTATGTTTCTAAGTTCGTCATTTTGTGATAGACTATAATTCCATTTATACTTCGGAGTTCCCCAACTACCTTCTATAGTTAATGTATAAATTCCAGCATTTTTTACATTATCAAATCTAAAGCCATTGCCACTATCCATATTAATGATACATCGAACACCATTTCGACTTTCTCCAATAAGTGCTACGTTGGATTTCATTTTTACGGCATCATCGATAGTGTATGTGCCATTTTTTAATAAAACTCCTACTAATTCATTTTCTTTAGCGGCATCGTTAATTGCTTGATTTATCTGAGAACTATTACTATTGCTATTGAGCGTTGTAAAAATTCTTATGTCGTCTAAATAAGGTATTCCACCTCTTACTCCAGCTTTTTGCCATTCTAGTATTTGAGGATATCTATTGTCGTATTTACTATCATCGAAGGTTACACCAGGATCACCAACCCTTTTTTGGGCATTCGCTTGAGTGCAAATAATGAAAATAAATAATTTGAGGAATTTGTGAGTAAGTAGTAAGTTTTTCATGAGATGACTGTAAAAGGGTAATATCCATATCTTTCTTGTCTCGAAAATCTTTAAAATAGAATTTGACAAGGTCAAATTAGTATTCGTTTTTTTATGATATCCTATAAAAGGTACTATAGTGCCTCAAATGGATAAAAAAATAGAAGGTTAAAGTGTTTTTTACAGAAAGAAATGTATTTTTACATTTCACACCGTATTTTGTGCCGCTCTGATGTACTAAAACGTAAGTTTTTTAGTTATCAGCGTATAAATTATTCAGATTTGAGCAAAAATTTATCACAGATCATCGTTATACTTTTCCTGATTGTCATTGGGTTTAGTTGTTCGCGTAAAAAGGACAAATGGACCAACAGAACTTGGCATGATGTAACTACTAAGAATAATACGCTGTATAATGGAAGAGTAGCGTTTGATAAAGGAAAGCAAGATATTGTTCAGACGTACAAAGATAATTTTTGGGAACTTCTACCTGTAGAAAGATTGATAGTTGGTGAAGATGTAAGACTACCTAATGAAGTTTTAAATCAGAACTTTGATAAAGCTGAAGAAAAAGCTGCGAAAGCAATTCAGAAACATAGTATGCTTATCGATGATAGAGAAAGAAATCCTAAAATCGATGAAGCATTTTTGCTTTTAGGAAAAGCTAGGTATAATGAGCAAAGATTTATTCCTGCCTTAGAAGCTTTTAATTACATTTTATATAAATATCCTACCAGTAATAATATCAACCATGCTAAAGTATGGAGAGCAAAGGCAAATCTTCGATTAGATAATAACGAAAAAGCGATTGAAGATTTGATGAAAATGGTAGAAGAGGAATATATGGAAGCTCAGGACTATTCTGATGCGGTAGCGATGATAGCGCAAGCATATATAAATCTGGAGCAGAAAGATTCTGCGGTTACTTATATTAGCAAAGCTGCTATACATTCTAAAAATAATGAAGAAAAAGGAAGGTACCTCTATATCAAAGGACAATTATTAAATCAATTAGGTTATAAAGACAGTGCAAACTATGCTTTTGATCAGGTGATTGAACTTAATAGAAAAACGCCTAGAAGATATATGCTTAATGCTTACATGGCAAAAGCACGAAACTTCAACTACGAAACAGGCAATAAACAAGAGTTTTTAGAACTCTTAACGGATTTGGAGGAGAATCGAGAAAATCGTCCTTTCCTAGATAAAATCTACAATCAGAAAGCGGTATACTTTAATACACTAGACTCTATAGATCTGGCGGTAGCATTTTACAATAAGTCATTAAGAACAGATACCGATGACAGACATTTACAATCTTTAAATTATAAGGCACTAGGCGACATTAATTTCGATGACAAAGAATATGCCGTTGCTGGAGCCTATTATGATAGTACGTTAGAACGTATGATTGTAGACTCTAAAAAATATCGCGTACTTAAAAAGAAGCGTGTTAACCTGGATGATGTTATATTGTACGAATCAATTGCACAGACGAATGATAGTATTCTAAAGGCGGTAGCGATGTCTCCGGAAGAGCGTTTGGCATATTATTCTGAGTATACGGAGAAGTTAAAAGCAGCGGCTATTGCAGCGCAAGAAGCAGCTGAAATAGAAAGAATAAAAGGAGAATTGCCAAATGAGCAAAGATTTAATCAACCAAAAACTGCTATAGGTCAACCAGGTGGTCCGAATCCTGAAGCAGGAGGAACGTTTTATTTTTACAACCCTACTACTGTTGCTTATGGTAAAACGGCTTTCAAAAGAATTTTTGGAAATAGAGAATTACAAGATAATTGGAGAATATCAAGTATCACAAATCCAAGTGCAGTTTCTAGTGAAGAACAATCTCAACAGGAAGAATATTCAATTGATACAGATCCAACATTTGATCCACAAACATATATTACACAATTACCAACGGATCAAAAAATAATTGATAGCCTGCAAACGGATAGGAATTTTGCCTACTACCAGTTAGGAGTTATTTATAAAGAAAAGTTCCAGGAGTATGGATTATCAACTGATAAGTTTGAAAATTTATTAGAAAGTAATCCGGAAGAAAGGCTTATAATTCCTTCGAAGTATAATCTATACAAGATTTATCTCGTACAGGAGAATGTTGCCAAATCCAATGCAATAAAACAAGATATAATCAATAATCACGGAGATTCTCGATACGCTAAAATCCTTCAAAATCCGGATGAAGCATTACAAGATGACAAGGATAGTCCAGAATCTATGTATAATAGACTGTATAAAGATTTTAGAGATCAGAAATATGCTCAAGTAATTAAGGAAAGTGATGAATTAATAACAAAATTTGGAGGAGAGGATTTCGTTCCAAAATTTGAGTTATTAAAAGCTCAGGCGGTTGGTCGTTATCATGGATTTGAAGCCTACAAAGAAGCACTTAACTACGTTTCTTTGAATTACCCTCAAAGTCCGGAAGGGAAGAAAGCGCAATTGATATATCAGACTACGATTCCTCAAATACAAAACAGTTCGTTCGTTACGGAAGGAGTGGATGAGGGGAATAATCATAAATTGGTATATGCTTTTTCACGATTTGGAGATAATCAAGCACAAGAATTGAAGGAAAGATTACAAGCCATCATAAAAGATCTGAGGTATGATAAAATGATTGTTTCTTTAGATGTATACACAAAAGATCAACAATTTGTTGTGGTACATACTAAGAGAGATAAATTGGGAGCAGAAGGTCTTGCAGAACTTTTAATTCTTGGTAAAATAGAGGATACGAGAGGAGTAGATTTGACTAAATGGAACAGAAGGAAAAAGTATTATCCGAAAGTAGATAATGAGTTTTTTATCATCGCTTCGCCTAATTATAGAATTTTACAAATTCATAAGAATTTAGACAGTTATAGCTATGTACAAGCTAAAATAGAATCAGAATAATAATTTATTTAATCCCCCGATTAGTATGTTTTCAGACAATAAAAAAGGAAAAGATCAAGGCCCAACAGATTTTTCTAGAAACCAGAACAAAATTTCAGAAGGAACTAAAATCGTAGGAGATGTTATTTCCGAAGGTGGTTTTAGAGTAGAAGGAACTATTGAAGGAACTTTCAAAACAACTGGGAAAGTAGTGGTTGGAAAATCAGGGTTTATTCAGGGGACTTTAGAGTGTTCTGATGCAGATTTTGAAGGAAAGTTCTCAGGTAATCTTCAAATTTCTGGAACTTTATCCTTAAAACCAACGGCACATATCGAAGGAGAAGTTTCTGTTGGTAAGCTTGCCGTAGAACCAGGAGCAACTTTTAACGCTTCTTGTGTGATGAAAGGTGGCGTAAAATCATTAGGTAAAACTGATGGACAAAAACAAGGGAAGTCAGCTTAGAAAATATTTAGCACTTACTGGAATAGCTTTTCAAATGGGAGCTATCATATTTTTATGTGCTTATGTAGGTAAAAAGCTCGATGCATATTATGTGTTGGAAAAAAAATGGTTCACAATGGGTTTTATTCTCTTTGGAGTAGCTTCATCACTTTATTTGGTAATTAAGCAATTGAATAAAATTAATAATTCAGAGAAGTAGTATTACCTTATAATCTCAATCATAAATGCCCAAAAGTTTACCAAAGTTTTCGGTTTTGTTTTTACTTGTTCTTACGATCACTTATTTTATTCATAGTACATTAATAAGCTCTACTACTTTAGAAAATAAGACGAGCATTCTAAACTTTTCATATATATTTAACGGGATATATACACTTTGTTTGGTAACCGCTATCATATTGCTGCTTAAAAAGTTAAAGGATCAAATTGGATTTATATTTTTAGCTGGCAGTTTTTTAAAGATTGGTCTTTTTTTAGCGTTTACCAAATTTAATAGTCTCGAAATTGACAAAAGTGTTTTTCTAGACTTTTTTATTCCATATCTGGTTAGTTTGGTTTTGGAAGTGCTTTTTGTTTCTAAAATTTTGAACAATATTAAATAGCTGTAAATCAACTATTTATTTTTTTATTTTTCTTATTTCACTTATTTGTATAAAATAGTTTAAGAATCTAACTTAATTGTGTACATTTGCACCGAAATTTAGGAACCGAAATCTGACTTAGAATGCAAAAAATTAGTGTAGTTAGAATTTTTATGACTTTAGCCTTGATTCTTAGTTCTTTGAATCTGGCAGCAAAAGATACTGAAATAGCAGAAAAAGAAGGAAAAGATGGTTTAAAAGCTGAGATAAAAGAGTTTATCGATCATCACCTTCAAGATTCACACGATTTTACTTTATTTTCTGATAAAGAGTCAGGAAAACATTATGGGTTTCCACTTCCAGTTATACTTTGGGATAATGGATTAAAAGTTTTTTCTTCTTCAAAATTCCACCACGGAGAAACAGTTGCTGAGGTTGATGGTACCTATTACAAGTTATATCACAGCAAAATTTATAAAACGGACGCAGAAGGGACCATTAATTATGATGAGGATCACCATGCTACTAACGAAAAGCCATTAGATTTTTCTATTACAAAAAATGTTGTGAGTATGCTTCTTATAGGATTGCTGATGTTCTTTATGTTTAGAAGTTTAGCTAAATCCTATAAAAAGAACAACGGAATGCCTTCTGGAGTTGGACGATTCCTAGAACCTTTAGTGTTGTTTGTAAGAGACGAGATTGCAAAGCCAAATATTGGGCATAACTATAAGAAATACATGAGTTTCTTGTTAACGATCTTCTTTTTTATATGGTTATTAAACCTTTTAGGAATGACACCGCTAGGAGTAAATGTTACAGGAAATATTGCAGTTACATTTGGATTAGCATTATTAACATTCTTAATAACCAATATAACAGCAAATAAAAACTATTGGGGACATATCTTTTGGATGCCTGGAGTGCCAACTTTTATGAAAGTAGTTTTAGCGCCAATTGAATTATTGGGGGTTTTTATCAAACCTTTCTCATTAATGATTCGTTTATATGCGAACATGACTGCAGGACACGTAGTGATCATGAGTATTGTAGGGATGATGTTCCTGTTTAAAAGTTGGATTGGTAGTCCATTATCATTTGGTTTAGCATTTGTGTTGTCGATATTAGAATTATTGGTGGCGGCATTACAAGCATATATTTTTACGATGTTATCAGCGCTATATTTCGGTATGGCTAATGAAGAAGCACATCACTAATATTTAATTTGAAGTTTAATTTTTAATTATATAGTTATGACAATTCCAGAAATTGTAGGATCAGGTCTAATAGTAATCGGTGTAGGATTAGGTATCGGAAGAATCGGTGGTCAGGCGATGGACGCTATCGCTCGTCAACCAGAAGCTTCAGGAAAAATCCAAACAGCTATGCTTATTGCAGCTGCACTTATTGAAGGTATTGGATTCGCTGCGTTATTCGCATAATATCCAAATGATGCAAACTAAGATTATAACGGTTGGTTATAATCTTAGTTTACTGATTAAAAATTAACTATAATAGAGTAAAACATTACATATGGAAAAGTTATTAAACGATTTTTCATTCGGTCTTTTTTTCTGGCAGATTTTAATTTTTGTAGGTTTAATTTTCTTATTAAGAAAGTTTGCTTGGAAACCTATATTGGATTCTGTTAATAATCGCGAAGAAGGAATTAAAAATGCATTAGAATCTGCAGAAGCTGCAAGAAAGGAAATGCAAAATCTTCAGGCGGATAATGAACGTATTTTAAATGAAGCACGTGCTGAGCGTGATGCAATGTTAAAAGAAGCTAGACAGCTTAAAGAAAATATGATCACTGATGCTAAGTCAGAAGCACAGGCGGAAGCTGATAAAATTGTTGCTCAAGCACAAGCTACTATAGAAAGTGAAAAGAAAGCAGCACTTGCTGAATTAAAAAATCAAGTGGCTGGTCTTTCTGTAGAGATCGCAGAAAAAGTGGTAAGAAACGAATTATCAAACAAAGACAAGCAATTAGAATTGGTTGATTCTATGCTTGGTGATGTTACTTTAAATTAATCAGCAACATGAGTAGAGCAGCAATACGTTATGCCAAAGCAGTGTTGAGTTTAGCTCAGGACAAAAAAGCTACTGAAGACGTTCAAAAAGATATGCTAACTATTATCGATACTGTGGATAACAGTAAAGATTTGAAAATGCTTTTGAATAGTCCTTTAATAAAGAGTGAGGTAAAATTAGCTTCTTTACGTGAAGTATTTAAGAATACAGGTGATCTTACTCAAAAGCTTTTTGATGTGTTAATAGAAAATAAAAGAGTGGATTTGTTAGATAATGTAGCTAAGCAATATTCGATTTTATTTGATCAGTTAAAGAACACACAGATTGCAAAAGTAACAACTGCAGTTCCTTTAAGTAAAGACTTGGAAGCAAAGGTGCTTGCTAAGGTAAAGGAATTGACAGGAAACGAAGCAACAATAGAAAATATCATCGATGAGAATATTATTGGTGGTTTTATTCTAAGGGTTGGAGATTTGCAGTATAATGCAAGTATTTTACATAAACTAACAAGTTTAAAAAGAGAATTGAGTAATTAATATTTAATTATTTCAATCATATATATTTAATAATAAGGAAATGAGAATGAAGTCTCATTTTTACAAACTATTATAAAATGGCAGAAGTGAATCCTGCTGAAGTATCAGCAATATTAAAACAACAATTATCTGGTTTTGAAGCTACAGCTTCTTTAGAAGAAGTAGGTACAGTATTACAGGTTGGTGATGGTATCGCCAGAGTATATGGATTGTCTAACGCTCAGTACGGGGAGTTAGTAGAATTCGATTCTGGATTAGAAGGAATTGTACTGAATCTTGAAGAAGATAATGTTGGGGTAGTACTATTAGGAGCTTCAACAGAGGTAAAAGAAGGTGCAACTGTAAAACGTACACAAAGAATTGCTTCTATAAATGTAGGAGAAGGAATTGTTGGACGTGTAGTTGACACTTTAGGAAATCCAATTGATGGAAAAGGAGCTATTGATGGTGAAACTTTTGAGATGCCATTAGAGCGTAAAGCACCTGGTGTAGTTTTCCGTCAGCCAGTAAATGAGCCATTACAAACAGGTATCAAATCAATTGATGCGATGGTGCCAATCGGAAGAGGACAGCGTGAGTTAGTAATTGGTGACCGTCAAACAGGTAAAACAACAGTATGTATTGATACAATTCTTAATCAAAAAGAATTTTATGATGCAGGTGAGCCTGTTTACTGTATTTATGTTGCAATAGGACAAAAAGCATCTACTGTAGCGAATATTGCAAAAGTATTAGAAGATAAAGGAGCATTAGCATATACAACAATTGTTGCTGCAAACGCTTCCGATCCTGCTCCAATGCAGGTATATGCTCCATTTGCTGGAGCAGCGATTGGTGAGTATTTCCGTGATACTGGTCGTCCTGCTTTGATCATCTATGATGATTTATCAAAACAAGCGGTAGCATATCGTGAGGTATCATTATTATTACGTCGTCCACCAGGTCGTGAGGCATATCCAGGGGATGTATTCTATCTTCACTCTAGATTATTAGAGCGTGCTGCAAAAGTTATTGCAGATGATGGTATCGCTAAGGATATGAATGATCTTCCAGATTCATTAAAGGATAAAGTTAAAGGTGGTGGTTCATTAACAGCTTTACCAATTATTGAAACGCAAGCAGGTGACGTTTCGGCTTATATTCCAACAAACGTTATCTCTATTACAGACGGTCAGATATTCTTAACTTCTGATTTATTTAATTCTGGTGTTCGTCCAGCAATTAACGTGGGTATTTCTGTATCTCGTGTAGGAGGATCAGCTCAGATTAAATCAATGAAGAAAGTAGCGGGTACATTAAAATTAGATCAGGCACAGTTCCGTGAATTAGAAGCATTCGCGAAATTTGGTTCTGATTTGGATGCAGCTACCTTGAATGTAATTGAAAAAGGTAAGCGTAATGTAGAGATCCTAAAGCAAGGGCAAAATGATCCTTACACAGTAGAAGATCAGATTGCTATTATTTATGCTGGATCTAAGAACTTATTAAAGGATGTTCCTGTAAATAAGGTAAAAGAATTCGAAAGCGATTATATCGAGTATTTAAATGCTAAGCACAGAGACGCTTTGGATACTTTAAAAGCAGGAAAACTTACAGATGAAGTAACAGATGTATTACTTTCTGCTTGTAAAGAGATTTCAGCAAAATATAAATAATTCATAATTCTGAATTCAGAATTCATAATTATATAAGATGGCAAATTTAAAAGAATTACGTAGTAGAATTACCTCTGTATCATCAACGATGCAAATTACCAGTGCTATGAAAATGGTATCTGCAGCAAAGTTGAATAAGGCACAGATGGCAATCACCGCTATGCGTCCTTATGCAGATAAACTTACAGAGCTATTACAAAGTTTAAGTGCTTCTTTAGAGGGAGATAGTAGCAGTGCATATTCTGAACAACGTGAAGTAAATAAAGTCTTAGTTGTAGCGATAGCTTCTAACCGTGGTTTAGCAGGAGCTTTTAACTCTAATATCATTAAAGCTTCTAAAGATTTGTACGAAAATGTATATGCTGGTAAGCAGGTAGATTTTTTAGCAATTGGGAAAAAAGTAAATGATATTGTTTCCAAGACCCATACTGTTGTTTCCAATAAAAGTGAAGTTTTTGATGATCTTACTTTTGCTAATGTTGCCGATATTGCACAAGAGTTAATGGAAATGTTTACCAATGGTTCTTATGATAAAGTAGTATTAGTATATAATAAGTTTAAAAATGCTGCTACTCAAATTGTAACAACAGAACAGTTTTTGCCAATCAAACCGATCGAAGGAGAGAGCAATAACAATGTGGATTACATTTTTGAGCCGTCAAAAGAAGAAATTGTAGAACAATTAATTCCAAAGTCTCTTAAAACGCAGTTGTATAAAGCAATACGTGATTCTTTTGCTTCAGAGCATGGTGCACGTATGACAGCAATGCATAAAGCAACAGATAATGCGACAGAATTAAGAGATAGTCTTAAATTACAATATAACAAGGCAAGGCAAGCAGCAATTACTAATGAGATCCTTGAAATCGTTGGTGGTGCTGAAGCATTGAATAATTAATAATAAGTTTCTTAAAAAGAAATTTAAAATATATAATTTTGGAAAAACCTGACATAATATTTGTCGGGTTTTTTTATTTCCTATGGTTTCAAAAAAATATTCATAAAAGTGTGTTTGTAAGGGTAACATTTTCCCTGTTTATGGTACTTACCATAAAGTACTAAACATTAATTTTAAAACCGCTTTTATGAGAAAAATTGTAAACCTTTTTTACCTATGTATTAGTGTTCTAATATTGTCATGTGGGGATGATGATGATGCTATTGGGAATCTTCCACCTATGGAAGTGACGAATATTGAAGCTCAAGTCACCGAAGGAACCTTGGTGCGAATAAGCTGGGAGGAATCCGAAGATATTAATAATGATCAACTATCCTATGATGTAGTTGTTAACGGTAGAGTTGCTGCCGATAGGACCACAGAATTATCCTTGATATATGATGTATCTGACCTTATAGATGATAACTCAAAAAATTCACAAAAAGGCTTAAGTATAGAATTAACAATAAACATTAAAGCTTATGATACCAATGGAGGTGTTTCTGAAGAATCCGAAGTGAAACGAAATGTCTTCGTAAATAGAAATCCAGGAGAATTTGAATTTGCTTCGATTAATTTCGATTTTTCATACTACAATTGGTTAGAAGTTAATTGGTATCCTTCTGTTGATGAAGATGATGATATCTTATCATATGATGTATATCTAAACGACTTAATTCTCAAAGAGAATTATATTATTGGTTCTGATAATTATAATGGTATCGGTTCTGTATACTATAATAATAACTATATTCAGTATATAAATGAAGAAATCGTTATCAAAGTTGTGGCAAATGATAGAGATGGAGGTATAACAGAGATTACTAAAAGCTTTGATTTTAGAGGAACAGATGTAGAGTTAGGAACGCTTACATTGCCTTATAACAATGCTTTTGATTATATGATTAATCAAGATGAAGTGGATGGGAAAATTGGGTATGTTTTTGAAATAGATGAAAATACTGGATATGTAATTAGATCTGATGAGTATACACATCTTAGATTATCTGATGATCAAGGAAATTATATCGCGGGAAGCTCCCAAAGAATTTCAGGAGAATCATTAAGTCCAGGAACGTATTATCTCGAAATAGGTGATTATTATAGTAATACCTTGTCTGGTACGATAACATTCATTCTGAAGGATCCTAAAGAATCGGACATAAATCTTAATACATTATCAGTTCCATATGAAGAAGTGTTAAATTTTGATATACAGAATAATGAACCAGATAATAGAATTGGATATACTTTCGAGATCACTGAAGATACTGGTTTTTCAGCTTTCTCTGATATGGATGTTAGTTTTGAGCTTAAGGATGCAAATGGTTCTTTTATAACCTCTGGATATAGAAGAGCTTCAATAGAAACTATTCAGGCAGGTACTTATTATTTAGAAGTATATCATTACTATTATAACAATGTAGAACCTGGTTCTTTTACTTTGGTTTTAAAGGATCCTAATGAAACGGACATAGATTTAGGATTGTTAAATACCCCTTATAGTAATTCTGTGGATTTTACAGTGACTAGAAATGAACCAGATGGTAAGATTAAACTCTTATTTGAGATCAATGAATCTGTTGGCTATTACTTCGATACACAAATAGGAACATATATGAATTTGTACGATAGTAATAATAATTATATCAATAGTGGTTATCGTGATATCAATGGAGAGAATCTGAATCCAGGAGCGTACTATCTAGAAATTGAGAATCAGAATTATAATGATATTTCAGGAACAATCAGTATGATTCTTAGTAATTCTAATGAATCAGATGTTGATCTTGGTATTTTATCTACTCCTTATGATCAATCATTTGATTTTAATACAACAAACGAAGTGGATAGAAAAATCAGATATCAATTTACAGTAGAGGCTCAAGTGTCTTATGCTTTCCAAATTGTGAATGAAAGTTATGATGATTATATCTATTTATATGATAGTAGCGGAAATTATTTAAATGGAAGTGATTATTATGAAATTAATGGATCTTTGACTCCTGGTACCTACTATGTAGAGGTGGCAGGTTATAGCAATCAAATAGGATCAGGAACATTATTGTTTAACCTTCAATAGTTTTTTTAATAGAATACTAACCCCTTACTTCAACAGTAAGGGGTTTTTTATTTTTTTTATGATAAAGACCATATGCATTGTTTATCTTTAAAGTAAAAAAGAAAAATGAAAAGATTTAAACTTTGTACATTATTGCTTGTTTTATTGGGTATTGTCACCGTGAATTCTCAGGAGTCAGCAACCTTATACGAAGCTGGCGATATTAAAATGGGAATTGCAGCAGTCCCACTTATGGATTTGAATAACGGATTTAGTGGTGTGGCAGTAAGACCAAGTCTTTCTTACTATTTATCCGAACGTTTTGCTGTAAATACTTCAGCTTTTGTATTATTACCTCAGGATATTGAACAAGAAAATGGAAGAGATGCAGAGGTTCAAGCATATGGTTTTATACCTTCTTTTAGAAAACATGCAATTAATAGTGGGAAATTTAGTTTTTATTTAGAGTCTGGTATTGGTCTTGGAGCAATTAGATATGAAGCAAACGATCCTGCAGATGTTGCCATAGAGGATAATAGCGGAGGTTTGTTATTATTTACCGCTGGTGCCGGAATAAATTATAAATTTGCAAAATGCCTAGAGTTAGAATTTGGTCTTCCTTATATGTATGGACTTAATATTACAAATGGAGAAGATACCAAGTTGTTTTCTGGAGTGGCATTTAATCTTGGAATGAATTTTGTTTTCAATACCAGGGATATTAAAAGAATGAAAGAAAAACATAGAGAACGATTAAAAGAAAAATGGAACAAAGAATAAACTTAAAAAAGCTACTTACAAAAATTGGTCTTTTAGGAATTTTAATGACTTTTACACAGTGTGCAACAAGTCAAAAAATTGATAAAACGGCACCGGTGGAATTAAATTCTCCTTATTTTCAGAAATGGGTTTCTGGTATACAGGGTGGAGGTCAGGGTTTTATGCTATATTTCCCAATAGACAAGGAATCTGATGTAGTGTTACACACAGCTTATTTTTATGGAAAGAAAATTGATTTACAATTTAATCAAAAAGAAGCTGTTTACAGAGGTAAATATACGGATCCTCAAAGTGTAAAGAGAGATTTGATAATGAGTGGCGATACCAAAGATGAATATGGTAATAAAGCACCCGAAACAGAAGAAAAAATACCATTTGATCTTAAAGATGGTGAATGTATCTTAGCTTATAGTAAAGCTGGTAAAGAGGGGTATTTTAGATTAGATGAATTACCAGAAAAGGAATTGAAAGCATACCCTATGCAGGTAAGACCGAGGCAATAAAATCGTATTTTAGAGCCTTAATAATTTGCAATTGGGAATTTTTCAGAAACTTTTTAAGCAAACTTTTATATATGGAATGGCAACTGTGCTTCCGCGCATGTTGTCATTTCTTTTGGTACCCCTATATACAAATCAACTGCCTACAGAAGAATATGGTAAGGTTTCTATTATTTTCTCATATTTTGTGCTATTTAATGTGATTCTTGCCTATGGAATGGAAACAGCTTTTTTTAGGTTTTTTAATAAGGAAAAGAATAAGGAAAGCGTAATTAGTACATCAGCAATTTCCATTGCCATTTCATCCATAGTATTTTTAATAATAGCTTTATTGCTAAAACATAAAATATCTGCTTGGACTGATATTGATCTGAAGTATATCAACCTAGTGATTTGGATACTCCTATTAGACGCTTTAGTAATCATTCCTTTTTCTTGGTTACGCGCCAAAGAACGTCCCATCAAATATGCTGTTGTTAAAATTGCCAATGTGGCGATTAATTTTGGCCTTAATATATTTTTCTTGCTCTATCTTAAAGAGCTTTCTTTTCACTTTTCAATATTTGATTGGATATGTAGAGATGATTATGAAATCAGTTATATATTTATTTCAAATCTCATTGCCAGTGGTTTCGCATTAGTGGTACTGTTGCCATTTTATACTAAAATATCATATCATTTTGATAAAGAATTGTGGAAAAAAATGATGACATATGCAATGCCTATTCTGTTAGCTGGTATCGCATATTCCATAAACGAAACGTTTGATAGAATTCTTTTGGATATTTTATTACCAGAAGATGTAGCTGAACATATGGTTGGTGTATATTCTGCCTGCTATAAACTGGCCTTGTTTATGACATTATTTGCTACGGCTTTTAGGTTAGGAATAGAACCATTCTTTTTTAATTATGCGGCTAATAAAAATGCCCCCGAAACCTATGCCAGAATAACCAAGTACTTTGTAATCTTAGGATCATTTATATTTCTTTTTGTCATAGTTTTTGTTCATATTTTGAAAATCACATTTCTTAGAGATAGTTCCTATTGGGAAGCAGTAAAGATTGTACCATTCATTTTATTGGCTAATTTTTGCTTAGGTATTTATCATAATCTTTCGGTTTGGTATAAAGTTACGGATAGAACCAAATTTGGAGCGTATATTTCTGTTTTCGGAGCATTCATTACATTAGCCCTTAACTTTTTATTAATTCCAGAATACACGTACGTTGGTTCAGCTATCGCTACCTTAGCAGCTTATGGTACTATGATGATTATATCCTGGTATTTAGGAAGGAAATATTATCCGATTCCATATGATCTAAAAAAGATAGGAGGGTATATGATATTATCAATTAGCTTTTCGATAATTTCATTTTACGTATTTGATAGTAATTATATAATTTCTGTCCCGCTCTTACTCGTGTTTTTAGTAATTTTGTATGCTTCGGAGAAAAATGAAATAAAGCAATTATTAAAAAGATAACAACGCTTAGTAGAAGTGTAAAAAAATAGATATGCAAATAAATATCATCAACAAATCATCTCATAAATTACCTCATTACGAAACCATAGCTTCTGCTGGAATGGATTTGAGAGCTAATATAATTGAGCCTATCACTCTTAAGCCTTTAGAAAGGGCAATTGTTAAAACAGGATTATTTATAGAGCTTCCTGTAGGTTTTGAAGCTCAAGTACGCCCAAGAAGTGGGTTAGCAGCTAAAAAAGGAATCACGGTCTTAAACGCACCTGGAACGATAGACGCAGATTATAGAGGAGAGATAGGAGTGATATTGGTAAACCTATCCAATGAAGATTTTGTAATCGAAAATGGAGAGCGAGTGGCGCAGTTAGTAATTGCAAAACATGAGAGAGCCGAGTGGAATGAAGTAAATGAATTATCCGAAACGATCAGGGGAGAAGGTGGTTTTGGAAGCACGGGAGTTAAATAATCAACCAATCAAAAAATACGTAAATAATGAAAATTATTGTGCCAATGGCAGGAAGAGGTTCTAGATTAAGGCCTCACACATTAACTGTTCCTAAACCTTTAATCCCTGTAGCGGGAAAACCAATAGTACATCGACTAGTTTCGGATATAGCAAAAGTGTTGGGAGAACCTGTAGACGAAATAGCGTTCGTATTAGGAGACCCTGCTTTTTTTGGAGATGATGTTGTTAAAAGTTTGACAGCACTGGCAGAAGAATTAGGAGCAAAAGCTTCGATATATAGACAAGATCAACCGTTAGGTACAGGTCATGCTATTATGTGTGCAAAAGATTCCTTATCAGGTCCTGCGGTAGTTGCTTATGCAGATACATTAATACGAGCGGATTTTAATCTGGATAAAGATGCAGATGCGGTAATTTGGGTAAAACAAGTAGATCAACCAGAAGCATATGGAGTTGTAAAACTAAATGAGAAGAAAGAAATTGTAGAATTGGTAGAAAAACCAAAAGAATTTGTTTCAGATTTGGCGGTGATAGGAATCTATTATTTCAAAGATATTGGAGTGCTAAAAAATGAATTACAACACGTATTAGATAATAATATTATTAATGGTGGAGAATATCAGATCAATGACGGAATTAAACAAATGATGGACGATGGTAAGGTTTTTGTTACGGGTCAGGTAGATGAATGGATGGATTGTGGAAACAAAAATGTTACTGTTGAAACCAATACTAGAATGCTAGGTTTTTTGGAAAAAGATGGTGAAAATTTGGTAAGTAGTGATGTTACTTTAGAAAATGCCTCTATCATTCCTCCTTGTTGTATTGGTGAAGGCGTTACTATTACAAATGGATCGGTAGGACCTAACGTTTCTATCGGGGATGGTTGTACCATTGAAAATAGTGAAATTAAAAATAGCTTAATACAGAACCAAACTGTCATAAAAAATGCTAACTTAGACAATGCTATGATTGGTAATCACGTTTATTATGACGGGAAATATACTACTATTAGCATTGGAGACTATTCTACATTAGAATAATTTGAATGATTAAACTATATCGACATATTGGATTGAGTATTGTTTTCGCTATTTCTATGGCGAATAATGCTGTTTCCCAAGAAATAGAGTCACTTAAAAAGATAGAGATTTTGGATGACTTGGGAGATGTGTCAGATGTGTTCAGAGAAAGTTTCTTCGAAGCCTTAAAACAAAGGGCAATTACAAATTATGAGAAAGCAATTGATGCACTAGACAGGTGTATAGAAGCAAATCCAAAGCCAGTTGTTTTATACTATGAATTAGGAAGTAATTATTTAGGATTAAAGCAATATGATAAAGCAGCAGATAATTTTAAAAAAGTATTAGAAGAAAGACCAAACGACAGGTATGTGTTAGAGTTACTTTTCGAGGTATATTTTACGCAGAGAAAATACACAGAATCAGTTGAAGTAGTCGAAAAATTAGTCGTTTTTGATACTATGTATAAAGAACAACTAGCAAATCTATACTTTTTAGAATCAAGATATGATGATGCATTACGAGTGGTAGATGAATTGATAGAGGAACTTGGATTAGATGCTTATAGAGACAAATTGCGAAAGAAAATATCCTTAAAAATTAGTAATCCTAATTCACAGATAACAAGATTGCAGGAAAAGATTGCAGCAAACCCAAAAGAAGAACAAAATTACTTGAATCTAATTTATCTCTATAGTCAGGATAATCAAGTAGAAAAAGCATTTGGTACGGCTCAATTACTTTTAGAACAACGGCCAAAATCAGAACTGGCCCATCTAGCACTGTATAAGTTCTATTTGGATGATCAAATGCCTGATGAAGCTATTAAATCAATGAAGATCGTTTTATCAAGCGATAAAGTTGATGAAGAATCAAAGTATAAGGTGATCAATGATTTTCTGATTTATGTGGATAAAAATCCGGTGTATGAGGCTAAATTGGTTGAAGTAACCAAAGTTTTTTCAGAAGATACTGGGAATAGTAAAGTATTTACAGAGATTGGGAATTATTTCTTCGATAAGGATAGAAAGGAGTTGGCATTAAACTATTACGAAAGAGGAATTAAAGATAATGCCAGTAACTTTGGAATTTTAAGAAAAATGTTATTGTTGCAATTAGATCTTAAGAGATATGAAAAAGCAAAAGCAGGAAGTGAATTAGCTATAGAATTATATCCATCACAACCTATTCTTTATTTAGTAAGTGGTGTTTCTCTAATAAATTTAAATGATTACGAAGAAGCAATCGATGTTTTAAGTATTGGGATGGATTATATCATAGACGATTTCAAAATGGAATCAGATTTTTATGATCAAATTGGAGAGGCTTATCTGAAGATGGGTAATGAAACCAAAGCTAAGGAATATAAAGACAGATCAATTCAACTTAAAAAAAAATCTTAGAGAATAATGAATAGACTATTTTATCTATTATGCTTTTCTATGGTTATATTAACTTCTTGTAAAGGAACAAAAGCGGTTTCTGGAACTTCTATCAAGAAATTAAAAGCAGATAAGATTATTTCCAATCATTATTCTAATGATTTTAATTTTTCAACACTTAATGCTAAAGTTAAAGTAAGATATAATGATGGTAAACAGTCATTTAGTCCTAATGTCACCATACGCCTAGAAAAAGACAAGAAGATATGGGTAAGCGCTAAACTTTTAGGGATTACACTAGCCAAAGCATTAATTACTCCAGAGAAAGTAAGCTATTACGAAAAGGTAAATAACACTTATTTTGAAGGTGATTTTAAACTATTAAGTGATTGGCTCGGAACGGATTTGGATTATGAAAAAGTACAGCAATTATTATTGGGTCAGGCGTTATTCGATTTAAAAAATGAAAAATATACTTCTTCTATAGAAAATCAAAAATATAGATTACAACCAAAAAAGGAACTAGAATTGTTTGAGCGGTTATTCATTCTAAATCCTGATAATTTTAAAATGTCTTCGCAGCAGCTCAGACAACCTTTGGAAAATAGAAATTTACTGATTAATTATAAAAGTTATCAGAAAGCGGGAAACCAAGACTTTCCAAAAGAAATTCATATCATGGCTACTGAAGGAATTGCAAAAACCATCATTGAAATTGAATATCGAAGCGTAGATTACAATGCGAAAGTAAGTTTTCCGTTTAAAATACCATCAGGATACGAGGAAGTAACTATAGAATGAGGTTAAAACAGTTGATATATATTATTGGAGCGCTTTTAATAAGTGTTTCATCTTTTTCCCAAAGCACAAAACAGCAGCAGTTAGAGGAGCAACGACGTCGTCTAAAAGCGCAAATCGAAGAAATGAAAGCGCTGCTTGCAGATACCAAGCTCAAAGAAAGATCCGTATTAGATGAAGTAGAAACTTTAAATTCACAAATAAGTACAAGACAAAATCTCATAAAAATTACAAATCAACAAGCTAACCTTCTTACCAGAGAGATTAATGCGAATCTTAAAAAGATGGGATCGTATCGGGATGAATTGAAAGTCCTAAAAGAAGATTATGCTAAGATGGTCGTAAAATCATATAAAAGCAAGTCTCAGAACAGTAAGATCATGTTTTTATTGTCTTCTAAGGACTTTATGCAAGCCTATAAGCGATTGCAATATATGAAACAGTATAATGAGCATCGTAAGGAACAAGCTGAACAAATACAAACAAGAACAGAAGAGCTTCAGACCTTAAATAAAACTTTACTAGAAAGGAAAAAAAATAAGGAACAGCTAATTAATGAAAATAGAGATGCTCAAGAGCAGCTTAAAGAAGAAAAAAAGCAGCAGCAGAGCTTAATGGCGACCATTCGTAAAAAGGAAGGAACCTACAAAAAAGAAATAAAGAAAAAACAAGAACAAGCTAGTGCTATCGATAGAGCGATCGAAAAATTAATACGAGAAGCAATTGCAAAGGCGAATAAAAAAGCGGGTAAGAAAGCTTCCAAAAAGGGTTCGGCAACAACATTCGCGCTAACTCCTGAAGATAAAAAACTTGCAGATAACTTTACCGCAAATAAAGGAAAGTTTCCTTGGCCAGTTGGTACTGGAAAACTTACAAAGAAATATGGGCGCCAACCGCATCCTACACTTCCAAATATTCAGATAAATAGCAGTGGAGTGGAGTTAGAAACCAGACCAGGAGAAAAAGCAAGGGCAATTTTTCAGGGTGAGGTAATGGCGATCCAACAACTTAAAAATGCTGGGAAATTGGTACACGTAAGACATGGTAATTATATTACTGTCTATTACAACTTAGAGAATATTTCTGTAAAAGAAGGTCAAAAAATTTCTACAAAACAAAGTATAGGTGAGGTACGTGTAAATCCGAGAACAGGTCGTGCGATTATGAAATTTTTGATTTTTAAGGACACTAAGAAACTAAATCCTCAATCTTGGATTTATAAAATGTAAATTATTTGAATATTATTATATGCTGAATACAATAACCTTTTGGTTGTTATATTTAGTATACAACTGTAAGCTCTATTTGCTTAACGTTTATTAGCAAAATATTAAAAAAGTTAAAAATAATTAGGTAACAATTTGATGTTTTTTGACACATATAGATGGAATTAAACGAATAAAATATTTGACATGAGTAAACAGTTACTTTTTATAACAACTTTAATTTGTATTATAAGTGTTAAAGCACAAAATATAAGCATAGAAACAAAATTAACGGCATCTGATAGAGCGGCAGTTGATAATTTTGGTTGGTCTATCGATGTAGATAATAATTATGCTGTTATTGGAGCGCCTTTTAAGAATGAATTTGGCAGTGGAGGTGCTGTTCGGGAAGACGTTGGAGCTGTATATATTTTTGAAACCGATAATACGGGTAATTGGAATGAGGTAAATAAGATATCTGCTTCAGATGCACAAATTGACGATAGGTTTGGTTGGACGGTTGCAGTTGATGGTATTTATATTGTGGTTGGTGCACCGTATGAGGATGAAGATGTAAATGGAATGAATACTCTTAATAATGCAGGAGCTATATATATTTACGAGAGAGATGATACTACTGGAATCTGGTCAGAAGTTCAAAAAATTGTGGCTTCGGATAGACAAGAGAATGATAACTTTGGATATGCTGTTGCTATAGATGATGATTTCATTGCGGTCGGATCTTTTCTTGAAGACGAGGATGGAATAGGAAATAATACCATACAAGATGCAGGATCAGTGTATATGATCAAAAAGGGAGCAAATGGAATCTGGGGTGAGTCACAAAAAATAGTAGCTTCGGATAGAGATTTTTTTAATTGGTTTGGAGAGAAAGTTTCAATAAGTAACGATTATCTAGTTGTAGCTGCAAAAGAAGAATCAGAAGATGCTCAAGGAAATAATTATTTGGGTGAAGCTGGCGCTGCTTATATCTTCCATAAGGATGGATCTGATAATTGGAGTCAAACTCAAAAAATCACTGCATCGGATAGATCAGTATTTGCAAATTTTGGAACGGATGTAAGTATTGATGGTAATTTCATTGCTGTAGGAGCTATTTTAGAAGGTGAAGATGCTTTAGGGCAGAATACACTTACAGAAGCTGGTGCTGCCTATATTTTTGAAAAGACAAATTCAGGAATTTGGATTCAAGTTGATAAACTAGTGCCTTCTGATAGGAATACAGGAGATGAATTTGGTATATCTGTATCTATTCACGGAGATCATGTTATTGTAGGAGCTAACAGGGAAGATGAAGATGAAAATGGAGGTAATACATTAAATTCGTCTGGATCAGCTTACATTTATGAAAGAGATAGTTTTGGATCATGGAATCAAATTCAAAAAGTTGTTGCATCGGATAGAAGTAATGTAGATAATTTTGGTTTTGATGTATCGTTAAGTGAAGAATATGCTTTTATAGGAGCAAATTGGGAAAATGAAGATGAAAATGACACCAATAGTTTGAGTAATTCAGGATCTGTATATTTAGTTAATAGATCACCTTTATTAAATGTCATAGAACAACCCGATACCGAAAGTTATTTTTCTCTTTTCCCTAATCCTGTTAAAGAACAGTTGTTTGTAGAGTTTGAAAATATACAAAGTAAGGGAACAATTAAAATTTATGACCTACTAGGTCGAGAGAAGTATATCAAAAACTATAACAATGTTAAGAGAATGAATATTACTTTTGAAGGAGTCGCAGGGTATTATTTTGTTAAAATAGAAGATGTTAATGGAGCTGAGATAATAAAGAAATTTATAAAACTATAGTATGTGGAAATAGTCATTATTTCGGTCGTTGCTTTTTTAGTTTCAATCTTAACCTTTTTTTCTGGTTTTGGTTTAGGAACCATTCTTACGCCTGTTTTGATGATTTTTTTTCCGGTAGAAATTGCCATCGCTTTGACCGGGATAGTACATTTTTTCAATAATGTATTTAAGTTGTTTTTGGTAGGAAAGAATGCCAATAAATCCGTTTTAGTACGTTTTGGAATACCTGCAATAATAGCAGCATTTTTAGGAGCTTGGGTGTTGCTTCGAATTCCCGATGTAAAACCTCTTTTCATATACACACTATTTGGGAATACATTTGAAGTTTATCCTGTAAAATTTGTAATTTCCATTTTGCTCATCGTTTTTGCTAGTATGGATTTAGTTCCCTTTTTCTCTAAGTTAAAATTTGGCGAAGAGAAATTACCATTAGGAGGTTTTCTCAGTGGGTTTTTTGGAGGTCTTTCTGGCAATCAAGGTGCTTTGCGAACTGCGTTTCTTATCAAAGCAGGTCTCTCCAAAGAAGCCTTTATAGGAACTGCTGTAGTAGTTTCTACTTTTGTAGATTTTACCAGATTAAGTGTATACGCCACTAATGTATCACAATCTGGTATCGGTGATAACATTCAATTAGTCGTTTGTGCTACAGCATCTGCCATTGCTGGTGCTTTTCTAGGGAATAAACTACTTAAAAAAGTCACTTTAAAATTCCTGCAGGTTGTAGTAGCAATTATGCTAATCTTAATTTCGGTAGCATTAGGCGCTGGCTTTCTTTAGAGTCTAGGTAAATAGAGCTTTTAATTCAGTAGCATCATCAGGTTTCATTTTACCAGCAAGAACTAAACTAAGCTGTTTACGACGTAGTGCCGCATCGTAACGTTGTTGTTCTAATTCTGTTTCAGGTTTGATAGGAGGGATAGCTACAGGAGCTCCACTTTCATTTACAGCTACAAAAGTATATATCGCTTCATTAGCCTTCGTTTTATCACCACTTTGTCTATCTTCTATCCAAACATCAATAACGACTTCCATAGACGATTTAAAAGCACGAGAAACTTTTGCTTCCACCGTTACCACACTTCCTAGTGGGATAGCTTTACTAAAAGCGACGTGATTTACAGATGCAGTGACTACGATTCTTCTAGAATGTCTTCCTGCAGCGATACCTGCAGCGCGATCCATACGAGCTAGTAATTCTCCTCCAAATAAATTATTTAAAGGATTTGTTTCTCCGGGTAAAACAAGATCAGTTAATACAGTTCGGGATTCTGAAGGGTATCTAGCTTCCATGAATTTTGGTAATTTTTGACAAAGATAGCTAGGTAAGATTAACTTATGGTTATATCGATCTATAAAACTAATACTTTGGGATCCTATAAGGATTGACAAAATTTCAAAGTTTTTCTAAAAATAAATGTACTTTATAAAAATAATCCGGTATCCAATCACTATATATGCAATGGATTATTAGGAAAAGTGAAAACTAAAGAAAAATTATAAGTCTTGAACAAGCAACCAAGCACGGCGATCTTCCTGTTTTTTGATGTTTCGAAGGGCTTTTAATGCCTCTAAACGATTTTCGAAGCTGTAATACACTACTTGATGAAGACCATATTTGTTTACACCGATCAAACGAGCATCAAAACCTTTTGATTTTAACTTATTTACTTTTTTAGTGGCATTGGCTTTTATTCTGTATGCACCAGCAACAATATGATATTTTGATGAAGAACTCGAAGTAGTTTCTTTAGCAATTAAATCTTTAACTTCAGGATTTTCTTCTGCTTTTATAATATTTAAATTAATAGCAGGTAGTGGACTAGCAATTTCGAAGGTAGCTTCTTGAATTCTATTTTCAATCTCTTTTTCAGCATTAACAATAACACGATCATTTTCTAAATTGGTCTGAGTGTTAACCTGCTGTAACGCTAAAGAACCGATAACTACACCAAAAACTAAAATAGCAGCGTATTTCAAATATGGGCGTTGACGTCTTTTTTCGGGTGTAAACGCAATAGGAGTAGTTTCTTCAATAGCTTCAACTTGCTCTTTATAAGTTTCTCTTACAACCTCAGTAGTTGATATTTCAGAAAGCGATTCCTTGATTTCCTTTTCTCTAATAATCGAAGGAGATATAAAAGAATTTAAACCAAAAGCTTCTGCCAGATAATTTGTTTCCTGAGAAGGTTCAAATTGTATTGTATTTTCGACAGAAGTGTAAAAAGAACCGATTCCTTCTAAATCAACACGATTGCCAGCAGACATTTTATCGTTTAACCATAAAACATAACGCTGGATTTTTGCTACAGCATCTGTATAGGATATGTTTTCGGCTGTAGCCATATAATTAGCCAGTAAACCGTCATTGTTTTGTAATTGACTATTAAAAGAAATTATTTTTTGAGGAGGAAAAAAAGCATGTGTAGTATCTTGTATCATAGCAGGCTGACGCTTTGTTAAAAACGCACCAAAACCTGGTAAGATCACACATTCGTATCTATATAATAATTCACTTATGTATTTTGCCGTATTATTCATTTTCCCCTCTCGTAAATGCTATCTATTTATTTTTGATAGATCCTATTCCGTAATCATTAGGAAATGAATCTTCAAAATTTGGTTGTTTTTGAGTATATCAAAATTAAAAAAAATAGACATTACTAATAAGTAGAAGCTTTGATTTTATTAACATTTTTGATTTTTTTCGTTTCTTGTACTGACTTATAATAAATTAGATGACCGAAGAAAAAATTATTGCCTTATTAACGCTTAAGAAAACACCTAATCTTGGAGATAGTTCGATTAAAAAATTGGTTAGAGAGATCGGTTCTGCTGAAGAAGTATTAAAGGAAAAACGAACCAATTTGTTGAAGATTGATGGTATTGGGAGTGTAAAAATTAAGGAGATAAACAATAAAGAAAATAGAATAGCGGCAGAGAATGAATTACAGTTTATGCTGGATAATGACATTCGATACACCGCTTATGATGAAATTGAGTATCCCGAAAAACTGAAATATTGCTTAGATGGACCAGTGGTGCTTTTTAGCAGAGGTACTATTGATATTAACAATAAAAAAATTATCAGTATTGTAGGAACAAGAAAGGTGACAGGTTATGGAGTTCGTTTTTGTGAGGAGTTGATTGAAACACTCGTTCCATTAAATCCAGTAATTATATCTGGTTTCGCTTATGGTGTGGATATTACGGCACATAAGGCAGCTGTAAAGCATGGTTTACAAACAATAGGTTGTCTAGCACATGGATTAAATCAGATTTATCCCAAAGCACATAAAAAGTATGTGAAGCAAGTTGAAGAAAATGGTGGTTTTTATACTGATTTTTGGAGCACAGATACCTTTGACAGGAATAATTTTTTAGGACGTAATAGGGTGATAGCGGGTGTAAGTGAAGCGACTATTGTTATAGAAAGTGCTAATAAAGGAGGCTCTTTGGTAACAGCAGAAATTGCGAATTCTTATAATCGAGATGTTTTTGCAGTACCTGGACGTGCAGGAGATTCATTAAGTGAAGGATGTAATACACTTATTAAAACACAAAGAGCACATATGCTAACCAGCGCTGCAGATTTAATTTATATGCTTAATTGGGAATTAGAAGAGAAAGTACAACCAGCCATACAAAGACAATTGTTTGTGGAACTAGAGGAAGATGAAAAGAAAATATATAATCTCTTAAAAAGTAATGGTAAAGAACTATTGGATGTGATTGCGCTGCAATGTGAGATTCCAACATTTAAAGTAGCTTCTACCTTGTTAAATATGGAACTTAAAGGAGTGATAAGACCTTTACCTGGTAAATTGTTTGAAGCTGTTTGATTATCATTCCAAAATTCCCTGAACTATTGGAAGTATTTCTTCAACCCATAAACGATATTGATTTGCACTTGGGTGCAGATTGTCCGGAGCTAAAGCGCCTTCAGAATCACCAAGATTTCTAGAAATTGTAGTAACATCTATAAAGGGTATTTCTTGCGCCTCACACTGTTGTTGAATGTAGGTGTTATACATGTCTATTTCTTCTGCAATGACATCACTATTATTTGACCCAAAAGGTGTTACTCCATAATCCGGTATAGACACAACAAAAACCTTTTTTTTATTTCCATTGGCTAATGAGATAGCTTTATTTAGTAGAAGATTAAATTCTGATTCAAATACAGTAAAGTCTATTCTTTGAAATTGATTATTCACTCCAATAAGTAGGGAAACAATATCATAATTTTCTGGATCTTGTGTTTCTATGGCAGAGAGTAAATTACAAGTGGTCCATCCGGTTTGTGCAATGACCCTTACCTCTTCAATTTGTTGGGCTTCAGAGGTAAGAATGTTTTGTAACTGAAAAGGCCAACTTTCACTTTCAGTAACTCCTTGACCAATGGTATAAGAATCTCCTAACGCCAAAAATGAAAATTTCTGGATTTCTTCCGGTTGCTCTTCTTCCTCTACTGCCATCTGCAAAGTTTCATCAGAGGAACAACTAAAAACTATTACAAAAAGTAATAAGAAGAGAATATATTTATTCATACAAGATTAATTTTTATTAAAGTTATTGATTTTTGGCTCATTCATTAGAGTAGGTTCAAATCCTACTTTAGAAATAAAAAAATGACAAGAGGTATGTTGGAAAAAATGATCTACGGGTAGTAACATTATATGATATTTATGAAGGTACTATAAAATTATTGATCAATAAACATAGTATTATGAATTTAGAAAAGTTTAAGCAAAAAGAATTGAATTCGAGAGAAATGAATAGTGTTAAGGGGGGAACTTTATTTTGTTATTTAGGAGTGGTAATCGAAGTTGTTGTAGATCAGGTAATTGATGGTTTTACGGATGGTGCGGCTGCTGGGACACAAGGGGATGATTAAATAAAAGGTTTTAAGACTCTCAGAAATTTGTTTCTGGGAGTTTGCTATTGCAAGTATAGCAACTTAAATGATGCCTGCGCAAATTTTCTAGTGTAATATTTTTTACGGATGGTATTACTTGTTTTCATAATTCAGATCTTTTTTAAATGTTTTATGTGTGTTCGATTACCAAACATTAATAAAGGAATGGATGTTATCGGATAAAAATATTAAACCTTACCATTAGTAATATGTTTGGTTAACGTTTCTAGTAAATCTTCTGTTTTGTAGGGTTTTATAATAAAATCATTGATACCGTAATCTTTGAGGTTTCTATTTTCATTAACATAATCGGTGGCGGTAAGTGCTATGATAGGGACGGTTTTATTAAAAGTACGTATCTGCGTACTAGATTCCATCCCATCCATAATGGGCATATTAATATCCATCAAAATGGCATCAAAAGAATCTTCCTCGACGAAAGAAATGGCTTCTAGACCATTTGAAGCAATTTGGTGCTTCATATCATATTGTTCAAGGATTTTACGCGTTACTACCTGATTAATTTTATTGTCATCTACAATTAAAATATGTTTGTTTTTAAGCTTTTCAAATCCTAACAACTCCTCTTTCTCTGCAGTAATATGGTTTCCTGCTTCTAGCCATACATCAAAAAAGAACTCCGAACCTTTGTGCAAAGTACTTTTCAAATTCAATTTACTGTTTAGAGTCAGTAAAATTTTATTCACAATTGCTAATCCTAGTCCGGTTCCTCCTAAATCTTGATTATTTTGTACTTGGGCAAATTCATTAAATATATTGGTTTGTTCTTCTTCCGGAATACCTTTGCCGGTATCTTTTATCATAAATTTAAGAAGATATTGCTCATTTTTATAATCCAAGAATTCAACTCTTACTTCGATTTTTCCATCTTCAGTAAATTTACACGCATTGCTAATCAGGTTCAACAAAACCTGTGATATTTTCATTTTATCCGTATATAATATCTCAGGTACTTTCTCACTTACAGTTATGTTGATTGAATTGTTATTTTTACGATTTAGAAATTCAAAATTTTGTGCAATATTCGATATAAGTTGCCTAATTTTAAAATTGCTTTTATGTATTTGCCTACCTTCAGCAGACGAAAATTTATTAAGATTTAAGACATCATTTACTAAGGACAACAGGTAATCTGCTGAAAACTTTAAAGAACTCAGGTCATCAGAATGTTCATCAAATTTGGGGTCTTTTAAAAATACCGAAGAAAGACCAACAATACCATAAAGAGGAGTTCTTAATTCATGGCTTATGGTAGAAAGAAACTGCGTGTTTTTATTAGCAAGTTTTTCGGATTCTTCCTTCGCTTCAAGATATTGTTGATTTTTGAGTTTTAAGTTCTCTAGTAATAAATTTCTCTTATATCGGGTATAAAAAAGAAATCCTAAAATGGCAATTAGTATAACAGAAGACGCATAAAATATTTTCAATAAGAGGTCACTTTTGGCTTGTTTTTGTAATGAAATTTCGTTTTCTAACTGAGATTGAAGTAATTTTTGCTTGTATTGGTCTAATTTAAATTTTGAAGAGGCAATATTTTGTTGCTTTATCTTTTCTGACTTGTATCGGGCGGTTATTAATGAATCATAGATGTGTCTTATTTCGGTTACATTTTTGTATTGCTCAATATTTTCATAAGCCATCATAAGATTTTCATAATTTTTTATGTGATATCGTTGATCAAACTTACCATATCCTAATTCCAATGATTTTTTTATCGTTTCAATAGCTCTTTCATACTTTTTTTGTTTTAAAAAAATCGCTCCTTGAATATGTAAAGTAACGGCTTCAAACTCCGTTCTCCAATCTGCCGATGAATGCATATCGAGTAATTTCCAACTAATATCGAGATGTTTTTGTGCAACCTCTAGTGTATCTACCCTTTCGTATAATTCAGCTAAGTTAGAATTGACTATAAATTGTGCTCTAGGGTGTTGGACTTTTTGCACTAATGGCGCAGCAGGTTTTAAATAGATTATCGCTTTTAACGGTTCATTTTCAAAATAACAATTACTAAGGTCAATATAACCACTTATGGTAGCAAGAGTATCTTTTTTTAACTTTGCTCTTTCAAGGCCTTCATTAATTAGATCTTCTGCACCTTCAAATTCGTCAAGTTGAATAAATGTATTTGTGATAAGGCTTCTTAATCCACGTTCTTCTCTGAAGAAATTTGTTTTTTCTACATAATCTAATAGGGGAGTACCAAAATCAATAATTTTATGAAACTCTCCTTTATAAAAGCTTTTTCTTAATGCAGCGGTTACAGAGTCTATATCCTGAGCGGTATATTCTTTATCCGCCAAAGAGGATGTATCGTTAATCAATGTTTGCGCCTTACTATTGATTAAAAAAATAAAATTAATCAAAAAAAAGTGAGATAATATGTTTTTTTTGTTTTTGATGAAAAGCATACCCAGTTGCTAATATAATCATAATGAGATAAATAAAAGATTGCTATTGATAAGAACAGCTAATTTGATGAGCGAAACGGGTAATTTCAATATTATGTGGAAGTATCTGTAGAATATGATGTTTACATTTCAAAAGTTTTATTTTAATTTTTGATTATGGGTTCTGATTATTCTAGAGAGCAAAGAATAATTTTGTGCTTCATAGAACTAGAAATACCTTTTTAATAGATGTTTATAGTCGTAAAAGGGCACCAATACAAATAGGTTCAATAGGTTACTATATTCTTTTTTGAGTTTTGCAGAGATATTCGTTTTTGTTTGTGTAAAAATTTGTTTTACAAGGTGTTAGATAGCACCAGCGCACACTTTTAAACGCAAAACTTTTTTTACAGATTGTGCTATTTGTTTCTTATAGGAAGGATCTTCTTTCATGGCTGCGATAATAGCATTTATAGTAGCATTTTCATTTTGAGGCATTAATATTAAATCACACCCTGCCTTAGAGGCCAATAGTGGGGCATTGTCTAAAATAGTAACGGCTTTCATAATATTCAGCGCATCAGAAATAATAACTCCTTTAAAACCCATTTCTTCCTTCAGTAATCCAGTAATTATTTTTCTGGAACAGCTAGAAGGTAAACCGTTCGTTCCATATTTTTCATTATTTTGAATGGTAATATGAGCAATCATAATTGACAATACACCATCTTCTATGATTTTTTTATAATTGGCAACTTCTTGTAAAGGACCATCAATATAAACGCTTTGTTTATGGGTGTCGCCTTTAACTAAACCATGACCTGGAAAATGCTTAGCTGTGGCAATAATTCCACCTTCTTGAGTGCATTTAATAAATTGGTTGGCTAAGGTGATAACTGAATCTTTATTGCTACCATAACTTCTGGATTTTATGGCTTCATTACTAGCGCTAATATCCAAAACAGGAGCATAATTGTGGTGCACACCAATAGCTCTAAGTTCGGTATTAATAGTGTTTACAACCTTATCTGATTGCGCTTCAGTTTTAATATCTATTGTTTTTCCTACATCTTTTGCACCTTTAATTCTACTAGCAAATAAACTTGGTTCTGCATCCATGCTAAATAACAATGGAAGAGACTCATTTTTAGTGGAAATCGCATTTAAGGCGTTAATACTTTCGGTATGTGTTTTTTTACTTCCTTTTAGAAAGACAACACCTCCGATCGAATTACTTTCGGTAAGTTTCTTAATAGTTGCCATGGGTTTGCCTAATTCTCCTGCCGAAGAAATAATCATTTGCGCTACCTGTTGTCGCTCCGAAAGAGAGCGGTATATAGAATCTACTTTATACTCTAATTCAGAATTATAAGAATAGAAATCTTGTAGACTAAACCTTTTAGATTGAGCATTTGTTGTCTTAAAAAATAATGTAGAAAAGAAGAGTAGGATAAGATATCGCATAGTATATGTTTGGGTTGTTTTAAAATTCAATAGGAACGTCGGTAAGTTGTCCCCATTCTGTCCAGGAACCGTCATAAATCCATAGATTGGTATATCCTGCTAATTGAGCAGCTAGCAAAATAATACAGGCAGTAATTCCAGAACCACAGCTAAAGATGAGTTTTTTATTGGCAATATCAAAACCATCAAATATGTTTTTAAGTTGCTCAACCGGAAGCATTTTATCTTGCTCAAGAACTTTGGTGTACGGTAGGTTTAGGGAATTAGGAATATGCCCACCTTTAAGATCAGATCTTGGTTCTGGTTCTATACCTAAATACCTTCCCGAAGAGCGCGCATCCAATATCAATGTTTTTGGATCGTTCATTTCAGATAGAATTTCTTTTGCGTTAACGGTGCATTTGGAACGATCGTTTATTTCGAAATTCCCGAGGTTAAATACATTGTTAGTTGTCTTATTTTCAGTAGGCAACTGCTTTTTGTTCCACTCTGGTAAACCACCATTTAAAACTGCAACATTTGTATGACCCATTCTAGAAAACATCCACCAAGCTCTTGGGCTAGAGTAGATACCAATTGTATCATAAATGATGATTTTGGAATTAGCATTAATACCTAGTTCTTGACAATTTTTTTCAAAAACTTCTGCAGATGGAAGCATGTTGGGCAGATGAGAAGCTTGATCCGAAAAAGACTTTTTTATGTCAAAGAATCGGGCTCCTGGTATCTGGAGATCTTGCGCCAAAGATTCTTTAGATGAGGTTACTTTTTTAATACTTGCATCCAGAATTATCAAATCAGGATGGTCTAAATGTTTATGTAACCATTCTACGGATACCAATAGCCCAGGAAGTTGTAATGTTTCCATATGTTAAGGTTGAAACTTATCTAATAGTATGTTGGTTTGTTGATGTAGTTTTTTCTTAAAGAAATTAGTGCCTCCTAATAATTTTCCTTTCCATCCGATAGCTTGTGACGCCCAGCGATGTAGATTAAAATCATCTGTATGTTTTATAATTTTACCGTCTTTAAATTCAAATTTAGCATCTATGCGATTATGAACTTTTCTGCCGGTTTGACTAAAAGTATACCATGCTTCCCAATGAGCAGATCCACTTTCGTTATCAACTTGGATATTAGAAAATTCCACTTTTAGATCTTTACCATTCTTGCATAGCATTTGCCACATTTTTTTGGCACGATCTCCATGAAGTTGTCCAAAACCAGGATCTTCAAAAACAATGTCAGGATGATAACAAGATACCATCATATCAGCATTTTGCTGACTTAAACCAGTATAGAATGTTTGGATAAGTTCTTTATAATCTGCCATTGTTTTTTTAATTTGGTTAATCCAGTTTTTCGGCTAATTTCTTAAATACTTTTTTCGGATTCTTGTTCTCATATAAGATTCCATGTACAGCATCAATTATTGGTGTTCGAGTATTTTTATTAGCATCCAGTTCATACGCAGTTTTTGCAGCATAATATCCTTCGGCAACCATATTCATTTCCATTTGGGCACTTTTTACCGTATAGCCTTTTCCAATCATATTTCCGAACATTCGATTACGAGAAAAAATGGAGTAACCAGTTACTAACAAATCTCCTAAATAAGCAGAATCATTAATATTACGCTTCATCTTGTGAACCTTTTTAATAAAACGCTTCATTTCGCGAATTGCGTTACTCATTAAAACACTCTGAAAATTATCACCATAACCTAAGCCATGTGCAATGCCTGCAGCAACAGAATAAATATTTTTAAGAACTGCTGCATATTCAGTACCAATAATATCATCACTAACTTTGCATTTGATATATTCACTACTTAGGTTTTTTGCAACAATTTTTGCTTTTTCCTCGTCGTTAGATGCGATTGTTAAATAAGAAAGTCTTTCTAGTGCTACCTCTTCAGCATGACAAGGTCCTGTAATGACTCCAATATCATCAAATGGGATTTGATATTTATCATGAAAATGTTCTCCTACGATTAATCCAGACTCAGGAACAATTCCTTTAATTGCAGAAAATATCACTTTGCCTTCCAGTGAAACTGTTAGTTTTTGTAGTTCTGTATGTAAAAATGCAGAAGGAATAGCAAAAATCAAGTAATCAGCATACGCTACTGCTTCATTTATATCATTGGTAAGTTTAAGCTGATCCAGTTTGAATTCCACAGAACTGAGGTAGTTTGGATTGTGTTGTTGGCGTTTTAGATGTTCTAATGCATATACACTTCGCATATACCAACCAACCTGAGGTAAGTTCTCGGTAAGCATTTTTACGATAGCAGTAGCCCAACTACCACCACCAATCACAGCAAATTTTAAATCTTTATCCATGTAAAATGATTGTGAGTTCAAAAATAAGGAAAATACAAGTCAAATTAAACAGCTGATAATCAATAGTATGTGTTTTTGGCACATGTTTTGGTTTTACCATTATAGAATTGAAAAACACATAGCTTATGAAGACTTTAAAATTACTTTCGGTTTTTATGTTAGGTTCCATCCTTTTAACTTCTTGTGTAGCAGAAGTAGTAGTAGAGGAAGATGTTTTTATAGAAGAGCCTACAATCTCATTAAATCAGTTACTTAATTCTTATGAAATCTGGTATGTGGATATAGAACGTACACAAGGTAATGGGGAAATCCCGTTTCTTCAAAAGGCTTTTACAGTGTCATTTAAAAATGGAACTTTTTATGCTAACAATAACCTGGTAGGTATAGGAAGTAATGGGAATGGTTTTGGATTAGATGTCGGATTTTATAACACTTTTGGTATGGAGGTAGATGTTAGCCATGATATTGATGGAACTTATAGCCTAGATGTAATACAATTATCAAATAACGAAATACGATTGTATGATGGTGTTACAAATACAAGTTATTATCTAATTGGATATCAGAGAAACACGTTTGATTACGATAAAGTGTTTTATGATAACATTCACTACTTTTTACATGAGTATACCGTATGGGAAAAGGTCTATACAAGTGAAATCGGAGCTTTAAATGAGTTTGATAATGAAAATTATCTACAGTTTTTATACTATGGATCTGGTGATAACTTTAGAAGTTCAGAAGATGTTAATGTGTCTAATATCAACGATATATACTATGATTACAATGGATATTATGCTGTCGATGATGTGCCTAATAATTTCTATATGAAAAATTTAACACTTGATTACGATTATTTGGGCAATGAATATTTCGAATTAACCGTTATAAATGATAGTAGAATAGAATTATTACACCCTTCTTCTGGTACAATTTATGAATTTGTGGGTAGAGGATATTTACAATTTAAATCTTCTAAAGATGGTAAGCCATCACAGAATGATAAAAAAAGATTAAAGAAAGCTGATTTTATGAAGCTTACAAAATAGAAAAGTCGCACTAGACGATATAAATTTTTTTGGTTGGTTATTTAGTTGGAAATCGCTCTACAAGAGAAATCTTGTCTGGGCGATTTCTTTTTAGTGAGATAGTATTTTGCAATAGCAAAATGCGTAATCGAACTAATCCCGATGCAAATCGGGATCCAATAAGTTTTTAATTTTTTAAAAATAGAGGTTATTTCCCCAGTTTTACTGTTTAATTTAGGTTTTGTAATTAACTGATAATAAGAACTCAATTTAGATAAAATGAGGTTCTATTTTGATGATAAATTGTAGAAAAGAAACAATATTTCCTAAATTTAAAATTCAACAAATTAAATTATTTAGGTATGCTTAAGAAAATTTTAGACATCGATAACAGTAAAAAACTGAGTAAAACAGCACAAAAAACAATACAAGGAGGAGGCTTTCCTTTTTTTGATGAATGTTGTGCTTGCGTCTTTAGACCTGCCAATAGACCGTTTCCTATTTTGATCACACAATCTTGTTCTGATCCTTGTCCGGTAGATGGAAGTACCGAATATGAAGATACAGGATGCTAAAACTTACAAAGCGAACTTAGGTTCGCTTTTTTTATAGAATAGATTTTCTGGTTTTAGAAAAGATATCCTTTCATTTCCGTAATTTTATAATCAAAATTTATTCAAATATGGGAATTCAGAAACCTTTTAATCTTAATCAATGGATAGAAGAAAATCGTAATCTTCTAAAACCTCCTGTAGGCAACAAAAATCTATATAAAGATGCAGGTGATTATATCGTAATGATTGTTGCTGGTCCAAATGCTCGAAAAGATTATCATTATAACGAAACTGAGGAATTGTTTTACCAGCTAGAAGGAGAAATAGAAGTTCATATACAAGAAGAAGGTGAGAAAAAAACAATGAAATTAGGACCAGGAGATATGTATTTGCACCCTGCTAAAGTTCCCCACTCTCCAGTTAGGCATAAAGATTCGATAGGTCTCGTTATAGAAAGGAAAAGAGCTGACTTAGAAGCAGAAGATGGATTGTTATGGTTTTGTGATAATTGTAATAATAAGTTACACGAGGTATATTTTAAACTAAATAACATTGAGAAAGATTTCTTAAAACATTTTAAAGATTTTTATAGTAGTAAATCGTTAAGAACCTGTAATAAATGTGGTACAGAGATGGCAGTAGATAAACGATTTGTCGCAGATTGAACAAGATCAATTTAGTTTAAAAAAGTTTGTGAAAATGAGATTTTGGTTTTTTTGAAGATGTTTTTGCAAGATTTTGTTTAAAATTAACAATATATCGAGTCAAAATTTAATATATCTTCAAAACGCAGTATCTTTACAACTCAAAAAATAATTTGTAATACATGGCAACTATAGCAATAGATTTTGGAATAGAAGAAGCCCTAAAGCAATTAGGTGTTTCTGACCTAAATAAAGGAACCTCTACAGGATCAGATTGGTTTTCTAATGGAGAAGAAATTTCATCTTTCTCACCAGTTGATGGTAATTTGATCGGAAAAGTTACTACTACCACAAGAGAAGATTATGAGAAAGTAATTACCGCTGCGCAAACTGCATTTAAGTCTTGGAAATTAATGCCTGCTCCTCAACGAGGAGAAATTGTAAGACAATTCGGAGAAGAATTAAGACGTTTAAAAGAACCACTTGGCAAATTGGTTTCTTACGAAATGGGTAAGTCGTATCAAGAAGGATTAGGAGAGGTACAAGAAATGATAGATATCTGTGATTTTGCTGTTGGGTTATCCAGACAATTACATGGACTTACTATGCATTCCGAAAGACCTGGTCATAGAATGTATGAACAATATCATCCCTTAGGAATTGTTGGAATTATTTCTGCTTTTAATTTTCCAGTAGCTGTTTGGTCGTGGAATACTGCATTAGCGTGGATATGTGGAGATGTATGTGTTTGGAAACCAAGTGAAAAAACACCACTTTGTGGAGTAGCTTGCCAAAATATTATAGCCAAAGTTTTAAAAGATAATAACCTTCCAGAAGGAATTTCCTGTTTAGTGAATGGCGATTATAAAGTCGGAGAGTTCATGACAACAGACAAACGTATTCCGTTGATTTCCGCGACAGGATCTACCAGAATGGGTAAAATTGTTGGGGCTACAGTGGGACAGCGTTTAGGAAAATCGTTGTTAGAACTGGGAGGTAATAACGCAATTATAGTTACACCTGATGCGGATATTAAAATGACTGTAATCGGAGCAGTGTTTGGAGCTGTAGGAACGGCTGGACAAAGATGTACATCTACCAGAAGATTGATTATACATGAATCAATTTACGATAAAGTAAAAAATGCTGTAGTAGATGCTTATAAACAATTAAGAATTGGAAATCCATTAGATGAAAATAATCATGTCGGCCCTCTAATTGATACCGATGCAGTTAAAGGGTATCAACAAGCATTAGAAAAAGTAGTGCAAGAAGGCGGTAGTATTGTTGTAGAAGGAGGCGTGCTTTATGGAGAAGGATATGAAAGCGGATGTTATGTAAAACCTGCAATTGCTGAGGCTGATAACTCTTTCGAAATAGTACAACACGAAACATTTGCACCAGTTTTATATCTATTAAAATATAGTGGAGATGTAGAAAATGCCATTGAAGTGCAAAATGGAGTAGCCCAAGGATTATCTTCAGCGATAATGACTAATAATCTTCGTGAAGCTGAACGATTTTTATCGCATGCTGGTTCTGATTGTGGTATAGCGAATGTAAACATTGGTACTTCGGGAGCAGAAATCGGTGGTGCTTTTGGTGGTGAGAAAGAAACTGGTGGAGGAAGAGAATCCGGTTCTGATGCTTGGAAGGTATATATGAGAAGGCAAACTAATACTATAAATTACACAACCGAATTGCCTTTAGCTCAAGGGATTAAGTTTGATTTGTAAAAAATAATTTTTCAAAAAAGCACCTAAATATCTAGGTGCTTTTTTGGTTTTTTTAGGTCAATAATTCTTAGTAAGTCCGTAAAAAAATAGAAGAATGTGTTAGAATGTATATCTTCGCGTTAATAAAGACGCAACCTTATGCATGATAACGCATCTTTGTTACAAATATGAAAAGGATTATGAAGAAATTATTACTTATACTTTTAGTTGTCTGTTCTGCTTGTAATCTGGATGAACAAGAAACATTAGATCCAATTTTTTGTACGGATGAACTTAGGCCAGGTTTGGAAATAACAGTTTTAAGTTCAGTTGATAGTTCTATAATAACTTCTGGAATAACAGTTGTTGCTAAAGACGGGGAATATACGGAGACATTAGTTAATTTTAATGAAACAACAATTTTTGTTGGTGCATTCGAAAGAACGGGTACTTATTTTATAACAATTACAGGAGAAGGTTTTCAGGAATTTTCTTCTACAATGCCCATTATCGTTGATAAAGATATATGTCATGTAATAACTGAGAGTAGGGAAATTATAATTCAATCAAATTAACAATATAGTACTATATTTTGATAATATTTTAACAAATGTTTCGATTTCATTAAGCTAGCTTTGGGATTCACACAAAATTAACTTAAATATGAAATCAACTCTACAAAACCTCACTCGAGGTATTTGTGCTTGTGGATTAATGTTGTCAACACTTACGATAACAGCACAAGTACAACAACTCAAAACTACTCCAGATGAAAAACCAGGTAAAGGTCATCAGTTGTACAAGCAAACAAAAATGTTTGATAGCAAAAAAGGACCGACAGATCCTAGAACACCTATTCAAAGGCAAGCTGATAATGCTATAGAAAGATCTCAATTTGATTTGTTAAGATTGCAAGATCCAGCAACAGGAAGAATACCAGAAGGTATTAGAAAAGCCGAATTAAAATACTCAGGAAAGATTAGTCTTAGTGATGATTCACAAAAATCATTACAAATAGCTGCTAAATCAGGGAGATTCTCTTTTTGGAAAAATAGAGGTCCTTTTAATGTAGGTGGTAGAACACGTGCTTTAGCAATAGACAGAGGAAACGAGAATGTTATTTTGGCCGGAGGAGTATCTGGTGGATTATGGAGAACTGAAAATGGAGGAGAAACTTGGAGAAAAATTACAAGATCCTTCCAAAATCCTAGTATTACCGGAATTATCCAAGATCCAAGACCTAGACACAGCTTTACCTGGTATTATATTTCTGGTGAACGTTGGGGTAACTCTGCTAGTGCAGGAGGAGCTTTTTATCAAGGTAGTGGAGTGTATAAATCCAGAGATGGAGGACGTACATTCGAGCAGTTAAGAGCTACTGTAAATCCTGATGTTGGTATATTTAACACTAACGAGCCTTTTGATTTAATTAACTCTATTGCTATTGATCCTAGAAATGGAGATATTTATTTAGGAACAATTACTGGTATACAAAGATCTCAAGATGGAGGAAACTCTTTTACAGAAGTTTTAGCTGGTGGTTTCGATGCTAAAGCTGAAGTGGCTATTACTTCTACTGGACAAATATATGCTACAATAGATTCTGATAATGATCCAACAGCAGGTTTCTTTACATCTACAGATGGTGATACTTGGACGAATATTACGCCAGAAGGATTTGTGCCAGCTTATGGAAGAACAGTAATGGGTATCGATCCTTCTAATGAAAATACGGTGTATTTCTTTACTCAAAACAATAGTGGAGGAATTCCTGCTTTATTAAACCGATATGACGCTACTGCTGGAACTTGGACAGATTTAAGTGTTAATCTACCTTTTGGTATTGGTGGACCAGTAGGAAACCTAAATTTACAAGGAGAATATAACATGGTAGTTAAAGTACACCCTACAGATAGTAATATGGTATTTGTTGGTGGAACTAATATTTATAGATCAATGGATGGATTTACAACTCCAACAGGACAAGAAAGTTGGATCGCTGGATATTCTCCAATAAATAATGTGAGCTTATATACGAATCAGCATCCCGATCAGCATGTACTTACATTTTTCCCGTCAAATCCTAATAGAGCATTATCAGGAAATGATGGTGGTGTATATGTAACAGAGGATATTACTGCTACTAATGATGGAGTTGAGCCTGTTGCTTGGTCTTCTCTAAACAATGGATACATTACAACACAGCCATATCATGTTGCTTTTGATCCAGAACCAAATACTGATGATCTAGTTGCTGGATTTCAGGATAACGGGACTTGGTTTACTAATTCTACGGATTCTAACGCTATATGGGAATCAGATTTTGGAGGAGATGGTGCTTACAGTGCAATTGCTGATAACGGAAGAACTCGTTATGTTTCTTCACAAAGAGGAAATGTTTTTAGATTTAATTTTGATGAAGAGGGAGTTTTTGAATCTTTCTCCGCTGTAGAGCCAGCAGGTGCTTCTGGTTTTGCTTTTGTGAATCCGTTTATATTGGATCCTAATAATGATAATATTATGTATATGCCAGCAGGAAGCACGATATGGAGAAATAATGATCTTGATGGTTTACCATTATTTACAAATACAAATGCAACAGAAAACTGGGTTAATTTAACAAATACTGCGACACCCGACGGATCTACTATTACAGCTCTAGAAGCTTCTACATTCCCTGTAGCAAATAGGTTATACTACGGTACTAATTCTGGAATAATTTTCAGAATGGATAATGCGAATATAGATAATCAGACAGTAGTAGATATTTCTACTGGTAAAGGTTTACCTGTAGGTTTTGTAAATGATATTAATATTGATCCATCTAATGCGGATCGTGTGATTGCAACATTTTCAAATTACGGAATACCTAGTGTGTTCATTACTGAAGATGGTGGAGATACATGGACTAACATTAGTGGTAATTTAGAAGAAAATGCTGATGGTACAGGAAATGGACCTTCAGTAAGAAGTACTGCATTCTTAGGAAGTAGCTTAGGTAGGTTTGGGGCTCGTTTACAAAGAGTATTCGCAGCTACTAGTACAGGTTTATACTCTACAAGAAGACTTAATGGTCAAAACACTGTTTGGAGAAAAGAAAACTTTGCTATCGGTAATTCTGTTGCTGATGAGGTAGTTACAAGAAAAGATGGATTTATCGCAGTGGCTGCTCACGGAAGTGGTTTATTTAGTGCACGTTTCCCAATTACATCAAATCCATTACCAGAAGCTACATTAAGCACTGCATTTTTACTTGAAGATTTCGGAGTAAGTGAGAACAGTGAAGACACTACTATAGATATCGCTGGATTGTTTGTACAATCACAAGGACTTCCAATTGATATCGAGTTAACAAATTCTAATCCAGAATTGGTTACCGCAGTATTAACAGGAAATACCTTAACGTTATCCTATGCTCCAGATAGTCTAGGGTCTGCGTCAATCGGATTAGTTGCTACTTCTGGCGATGAGCAAGTAGCAGAAGGGTTTACAGTTACTGTAGCAGAACCAACTATTTATGAGCAAACAAATACGCAAGTGTCGGTTATACCATCACAAAACTTTTTGGATTTTGGTGGATTAGCACAATCGGCTGATGATTTTACGGTTCCTAGTGGTACTTCTTGGAATATAGATAGAATTGTTGCTTTTGGGGCTGTTAATGGAAGCCCAGCACTTACCAATGTAAGTATTGTAATTTACGAGAACGAAGGTGGTGTTCCTGGAGCTGAAGTTTATAATAGTGGTGATATTACACCAATTTCAGAACCTAATATTTCTAATTTAAATATTGCTCTTCCGGAAGTTCTTACGTTAGAAAGTGGTGAATACTGGATTTCAGTTTACACTAATTTAGCATTTAATGGAGGAAATCAGTGGTTCTGGGCGTCTCAAGAGAATGTTGTAGGAGGAGTGACTCAATTTAGAGATCCAGTAAATCTTTTTGGAACTGGAGCAATAGATTGGACAGCTATTACAGTGGCATTAGGAAGAGATCCTTTGGACCAGATTTTCCAAATTTATGGAGATATCATTAGTTCTGGTGATGGACCAGTAGAACCAGAGGTAGAAGCCCCTTTAGTGACATTGGATTTAGCAAATGAGATTGCAGTATATCCTAATCCATCAAATAACACTTTCTTCTTTAACTTCGGTGATACTATTGCTAAATCAAGCAGCAAAGTAAATATTGATATTTTTAATAGTACAGGAAACCTTGTACATACGATGTCTGATGTGAATTCAAATGCAAGTGTAAATTGGGATGCTTCTCGTTTAGCTTCTGGTTTATATTATGCAAAGATTTCAGGTACAGGAACAAGTAAAGTAATTAAGTTACTTAAGCAATAGTCATAATTTGACTTTTAAATAACAATTAATTATGAAAAGGGGAGTTGATATAATCAACTCCTTTTTTTATTTTCAACATTATGAATAAGTTAGTATATATAATATTATTTGCAATTTTGGTTTCTTGTAAATCTACTAGTATTGCTCAGGAAAATGAAAAGAAAAGTAGCAACACTGAAAATAAAGTAAAAGCCCGGAAACCTCGTTTTGGAGATTCGAACAACGGAGGGATTAGACCAAATGTCGTTTCACAAAATCAAATAGCACCAAATACAATACATCTTAAAGTAGTTGTTTTAGAAGTTTCGGGAAACAATAATATTTGTGATAAGTCCTATGATAATACAGGTAGGATGCTAGTAAAAAATGTTAAAGGTTATGGATCTGGAATTGTAAATATGATTTCCCAAAATAAAGAACTAATCATAGCATTACGCAAGGGAATTGCGAAGGACATTTCTAGTTTACAGAAGAATATAGACAAAGAAATTTCTATAGTGGTACGAGAAAAACCTTGTACAGATTTTAATCAAACCATGTATGAAACAGTTACTATTTCTAGTATAGATTAGATATTTCCCTGTTGATTTTGATAAGTATCTACTAACCAAAGAATCAATACAATTACAGCAATACTAAATACAACTGTGAAGAATATTTTCCAAAACGAATAAGGTCTTTTTCCAGATATTCGACCAGTTTGACCATTCACAAAGAAATTATATTTTTTGCCGTTATATTGATAGGCACTTATATATACTGGAAGTAAAATATGTTTAAAGGTTTCTTCGGATAAGCTCATATTTATAGAATGTACTCTTTGTGTATCTCCACCAATATCATGTCTAGACCATGATCGAGCAATTTTTTCTGCTTCTTTTGTGGACTCTAAATGACCGTCTTTTAGAGGAATTGTATATTTTTCTGTTACAAATCCTGCCAAAAAACTTGTATTAAATGGAACTAAAGCTTTTAAGTTCCAGTGAGCTATTTTGTTAGGGATAGCGTTTTTGCGTTGATGAGAAGCCTTTATTAATGTGTCATCAACAAAACCGCTTACATTTCCACTGGCAGGTGTCCAGCGCGTTCTGCGTTCTTGTCTCGTTCTTTGAACTGTTTTACCATTTACAGTAGTAGTGTATGGAACGCTTACATAGTAATAATCTCCTCTTTGTCCTGTATAGGTAGCATACAATTGAGCATCGAATGTCCAATAGGGTAAGTACAAACCTTTTGTATATTGAGGATCTAAAGCTGCTTTTTTAAGATTGTTAGGAGCAAACCATAATCCTTGTACCCATTTAGAAAATATTTGATGCGATTTTTTCTGATCAAATTGAAAAGGTAAAACGGCACCAGGAAGAATCCAATCTTCTTTATAAGCATCTTCGATGATCAGAGGCATCGTGCAATATACACAATGCAATGATTTGTAATTCTCTTCGATATGTTGATTTGCGCCACAATTTTTACATTGTAGCATTAGTATCTCCTCAGAATGAGAAAGTGATCCCATCTCTTCCAAGTAGGGTTTTAGCTCCAGCTCTTTAAATCCATCTTCATTCTGAACAATTGTTTCTTCATGACCACAGTAATCACATTTAATTTCTGTAGTTCCTGGTTTATATGTCAATTCTGCACCACAATTGACACACGATTTTTTTTGTTCAGAAAATGCTCTTTTTTCTTCTTCCATTGAGGAGTTACAATACTAAAGGTTGTACAAAATAGATACCTTCTTCCATAGATAAAAATGGAAGAAGGATAAATTTTATGTTATAAATTGTTCTTATGCACCAGGTAATGGAGGAGGAGTGCTACCACCTAAAAAAGGTTTTAGTTCTTCTACATCTTTTATTGCAGTCCAGTTGGCCATTCCTTGCTTCCAAACTAGAGTATCCTTATTTACCGTTCTATTCGCAAATAGTGCTTTGAGCTGATCAAAAGATACAGGTCCAGCTTGCTGTCCATTCACAGCATAATAGTATTGTACTTGCACAGGCATCGGTGGTGGAGCTACAGGAGATGTTTGTTGTGGTTGTACTTGTTGTTGGTTGGTCATCGGGTTCATCATACCGCCCATTTGTTGAGCAAGAACAAATCCCATTCCCATTCCCATTCCTGCACCGGCAGTACCACCTTCATTGGCAGCGGCAGCTTCTATAGCTTTTGCAGTTTTGAATTTAGCTAATTTATCAAGATCTAGCTTGTCAATTCTGCTATACTCGAAGATTTCTTTTTTAAGATCTTCAGGCATGGAAACATTCTCAATAAAGAATTTTTCTAATGAGATCCCTACTGAGTTAAACTCAGGCTGCATTACATCGTTACATGTTTCTGATAGCTCTGTAGTGTTTGCAGCATATAATTCTATCGGAAAATTAGCTTCCCCTACAGTATCCGTAAAACGGGTTGAAATCAGACTTTTTAGATGTTCGTTTATCTCAAAACTAGTAAAATTAGCATCCGTGCCTACAATATCAACTATAAACTTACCTGGGTCATTAATTTTAAAAGCATACGTTCCGAAAGCTCTAATCTCTACCAAACCAAAACGATCATCATTTAAAGTGATTGGGTTTTTAGTTCCCCATTTTTCATCCGTAAAAAGTCGGGTGTTTACAAAATATACCTCTGCTTTAAACGGGCTATTAAAACCGTATTTCCAACCTTTCAAAGTAGTAAGGATAGGAAGGTTTTGAGTGTTTAAGGTATAGGTTCCTGGCTCAAATACATCTGCGAGTTGACCTTCATTTACAAAAACTGCAGTTTGCCCTTCTCTTACAATAAGTTGAGCACCATTTTTTATTTCGTTTTGATATCTTTCGAAGCGATGAACAATCGTATCCTGCGTATTGTCTAACCATTCTACGATATCTATAAATTCATTACTTAGCTTTTTCTTTATTTCGTCAAAAATTCCCATCGGTGAGTTGATTTAAAATTCGTGTTCTAAAACTACGAAATAGGATGGTTGTGTAAAAATTAATTTTCACTTAATTCCTAAAGAAAAACCCCAATATCGAAGATGTATTAGGGTTTTAAGGCACAATTAAGGGGTAGTCGGATAATCAGAGGGTAAAAATTCTGATGTTACCTAATTACTTATAAAGGAACTACTTCTGTATTTTGATTGTCGATATAAATATTCAAAGATTTGGTCACAGTATTAGCAGAACTATCCAATCCTCCGAAGTCCCTAACTAAAAAAGAGAATGATATACTTACAGCATTTCCATTGGTTACTAGTTTTCCAGCTACTATATTTCCTGTTAATGGATTCGTTTCATTTCCATCCCAATAAACTAGACTACTAAGAAAAGAGATAGATGTAGTTTCCCAAGGTGATGGGATTTCTGTAGAAAACTCTATATAATCATGTGGGTATTGCCATGAAATTCGCTCTACACCACCGCTATCGGCTCCAGAAAAGATAAAATCATAGGTAGTATCAGATCGTAAATTTAGTTGTAAGCTTGTAAAATCGTCATCTTGTGTAAAGGTGCGATTAAAGCCATCTCCAGAAATATTAAAGGAAAATGTTGGAGCAGTGTTATCTGTTTCAGGAATATCCGTTTCACAAGAAATCAGAAAGAATATAATAACTATTGAAATTATTCTTTGGGCATTTTTTAAAAAGTCTGTTTTCATCACATTAAGTTTGCTATTTAAACTTAGTGTGGATATAAGTGTTTAGGTAAACATCGAGATGGAATATTGATATTCAGTTTTTTATAATCCCTTAGGAATTGCATCGATCAGTTTTTGAGTATATGATTTCTGAGGGTTTTCATAAATGAAATCTGCATCTCCTTTTTCTTCAATTTTACCTTTATTCATTACTAATAACTGATCTGACATATATTTAACCACGGCAAGATCATGAGAAATGAAGATATAAGTAAATTCAAATTTTTCTTTTAGTTCGTTTAATAAGTTTAATACTTGTGCTTGAACCGAAATATCTAAAGCACTCACAGATTCATCACAAATGATTAGTTTAGGTTGGAGTGCTATTGTTCTTGCAATTCCAATTCTTTGTCGTTGACCTCCACTAAATTCATGAGGGTATCTATTAAAATAAGATGGACTCAATCCTACTCGTTCTAAAAGGCTCAGTACTTTTTCTTTTCTCTCCGTATCATTCTTATACAGTTTATGAGCTTTCATAGGCTCTAGAATTGCTTTGCCAACAGTTAATCGAGGGTTTAGAGAAGCAAAAGGATCCTGAAATATTAATTGTATTTCCTTCCGTAAATTTCGAATTTGAGAGGGTGAAACTTTAGTTAAATCCTGACCGCGATATAGAATCTCTCCTTGGTTGGCTTTTTGTAATTGTAATATTGTATTTCCCAAGGTAGATTTTCCACAGCCGGATTCTCCAACAAGCCCTAAGGTTTCTCCTTCAAATAATTGAAAACTTACATTATCAACTGCTTTGAATTCTTTCTTACCAAATAGTCCTACTTTGGTAAAAAAAGATTTTTCTACATTTTTTACTTCTAATAAAGGAGGTTTACTATATAGTTTTTTGTGTAGTTGTTCGCGATCTTCTTTGCTAATTAACTGTATTTCCTTCTTCTCTTTACTAAGATAATCGGTTATGGTAGGTAATTCTTTAAATCGTACATCTAGCGACGGTCTGGCCGAAATCAAAGCTTTGGTATAGTCTTGTTGAGGATTCTTAAATATTTTTTGAGTGGGACCATATTCTACCATTTTTCCTTGGTATACTACTAATACGTTATCTGCTATTTCGGAAACCAATGACAAATCATGTGAAATAAACAGAATGCTCATTTCAAATTCTTTTTGGAGTTCTTTGAGTAACGCAATGATTTCTTTTTGAACGGTTACATCCAAGGCTGTAGTTGGTTCGTCTGCAATTAGTAATTTGGGCTTGCAGGCAATAGCCATGGCAATCATGATACGCTGTTTCTGACCGCCACTAAGTTCATGAGGATATGAATTATAGGCTCTAGAAATATCAGGAAGTTTTACTTTTTCAAATAAAGAAAGCACTTCGTTTTTTGCCTCAGATTTTGATATTTTGGTATGCTGTAAAAGAATTTCAATTACCTGTTTCCCACATTTCATCGAAGGATTTAAAGAACTCATAGGTTCTTGAAAAATCATAGCAATTTCATTACCACGAAGAGATCGAAGTTTTGATGGATCTAAATCTAGTAAGGATTCATTCTTGTAAAAAATAGTGCCTGAAACAGAAGCAATTTTAGCAGGAAGTAAGCCCATAATGGCTAATGAGGTAACTGATTTTCCGCTTCCAGATTCCCCTACAACTCCTAAAATCTCATTAGGTTTGATATCAAATGAAAGATCATATAATACCTGAGTTTCATTTTTTTGATTAGAAAAAGAAACATTGAGATTTTTAATAGAGAGTATTGAGGAAGTATCCATAAATTCAAAGCTAAGTAAATTTAGTTAATTCTTAGAATTAAAAGCAAGTTGTTATGAAAGCAAACCAATACTGAAGCTGCAATTTTTGGTGTGATATTTGCTATCTTTACGATTCAAAGAATACTATGAAGCTTACCAAACTATCCCTTAGAACTAGGATTTTTATTTCGATGACAGTGTTAGTTCTGTTAGCTTCGGTTTTGGTAGCTGCTATAACCGTGTATCAATACAAAGAAGAGGCAGAAGAATACCATCGCGAACGATTAGAAAGAAAGGAAGAGCGAATAAAAATAGCTATCAATAATGCCTTACTCAGTACCACATATCCAGTAACGGAAGAAAACGTTCTACTAATATTCAAGGAAAAAGATAGAATTCATCAAATCTCTCAAGAGCATACGTTACCAGTAAATATTTATAGTTTATCAGGTAAATTGTTAGTAAAATCAGAAGAAACTTTTGTTAATGATACTGTAGATCGGGTGTTAGACAAGCGTATTATCGACACATTAGGAACCGGGTATGAAAAACGATATTTAGGCGTTTCCGAGAAGAACGGAGAACATTTTCTGTCTTCATACACTTATATCAAAGATAATAAATCAAAACCTTTGGCGATACTTAATTTACCATATTTGGAAGATGACAATTTCTTTTCTAGAGAATTATGGGAATCTCTTAAAAGACTTGGACAAGTGTATTTATTGATGTTGTTGATCGCTATTATTTTAGCATACTTTCTTTCCAAATATATTACACGTTCTCTAAAAACAATTTCTGATACTATCGATCAAACACGATTGGATAAACGAAATAAAAGAATACGTATTGGAGATTCTAGTGATGAGATCTATTCATTGGTAAATGCGTATAACAGTATGATTGATGAATTAGAGGAAAGTGCTGCAATGCTGGCAAAGAGTGAGCGAGAGGCTGCTTGGAGAGAGATGGCAAAACAGGTAGCGCACGAAATTAAAAATCCACTAACACCAATGCGTCTAACTGTTCAGAGTTTTGAGCGAAAATTTAATCCAAGTGATCCTAATATTGAGCAAAAAGTAAAGGAGTATAGTGATACGTTGATTCAACAGATAGATACTATGAGTTCTATAGCTTCTGCTTTTTCTAACTTTGCGCAAATGCCAGCGCAGAAGAGTGAGACATTGAACGTGGTAAAGATTGTGGGACTTGCGTTGGATATATTTAATGAAGGATATATAGTTTTTCCTTCAGAAAAAGAAGAGATTATTGCGAAGTTTGATAGAACACAGTTAATCCGAGTGGTTACAAATTTGGTAAAAAATGCCATTCAGGCAATATCCGAAGATCAAACACCTAAAATTATTGTAAATGTATTTACGGAAAAGGACGACGTAGTAATTACTGTGGCTGATAATGGAGTAGGTATTTCTGAGGAAAATAAGAAGAAAATCTTTGAACCAAAATTTACCACTAAAAATAGTGGTATGGGGTTAGGATTAGGAATGGTAAAAAATATTGTGGAAACCTATAGCGGAAGTATTACCTTTACCTCACAAGAAGGGAAAGGTACTGTTTTTAAGGTGAAGTTTCCGAGAATAAAGTCAGATCTATAAAAAACTAAACCTATGAAAGAGTATAAGCTAGAATCATTGATTTACTATTCTAAACTAACTAGAGATAAAGAGCATATCCTAAAAGCATCTTCAAAGGACATTCAGGAAAAATTAGATGAGTATTCTAAAGATGGATGGAGATTGGTGTCTACTGATGTGGAAGATTTTGGGATAGGAATGTATTTTTACTTATACTTCGAGAGAGATCGAAAATACTAAACAAACAATAGAAATATAATGTATACTAACATTCTCACATCTCAAAATGAAGGTGTAACTACAATTACAATCAATCGACCATCAAAGCTTAACGCATTAAACAAAGAAACCATTCAGGAATTGCACAATGCTTTTGATGCTGCAAATAAAGATGCTAAAACCAAAGTAATTATTGTTACTGGAAGTGGTGAAAAAGCATTTGTAGCTGGTGCTGATATCAGTGAATTCACGAATTTTTCTGTAGAACAAGGAGGTCAATTGGCAGCTAAAGGGCAAGAGTTACTTTTCGATTTTGTAGCAAATCTTTCTACACCTGTAATTGCCGCTGTTAATGGATTTGCACTTGGTGGTGGATTGGAATTAGCAATGGCAGCACATTTTAGAGTTGCTAGTGATAATGCCAAAATGGGATTACCAGAAGTATCACTTGGTGTGATACCAGGATATGGAGGCACTCAAAGATTACCGCAATTAGTTGGTAAAGGAAGGGCTATGGAAATGATTATGACAGCAGGGATGGTGGATGCTAATCAAGCATTGAATTATGGTTTAGTAAATCATGTAGTTCCTCAAGAAGAATTAATTCCTCTTACCGAAAAATTAGCGAGTAAAATTATGAGAAATTCTTCGGTAGCAATAGGAGCAGCAATACATGCTGTAAATGCTGCTTATGAAGATGGTGTAAATGGTTTTGCAACAGAAATTCAAGAGTTTGGAAAATGTTTTGGAACCTTGGACTTTAAAGAAGGAACAACGGCATTCTTGGAAAAGAGAAAAGCTGATTTTCCCGGTAAATAAAAGAGGTGATACATAATACCTTATATTTCGTTTTCTCCGTTTTGTTTTTGGTTTTACCCAGTTATGGACAAGATGAAAATAATATACCTACAAATCCTCAAGATTCGATATCGAATCTTGAGGATTTTAGAGTTAGAGGATATTCCAGTACTTACAAAAGATTCTCGATTAGAGCAGGGGCTGGTTTTCAAGACTCTTTTTATTCAGAAATAGGGATATCACGACATACATGTACCTATAGTGATGTTGGGTTTTTTGCGAATGATTATTACCTTTCTTTAGCTTGGAATTTATCTTCAAGCGATGATATTTTTAGTCTGAAAACAGGTTGTCAAATCAATATAATACCGTTGTTGGCATTGGGACTAGAAACTAAATATCAAACAAATTTTAGTGAAAATGATCTTGTAATTACTCCAAAAATCGGTTTAGGTATTTTTGGTGATGTTTATCTTTTTTATGGATATAATGTATCTACTAATAATTATCCTTTTCCGGATATTGGGAAACATCAATTCTCTTTTGTTTTAAATATACACAAGAACTTTTTACGTTATTTATAAAAGTTCATTTCATCGATATATTCCCATACCTCTTTTGGTAGTAATGGTCTTATATTTTTAGCTTCTGGAATTGCCTTGCGAATAAAAGTGGAAGATATCTCCATAATAGGAGCATTAATTCTATGAATTTTTGGGTGATCTTTGAATTGATGTTCTGTCACTCCTTCAGAAATTCGAGGGTACACATATAGATGATGATTCTCTAGAATCACCTCGTAATTTTTCCACTTATGAAAGCTTTTAAGATTATCCTCTCCCATAATCAAATGAAATATATCATTGGGATACTTTTCCTGAAGATGTGCAAGGGTATGAACCGTATAATTAGGCTGAGGTAATTTAAACTCAATATCACTGGGGCGTAATTTAGGATACGATTCGGTGGCGCGATAGACCATCTCTAAACGATGATTATTATCTAATAGCGAATTTTTCTTTTTAAATGGATTATGAGGAGTAACCACCATCCAAATTTCATCTAGATCAGAATATTCAGCCATATGATTAGCAATCGCTAAATGACCAATATGGATAGGATTAAATGTTCCGAAGTATAAACCTATTTGTTTCATGAAAAATGATAATTTTTCATTCCCTTGAAGACGGGAATATATTCATTATAAGTTTTATCCTAAAATAAATTTTTTAACCAAATGCAGTACTTCTTCTTTGGCTTTTTCTAAATCATCGTTAGTTACGATAGCATCAAATTGAGGCGCAGTAGCCATTTCTGTAGATGCTTTGGCCACACGCATATTGATTTTATCTTCTGATTCTGTTTTACGTTTTTTTAAACGAATTTTTAGTTCTTCAATACTCGGAGGTTTTATAAAAATAGCCAGTGTTCTGTCTGGATAAATTCGTTTAATATCTAATCCTCCCACGACGTCAATATCAAAAATCACATGCTTTCCTTTATCCCAAATTCGTTGTACCTCGGTTTTGAGTGTTCCATAAAAATTGTCACGATACACTTCTTCCCACTCTAAAAACTCATCTGCTTTAATCTTGTCTTTAAACTCTCTTAACGACAAAAAATAATAATCTTTTCCATGTATTTCTCCTCCACGAGGTTCTCGAGAAGCAGCAGATATAGAGAAATCAAGATTTAATTCCTCTTTATGAAGTAAATATTTAACTAATGTAGTTTTACCGCTACCAGAAGGAGCGGATAGAACGATAAGTTTTCCTTGTTTCATTTATATAAATTTTACCAATAGGGTAAAGAATTCGTTTATTTATCAATTTGTTGATTATAATATGATAAACAAATACTTATAAAATATTTAGCAATTGTTCTTTGATTTTCTCTAATTCATCTTTCATCTGTACAACTAACTGTTGCATTGGTGCATAATTAGATTTACTACCAATAGTATTAATTTCTCTTCCGATTTCTTGAGTTATGAAACCTAATTTCTTACCATTAGAATCTTTCGTATTTATGGTAGTTGTAAAGTATTCCAGATGATTTGCTAGTCTTACCTTTTCTTCGGTGATATCAAATTTTTCTAAATAATATACCAGTTCTTGCTCAAATCGATTTTCATCTACTTGTTCTTTCAATTCGGATACCGCTTTATGTAATCGTTCTCTAACAGATTCCATGCGTTCAGGATCTATTTTGATTACTTTTTGTAATAGTTCTCCAATATTTTCGATCCTGATCTTGAAATCTTTTTCTAGTGCTTTACCTTCATCATTTCGATAACTCTCTATAGCATCTAAAGCATCGTTTAAACCTTTTGTTATAGCAACAAATTCTTCTTCATCAATCTCAGCACGTTCTGTTTTTAAAGCATCAGGCATGCGGACAGCCATTTTTATCAATTCCAACTCCTCTTGTTTAGCATATGCGGATATTGACCCTAATTGCCTCATATAATCCTTTACAATATCTTCATTGATTTTAGTGGAATTTTCTTCACCAGTTACCTCCACATATAAGCTAAAATCTACTTTTCCTCTTACCAATGTTTTGGCAATGGTCTTGCGCATTTCTAACTCTTTTTCTCGGTATTGAGAAGGAATCCTAGCATTTAAATCTAGATTTTTGCTGTTAAGAGATTTTACTTCTATCGTGATTTTCTTTGTGGGTAGTTGAAGGATCGACTTCCCAAAACCTGTCATTGATTTAATCATATGCTTATATCGGTACTCGGTTAAAAAATTACACGAAGATACGAACTAATTGTGAATGAAGAATTAGGAATATAAATAGATAGGTGTAAACACTATAAAATTTTATGTTTCAAATAAAGAATCTTCAGAAACTTCCTTATTCATGATAATTTTATCAATATATTTCCCCTTTTCTAGGAAAAAATTAGGCATTCGCCCAACTTCTGTAAATCCTATTTTAGTATATAAAGCTATTCCAGAAATATTAGAAGCATATACTTCTAACCAAATCAAACGTAGGACTGGATTTTTGATAGCCCAATCCAAAACATTCTGTAAGAGTAACGTCCCGATTCCTTGATTTTGCCATTTGGTGTGAATTCCCATACCAATCATAGCGGTGTGTTCCATTTTTTTTCTCCAACTACCTGTAAGATCAATATTACCTACCATATTATTATTTATCATTGCTACAAGAATAATGCTATTCTTTTCTGATAGATACTTTTTGATCATTTCTCTCTCCTGATCGGTGTCATTGGGATATTCGTTTTCGAATAACGGCAAGGTCTCTGTGTTTTTTAAATATTGTAGTTTGAGTTGTAATAGTTCTTGAGCATCATCAGGTATGGCTTGCCTAATGGTAATTTGATGATTGCTTTTGGTGATATATGTTTTTGAAGCGAAATTCAATTAAGCATTTGGATTTTTATCTCTAACTCTTTTGTAAAATTTGATCCCTAACATTAAAAGAACAGCCAATAATAAGATGCCCATAACCCCATAAATCCAATTGACGGCATCTCTTACAATAACCAAAAATATTACTGCAAAAAGAATAATAGTAGCACCTTCATTCCATAATCTCATCTGGTTAGAGGACCATTTTGCAATTCCATTTTGCAGTTGTTTAAAAATCTGATGACTTTTTAGGTGGTATAACCAAAGTAAAACAACGAATCCTAATTTTACATGCATCCATGGCATTTCGAGGAAAACTGGGTTTAATATTAAGAGAATTATTGCAAAAAAAGTTGCTAAAATAGCTGATGGCCATGTAATAATAAACCAAAGGCGCTTGGCCATTAGTTTTAGTTGGTTTCCTAATATTTCCTTATCTGGGGATGGTTTTTCAGAAGCTTCAATTTGATAAATAAAGATTCGTGGAATATAAAAGAGCCCTGCGAACCAGGTAATCACAAAGATTAGGTGCAGGGCCTTTATATAGTTATAATATTCTAGCATAAATTATTCTACAAATAGATAATTAAGCTGCAAGGTATTGAATTCTGTATTAAAGCTTTTTATTTCTTCAGAAATTAATTTATCAAATAGTGTTAATTGAGTTTCTATTTGTTTAGTTAATTCATTTTTTACAGCAATATCTTGTGCGGTCGGTCCAAAATCTCCCATTCCTACCAAAGAGTTTAGGTGACCAAGCTTGTTGGTTAACTTTATTGGGAAATTCAATGGGTCTTGACCACTTCTATTTTTAGTTTGGTATAGTGCTTTTTCAATTTCTCCAAATTGTTTTTGCAGATCTTTAGCTTTAGTTACCAAATCTTTTGTTTTCTCATCATCTTTATATTGTTTGGAGAATGATTTAAGCTGAGTGTTGATCTTTCTAATCTTTTTAATAGACTGATGCGCTTTATCCACGGTTTTATTTACATCAGTAATAAAATCAAACTGTTGTTGCATTTGCTGTGATGTAGCTTCTGCTCTAGGATCTGCTAAAATGGTAAAGGGTTGCGAAGTCTCTTTTCCATTAATATTTAGGCTTACCTTATAAGTTCCTGGAATAGCTTTTGGACCGTCTAGACTTGCCCACCATAAGATCATCCCTTTCAACTTTTCTGCTCCTTTACCGCGCATATTCCAGTTAAATTGATTAGCTCCTTTTTCTAAATCTTTTAACTGATGCTTTTTCTCTTTAGCACTAGTACTAAACGAAGCGATAGTATCTCCTTTGGTATTAAAATAAGTTAATGAAACCGTGTCTTTTTTCTTATCAAACTTTTTAAGGTTGAAATAGGTAATAACTCCACTAGGATGATTGGTTCCTTCGGTTTTAGAATCTTTGAAACTACCACCACGCATTCTATAGGTGTCTTTTGGTTTAAAAAGAGTATAGTTTTCGGTTGCCATGGTGTTATTTAATTGATGAAGAACTGTTAAATCATCAATAATCCAAAGGCTTCTTCCTTGGGTAGCTACTACCAGGTTATTGTCTTTTATGGCTAAATCAGTTATAGGAACAATAGGAAGGTTTAGTTGAAAAGATTTCCAGTTAGCTCCATCATTGAATGAAATGTACATTCCAGTCTCTGTACCTGCATATAATAACCCTTTTCTTTTTGGATCTGCTCGAAGTACTCTGGTAAAATGTTCACTTGGAATTCCTGTTGTGATCTTTGTCCAGGATTGTCCATAATTTGTTGTTTTATATAAATATGGAGCAAAGTCACCAGACTTATATCGTGTACCTGCAATGTAGCAAGTGCCTTCATCAAAAGCACTAGGTTCGATACTATTGATCATCATCCATTCTGGCATTCCTTTCGGAGTTACGTTACTCCAGTTCTTTCCTCCATCTTTACTTACATGAACTAATCCATCATCACTACCTGTCCATAACAATCCTTCTTTCAAAGGACTTTCTGCGGCAGCAAAAATAGTACAGTAGTATTCCACTGAAGTGTTATCTTGTGTGATAGGACCTCCGGAAGACTTCAGTTTACTAGGGTCATTTCTTGTAAGGTCTGGACTGATAACTTCCCAACTTTGCCCTTCGTTTTCAGTTACGTGAACTTGATTAGAGAAGGTGTACAATCTATTTGGATTGTGTTTTGAGAACATAATCGGGAAATTCCATTGAAAACGATATTTCATATCTTCTGCTCCATGTCCCATAGGGTTATCCGGCCATACACTAATGGATCGCACAGTTTCAGTTTTGTGATTTACTCTGGTAAGGAATCCATCATAGCTACCTCCATAAACAATATCATTATTCTTTGGATCTACAGCAATATGTGCAGATTCTCCACCAGCAGTAGACTCCCAATCATCTTCAGAAATGGACCATCCTGTACTTCTGTGATTAATTCGAATAGTAGAATTATCTTGTTGTGCAGCGTATATTCGATATGGGAAACTATTATCTGTAGTTACTCTATAGAATTGTGATGTTGGTTGATTATGATAAGTACTCCAAGTTTCTCCACCATCATAAGTAATCTGGGCACCACCATCATCACCTATGACCATTCGTTTAGGGTTTTCTGGGGCTATCCAAAGATCATGATGATCTCCATGCGGTGCTCTAAAACTACTGAAGTTTTTACCGCCATCTTTACTTTTGTGATAAGAAACATTTACAACATATACTACATCTTTATCTTTAGGATCTGCATAAATCCTAGTGTAATACCAAGCACGCTGACGAAGACTACGATCGCTATTTAAAAGGTTCCAAGTTTCACCACCATCATCACTTCTGTACACTCCACCTTTTTCTTTATTTTCTACAATGGCCCAAACTCTTTCGCTGTTCACTGGAGAAACAGTTACACCGATAATACCAAGAGTGTCTTTGGCAAAACCTTTGTTTTTAGAAATTTCCTTCCATGTTTTACCGCTATCTGTACTTTTCCATAAGGCAGATCCATCACCACCAGAGCTTAAGCTATAAGGTGTTCTTCTGGCGTTCCAGGTAGAAGCATATAAGATTCTAGGGTTGTTAGGGTCCAAAGTTAAATCAACCGCACCAGCATCTTGATTCGAGAAAAGTACTTTATTCCATGTTTTACCACCATCTATACTTTTGTAAACACCTCGATTTTGTGTTGGTTTGTAGATGTTTCCTAAAACTCCCGCGTATACAATATCTGGATTGGTTGGATGAATAGCAATTCTCGGAATATGTCTACTTTTTGGCAAACCTGATTGGGTCCACGTTTTACCTGCGTCAACACTTTTCCATACACCGTATCCAGAGGATACATTTCCTCTAAGTGTTTTTTCGCCACCACCGACGTAGATTATATTTGGGTCACTTTTGGATACCGAAATAGAACCAACAGAACCTCCAAAAAAGCCATCAGATATATTTTTCCAGGTTCTTCCACCATCGGTAGTTTTCCAAACACCACCTCCAGTGGCGCCAAAATAAAATAAATTAGGTTTTCCAGGAACTCCTGTTACTGCAGCGCTTCGACCTCCTCGAAAAGGCCCTACTAATCGATATTCTAAAGCGTCATAAAGTTCTTCTTTATACGTTTGTGCATTTACCAATGAAAAATTACCTATTACAAAAAATGTAATAAGAGTGAGTTTGATGATTCTTGAGTACATTCAGTTGAGTTTATAGTTTATGCCTAGATGTTGATTGATCACAGTGCAGATTTGATGGTCTACTAAAATCAGGAATAAAAGCGTATTGAAAAAGATTTTCACGTAATTTTAACCTTAGTCTACTAGTTAAGATGAAATCGTGTTACAAGAATAATAGACTATATGCCTTTTGGAAGTACTAGTGTTTTTCTAACTTCTCTATTTAGATAATAACCGGTAAGTATTGTAGATAATACATCCGCAATTGGAAAAGCAATCCATACACCTAAAACACCAAGAAAAGGAGGTAGCATCAAGATAAGTGGGATCAGAAAAAAACCTTGTTTTGTTAAGCTTAATAATAAAGCAGGAACTACTTTTCCAATAGATTGGAAATAAGCGGAACCAATTAACTGCACTATGATTACAGGAGTAGCTAAAAACACAATTCTTAGGGCTGACGGCGTTCGCTGAAGAATTTCTTTGTTATTAGCAAGTGTTTCTGGATCCAAAGATGTTTTAGTACTTACGAAAATAGAAATGAATTGGTGTGGAAACACCATTATTATTAGAAATATTATGATAGCTAATATTCCTCCATACGTAATAGATGTATTAATAGATTCTCGAACTCTCTGAAACTTTTCTGCTCCATAATTGTATCCAGCAATTGGCATAAAACCTTGATTTACTCCGATAACTGGAAAAAGTGCAAACATCAATACTGTTCTTATGATACCGTAAGAAGCAATGTCTAATTCATCACCATAATTTCCTAAAACGTTATTAAGTAAAATCCCCAATACCGCAATAGTGCCTTGTCTGGCAAGTGTAACAAAACTAAGTCCACTAATTTCGTTTACAATAGATTTTTTTAGCTTAATGCATTCTGCATTAAGAGGTAATTCACTCTTTGCAATAAAGAACCATAATATAAAACCAAAGCAAATCGCATAGCTTATAAAAGTAGCCCAAGCTGCACCTTCCATTCCGTATCCCATAACATTAATGAGAATGTAGTCTAGAAAAATATTGCCAATAGCTGGTAATATCATTGCTACCATTGCAAAAGTGGGTTTTCCTTCTGCTCGGATCACGTTATTACCCATCATAGACATAGAAAGCATTACAATACCATAGAGTACTATTCTGTAATAGATAAGTGCATAATCTTTAAACGATTCTTCCGCACCCAAAAAACCTATAAAAAAATCTTGAAAAATTAAGCCAATTAAAGCTAATGAACCAGATATTAAAAAAGTTAAGGTGGTTTGATTTCCAAAGACACGTAGCGCTTTATCTCTGTCTCCAGACCCTAATGCTCTTGATAAGACTGAACTACCCCCAATTCCAATAGCTAATCCAATAGCACCAATAAAAAAGGTAAAAGGAATAACCACTTGAACAGCAGAAATTGCAAGACCACCAATCCAGTTACCTAAAAAAGCAGTGTCTACAATCATATTAAGGGACATTACCAGTATTCCAATAGAGGCTGGCACTGCCTGCTGAATAAGAAGTTTTCCGATGGGTTTAGTTCCTAAAGCTTCAGAGCTTATTCTCGCCATTCTTTACACAGGAATTTTTTCTTCAATCCATTCGTTCACCCAGTTTCCAAGTACATCTGCCCAATCGTCTCGATCATTTAAACAAGGAATTGTAGTAAATTCTTTTCCGCCAACTTCATGGAAAATTTCTTCTCCTTCCATGGCAATTTCTTCTAATGTTTCCAGACAATCCGATACGAAGGCAGGAGTAACAATAGCCATTTTTTTAAGACCTTCTTTCCCCATTCTTTCTATAGTTCTATCGGTATATGGCTGTAACCAGGGGTCAAAACCTAATCTGGATTGAAATGTAGTAGAGTAGGTGCCATTTTTTAATCCTAATTTTTTAGCAACCTGAACCGTAGTCATTTCACATTGATGACGATAACAGAATTCATGTTGTACAGACCCTTTCTTAAAACAACATTTGCCATCCATTTTACAATTTCCGTTGCTAATATCGCTTTTTCGGATATGTCTTTCCGGAACACCATGATAACTAAATAAAAGGTGGTCATATTCAACACCTTCTAAATGTTCTGAAATACTATTTGATAGTACATCTATATATTCCTTTTTGTCATAAAAAGCAGGAATATCAGATATTTTCATATGAGGAAAATGCTCTTTTCTTAATTCTTCGGCAAGTACCAAAATTGTTTCTGTAGTTGCCATTGCAAATTGAGGATATAACGGTACAATAAGTACTTCATCGACACCTTTATCATGCAATTCTTGTAATCCTTTATGGATGCTCATGGAACCATATCGCATTGCTAATCCAACCGGAATATTGGTTCTTTCGGCTACTTTTTTCTGTAATCTTTCAGAAAGAACTATTAGAGGAGAACCCTCTTCCCACCATATTTTTTTGTAAGCAGCTGCAGATTTTTTAGGGCGAGTATTTAGAATAATTCCTTTTACCAATAATGTTCTAGCCCATAAAGGAACATCGATAACTCTAGGATCCATCAAAAATTCTCCAAGATATTTCTTTACATCCTTGGGATCTGTACTGTCAGGAGATCCTAAATTAACAAGAAGTACACCTTTGCTCATAGTTTATCTTTTTCGAAACGTAAAAATACAAACTATTCAATGGATAGATCATAAAATTATAATAAGACTTAATGATCTAATAATTGATAATAACAATTTTCTTAATAATTCTTGGAATTCGTTTTGGATTAGTTCTTAAAACAATGTAGAGACAAGTTAAAATGTTTTAAACTAAAAGTTCTCAGATAATATTTTCTTATTTTTATAAGATCAAAAAAGCATTGAAATGAAACGTATTATTGTAGACGTAGAAAATGAAAAGTTACCTTTTATTATAGAATTGTTAGAACATTTTGAATTTGTTTCTGTCTTAGCAGATCCAGATGTTGATGATAGAGGAATGTATGACTCTATTGTTTCTTTACAGAAAGGAGAAGGAATTCCAATGAAAGAATCTTAAAATTCTATATTTAGCTTAGATTCATCACGTACTTTTTGGGAGTGGTGCCAAATTTCTTTTTAAAAGCAGCTATAAAATGGCTTGCTGTGCTATATCCTACTTTTAGTCCAACTTCATTCACATTATGACTTCCAGTTGCTAACAACTGGCGAGCTACTTCCATTTTATAATCGAAAAGAAAGGTATATACTGGTTCACCATAGATTTGCTTAAATCCATCTTTGAGTTTACCCAATGGTAGTCCAATTTCTTTTGACAATTCTTGTAGAGTTGGCGGCTCAGCCATTCTGGAAATAATTATTTCTTTAGCCTGTTTTATTTTGAGCACATTTTCTTCATCCACCAGAAAAGGACACTGGTCAATATCTGCATCTTCAGGTTTGTTGAAATAAAGGCTCAGTAATTCATACGATTTTCCTTTAAAATATAAGAGTTTAATAGAACGGTGTAGATTGTAATTTAGAATTTGATTTAAAATAACGGTCATAGAAGGAGAAATATCGGCATCCGTGTAGTATTTTTTATCACGATTACCTTCTCCCAAGAATGGAATATAATCTGCTTCTTTAGAGAAAAGAGAATGAAATTTTTTGATGGAAATTAATAATGAAATGAGAGATGAGTCTTTTTCCATTTCCAAGTTCATAGGTAAGTCTCTCTGTGGATTATATAATAAAAGAGATTTTTTATCTGGTAAGGGTATCGAATAGCTCCCATTATTAAAATTAAACTTCGTATTTCCTTTGACACAGAAGTGAAATTGAATGTAGCTACTATTAATATCTCGTATAATCTTTTGATTATCATTCGTTTCGTTTTGGAACTTAAGTATAAAGAAACCATCCTCGATCATGGTTTCTTCCATTATGCCTGGAGCGTTACTTTTTAACTGTATTTCCATCTTCTATGTGGTATTTATTTAGAATAAATCTAAATTGATGTTTTTAAAATCTATGGCAGCCATACAAAAATAAGTGTTTTTACGTGATTTTGACTATTTAAAGAGATAAACAACGCATTTCGATACTTTAAAACCTTTAAGCGTTATTTTTTAAACTAGATGTGGGATATTTTTGCTACGGAAAAATTGAGACGGCCCAATGGAACCTCACCTACGTACAAAAGGATCACATTTTTATGCAATTGGTCTCAGCTATAAAAAGGCTGATGCTGAGGTGCGTGGTCATTTTAGTCTTAATGATGAGGCAAAGAGTCTAGTTCTTCAAGAAGCAAAGGATGATGGTATCGAAGGTCTTTTGGTAATGTCTACTTGTAATCGTACAGAATTGTATGGTTTTGCACAACATCCTTTCCAGTTAATAAAGCTTTTATGTAAACATACTGTTGGAACTGTAGAAGAGTTTGAACAGGTTGCTTATGTTCATAAAAATAGCAAAGCTGTACATCATCTTTTTAGAGTTGGGACAGGTTTGGATAGCCAGATTTTAGGTGATTTTGAAATTATCGGACAATTAAAATCCGGATTTAGAGCGTCTAAAAAAATACAAATGATTAATCCGTTTTTAGAGCGTTTGACCAATGCGGTAATTCAGGCAAGCAAAAGGATTAAAAATGAAACTGAAATATCCAGTGGAGCTACTTCTGTAAGTTTTGCAGCAGTACAGTATATTTTAGCTAGAGTTCCGTATGTTTCTGATAAGAACATATTACTTTTTGGGACTGGAAAAATAGGAAGAAATACTTGTGAAAATTTAGTAAAACATACTAAAAATGATCACATTGTATTGATAAATAGGACAAGAGACAAAGCCGAAAAAGTAGCAGGAAAATTTAATCTTATTGTAAAAGATTACGATACGCTAAAAGATGAAGTGAACAAAGCAGATGTTCTAATTGTGGCTACTGGAGCGCAGCAACCTACGATTACCAAGGAAATTATTAACACGGATAAGTCTTTGTTGATTTTAGATTTATCAGTTCCTAAGAATGTTCATTCTAACGTATCTGAATTTCCAAATGTTACTTTAGTACATATGGATGATTTATCAAAAATCACGGATGATACTTTGCAGCGAAGAAGAGTTCATATCCCGAAAGCCGAGGTGATTATAGAAGAAGTGAAGTCGGAATTTGATAGTTGGTTAGAGACTAGAAAGTTTGCTCCTACCATTAAAGCTTTAAGAAATAAATTGGCTTCATTTAAGGATGCTGAAATTAATTTACAGCGAAAGAAGATGGCAGATTTTAATGAAGAACAAGCTACGATCATTAGTGATCGCATCATACAGAAAATAACCAATCATTTTGCTAGTCATCTTAAAGATGAAGACACCGCTTCTGAGGAAAGTATTGAATTGATTCAGAAAGTATTCCAAATACAAAATAAATAGTGACACACAAGAAAATCCGAATTGGAACAAGAGATAGTGAATTAGCACTTTGGCAAGCAAAAACAGTTCAGAATAAATTAGAAAAGCTTGGGCACGAAACGATCTTGGTTCCTGTAAAGTCTACTGGAGATATTATTTTGGATAAACCTTTATATGAATTAGGGATTACAGGTATTTTTACAAAAACATTGGATGTTGCTATGATCAATAATGATATCGATATCGCCGTACATTCCATGAAAGATGTCCCCACGGTCTTGCCCAAAGGTATCATAGAAGGTGCTGTTTTGGAACGTGCAAACAGTAATGATATTTTATTACATAAAGGTGTTGATTTTTTAAACACTAATGGAACGATTGCTACTGGAAGTTTGCGTAGAAAAGCACAATGGTTACATAAATATCCTAAACATGCGGTTGTAGATCTTAGAGGAAATGTAAATACCAGAATGCAAAAGTTACAAGATAGTGATTGGAATGGGGCTATTTTTGCTGCAGCAGGATTAGAAAGAATCAACTTAAAACCTAAGGAATATATTGATCTTGATTGGATGATTCCAGCTCCTGCCCAAGGTGCAATGTTAGTAGTAGCCAAAGAAGATGATACTTATTGTCTAGAAGCGCTTGAAAAGTTAGATCATGAACATTCTAAAATATGTGTTCATGTAGAAAGAGAATTTCTAAGAAAATTAGAAGGTGGTTGTACAGCACCAATTGGAGCTTTGGCCACTATAGAAGAAGATGAATTTCATTTTACGGGAGCATTATTTAGTTTAGATGGTAAGGAGAAGATTGAAGTTGCAGAGACTATTAAATTAGAAGATGTAAATGAATTTGGAATCCGTTGTGCCGAAAAGGTATTGAATAATGGAGGTAAGGAGCTAATGCAAAAAATTAAAGCTGTGTTACAATAATTGAAAGTAGAGCCTACCATATTATCCACAAAAAAATTATCCTATTCGCAAAAAGAATTGTTGTTAAACTCGGGAATCGGATTTGTGGAATATGATGCGATCGAGATTGAATTTTTGAATGTAACCATTGATCAACTCATACAAAATGCAATATTTACCAGCAAGAACGCGGTAAAAGTAATGCTAAATTCTGGAGTCGCGATCCAGAGATGCTTCTGTGTTGGAGATAATACGAAAAAGCTATTGCAGCAAGGAGGAATTGAGGTAATTGAGACAGCTCATAATGCAAAAGATCTTGCCGAAATTATTGTTAAGAATTATCAACAAGAGAAATTTCACTTTTTTTGCGGAAACCTTAGAAGGGATGAACTACCATCTATTCTTTCTCAGAATAAAATAAGTTTAGAAGAAATAGTAGTCTATAAAACACTAAAGAAGTCTACAAAAATTGATAGAGTTTTTGATGGAATACTGTTCTTTAGCCCTTCGGGAGTAGAAAGTTATACTTCTACGAATGAGATTAAAGAGAGTATGGTTTTTTGTATCGGAAGTACAACCGCCTCTGACGCAAAAGCGCATACCGATAATATTATTATTGCCAATAAACCAACCGTAGAGAACGTGATTGTTCAGGCGGTCAAATACTTTGATAAAAGGATATGATAAAAAATGATTTATTTCTTAAAGCTTTAAAAGGAGAAACTGTGGAACGTCCACCTGTTTGGATGATGCGTCAGGCAGGAAGATATTTACCAGAGTTTATGGCTTTGAAGAAAAAATATGACTTCTTTACAAGATGTAGAACGCCAGAATTGGCTTCTGAAATTACTGTACAGCCTATTGATATTGTAGGTCCGGATGCAGCAATACTATTTAGTGATATCTTGGTGATTCCGCAAGCTATGAATATCGAAGTACAGATGAAAGATGGAATTGGTCCTTGGTTACCAAATCCCATTCGAACTCAGGCGGATGTTGATCAAGCGGTAGTTCCAGATGTCGATGAAGAGTTAGGATATGTAATGGACGCTATTACGCTTACGAAAGAGAAATTAGATAATAGAGTGCCCCTTATTGGTTTTGCTGGTTCTCCTTGGACGATACTATGTTATGCAGTGCAAGGACAAGGTTCTAAGAATTTTGATAAAGCGAAAGGATTTTGTTTTACACAACCCGAAGCTGCTCATCAGTTACTGCAGAAAATTACAGATACTACGATTGCTTATTTGAAGAAAAAAGTGGCTACTGGGGTCAATGCAGTGCAAGTTTTTGATAGTTGGGGTGGTATGCTTTCACCTGTAGATTATCAGGAGTTTTCTTGGAAATATATTCAGCAGATAGTAGACTCTTTAAAGGATGAAACTGAAGTAATCGTTTTTGGAAAAGGTTGTTGGTTTGCCTTAGGTGAGATGGCAAAATCTGGTGCATCAGCATTGGGTGTGGATTGGACATGTTCTGCAAGAAATGCGAGATATCTTACAGGAGGAAATATAACATTACAAGGTAATTTTGATCCTTCTAGATTGTTATCACCACCATCAGATATCAAGAAGATGGTAAAACAAATGATCGATGAGTTTGGTAAGGATAAATATGTAGTGAACCTAGGGCATGGAATTTTACCAAATATTCCAGTGGATAATGCAAAGGCATTTGTAGACGCAGTAAAAGAGTACAAAGGGTAAAATCATGACAATAGTTAGCCTAATTAAACGCCTAAATATTAGGCAATTGTTTAAATTAATAGGCTTAGGTTTACAAAAACCGTTGTATATCATACCTACATTCATTGCTACAAAAAGGACCTTGGCTATTTGTGATTCTTTATATGGTGGAGAACATCATTTGCATGGAAAAGCAAATGCGTTTCGACACAGTTTATGGAATGTTCTCATCTGTCAAAGAGTTTTGAAAGTTTCAGGAGATGCTACTAAATCTGAATATTGGGCAAAAATGATAACTGATTTACATGAAAAGTTAGCCCCAAATGAACCTTTGGAACAGGTTATGGATTTACATAACAATGAGCTCGGCAGGATGTATTTTAAAAAATTAAAGGATGCTACAGAAGGAGAAATTATTAGTTTTTTAGAATTAAAAATTAAAAATGCCAAAAAAGTGTTAGAGGTATCTAAATTTCATAACTATTCGAACGATTTGGTTTATATTGAGGAGGATTAACGTATTATCCTAAAAGTATAGTCGTCTACAGATGATGAAGAATAAACTTAAACTTTTTTACAAGAAGTACTTGAGTCTCAAGAAAAGTTGGTCTCCACAACAAAATTTACTATACGGCTTTTTTACTTATGTTCTGGTTGGTTTTTGTTTGCTTTGTTTTCCGTTATTTCAAAAAGTATCTATTCCTGTTCTTGATAATCTTTTCATGGCTACATCTGCAGTTTCTACAACAGGTTTAATTACGGTTGGTATTGCTGATAGTTATAATTTTTTTGGTCAATTCATTATATTGATTCTTTTTCAATTAGGAGGTATTGGTTATTTAACTTTTACAACATTTATGATTCTTTCAACAACCAGAAAGATAACGCATTGGCATAAAACACTATTAACTTCCGAGTTTACCTTGCCTCAAACAATAAGGATAAAAGACTTCTTAAAATCTGTTATTTTCTTTACTTTTTTTATGGAAATTTTGGGAAGTGTTCTGTTTTTTATTGCTTTTAAAATAGAAGGAATGTCTACAGGAATAGCATTGTGGAATGCAGTTTTTCATAGTGTAAGTGCTTTTTGTACAGCTGGGTTTAGTCTGTTTAATACTGGATTTACGGAATATGTTGATAATACTTTTATGAATGCCATTATTGCTTTTTTAGCTATTTCAGGATCTTTGGGTTTTATTGTGGCCACAGATTTTACTCTTAGACTAAAAAAAAAGTCACATAGGATTAGTTTTACTACTAAAATAGTATTGATAGGTTTCATTATCTTATTAAGTTTTGGTTTTGTGTTTTTCTATTTTTTTGAGCCAGAGATATATGGACTTCCAATAAAAGAGAGAGTATTAGCATCTTTCTTTCAAGTTATGAGTGCTATGACTACGGTTGGTTTTAATACAGTTGACTTCGGGGCTTTTGTTTTGCCAATGTTGTTGGTTACTACGATATTGATGTATATTGGAGCTTCTCCTTCAGGAACAGCCGGAGGAATGAAAATAACTACATTAACAGCAGTTTTTTCTATAATGAAAAGTAGATTGAAAGGAAGAAAAAGGATCACCTTTTTAGGACGAACAATTCCTTTTGAAAGATTGTACATAGCAACTTCATCCTTTATTTTTTATACAACTTTAATATTTCTCGGAACATTTATTTTATCTTTTACAGAATCTTTTAGTTTTGAACAAATATTATTTGAAGTTGCATCAGCGCTCGGAACAGTCGGATTAAGTACTGGGATTACCTCAGAACTAAGTGAAATAGGGAAATTGATCATTATAATTTTAATGTTTATAGGTCGATTGGGAGTTCTTACTTTTGGGTTAGCAATATGGTCTAAAAGTGTTGTAAATGGAGAAGATCAAGTACCAGAGGAAGATATTGCTGTGTAAATTTTGAAACAAATTTGTTTAAAACACTACTTATAAGGAGTTAACCAATCTGTAGTATAATGATTAAAAACATAATAAACGGTATTAAAGCATATTTCGGTAGTTTTGGATTGATTTCTAAATTAGGCTTATGGAAGTATTTTGCGATCCCAATTTTGATCAGTTTTCTAACAGGAATCTTATTTTTAGTACTTTCATGGTTTTTATCCGATCCACTAGGTGGATTTATTGCAAAAGCATGGGTATGGGATTGGGGTTCCGAAACCTTTGCAGTCATTAGTAAATACTTTGGCATTTTGTTGATATTAGCGTTAGGACTGGTCTTATACAAACATATTGTAATGGCATTATCAGCACCTTTTATGAGTCCTGTTTCTGAAAAGGTGGAAACACATATTTTAGGAGATCAGCATAAACATCATGCACACCGTAATACATCGTTCAGAGAACAATTAATCCGTGGTATACGTATTAATGTTAGAAATTTATTTAGAGAACTATTGTTTATTATCCCATTACTTATCCTTAGTTGGATACCAGTAGTCGGAATCGTAACTACCATATTGATATTTGTGATCCAAGCCTATTACATTGGTTTTGGCAACATGGATTACACAATGGAGCGTCATTTTAAATATAAAGATAGTATTGAATTTGTTCGTAAAAACAGAGGTACTGCTATTGGAAATGGAATTGTATTTATGTTAATGTTGTTCATTCCAATAGTAGGATTTATCATTACATTACCTATATCTGTAGTGGCTGCTTCTACAGAAACGGTTACGATTTTAGATAAGAAAGGTTTGATTCTTAAGGAAGCTTCTGAAGAAGTTTCAAAAATTGAAGCATAGAAAAGTAAATGAAACGAGCCATAACAGATTTGATATACATCAGAATTAGTAATGATGGGTTTCACATGACTTCTACAATAATTTAAAAAATACATGAAAGAAAAGTTTTATCAGTATATCCAGGATTTACAAGACACCATTACTGCAACACTAGAGAAAATCGATGGAGAGGCAACTTTTAAGGAAGATGTCTGGAAAAGAGAAGAAGGCGGTGGTGGAAGAACTCGAGTGATCGAGAATGGGGCTGTCTTTGCAAAAGGAGGAGTAAATATTTCGGGAGTTCATGGTAAACTGCCAAAAGCAATGCAAAGTTATTTTAATGTAGGAGATGTAGATTTTTTTGCTTGCGGTTTATCGCTGGTTTTACACCCAAATAGTCCAATGGTGCCGACAGTTCATGCAAATTGGAGATATTTTGAGATGTATGATGAAGAAGGTACTATTGTGGATAGTTGGTTTGGTGGAGGACAAGATCTTACTCCTTATTATTTATTCGATGAAGATGCCAAACATTTTCATCAGGTTTGTAAAACTGCATGCGACAAACATGATTTAGATTTCTACCCATTATATAAAAAGAAGTGTGATGAATACTTCTATAATGCGCACAGAGGAGAAGGAAGGGGAGTAGGAGGTTTGTTTTTTGATTACTGCAAAAAAACCGAGAATAAAAACATGTCTCAATGGTATGAGTTTGTAACTGAGGTTGGAAACAGTTTTCTTGATGCTTATATCCCTATTGTTGAGAAAAGAAAGGAAATGTCCTTCTCTACTGATCAAAAAAATTGGCAAGAGATTCGACGAGGTAGATATGTAGAGTTTAATTTGGTGCATGATAAAGGAACATTATTTGGGTTAAAGACAAATGGAAGAATAGAAAGTATTTTAATGAGCTTACCTCCACAGGTACAATGGAAATACGATCATCATCCTTCTAAAGGAAGTGAGGAAGCACGTTTACTGGAAGTGTTAAAAAATCCTATTGAGTGGGTGTAATCTTACGAAAAATGGGTTGAAAAACCGTAATTAGTAAAATTTTAATCGTTAAAGTGCTTAAAAATTGGGATAAAGTGTTGATTATAAGGATTTTTTTATTACCTTGCGTCAACTAATGTGGCTTAATGTATAATTATTAACCGATTAATACCCAAATTTGTATGAAAAAAATTCTACTATTGTTATTAACTGCCATCTGTATTACGGGATGTGAATATTTTTCCGACAGCGGTAGTTCGAAACCCAAATTTGCTAAATTTTCAAAAAATACCATAAAGTTCCGTAAGAACACTATTATGCTTACTAAAGGGTATGAGAAAACAAGCCCTGAGGAATTTAAGGCAAGACTAGATTCACTACAAGATAGTCCTAAATTTAAAAAGATTGCTTTAGAAGAACTAAAGAAAATCGAGAATAAAAATGTGGATTTCCAGTTATTTGTTGATGAAAGAAATGTAGAAAATTACGTTTTTATCTATGCTTGTGATTACTATCAATTAGATGAGCACAGAGCGGCTACAGTGGTAGAAGCTTTAAGTAGACAATTAAAGGACGAGGCTCTGAGTCAAGATGTACGCTACAAAAGAATACACGGAAGATTTTTCTTCACTCCAACTTCAAAAATTGTGAAGTTAAAGTATCTGAAAGGGTATAAAATGGAAAAGAAATATCAAGCAGAATATATCGTTGCTTCTAGATCAGGAGGTATTGGATTACTTATTAGTAATCTTGAAAACGTAGATTTTGAAAATTCTATTAAAAGATTAGCTTCAAAGTAAGAAGCAGAAGAATTTAATTGGGTTTTAATACAACTTATAAGAAAGGTATTGATTTTTATCAGTACCTTTTTTTATTATTAAAGAATTACTAAAATTTAAATACATGAAAAGACTTATTTTATTGATAATATGTATTGGTTTTATAAGTTGTGCTAAAGAAGTGGAACCTACTCCCGACAATATCAATAAAATATTTGCTTCGCAGGATTTTACATTTGAGTTCCATAAAGCTGGTGAGTCCAAAAAATCTATTAGTTTTAGAAATGACTATCTGGTTTATAAAAGTGATGCGCCAACATTTAGGAGAGAGATTACCTATGATGAGGTATTACTTATCAATGACTTTATACAGAATATTGTAAATCTACACCAAAATGATGTAGATGAAGCATCTTCATTCTACGTAGTTAAAAATACTGCTTATACCACTACCATTTTTCCTAAACAGGAGGACTTATACTTCGAAGCATTGTTGAAAACACTAAAGCTAGTTAAGTAATAACTTTCTGCATTACTTTATTTTCGTAGCTATGCATCTCCATATCAAAGAATGCATTACCAATGACTACGAACTGTTGTTTTTCATAAAAGGAAATAGCTCTATTATTTTTTATATACACCCAAAGCCAGTACTCATTGTAGCCTTTGTTCTTCAGTTCTGTTTCAACAGATGTAATCAACCCGTTGCCTATTCCTTTTCCGAAGAACCAATCTAGAACATATAACTTCCCTAATTCTGGATATACTATATTTCTTATTGGACATGTACTATCATATACAATTTCTGCAACCCCTACTGGGTTATCTTTATAGGTAGCAACGATCATTGAGTTCTCTTTTTCAATGGTATTTTTAATTGCTTCTACAGAGAATTTTTGCGATACAAAATTGGCAAACTCGTGGGTGATTCCTTCTACGGCATATGTTTTCATATACACTTGCTTAAAAAGAATAGAAAGTTGTAATGCATCTTCTTTTTGAGCTTTTCTGAAAAGTATTTCATACTTCATATGAGAATATGATTTTATGAATTGTAGGTGTTATTCTTCGATTTCTTCATCGATAGTCTTAAACTGCTTGATAGCGGTATTAGGTTCGATGATATTGTACCCTTTCCAGAAGTCAGGATTGTATTTGGAGAGATATGTAGATTCTACGTTTTTATTTTCTTTACTGCTTTTATATTCGCCTTCGGTAATAGTTTTAGCATCAAATACAATAACCTCGTATTTGTTTTTCGCGTAGCTAATTATATCTAGATCTAACGATACCTGATTTTGCTTGTTTCTTCCTTTTACGTACTTATTTTTTTCGATAATACTTAAAGGTCTATCAACTCCGAATTTGTTTTCTGTTACTTTTTCAATAAACTTCACATCATACTTGCCATCACTTCCCTTTTTAAAGATGGTAGTACCACTGTATCCATTTTCCTGAAAACTAAGTCCAAGTAGGTTAAAGCTTCTTAATCGTTTTACGTTTTGATAATCAATTCGAATTATTGCAAAATCTTCGGTATTTACATATAAAGTACCTTTAAAATCGCCTCTTCTTTTGGGTGTAAACTTAATAACATATACTCCAACATCATCCAAAATGGTATAATCTACACGTTCGAACTCGTATCGCCCCGAATTTTTAATCACATTTAGTTTGGTGTCGGATTGATAAAAAGTCTGATTAAAAAGGTTTTTAAGGTTCATTTTTCTAGATTTAAAAAACAAATTTTCTTTTGGATTTTCAATGCCATCAGCAATATCCTTTGCGTCTTGATTGTTTTTTAAAATAGAATCTACCTGAACTTTTTGGCTAAACAATCCAGATCTAAATTTAATGTAGGAATTAGGTTTAACATTGTCTTTAAAAATCTTCTCCATTTTCTTAAAAATCCCTTCTATAGACCCATTATTATTTTTGTCATACAAGCGTGCTCCTTTAATTACTCTTAGTTTTTGTTTGTCTTCATTTCCATAGAAATCACATAAGGCTTCTGCATAAAAAACAGAATTCTTAGGAATCACTTTAGAGATGCTATCTATCAACTTTTCATCAATCTCTTCAATGGTAGATTTCTTGAATTCGAGATCCATTTTTTTGATGAAGTTGGTATTCGTTTCTCGGAAGAAGAGTCGTTTTTTAGATAAGTCAGAGCGATAATTGTCTTCCATATTATCATCTACATTATCAATGATATCATCAATATCTAGGTTTTTGTTGGATATAAATACACTTTTAAGTTCTATAGCTTTTGGTTCTATATAGATGATACTATCAGTGATGCTTTGCACAGATACACCTACAGTTGCGTATCCCATGGAAGAAATGTAAATAGAGTCTATTTTTTTAGATTGGATATCATCTAGTGTAATATTGAAGCTTCCTTCTTCATTGGTAACCACACCTTCATTTTCTCCAATCTGTATAGTTGCATAAGGGATTGGTTGATTGGTTTTTTTATCGACTACTTTGGAGCGTATCGTTTGCCCAGTTGCGGTAGAAAAAATGAACCCTAAACCAATAAGTAATAATGTAATCTTATTCTTTTTCATAAATCAGTAGATTCGTAAAATTACAGGATAAAAGTCTAACTTCTATTGTATCTATTACATAGTTACAACTAAAAACTATACCAAAATGGTAATTTATTCTTAAAATAAAACGAATCACTTATTGGTCTAAAGGTTTGAGTGGTATAGAAACTAACTAATTAAAATTGATTTATTTCTAAGATTCTCCTTCGATAGCCGTGAATTGTTTGATCGCTGTATTGGGTTCTATGATATTATAACCTTTCCAAAATTCTGGATCATACTTAGACATATATTGTGGTTTTATACTTTTATTCTCTTTACTGTTTTGATATTCAGCTTCTGTAATGGGTTTTGTGTCGAAAACAACTACTTCGTATTTGCTAATTTCACCCGCACCAATATCTAAGCCTAAGGATAGTTCGTTTTGCTTGCGTCTTCCTTTTACAAACTTATTTTTTTCGATGATCTTTAGTGGTCGATCGATTCCGAATACATTTCCTCTCGTTTTTTCTATATAGCGCACACCATATTTGCCATCTTCACCTTTTGCAAAAATTGTTTTTCCTTTATACATGGTATCGTGGAAACTGATTCCCAATAACCCAAAATTTCTTAAGTTTTTTACATTTTCATAATCCACTCTCATAATCGCAAAATCTTCGGTGTTTACATACATAGTACCTTTAAAATCTGCTCCTCGTTTTGGCTCAAAATTGATGATATATACGCTGCTGTCATCCATCGTAGTATAATCGATTAACTCGAATCGATATCTTCCTGATTTATCAATAAAATTCAGCTGAGAGTCTTCCTGAAAGAACATGCTAGATAATAAACTTTTTAAGGAAGATTTTCTGTAGTTTAAGAAGTAATTTTCTTCATTTTTATTTGGTTTTTCGATCTCTTCTTTAACTTCTGCAGCTTCTTCGTTGGCATCAAAAATAGAATCCATCTGTACTTTTGTACCTAGAATCCAACCGGACTTAATTTTTAAATACGAATTTGGTTTTACATTCTTTTTCAGGATATCTTCGAGTTTATCGGAGAGCGCTTCCATAGAACCGTCATTACTCTTGTCATATAACTCTGCTCCTTTAATGATATTCAGTTTTTGTTTATCATAATCACCATATAAGTCACATAATGCTTCGGTATAATACGCGGATTTTCTTGGAATGATAGAGATAACACTATCGATAAATTTTTTATTAAATTCTTTGATCGTAGATTTTTTAAACTTCACATTAATTTTATGTAAATCACTAAAATCGGATTGTCGGTAGAATAGTTTTTTATGAGATAAATCGGTGCTGTAGTTTTGTGCTAGATTATCTTTTACATTATCGATAATCTCATCGATAGTTAGGTTTTTATTAGAGATAAAAACACCGCTAAGCTCAATAGCTTTAGGTTCTATATAGATAATACTATCAGAAATTGCATTTAATGCAATTCCCACTTTTTGATATCCCATAGAAGAGATATAGATAGAGTCTATCTGGGCAAGTTTTTCATCTAAGGTGATGCTAAATTTCCCTTCTTCGTTTGTAATGACTCCTCTATTTTTTGCTAATTCTATAGTAGCGTAAGGAATCGGCTCATTTGTCTTTTTATCGACAACTTTAGAACTGATGGTTTGTGCTGATAGTATAAAACCAGATAATAAGGATATGGAAAATACTGTAAGTTTTTTGATATTCATGATTTGATGATTTCGTTTTTTGATCTATAGGTATAGACGCAGAAATGTCTATAAAGGTTGCCTAAGCAATAACTATATGAAGAAGACGAATGGTAGAATTAATTGTTACAAAATGCGATATAAAAAGAAAATCACAATAGGAGCAAAAGCTTTCTATCGTGATTTTCAGGATTTAACTAACTAAATTCTTACAAGATCTATTCTTCTACGCCTAATAGGTTATCATTAGAGTTTCGATCTATTAATTTATTATATGGATCAATCCCTGCTTTTTCGGGTTTTTGATCTGTGGTAATTGTAAAGGTATTTTCTCCAGGTTGTAACCACTTTCTTTCTAGATAATATGGGTTTTTAAGAGGAACGTCTTGTTCATCGATAATGTCCTCTCCAAACAAACCAATTTCTATATAATTGGTTTTATCATCGGTACGTTCTTCTTTTCCTTCATCATCATAGTAGATTTTTTTAGAATCTACAGTAAAGGTAGTTTCGTATTTTCCGTTATCTAGTTTTTTTGTTTGTGCTTTCTTAACGCGGTTTTCGTACAACACAATCTTTTTAAAACCATCTTCTACAGAATATTTAAGAGAATCTGGCGCTACTTTATAGATAGCATCATATAAATTTTCTGAGGTTGGATACACTCCTTTTTCATAATTTTTATATTCATTTAAGAACCCTTTTAAGGCGGTATTGATTTTTTGTTCGCCAATGATATCCTGTAATTCATACATGATCATAGATCCTTTTCGATACCAGATATAACCTCCTGTTTCAACATTGATTAAAGATCTTTCGGGTTTAAAACTAAAGGCACGACTTCGTAAGTAGGTATCCAAAGAGTACTTAAGAAAGTTTTTTATACCATTTTCTCCATATTCTTTTTTCATCGTCATTAAAGAAGAATATTCTGCTAAGGTTTCTGAAATAATATTAGCTCCAGAAGTTTTACTAGGAGTTACAATATGTCCCCACCATTGATGCGCGACTTCATGAGCTGTAACACGAAATGCATAGTTAAAATCTTCTGCTTTTTCGAAATCTGCTGCAAATCCAAAATCTTCAGAATATGGAATCGTAGTTACAAATGATTGTGCAAACGTAGAATGTGCTGGAAACTCTACAACTCTAATAACAGAATTCGGATATTCATAAAAGTTTCTAGAACAATATTCTAAAGCTACTTTGGTGCCATCTATAAAGTATTGTAAATTCTTTTTGTGTTTTGGAGAATGATAAATCTCTATATCCACCTTTTTGCCGCTAGGAGCTGTCCACGTAGATTTTTCTACATCGTATCTTGCAGAGACGACATTAAAGAAAAGATCTGTTTGGGATTCTAGTTTATAATGAAAGTAAGCTCTTTCACCTTCTTTCCATTCTTTTACCAACTTACCAGGAGCAATGGCAATCTGATCAGAAGAAGTACTTACGACAGCTTCAAAATTGATGTAATTCGCATCTTCGTTAAATAAATTCTTCTTAAGTGCTGTAGAATCAGTTCTCGGTGGAAATAGATAATCTAATTTTTCTAAATCATATTTTTTGCGAATACCATTATCCGAAAGCGTTCGATCATAATGAAAACTAGGAAAAATAGAATTGTTTAAAAATGTACCATTGTTTAGCACCTGCGTTTCCATACTATTCGAGAATCCCTTGGTTTCTGCAGACATAGCAATAGACAACTCTGCCGTTCCTTTTGGTTGCAGGGTATTTGGTAACTTATAAAAATACATTCTATTAACAGTATCAGAAATAACAGGCTTGATATTTTCGCCATTATAGGTGATTTCCTCAAGCTGCGTATGTAATGCAGGATATTGTACATTCAATAGCAAGGTGTCAATAGGAGTGTTATAGTTGTTGATGATACTAAATTCACCAATAGCTTTTAATCCTCTTTCATTAGGGTAAACATCTATGTACGCTTTTAGATCTGTTACTTGTGGATGTGCTTGATTGATCAATCGACCATATTTTTTCTCTGCGTTAGCAGCAATTTCATTAAAATAATCACCATCTTCAATACGATTCAGTACCTTCAGGTTATAATAGCTGTAACCCGCCACCGATGAGAATGCAATTATTACTAAAAGGAAAGCACCTACCAATTTAAAGTTAAGCCTTCTTTTAGCGAGTATAAATCGTTCTTTTGCAGAAGAGAAAAATCCTCGATTCCAGAATAAGGTTCCTACTACCAATAGAATACCCATCATTAAAATCCAGTACACGCTAAGTGTAAAAGCACCATGCATATAATGACCAAAACCGTTAAGGTCACTTAAGAAGAAGGGTGTGGTTCCCGAAAATATAAGTAAAGGATTACTACTTTTAAACGCTAATGCCACTAAAAGAGGAAGCCCGATATATATTAGAATAATGATAAAATGACCTAGAAACTTATTGTTTACCAAAACATGAACAAAAAAGCACAAGAAAATGGTAGCAATGAAACTAGGAAGGATTAATGCGAAGTTGTACAAGGCAGACATTCCTAATTCATAACCAAAATAGCCATTAAAAGTTTGGAATAAAATACCAATAATAATATTTACCAACGCTAATACTACAGCTACTCCAACTAAAGATAGAACTTTAGAAAAGTATAAGCTTGTATTGTTAATAGGTAGTGCATCATAAAATACAAAGGTTTTGTTTTTTCTAGTTCTATGAACAGCTTCACCAGAATAGATGATTAAAATTACTACGGATAAAAGAGAGATTCCTCCAGAGATAAAGGTGACTATAAATCTGGTTAACGGAGAGTTCGGAGTACCATAGGTTTCATTGGCATTAAAAATGGTAATCAAGGATATGATAATACCAATGATGATTAATATGATAAAAACTGGGTCTCTTACGATCGATAAAAACTCAATCTTACTAAGTGATAAAAGATTTCCTCGTTCTGTTTTTTTATCAAATATCTGAGAAATAACACCTACAAAAGATGGTGCTTCCTGATCGCTTTTACTTTTCTTTTCTTTCTTACCAGAAATTAGGAATTTTTTATAATCAAACTTAAACAAAGTCAATAGAAAAAAGAACATCCCAAGAGCAAACCATATCATTCTATTAAGTAAGAACTTACCGTAGATTGGTAATTGGTTTGTATTTAGCTCATTGATAGACCAGTATTTTTTTACATAAGAAAAAACTCTACCACCGAAAGGATCTAGATAAACTGTTAACCACTGATTATCTAAATTGGATAATAGATTTCCTGATATACTATAAAGCAAGAATAAAAAGATACCTCCTAGATAAATGATTGGCATTTTTTTGAAAAAAGCCATCAAACAAAAGAATAGAGATCCAATTAAAAATGCATTTATTTCTAAAATAAATATAAATGGCAGTATGTAAGACGCTAAGTTAAAAGAGTCGTAGCTGCCATAATCAGGTCTATCCAAATACATTCCGGTTGTAAAACCTATAATAGCTCCAATAACGATAAATAGGTTTAAGAACGTAACCACAGCAAAACTTCCAAAAAATCTTCCTAAAACATATGATTTTTGAGTAATCGGAAAGGTAAAATACGTTTGCGCAGTTTTATGATCCTGATCTCTAAAAATAGGAACTCCCATAATTGCTGCATAAAAGAAAATGGAAATAACAGAAATAGGAGCAATAACATCAATAATATTATTAGGACTATTAACAAACTGTGCAGTAATTGATTTCTGAAATACTGCTACTAACAGTGCCATAGCTAAACCTAAACCAGCATAAATCCAAGTAGCTGGTCTACGAAAGCGATATTGTAATTCAAATAAAAATATTTCTTTCATAATTATACGGGTTGCTTTTGATTTTTATTGATACTAAAGAAGTAAAATTCTTCTAAGCCATTTTCCATCTGCTCAAACCCTTCTTCCGGAGTTGTTTCACTATAGATATTGATAAAAAACTGACCACCTCTTAAATAATTAGAGAGTACAGTATAGTTGTTTTGGTAATGCTCTAATTGAGATTTTTCAATTTGTTTTTTAAATATTTTACCGTTAAGTGTGGCAGATAATTCTTGAGGGTTTCCTTGCGCAAGGATCGTTCCTTCATTAAACACTGCCATATGCTTACATAGATTGGTAACATCGTCTACAATATGTGTGGACAGAATTACAACGGCATTTTCTCCTAGTTCACTTAATAAATTATGAAAACGATTACGTTCTAAAGGGTCTAAACCAGCCGTAGGTTCATCTACGATGATAAGTTTTGGATTTCCCAATAATGCCTGTGCAATACCAAAACGTTGTCTCATTCCACCAGAGAAATCGCCAAGATTACGATCTCTAAACTTATATAAATTCACTTTGTTTAATAAATCAGCTACATATCCTTTTCGCTCAGCACTATTGGTAATTCCTTTTACTTTTGCTATATGATTAAGCATCATTTCCGCAGAAACCTTTGGATATACACCAAAATCCTGTGGTAAATATCCTAATATCTTTCTTAGTTCTTCTGGCTGTTTAAATACATCAATTCCATCGAAATTAATAGATCCAGTATCTGCCAATTGTAGGGTAGCGATGGTTCTCATTAATGTTGATTTACCAGCGCCATTGGGTCCTAATAAGCCAAACATTCCTTTTTCTAAAGTAAGATTTACATCATTAAGAGCTTTGGTTCCGTTTGGATATGTTTTGCTTAAATTTTTTATCGTGAGCATAAGTAATTATCATTTATTAAGTTTAGTAATTCGTACAAATTTCTATACTGTACTATATATATAAGTTATTGTTTGTAATTATTTGTTTTTTAATGTTTTAGCAAGTTTATCGCGGAATTCTTTATCCGTTAAAATCTTGAGTTCAAATTGATTCATGCTTGCTCGAATCTTTGTACTTTCCATAATTCCTAAATCATTTAGAAAATAGGCCAACTCTGTAGTATTGCCTTTTTTGTCAGTAGCATAAAGTGCTTTGGTAAGAACAAATGCAGTAGATCCTCCTTTCATACCAGCATGGGAAAGCCATTTTTGGTTTGCAGGATTTTGCATTAGACCTTCCATCACCTCATCCAAATACTCATAAGTTTTTGAATCGAAATATGACTTAGAATTTAACTTTTTCATTAATTGAGTATATTCATTTACAGTAGATGCAGGTAAATTATCTGACCATATTCTTTGAATATTCATTCCTAGATCTCCAATGTCGGCTTTATAAATAGTATCTTTTACTAGTTTTGAATGGATCGTATTGGTAGTTTCTCGATACTCTTCGATGCTCAGATCTCTAAGTTTGTTTTCCAAATCTTTACCTTTGCTATCAGGGAACTTTTCTTTTCCAACAAATAAGGAAGATGCGAGATAGTATATGTCTGTATGATCAGTTATACCTAAGCTATCTATTCTTTGATTAATTTTTTCCAAACCTAACTTTCTACTTAACCATTCGGTATTAGCATTCGAGCTATATCGAATCATTCCTTTAGCAATTTCTCTAATAGATATGCTGTTATTTGTAATTTTTGATTCTACTGATGTTAACCATTGTGGGTGCGCACCACCATCGGTATTAGGTATATAAAACTTTTCTAGTTCTTCGATTGGAATAGCTTCTTCTGGATTTAATCCTCCACTCGCGGATTGAATTGCATATTCAATAGCAAGAATTATTTTAACAGTGCTTGCCAAAGGCATCACCTTATTAATATTTTTTTCAGCGATTATAGAATCATTACGTATAAGTTTTATGGCAGCTCTATCTGGATTTTTCTTTATGAAGTCCAAAACGAAATGTTCATTTGGCTGAGTATAGTATATGCCTACTGCGCCAAGTAATATGACAATACCAACGATAATTCCGATAACAATTAGAATTTTCTTTATCATTTTTCTTCTTTTTAAATGGACTTCAATGAAATTAGTAGTTAATGTGAATAGATTGTTACAAATTAGGTTCAATTTTATGAAAATCTTGAGTTAGAAATTAGGGGATAAGTTGGTATATTTACCATTCTTATTAATTACTAGCACATTGTAATGTATCAACTACGCAGAAATAGAAGATTACGGACTACAGAAGCTATTAGATCTTTGGTTCGAGAACATACTATAACACCCAATGATTTTTTAGTGCCACTTTTTGTGGTTGAAGGAACAAATGTAAAGCAAGAGATACTTTCGATGCCTGGATACTATCGTTATAGCTTGGATTTATTAAAAAATGAAGTCAAAGAGTTGTGGGCAATGGGGCTAAAAGCGGTTTTACTCTTTGTAAAAGTACCCGATAATTTAAAAGATAATCAAGGAACCGAAGCACTCAATGCAGATGGTCTTATGCAACGTGCTATAAAAACAGTAAAAGAAGTAGCTCCCGAAATGTTGGTAATGACCGATGTAGCGTTGGATCCGTACTCTTCTTACGGACACGATGGTATTGTAGAAGATGGATATATTGTAAATGACCCTACTTGCGCAGTCTTAGCCAAAATGTCTTTATCTCATGCACAAGCAGGAGCGGATTTTGTAGCGCCTAGTGATATGATGGACGGAAGAATACTAGCTATCCGAGAATTGCTGGAATCCGAAGGTTATAAAAATACAGGTATCATGAGTTATAGTGCTAAATATGCTTCAGCCTTTTACGGTCCATTTAGAGACGCATTAGATTCGGCACCAGGTTTTGGAGATAAAAAAACATACCAAATGGATTTTGCTAATCGAGATGAGGCAATAAAAGAAACATTGATGGATATTGATGAAGGCGCCGATATTGTGATGGTAAAACCCGGATTAGCTTATCTGGATATTTTGCGAGATGTAAGTGATGCTGTGGATGTACCAGTTGCTGTATATCAAGTTAGTGGAGAGTATGCCATGTTAAAAGCCGCAGCAGAAAAAGGATGGTTGGATCACGATGCTATTATGATGGAACAATTAATAGCATTTAAAAGAGCAGGAGCTAATATCATCGCTAGTTATTTTGCAAAAGATGTAGTTCGACTTTTAGGATAGTTTTAAAGAAAAATTTTATGGTAAGCAGAGATCGATTGTATCAGACTTTTGGAGAACTTTTGTATGTAATTGCAATGAGCGATGGTGTTATTCAAAAAGAAGAAGTCAACGTATTAGAAGAAATTTTAAAAGCACATCCAAAAGGACAAGATATAAAATGGTCTTTTGATTATGAAAATAGGAACGATAGTGATATCGAAACCTTGTATAAAAAAACAATTGAAGTTTTTTCGGATAACGGTCCAGATGAAGAGTACGATTTTATGATCTATGCCTTAACTAGAATTGCTGAAGCTAAAGATGGAATTGAACCTAACGAACAAAAAGTAATCACTAATTTCTCCAAAGACCTTTTAGAGAGATTTAAAAAAGATATAGATAATTTATTTAACACCTAAGATCACACAAATGAAAAACATTGTTATTGCACTTTTAAGCATTGTATGTATCGCTACAAGTTGTCAGTCAGAAAAAAAGCAGGAAAAAGAAAAAATTGTAATCGGTGGGAAGAAAGAAACAGTGTCTCCTGAGTTTGAATTAGGTGAGAAATTATTCAAAGGAAAAGGAAATTGCTACTCTTGCCATAGAATGGATAAAAAATCTGTTGGTCCTAGTGTAACTGCTATTATGAAGATTTATAAAGAACAAAATGGAGATGTAGTTGGGTTTTTGAGACAAAAGAAAGATCCTATTGTAGATCCTGAAAATTATGCTGTAATGAAAACCAATTTTACTAGACTGGAAAAGTTTACAGATGAGGAATTGGAGGCAATTGCTTTGTATATGAATGAAGTGAGTTCTAAGTAATGAAGCATGTATTTTTTCTTTTAGTTTTTATAACATTTCCTATGATGGCACAAAAGTTTACTCCAAAATCTGCATTTTTAGAAAAATGGGAAAACTCTAAAGCATATCTGGTAGCAATGGCAGAATCAATGCCTTATGATAAGTATGCCTTTAGACCTTCAGAGAGAGAAATGGACTTTAAATCTCAGTTACTACATATCTGTGGTAATATGACATGGTTAAGCACAACCTATTTTTCTGAAGAGGAATTTGATAGACAAAAATTTAACGAAAGTGCTCCTGATACCAAAAATGAATTGATACAGTTTGTAAAAGATTCTTTCGATAAGGCGCATGCTCGGATAGAACAGACATCAGAGGAGACTTTAGCAGATAAAGTTGATTTTTTTGCAGGACCTAAATCAAAGCTTCAAATATTAAATTTGTTACAGGATCATGTTACCCATCATAGAGGGCAGCTTATCGTATATCTTAATCTAAATGAAATCAAACCTCCTAAATATGTGGGTTGGTAGCAATAAGTATTCTTGCTTTTTATTTTTACAAATGAATACCAAATCCGTACTTTAGCAAAACCAACTAATAAATAATTATGGCATTACTAATCGTATACGGGGTTGTATCTATTTTCTTTTCTTTCTTGTGTTCTATACTAGAAGCAGTATTATTAAGTATTACTCCAACCTTTATAAACGTTAAGAAAAAGGAAGGTAAAGCGTATGCAACCGCTTTAGAGAAATTAAAAAAAGACGTTGATCGACCGTTGATCGCTATTTTAACACTTAATACCATTGCGCATACGGTTGGTGCAATTCTAGTGGGTGTTCAGGCAAAAGTAGCGTATGCAGAAATTTATGGATCAAAGACTACAACGATTTTGGGCATGGAAATGACCGAAGATCTTATGGTAGGAGTAGTATCATCGATCATGACCATATTAATTTTAGTGGCTTCGGAAATTATTCCAAAGACTATTGGAGCTACCTATTGGAAACAACTTGCTAATTTTACTGCAAAGGCGTTAAATGTTCTGATTTGGCCATTAAAGTGGACAGGTATTCTCTGGATTTTACAATTGACCACAAAACTGATAGGTGGTAAAGGACATCATGGTTCTGTATTAAGTAGAGAAGATTTTACAGCAATGGCTGATATTGCCGAAGAAGAAGGTGTTTTTGAAGAGTCTGAATCTAGAGTCATTAAAAACTTACTAACGTTTAAAGAAGTATTGACTAAAGATGTAATGACGCCAAGAACCGTTATTAAAACAGCTTCAGAAAACACAACGGTGGAACAGTTTTTTAATGAAAATCAAAATCTGCGATTTTCAAGAATTCCTGTATATAAGGATAAAGCTGATAATATTACAGGTCAGGTGCTTAAAGATGATGTTTTTAAGGAAATGGCCAATCAAAATGGTCATAAGCTTTTAGGAGAAATAAAAAGACCTATAATCTTTACAACTAGAAACCTGCCTATTCCTGATTTGTTTAACGAATTAATTCAAACCAAAAATCATATTGCTTTGGTAGTAGATGAGTATGGTTCTGTTAGCGGGTTGGTAACGATGGAAGATGTTATCGAAACACTGTTAGGTCTTGAGATTGTAGATGAAAGTGATAATGAGACTGATATGCAGATTTTGGCTCGTAAAAACTGGGAAATTAGAGCAAGAAAATTGGGTATTCTAACCGAAAAGCAAGAAGAGTGATTACCACTGCCTTCATAGAAACTCCGCTAGGCATTGCTTCTATTACAGGTGATGAAGAGGGGATTTCTGAAATTTCGATTACAAATAATACTGAAGAAGAACATACTAATATTATTCCAGAAACACTTAAAGAAGCTGTGACACAGCTGCAGGATTATTTTGAAGGGAAAAGAGATCACTTTGATGTAAAACTTAATCCATCTGGAACTGATTTTCAGAAAAAAGTATGGAAAGAGCTAACCAAAATTCCGTTTGGTAAAACGGTTACTTATCTAGATATCGCCAAAAATTTAGGAGATCCAAAATGCATTAGAGCTGCTGCTTCTGCAAATGGAAAAAACCCACTTTGGATTGTGATTCCTTGTCATCGTGTAATTGGTAGTGATGGCTCTCTTACAGGTTATGCAGGTGGATTATGGCGTAAAAAGTGGTTGTTAGATCATGAAAGTCCCATAAAACAACAAACTCTTTTTTAATGCTAATCTTTAGATATTATTTTTTCTTTTTCTTATTAGGAGTAAGCTTCCAAATTGTAGGCCAAGATGGTTTAGACAAGGAATTAAAAAAAACATACGATCTAGAGAAGAAATCTATAGAAAAGTTAATAAAAGAAGGCGATAGTCTCTTTAAAGCTAAACAAATCCAAGCGTCTAAAGATTCCTACGACAGAGCTTTTACTTTGATTCAGAATAGTTATGAAGTAGATAGTTTACAACTGTCCATTAAACGAGTTGAATACTTTTTTACCACTAAAACCAGAGAATATATCAGATCATTACAGGTTCTGGATTTTTTAGAGAAAAACTGCAAAGAAACCAATGATGTAGATTGCCTGATTTATATAAAGAGTAGGCTAGGGACTATTCATAATCGAATAGGTGAATACATAAAGGCTTTAGAATATTTTGGAGAAGGTCTGGAACTTTCTCATAAAGAAAATAATACAAAATTTTTATGGGAGCTTTCTTTAAATAGAGGAGTGCTATTTCTGGATATTGGAGATCAAGATCAGGCTAAAATGGATTTTAAAAAGGCATTATCCTATGTTGATTCTGCAGATACGAAGAAAAGAAAACCCACTACGTATCTGAACTTATCAGCTTCATATCCAGATCATCAGGTAGATTCAATTTTGTATTATTCAAGAATGGCATCATTAGGTTGTGAAAAGGAAAAAGTGAACTCACGACATTGTATCATGGTGTATAACAATATTGCCTGGTCTTATTATTTGAAGAACATGCCCAAAGAAGCTTTAGAAGTAATTCGAACTAATATATCATGGGAAAATGATAATCTTACCTATAAAGATGGAGATGACCTATATCCTGGATTAATGCACACTATGGGAGCTATACAAACAGGACTAGGAAATTATGAAAAGGCTTTGGAGTATTTTTTAATCTCTCAGAAATATTTCGAAAGAAAAAAGGATGTTTCGGATCTTATTACAGTAAAAGAAGATCTTTCCAAACTGTATGAAAAAAGAGGAAATATTAAAGCTAGTCTTAAAACGTTGCGAGAGATTAGAGCTTTAGAGTCTCTCCAGCTAAAAGTTAAGGTAAGTAAAGAGGTAGCAAAAAATGAAAGTAAAAATTTACTGCTAGAAAAAGAAGAGGTAATTTCAGGTTTAGAGGAGAAAAACTCTGAGATTGAGAAAGAAGTAAGTAAGTCAAAATGGTTGAGTTATTTATTAGGAATACTGTTATGCATCACTGTTTTGGTTTTTATGTTTAGGGCATACCGAAGTAAAATAAAGTATTATCAGATCAATGAAAAATTAGCACTAACAAGGCTTACTTCATTGAGATCTTCTATGAATCCACATTTCTTGTTTAATACCTTTAGTACACTACAGAATTATATATTGAAAAAAGACAATTTAAAGGCGAATGAATATATGACGGAGCTTTCTGGATTGATTAGAAATGTATTAAACAGCTCAGATAGTGTTTATATTAATTTTAATAAAGAAGTTGAGGTAATTAGGTCATATGTCAGTTTGCAGCGAGGTCGATTTCAAGAAGGTTTTGATGCTGTATTTGATGTAGATCCCATTCTCGAAGATCAGGATCCTAAAATTCCTTCAATGGTAATCCAACCTTATATAGAAAATGCAATTATTCACGGGTTCTCTCACTCTCCCTTTAAAGGAAAATTAAATATAAAACTTAAAAAAGAAAACAATACGGTAGTATGTAACGTTAGAGATAATGGTATTGGTAGGGAAGCCTCAGAAAAATTGAAAAATAAAAAAAATGAAACTTCTCATTTATCAATTGCTACCGAGAATACTTATGAGAGGCTTGAAATCTTAAATGAAATAGTAGCTGCCAAAGCCAATATAATAATAAATGATCTGAAAAATGATGAAGGGTTGCCAGCGGGAACCGAAGTGATTATTACGTTGCCAATTATTAAAGAAAGTTAGCAGATGGAAAATGTTTTGAAATGTTTTATAATTGATGATGAAAAAAAGGATAGAGAAAATATAAGCCTTCTTCTAAAAAATTACTGCCCGCAGGTAGAAATAATAGGCGAAGCTTGGGATAAGAATTCTATTATTGAAGGACTATCAAATGAAAATCCAGATTTGGTATTCCTCGATGTGCAATTAGGGTCGATTACTATTTTTGATATTTTGGAAGAGCTGGAAACTATTGATTTTAAGATTATTTTTGTGTCTGCTTATAATCAATACGCCGTAGAAGGGTATAAATATAATGCCATAGGATATTTGCTAAAGCCTATAGAGCCAAGACTTTTAGTAGAAAACATTAATAAGACAATTCAGTTACAGGAAAAAGTAGAGAGCAAAGAAGAAGTAATTGCCAATTTTAAAGAATTATATTCTAAGATTCATGAGGTTCCAAAAATTTCTATTACTGATTCAAGAGGAACTCATGTAATTAAGATTCCCAGCGTTTTATACTGTATAAGTAACGGAAACTATACAACCTTGATCCGAAAGAACGAAAAAGAAATCGTTATTTCCAAAAATTTAAAATACATAGAATCCAAGCTAGAACCTTTTGGTTTTTTTAGAATTCATAGGTCCTATTTGATCAATTTGGATCAGGTTAATACTTTGGTTAAGGATCAGGGAGGATATGTAGTTATGTCAGATGAGAAATCATTACCTATAGCAAGAGACTCCAAAAAAGAACTTTATCAAAGATTAAATGTGATTTAATTTAATGTTAGACAGTCTCTTTGCTTTATTTGGCAAATAGAATTATAGCTTTTTTCCCACAATAAATGTTATGAATGCATAATATTTTTGGTAGTCCATGTGCAACTTATACATTCAAACATACACTTTATACACTCAGAACTACCAAAAAAATAGTATCGATTTTTATTAGAGAATTATCTTCTAACTTTGATAAGAACAACGTCGGTATATAGCTTTGATGAGAATAATATTGTAAACACACTATGGTTACGTCTGCCGAAACCCCAATTTTCGGTTTGTAGTAAAGTTACAACTTAAGATTGTTATAAATAGAAATATTAAACTGATGTTTCTTTTTGCTTACATATATTGCACAAACTCAACGCTGGTATCTAACAAAGTTAAGTGTAACAGCAATATAGCTTAATCGAATTAAACTAACGTTGAAATAAATGCCTGGATATCATTCAGGCATTTTTTTTATACTTACTTTATTTTCATCTGTTTATATTTATTGTTTTTATGGGTCTGATAAAATAACCATAGAATCTTTTTAATTGGTATCAACACATTAATAATGGCTTATTTCATACCTTAGACATTCAAATATCTATCTGCATGAAAATTATTAAAATATTACTCAAAGGTTTAGTTGCAATTATTTTACTGTGTGTCATACTGCTTTACATATTTGATTATGATTATATTCTTAAAGGAGTTCGTGTTGTGTATATGACAGGACACACAACTGCTTATATCGATGACTACACATATTTTGATAACCATGTTATAAAAAAATCCGATACACCTATTCCCTGGAAATTACATCCCGATTATAACAAAGCTACTCCAACAGAAACATTAAATAGAGTAAATAAAGAAATGGGAACCGTAGCTTTTATGATCATCAAGAATGATGAAATATGGTATGAGAACTATGCGGATGGTTACGGTACAACCTCTAAGACCAATTCATTTTCGATGGCCAAGAGTATTACAACAGCTCTATTAGGAAAGGCTATTATGGATGGATATATTAAAAGTATAGATCAACCTATAGGCGACTTTTTGCCTGCTTTTTCAGAAGGATTAGCAGCTAACGTCACCGTTGGTGATCTTTCTTCTATGTCTTCTGGATTAAATTGGACAGAGCATTATACGAGTCCTTTCTCAATCACAGCCAGAGCGTATTATGATCCAGAATTAAGAGAAGTTATGAATGGCCTAGAAATTATTGATGAACCCGGAAAAGAGTTTGTGTATTTAAGTGGTAATACTCAATTATTGGGAATGGTCATTGAAAAGGCTACACAAAAAACACTATCTGAATATCTAAGTGAAAGCTTTTGGAAACCTATGGGTATGGAAGAAGATGCACTTTGGCAAGTAGATAGTGAAGAGAGTGGAATGGAAAAATCATATTGTTGTATTGCAAGTAATGCGAGAGATTTTGCGCGTTTCGGAGTTCTTTTTAAGAATGATGGAAACTTTGATGGGAAAGAAATACTACCCAAAGAATTTGTGAAGTTGTCTACTCAGAAGCGGTTTGAAAATGATGATATGTATGGCTATGGATTTTGGTTGTCAGATCACTTAGATAAAGATATTTTTGTAATGCGCGGTATTTTAGGTCAATATGTAATTACTATTCCAGAGGATGATGTTATTATTGTAAGATTAGGACACCATCGTGGATTACCAGAAGGTTCTTTTAGTGAAGATTTTTTTATCTACATAGAAGAAGCTTATCAAATGTTAGAAAATGCTTCATAAGATTAATTTAGAACATATACTGTTTCTGGATATAGAAACAGTTCCCGAACAAAAAAACTTTGATCAGTTGACAGATGAAATGAAGTACCTGTGGGCTGATAAAACAAAGTATCAACGTAAAGAAGAATTCTCACCAGAGGAGTTTTACGATCGAGCAGGTATTTGGGCAGAGTTTGGAAAAATTGTTTGTATTTCTGTAGGATATTTTAAGTTTAAAGGTGAAACAAGATCCTTTAGAACGACTTCTTTTTACGGAGAAGAAAAACAGCTACTAGTTGATTTTAAAAACTTGATAGAATCTCACTTTAATACTCCGCATCACTTGCTATGTGCGCATAATGGAAAAGAATTCGATTTTCCATACATCGCTAGAAGAATGATTATCCATAATATAAGTTTGCCTTATAAGCTTAATTTATTTGGTAAAAAACCATGGGAAATTCCTCATTTAGACACCATGGATTTATGGAAATTTGGAGATTATAAACATTATACTTCTCTTAAGTTGCTAACAAATATATTAGGCATTCCTTCTCCAAAAGATGATATCGATGGCAGTCAGGTAAGAAATGTATACTACGAAGAAAATGATATCGATCGCATACTGATTTATTGTGAAAAAGATACTGTGGCGGTAGCTCAGATATTACTTCGACTTCGACAAGAAGAACTTCTCGAGGATAGCGAAATTATATCTGTTTAATGTAATATTTTTCAGGAGAATACCAGCATTAATTTAAGGCTGCTAAAACAGATTTGCTTACCAATTTCCCATTAGGTTTGGAGGTTTCTTGTTGCACCAAACCAACATTTTTGGAAATCCATTGTTTTACTATAAATGTCTGTTTCATTCCCATACTCATAGTAACTTCGTTGGTGTAGCTAATCAGATAACAATCAAAGGATCCTGCTGAGGTTGTAATCGTTTCTTTTGATTGCACTTCTCTATTTAGTAAATTTACTTTCATGTCAATACTCATAACACCAGCGTCGATCGACATAGATACATATCCATCTTCTAGCTGTTGACCAACAGTTAATGAATTGGGAATATCAATACCTTTTCCTTCAATCGTATAATCCATATTCTGATATTGTTTGTATAGCTGAGGAGAAATAATAGTTTCGGGATCAATAGAGGTAACGCCATCTTTACATTCAATAGAAAATTGAGTATCGGTTATTGTTTTTTTCTTTTTTGCATCGGTCATGGACATTTGAATGTTAATTGTTGCTCCTGAATTTGTAGAATTTATATCTATTATTTTGTAGTTTGTTTTAGATGTTAGTTTGTCTTTGTGATTAAAATGATGCAAAGTAATTTCTGTTCCTTTTTTTGAAGGATAGTAAGGACTACAATTGTTTTGAGCGATACAGTTTGTTAAAGCTAAGAATGCAATGATGAATGATAAAGTTTTCATATGTAGGGAATATATTTGTTAATCTTTTATTTATCATTAGTGTACTTACATGGGGTTTGGTAAACATATTGCAAAAAAAATCGCTCCTTAGAGCGATGATTATGTAGTAGATTACTATAAAGAGGTGTTAATTTCTTCCATTTTCATCAGGGTATAATGTATACACAGGATCACTTTGCCAATATTCTTTAGTATCGATATCCATAGCTGTTAAGGGGCCTTTAAAAGCTGCGCCAGTATCGATATTCCAAATACAAGTAGCGTTTACAGGTACGGTTTTGTTTATTCTCGTCACGGGTGTGTGACCAATATAGATTTCATTAAAAAGAAGCAGTCTTTTTGGGTAATTTAAATCTGTTTTTTTTAGTTTAGGATCTATGGCAAGAGCAGTTTCCCAAAGTGTTCGATCCCAATAGAAAAGTTTATCAAAATATTCATGATGAGGACCATGCAAATTTGTAAACCCTGCATGCAAAAATAATCGATTGTGATTATCAATATGATAATTCAATAGCGTTTCATAAAATCTAAGGTGTGCTGTTTTCTCTTCTTTTGATAGTTGGCTATAGGAATCAATAGTCGCCTGACCACCATGCTGCATCCATTTTGGATTATAGGTGTTCTTAGTTAACCAAGTATAGCAGAGTTCATCATGATTGCCTTTAATAAAAATGCAATTATGAGTTTCCTGTAAATCCATAAGAAAAGATATTAATTGAGCGCTGTCGCTCCATCCATCTACATAATCTCCTAGAAAAATTATGGTGTCATCCTTGGTGATGTTAGCTTTTTCAATTAACTGTTGAAGCGCTTTTAAAGCTCCATGAATATCTCCAATAACAATAGTCCTACTCATGTTTAATATTTAAAAAGCCAAGATACTGTTTTGTGATAGTTCATATGTTATAAGAATGTAATTTAAAACATGTTTTTACGAAAATGAATATAAACTTCTTCTTGTAGTAAGAATTACTAAAAAATTTCTGGTAGGGTCTTTTAATGATAATGTGTTTTAGTACACATAGCAATAAAATTCTTCAGAACTAACATTTAGAACTTATGAAAAATAGATTTTTAGTACAATTAATAGTTATTACATTTTTAATCTTTTCCTGTAATAGTGATGATGATTCGACACCCAATATTACTGAAGAAGAGGTAGGAGGTGATTCAATTTCTAGTGTGGATACAAAATTATTAGATCAAATAAAAAAAGCAGGAGACTTATTTATGAATAGTGAACTTTGGAATGGTTATAATCTTAAAGACTATCCTTTGTATTTAGTTCATAAAAATAAAGAAGGTAAAATTGACGGAGGTATTCTTATTAATCCACAATCAAATATTGATGGAGCAAAAAAGCTAAATGATCAAGAAAGTGCTGGGTTAAAAGCGTATCGATATGATAATGATGCAGATCGCGCGTATGCTGCAATAACAGATCCAGATGAAGGTAATGGGTTGTATGATTTTGATTTTGAAATTGATGGCAATGGATATTATATACAAGTGTATAAAGACGAAGAGGCAATAGCTGGCGAAAATATAGCTACTTATCCTGGTGGATTTTTTGATCCTTCAAAAGAAGTTATCGGGTCAATAGACTTTATAATTCACGAAAATTTCCATACATATCAGGATTCCTGGAATTCAAATAAAAATATTTCTAAAACGAAAATTTCTGATAGAAATAATAGAATACCTACTGAGGTTTTAGAGTTAAAAATACTGTTACATCAAATCTTTAAGGATTTCCCAAATGGTAGTTTTGATCAAGCAAGTTTAGAAAAGAAGCTAAAACAATATTTGGCAATTGCAACAGCATTAGGAGTAAATAATTTTGAACCGATAACCGAAACAATGGAAGGAAGTGCACGCTATATCGAACGAATGGCAGTACGTGAAATTTTTCCGAAAAGATCAAACGAGCCATTTATACCTGGTACAGTGCTAGAAGATGATTATGGTATTACCAATCAGGAAACGTTAAGTATGGTTTTTGATTTCGCTTTAACCTATGAAATTGGAGCTTCTGTTTGTTATGCATTAAACGTTGTGGATGCAGATGCCTTAAAACGTATAGAAAATAGAGAAAACCTATTGGAAATAATTAGAAATAAATATAATCTGAATGCTCAGGAGCTAGCGCAATATTTAGAGCAATCCAAAAATGATACTGATTGGGCAGCAATACAAGCTAAGGCTCAAGAGTTCTCACAGTTGTAAGTTTTAGCCTTTTATTTAAAAATGAGATGAATCTATTTTCATCTCATTTTTAATTATATCTCACTTTTCTCAATATTCGCATACTCTCTTTGTACATAGAATATACTTCCGAATTGTATGCTTTAAGATACGGTTTTGCTTCTTCTAATTTATCTTTAGCCTCAGAGAATTCATTCAAATAACAAATAAGATAGGTAGCAGGAAGATTTATCATATCTGCTTTATCATTCTTGGTAAGAGGTATTTTACTTCTTAATTTTTCAATCAAGGCATTATTACTGTTGTACAGATGATAAAGTGTTTTTTTGTCAAATTGTGGGGGTCTAAAGAGTAGCTTGTTATCAATATCGTAACTTCCATTAGCTTTAAAAGTAATGACTACTTCTTCCAAAGGATAATATTCATAAGTATCTTGTAGTCCCATATAAACGTACTCCACAATTTTAAACTGATCTTCTGATAAAGTTATAGATACTTCATCTAATTCTGAATAAAAGAGTTTTACATGTTCATTAATAAGCTCTATATCTACTCTAGAGTAATAGGTGTTGCCATTTTTACGCTTTTCTTTCGCTGCCCAGCATACCACAAAATATTCTTTAAAAACTTTATAAGCAGGACTATAGTCTTTTCGAGAGTTCATAAAATCAAAAACACCGTCAAGAGTCAGTTCTATGTTGTTTTGAGCATGACTTTCAATTGCACTAACGATTTCAGAGTTTACATCTTTGATTTCGATATCAAAAACTTTGGGCATACTAATGCTTCCATCTCTAAAAAAGACGCTACCACCATAGTATTTCCATATGTTTTTTCGAAGTGCGCATAATTTACCTCCCTGTGGTCTTATGGTTACCAAACCTACTACTTTGTCAGATGGCAAGTGCGGAAAAGGAATATTCTCATAGGAAACTATGGGAGGGTTTTGCAAATATGCATTGACTAAATTTTGGATTTTACTATCATCAAAGAAATCTACACCTTCAATTTCATTATCCTCATCTTCTACACCAATAACGATATAAGAATTGTTTTTAGGATTGGAATTGGATAAAGCGCAAATATGTTTTAAAAACTTTGCTTTGCCTTCTTTTTCACCAATATTAAGTTTGCGTTTTTTGTCATAAAAACTGTTTTCGTCATTATGAGCAAGTAGGTTTTTGATAAGAAGGCGTTTATTAATCATTCCATTCGCAAATAGCAGTCCACACGTTTCCCTGTTAAACTTAGTTATTTTTATTGGGTCTGCAATAGGATGATAATAAACAAATTATCAATTTTTGTTCACAATAACACTATTAGCTTGTGCTGTTGGGAGTACAACGAGATCCGAAATATTCATATGATAAGGTCTAGTTACTACAAAGGCAATTATATCAGCAATATCCTCTGGTCTTAGAGGATCAAAACCTTTATATACTCCATCTGCTCTGGTATCATCTCCTTTAAATCTAACATTACTAAATTCTGTTTCTACCAATCCAGGATGTATTGCTCCAACTCTAATTCCGTGAACATTGAGATCGATTAACATTCCTTTGTTGATAGCATCAACAGCGTGTTTACTTGCACAATATACATTTCCGTTAGGGTATACTTCTTTACCAGCAATGGATCCGATATTAATTATATGACCAGACTTTTTAGCAATCATTTTTGGGATTATGGCTTTAGAAACGTACAATAATCCTTTTACATTAATGTCTAGCATGGCATCCCAATCTTCAGTGTCTCCGGTCTGTACGGGATCTAGGCCATGAGCATTTCCAGCATTATTGATTAAAATATCAATAGATTCAAATTCTTTGGGAAGCTCTGAAATGTTTTTAAATACGCTTTCTTTTTCTCTTACATCGAAACACAGCGTATGAACTTTTACTACAGTTTCTAATTCACTTTTTAACTGATCCAAACGCTCCTGTCTTCTTCCACATAATATTAAATTTATTTGATGTTTAGCAAGTTCAAAAGCGGTTGATCTTCCTATACCGCTAGTTGCTCCTGTTATCAATGCCGTTTTCATATATCGAATTATTTTGTTTAGTTTCTTTTTTTGCAACATTCATCTTCCTCCTTCGTCTTTTTAGAACATCATCGCGAAAGCCGATGAAAACTGTTACGTCCGTTTTTCAGTAAAAGATTTAAATATACTGTAAAATTTGGGCGTAAGCGTATTTTAGGAGGATACATTTAACCTATAATTAACAAGAACAAGAAAAATATTTTAACAATTTGCATTGCTGAAACATGAATGTTAAATTCACGCCTTTAAAAAAAAGAATAGATGGAAGAAAATAGTTCTATTGATATTGCTTCAATCAATGAGAAGATACAAAGAGAATCTGCCTTTGTCGATCTACTTACTTTAGAAATGAATAAAGTAATTGTAGGTCAAAAACATATGGTAGAACGATTACTTATAGGATTACTAGGACAAGGACATATTTTGTTAGAAGGGGTTCCCGGATTAGCAAAAACACTAGCTATTAATACCTTGTCTAAAGCGGTACAAGGAAGCTTTAGTCGTATACAGTTTACTCCAGACTTATTACCTGCAGATGTGGTAGGAACCCTTATTTATAATATGAAAGAGAATGATTTCTCTATAAAAAAAGGACCTATTTTTGCAAATTTTGTTTTGGCAGATGAGATTAATCGTGCTCCAGCAAAAGTTCAAAGTGCGCTGCTAGAAGCAATGCAGGAGAAACAAGTTACTATAGGAGATGAAACCTTTGTACTGGATAAACCATTTTTAGTAATGGCAACACAAAACCCTGTAGAACAAGAGGGTACTTATCCATTGCCAGAAGCACAGGTAGACCGTTTTATGCTAAAAACAGTGATTGATTATCCTAAGTTGGAAGAAGAGCAATTAATCGTTAGGGCCAATCTGAAAGGTAGTTTCGAAAAAGTAAATCCTGTGGTGTCCATAGATCAAATTCTTAGTGCGCAGAAAGCAGTAAGAGAAGTGTATATGGATGAAAAAATAGAAAAATATATACTCGATATTATTTTTGCTACTCGTTATCCTGAAAAATATGGTTTAGAAGATCTAAAACCTCTTATCAATTTTGGAGCTTCTCCAAGGGGAAGTATCAATTTAGCAACCGCTGCAAAATGTTTCGCTTTTATAAAAAGAAGAGGATATGTAATTCCTGAAGACGTTAGAGCAGTAGTACACGATGTATTACGTCATCGTATTGGAATTACTTACGAAGCAGAAGCAGAAAATGTTACTTCGGAGGACATTATCAATAAGATTGTAAACGAGATCGAAGTACCATAGGATTGTCATTCCTGCGAAGGCAGGAATCTCATTATTATTAGATAAGAAGTATGATTTGATAGATTCCGCATCTGGTGTGGAATGACAAAATAAAAAATGGATACTAAAGAGTTACTAAAAAAAGTTCGGAAAATTGAGATCAAGACAAGACGCTTGAGCGATCACATTTTTGGAGGAGAATACCATTCTACCTTCAAGGGTCGTGGTATGACTTTTAGCGAAGTGCGTCAGTATCAATTTGGTGATGATGTTCGAAATATTGATTGGAATGTAACTGCAAGATACAACGAGCCTTATATCAAAGTTTTTGAAGAAGAACGAGAATTGACCATGATGTTGATGGTGGATGTTTCTGGGTCTCAATTATTTGGTACAAAACAGCAATTCAAAAAAGAAATCATTACCGAAATAGCGGCTACCCTAGCTTTTTCTGCTACTCAGAATAATGATAAAATTGGATTGATTCTTTTTACCGATGAAATAGAACTTTTTATTCCACCAAAGAAAGGAAGATCTCATGTACTGCGAATTATTAGGGAGCTATTAGAATACGAACCAAAGAGCACAAAAACAGACATTACGGAAGCATTAAAGTTTTTGTCGAATGTGATGAAAAAGAAAGCAATAGTATTTGTACTCTCTGATTTTATAACAGACGATTACCAACAGACATTAAAAATAGTTGGTGGCAAACATGATGTAACAGGAATAAGAGTATATGATCAACGAGAAGAAGAAATTCCAAACCTGGGAATGGTTCAAATGGAGGATGAAGAAACTGGAGAGTTGTTGATGGTAAACACAGGTTCTAAAAAAGTACGAATGAACTATGCCAATTACTATCGTGATCGCGTAGATTATTTTAAAGACAGCTTTACTAGAAGTGGTGCTGGATCATTGAGTAGTAGAGTAGATGAAAGCTACGTAAAAAAATTATTAGGATATTTTAAACGAAGAGGATAGGCGATAATTAAGAATGAAGAATTATAAATTACTAATTATAGATAACAATATCAGTTTTCCATTTTTTGGAAAAACTACCAAAACGTTATTGCTACTGTTTTTTATGGTCTTGGGAGGATTTCAAATCAATGCCCAAGTAGTTACTAGCATTGATTCTACGTCTATTTTAATTGGAGAAGAGATAAGATATAAAATGCAGGTTGAATCTGATTCTTCGGAAATTGTAATTTTTCCAGAAGGTCAGACCTTCTCTCCGCTAGAAGTAATAGAATCTTATAAAACGGATACGACCAAAAATGGTAAAAAGTTTAATCTGATTAAAGAATATGCATTAACCCAATTCGATTCCGGGTTTTATACCATTCCAAGGCAAAAAGTAATGATAGGAGATCGAGTGTTTTTTACGGATTCCCTAAAAGTACAAGTTCGGGATGTATTGGTAGATACTACCAAGCAGAAGATGTATGAGATTAAGCCTTTGGTAGAGGTGGATGCTTCTTTTTTTAATTGGAAAAAATACCTATGGTGGATTTTAATCCCATTAATCATAGCAGGTTTGATTGTCTTTTTCGTACTGAGAAGAAAAAAGAAAAAAGAGGCTCAAGAAGATGAATTACCACCTTATGAAAGAGCAATTCTTGCATTACGAAGGATAGATGAGTCTCACCTTTTAGAACAGGATTCTCATAAGGAGTATTATTCTCAATTAAGTGATACCGCGCGTAAATATATAGACGAGGAAGTTTATGATCATGCGATGGAAAGTACCACCGATGAGTTAATTGCTCGTCTGGATGAAGAAATCAAAAAAGGTTCGTTAAATCTAGATAAACAAACTATCGAAGAGCTTAAAACCGTTCTTAAAACTGCGGATATGGCTAAGTTTGCCAAATCCAAACCTGATATCGGTACCGCAAAGGCTGATAGAAATGTGATAGAAAGAGTTATTAATGAAACTAAAGAAGCAATTCCGGAACCTACAGAAGAAGAATTATTAGCCGATGAAGAGTACCGAAAAGCTACTGCCGAGAAAAGATTAAGAAAGAGAATCATATTCGGAAGTATTGCTGGTTTTGGTGTTATTGTAATCACTTTAATGATTTTTATCTTCGTAAAAGGGTATGATGTCGTAAAGGATTCTTTACTTGGTCATCCTACAAAAGAATTGGCAGAAACCGAATGGATTAGTAGTGCGTATGGTGCTCCTCCAGTTACCATTTCTACGCCAAAAGTGTTAATCAGAAATAATTTTCAACTAACAGAAGAGCAAAAACAGATTTTAAAAGGAAATGAAACCTTCGTATACGGAAGTTTAATAGGAAACTTCTTTATCTCTGTTTCGACCGTACAGTATAATCAGAAAACTGAGGTGGATCTTAATAAGGTGGTAGAAGGAGTAGTAGGTAATTTTGAGTCTCAAGGGGCAAAAAATATTACGGTGAAAGATGAAGAATATGAAACTTTAGCCGGAGCCAAAGGCATAAAAGTATACGGTAGTTTGGAGGTAATGAATTCCTTGACTAAAAAAGAGCAAAAAAGCGATTATTTAATGCTCAATTTTGCGGAAAATGGAGGCTTTCAACAAATAATGGTCGTTTTTAATAAAGAAGACCGTTATGCCAAGGATGTGGCTCAACGTATTATAAACTCAGTAGAACTTAGAAATGCCAAATAAAAATGTTTGAAAATTTTACATTTGAAAATCCACAGTTTTTTTGGTTGTTTTTAATACTACCACTAGCAATTGCTTGGTATATATGGAAAAGGAATAAGCAGCAAGCCGAGTTAAAAATATCCAGTATAAAAGGATTTAAGGCATCTGGTAGCTTACTTGCAAAATTAAGACCCTTATTGTTACTGTTAAGATTGATAGCAATGACATTAATTATCATAGCGCTAGCAAGACCTCGAACGGTTGATGTATCAACCAAAACAAAAACTACGAGAGGAATCGATATTGTAATGGCAATTGATGTTTCTGCGAGTATGTTGGCCAGAGATTTACGACCTAATCGTTTAGAAGCACTAAAAGATGTAGCAGCCGAATTTATTCAGGGAAGACCTAATGATAGAATTGGATTGGTAATGTATGCCGCAGAGAGCTTTACAAAAACGCCTATTACCAGTGATAAGTCTATTGTGCTTAGTGCAATGAAAGAAATCGAATACAACAATTTGTTGGAAAACGGTACTGCTATTGGAATGGGATTGGCAACCTCTGTTAATCGATTAAAAGATAGCAAAGCCAAGAGTAAAGTAATTATACTGCTAACCGATGGATCTAATAATGCTGGTTTTATTGACCCTAAAATCGCTTCAGAGTTAGCGGTAGAATATGGGATAAAAACCTATACGATTGGTTTAGGAACAAACGGTATGGCATTAGCGCCTGTAGCGATTAGACCTAATGGAACTTTTCAATACGGAAACGTAAAAGTAGAGATAGATGAAGAGCTTCTTAAAGAAATAGCTAAGGTTACAAAAGGAAAATACTTCAGGGCAACAGATAATAAGAAACTGGAGCAGATATATGAAGAGATTGATAAGTTAGAAAAGACAGATGTAGAAGAGTTTAAGTTTTACAATTACGAAGAAAAGTTTAGACCCTTAGTACTATTAGCAGGAATCTTATTACTGTTTGAATTTCTTTTGAGATTTACTGTATTTAGAAGTTTTGTATAAAATTTAGAAGTTTGAAAAAAGGAATTATTATTCAAGGAAGTTCTAGAAGTAATGGAGATACACATACTGTTGTTTCTTATTTGGAGAATGTAACTGGATTTGATGTAATAGACCTTAATCAAAGAGATATCAACTATTTTGATTATGAGTTTCAGAATAAAGATGATTTTGAAATTATATTTAAAAATATGGTTCAGAATTATCAAACCATTATACTCGCAACACCTGTATATTGGTATACGATGAGTGGCGTTATGAAGGTTTTCTTAGATCGAATTTCGGATTACTTATATAGAGAGAAGGATTTTGGGCGTATGTTAAGAGGAAAAGAAATGGCTATGATTAGTTGTAGTAATGATGATGATCGAGTAGAAGAATTTAGTATGCCGTTTTCGAGAAGTGCTGCTTACTTGGGAATGGAATATGTAGGAGATGTGCATGCTTGGATAAAGAGTAACGAGCTTTCTTCGGAGGTAAAAGAAAAAATAAATGCATTTGCATTAAAAATTAAAGGTTAATAAAAGCAGGTTGAAGAGAAGTGAAATGAAATTTTATTTTGTTATTGTAGATATAGAAATCAATCGACTAAAAACCATAAACTAAGAACTATTTAAGATGTACTTATTAGAAGAGAAAATATATTTCTGGTTGTTATTGGTGATCCCGGTACTAATTGTAGTATTTATGGGTGTTTTGATATGGAAGAAAACAACACAGAAGCGATTTGCAGATAAGGAACTATTAAAAAGACTTAGCCCTAATCAATCTGTTTTTAAATCCGTATTGAAAATAGTTGTAATCAGTTTGGCATTTGCTTGTTTTGTGATCGCCTTGGTAAATCCAAAAATCGGAACGAAGCTCGAAACTGTAAAACGAGAAGGTGTGGATGTGGTGTTTGCCATAGATGTTTCTAAAAGTATGCTTGCCGAGGATATTGCTCCAAATAGAATAGAAAAATCAAAGCAATTAGTAACTCAGATCATTAATAATTTAGCGAGTGATCGAGTAGGTATCATTGCATATGCTGCAAGCGCGTTTCCGCAGTTACCTATCACAACAGATTATGGTTCTGCAAAGATGTTTTTGCAGTCTATGAATACAGATATGTTATCTTCTCAAGGAACGGCAATTAATGAAGCTATCGAATTAGCAAAGACCTATTATAACGATGAAGAACAAACGAATCGGGTTTTATTTATAATTAGTGATGGAGAAGATCATGAAGGAAATATTGGTTCTATCGCCGAAGATGCTGCTAAAGAAGGAATTAAAATATTTACTATTGGTGTTGGAACAACAAAAGGAGGTCCGATTCCGATAAAACGTAATGGAATCGTTCAGACATATAAGAAAAATAACCAAGGCGAAACCGTTATTACTAAATTGAATACCACAATTCTGCAAGAAATTGCGGAAGAGGCAAACGGAGTATACATCGATGGTACGAATACCAATGAGGTGATAGAAAATGTAACGGAGTTGTTACAGGGAATGGATAAGAAGGAGTTCGAGGCAAAGCAATTTGCAGACTTCAAGGATCAATTTCAGTGGTTTTTGGGAGCTGGATTATTGTTATTATTTTTAGATGTTTTCTTGTTAGAAAGAAAAACATCATGGGTTAAAAGATTAAACCTTTTTAATGAGGAGTAGTTAAAAAATTAAAATACTATGAGAAATTTACTTATCATATTATTATGTTTTCAAGTAGGAATTACTTTTTCTCAGGAAGAAGATAGAGCAGAGATTATCGCTGAGGCGGATAGATATGTTGCAAATGGAAATGAAGTATTACAAAAAGACGGTAATTTTCCGAAGGCAGAAGGAGAATATAGAAAGGCAATTTCTAAGAATCCTATAGATGCAGTTGCTAAATATAATTTGGCTAATGCCTATTATAATACTGAAAAATACGATGAGGCTAATAATCGTTATGTAGAGGCTGCAAAAACTGCAACTACCAAAAAAGAAAAACATAAGGCTTTTCACAACCAAGGGAATACCTTTATGGAGCAAAAGAAGTACAAGGAAGCTGTAGAAGCTTATAAAAATGCATTGAGAAACAATCCTAAGGATGATGAAACTCGATACAACCTTGCATTGGCAAAGAAGATGTTAGAAAAACAGCAGAACGAGGATAAAGGAGGAGACGGAGATAAGGATAAAGATCAGAATAAAGACGATAATAAAGACAAGGAAAACAAGGATAAGAAAGACGGAGAGAATAAGGAAGATAAGAAAGAAGGAGGCGATGAGAAGGATCAAAAAGGAGATGAAGGAGAAGATAAAAAAGATGAGAAAGGAAAGGATGAAGAAGATAAGCAGGATGATCCTAATGAAGATGGAAAAGAGAAGAAAAAAGATAATAAAGAAGGCGAAGGAAAACCTGAAGAAAAGAAGCAACAACCTCAGCAAGTACAAGGACAATTATCTCCTCAGCAGGTAAAAAGCCTTTTGGAGGCGATGAATAATGAAGAAAGAAAAGTGCAGGATAAGATAAATGCCAAAAAGGCGAAAGGAGCAAAAACAAAAACAGAAAAAGATTGGTAAACTGATGAATATAAGATTAATTTTTGTAGCATTATTTTTAGCAGTTTCCCAGCTAGGTGTGGCTCAGGTGAAGTTCGAGGCCAAAGTGAGCAAAAAGAAGTTGGGTATAAATGAGAGATTGCGTGTAGATTTCGAAATGAATCAGGATGGAGATAATTTTACCCAGCCTAGTTTCAAGGGATTTACCGTTGTGGGAGGACCGAATCAATCTATCAGTAACTCTTGGATTAATGGGAAGAGATCGTATGCAAAGACATTTAGCTATTTTTTATCTCCAACCAAAAGAGGAAACTTTACGATAGGACAAGCAACTATAGAAATTGATGGTCAAGTTTATAAAACGCTACCTGTAAAGGTTCAGGTAACTTCGGCTGTCGAAAAACCAAAAGACGGGAATAATGCCGATTATGTAGCAAGTGAAAATTTACATCTGGTTGCTGAGGTTTCTAAGACAAATCCATACCTAAATGAAGCGATTACTGTAGTGTATAAGCTTTATGTGAGTCCAAGAATTCAAATAAGTAATTTAAGAGAAATTGATAACCCAAAGTATAGTGATTTTTGGAGTCAGGCAATAAAAATAGGTCAATTAAGAGTCGAACGAGGAGAATATAAAGGTGAGCCCTACAATTTTGTAGTATGTGGAAAAACAGTGTTATACCCGCAAAAAACAGGGAAACTAGAGATAGAACCTCTTACCTTATCAATTGCTGTTGATGTTCCTACGAATCGAAGAGATATTTTTGGAGGTAAATTATACTCTACGGTTAATAAAACAGTGGCTGCAGGAACCAGAACTATTAATGTAAAGCCACTTCCGATAGAAGGAAAACCAGATGATTTTTCTGGTGCTGTAGGTTCGTTTGATTTTAAGATAACACCTAATAGAACAGAATTAGATGCAACTGAATCTTTGGAAACCAAAATTCAGGTGTCTGGTAATGGGAATCTTAAATTATTCGATTTACCGAAGTTAAGTGTACCTAATGGTTTAGAACAATATGAACCAGAACATAATGAGAGAGTAAGAACCAATATTACAGGAATGTCCGGTAGTATATCAGACTCATATACATTAGTACCACAGTTCAAAGGAACCTATCCAATTCCACCTGTTTCTTTTTCATATTTTGATTTAAAAACAGAAACCTATAAGCGAATTACTTCTCCAGAGATTGTAATTAATGTGAAAAATGGTCCTGATAGTGGAAGTATTGTAACAAACTCGGAATCTTCAGGAACTACCAAAAAACTGGTAACGCAAACAGGTAGCCAATTTAGATTTTTAAAACTGGACGCCGATTTGGAACCAATCCAAAAAGAGTACTTCTTTAAGTCTACTGGATTTTGGGTAATGCTAACAGCACCTTTACTAGCAATTCCATTGTTTATGTTCTTTGGTAAAAAGAGAGAAGAGCGATTGAGTGATGTTAGTGGAAACAGAGTTCGAAAAGCTGATAAATTGGCAAGAAAATATCTTTCTGAAGCTAAAAAGAACCTAGGAAATCAAAAGGATTTTTATATCGCAATGGAGCGAGCTCTGCATAACTATCTAAAAGCAAAGCTGAATATACAAACTAGCGAGATGAGTAAAGATCGTATCCAACGATTATTAAAAGAAAGAGATGTAGAGGATGCTACCTCAATAGAGTTTATTGCTTTACTAGAGAGTTGTGAATTTGCAAGATATACGCCATCTTCTACTTCAGCAATGCAACAGGATTATGATAAAGCATCTAGAGTGATTGCGGCAATTGATAAACAATTATAAAATATTGATAGTAGTGAAGAATTTAATTACAATAGTTGTTTTTCTAGTGAGTGTTTTGGGCTTAGCGCAAAATGATCAATTATTTGAAAAAGGAAATTCCTTTTATAATCAAGAAAAATATCAAGAGGCTATAGACGCTTATTCTGCCATTTTAGAAAGTGGTCAGGAATCAGCTTCACTATATTACAATCTAGCGAATGCTAATTATAAACTGAGTAATATAGGGCAAAGCATTTATTATTACGAGAAAGCATTAGAACTGAAACCTAATGATGAAGACATAAAGAATAACTTGGCTTTTGCTAATAATGCTACCATAGATGCAATTGATGTAATTCCTGAAGGAGTTATTTCGAGAACTATAAACAGTTTTACGAATATGTTTAGTTTTGATTCTTGGGCATGGATAGCAGTTCTTTGCGTAATCATTTTTGTAGTACTGTTTTTATTGTATTATACCGCACGTATATCTTCCAAAAAAAGACTTTTCTTCTTAGGCTCATGGGTGTCATTACTCATAGCAGTTTTTGCTGTGGTTTTTGCTTTTAAACAATATGGTTACATCACGAATAACCAATATGCCATTATTTTCGCACAAGAAAGTACAGTAAAAAGCGAACCCAACTTAAGAAGTGAAGAGGTTTTTGAACTCCATGAAGGAACCAAAGTAAAAGTTACCGAAACAGTAAATGATTGGAAGAAAATCAAACTACCTGATGGTAAAATAGGATGGATTCCAGCTACAGATTTAAAAGAGCTTTAAAACTACTTTCGGAATCGTTGAATTTTACCTTTGGTAGCACTTCGCCATGCCCATTCTAAAGGACCAAAGTAGAATTTTTGTAACCAGAATTTGCTGATTACGGATTGTATGATGATAAGGACTACAGCTATGATGACCAGGTATACAGTTTGTAATTTACCGATAAGTCCTAATCCCCATCCAAAAAGTAAAAAAGTACCGATTATGGATTGCAACACATAATTGGTAAGTGCCATTCGCCCGTATGACTCAAAAAAAGAGAAAAATCGAATCCATTTTTTGTTTGGGTAGAGCAAAAGAAAACCACACAAAATAATGCCAGTTAAGGCAATATTGGACCAATCAAAGATGTTTATGCCGATAACATGTAGCCAGCTTTTGAAATCTACAGGTTGAGGTGAAATGGCAAATATACCTGCTGTAAGTGCAAGAGCTATCAAGAAAAATATGGAGGCTCGTTTCAGCCATTTTCTAAGTAAGAGTCTTTTCTCCGTTATATTTTGAAATAGAGAAATTTTGCCTAACCATAACCCTATTAGGAAATAACCAAACGTCATATAAAATCTTGCAAATATGCCGATCTGAAAATCTATTTTGTGCAGCATTCCTTGAGTGCCGTTGGTAATAAGAACCTCCGTAATACTTCCTTCTTTCAATGTAGCGATATATGCTAAATTAGTTGCGCTGTTTCCATCCATAATAGAAGGGTGTCCGAAGGCACTTTCATTTCCTAAGATAGCAAAAGCAATAAATCTTGGAATACTGATTAAAAACAATCCAGACACCAGTAGAATCCATTTATTTGATACTCGATAAAATGGAATTAAAAAAGGTGCTAATAAAGCATATATGGTTAAAATATCTCCTTTATAAAATAATTGATGGATATAGCCAATGATCAGCAATAAAAAAGCTCTCCATAAAAAGCGTAACCCAAAATTTTCATTTCGCTTCGATGCGGAGTTCATTTGTATAAAGAAGCTCAATCCAAAAAGAATCGAAAACAATGCAAAGAATTTACCAACAATAAAAAAACCTATGATTCCGCCTAAAATTTGATCAAAAATGGTGTTGGTTACTTCCATAAGACTTTCTGATGGAGGAGATGCAATATATTGCTCATTCATATGAACTAAACAGACACCCGCCAATGCAAAACCTCGTAGAGCATCGATTACTATTATTCTATTTGAAGTCTTATTTTCCAATAGGAATAAAGTTAGCCTATAGTTACTTTTTATACAACGAGGAAAAAGTTAAAAAATGCTAATAATCAGAAGTGTAGCACGAGGGACGTATGTTTTAGGGGTAAATTGTTAATTAATTTTACAATGGATTTAACAGATTTTGAAAGTAATACTATTATTTTTATAATCCATAAAAATTATTTATGCCATCCATAAAAATAAAAATTGCTAAATTTTTGATTATTTCAGGTTTTCTTCTGAACACCTGTAATTATATCTGCAATTTGTTTGACTTTTATGGAGGAGATAGCACTGCAATTAGCTATGCAATCGATGATACCGAAGAAAAATCTGAATCTAATGAGAAAGACGGATCAGAGAAAGAAGATCTGAAAGAAAAAGATAAGATTTCTCAGCATGCAGATAGTAAGCATACAGGTATATCCTATTATAGTATAAAATACTACCCAGATCTGATATATGAAAATCTATCAGTATATCTAGAATATACAACTCCACCACCAGAATTGGGGTAATGTAAACCACACACTTAGGTCGAATAAAACGTATTATTTGACTGAGAAAATCAATTTTTCAATTTTTTAAAAAAATGTAACGACTGTTAACTTCGTTACTTATTATGTTATGAGTAATTCAAAATTATTTCAAAGTTTAAAATCAGACATACCAGCTAGTATTGTCGTGTTTTTTGTGGCGCTACCCTTATGTTTGGGTATTGCCTTGGCTAGTGGTGCTCCTTTATTTTCGGGGTTAATTGCTGGAATTGTAGGAGGTATCGTAGTAGGAGCTATTAGTGGTTCTCAAATCGGAGTAAGTGGACCAGCGGCTGGTCTTGCGGCAATCGTTTTCGCGGCGATTGTTTCTCTTGGATTCGAGGATTTTTTAGTAGCTGTTGTATTAGCGGGAGTTATTCAAATCCTATTCGGAGTTTTAAAAGCTGGTGTTATCGGGTACTTTTTTCCTTCTTCGGTGATCAAAGGAATGTTAACAGGTATCGGTATTATCATTTTCCTTAAAGAGATTCCGTATTTCTTTGGTTATATTCCTCAAAAAGGAGAAGGGTTATTTGCACCAATATACAATTCATTATTAAATATTAGTATAGGTGATACACTGATTGCAGTGGTAGGTTTAGGTATCTTATTATTATGGCAAAATGTATTGTCAAAAAAGGGTAAGATCTTTCAATTGGTACAAGGACCTTTAGTAGCTGTAGTTCTGGGGATTATATTTTATGTAGTCTTCGGAGATTCAGGAAGTTTAGCGATTAGTACAGAAAACCTGGTAAACGTTCCAGTTCCTGCGGATGCAGATTCTTTTTTAGCACAGTTTACCATGCCAAATTGGGAAGTAATTACAAAAACTGAGATCTATGTTACCGCGTTTACTATAGCACTGGTAGCAAGTTTAGAAACCTTGCTTTGTGTAGAAGCAACGGATAAGCTAGATCCAGAAAAAAGAGTAACACCTACCAATAGAGAATTAATTGCACAAGGAGCAGGAAATGTAATATCTGGATTAATCGGAGGACTTCCAATTACACAGGTAATCGTTCGTAGTTCTGCCAATATTCAATCAGGTGGTAAATCCAAAATGTCTGCCATTATTCATGGATTTTTCTTATTAATTTCTGTAATGTTAATTCCAACCTTACTTAATAAAATTCCACTTTCTGTATTAGCAGCAATCTTACTTTTAGTAGGGTATAAATTAGCAAAACCTTCTACGTTTAAAAACATGTGGACTGCTGGATGGAAGCAATTTGTTCCTTTTATCGTTACAGTAGTATTTATTGTATTTAAAGACCTTTTATGGGGAATAGGAATTGGACTTGCGGTAGGAATCGTAATTACACTTATAAAAAGTTACCAAAACTCTCACTTCCTTCATAAGGAGGAAAGCGAAGGCACTTCTAAAATTAAAATGACCTTGGCAGAAGAGGTTACTTTTTTCAATAAGGCGACCATACTAAAAGAGCTTGATGCTTTACCACAAAATTCTTATTTGGAATTAGATGTGACGAAAACAACCTATTTAGATCATGATGTGATCGAAATATTGGATGATTTTAAAGAAAAAGCAAAAAACAGAAACATCACAGTAAAGTTGATATCCCAGCGAGGTACAGAGGAAAACCCTGAAAGTTATATCGACTTTTTCAAGTTAAGACCAAAATTAAATTAATTAACAAAAAGAGTAAGAAATAACCTTATTGATGAATGATAAGATCATTGTTATTTTTAAGGAATTTTCTTTTAACATAAAAAATATTTAAAAAAAGAACATATGAAAGCACATACTAAAGATACACAAGCGGCAATAACGCCACAGATAGCATTACAATTGCTTAAAGAAGGAAACCAAAGATTTCAGGAAAAGCATATGGCAGATAGAGATCTTTTGGATCAGGTAAATGATACCAAATCAGGTCAGTTTCCTTTTGCTACGATTCTTAGTTGTATAGATTCTAGAGTGTCTTCTGAGTTGATTTTTGATCAGGGAATAGGAGACATTTTTAGCGCTAGAGTTGCAGGTAATTTCGTAAATGAAGATATTTTAGGAAGTATGGAATTTGCTTGTAAACTGGCAGGTACTAAATTAGTTTTGGTACTTGGTCATACAGCATGCGGAGCTGTAAAAGGAGCGTGTGATGATGCGAAACTGGGAAATCTTACCGCGTATTAAGTAAGATTAAACCAGCGGTAGCAGCGGTAACAGAACCTGCAGATCCAGCAGAAAGAACTTCTAAAAATATTGATTTTGTGAACGATGTTGCAGAGCAAAATGTGAATATGACAATCCAAAACATAAAAGACCAAAGTGAAGTGCTTAAGGAAATGGAAGAAAATGGTGAGATTATGATTGTTGGAGGAATGTATGACATTAGCAATGGAAGTGTAACATTTTTCGAAAATTAAATAAGATATATATCTTCTAATAGGAGAGGTCTAAAAAGTAATAAGTTCTTGTCAAACTGAGCTTGTCGAAGTTTTTAATCTGATGTTTTTCAAATGATCTTCGACAGGCTCAGACTGACAAATACGAGTTTGTAATACTTTTTAGACCTCTTTTTTGTTTTATTTTAATAGTTTTACATAAGACATTTAAACTTCTAAGGAAATAACATACGTATAATGAAAGGATTTTTTAGCAATTTTAAAGGAGATGCTTTTGGGGGATTAACTTCTGGTATCGTAGCATTACCATTGGCTTTAGCATTTGGAGTATCATCTGGATTAGGACCTACAGCGGGATTATACGGAGCTATTTTTATCAGTTTCTTCGCTGCCTTATTCGGAGGAACTAATACGCAAATCTCTGGGCCTACAGCACCAATGACTGCTGTAAGTATGGTGGTGATCGCTGGAATTATCGCAGCTAATGATGGAAGTGTAGAAAAAGCATTACCAGCCATCCTTACGATCTTTTTATTATGTGGATTGATCCAAATCCTATTAGGAGCCATCGGAATTGGGAAATACATTAAATATATTCCATATCCAGTAGTTTCTGGATTTATGACTGCGATTGGAGTGATTATCTTGTTAACCCAAATATTACCATCTGTTGGATACTATCCTAAAGAAGATGTTGAGTTTGTTTCAAAATTTAAACCAGAAGCAGAAGAAGTAATCCTAAAGAACATTTTAAAAGAAGAAGCGGGTAAAGGTATTTTGGTGCTAGAAGATTTTAAACAAACCATTACCAAAGCCGAAGCAATTTTAGAAGCTGATATCTTAAAAGAATCGCAAACATTAGCAGGAAAAGAAACCTCTGGTGCTTTAGGAACCATCAAAGCATTGCCTAGAGCTTTACAAAATATTAATTGGTTAGAGTTACTATTAGCGCTGGGAACCATTTTTATCATTTATGGTTTTAAACGAATTACAAAAGCGATACCTAGTACATTGGTGGCATTAGTAGTCATGTCTGGTATTGCCTATGGTTTCGGGTTGGATTATAGACCAATCAAAGAGATTCCAAGCGGTTTACCCATTCCAAGATGGGAAATATTTACAGGATTTAGTCTAGCTAGTGTTACACCTTATATTTTTACAGCATTTACGTTGGCATTATTAGGAGCGATTGACTCATTACTAACGAGTGTGATTGCGGATAATATGACAAAAACCAGACACAAACCGAATAAAGAATTGGTAGGACAAGGTATTGGTAACGCTATAGCATCATTGTTTGGAGGTATTCCTGGAGCAGGAGCGACCATACGAACTGTGGTAAATATCAATGCGGGTGGTAAAACCAAATTATCCGGAATGATTGCAGGATTGGTACTATTTGTAGTAATGTTGGGATTAGCACCTGTGGCTTCTAAAATACCTGCTGCTGTGCTTGCAGGAATCTTAATTACTGTAGGAATAGGTGTCATGGATTATAAAGGGCTAAAAGCAGTGCCGAGTATGCCTAAAGACATCAAACTAGGGCCTATTAAAGTAAGTTCTGAAGTATTGATCATGTTTGTAGTATTGATCTTATCTACTTTTTGGAATTTGGTGTATGCTGTAGGTATTGGATTGGTGATAGCCTGTTTGATGTTTATGAAAAAAATTGGGGATCTTACAGCAGAACGATCGGATGTAAAACCGCTGAAAGAAGAGGCTTGGAGTGATGAGAAAAACTTTCCGGAGAAGTTGAAAGAAGAGGTGTTTATTAAACATCTTAAAGGACCATTGTTCTTTGGATCTACGAGTGACTTCCAGAATTTAGCTGCGCAGATTCCGGATACGTCAAAAGTGGTGATCGTACGATTGGCCAAAATGCAGTATATGGATCAATCTGGATTATATACGATGGAAGAGATCATTCTAGGACTCCAGCAAAAAGGAATTAAAGTACTATTTGTAGGCTTGGCAAAGCAACCAAGATATATGATGGAACATATCGATATTGTACCTGATTTGGTTCCTGAAAATTATATATTCGAAGACTTTGATTCGTGTTTAGAATACATTCAGAATAATGTGAAGGATACGGTTTAAAAAATTATCTTAAACCTGTGTACTTTCTTCGGAAGTAGTGTTGTTGTCTTTTAAGATATTCGGTAAAATGGCTGGAGCCAAACTTTTTACAGGAGCATACAAAATCGATGCATCTAAGGTTTCCTGCTTAATGATTTTTAAAGATCTGTTGGCAGCGTCGATAAAGATGATGACTACACTGGCGATAAAAGCAAATTTTAATACACCAAAAGCAGCGCCCAACAACTTATTAAGAATCCCTAAGGAAGCAAAATCTGCAATTTTGGTTAGTAGTTTTCCTGCCAAAGAGATCAGAATGACAACACCGATAAATGTGATCGCAAAGGCGGTTAATTTAAGTGCACCATCGCTCCAATCCACATATTGTGCTAGATAATCACCTACGTAATAAGAAAAGTGTACAGAAATATAAATACCTGCCACTAGCGCAACTAAGGAGGCTAAGGAAACAAACAGCCCTTTGCTAAACCCTTTGATAAGTCCCCAAAGAAGTAAAATGCCAAGAATAATATCAATATAATTCATCGATGTGGTTTCTTTAGACGAATATACTGTTTTCTATTAAAATTCGTATCAACCATTTTTTTGGTATACATCTTTACATAGGTAGTATTCAAAGTCAAAAGATATTTGCACGTATTACAAATCCGCTAGATCATAATTTTGTCATTCCGCACTTGATGGGGAATCCATTTGCATAATGTAGGTTTATATAATTCGTCAAAGACGAGCGCTAGTGTGAGAACAGATGAACTATAGAAATTGTTGCGGGTAGTTTTATTCAAGTATTCGTTTTTTTAAATCCATTCTTTCATGCAAAATCCTTGTGATTTCTACATAATTTTCGTCCGTAGTTCGATAGAAAATAATATGTCGATTTGCTTTTGCTCCATAGAGATTTTTAGTAATTCTCTTGTAGTTTTTTCCTAAATCTGGATTATAAGCTATTTCTTGGCAATTGGAAATCAACATTTCATAATATTTGTCGGCTTGTTGTTCTGACCAAACCTCTAAAGTATAATCCCAAATCTTTGATAAATCCTCAACCGCTTTATTGGTCAGTTTGAATTTAGCGATTCGATTGTTTTCTTGCTTTTAGAGATTTAAGATGGTCTTTGGGGTTAAAATCATGAGCAATTCCACTGTCAATTCCTTCTTGAATAGCATTTTTTAGGGCTGCAGCTTTACTTTCCTCTTCTTCTAAAAGTCTTAGTCCTGCACGAATTACTTCACTTACATTTTTAAACCGTCCTTCCTTAATTCTACTCTGAATAAACTGATCAAAATAATTTCCAAGTGATATTGATGTATTTTTACTCATTTTAGCATTGTTTATTTCAAAAATACCAAAAATTGGTAAAAAGGGCAAATTTGGTGATTATCCACAACGGTAAATATAACGAACATAGTTGTCCAAAAGGGTAATTATGTTTGTGGGGTAGCGTTTATGTTGTCTACCTTAAAACAGTATGATCATCTTTTATTTTGGAGGTGTGCCGGAACCAATAGTAGCTTCTAAAAACCATACTTCCGTATAACTTCCTTTTTCATATTGCTTAGCGATATCACCACCATAAGTTGCTGCACCGGTATGCCAAAGCATATTTTTTTCAGGATCTTTCCCATTGGTTTGATTATAAACACCTTGTTTAAAATAAACCAACTCTCCTTTATACGCTGTGTCACGTTCTATTCCGTCTCGGCCAATAGGCACAAACATTTTCTTAACCTGTTCTGGCAAGTCTGAGCGTTTTGTATATTCAGAAGAGATAAGATTTTTAGTAAATGTTTTGGTTGTATGGCCATCACTTTTAAAGGTAAGATACATGATGCCTTTATACACGTTTACTTCATAACTAATTTGTTCTCCTAATGCTATACCGTCTTCAGGTTCTGCAGGAAACTCATCTTTGGTTGTTCCAACGACAGACATATCATATCCCCAAACGGCACTAGAATAATCCCATCTTCCTGAGTTGTCATCACCTTCGGTGTTGATTTCATAATTCCAAAAAACGGAACCTTTCGCATGACCTGGAAATTTCTTGTAAAATATTTTTAAGGGTTCATTTTCATGTCCTTCGCCACTATGAATCTGGCCAATCACCGTAGAATATGAAGCGGCAACTCTAGCATCGCCAGAAGTAGAAACATGCATAACTTTACACGTACCTGTTAGTTTACCACCTTGTTCGGGTGTCCATTCTCTTTTTTCCTGTAACTCTGTTCTTGTATTACTAGAGTTTTTAGAAGTGACTCCAGAGTTTGGAGTTTTATAAACAACCCAAGATCCTGTATTATCCATAGCAGTATAGAAAAAGTCTTTTTCTTCAAACTTATCGAGATCTTTTACATGCTTTCCATTTCCAAGGAGTATTTTAAATTTATCCATAAACGGAATTACATCGCTTGGGTATGTGATTTTTTGAGTTGGAGCAGAGACTTCTTCTTTAGTAGCGTTATTACTCGTATTAAAACAACTATTTAGGAAGACGCATCCAGTAAGCATCAAAAAAGCTGTTGATAAGTTGATGTTTTTTCTATTCATTGTATAAACTTTTTTAAAGTGTATTTTTTTAAACACAACATCCATCGCCAGCTCCCGATTTTGTCATTCCGCACTTGATGCGGAATCTATTTACATCATGTAAGGTGTACGGTACTCTATATAGACTTTAGATAGCGTAAGCTAAGCTTACAAAATATAATCCTGACGTATTATGAAATTGTACTTCCTACTCATAATGTCTAAAAGTAGTTAAAATACGCATACATAATTTTTTAAACCTATTTCGGTATACTTTTCTTACTCTTACACGGCACCCGAAAGGATTCGGGCGCTAGCGGCGGGATCGAAGGCACTGGGCATAGACGAGCGCCAGTGTGGGGTTTATTTACTCAACTTTGACACATCCTTCAATATCTCTAGGTCGCATACTTTTCAATAAGTAACAACATGTTTCATCCTCTGGGATAGCTATATAATTAGATTTACTCTGATTATCTAACCAATCTGTTTCTTTAATCAATTTCACCTTCCAGGTTGGCATACTTATCGGAGGATCAAAATTACTAGAGATTTCTTTAAGTGCAGAACTTCTAAGTTTCAATACCAGTTCTTTGAAGTAATCTCTGTATAATTCTCTACCTTTATAGTTCCCATAAATAAAATACTCTAATTCTCTATACTTCTCAATTAGACATCGTTTATTTGCACTTACGACATTCCAAAAAGACCACCAATAGCCATAATATTCATAGTTTCCATTTGAATCTGGTATCGTTAACATTGCACGTCTGAAATCGTTGTTGATATCTGTATCAACTGAAAAATGCTCCCTTATTACAGTTTCAATAGTTCTAAGTTTAGAAATTTCAAGTGATTTGCTATTAAAATTATGATCTATGCAATGTAGAGCAAACTCAATTCTTCCTTGAAGTAAATTTGTATCTTCTGTATCATGCAGTACACTTTTGGCGTCTGGGTTGTTAATAATGAGACTTGCTTTTAATCTTTCTTCGTCAATTTGTTCTCTGGCAAATGTGGATTTCACTTGATTTTCACTTAAATACAAATAAATATCATTACATCCTTTGGCTAATTCATTGACTAAGTTAATGACTCCTTCAAAGGTTTCTGGGCTCCTAATTATGGCTGGTCTCTTACCATTTTTAGTAACATCACCTCTAGAAATAATATTTCGAATAACCCTCATCCAATCAAGATATTTAGAATCTTCAAATGTCTCATGTCTAAGTAAGAATTCTATTTCAGCAAAAAATAATACTTTTTGTGAATATGATGCATTTGAACCTTCTTTTATTATCGCACTGAGAATTGAATTATCCGGTTGATGTTGAAAAAGAGGGAAATTAATTTCTGGGATACTTGATTTTAAATCTACATAAATGTCAAATACGTTTACTAAGTATTTAAATGAATCTTCAGAAAAAAAATAGGACTTTATACTATCTGGTTTTTCCTGTATTGATCTTAATCTTATTGTTCTAGAATCAGATTTCTCTAATGCTGTCCTTATCATTGCAATCGTTGAAATAAACCTAATGAAAAAACTATCTATGTTGTTTGTGGTTCTTTGTAACCAAAATAAATCAGTCCAAATGGAATCTATTTTGTTAGCGAAAGATTGCTTGAATTCAATATTCTCTTCCCATTTTTCATCACTAATTCTTTTTTCAAAGCTAGCTTTGAAATTTTCAAAAGATGATAGTAATTTCCCCCTAGCATTCATTTTAATATATAAATCATCTGTTAGTCCAATATCTTCCAGGTCTACATGATAAAAGTCTATCAGGCAATCTTCGGAGGTTAATTTTTTCCATAAATCCTGAACATTAAAATATTTATGATGAATATCATCTATCATTCGAAGCATGGAATCTATCGTAGGGTCTTTTTTCCAGGAGAGAAAAAACCAAGAAGAGTCAGTTATTTTTGAACTCAAGAGAGTTGTATCTAAATTAATTTCAATTGCATTCGAAATAAGTGATTCGCAGAACTCTCTTGAACTTATCCGGGTCTCATATTTAAATTTGGTCAATATATTTTCGAATTTTTCTCTGGGTATATCTTCTTTTATTGCAGCGTACCAATGTAGAAGATATAAAGTAGTTAATCTTTGCTGCCCATCTAAGGGTTGAAATGAGTCATTAACTATACTTCCATAAATAAAATCTAATCGAATACTTTTAGATTCGTTTAAACTATTGAAAAGAGCATTTAGAAAATTTGATCTAATCTCGTCTTTTTCTATCCTCCCTTGAGCATAATCTCTTTGAATAATAGGAATCTCTATGTTATGGGATTTGATTAATTTCCAGAAAGTAGTTATTTTCCCTTGATAAGTTTTTTGAGTCATTGCTTATATTGTTATATAGTCTTTCAAAACGTTTGTTAAGTCTTGATAATAATTATCTCTATCTTCTTGAGTCCAGAAAGATATTTTAGGAGGGTAATCACTGAAATACTTTAAAAAGACATTTTTTGTTCCTAAAGGGATAAATGTTCCGTTTTTCTCTCTATCAATTATTGTCTTTCTTTTAATAGGAAAAACAGCGTTTTTGTACCCACGATTTGTTTCTGAATCTAATAATGTTAGGTTAGATATGTCATTGACGTCTGATTCAGGTAAATATGTGTTGAAGTGTTGAATCATTCGTTTATAAATCAATTCAAATTCTTCATCGTCATCGTAACTAGTATCTTCTATTTCAGCTTTTAATTCTTCTCCGTTGGACAATGTTATATCGATGAACACTTTTGCGTCAGATAGCCATTGTTGTCTATTTATTGGTAAGCTATCTGTAACCGAAGTAATATGTTCAATGTCCCAATTTCCTGTTTTGTATATTTCGAATGGAAAATAGGAATTGTCATTTTCGTTATTTAACATTATTAATATATTATACAAAAGAAGTACGTTTTTTATTTCCTTGTCTCCATATTGCAAATCTTCCAAAGTTACTTTTTTTAAACTATGTTTAATTCTATCGTCCAAGTAAGATCTAAATTCCGTTTTAGTAAAATCTTTCGATATTTCATAGATTTCACTAATTGATAAATATTCAATAGAAACTAAATATCCAATTTTGTGATACAAATCTCTTTCTTCAAACCATTCTAAAAATCTTTGCTGATAATTTTTAATCTCTAGCCAATTATTTTCAATGGTTGAAAAGTTTTTATTTTTAAATTTTTCATTAAAGAATCGGAAAGTTGAATAATTATCATCTTGATCTATTTGATCGTTCATCAATTCAAAAATAAATTCAATTCTATTTGTTTTGGCTTGATTTGCATTAAGAAAGTACCAAAACCTGTCATCTTGCAAAGTTTGTTCAATTTGATCCCATTCCGATGATATTTCTAATTGTTTAATTCTTAATTTTTCGGGATAGCTACTGTCAAAGTTTGAACTATTTAAAAATAATGCTTTTATTAACTCCGCGTTTGTTAATGGTATCTTTCCAATATTCAATCTCGTGAATACTGCAATTGTATCTTCTTCCGAACTTTCATACCAGATAACTTTAGCACTGAATTTAAACTTCGATTCATAAGCGTTTCTATTAAAGCCGGGTTTGTTAAACCAGTTGCATATGAATCTATAGGCATTTGAGATATGATGAAAATCAATATTTTCATTATTGTCAACTTTTCTGTTTAGTTCTTCTTTCAAAAATTGAGTAGAATTACTTCTCGTCTGATAACTAAGACTGAAGAGCTTTCCTCTATTTTCTTCAGTATATACGGAATTGAGATAATGCAGTATTAAGTATATTGTAGTCAATCTTTGTTGACCGTCGATAACTTCATATTTGCCGTCCTCTCTTAGTTTTATTACGATAGGCTGCAGGCAGTACCATGTTGTTTCATCTGGATTACTCTCTAATTGTTTTGGACGAAATTCATCAATATCATTTAATAAATCTTCAACTTGCTTTTCACTCCATCTATATCCTCTTTGGTAAGCTGGAATAAAAAACTCGTAATCTTCTAATTCATATATTGCTTTTACTTCTAATTTATTATCCATTGAAATTTAAGTCTATATTTTATAAAGTTTAATATATCTGTCGTTGTGCGCCAGAATGGCACCTTACTTCTCTGATCTTTCTGGCCATTGATTAATAACATTTACCTTCTAAAATCATTATGTCTTAATAAATACAAAATAACTAGTCGATAGGTCAATTTGGTTATATGGTCTATATAAGTTGTTAGGTATAGTTTTTATTCAGTTATTTGTTTAATTAATTCAGCACCAAATTTGGAAATCCTAAAAGAGTCAGAAGCTATTATTTCATTTTCAGGAAGTTTATCAAAATTAGAATATATACTGTTATAGTTTGAATTGTCCTTAAATTTTGGAGGTTCTTCTTCAATCAATCGTAACCTTAATAAATTATCGATAAGTAATATCCCTGTGTGATAATCTGAATGACTATTTCTGATCAAATCATTTTTTTCTAAGTAAGGTCTTTCATTACTAGTTAATATAAAACTTCTAGAATTTAAGTAAGTCAAAATGTAGAATTCATTTACTGATATTTGGTTTAGGACTTGACTAAAGAGATGACAAGCATCAAATCGGTTATTTGGATTCATTGTGTTTGCCAATAATTTGGCCCAACCATCTTGCATTATTTCTTCTTCCTCAAATGAAGCAAATTCTAACAGAGTGGAAACATCTTTTATAGGTATTTTTTTTGGTATTTCGATACCTTTACTTTTTAAGAATCCACGAGCTTTAGTAATAATATTTACTTGATTTTTAAATCTCCAATACTTGACTTTATCAGTAAAAATTCCAGTTCCTTCCATTATTGGACCAGCCACAATTTTCTCAATAAAATCTAAAGCTTTTTCAGCTGCTTGTCCAATACCTTTCGCTATTTCAATTTGTGATTTCTCGTCCATATCGTTAAATTTTGCCCACGTAGTTATATTTTCAATAGTACAGCTATATTAGTTATGTTTTGTAAATACAACCCAAGTAGTACACTTACACTTATTAAACGTTCTAATATAACTAAAAATTCCCCACTTATACAATATTGTTTTTTACCAACACCCCATACGAGTATGCCCTAGTCCCCTTGGCGAACTGGTTTTAAGAATCAAATGAATACTTCGAGCTGTTAATTTTAGGGTTGTGAGCCCTTACAGAAGTGCTTCTAGGCCATTAAGTAACCCTTTTTTGCCATACAAAAAGCCTTGTATGGTATCCTAAAAGGGTTGTTAGGCCAAAGAACACTCCTTGTAAGAAGTATTGTAATCCTTCGAAATAGTTCAGTAACGCTTCGAAGTAGTTTGGTATGGGGTAGTAGGGAGTAATTAATTAGTAAGAGGTTGTTTTTTAATACCTCGAAGAGCTTTTATAAAGTTAAGAGGGTTTGTGTTCTTTGTCACACTGAGCTTGTCGAAGTGAAATTGAAAACTAAGTTTTTATAGGTCTTCGACAAGCTCAGACTGACAACAAGAATACTTAATTTAATAATATTACCCTTGGTTTGGCAATGAAAAAAAGAAAAGCAGTTTAAGGAGTAAGTGTTTATCAATACAAAAATGTATACACCTAAAAACTCATTCTAAACGTAACATTAGGCGTAATGCCCAAAGACTGTTGGCGTATGATATCTAACTCTGCATCGCCATCAGCATTTTCATCTAATTGGTAATTGATGGCTATAGGCACTTGTCTGTTATAAAGATTTAATACGGAGACTCCAATGTGTCCTTTCCAATCTTTATTTTTTATAATATCAAAATGATAGGTCAGTGAAGCATCTAACCGATGATAATTAGGTAAGTTTAGTGCATTGGGGGTACCAAATTCGATCTCCTCATCTACCAGATCGGCATCGGTAAAGGGAGCACCAGACCTCCATAGCCAACCCAAAGAAAACTCCCAATCCTTTATTTCTAAAGTATTCGAAATCCGAAAATTATGAGTGATATCATTATTGCCCGGAAAAGAAGCTTCCTGAAATTCTGGGAAGGTATACTCAATGTTATTAAAGGTATATCCAATCCAGGTTCTAAAATTTTTAAATCTTCTTTTTAATAAAACATCTACGCCTACCACATCACTTTCTCCAGTAGATAAATCATTATTAATATTATTAAATCCATTGGTAAGAGAGGTAAGACCATCAATATTTTTGTAATAACCATCGATTTCGAAATTCCAATTGTTTTTGGAGAATAAGAACCCTCCAGAGAATTGTAAGCTTTCTAAAACAGGTATTTCATCATTATCCGAATGAATCCATAAATTGTTTTCTAATCGTAATTTCGTATCTTCAAATTCTACTAGCTGGCTGATAGGTTGATATCGTAGTTCTCCAGTAGCTTTGATGCGTAAGGAATTCGTAATCGGATATTCTATATTAATACGCGGTTCTACATAGAATTGATCTACCACCGAATAATGAGAAGCACGAAATCCAAGGTTCACAGAACCTTTTTGATCAGTGGTGTATTTATAATTGCTATAAAGCGTGTTCGCACTATTTTTTATGAGGTCTGTTTCATTAATCGGAGTTTCAAAAGTTCCCTCTCTTGTAACCGTATAAGACACTTCGTTATTAGAAAACTGATATCCTAATGCTAGCGAGCGTTTGTTGTTAAATTTGTACTGCAAATCCACATCAAAACCGATATCTTCTACCGTATTTTTTCGGATGGATTGTTCCTCGATAACCGTTTCTTGTGTTTCTGTAAAGTTATAATCAGAATCATACTTAGAATAGTACCCTTTGATATTTGCCTCAATGTTGTTGAAACTGGTATGAATCCAAGAAAAACTTATGCCTTCATTTTGGATCGTAAGATTGTCTCGTAGTTGATCTTCTTCATTATTAATCTCAAAAGCGAGATCGTTTTTGGTATAAATACCGCTTACACTAAGGTTATTATGCTCGGTTATATCTGCAATGAGTTTTACACTAGTATCGTAGAAAAAGAAATTGTTATCCGAGACTTCTTCTTCGATTTCATCTTCTTCTTCGGCATCAATAGGATTTAAAGCCTCAGTGATTTTCGTATTCTGAAACACTTTTTCGAAATAAGCGGAATAGGTAGGAGTTTCGAGATAATCGGTATACGCTCTTCTTCCGGAAACAATGACTCCTATGTTTTTTCCGATAGGAGCTTTTAGAAATAGATCCGCATGAGTACCATTAATACCAGCACCGCCTTCTAATTTTTCGGGAATTTTGTGATCACTAGAAATGTCGATTACTCCAGAAACTCTGTCTCCGTATTTAGGATCAGCGCCACCTTTAAATATTTTTGCATCTGATACCACATAGGGATTAAAAGCAGAAATTAACCCAAACAAATGTCCGGTATTATACATTTTTATATGATCCCAAAGGATTAGATTTTGATCGGGAGAACCTCCTCTAATCTGAATTCCGGTAGCGGTTTCATCCGGACTATTGATGCCAGGAATGGATTGTATACTCTGAAAAACATCGGGTTCGATTTGTCCGGGTAAGATTCCCAATTCCTCATTAGTGATGATAAGGGATCCATCGATATTTTTTCCCAGTCCTTTGGTAATGTACTCTATGATAAGTACTTCGTCTAATGTGGTACTTTCTTTTATTAGCTGAATCCGTTGGCAATCTGATTTTTTAAAAGCAGTAACAGGAATGGCTTTTTCGCTATATCCCACATACTGAATGGAGATGGTAGCAGTTTTATTAATTTTTTCGAATATGAAAAAACCATTTTCATCGGAGATCACACCTTCATTAGATTCGTTTATGACAATAGTGGCATAGGATAGAGGACTGTTGGTTTCACCATCATATAGATATCCACAAATGGTTGTTTTGGTATCTGGCGTACTCACCGTAATTTGTCTTTCAGAAATCTTGTTATACGAAAGTTTTGTTAGGGATTGTAGCGTAGTTAGTATTTCATCAATAGGAGTATTATCAAGGCTAATAGAAACGGATTTGCCTTGTATAATATCATTGCTGTAAGAGAAAATCAGTCCGTAAGATTCAGAAATATCGGTAAGTACTTCTTGCAATGGAGCATTTTTATACTCCTTTACAATTTGCGCTTGTGCTGAGTAGGTTACTAGTAAAAGGAATACAATAGTTTTCTTCACGCTTGTTTTATTAAATAACGGTGGGAGTTTTTATTTATTAGACAGTTTTATTTCTTTTCCGTTTACGATATATTCAATATTCATAGGGACCAACACTGATTCTAAAGCAAGGTTGACATCGTTATGTACAAAGCCTCCAGAAAACAATTTATGTTCATCTATAGAGGTTCTCACAAAAGTTATGTTGTATTGTCGTTCTAATTCATCTAACACTTCTTTTAGTGGAATGCTATTAAATAAACTTTCTCCTTGTTTCCACAGTGGTTGGGTCTCCGAAATTTTTACTTTATTTAGGCTGTTATCCTTTAGAAGAACAGACTCGCCTTTTGTAATGATTTCTTGTACATCAGCACTGGTTTGCACCTTTACTTTTCCCTCATAACAAGCCACTTCAAAAATGTGATCTCTAGACTTTACATTAAAAATAGTTCCTAGTACTTCGACTTCTCCAGCGGTAGTTACTACTGTAAAGGTTTCTCCTTTTTTTACAGTAAACAATCCTTCACCTTTTAAATCTATTTCTCGGTTTTGAGACCAAAAGAAACGATTGTACGATAGCGATGATCCCGCATTTAGATCTGCTTTGCTACCATCTGGTAACGTGATGGCAAGTCGTTCTCCGTATGCGGCTTCATGGGTTACTTTATTAAAAAATAATCCTATCACTAGCAGTATGGATGCTGCAGCAGAAATGGTGTAAAGAATAGGTTTTAATGGAATAACCTTTTTCTTTTTTTGGTGTTGTAATTTTTCTAAGGTTACCGAAAGAGAGGTTTCTTCATCAAAAGGAGGCGCATGAAAATACTCCAGCCCTTTTACAATTTTCTCATAATCTTCAAGCTCTTCAGATGTAGAAAATTGTGCTAGCTCGTCATTGGTTAAATCATTGTTTAACCATTTTGCCAAATATGGATCTTTATCCTCTTCCATGTAGTGTAGTTATGTTTCGAATACTCAGATGTTTTAAAAATATCATTCAGGTTTAATATCCGTATAACCGGCGTTTAGCAAAATACCCTACCTCGCTTAAATATTTTTTATAATCTTTCTTAGTTTTTTAAGGGCATTGTGCATTCTTTTTTCTACTGCTTTCACCGAAATTCCTAGCATTTCGGCGATTTCGTTATATGTTTTTTTATCGATTCTATTAAGTAAAAATACTTCTCGTTGTGCTTCAGAAAGATCTCCAATAGCATTTTGGAGCTTTATCATAAACTCCTTTTCTTCTAGAATAAAATCTGGAGATTCATGGTTTCTGTCGCGATGTGAAAGTTTGGAGTAGGCTAACCTCACTTTTTGATGTTCTACCTGATTTAAAAATAAATTGGTGGATACCTTATATAAAAAAGCTCTGGCTTTTTCCAGGATTACCTTTTTACAATTATTCCATAAACGAATAAAAGATTCTTGCATGATATCTTCTGCCTGGTCAGGATCTCCACATTTATAATAGATATGATTTCTAATGGTTCTGGAGTGCGTTTTGAACAATTCGTTAAACACGTCTTGTTCACAAACAGATTTAGAGGATACACTCATATGTGAATTTTTTTTCGGTCCAGGGTAGGGTATTTTTTTTCTGCCCGGTTATACAGCCAAAAATAACTTATTATGAATTCCAAAACAAATCTTAGAACTGTGGTACTCCTAATTACAGTGATCGCCTTAACCTCTATTGCTTTTAAATTAAAACCCATCATATCTAGCTATGATGATTTTAATCCAGACAAAGTTTATAAAGTAAACTACAATTATTTTTTTAAGTCTGGAAATAAAAATACTTATGTAAAAGCATTTGTTCCGAAGAATAATTCGAGACAAAGAATTTCGGTAGGAAGCATCTATTTAGATAGTACGCTACATTTTAGTAAAAAGGAAGAACAGCATGAAAATCTAAGAGCGGTTTGGAGTACTGATAGTAAGGATTCATACCATAATGTGAATTATGAGTTTATTTTCGAAGGAAAGGATAAAAGTTATATCATCCCTAAGAATTTTCTGAAAACTGCTGGTGGATATGAGTTGTTTTTACAGCCTACAGCAAATATTCAGTCGGATCATGATATGATCACGGATTTAGCAAAACAACTGGTACAAAATGTTAGTACTGATAAGGAAATAGTTAGTACTGTTTTTGAATATGTTTCTAGCATTCCTTCGGCACCAATTATTACCCTTACGGATGCGCTTACTACGATTAAACAGAATAGAGCTTCCTGTAATGGAAAAAGTAGGTTATTTGTTGCCTTATTACGGAATTTAGGATATCCAGCTAGAATTAAAGGAGGAATTATAGCTGAGAACACAACCAAAAGAACATCCCACGTATGGGCAGAAGTGCTTATCAATGAAAATTGGATTCCATTTGATACGCTCAACAATCATTTCGCATATCTACCCTCTAATTATTTAGAAATATATCAGGGAGATGAGTTTTTAATCACACATACATCTGGAATTCAGTTTGATTATACCTATCAGATCGAAGAAATGAATCATATCGCTTTTTTGAAGATGAACTCTGAAGAAATTTCAAAGCTGTCTGGTATTTCTCTTTGGAGTATGGTGGAATCTGGCATTATCTCAAAATCTTCCTTACATCTATTATTACTATTGCCATTAGGAGGATTACTAGTAGCATTTTTAAGAAATGTTGTCGGGATAAAAACCTTTGGAATTTTTCTTCCTGTTTTAATTGCATTTTCTCTGTTACATACTGGTTTTTTTACAGGAATTATACTATTTGTTGGGTTGATTCTATTGGTTGGTTTGATCTCGTATCCATTTGATTCTATTGGATTATTGTATACGCCTAAACTGGTGGTTTCACTAACCATTATGGTAGGTTTAATGATTATTGCTACCAATATTGGGTTAACTTTTGATATCAGTTGGTTAACTACATTAACATTTTTTCCAACGATCATTTTAACCATAGCAGCCGAACGGTTTTCTAGAGCTACGGTCGAAGATGGCTATAAAATTGCAATTGACAAGCTATTCCAAACGATCTTGGCTACAACACTCTGCTATGGATTATTATCCTGGAAAGTACTGCCTTCTATCCTTATCATTTTTCCAGAAATTATTCTACTCATTATCGCGTCAGCAATGCTTTTAGGAAGATATATAGGAATTCGATGGACAGAATTATACAGATTCAAACCTGTACTACAATAGGCGTTCTTACCCTATAGCGAACATACTTTACAACAATATACCATCAATAAACAAAAGACTATGCTTTCAACATTTTTAAAAATAAAACCATCCAAAAAAAATGAAGTGGTGGGTTTAAACGAAAGGAATATAAAATTCATCTATCCCAATAATAAGAAAAAGGATTATCCCTTGGCGGATGACAAAGTTCGTACCAAAGAAATTCTACATCAGCATCAGATCCCATGTGCTAAAACATATGCAGTCGTAGCGTATAATAATGATATCAAAAAAGCTTGGGAAGTATGCAAACAATATGATGCGATGGCGATTAAACCCGCAAATGGATGCGGTGGTGGTGGAATAAAAATTATTAAAAGAGATCGTGATGGGAATTGGATCAGTAGCGGAAAAGTAATTACAGAACGACAAATATTTCAGCATATGGCTGCGATCATTATGGGATTCTTTTCTCTAGGTTCTCATGATAGGGTTTTGATTGAAGAATGCATAGAACCGCACCCTTTTTTCCATAAAATTTATGCGGCAGGAGTTCCTGATTTTAGAATCATCACACTCCATCAAAATCCCGTGATGGGAATGCTAAGAATGCCAACAGATAGATCCGATGGAAAAGCAAACCTTCATCAGAATGGAGTAGGGATTGGAGTGGATTTAACAATGGGAACATTAACGGAAGTGTATGATGGTAAAAATTACTTTGATCATCATCCCGATAGTGGATTTGTGATACAAAATATACCTATTCCCTACTGGGAAGAGATTCTTAAAATATCTATTGATACGGCAAGAGCTTTTCCTTTAAACTATCTAGGGATTGATATTGTCATAGACAAAAATAAAGGACCTCAGATTATGGAGATCAATGTGCGTCCGGGATTGGGGATTCAACTGGTGAATAAACAAGGATTAAAAAAAGCAATCAAAGAACAAATAAAAAACTATTAAAAAGGAGAAGAAATTTATGAATACAATAAAGATTTGGATAACCGTTTTGTTGGGGTTTATATATATGCAATCATTTAGTCAGATTAAAAACACCTTCAATATTGGCACTGAAGGCGGCTATGAATACAATTATTTCAGAAGTCCAAAAGAGATACGAACTGATGAAGGAATTTTAAATGAAAGTGATTTAATATCAAGTAGTTTTTATCAGGATATCGAAGTGAACTACAAATTTAGATATCGATGGAAAAACAATCGATTTAGAATTTCGGCAAATCCATTTGCAAGGATTTTTTATGAAAACATGGATGATAGCTATTGGAGCTTTAATACCGTAGCAAAATATGATTATAAGTTTAATAGAAAAACCGCTCTTATTGCCGAAGCTCGATTGATGAGAATGAATAGAGAAGGACTTGGAGGAGATCAGGATGTGCTTATTAATCCATTAGGTTATACAAATTATGGAGGAACACTAGGAATCGAGTTTACACCATTTAAAAACAACGAAAGTTTGGTAGAAGGTTTTTATAATTTTAGAAATTTTGATGCATTTGGAGTAAGAGATTTACAGTATAGTGAGTTTGGTGCTTGCTTCTCTTCTGTGCAAACATTCAAAATAGGTCGATTGAAACATAAATTAGGGTTAAATGTATATGCCAAAAAAAGACTGTATGATACGTTTAATGCCAGTGATGTTGAGCCAGATGGAGAAAGAGATTGGGATTATGTAAAAGGTACTTTGTCTTATGGATTACCAATCAATAAATACTTACAAGTAAAGCCTAGTTTTGTGTATTACATGCGAATTGATAATTCTACGAATCGCTCTGGATTTAATCAATTCGGTCCAGGAATCGCATTGAGATATAAAAATAAGAATACCAAGGTGCGTAGCTCTTTTTCATTTATAACTCGAGATTACACAGATATTGAAGCAAGAAATACTGAAGGAGTAATTGGAGAAAATTTAAAGTACGAGTATGCTAACTTCCAATTAAACGCATCTCAGAAGATCGGAGGTGGTTTTTCTATCACGACTACATTGTTTTCTAGAATTAGAAGTACAAATTATACCGATATAGACGCCAGATCATTTAGGAATTATAGAAATCAATATGCTGGTATAGGCATATTGTGGGAGTTTTAAGATTTCTCCCGAATTGATGGTTGGTTTTTTAGTTAAGCGTTACTTTTGTAGCGCTTAATTTTTTATATATAACAAGCAAAATATTTGAGTATGGCTAGAGACGAGAAGCTTAAAGAACGATGGGAGATACTAGTTCAAAAATTATCTGCTCAATTTGGTGATGGTGAAGAACTGGATTTGGATGCAATCATATATTTAATAGGTGTTCAGGAATTGGGTCAGGTGCATCGTAGATTTAAGAAAGATGAAAAATTGGATCTCATGCATATTGCTATCTGTAGATTACTAGAACCCTATGGATATTATGAATTTGATTATTTTGATGATGATGGATGGCCTCATTATATCATTAAAGAACAACTACCTAATCTGAAAGCAGGAGAACAATCCGTTTTAATGAAAGAGGCTATTGTGAATTATTTTTTGGCGAGTGAGTATATTTTTTAAAAAATGACGCAACCTATTTTATAGCTTTTCATCTAAGGTAGGTAATAATTAAAAAAACAGTCTAATGAAAAAACTTATTGTAGTATTTGTAGCAACACTTTCTTTATGTATTACTTCTTGTGGAAGTGATGATGATGGGGTAAGAGATCCATTGATCGGTGCTTGGCAGTTTACTGAAGCATTTGAAAACGGAGAGTCAATTACCTCGGATCCTTGCGACCTTCAGGATATTTTAACTTTTAACGCTGATTTTGCATATGTAGGAAGGTTTTTTGAGGATGATGGATCAGGAACTTGTATTGAATTAGAATTAGTTACAGGTACTTGGGAGAATGGTGGAAACAATGTATATAGCTTTACTAGTGAAGGTGAAACTGATACAGAAACTATTACATTCTCTGAGAATACCTTTACTATTGAGTATTCAGAAACTTTTGAGGGTACAACTACAGTATACAGAGAAGTGTATACAAGAATCTAAACGATACACAAAACAAGACCAAAAAAAGGGAGCCGATTAGGTTCCCTTTTTTTTATTGATATTTAATATTTAGTAATTATCTACTCATGGCATACCAGCAAGCCGAAGGAAGATTACTAATTAAGTCTTTTAATCCTTTCATATCAATAATCAGAATTCCAAAAAATAACTTTTTCATATCCGGCAATTTTTAATTAAACATTATACCATAGCCAACTTTTAGCTACGCACCAATACATTACATTTATTAAGTTAGGTAAGGTTGTTTGGGAAGATTGTATTAACAGATTTAATATCTATTTTAATACACTTAAATATAACAAATTATTGAAGTATTTTCAAGAGTTTTAACGAGCTTTAACGTACTTTTTTATAGTCTTTTATACTTTTATGGGAATAATCAAGGTAAAAAGTGTAAATGTCTAATGAAAAACTGACTTTTTACATATTTATCTGCACTCATTTTATCTTTTCTTTACTTATTTTTGCAAGCTCATTAATCAAAAAAAGGAATAACAATGAAGAAATTGAGCTGTTATATTTATTTTTTCCTAATCATTACTACTATATCATGTGGATCGGATGATGAAGGAAACTTACCTGAAGAAACAGGTGATATCACCAATACCCTAGAAATTCTTACTGGTGATTCACAAAAAACATGGCGTATTGAAAGTGCCAGAATTACAACAGAGGGTAAGTCGGGATCTTTTGATATATCAAATGAATCGAACGTGAAGGATGATGTATTTATTTTTTCTACTGCCATTGTGGATAATCCTGATGTATCAGAAGTACAACTATCGGTAATCTGGAAACAAAGAGAAGCTGTAAACTGGAACGCTACCTCAATAGAAGAACTCTATAAAGATGTATATGAAAAGGAAATAAGCTTTGGATTGCAAATTTTAGGAACTAATGCAAATACATTTATCGGATTCAGTGGTCTTTTTGATTTTACAGTAACCAATGATACGATTACAGGTAAGATAAAAGTTGCCGAAGGAGTCTTTTTAGAAATCACTCTAAAACCAGGTTTAGAAACTGTTATAACTGAAATCCCAAATGAATTAAGTTTAACAGAAACAGGTTTTTATAACATTGAAGGATACGGAATAGGAATGACTGGTTCTAATGAGCAAAACTCATTATACATAAGTAGACGAGGAGAAATAGATTTCGACTGTAGTACTGCTGCGCGGTTAGAAGAAATTATAGAATATAATCTAATATCAGGAGAGTTTGTTAGCAAATCTTTTTGTCAAACCTCAGGATTCTTTAATAAAGAGCCAGAAATTATTGATGGACAGTTAGTAGTAGTAGCTAGTAATGCGTTTAATAAATATTCTTTGGATCTTGCGAATGATCCTATTTCTACAGATAACGGCATTGAAACGAGAGTATTTTCAAGGCATAAAACAGCAAGTTTTGATCAAGATATCTTTGTTTTAGGATCTACGTTAGATGTCGGAGGAGGAGATGAACTTTCTGATAAACTGTATAAGTATAATGTATCTTCGGAACAAATAACTGAAGAAAGTAATTTGCCAGAATCCTTATTTTCGGCAGATGCAGAAATAGTAGATAATAAATTGTATTTGTTTGGAGGAAGCAGTGATCACGCAGAAGCTAACTCCAGAAATACGGTGCATACGTATGATATGAATACCAACAACTGGGAAAGTTTTACTTTGCCTAAAGCAGTAAACAGAACTTTTGCAGCAAGGTATCATCATCTTATATATGTGGCGGGGAATCTGGTTGAGAACAATGAACTTCAATCATTTTTTGGCGTTTTTAATACAATAGACAATACATTCACTGAAATTAGCTTGGATTTCGGAATTGCAGATATAGGCGTTATTAGGCAATTGACTATCGTAAGAAACAAAATGATTATTGTTGTTGACGATACTACCGGAGCCTCCATCAAGCTTTTTGAAACAGAATTGGATTAAAAAAGAAAGTTTTATAAAACGATCAACGCTTTCTGGAAAGAAGGCGTTTTTTTATTGTTTTAATTCGTTAAATTTGCTCTCTCTAATAAGCACAAGATCATGATCGACAAGATTAAAGAGTATATATCGGAAGTTGAAGATTTTTCAGCAAAAACCAAAGAAGAAGTAGAAGCATTCAGAATAAAGTTTTCTGGTAAAAAAGGATTGGTAAATGATTTTTTTGCAGAATTCAGAAATATAGCGAACGATCAGAAAAAAGAATTTGGTCAAGCTATCAATGCGCTTAAGGTTGCAGCTGAAGAGAAAGTGAGAGCTCTGAAAGATGAATTAGAATCTAAAGAAGAAGAAAAAGGTGCTTATGGAGATCTAACAAGACCATCAGAACCAATTGCTCTTGGTTCTAGACATCCCATATCATTGGTAAAGAATCAGATTATTGATATATTTTCTCGTATTGGTTTTAATGTAAGTGAAGGTCCAGAGATTGAAGATGACTGGCATAATTTTACCGCACTTAATTTACCAGAGTATCATCCAGCACGTGATATGCAGGATACGTTTTTTATTCAAACTGATCCTGACATCTTATTGCGTACCCATACGTCTTCTGTACAGGTGAGATATATGGAAGAGAACAAACCACCGATCAGAACGATTTCTCCAGGGCGAGTATATCGCAATGAAGCTATTTCGGCAAGGTCGCATTGTTTTTTCCATCAGGTAGAAGGATTGTATATAGATAAAGACGTTTCTTTTGCAGACCTAAAGCAAACATTACAATATTTTACTACCGAAATGTTCGGTAAATCTAAGATCAGACTACGTCCATCTTATTTCCCGTTTACAGAACCAAGTGCAGAGGTAGATGTGTATTGGGGACTAGAGACCGAAACGGATTATAAAATGACCAAAGGAACAGGTTGGTTAGAGATCATGGGTTGTGGTATGGTAGATCCTAATGTCTTAAAAAACTGCAATATAGATCCAGAGGAATATAGTGGTTTTGCGTTTGGTATGGGAATCGACCGTATTGCGTTATTATTATACGGAGTTTCGGATATTCGTATGCTTAGCGAAAATGACGTACGCTTTTTAGAACAGTTTAAATCAGCCTTATAATTGAGAAAGGACATAGAAATACCTGTTGTAAAAGATGTACACATTGCTGTGGTAAAAGAATGGAATGAAGAGTTCGGCGGATATGATTGGAACTCATATATCATTAATGATCTAGAAACACCCATAGAAATGGTATTTGTGGTAACAAAAGGCTACAATACCGAAAAAAAGACTTCTTTATTACGTCACGGAATAGGTACGGTAGAAGCCAAATCATCTGCTAAAATAGAGATGATCCAAGAAGAGTTATTCGCGATGAATAATGAGTTTGCGGTTTCGTTCTTTTCGGAAGGTAAATTATACGATAAGAAATACATCTTCAGAAAAAATACTATCAACGAGAATGCTTTTCGAGATCTTCCTGTTATGGAACAACGTGGTGTTTTAGTTTCTTAAATATTTCAGTTAAATAACTTCCTTAAAAACAGTTAAATACCCTGTGTATAGATGTGCGTAAGCATGTACATTTGTCTCGTATTTCATAATTAAAACTTTCACAAATAACTTTAAAGTGAATTGAGCATTTATAAAGTTATCAAAATCTTCCCCAGTATCATTGGTATACCAACAACCAATGGTAATGGGGATTTTTTAATCTTAAAACCTAAATAATATGAAAAAAGTATTTTTTTTAGCGATAGCAATAACGATTGGGGTATTCTACGCATGCGAAAGAGAAACTGTAGAAGAAAAAACAGAAGTTGAATCTATAGAAGCGATTGATGTAACAGACGCTGAAGGCAAAAGATATGGTAGATGTTTCTATTTAATAGAGCCAGGATTGAAGTTTCAGGGGAGATGCTATAGCACATTTCCAAGTATCTGTAAAATGTACAAAATTTGTATACCGGATATCATCTATGATCCATGTTGGTTCGTACCGTGCTGGATAGATATTTTTGATCCTTGGATTATTTATGAAAAGATAGATCCGAGAGAGTTTATTTCTATCAAGGATAAATTAGAACTGGATATTGATCCAGAAGAAGCTGTAATTCCTTTTGCTTTAAATGAAAGAATTGCTGGATTACAAGTATATAACGAAGAGGGTATACTAAAAGGAGAGACTTTTGTAATTAAAGAAAATCTCGTTTTGGATGCTGAGGTTTCTAAGGAGCTTGGATTGCAAGGGAATGTGGTAAAAGCAGGAGAGTATCCTGTTATTATTAACAAAGAGAGTGAAACTTTTAACGTCATTTTGGCTGTAGAAAAAGGTTTCGAAAGATAATATCTATGTAAAATCATCTTAAAGATTGAAATCCACAATGTGGAAAAAAAATGTTGGTAAAATAAAGGCTGGTATGTAATTCAAATACCAGCCTTTTTATAAAATGATTATTCCTTTTATTCTTGTACTTCAAATATAATAGGTAATGAGTATAAAACACTTACAGGAGCTCCATCATTAATTCCTGGTTGCATTTTAGGCAACATTTTTATGACACGCATACCTTCTTCTTCTAAGCTAGGATGAGGTCCTCTTACTTGTATATCCTCGATATCTCCGCTCTTATTTATTTTAAATCTCGCATATATTCGTAATCGTCCTGTTAGTCCAATGTCGTTACCGAGTTTGGTATTGAACTCGTTTGCTACGTGTTTACTTACCTCTTGAGAAAAACATTTTTTAGCTTCAGCACCAGATAGATCACTACAATTAGGATGTACTGGAGCAGTGTCCAATTTTATGAAAGGTACGCCTTCTACTTCTACTTTTTCAGTAATTTTAGGTTTTACCTTAGAAATAGTTTGCATTAAATTCTTGAAAATCTCGATGTTTTCAGGAGTTAATTCGTTTCCGGGCATATTATTGATATCCTGCATTAGTATAGAAAATAGCTTTTCGCTTTCTTCGGTATAAGCGCCTTCATTTTCTATTTTATTCAATAGAGATTCTGCTCTTTGGGAAATAGTGGTTAATGGAACTTCTTTGTTTTCTATTGCACGCTGATCTTCGGAACAAGAACTATATACTAACATGACGGCAATAACCGGAAATAATAGTAAATACTTTAATTGATAGATTCTTTTTGATTTTGACTTTTGTAACATAACTAGTCGACTTTTAATTAGTGAATGATTAAAAAATGTATTGATAAATGATATTTTTTCGGTTTGAAAAACTTGTGATAAAAGATCTTGGTAGTAAGCTTTTTTGTTAGTGATAGAAATAGCTTTGGCATCGGCAATATACTCCTGAAGCATTGCCATTCTATTTTGATATATATAGATTAATGGGTTGAACCAGAATAATATGCGGAGTATTTCAAAAAAGATAAGATCAAAAGAATGATATTCTTTTACGTGAATTTTTTCATGTTCTATCACATTAGTTTTTTTCAGTTGTGATAAGTTATTTCCAATATAAATGGTTTTAAAAAAGGAAAAAGCCGCGTTGGTATTGGGTAAAGAAACAAATGTAATATCTTGAGATTGAACTGTGGTCCCTGTCTTTTTTAGTTTTACAATTTTAAATATCTTGTAGATAAACAACAATAAACTAGCGGTAATACCTATATACCATATATATCCTAATATGGGTATCAGTGAGTAATAATTAAAAGCCTCGGTTTGAGAAGCTATCACTACTTCTGGAAGGTTGTAAACTTGCATAGGCGAATCTGTAATCAATACTTCGGGCAATTGAATACTATACGTATCAGGTATGCTATTTCTAATAAAATCGAACCTAAGTAAAGGAAGTAGTAAGCTTAAAATCGGTGTAAGGAGTAGATAAATTCTATTCCAGTTAAAAAAAGTTTCTTTTTTGAGAAATAGGTCATAGGTTAATAAGAAAAGTAACTGAAAAGCAATGATTTGTAAAATGTAATGTATCATAATATTATTCTTCTTCCTGATTAATTTCTTTAAGTGCATCTTCCATTTCGGCAATGCTGATATCATTTTTCTTCATAAAGAATGAAACCATGCTTTTAAAAGATCCCTGAAAATATCCATCGATTAGTTTTGTAATACTTTGATTGCTGTATTCAGTTTTCTGGACTATAGGAATATAAATGTGAATTCTTCCTTCTTTTCGGTAGTTTACAAAACCTTTATCTTCTAATATCCTAACAATTGTTGATACAGTATTATATGCTGGTTTAGGTTCTGGCAACTCTTCAAGAATCTGAACTACACTTCCTTCATGCAAATCCCATAGGATTTTCATGATGTCTTCTTCCGCTTTCGTTAATTGTTTCATTTTTGAATGATTTTTACTTTCAAACTAAGATCTTAGTTTGAGAATGCTAATGTAAACTAAATATTTAGTTTGAACTAATATTTTAGTTTTAAATTTGTGTTTTAACATGAATTAGAATTGTATTACAAGTGTTGAGAAGGTAGAAAAGCCTTTAAAAATGGTAGTTTATCGCTTAAAATAAAATATTAAAAACAAATTAAGAATCTTGCGATATAATCACTTGATCCTATTGTAAAATGAGAGTTTTAGAGATATTTTTTCTTATTGTTATAACAATTTTACCTTTTATGAAACGACCATTACTTAAGGTTGTATCTAAAAAATATACTATTTGTTTTCTTTTAGTACTAACCATATTACATCTTCTAATTGATGGTTGGCGCTGGCAGATGTTTCCTGCTTATGTAATTATGGCTATTCTGATTTGGAGAATTAATCGTACTGATTTTATGAAGGTTGTTAAACCAACCTTTATTCGTGTTTTTGGATATCTATTACTGGTTTTAGTTCTTGTTGTAGGATGGTTTCTACCGCAAGTACTTCCTGTTTTTTCTTTACCAAAACCAACAGGCATATATCAAGTAGGTAGTAAATGGATACATGTGAAAACAAACCTTGATGAAATAATTACGGAGGATCCTTTTGATAAAAGAGAACTTATGGTAAAAATGTGGTTTCCGACGGATGATATTTCAAAAGGCGAGAGAGAACCTTATGTAGATGAGGCTAATCGGTTAGGTTTTATCAGAAAGTACAGTATGGGAATTTTACCTTCATGGACCATCAATTATCTAGATCGAGTAAAGACCTATGTGTATAAAGGAGTGCCTATTGTCCAACAGAAGTTTCCTGTCTTAATTTTCTCTCCGGGTTATGGTTCTAAATCTACAGGGTATTATGCATTATTATCGGAATTAGCAAGCCATGGATATATCATTGTTAACGTATCTCATACATATGAGAGCTTGGGAACTACTTTTCCAGATGGCACCCAGAAATTTTTTGATTATGAATATCAGTACGAACAAGACGCTTCATCCATGGAACATATCTTGCCAATAAAAGAAGCTTTTAACAAAGATATCTCTTTTGAGGAGCGTCATGAAATACTAAGAGAAGCTTCTAAAGACTATTTTGTAACTCATATTGTAGAAAGATGGTCTAAAGATTTAATATCTGTTATAAATCATTTGGAAAAATTGAATAATGATGGATTTTTCAAGGAGCGACTGGATTTAGATAAAATTGGTGCTTTTGGGCATTCTAGAGGAGGTGGAGCAGCCGGTCAAACCGCATTAAAGGATAATAGGGTAAAAGCAGCGGTAAACATTGATGGAGTTCAATGGGGTGAAATGATGGATACTATATTTCAAAAACCGTTTCTATTTCTATCTGCAGATTGGCCAGAAGAACATGAGAATATTAATGCACATGCATATGTAAACAAGAGTACGGATTATTTCTATGAATGTAAATTATTGACATCTGGGCATCCTAATTTTATGGATATTCCTCTTATGATTCCTGTACAATCTATTGCTGGTACAGGCACTATTAATGCTGAATTAGGTTTAGAAATAACGAATGAGTTGGCACTGGAATTCTTTAATAAGCATCTAAAAAATGAAGCAAATGCTGATCCTGTTAAGATTGGTAAAAGACATGAATTACTCGAAATGAAGGTTCATAAAGGGGATTCTATTCAATAATAAAGTAGATAAGAAGATAATTTTATTTCTAAATGTTTACTTCTGTATTATGGATTACACTAATGGTTAAAGAACTTCACAAGACCACAACGATTAAGAGTTGTAAATGGTCCGAGAAGTTCTTTTTTATTTTTTAACTTAAAACCATATAATCATGAAAAAACGATCATTAGTAATCATTGGGGCAATGTTATTTGCGTTAGTAGCTTGTCAAAAAGAAAATGTAACAGAAGAAACTGGTATTTCTGAAATGAATGTAGAACAAAATAGTATTGACCTACAGGAAAAAAGATCTGGTGAGTTTTGTAGATTTACGTTACAGATTAATGCTAGAAGTGTAATGGATCCTATTACAGGAAATCTTGTATGCCGATATAGTGCAGGTAATGTTTGCGCTATTGTAGAATGTATACCCGATCCAGATATTATTTTTGAATTACCTCCAGTTATTTGGGATCCATGTTTAGTAGTTCCATGTGGCATAGATTTTTTAGATCCTTGGATCATCAATGAACGAATCAATCCTAAAGAGTTTGGATCCTTTAAAGAACTCTATGAGCTAAAGATAGATGAAAGCATAGAAGGCATTCCGTTTGTATTAAATAAAAATGTATTAGGAATACAGTTTTATGAAACACCAACATCTTGGTTACAAGATCATGAAATTGCTTATGGAGATCCAACTCCGCAACCAAGTGTATTCTATTTGGAAAACAAAATTGTTTTAGATCCAGTAATGTCGAAAAAAATAGGATTACAAGGAAATGTGATTCTACCTGGAAAATATCCTGTTATGGTTAACAAGGAAGATAAAACTCACAATTTATTGGTAGTAGTAGAAAATGGATTCTAAACATTTAATTGCGTAGTAAAAAATAAAAGCCAGTTAAAAACTGGCTTTTTATATCATATGTATTTGTTTAGTATCCTACTTTCTCGCGTACTCTAGAAAGTACTTGCGCTGCTACGTCTGAAGCTTTTTTTGCTCCAACTGCTAAGGCTTTATCTACTTCTTCAAGATTGTCCATATAATAACTGTAGCGTTTACGCTCTTCGGCAAACTTGGTTGTCAAAAGTTCGTACAACGCTTGTTTTGCATGTCCATATCCATAGTTACCACCTTCGTAATTTGCTCGCATTGTAGCTATTTCATCAGGTGAGGCTACTAATTGATACAATGCAAATACATTACAAGTATCCGGATCTTTCGGTTCTTCTAGTGGTGTACTATCTGTTTGAATAGACATAATATTTTTACGCAATTTTTTATCCGGTAAAAATAGATTAATGGTATTTCCTTTAGATTTACTCATTTTAGCACCATCAGTTCCAGGAACGTGCATGGTTTCTGATCTAAACTGAGCTTTAGGCAAAACAAAAATTTCTCCTACTTTATTATGTATTCTTTCAGCTACATCACGTGTAAACTCCAAATGTTGTTCTTGATCTTTTCCAACAGGAACAATTTCAGCATCATATAATAAAATATCCGCTGCCATTAGCATAGGATAAGTGAATAATCCAGCATTTACATCTTCTAATCGATCCGCTTTATCTTTAAAAGAATGTGCTAAGGTCAACCTCTTATACGGGAAAAAACAATTAAGGTACCAAGCAAGTTCTGTTACCTGTGGAACATCGCTTTGACGATAAAACACAGTTTTTTCTATATCTAAACCAAAAGCTAACCAGGTTGCAGCAGTAGAGTAGGTATTCTCCCTTAGTATGTTAGCATCTTTAATTTGTGTGAGCGAATGCATGTCTGCAATAAATAAGAAAGATTCATTCTCCGGCTGATTTGCCATCTGAATTGCAGGAATGATTGCACCTAGTAAATTTCCTAGATGAGGAGTTCCTGTACTTTGCACTCCTGTTAGAATTCTTGCCATAGTAATTTTTAGTTTGCGGCAAAGGTAATTTTTTTGTTCAGATACCTCAAACCAATTGTGTATTTTTGAAATTATGATCTTAAGGTATATATTAATACTTCTTTGGCGTATTTGGTTTTATATAATGATGGGAGTTCCTATTATTATCTTATTTCCGGTGTTGCTTATATTGACTTCTAGGGAAGAATGGTATGCTAAATTCTTTGTAGTAGCTCGTTTTTGGGCAAAGATAGTATTGTATGGCAGTGGTTTTATTCCAAAAGTTAAAAAGGAGGGAGAAGTCGACCGAAATAGAAGTTATATGTTTGTTGCTAACCATACCTCTATGGCCGACATTATGTTGATGTTATATTGTGTAAAGAATCCTTTCGTTTTTGTTGGAAAAAAGGAATTGGCAAAAATTCCCATATTTGGTTTTTTCTATAAAAGAACCTGTATACTAGTAGATAGAAGTAGTCAGAAAAGTAGAAAAGAGGTTTTTGATAGAGCTCAAGAGAGATTAAAAGGTGGTACCAGTATTTGTATCTTTCCAGAAGGAGGAGTGCCAGATGATGAATCTGTTATGTTGGACGAGTTTAAAGACGGAGCATTTAGATTAGCAATCGATCATCAAATACCTATTCTTCCGTTAACTTTTCTGGATAACAAGAAACGATTTTCTTATACTTTTTTTAGTGGAAGTCCAGGTTTGATGAGAGCCTTTGTACATAATGAAATTCCTACCAAAGATTTTACTCAGGATCAAAAAAAAGAACTTAAGAATAAAACTAGAACTGTTATTTTGAATAAATTAAGTTCAAATTCCCTGTAGATAATAGAGTTTAAAAACAAAAGCTGTTCCTCCCCAGAAACAGCTTTGTCATCATTGCTTCCCTAGAGCAATAATTTAACCTAACCAACTAAATTGACCTAACACATTTTTAGGTATTCTTTCTTTTTCATGATACTAAAACCTAAAACTTACTCCAGTATATACACCAAAATAATAAGGTCTAAAATTTTGAGCGTTATCTCTAAAACCATTAAACTGATATTTAAATATAGGCTCCATGTTGATCTTAAATTGATCTGATAATTTATAATCAAACCCTATGCCAATATTACCACTAAAGCTAACATCATTTACAGTTTGTTCTCTAGATACATTGTCATTTCTAAAACTTCCGGCAATCACGGCTACTTCATCACTTTCTAAAAATAAGGTGCTTACTCCTCCTATCATATGAATACCTATTTTAGAATCTGTAAGTGCATATTTAAGTTCTAAAGGAACTTCAATATATCCAATACTGTGATTAAGCAGTCCCGGATTTTGTGAAGTAACTAGTATTTCACTGTTAACTTCTCCAGGAGGAGGAGCAAGTGAAGAAAAACCGTTACGGTAATCAGATACTACAATACTTTGTGTATTATCTGCTCCATTTTCATCGCGTCCTAAAGAGGCAAGTCCAAAACCTACATCTTCAGTATTGTAACCCACATCTACCTTACTAACACCGGATCTTATAATCAGTTTTTTATTTATAGCATAAGCCACCTGTATTCCATAGCTAAGATTAACTTCTCCTTGTTTTGTATTATCCGAAAATTGAGGATCTATCGAAGAACCGCCAAAAGAATCATAATAAACTGGAGCAACATTAGGAGCAATGTTCCACCTTTTTTCTCCTTTAGGAACCGTGGTGGTAACTGCAGTTTCCTTATTTTCCTTTTCCTTAATGGCATCAAAAATTGATTTTTTACTTGTATTATCAGAATTCTCAATTTCTTTGGATTCCTTATTTTCGCTGGCTATAGCTTCTTTAGTGATGTTATTGTTAATAGCAGGGTCTATAAAATCGGAATTCAAATTATTATCAATTTTTGATTGCTTTTTGACCTCCGCGATTGCACTTTCCTGTACTGCTGTTTTTGGTAGTTCATCATTGTTAGAAGAGGTTGTCTTATCTTGCATCTCTGTTTTAGAATTTTTGATGCTAGTCATAGCAGCAATATCAGATGTAAGTTTCTCCTCAGAAATAGTAGTGTTTTTTCTTATATCATAACGATTTAAGTTATTTGAATTTTGTTTCCCTTTAGGTACTGATGTTAACGATGTATTTTTCTGATCAACTTTGCGATTAGAAGGGCTTGTATTATCAGTAAATGTTTGTTTTTTGTTCGAGTTAAACGTAGTGTTATCTGTAATAGCTCCATTGTTCGTGCCATTATTCTCTTGCTCACCTTGTGTGAAACCAGGCTCCCTATTTACGATGTTTTCTTTGGAATCATTTAAGGGGATATCAGGGTTTTTAGGTATAATTACGTTTTTATCCTGAATATTGTCGTTAGTAACAATTACATTATTTTTAGTCACCTTGTCAGGGAATAAAAAAGAACCTACAGATAATATAACAGCTAGTAAAGCAGCTACTCCCGCAACTTTGTACCAAAAAGGTATAATTAAAATACGTTTACGGTCATCATTTTTTCGAGCCTTGATTTTTTTCCAGACGGCATCATTAGGAGTAACTTCAAAATCTTTGAATTTCTCCTGAAATAGTCTATCTATATTTTTTTTATCATCCATCTTCATCCTTCAATTGATTGAACACGATGTTCTTGATTACTTTCTATTTTTTCTTTTAAAATATTTCTCGCCCTTGCTAAGTTAGATTTAGAGGTTCCAACAGAGATCTCTAACATTTTAGCAATCTCTTTATGAGAATAACCATCTAGAACATATAGATTAAATACCAATCTATATCTATCTGGTAATTGTTGAATAATTTCTAATAAATAGTCTAAAGAAACATGATCCTCATCTATTTCTATCTCTACATCTTCTATCTGCTCTTCGCCAATGATTTCGAATACTTTTTGTTTTCGATATTTTTGTAGAGCAGTATTTATGGTTATTCGTTTAACCCATCCTTCAAAAGAGCCTTTTCCGTTATATTGTTCTATTTTATCAAAAATTGTGATAAAAGCGTCTTGCAAAGTGTCTTCAGCACTGGTGTAATTATTCGAGTATTTTAAACATATAGAAAATAATTTACTACCATATAACCTATACAGTTGCTCTTGTGCCTTAGCATCTTGTTTTTTACACTTTTTTATGAGTTGCTCTAAACTCACGAACATTTTGTTTGAATTAATAGAATTTACAGGATTAATCCACGACTGGAATTTCCCGTACTAAAAATTGATTTTCTCCTTGAGCGTCTCTTCCTTGCCAGAATCTAAAAACATATGAATCTTCAAAGCCAACGATAAAGTCAATTGATGCGTCGATAAGATCACTTTGTAATAGGTCTTCACATTCTCGGTCATTTACAACAACATTTACTACAGAAACTGTACGTTCATTCGATAATCTATCATAATCAAAGCCACTAAATGAATGACAATCTGAAGGTCTAAAATACGAAACAGTTATTTCATAGGTTTCTCCTCTTGTAAATTCATCAGGAATATCAACTTGTTCTATAGGTATTAATTCGTAAGAGAAATTAATGCCTAAATCATCATCTGTTAAACAGCTCGATAAACAAGCTGTTAAAATGGTTAATACTATTATTTTAATCCTTTTCATACTACTAACTTTGGGGTTGTACGTACCAAATTCTACATAATAGATGAGTAGTTGGGATGAAGGTTGCGTTTAAAGTATAAAAAAAACAGTAGATTTTGAAAATTTATTGTTTCTACCGTGAAATCTGTTTTGGTTTGGTGTTTTAAATAAAAAAATCCCGAAAAGTCGGGATTTTGTATAAAATTTTAAAATTGTCTATTCGCTTACAATTTTAATAGCTTCTTTTATTTTTTCTTCTAATTCTTCCATAAGTTCGGGATTATCATTAAGTAATGATTTTACCGAATCTCTTCCCTGCCCAAGTTTTGTGTCCTGATAGCTAAACCAAGATCCACTCTTCTTTACGATTTCATAATCAACACCTATATCAATGATTTCTCCAGTTTTGGAAATTCCTGTTCCGTACATGATGTCAAACTCTGCTGTTCTAAATGGTGGAGCTACTTTGTTTTTTACGACTTTAACACGTGTTTTATTTCCTTGTACTTCGCTATTACTGTTTTTAATCTGTGTAGATCTTCTGATGTCTAATCTTACAGATGCATAAAATTTAAGCGCATTACCACCAGTGGTAGTCTCTGGATTACCAAACATAACCCCAATCTTTTCACGAAGCTGATTGATAAATATCACTGTACAATTAGTTTTACTAATAGAACTAGTTAATTTTCGTAGTGCCTGAGACATTAATCGAGCATGAAGTCCCATTTTAGAATCACCCATTTCTCCTTCGATTTCACTCTTTGGAGTTAAGGCTGCAACGGAGTCAATTACGATAATATCAATTGCTCCTGATCTGATCAAATTGTCAGCGATTTCTAAAGCTTGTTCACCATGATCAGGCTGTGAAATTATAAGATTGTCAATATCTACTCCTAATTTTTCTGCATAGAACCTATCAAAGGCATGTTCCGCATCTATAAATGCAGCAATACCTCCATTTTTTTGAGCTTGCGCTATTGCATGTAATGTCAAAGTGGTTTTTCCAGAAGATTCCGGACCAAAAATTTCTATAACTCTTCCTTTAGGATATCCTCCAACTCCAAGTGCTAAATCCAAACCTAGAGATCCTGTAGGAATAACTTCTACTTCCTGGACTGCATCATCTCCCATTTTCATTACAGTTCCCTTACCGTAAGCTTTATCTAGCTTATCTAAAGTTAGTTTTAACGCTTTTAATTTTGCATCTTTTTCTTTTTCAGTACTCATGCGCTGACTCTCTTTTGTAATTGATTTTTGCTAAAATACTACAAGTTTTTTGCATAATACTTTCAAATATTCAACTTAGGCAACTAATTTATTAACAATGATCTGGTTCTGTAATCAGCTTTATGACATAGAACTTCGTAATGAATCTTTTAGATCCCATAAAGACTAGCTTTTTCTTGATTTCAGCATAGTAGTTTATCCTAAGCTTGACAAGGGATATGGTTATATCAAAAAACCTAGTGAAGAGTTAGTATTTGCAATAGCTAAAAGATGGAATAGATTTTTCTAGTGCATAAAACGGATTTAATGCTTCATAATTTTTTTAATATTCGACGCAACCTTTTTAATTTCCTTGTATCTACATAGAAAGCAATACTAGAACAATTGTGCGTAAAGAAGATGTAGATGAAGTTTCTTAAAAGAGTCGTAAGACATAACCTTTATGGACATATGACTGCTAAAATTAGTTGTTGTATAGTAGAAGGTGGCTAGCTTCTTTATTTGATTTTAATCGTTTATATGAAATAATTATTCAAATAACGAATTAGCCAAAAAATGCCTTGAAGTGGTTTTCAAGGCATTTTTTTATGGAAACAATCATACTCTTGGATATTATAGCAGGATTTGTACTTTTGCAAAAAATTAAATTATTTCTCTAACTTAAAAATTAGTATAGCATGCAACTGTACAATAAATTAAGTGCAAAAGAGAGAGCAGCCCTTATTGATGATGCAGGTACGGATCGTCTTACGCTTTCTTTTTATAAATACGCACACATCGGTAACACCGAAATTTTCAGAAATCACTTATTTATTAATTGGAATGAATTAGATGTACTCGGTCGAATTTATGTAGCCAATGAAGGAATCAACGGTCAATTATCGGTTCCTGCACCTAACTTTAATGCTTTTAAAGAACATCTGGATAGCATTACATTTTTAGAAAATGTAAGATTAAACATTGCAAGAGAGCAAGATGTAAAATCTTTTTTAAAGTTGAAGGTAAAAGTTCGTAAGAAAATTGTCGCGGATGGATTAAACGATGATACGTTCGATGTTACCAATAAAGGAGTACATGTGGATGCAGAAAAATTCAACCAATTAATAGAAGATCCCGATACTATTTTGGTGGATATGCGTAATCACTATGAAAGTGAAATAGGACATTTTAAAGGAGCTATCACTCCAGATGTTGATACATTTCGAGATTCATTAGATATTATAGAAGAAGACTTAAAAGAGCACAAAGAGGATAAAAACCTGGTGATGTATTGCACAGGTGGAATCCGATGTGAAAAAGCAAGTGCATATTATAAGCATAAAGGTTTTAAAAAAGTATTTCAGTTAGAGGGTGGTATTATAGAATATGCTAGGCAAGTGGAAGAAAAAGGATTGGATAATAAATATTTAGGGAAAAACTTTGTTTTTGATCATAGAAGATCCGAAAGAATATCAGATGACATTATTTCTAATTGTCATCAGTGCGGAAAACCTTGTGACACCCATGTAAACTGTGCTAATGAGGCATGTCATTTGTTGTTTATTCAATGTCCAGAATGTGCTGCAAAAATGGATAATTGTTGTTCTGTGGAATGCAAGGACATTAACAGTTTGCCGTATGAAGAGCAAAAAGCACTTCGTAAAGGAAAAGGGAATAGCAATAAGATATTTAAGAAAGGGCGTTCTGAAGTATTAAAATTTAAAGGATAATTTTAACATAATATAACGATCGATTAAATTAAAAGTTGAGGTTGCAGTAGAAAAATCAGAATTGGTGTTTATAACGTAATCTTTTATTCCGAGTAAGTTATTGCCTGTTAAAGTAAAATCAATATCATCTTTAATTCGATAATTTAGCGAAGTGTCTAAAAAACTAAAAGTTTTAGACTTTGTATTTTCTAATGAAGGATTATAGAAATCATAGTTGATACCTAAAGTTAACTTTTTTAAAGGCTGATACGTTATTTTTGTTCGATATCTAAAGGAATTCAGTTTATTTGTTAAACCACTTTCGGTTTCAAAATTAGAATTTTGATGCTCGAAAGTATTGATCCAAATAACTTTCTTTTTAAAGAAGCCATTTTTTAGGACTAATGTATTTGTAAGGTTTTTAGAAGTATTATTTCTTATGTCAGAACTATTGACCAAATTTCTGTATTTCGATATAGAGTAACTAGAATTTAGTTCTGTATTGGTTCTTATAAAAGCTAGGTTTTTGTTGAGATTGAATGAAATGGTGTAATTTTTATCACTATTATTTGCAATAAAAAAACTAGAAATTGCAATATCTCTATTGATATCCTGATTAAAAATATAGTTGTCCTGAATATTATTGTACGATCCGGTTATATTAAAATTCAAAGAATTAAATGCATCTGCATAGTTAAATGAAATAGAACTGTTATTTACCTTTTTCGTGGTTAAATCTACAGTGTTTTTTCTTATGCTTCTGAATGATGTTAAAATACTTTCAGGATGTAAATTGTAGACTGATTGGGGAAACTCATTATAGGAGTAAGAAAAACTAAAAGTAGATTGCAAAGATGGTTTGAAATTTAAATCTAGTTTAGGATTAAAAACGAATCGGTTTGATTGTTGTTTTCCTAAACCAAGGTTGGTGAGGTCAAGGTTTAAATATTTAGTGTTTTGAAAGGCTCTAACAGTCCATTTTTTTGTTTTTAATGTCAAAAGAACTTGTAAGAATGGATTTAGTTGTTGGTAAGTAAGATCGTTAAGAAAAGTATTAGAATCCGCATCGATCAAATCAGTATTTAATTTTTCTTCTTGATACTCTAACCCCGTTTTAATATGAAACTTTGTTCGGTTGTTTTTATGAAAAAACGAAAAATGATTTTCGGATCTTAATTTTTCAGAAATGATATTTTGAATTGTACTGTCCGTATCGTCAATACTATTATTGTCTAGGCTTAATCCTGGCGCGATGGAATAATCCTGTGCAGAATCGTCATAGCTTAAGGTGGAAATAAATTGAAACGCAGTTTTCTCATTTGTTTTTTGAGTATACTCGATTGAATTGTTCAAAAAGGTACTCTTAGCATTAAATAGAGAAGATTGTATTTCATCATTATTTAAGATATCAGAACTCAAGTCAATGGTTTCCCATAAAAATTCACCTTGATATTTTAGAATGGATTTGTTTGAAATATCTTGTGTGATACTTAAGTTGGCATTGTGAATAACTGGCCTTTTATTAATTATACTAGTGTTATCAATAGCTAATAAGGGATCATTGTCGAAAGTAAACTCAACCTGATTGGATTGTGTTCGTTTTAAAACATCATCATAATATATATAATCGACCGCTAGTTTTGAAGTAGAGGAAAGGTTAAATAAACCATTAAAAGCTCCAGCCCAAGCATTGTTGATGTTCGCTCTTTTTTGGGATAGTGGAGTGCTGATATTTTGAATATCTAACATATTAGTAGCCCTAAGCTGATTTCTTCTACTAGAATTGTTTAAACCAGATATTTCTCTCGAAATACTACTTGTGCTTTTTCCAATGTTGTTATGTTCTACAAATGAAAATGCTTTAATACTTTTAGAGATTAAAAGTGCATTTAGATTTATATCCCTTTCATCATTATATCCATATCCTACATCAGTATTTGTAGAGATATCAGAAACGTCTTTTTTTAAGGTAAGATTCAGAGCTATTTTTTGCGAATCTTCTATATTTTTAAGCAATTTATTTTCAGAAAAGTTTTCCAGTGCTTGTATCTCGTCAATGATACCTATATTAATATTTCTTGTACCACGAGTATAATCATGGTTGAATAAATTATCTCCTTCTATAAGAACACTTTCTATTTCTTTTCCTTTAAATTTTATTCTTCCATCTTCCATTACTTTAATGCCTGGTAATTTGGTTAAAACATCTTCAATCACCTTTTCTTCTCCTGTTACAAATGAGGAAACTTTATAAAAGGTTGTGTCATTTTTGACTCGTGTTTTTCGTTCTGAAACAATATAGACTTCTTCCAACGGGATTATTCGCTTTTGAAGGCTGATATGATGTGTAAGGATTTGAGAGTTGTTTTCTTTACTATGTTCTAGGGGCTTTTTGTAGTTTTCATATCTACTGTCAACAATTGATATGTATAAATTAGCAATGTCAGATCCAATTTTCATACTAAATTTGCCTTCATGATCGCTTATTGCATAACTAATTATGGTGTTTGATATGGAGTCTTTAACCAAAATATTGATGTTTTCAATGGTTTTTCCGTTCTCTAAAGAGGTAACAACTCCATTTATAGATAGATCTTGCGATTGTATCCAAAAAGGTATCATCACAAAAAAGAATAGTATTAAAAAAAGTCTCATGTGTTTTTTAGTCTCTTCTGTAAATTAGTTTCTATCTTCTACCAATAATTCTAATTGCATTTTTGGCATAGATGCGGAATTTCCATGACCATCGCCGATCACCATATTCATAAGCCCGTAATACTTTCTTTCATATTTTTTCTTATACTGCTCCCAAGTAATCATTTTTGTGGTATCTAATGGATTTTCTAATGGTTCTATATCTTTAACGGTATTGATTCCGGTTGCGGTAATCTCAAAAACCCCATCAATAGAATATACATGTAAGATGAGACCCGGAAGCCCATAAAATTTCCATGGAGCTCCCTGTATCCCCAAGTCGGCTGTAAAATATGCTTCATATGTTCGTCCTCTAAAATTAGCAGTAGCTTTTTGACAGTTATATCCCAATACTTTTTTTGAATCGTTAGTCAACGTCCAATTAAATTTTGGTTGATCTTTAACGGTAAAGTGTCTAAATATAATATGGTCATCGTAAATTAATGTGGTATCCCCTTCTTTTCGAAAATAAAAAGCATCGGATCCTTCAACAACAATAACATTTCCTTGTGGTAGGTTGTTTGGATCTTCAACTTTTTCTTCTGGGGTAGCTCCATATTTTATCTTATATAGCGCACTATTTTTAGGCTGAATAAATAAAGAAGAAGGAGATGTAAAAGAAGTAGGTGATTGTTTAAAGGCTTTTTTAAGATCATAATCGATGATATAAGTAGTTTCTTGAGCAAAACTACAGTGAATGCTGAGTATAAAAATAAATAAAGTGAGAGTGTATTTCATGTGATAAATTACATAAGTTGTTTAGCAATAGTTACTGGTTAGTTGGATGAATGTTACATTTTATTTATCATTTTTATTGTTCGCCTTGTAGGTGGACTATCTCCTTTCCTCATTATGTTCTAACTATTTTGTTTGAGTTAAAGATCTAACAATTATGCCAACGGTATAAGGTATCTTACTACTCTAGGTTATTAAGAATGTATTTTTTCAATAGTTTTCTGGTCTTTAAAATCGTTAATAACCATGTTTACAGAGATATCTTGCAAAGAAATCACAATAAAAAGTAATAGTATTACAAAATGTCTTATGAGCTTTTTAGTATCTTCATTAAATTAATTTCTATCCTCGACCAATAATTCTAATTGCATTTTTGGCATAGAGTCGTAGTCTCCAGTACCACTACCAACGACCATATTCATAAGCTCGTAATACTTTCTTTCATATTTTTTCTTATACTGATTCCAAGTAATCATTTTTGTGGTATCCAATGGATTTTCTAAAGGTTCTATATCATTAAAGGTTTTGATTCCAGTTGCGGTAATTTCAAAAACCCCATCTATAGAATATACATGTAATATGACGCCTGGAAGCCCATGAAATTTCCAAGGAGCTCCTTGTATCCCCAAATCGGTTGTAAAATACGCTTCATATGTTCGCCCTCTAAAATTAGCAGTTGCTTTTTGACAGTTATATCCTAATACTTTTTTTGAATCTTTGGTTAATGTCCAATTAAATTTCGGTTCATCTTTAACAGTAAAGTGTTTAAATATAATATGGTCATCGTAAATTAATGTTGTATCCCCTTCGTTTCGGAAATAGAAAGCGTCGGATCCTTCAACAACAATAACATTTCCTTGTGGTAGGTTGTTTGGATCTTCAACTTTTTCTTCTGGGGTAACTCCATATTTTACTTGGTATAAAGTACTATTGCCTGTTTGAATGAAAAGGGAAGATGGAAAAGTTGAAGAAGTTGGTAATTGTTTAAATGCCTTTTTTAGATCGTAATCGATAACATAAGTAGTTTCTTGAGTAAAACCACAGCGAATGCTGAATATAAAAATAAATAAAGTGAGAGTGTATTTCATGTGATAAATTATTTAAGTCTTTTAATAATAATTACTAGTCAGTCGGATGAATGTTACATTTTATTTATTATTCATTATGTCCTCCGCCTGGTGTTGGTGGAGTACCTCCTTGTCCTGCAATATAATTGTTGGCAGCTGATTGTGCTCTTCCACAAGCCATTGTTCTTGCTTCTCTTAACGTTCCTGCAGATGCGGTTCGAGTAAAGGTTCTTACTACTACTCCTTCGTAAGACACTGTTGCACTACAGGTTACAGTGAAAACATCATCATTTAAGATATTGATGTCTTTTTTGGTTTCTACGGTATCAAATTTCAACGATTCCGTATCTATTTTCGGATTATTGTTGGCATAAATGTTCATTGTAAAAATGCCTAACAAAATTAAAATTAAATTTATTTTTTTCATGATTTTGAATTTTTATGTTTTGACTGACTAGTAATTTTACGATTTGTTTTATAATTAGGTTTGTTATTTTTTGTAAGGGAAATTTTCTGTAATTGTTGAAATTATAGATGCCTTACTTTAACTGGTGTGTTGATTTATGGATGTGATACCTGTAGATTTCTTTTTTAACGTTTTTTTAACTAAATAAAAAATCAGGAATGTGATTTGCGAATACATTTCTTTTAAAAGTATCTTTGCAGCAACTTAATTGAGATAGGAGTTAGCTTGTATAAGATATTACAGCTTATATATTTTTATAGTATCTTTATCGATTAAGTGAATGTTGGATGATGAACATCCGACCTGAGTAGGAATCATATTTGTTGCATATTTTGCGAGCAAATTATAATATATAGAGGTATATGGGGTGTAGTAGTTGTTCCTCCGGGAAAGACGGACAGCCAAAAGGATGTAAGAATAATGGTACTTGTGGCACAGATGGTTGTAATAAGTTAACTGTTTTTGATTGGTTAGCTAATATGTCACTTCCAAGTGGTGTAGCTCCTTTTCATTGTGTAGAAGTTCGTTTTAAAAACGGAAGAAAGAGCTTCTTTAAAAATACAGAAAATTTATCGTTGAGTATAGGAGATATTGTTGCTACAGAAGCTTCTCCTGGTCATGACGTGGGTATCGTATCACTTACAGGCGAATTGGTGCGTATCCAAATGAAAAAGAAAAAGGTAGATATCGATAGTGATGATGTAAGAAAGATTTACAGGAAAGCATCGCAAAAAGATATTGATATCTGGCAAAAAGCTAGGGATCGTGAGAAACAGATTCAGGTTAGGTCTAGAGAAATTGCTATTCGTTTAAACTTGCAAATGAAAATCTCTGATATAGAATTTCAGGGAGATGAATCCAAATGTACTTTTTATTATACTGCCGAGGAACGAGTGGATTTTAGGCAACTTATTAAGGAGTTTGCACAAGAATTCAGTACTAGAATAGAAATGAGACAAATAGGCTTTCGTCAGGAAGCAGCTCGTTTAGGAGGTATTGGATCTTGTGGTCGCGAATTGTGCTGTTCTACATGGCTTACAGACTTTAGGTCTGTGAATACTAGTGCTGCTAGATATCAGCAGTTATCTCTTAATCCTCAAAAGTTAGCAGGACAATGTGGGAAATTAAAGTGTTGTTTGAATTATGAATTGGATGCTTATATAGATGCACTAAAAGAGTTTCCAAAGACCGAAGTAAAATTGCAAACCGAAAAGGGTACAGCTGTTTGCCAGAAAATTGATATTTTCAAAGGATACTTATGGTATGCTTATGAAGGAGAATGGATGAATTGGCATAAAATATCTGCGGATCATGCAAACGAAATTATAGAGGCTAACAAGAAAAATGAAAAAGTACTTGGTCTAGAGGAATTTGCTTCTGAACTATTAGAAGATACTAAAGTAGATTTTGAAAACGTTGTAGGACAAGATAGTTTAACAAGATTTGATCAACCTAAAAGAAGTAAAAGAAGAAGAAATAAGAATAGGAATAGAAATAAGAAAAAGGTTACTGCAGATACTGCTGCTAAAAAGCAAAACCCGCAAAAAACTAAAGAGAATCCTTCCAATACCAATACTAAAAATTCTAATAGGAAAAAGAATAATCAACGTAATAAAAAACGAAAACCACAGCAACGAAAAAATAATGATAAATCTTAGACTTATTATACTACTTTTTTTAGGTGTTGGCTTGTATTCATGCGATGATGCAAGGGTTTTTGATGAATATAAAACAGTTTCCAGTTCTTGGGAAAAACAAGAAAAAGTTACTTTTAATTTACCAGAATTAGACTCTATAGAAAACTATAACTTATTCATTAATATAAGAAATAATAATGATTATAAATTCAGTAACCTTTTCTTGATTAGTGAAATGGAATTTCCAAACGGTAAGATTGTTACAGATACATTAGAATATGAAATGGCAAAACCAAATGGAGAATGGTTAGGAGTAGGTTTTTCTGATGTAAAAGAGAATAAGCTGTGGTATAAGGAGAACGTTAGTTTTACAGAAAATGGGGTGTATAAAGTTACGCTTCAGCATGCTATGAGAAAAAACGGAGAGGCATTTGGTATTAATGAACTCGAAGGAATTACAGATATTGGTTTTAGAATAGAATTTGCACAAAATCCTAAATAATAATGGCAAAAGCAACACCTAAATCGACTAGGAAAAAGTCGGCATCAAAAGAAATCAGTGTTTTAAAATATATTAAGTGGTTTTGGATCACTTTTGCTTCGGGAATTGGCCTGGTAATTCTGATATTTCTTTTTGCAAGTTGGGGATATTTTGGTGAGATGCCTGGTTTTGATGAGTTAGAGAACCCACAGAATGATTTAGCGACTCAGATTATTTCTTCAGACGGAAAACAAATAGGAACTTTTTTCAAGGAAAACAGAACTCCAGTGAGTTTTGAAGATTTATCTCCTAAGTTAGTAGAAGCTTTAGTTGCCACAGAAGATGTGCGTTATTATGATCATTCTGGGATTGATGCTAGAGGTACGTTAAGAGCTGTTACATTTTTGGGAAGTAAAGGTGGAGCTAGTACGATTACACAGCAATTAGCTAAGCTTCTTTTTACAGGCACAAGATCTCGTGGTTGGCAACGATATACCCAAAAAATTAAAGAATGGGTGATTGCAGCACGACTGGAAAGACAGTACACTAAGGACGAGATTATGGCAATGTATCTTAATAAATATGATTTCCTTAATCAGGCCATTGGAATTAGTTCTGCTTGTCGAATTTATTTTAATAAGACTCCTAAAGAGTTAAAACAGGAAGAAGCTGCGGTATTGGTAGGGATGTTAAAAAATTCTTCTTTGTTCAATCCGCTCAGACGTCCAGAATTAGTTAAAAATAGAAGAGATGTCGTACTGTCACAAATGGCAAAATATGAATACATCACAGAAAAGGAAAAAGACAGCTTGCAGCAGTTGCCTTTAACGTTAGATTATTCACCAGAAGGACATTCGGATGGAATAGCAACTTACTTTAGAGAATATGTAAGAAGTTGGATGGGAAATTGGGTAAAGAAGAATCCAAAAGGAGAAGATGAAGAGGGAAATACTCAGTTTTATAATATTTATAGAGACGGTCTAAGAATTAATGTAACTATCGACTCTCGAATGCAAAAATATGCTGAAGAGGCGGTGCAGGAGCATATGGCAAATCTTCAGAAAGAATTTGATAAGCAGGAAGAGAAAAATAAAACGGCACCGTTTAGAGACCTTACAAAACAAGAAGTGGATGGTATTATCAAAAGAGCCATTAGAAGTTCTGCGAGAAGAAAAAAGATGTTGTCTCAAAATAAAAGCGAAGAGGAGATTGTAAAATCTTTCGACGTTAAAACGGAGATGAAGGTATTTTCTTGGAAAGGGTATATAGACACCATTATGACTCCTAGGGATTCTATTTTGTATTATAAGAGTTTTTTAAGATCTGGAATGATGTCTATGGAACCGCAAACGGGACAAGTTAAGGCTTGGGTTGGGGGAGTAGATATTAAGCATTTTCAATATGATCATGTGTATCAAGGAGCACGTCAGGTAGGTTCTACATTTAAGCCTTTTGTGTATGCTACTGCAATTGATCAATTAAAATTATCTCCTTGCGACACACTCCCAATGTCACAGATTACAATACCAGCGGGATCTCATGGAGTTATGGAGGATTGGACTCCAAAGAATAGTGATGCTGATTATACGGGATATCTAAGTTTAAAGGAAGCATTGGCAAAATCGGTAAATACGATATCTGCACGTTTAATGGATCGTATTGGGCCTGAACCCATTGTGAGATTAGCAAAAAAATCTGGCGTTGAATCAGAAATTATTGAAGTGGCGTCCATTGCATTAGGATCTGTAGATCTTAAACTATCAGAGATGGTAGGCGCCTACAGTACTTTTGCTAATGAAGGTATTTATAATAAACCAGTAATGATCACTAGTATTGAAGATAAGAATGGTACAACATTATACCAATTCGAGCCAGAAACACGTGATGTTATTAGTAAGGAGGCAGCTTATGTTACGTTAAATTTATTAGAAGGAGTTACACAATCAGGATCCGGAGCTCGTCTTAGATCGGGACCTTCTAATAGATACGATTATAAAAACGTAATAACAGGTTATCCTTATCAATTTACAAATCCTATCGCTGGTAAGACGGGAACTACTCAGAATCAAAGTGATGGATGGTTTATGGGAATTGTGCCAAATTTATGTACAGGTGTATGGGTTGGTGGTGATGATCGTGCTACACATTTTAATTCTACTAGATATGGTCAGGGAGCGACTATGGCTTTACCAATCTGGGCATTGTATATGAGAAAATGTTATGCAGATAAATCGCTAAAGGTATCTAAATCAGCTTTTAGTAAACCTGAAAACTTAACCATTGAGGTCGATTGTAAAGAGTTTAAGAAAAGGATTAAGGTTGAAGATCCAGTAGAAGACGAATTCGGTCTTTAAAATAAATTTCTGTTATCCATGATGGAGAACAAGGATACAAGCATAAAAGAACAAAAAGGATTTGTGAATCTGGATCAGAGGCTATATATCAAGTGTTTTTGGATCAGCTTTGTTTCTTTGGTCGGCATTGGGATTATGTTATTTCTTTTGGCTAGTTGGGGTGTTCTTGGAAAAATGCCAACTTTTGAAGATCTGGAAAATCCTAGAACGGATTTAGCAGCACAAATAATTTCTTCAGATGGTGTGCAGTTGGGAACAATTTTTCAACCAAACGAAAACAGAACTCCTATTGTATATGATGATTTACCACAACATTTGGTAGATGCTCTAATTGCTACTGAAGACGCACGTTTTTATGAGCATTCTGGAGTAGATGCTAGAGGTACATTACGAGCATTTACATCATTAGGAAAAAAAGGTGGGGCTAGTACCATTACGCAACAGCTAGCAAGATTACTTTTTATAGGTCTTAGATCAAAAAATATTGATAAGTATACTCAAAAAATTAGGGAGTGGGTTATTGCTGCACGTCTAGAAAGGCAGTATACGAAGAATGAGATCATAGCAATGTATCTGAACAAATATGATTTTGCGAGACAGGCAATAGGTATAGGATCAGCATCCAGAATTTATTTTAATAAGAAGCCCAAGGATCTAAAAATAGAAGAAGCCGCAGTGCTTATAGGAATGTTGAAAAGCGCTACGTATTATAATCCTATTACAAAACCTGAACGTGCTCTGAACAGGAGAAATACGGTTCTGGGGCAAATGGCAAAATATGGATATCTAAAATTTAAGGATAAGGATAGTCTTAAGAAGTTGCCTATTCAATTACAGTATACTCCCGAAGGATATTCCGAAGGAAATGCTACCTATTTTAGAAATGTCGTAAAGAAAAAAGTCCAAGCTTGGATTAAGAAAAATCCAAAAGGTGAAGATAATAATGGTAATACAGAGTTTCATAATATTTTTAAAGATGGACTAAAGATTTATGTTACGTTAGATTCTCGTATGCAAAAGTATGCAGAAGAATCCGTTAAAGAACACATGACGAATCTCCAAGAGGAGTTTAATAAACAAGAAAAAGCTAATAGAACTTCACCTTTTAGAGGTATTTCTTCTGGGCAAATACAAGATATCGTAAATAGAGCGATTAAAAGTTCTTCGAGAAGAGCAATAATGAAATCGCAAGGTGTGAGTGAAGAAGAGATTATTGCTTCGTTTGATAAGCCAACCAAAATGAGGGTATTTTCTTGGAAAGGAACTATCGATACGATCATGACGCCTAGGGATTCTATCCTATACTATAAACGGTTTTTACATACAGGATTGATGTCAATGGATCCTCACACCGGAGAAGTTAAAGCTTGGGTAGGTGGAATTAATAACAGATATTTTAAATATGATCATGTAAATCAGGGAGCCAGACAAGTAGGTTCTACATTTAAGCCTTTGGTATACGCTACCGCTATAGATCAGTTGAATTATGCTCCTTGTTATAGGATACCTAGGGCAAAAATTACTATACCAGTGGGCAGACATGGTGTTTCTGGAGAGGATTGGACTCCAACAAATCCTGATAATAATTATACGGGCTCTGTTACATTAAAAGAAGGTTTGGCAGGATCGATTAATACAGTTTCAGCTAGATTAATTGATAGAATCGGACCTGCACCTGTGATTAATCTTGCAAAAAAGTTGGGTATTACCACTCCTTTGGATACAGTTGCTTCTATTGTTCTAGGGACTGAGGCTATAAAACTTTCGGAAATGGTTGGAGCTTATAGCGTTTTTGCAAATGAGGGAATTTATAGTGAACCTTATATTATCTCTCATATAAGGGATAAAAATGGAGCTTTATTATATGAGAATGTTCCGAACAAAAAAGATGTTATAAATAAAGAATCTGCTTATCTAACACTCAATTTGATGCAGGGAGTAACAGAAACAGGTTCAGGAAAACGATTACGGACTGAAGCTTCTAATTCATACGTTTATAAGAAGTTGGTAACAGGATATCCTTATAAATTTGAGAATCCTATAGCAGGTAAAACAGGAACTACCCAGAATCAAAGTGATGGATGGTTTATGGGAATCGTGCCAAATTTATGTACGGGAGTCTGGGTTGGTGGTGATAATCGTTCTACCCATTTCGAATCAATTACCTATGGGAATGGGGCTACAATGGCATTGCCAATTTGGGCACTTTATATGAGAAAATGTTATGAAGATCCGGTCTTAAATATATCCAAATCAGAATTTAAAAAACCACAAAATCTTTCTGCGGAATTAGATTGCGATATTTATAAAAAAGAGGTTAAGTACGAAGACGAGCTGCGCTTTTAAAACGTATTTCTCTATCTCTTAAATATTTCCAAAACTATAAGTTTTCAAACGTTTTAGTACTGTTTTTTTTGGTACATTTAATCCGCTAAAAATAGAATAATATGATTCGTAAAATAGTTAACGGAGTTCAGGAAGCTACCGAAGGAGTCAAAGATGATATGACTTTTATGCTAGGTGGTTTTGGGCTTTGTGGAATACCAGAAAACGCGATAGCAGAATTAGTCCGAAAAAACATCAAAGGGTTAACTTGTATCTCTAATAACGCAGGTGTAGATGATTTTGGATTAGGTTTGCTACTACAGCAAAAGCAAATAAAGAAAATGGTTTCTTCTTATGTAGGAGAAAATGATGAATTCGAAAGACAGATGTTAAGCGGAGAATTGGATGTAGAGTTGATCCCTCAGGGAACATTAGCAGAAAGATGTAGAGCTGCGCAAGGTGGATTTCCGGCATTTTATACACCTGCAGGATATGGAACTGAAGTAGCAGAAGGGAAGGAGACAAGAGAGTTTAATGGCAAAATGTACATACTCGAAGAAGCTTTTAAAGCTGATTTTGCCTTTGTTAAAGCCTGGAAAGGTGATGAGGCCGGTAATCTGATTTTTAAAGGAACGGCAAGAAACTTTAATCCTTGCATGTGTGGAGCGGCAAAAATTACAGTGGCTGAGGTGGAAGAACTAGTCCCTGCAGGAACACTAGATCCTGATCATATTCATATCCCAGGTATTTTTGTACAAAGGATTTTCGAAGGAAAGAACTATGAAAAAAGAATAGAACAAAGAACAGTACGAAAAAGATAAATCATATGTTAGATAAAAACGGAATAGCTAAACGTATAGCAAAGGAACTGGAAGACGGTTATTTTGTGAATTTAGGAATTGGAATTCCAACGTTAGTAGCCAATTATATACCAGATGGGATTGCAGTGGAGTTTCAAAGTGAGAATGGAGTATTAGGTATGGGGCCTTTTCCTTACGAAGGAGAAGAAGACGCAGACATCATTAATGCAGGAAAGCAGACAATTACAACAATGCCAGGAGCTTCTTTTTTCGATTCTGCTACAAGTTTTAATATGATTCGTGGTCAACATGTAGATCTAACTATTTTGGGAGCAATGGAAGTGGCAGAGAACGGAGATATTGCAAACTGGAAAATTCCTGGTAAGATGGTGAAAGGAATGGGGGGTGCAATGGATTTGGTGGCTAGTGCAGAAAATATCATCGTAGCCATGATGCATACAAATAGGGCAGGTGCTTCTAAATTACTTTCTAAATGTTCTTTGCCTTTAACAGGAGTGAAATGTGTGAAAAAAGTAGTTACTAATTTAGCGGTATTAAGTATAACTGAAGATGGTTTTAAATTGTTAGAAAGAGCTCCAGGAGTAAGTGTAGAAGAAATTCAAAAAGCTACCGAAGGAAAGCTAATAATTGAAGAAAATGTGCCGGAAATGATTTTAGATTGATCAAATCGAATTCTATGTAGAAATGAACACTTTTCTAAGTTTAGAAAACGAATAATCAATGGGGTTGTATTTTTTTGTAAAGATAGACTTACAAAAAAACAATATTTGTAAGATAATACTTACTTAATAAATACATTTTTATCTTACCTAAACCTTTGCTTTAACTTGTAAATAGGCTCTAAATGTTATTAAATGTTAAAATTTTGTGTTTTTTGTCGATTTTAATTGTATTTAAACGTAATTTTCAAATTAATTTTGGATATTAGCAATCCCTTGAAAGTAGTACAGTTAAATGTTCTCTTTTAAAAATTAATTAAATTTTTAACCCTCACACATTGCCCTATTATGAAAAAGCGTTTAAATCGTATTCAGAAATCAGTTAAACCTACAATCGAATTGATTTCTAACTGTATGTATTTAGCAAAAAAAGTATTTTTGTTTTAACGAAAAGTTTACCTTTTTGTTATGTGATTTTTTGTTGTTAATAAATCGCAACCTCCCCAAGTCGCGATGAATATAAAAAACCTGTTAGTCTATAGAGCTTAACAGGTTTTTTATATTTTAAAGTTATTTGATTTCTGCGATAATAACACCAAAGTTACCTTCTATTTGTTCCCAGCTTTTAGAGGGTAAGTAGGTTTTTGATACAAAACCATCCAAATATAGTGCATTCTTACAACCTTTCTCCTTAAAGTAGGAAGCGAAGTCATAAAAATTTATTCTTTCTTTGGACATTGCAAATAATAAATTACCGTTTGGTAATATTCCAACTCCGTTCCTAATATGAACATTCGGTGATCCTTGGTTAAATTTCTCATGAACTTTTCCTTCTATCAGTAACATAGGACCTGATTGGGTGGCATAGATTATATTTTTTTCAAAAGTGAAGTTTTTGGTAGTTACAATATGTGGGGTATTTTGGGTAATATAGAAAATCCCATTCGGTTGTAGATAAAAGTTGCCATATGCATTTTGAATAGTATCTAGTGGCGATTTTATAATACTATTTTCTATATACAATCCTTGTGGAGATAAGTCTTTCTTATACATTCCTCCATTCATAGCAAAAATGAGCTCCTTGCCATCATCATTTAGGGCTTTCTTAAGCTTCTGAAAACTTTCATAATTTTTATTGTTTCTATTTTTCCAAAAGAAATGTAATTGTTGATTCTTTAGATCAACTTCATAGCTTATGAATTTTGTATCATTATTCGTTTTCTGCGAATAGCTGAAACCTATGTAGATAAAATATATTAAGACAAGAAGTGAATATTTATTTTTCATAGTTATGAAATATGGAACCAGAGTGTATAATTGTATTTTATAGGTATGATATGATGCTACGAATTAGTTTTGTATTCATATAACATTAATTTTTCATCGTCATTAGGAATTGTAATGATCTTTATGAAATCGAAGTCTAGTTTTTCCAATAACTTCTGAGAGGATTTATTTTCTGGAATTGTAATAGCGCTAATTTTTTTGATTTTAAATTGTGTAATAGCAACTTGTTTTAGTTTAGAAGCACTTTCGTAAGCGTACCCCATTTTTTCATATGCCGGTAGAAAGGCAAAACCTATGTCAAATCCATCAATTCCTTCTCGGTCATAGAGACCGCAACACCCAAGTTTTATGTTGTCGGATTTTCGTATTACCGTATAATTCGAAAACCCAAGTTTTTCTAATTGGGGGAGCATTTTTTGTTCTATATAAGCTTTTGAATCTTCAATAGATTTTACATTGCGATCACCAATGTTTTGTAACCACTTTGGTGTATTTAGAAGTTCTAAATAAAACGAAGCGTCTCCGATACTTGAGGGTATTAATAATAATCTATCGGTCTCAAAGTGTTTCATATATGATACAAACTTGTAATGTTAGGAATGGTAATATACAAAAAGCCCAGAAACGAAAGTTTCTGGGCTTTTTTATAAAAATTAAGGTTATCTATCTATAATTTTTATTCTACGATAAAACGAGCTTTTTGAGTATCTACTTGTAGCATGTATACACCTGCTTCAAGATTTTGAACATTTATAGTGTTGGAAAAAGTTCCTTTTAGAACTGTTTGTCCAAGCATATTATAAATGATATAGTTTTGAGAACCTGATTTACCGTTATTAACATTAAGAGTTGGTCCTGTTACAGGGTTTGGATATAGAGATAATCCTAATGGTGGTCCAACAAGAGCATCAGATGTTGTTGCAAATGATGTTGTAGTTCCACAAGGCCCTAAATTCGTCCATCCTGTAGCAGTTCTTTCGTATAAGTTACCTTGATATGTAACTTTATCACCTACTTGATAAGTTTGACTAGAACTCCATGCAGGAACACCAGCACATTGGTCTACTGGTCCGCTAGAATCACTTAAAGATACATTGTCAATAGCGATATCTGCTTGCCAGGTACTACCAGTAATTCTGTTAAATCGTAACTGAACTCCTCCACCTACATAAGATGCAAGATCAATAGTAGCTGTTTGCCAAGAATTTCCTTGGTTTCCTGTTTCGCTCCAGATACTAGTCCATGTAGCTCCTTCATCTGTACTTGCTTCAACAGCAATACTACCCATATCTGAAGCTCCATACATATGATAAGCGAATGAGAAATTAGCTTGGCTAAGTCCACTTAAATCAAAACATGGAGAAGTGATGATAGCTTGTTTGCTAGGATAACCTGTTCCATTTCCTGAAGCTTCTACATAAATATAGTAAGATCCTTGAGTAGCAGATGATGGTCCTGTACTGCTAGATGGAGTACCATTAGCATCAACAGTCCAATTAAGGTCATCTGCTGTAGATTGTGTCCAATCTCCTATGGTGTTTTCGAATCCTTCACTATATGGGAAAGAAGAAATTCCTGAAGTACATCCACTTCCGGAACCTCCACCAGTTGTCGTAACATTTACTGTATTACTTGCTCCCGATACATTTCCAGCAGCATCTTTTGCACGTACGCTAAAAGAGTAAGAAGTATTAGCGGTAAGTCCTGTTACATTTGCAGTAGTATTTGCGGTAGAACCGATAACACTACTTCCTTGATAAACATCGTATTCAGTAACACCTACATTATCAGTGGATGCATTCCAGCTTAATGTTAGAGTAGTTTCTTCTACATTAGATGCAGATAAACTAGTTGGTGCAGTTGGAGCCTGAGTATCAGCAGTTGAACCACCAATAGTAACAGTGTAATCTTCTACTTCACCATATTGAAAAGATTCACAAGAAGTAGGCACTCCATTATATTTCATAGATACACGCATTCTCGTATTTCCGTCTGTAGCCCCACTTGGCACAGTAAAACTTCCACTTACAGGAGTTGTTTGTGTAGCACTTTGTGTCCATACCTGTTCTCCAGAGTCCGTAAAGTCACCATCTTGGTTGTAATCTATCCAAACGCTATATCCTTCACTATATATTGTTCCTGTCCAAGTAGGAGTTACCGTAATTGTGTAAGAATCACCTTTTGCTAATCCAGTAGCAGCAGAAGTAAAATCTGAATATCCACCACTTCCAGCACCAGATGCGTTATCTATAGTTCCTAATTGAACTCTACTAATATATTCGTCTGCAACACTATTTCCGTTAGAATCACAATATGTTAATTGGAATTCTGTTGTGGTAAAGCTTGCTGTGCTGCTATAGGAAGATGTAGTTCCATCAGAACACTTACTTCTTACTTGCACTTCATATGAAGTTAATTGAGTTAATCCACTAAGAGCAGTAGAAGTACCACTTACATCACTTAATGTAGTCCAAGAAGAAGTTCCTGCTACTCTATATCTAACATCGTAAGTAGCCGCTGGTACTGATGTCCAGTTTATAGTCGCACTATCATAAGAAATATTCGATGCTCCAACTCCAGTAGGAACCGTAGCGTTACAAACTACTGGAGTTCCTGTTAATCCAGTTACAATTAGAGAGAAGTTTTGACTTCCTCCTGTTAATGATCCCTTATGAGTTACTGTAATTGTATATGTTCCAGAAGCACTACCTACATCAATTCTTTCGAATGGATCTACAGTATTGTCACCTGTTCCGTTAGTTGTAATGCTTGTTAATCTATATGGTTGGAATGTAGTAGATCCTTGAGTTACTCTAATATCAAGATCATTTACTAATACAGCATTGTTAGAGTTGGTAGCTGTAACTGCAGTACCTGGTCTATCTGTCCAAGAAATAGATGCCATTAACGGATTAGTTCCGTCAGAATCAACAGTAATTGTGTACGTCTGTCCACTGTTTAAAGTTAACTCTTCAATCTTTGTTTCGTTTCCTGCATTTGTAATAGTCTCAGCAGCTCTTTTAGCATTTAATAATCCCCATCCGTAAACAGCGTCAGGACCAGAAGGTCCAGCATCATCTGCAGTATGTAGAGCTAAACCTTTTAAAGTAGCAGCTCTCATTAGATTACCATTTGTATTGTCATAATGTTGTTGTAATAATAACAATGATCCAGCAACATTTGGTGATGCCATAGAAGTACCCGTAATACTGGCGTATGCTGTATTACTGCTTTCGTATGTAGAATAAACTCCAGTACCATTTCCAGTAATGTCTGGTTTGATACGGTAATCATCAGTTGGTCCTTCACTACTTGAAGAGTTAATAGAAACACTATTTAAACTACCATCAGAAGCGATATTAGCATCTTGAGCATTTGCAACAACTAAATTATTTTTAGAAGTAGAATGTCCAGTAAGTTTATCATAAGAAGAATTCCCATCTAGCGGTTGACCGTTGTAACCATTTTGGTTACCATCGTTACCTGCGGCTACAACCATTAGATAGAAAGGAGCGTTAAACATTACTTCATCCCAATCTCTAGAAGTATCTATATAAGCACCAAAATATTGATCAGGTACAAGATCTCCTCTAAATCCGTAAGAGTGGTTAGAAATAATCATTCCATTCGCTGCAGCGCTGGTAGCTTCTGCAACATCGTTGTTCCACATATATCCATTTACTCTTGCCTGAGGCGCCATTCCTTTTGCCGCAGCTTGAACACCAGAAGCCATAATGGTTCCTGTTACGTGCGCAGCATGGAAGTTTAATTGAGTTCCACCTTCAGATGCAGCATCTTGGATAGTAACACGATTGTTACCTCCAGGCCCATCATATTCTTGGTGAGATGCTCTAGCATGACCACCGTCCCAAACGTGAGCCGTCATGTTCTGTCCATCTAAGTTTAATCCTAAAGAACCTCCAGAATTAAGATGATTTGTTCTTGTTGATTCTGCGGCATCCACATTATAGGTTACGTAATAAATAGGCTTACCATCAACAACTTTTTGTAATTCTGCAAAACTTCCGTTTTTAAGAGTGGTTTGAACAGGCCATCCATTTTGTTTTGCAGCCTGAATAGCTTCTTTCTTTTGAATAGCAGCTTTTTCAGCATTTTGTACTTGTAACTTGTTAAGTTCCGACAAGTTACTGCTCTTCATAATTTTTGACTTTTGTGCTGGTGTTTGAGCAAATGCTCCAGCGGAAAGAAGAAACATTGTGGAAAACGCGAAAGTTCGAAGTTTTCCAAACCTTTTTGGCATAGTGCCAAAAACCCCAATAAGGTTTTTGTAACTTTTTTTCATTTTTATTGAGTTTGAGTTAGCTTTAATTAAATTTCTCTGATGATTTATCTGAGAAACAGCCAAAACTCTTAAATTATTCCTAATTGGCAAAAGATTTTCGATAAAGGGTTTAATAATGACTACACAAAACCTTAACAAAGAGTTAACGTTTGTTTCATTTATTCGATAAGTAGGTAAAGGATTACAAAAAGTAATAACTTAACTGTTTAATCTAATGTTTTTTGCACAAATTCTATAGCTCTATACTCGTTGTAAAAAATTCCTGAAGGCATATAAAAACCTACATGACCTCCAAAATCTGGGGTTTCTAAATAGAGGTCTGAATTTCTTTGAGCTTCATTGTGTGGATAACAAGTAGTTCCTAGAAAAGTGTCATTTTTAGCATTGATGATTAGTGTAGGGATGGTAATGTCTTTTAGAAATTGATTGCTACTACACTTGGTATAATAATCAATAGCATCGACATAGCCATGAGCAACACTTGTGTATAAATTGTCAATATCGATAAGGGAGCTACAAGCTTTGATATCGGATATGCTAATTTCATTTGGAAATACCTGTTGTCTTTCTAACAACTTCTTTTTTAAACTCTGAATAAAACGTTGCTGATAGATAAAGTTTCTAGGTTTATTAATTTCATTTAATGAGTTGTAAAGATCACAAGGTACGGATACAGCTACAGCTGATTTTACTTGTTTAGGTGTTTTTCTTTCGCCTAAATATTTTAATGTGATATTACCACCAAGACTAAACCCACATATAGAGATAGAATGATAGTCTTTTTCTGTAATATGAGATATAATAGAAGCAAGATCATCACTTACTCCAGCATTATAGGATCGGTATAATCTATTTACTTCACCGCTACAATTTCTAAGATTTATGGCAGCTACATTCCATCGGTTTTTAACAAAGTGTTTGGCAAGACCTAGGATATATTGCCTCTGTGCGTTTCCTTCTAGTCCATGAACCAAAACAGCTACTTTTCCTTTAGATCTGGGATCATTAGAATAGCTCCAATCGATATCGATAAAATCTCCGTCTTTTAGTTCTACTCTTTCTCGATTTTGTTCTATACCTTTTACTGTTCTAACCAGATTTGGATAGATGGTGGAAAAATGACCATTTCGGAAAAAATATGGTGGTTTGTAGTTTGAGGTGACTAAAGGCATTAGTATAAAATATTATCCTTTGGTTGTACTTTTTCGGGCAGATTTATTTCATCCAACATATCTCGTAAATCGATTTCTATAGTTCTACATAATGCAGTCATAGGAACATCGTTCACTCTTCCTTCAAAAGGGTCTTCACTGTTACTACCTACTTTTTCCATTGTAGTAAATATCCAAGAAATTAGTACCGATAAAGGAATCATTAAAAAGATAAACCAAGGCTGTAAATGTTGCGACATATCACCAAGCTCACTTTCAAAAACATTTAATAATCCAAATGGTAATAGTAATACAAAGATCCAAGTAAAAACAGTACTGAAATATGCATATTGTCTAGGAAAAGGGGTGTTTTTTATACGTTCACATTTACCTTGTAAGTTATATAATTCTTCCAATACACCATGTAGCAGCTGGTTATCAAATGGGCTTATTTTTTCGGAACTTAATAATTCTTTTAGATGTAGTCCCTGATTCTTTACAAGATGAGTAGCTGCATTTTTTCTTTTTAGAAGGTCATTGTATTCTTCTTCAGAAACAAAACTTTTAGTAGCATCACAGGCAGGATTTCGCTCTCCATGTTTTTGAAGTAAACGCTCTACCGAGGCATTTTCTTTCATCGAAAAAGAAGAGGGTTGTCTTAGTTGTATTCGTAAAGCGTTGATCCAAGCGATATGACGATATATTAATATTCTCTTGGTTTCTGGAGAATCATCTACTAAGCTCAAAACCTGATTTGCCCAAGTTCTACTATAATTTACAATACCTCCCCAAATTTTACGTCCTTCCCAGAATCGATCATAACTCTGACTGTTTTTAAAACCTATATAAAAAGCCACTGCAATCCCAATGACAGATAAAGGTTGAAAAGGGATGTCTATAAATTGTAAGTCGAAAAAATAATAGAGAGAAAAAATTCCTGCGGTATAGAGAATAAAGAAGAGTATATTTTTCCAAGCAAATCTTAAAATAAGTCCCCAGCCAATATTACGTTTGATATACATGTGTGATTTTTTGTTCTAAAGTAATAAGACCTCGTTGGTTTTCAAAATAGAAATATTTAAAAATCTAGTTCAATGTTGGGAGATAATATTAACTAAAGTTTATTATGCAAGCATATTATCTGTTTTGTATTTTTGACCCAATAAAATCTTAAGTATGTATTTAAAAGAGTTCGAAATTCGATGGAATGATATTGATGCTAATCGTCATTTAGCAAATAAGGCGTATATAGAATATGCTGCGCATACCAGAATGACATTTTTATCTCAGCTAGGTTTTGATCAAAGACTCTTAGGTAAGCTTAATATAGGTCCTGTTGTTTTTTACGAACACATCTATTATTTCAAAGAAGTTTTTTATGGAAGACCCGTTAGAGTTTCTTTGGAACTTGTAGGTATGAGTGAAGATGGAAAGTTTTTTGAATTCTTGCATAACTTTTATGATTACAAAGGAAGAAATTTTGCAAGATGTGAAATGATGGGGGCTTGGTTAGATTTGAAAACACGTAAATTAATTCCACTTCCTGAAGAAATGCGCGAATTTATGGATAAAGTAGAGCGTCCGGATAGCTTCAAAATACTTACGAAAGAGGACACACGAAAGTTTGCCAAAATCCCAACTGATTTAAGTTAGTTTTTTGGGTTTTTTAGTAACTAGATAAACTCCTACGAAAACTAGTATTGCCGCTATTATTTGAATCAGTTTTAAAGAATCTGCTCCCATTGCCATGGCAAAACTTATGGCTAATAATGGTTGTAGATATATGAAAGCGCCAATTGTAGACGCTTTTAAAGTTTTTAAAGCAAATACATTTAGCAGGTAAGTAAAAAAAGTGGTTCCTATTACTACAAATACCATTTTCCAAATAACATCATGGGGTAGTGATGTCCATTGAACTTCATTAAATTCTGAAATCGTAACAGGGAAATTAATAATAACACCTAATAAGAAAAACCATTTCATTAAGGTGATAGCATGATATTTAGCCGTTAATGGTTTTACCATTACAAGATAAATCGCGTAAGAAGCAGCATTTACTATAAATAGGGCGTTTCCTAATGGAATATTAGGGGCGTCTTGTCGTACTTCGGCTCCAAATAGTATAAGTCCTAATGCACCCGAGAAGCCTAATAAAATTCCAATAGATCGTAACCATGTTATTTTTTCATTCAGAAAAATGGCAGATAAGATAAATACCAAAATTGGCGCTATGGTAATCATTACCGAACTATTAATAGGAGTTGATAGTTGTAGACCTTTGAAAAACATCAACATATTAATAGCCATCCCAAAAATTGCACATCCAAAAATTCTTAACCAATCGGATCGATCAATTTTTTGTTTTGGCACCCATATAGAGGCAAGCCAAAAAAGTAAAGTAGCTCCTATAACTCTAAGAAAGATAAACCCAAAAGGTTTAATGTAGGTAGGCATAACACCTTTAGCCAATGTATGGTTGATGGCGTAAATCAAACTTGCCCCAAAAGCAGCTAATAGTGCTATGGTTCTTTTATCCATTAATCTGCTTATTTGCCGCTTCAACCACTTTTTTACTGTTTCCAATAAAAATTTGGTTGTCATATATAATCACCGGACGTTTTAAGAAGGTGTAATGTTCTAGAATTAAGTCTTTGTAATCGTTCTCTGAAAGAGTCTTATTTTTTAAATCTCTTTCTTTATAAAGTCTTGCTCTTTTGCTAAACAGAGATTCATACGTTCCAGAAAGTGATTTCATTTCTTCTAGTTGAGATTGGGTAATAGCTTCACTTTTAATGTCTTGTAAAACAAAGTCTGAAGTAGGGTTTAATTCTTTTAAAATTCGTTTACAAGTGTCACAAGTGGATAGATGGTATATTTTTTTCACGAGAAAAATAGTTAAAATGTCAAAATCCATACAAAGGAAATTCATTTCACGATGAAAACTTATATTTTTGGCTAAAAATTAAGAACATCATCATTACATTTAAAAAGAAGCAATGAAAGATCAATTAGAAATTACCAGAACTAATAGAAGATTAATGTCCAAAATTATGGATAATTATTCATTAGAAGATCTTAACAAAGTTCCTGAAGGATTCAAGAATAATTTGATATGGAATATAGCTCATGTAGTGGTAACACAGCAGTTATTAGTATACAAACTTAGTGGTCTACCAATGATGATTGATGATGAATTGGTGTTAAAGTATAGAAAAGGAACTAAAACAGAGGGTTTTGTAGATCAGGCAGAAGTTGAAAAAGTAAAAGAGTTAATGTTTAGTACATTGGATCAAACTGAAAAGGATATTGAAGCTTCTATTTTTAAAGAATATCAGGAATATCCAACTAGTACAGGTTTTGTTTTAAAATCTACAGAAGATGCTATGAGTTTTAATAATTTTCATGAAGGAATACATCTTGGGTATATTTTAGCACTAAAAAAGTCATTATAATACGTTTTTATTTAAATAGGCTAACGCTTTCTCTTTACTTAATTTTATTTCAATAGGACCTTCTGCATAAGAGCTAACTTCATATTGATTATATAGAAGTATAATATGTTCTTCTGTAAATCCTATAGTAGATGGTAAATGGAAAGTGTTATTCTCAAAAAAATATCCAGTGCTATTGATAGATTCGTTTTTAGGGATATTATGAGTTTCTCTAAATACCTTTTCTGCAATATCTTTAAAACCTTTATCATCTTTGATAAATTCTTCGTTGTTTATGATGTCACCAGTTTTAAGATCGATATTTAGGTAATTAGAATTACCACTACCATGTGCACCTCCAGTAAAAATATAAGATTCGATAAGAACGGATAGCATATTTTCATTTTGAAAACTAATATCACAATTAATACTAGCCTCGTAAGGAATAATTTCATCAGGAAATTCTTTTTTCATTTCGAGATATGAACTATTAAAGCTTTTTAATGCGTTCTCAATATTGTCAACTTTGTTGTCGTCTTCAATATTTAAAGCATCACAAGCGGCTTTTTCAATTCGCTTGTTTATCTTTTCCGACAGATCGTTTTCACTTATAGATTCTAAAAGTAAAACTTCAGTAATTACGCAGTCTGTGTTTTCACAATCAAAGTAGGTTTCTATACTTATTGTTTTTTTCTGAAAACGTAGTGGTTCATGTTTTTCACAACTATAGAAATAAGATAGAATTACTAATAAGAAAATGAATTTTATTGGAGTGTTAGTTTTTCTGTTAATCATCTACTAAAGGTATTCATTGAAATATGATTAGAACGAATTAAATCATACATTTGTTCAGTTTTTTAACATATTACTATTCAAGTTGATTTTTTCGACTCTAAAAAGTAAAATTTGATTAAAGAAACGTCAAAAAATTAAGAAATATTATAAAAATCGAAACTAGTGAAATTTAATACAAAAACAATACACGGAGGTCAGGAGCATGATCCGGCATACGGAGCAGTAATGCCACCAATATACCAAACCTCTACTTATGCCCAGACTACTCCAGGAGGACATAAAGGTTTTGAATATAGTAGAACACATAATCCTACAAGAAAGGCGTTGGAGAATGCATTTGCAAGTATAGAAAATGGAAAGCATGGTTTAGCATTTGGATCTGGATTAGCAGCGATTGATGCCGTAATTAAATTACTAAAGCCAGGTGATGAAGTGATCTCTACAAATGATTTGTATGGAGGTACTTATAGGTTATTTACAAAGATATTCGAAGATTTCGGAATCAAATTTCATTTTATTGGAATGGAAAATGCCGATGCTATAGAGAATTATGTAAATGAAAACACTAAGTTAATTTGGGTAGAGACACCAACAAACCCAATGATGAATATTATAGATATCAAAGCTATTGCTGCGATTTCTAAAAAGAATGATTTGCTTTTGGCGGTGGATAATACGTTTGCAACCCCTTATTTACAAAGACCTTTGGATCTTGGAGCTGATATTGTAATGCACAGTGCAACTAAATATATTGGAGGGCATAGTGATTTGGTAATGGGTGCTTTGATTGTAAAAGATGACGAAATTGCGGAACGTTTGTATTTTATTCAAAATGCAAGTGGAGCTGTTTGTGGACCTCAGGATAGTTTTTTAGCTTTAAGAGGTATAAAAACATTACACGTTCGTATGCAACGTCATTGTGAAAATGGTGAGGCAATTGCACATTATTTAAAGAAACATCCTAAAATAGAAAAAGTGTACTGGCCAGGATTTGAGGATCATCCAAACCATGAGGTTGCTAAAGCGCAAATGGATGGTTTTGGAGGAATGATATCATTCGTAACTAAGGACAGTAATTATGATGAAGCGATAAAAATCGTGGAGAACCTTAAGATTTTCACACTAGCAGAATCTCTTGGTGGTGTTGAGAGTCTAGCAGGTCACCCAGCAAGTATGACACATGCCTCTATTCCGAAAGAGGAACGCGAAAAAACTGGTGTTGTAGATTCTTTGATTAGATTGAGTGTGGGAATAGAGGATGTAGATGATTTGATTGCGGATTTGGAACAGGCTATAGGTTAACTTGTTACTAAATTCAAAAAAATATAGGTATTATTTTGATAATATGATATATTTGACAAGTTAAATTAACCATTAAATAAGAATCTTTTAATCCTATTAACATATGCAAGCAAAAATAGATGCATTTATGGAAGAAGTAAGAGCTCGTAACTCGCACGAGCCTGAGTTCTTACAAGCGGTTCAAGAAGTTGCAGAAACTGTAATACCGTATATCGCTACACAAGAAATATATAATGGAAAAAACATTCTTTTAAGAATGGTGGAACCTGAGAGAGCGATTATGTTTCGTGTACCATGGGTAGATGATAAAGGAGAGATACACGTAAATAGAGGATATCGAATTCAAATGAACTCTGCAATAGGTCCTTATAAAGGAGGATTGCGTTTTCACCCTTCAGTAAATCTCAGTATACTTAAGTTCCTTGCTTTTGAACAAGTATTTAAAAATAGCTTAACTACACTTCCTATGGGAGGTGGAAAAGGAGGTTCGGATTTTGATCCTAAAGGGAAGTCCGATGATGAAATTATGCGTTTTTGTCATAGTTTCATGAGTGAGCTTTGTAGACATATTGGGCCTGATACCGATGTTCCTGCTGGAGACATTGGAGTAGGAGGTCGCGAAATAGGATTCTTGTTCGGTATGTATCGTAAAATACGTAATGAATTTACTGGAGTACTTACGGGTAAAGGAATTACTTGGGGAGGATCCTTAATAAGACCTGAAGCAACAGGGTATGGAGCTGTGTATTTTGCACAAAATATGTTAGCTACCAAGAATGATTCTTTTGAAGGAAAGGTAGTTACCGTTTCTGGATCTGGAAATGTAGCACAGTATGCTACAGAAAAGGCTACTCAGTTAGGAGCAAAGGTTGTTACTTTGTCAGATTCTTCGGGTTATATTTATGACAAGGATGGTATCGACGAAGAGAAATTGGCTTTTGTTATGGAGCTGAAAAATGTAAAAAGAGGAAGAGTCAGCGAGTATGTAGAGAAGTATCCTTCTGCAGAATTTCATAAAGGAGAAAGACCATGGAGTGTGAAATGTGATGTTGCACTTCCTTGTGCTACACAAAATGAACTTGATGGAGATGAAGCAGAGCAATTAATTGCAAATGGTTGTATCTGTATCAGTGAAGGAGCAAACATGCCTAGCACACCTGAAGCTATTTCTGCTTTTCATAAGGCAAAAATATTCTTTGCACCAGGGAAAGCTTCAAATGCTGGAGGAGTAGCAACATCTGGATTAGAAATGACTCAGAATTCCTTGAGATATAATTGGACGCGCGAAGAAGTAGACGAAAAATTGAAACAAATAATGGAAGATATTCACTCTTCATGTTTAGAATATGGAACTCAGGAAGACGGATATGTAGATTATGTAAAAGGTGCTAATATCGCAGGTTTCGTAAAAGTTGCAGATGCTATGTTGGCACAAGGAGTAGTGTAAAATAATAATAATTCATACTATAGAAGCCGTTCTTATAAGATTAGAACGGCTTTTTCATTATCTAAAAGCAATAATTAGTATTTTAGCGTGTTATCAAAGCAGAGTAAATAGCACTCAGAAATTATGCAGTATCTCAGACTATCAATATTTCTAATTTTCCCATTATTTCTTTTTTCTCAAGATTTCAGTAATCAATGGACTGGACATTATTCTTATTTTGAAATTAATGATATATATGCTGCCGAAGATCGTGTTTATGCAGCTTCAGAAAATTCGGTTTTTATTTTTGATGCTGAAACCAGAACTTCAGAGACATTTTCTACGATTAATGGATTGTCTGGAGAAACTATATCTTCCATTTATCATAGTTCCACTTATGATATTACTGTAGTAGGGTATGATAATGGTTTATTAGAATTAATATTAGATGATGAAGTTAGAACTTTTATTGATATAGTGGATCAACCAACAATTCCACCTACAGAAAAAAGAATTAATCATTTTTTCGAAAATGATGATAAACTTTATATTTCTACAGAATTTGGTATTGTAGAATTTAACTTGGAAAGAATAGAGTTTGGAGATACCTTCTTTATTGGTCCAGGAGGTTCCCAGATTAACGTTACAGGTACAATTGTTGCAGAAAATTCTATATATGCTACTACATTAAATAACGGAATATTTTCAGCGGATGTGACTAATCCTAATTTGGTAGATTTTAACCAGTGGGCTAATCCTATTCCTGGAAGTTTTAGAGATATAGTAATTTTCAATAATCAGATTCTGGTGCATCAAAACTTGGATCTAGTCCAGAGCTTAGAAAATAACGTACTTACTACTGTATTTACCGCTCCTTCTTCAATTAGAGATATGTATGCGGATTCTGGAAATTTAACAATTTCGTTAGTAGATAGGGCGTTGGTTCTAGATACAAACTTTTCTGAAACCGCATCCATAACGAGTACTACAGAGGATAGTTTTGAACTGAATACTTCTTTAACTATCAATAATGAGGTGTATCTCGGTACAAATACTAGAGGGTTATTAGAACTTGAATTAAGTAATCCAAATACAAAAACATTAGTTTCTCCAGAAGGGCCTTTGAGTAATTTTACTTTTGGGATCGAAGCGTTGAATAATAATTTATGGGTGGTGTTTGGTCAGTATGATGTGAATTTTAACCCATTTCCATTGCAAAGAAGAGGGATAAGCAAACTTACAGTAGATGGTTGGTTTAATATTTCTAGAGATGAAGTGTTGGGTGCAACATCTTTGTCTCATATAACCATAAATCCAAATAATGAAGATCAGGTTTTTATAAGTAGTTTGAGTAGTGGATTGATAGAAGTCAATAATAATGAAGTTACTAATTTATTTAATGATGTAAACAGTGGATTCGAATCATTTGTTCCAGATGATTCTAATTTTGTATTTCTAAATGGTTCTGTTTTTGATAATGAAGGTAATTTGTGGGTTAATAATTCTAGGGTAGATGATGGTCTCAAAAGATTTTCTCCTGGTGCTACACAAACCTTCAATGTTGATTTAAGTGGTTTAGTCTCTAACCCTTTAGGAAATCTAGGGTTTTCTGATACCGTAATCGATAGAGACGGAAACCTGTTTATTGGCGGTTGGAATTCTGGAGTTATTGGCTATAATCCCAATACAGAAAATCAAATTCAATTATCAGGAGAAGCTGAAGGTTCAAATATTCCTAGTGATTATGTATTAGCATTAGAAATAGATAGAAATAATCAATTATGGATTGGCACTTTTAGAGGGATAAGAGTTTTGTTTAATCCTTCGGGAGTTTTTCAACAAAGTAATCCACAGGCAAGTCAAATAATCATTTTGGATGATGAAGGTGTACCTCAGGAGTTGTTGTTCGATGAGACTATTACGGATATAGAGGCAGATGGTTCCAATAATAAATGGGTAGCTACCGCATCTTCTGGAGTATTTTATTTTTCTCCAGATGGGCAAGAAACATTAGCTCATTTTACAACGGATAATTCTCCTTTACCAACCAATAATGTTCGAGATATTTCTGTTGATGATTCTACTGGATCTGTCTTTTTTGCAACAGAAAAGGGCTTATTAGAGTTTAAAGGTACTGCTACGGGGCCAGAAAGTAATCTAGACAATGTTGTGGCTTTTCCAAATCCCGTGAGACCTGGATTTAATGGTCGAGTAACCATAAGAGGATTAACTAGTAGGGCTAATGTAAAAATTACTGATATAGAAGGTAATTTAGTATATGAAGAAGTAAGTGAAGGAGGTAGCATACAATGGGACACTACGGCTTTTGGTAGACATAAAGTGGCTTCTGGTGTGTATCTAATTTTGGTTACGGGAGAAGATCAAGGAGAAACTACTGTTTCTAAGCTATTGGTAGTCAGATAATGGTTGTAAAAACATCTGCAATAGTTCTTCATTCTTTGCGATATAGTGAAAGTGATTTAATTGTTTCTTTATTGACGAGGACTAATGGCTTAAAATCCTATCTATTAAAAGGAATTCTAAAATCTAAGCGAGGTAAAATTAGATCATCTTTGTTTCAACCTTTGACTTTATTAGAAATTGAAGCTAATCATAAAGATAAGGGGAATTTAGAAAGAATCCGAGAAGCAAGAATTCTAACTCCTTATTCTTCGCTGCATACAGATTTAATTAAAAACTCTTTAGTCTTTTTTCTCTCAGAGATACTTAAGAATACTATTCAGGAAGAAGAAGTTAATGATAAACTTTTTAATTACTTAGAGACTACTTTTCTATGGTTAGATGCTAACGATAATATTAGTAATTTTCATATTTCGTTTTTAATAAAGCTTACACAATATTTGGGCTTTTATCCAGATATATCGAATATTCATTTGGATGTTTTTAATATGCAAGAAGGGTGTTTTCAGAACGATACATCGAACATTTATTGTATGGATGGAAATGTGATTTCCTTATTTAAAGAATTTTTAGGCACGACATTTGAAGCAAGTATGGGTATTAAAATGTCTAGAATAGCAAGAAATGAGATTCTTGGGATGTTATTAGTATATTTTGAGCTACATTTGCACGGCTTTAAAAAACCAAAATCACTTTCGGTTTTGAACGAAATTTTTAGTTAAACAATGCGTTTATTTTTTGTTGTTGTATTCACCTTACTTTTTTTACAGGAAAGTGCTTCTCAAAGTATTACTGTGCTTAGTAGAGCAAATGGTCAGCCTATTCCTAGTGTTACAATACACAACAAATCAAAATCAAAAACTGCAATAACTGATTTTGATGGAGTGGCGGATATTTCTTCTTTTTCCGAAGACGAAAAATTATATTTTGTGCATATTTCACATATTACAACAACCGCCACAAAAGCAGAAATAGTTGCATCTTCAAACATGTTTTATATGGAGGTTGACGAAAACCAATTGTCAGAAGTGGTTATTTCAGTCTCCAAATGGGAACAGGATAAGAAAGATGTTACTCAAAAAATTGTTAGTATTACCTCTGATGAAATAGCTTTTTCTACTCCTCAAACATCTGCGGATTTATTACAAAATAGTGGTCAAGTATTTATACAAAAAAGTCAATTAGGAGGCGGGAGTCCAATTATACGTGGTTTTTCTACCAATAGGTTATTGCTTACGGTGGATGGAGTGCGAATGAATAATGCAATTTTTAGAGGGGGAAATGTTCAAAATGTAATTTCGGTGGATCCTTTTACAATAGATCGTACAGAAGTTATTCTAGGGCCTGGATCGGTGGTGTATGGTAGTGATGCTGTTGGAGGAGTTATGAATTTTTATACGGCACAACCGAAGTTTGCAATTAGTGGTAAAAATAAGCTGAGTGGTAATGCTATCATGAGATATGCTAGCGCAAGTAATGAGAAAACAGGACATGTTGACTTTAATATTGGGTTAGAAAAATGGGCTTTTCTAACAAGTGTAAGCTATACGGATTTTGATGATCTAAAAATGGGAAGTCATGGACCAGATGACTATTTAAGAACGGAATTCGTAGAAACGATTAATGGGGTTGATACTATTGTTCAAAATGATGATCCGAAGACACAGGTTTCTACAGGATATGATCAAATTAATTTTTTGCAAAAAGTACATTTCATTCCTAATGAAAGATGGGATATCAATGCAGGATTTATTTATACAGCAACATCTGATTATCCGAGATACGACCGTTTGATTAGACGTAGCGATGATCATTTAAGGTCTGCAGAGTGGTTTTATGGACCACAAAAATGGTTGATGGGAAACCTTCAATTAACCTACAAGTGGAAAAATACATTTTATAATAAACTAAAATTCACGGCTGTATACCAAAACTTTCAGGAGAGTAGGAATGATAGAGATTTTGGAGACGTGATTTTGTCAAGAACAAAAGAAAATGTGGATGCTTATTCTGCAAATCTTGATTTTGAGAAAATATTTAATGATAAAACAACCATGCATTATGGATTGGAGTATATTTTAAATCAAGTGTCTTCTGAAGGTTCAGAATTCAATATTTCTACGAATGAGTTGGTGGCTGCACCATCCAGATATCCAGATGGATCTACTTGGCAATCTATTGCAGCTTATGTAAGTCTAAAAAGTAAGCTAAGTGAAAAATTAAGATTTCAAGGTGGATTGCGATATAATAGAATTATTCTGTATTCGGAGTTTGATGATTCTTTTTTCGATTTTCCATTTACCGAAGCTAATTTGGACACTGAAGCTTTTACTGGTACAGCTGGTTTTAGTTGGCTTCCGAATGATCTTTTGCATTGGAAATTAAACTTTTCTACAGCTTTTAGAGCTCCTAATATTGATGATGTAGGTAAGATTTTTGATTCTGAGCCAGGATCAGTAGTCGTTCCTAATCCAGATTTAGAGCCAGAGTATGCGTACAATGGGGAACTAGGATTAACTGCAAATGTGGGGAAAAATTTTAAGATTGATTTAGCAACTTATTATACTCAATTGGATAATGCTTTGGTACGAAGAGATTTTTCTCTTAATGGCGAAACAGAAATTTTGTTTGGAGGAGAGTTGAGTAATGTACAGGCTATTCAAAATGCAGCGAATGCTCAAGTTTATGGGTTTGAGGCAGGGTTTCGTTATGATTTTGCTAAAAATTTAAATCTGGCGGCAAAATATACCTTTACAGGTGGAGAAGAAGAGTTGGATGATGGGTCAGTTTCGCCCTCGAGACATGTAGCTCCACAATTTGGAAGTACCAATCTAACCTATGATAATCATAAATGGATGATCGATCTTTCTGCAGTTTACAACGGTCAGTTTGATTTTGAAGACTTAGCACCTTCACAACAAAATAATGCTTTTTTATACGCATTGGACGAAAATGGAAATCCTTATTCGCCATCGTGGTATACGCTAAATGTTCGCTCTAGGTATCAATTTACAAAGAGTTTACAAGCTACTTTTACTATTGAAAATATTACTGATCAACGATACAGACCTTATTCTTCTGGAATCGCTGGTGCTGGTAGAAATTTTATTGCTTCCTTAAAATATTCGTTGTAGACTAAAGCATACATTTTGAAAGACACATTATACATTTTTGATATCGATGGAACACTTACAGATAGCGTTCCTATGTACTTGATTTCTGTTACTAAGGCGATGCAAGCTTTAGGAATTGTTGATATAGATACTGATTACAATAATTATAAACATCATACAGATAGTTATGCATTGCGTTATAATTATGAACGTAATTTTAATAAGAGTGTACCTAAGGATTTGCTTGATAAATTTGAAGATAACCTGATATCAGCAATGAACGATTTTGATCCTGTAAAGGAGATTAGTGGTGCAAAAGAATTGATAGATAGATTTAGAGGTGACAATATTCCGTTTTGTTTTGCAACAGGAGCATTACCGAAACCTGCCTTACAGAAATTAAATCAATGTGATATATGGTGCGATGAGCGATTATTAGCTACTTCTAAGACGCATGAGTCAAGAGAAGGATTTGTGAAAGATGCTATAGAAAGGGCAAAATCTTTTTATGATAAAACAGATTTTGTAAATATCGTTTCGCTAGGTGATGGTCTGTGGGATTTAAAAACGGCACAAAACTTATCTTTAGATTTTGTTGGAATAGGAGACAAGAATAAGAGAAAGCTTATCGATAATGGAGCTACTCAATGTTATCCAAATTTAGTGGAGTTTATTAAAGAGTTGTTTTAAAGTCTTATTGCGCTCTTAGTTTTTTCATTAATTCAGCGTCAAAATTTTTCTTAAGAAGGGTAATTTCTTTTACATTTTCATTTGGTATCGCTATCGAAAGAACATAATGTTTAATTTTCCATCCTTTGCTAGTTTTTTCTAAAACACCACTACCTCTACAAATACCCATTTGGGTGTCTAATAATTCATCAAACCATGCTAGATTAGAGTTTGACTGAACGAAAATGTTTCTTTCAAGTGTGCTGAAACTCCATGCTTTTCCTTTGTTAAAATATGGTTTTGAAAAAGCTTTAAATGAGGTCAAATCCCAGTTTTCTGTGGGATCAGTACCAATAAATATTGCATCTTCTGTCATTAGGGAAAAATAGTTGTCAAAAGATGCATCAGCAGCAGCCTTATGCCATTGTTCTAATACCTTATCAATTTGCTCTTTTTCCTGGGCAAAACCATAAAACGAAACAACAAATAATAAGTAAAGGATAATTTTTTTCATGGTATATTATTCTTCAATTTCAATAATGTCTTCTTCAGGGTTTTCAATAGAATCTCTTAGAATGTCTCGCTCTCTTAACAACTCTTTTTCGATATTCTCCGGAATGGCAAGAGATAATTCATTTAACTGTATTATCAGACTATTGTATGCAGTAATTAGTCTAATATTAGCGTTTATTAATTTCTGCGAATCTTGTTTTTTATTTTCGCTTAGTTGCAAAAGTAGACCCGATTCTGTAGCTAAAACGGCGATACGAGAAATAATGGTATTTACTTTAAGATCTTCAGAAATATTTTCTTTAAAATTTTGAACCATTAAATTCATGCTATCAGCATACTTTCTAACATAAAAAGGATTAGATTCTTTCATGGATACAACCAAGTTTTTAAGGTTTTGAAAATCTTCAAAACTTTCTAAGTTTTTAGACGCTTCTGGAGACAATTTTAAAACATCAATAGTAGCCTTTTCTTTAGATAAACTATCTAGTTGGATAATTTCTTTTTCTTCCTGGATAGTGTTGGTATTTTCTTTTTTGCATCCTGTACAGAAAATAGTAAGAATACATAATGTAGAAAGCAATGATCTCATCGTGTAATTTTCAATAACAGACCAAAAATAGGGAATATCGTCGCAACTAAAAATTAAAAGCCTTAAGTATATCTGCCTAAGGCTTAAAACTATGAAGTCTATGAATACTTTCGTTTTAGTTAAGAGTGATGAGAACGTTTCATGAATTAGGGTTTTGTATAGTGAGATCAGAAATGATTTGCCAAGAGTTTTCTTGATTTTTTACCAGCAAAAAAGTCACTTGCATACTGTTTTCGGGAGCTTCTAGTAGTGAAATTACTGTCGCAGAATGTTCTTTAATATCTAGATGTAAAATAGAGGTTTTATAGGATGTTCCACCAATTTTCTTTTGATTCATCAATGAAATATATCCAGCTCTTGAAATGACAGCTGTTTTATCAGAAGTAGGATATCGATTTACCACAACTCGAAAGTCTGTGTGTAGAATTTTATCAAACATAGCTGTGTTGCGTTGCATTCCTGCGGTTACAAATTTTTCTACAACAGTTTTAATTTCGTTTTCCATAACTTCTTCGTTAGTTTGAGATTTACAATCGGCCGTACATAAACATATAATACAGGCCATAATTCGTGTTAAAGTTTTCATTAGTATCAATTTTTAGAATTTTAAACGGTGTGAAACTAAGTATACGGAAGCAGGATTTTTGTGACGATGATCACAAAATGTAATTAGAGCATTCTTCTTCGAATTCTGCTCAGAGTTTCTCTAGCTATGCCAATATAAGATGCTAAATATTGAATTGGTATTTGCTGAATAAGTTCTGGATTGTGTTCTAATAAATATTTATATCGATCTTCGGGTTTCAGCGATGTTAGCATTGTTGTAAAGGTGTGCTGCTCACTTAATAAATGTTCGAGTAGTTTTCTTCCTAAACGTTCAAAGGATATTGATTTGTCATAGAGTTGTAAAAGTTCTGTTCTCTTAATAAAAAAACCTTCTGTATTACTAATGGCTACAATATTTTTGTTGGAAGTGTTTTGAGAAGCCAGGCTGGATATTTCTGTGGCAAAATTAGATACACTAAAAAAAGAAGTGTAAATCTCTTTAGTGTTAATGAGCTCGTATAGGCCCAAAATGCCCTTGGTAACAAATAAAATCCCATGATTGTATTGCCCGTTTTGTAGTAGAAATTCCTTTTTTGCTAATGTTTTGTATTCAGAAATTTTTAAAAATTCTTTAAACTCTTTGTCCGTGAGTTTATGAAAGTTATGAAGAGTGGTTTTGAGAAGATTAATAGCATCGTCCATACTACGTAAACGTACTTTTGTTTTGTGTAAAGCACTAAGGTATTGTTTTAAAAAAAAGAACACAACATTACTTATAAAGAATATAATTCGTATTTCTGCTCAATCCATTGGTTGAAATTGATATAACCTAATATGAAATTTGGTATGGGGTTTTTCTTTAGTTCTAAAGCTAACTCCCCAAAAGCATCCTTCTTTGCTTTTTCAGGAAGTTCGACAGTTTTGCTTAAAAGTTTTAACAAGAGCTTTTCATAGACTTCTATGTTTTTTTTCTTTTTAATATGTTTTTTTAGTGCATCTATCAAATATCTCATAGAAAATCCATTTCCTAGTTCGTAGTGTGTTAAAAGGTTGAGCCAGTAGGTGTAGGTGATAAGGTCTTTACGGTCTTTTTTTGTCATATTGTTTAGAATGTCATTGATCCAGTGAAGAGATTTCTGAAAATCTCTTTTTTGAAAGTAGATGTTGGCAAACTGAAATCTAAAAGAAAGCCAATAATTATCTGGAATTACATTTTTGTTTTCCTCTATAAAACCATGAATATTTTCTATAACCTCTTGTGTGTTGTGAATGTCCTTTAGGTTTCTGTGAATTTCTAATTCTATATTGTACAGCCGAAGTTTTTCCTTAATTAATGAAGCGGAATTTACTGTAATTTCTGATGCTTTTTGTTTTAAGAATAATATTCTAACAAATGCTTCTTTATATAGTTTTTCAAAGACAAGATATCCTAGATAATTATTGTAGACAGAGAAATATGTGGTAAAGTATTCTTTAAGCAATTCTGGCTGTTGTTCCCATTCTTTGATCAGTTTTTCTATGAGTTGTTTTGCCTTTTTTGGATTGTTGGAGGCAAGATGTTTTCTGTATAAATGAAGTGCTTTTAGCGTTTTGTTCTGTAGATGATTTGTTTTTTTGTGAGATAAAGACGCGTTTATGGGGTCTGTATTGGCTAATAAAAGATTGATATAGTTGGTTGTGGAGTCTAAACATTGTTTCTGCTCTGTGATAATATCTTTTAAGGTTTCGAAATCTTGAGGATGTAAGGCTTGATAAACTTTTCTTTTCCAATCTTTTATTTGAAAAAGCAATACATTTTGTTGAAAGTTGATGGCTTTTTTTTCTGCTCTTTTTAATTCACTATTGCAAATAGTATATAATCCTTTGTGAAATAAAATTTCGACATTCTTAATAATGCTGATTAATTCAGCTTGTATGGAGATTTTGGCGTGATAGTTTCTAAGAGATTGGAGAACACGTTGTTTTAGGTAGTTCTTTATGGTTGTTAGCTGGTTTATAAAAGCTTTGTCGGAGAATTGTGTTTTGATTAATGTTTCATCATAGGTCTTTTGCGCTTCTATGGCATCAAAAAGCAATAGGTATTCAGTGTCTTCTCCTCCTTTGGAACTTAGTCGAAAATAACGCTTCTCACTTTTTGTCAATGACTTAATTAAATAGAATAATTCTTCGTTTTTTTTCATTTTAGAAACCTATGTTTTTTCAAAAATAATACTTTTTTTCATGATTCTTATCGTATACCTTTGAGAGAATCTTAATCAATACTTTATTTTATTATGTCAAATGCAATTAGCTGGTTTGAAATACCTAGCACCAATTTTGAAAGAGCTGTAAAATTTTACAATGAGCTTTTAGATGTAGAACTACAACCCATGGAGATGGAATTTAAAATGGCGTTTTTTCCATACAAAGATGGTGGAGTAGGTGGCTGTGTTACGCATGGAAACGGAAATACACCATCACAAGAAGGTACATTTGCCTATCTTAATGGTGGAGATGATCTTTCCATTCCTTTAGCGAGAGTAGAAAAAGCTGGAGGAAAGATTTTAATGCCTAAAACTTCTATAGGAGAAAATGGTTTTATGGCAATTTTTCTAGATACAGAAGGAAATAGGGTTGCATTTCATTCTATGCAATAAACTATTTAATATTCCTAAAACTATCTAGAGATTTATACTATCCAACGGAAGTTCAATAAGAAATTCAGAATGTTTATGTTACTCTAGATAGTGTTTTGCTATATTTAATAACCGATACATTAGACGATGCAATATTTCACACAAGACTTTGTAGAATTTTTTAAGGAATTAGAATTTAATAATCATAAAGAGTGGTTTCATGCCAATAAAAAGAGATATGAAGCAAGTGTAAAGAGACCTTTTGAGATTTTTGTGAGTAAAATGATTCAAGAAATACAGAAGTACGACCCTACATTGCAAATTGATGCTAAAGATTGTGTACTACGTATAAACAGAGATATTCGTTTTTCGGAAGATAAATCACCGTATAATTTACATTACACGGCCTTTATATCTAAGGGTGGACGAAAAGATAAAAGTGTTCCAGGTTTGTTTTTGCGATTGTCACCTATTATGGTTGGAGTTATGGGAGGATGTTTTGGTATTACAAAGGAACAATTGTTTAATCTAAGAACTAAGATCAGTGATAATCCTAAAGATTTTAGAAAACTAATTGAAGAAAAACATTTTGTTGAGAGATTTGGAGAAATCAAAGGGAGAGCAATAAAGCGAATTCCAAAAGAATGGAAAGAAGCCTACAAAATTGAACCATTAATAGGGAACAAACAATTCTATTTTGTTGGAGAAGAACCATCTTCATTAATTATAAGTGAATCTCTGATTGATAAATTAATGGAATATTGGAAGATAATGCGTCCTGTAAATGAGTATTTAACTAAAGCAATTCAGTAATGGCGTATAGTGAGTTCCTTTCGGATCGGATTCATCAGATTTTTAAAGACAAAAGAACAAATTTCTATACCAAAAGAATGATGGGAGGTCTTTGTTTTATGGTAGATGATAAAATGTGTTGTGGAATTCATTTTGATAAAAAGAAGGAAACCGATTTATTAATGGCAAGAATAGGAGAAGAAGCCTATGCTATTGCTATCAACAGAACTGGGTGTTATCCAATGGATTTTACAGGAAGACCAATGAAAGGATATGTTTTTGTAACTCCAGAAGGTTTTGATATGGACGAAGATCTTGAATATTGGATACAATTATGTCTAGATTTTAATCCTTTAGCCAAGAGTAGTAAGAAGAAGAAATAGGTATGAAAAGTTTCTAAAATGCTATTTTATTATAGATAGTCTTTGTAATTGTTAAAGTTCGATAGCGACCTATTGCATATGTCTAAAACAATCTTTACTAAAACAAACGTATTTATTGCAATGCAGTATCTTTTTGCTAGGAAAAAACAGAGTTTTTTGGCAATGATTGGTGTGTTGTTAGGAGTAACTACTTTCATAGTGATGATTAACTTTATGACTGGAGTGAATGATTTTTTAGATGATGCTGTTTTTAATGGAAGTCCTGATATAATTATTAGTAAGGATGTAGAAAAACCGAACGCTAATTCGATATTAAGTCAAGGAAGCTTTTTAGACAACTATGATAAAATCGACTCTTTTTTAAAGGATAAGAATAATGTGCAAGGTTTTGCGCATCAAATAATCTCTCCAGCAATTTTAATAAGTGATGCTAAGCAACTTCCTGGCAGTATTAATGGAGTTTTTCCGACTCAGGAAGATACTATGGTCGATCTCGAAAGAAGATTGATAGAAGGAAAAGGGTTTCAGAGTTTATCTGCAAAAAATACCATCCTTATCGGTATAAGCTTGGCAAAAAGATTGCAAGTTTCTGTTGGGGATTCTATTAAAATGATTCTTCCTAATGGTAAAAATCAACAATTAGAAGTTTCAGGAATATTTAGTTTTGGGATTACCACAATTGATAACGTACGAACTTATACCTCTGCGGAAACATTACAACGTTTATTAGGTCAGAAGAATCATATCACTAATATTCACATTAAATTGAAGGATAGGGATGATGTGAGTATCAAAGATGATTTGGTTCAAAAATTTCAGGGGATAACTACAGAAGATTGGAAGGATAATAATAAAACTATTGTCATTGGTAATAAAGTAAGAGACATTCTAACATGGTCAGTTTCTTTTGCATTGCTTTTGGTTGCAGGATTTGGGATTTATAATATTCTAAATATCACCGTAATTCAGAAAAGAAAGGATATTGCCGTTTTGAAAACCGTTGGGTATTCTAGCAATGATATTGTATTTATCTTTTTGCTGCAATCTATTATTATTGGTGTGTTAGGGGCATTTTTAGGCATCTTATTTGGATATTGTATTAGTTATTTATTATCTACAACTCCCTTGGATACTTCGGATTTTATTATTGTGGAAACGTATCCTATTAACTTTAAGGTTTTTTACTACGTTTTGGGATTTTTCTTTGGTGTTTTGACAACTGCTTTCGCTGGATATTTCCCATCTAAAAAAGCGAGTAAAGTGGATCCAGTAACGATTATAAGAGGAATATGATTTTAAAAGCTAAACAGATCAATAAATATTTTACAGAACCAGAAAAGCATCAGGTTTTACACGATGTTTCTTTATCAATTTCTGAAGGCGAGTTAGTATCTGTATTTGGTGAGTCTGGAAGCGGTAAATCTACCTTATTATATATTTTGTCTACGTTAGATACTGATTTTGATGGTGATCTAACAATATATGATCACAAAATTAAAAGGTTAACTGCTTCGCAATTAATTGATTTTAGGAATAAACATATTGGTTTTGTATATCAATTTCATTATTTACTTCCAGAGTTTAATGTCCTTCAGAATGTAATGTTGCCTGCCATGAAGCTTTCCTTAAAAAGTAAAAAGGAGATAGAATATGATGCTATGAGTTTATTAGCCGAAGTGGGTATGAAATCCTTTGCTAAACGCCCTGCATATCAACTTTCTGGTGGACAACAACAGCGAGTAGCTATTGCAAGAGCTTTAATAAATAATCCTTCATTAATTGTTGCAGATGAACCTACTGGAAATTTAGACCAAAAAAACTCAGAATTAATATTCGATTTGCTTAAAGAAATTACAGGAACCAAAAATAAAGCTGTAGTAATTGCCACCCATAATTCTAAAATTTATCATAATTCTGATAGAAGTATTGAAATGATTGATGGAGTTATACGACTATGATCGTATAAAAACTTAAAAATCAATAAAATGGAAACTTCTTTTAATAAAAGTATTGTGATTTTCGATGGTGAGTGCAATTTATGTAATGGTGTTGTAGGTTGGTTGATGAAATTTGCTCCGAAAGATCTTTTCCATTTTACTCCTTTTCAATCTCCTCAAGGCCAAGAATTATTAAAAAAACACGGCTACCCAACTGAAAGGTTAGATACCGTGATTTTAATAGATGAAAATGGAGCACATACACACTCTGATGGTTTTATTAAGATAGTCTCTAAAATTCCAAAGTGGAAACGAGTAGCAGCCCTGTTAGCCTTTGTTCCCAGAATGATACGCGATGGAATTTATAAATTAGCTTCTCGCAACAGAGTAAAGTGGTTTGGACAGTCTACCAGTTGCACAATTAACTTTAGATAATTTTTTACTTCACTTCGCTATTGAAGGTCAATTAAAAAGAATTGCTACATTTGGATGATCACACAATACAATTCTGAATGAGCTTTTTTGTTAATAGGTATACACGAAGATGTATATTTTATTGGATGTTATTGTCTACTTTTTGGCTAAGTGCGCAGAAGGAAGAAATTATAGGAATAGATACAATCCAAAACAAAAGTATTGATCAACTAGTAGACTTGATTAAAAACTCTAGAAGGGAAAAAGCTTCTGTTTATGAAAATATATTAAAAAGCAAAAACATTTCAGGTAACGATCTTTCTGAGATTTATATCGATATTGGATACAATTTTTATAGAAAAGAAGAATCAGAAATAAGTATTTCATATTTTCAAAAAGCTATTGATGTAGCAAAAAGCAATTCGGATAATGAAACCCTCTCTAATGCATACTTAAAATTAGGAAATTCCTATTTACAAGATTGGCAAAATCAAAAAGCCTTAGATACCTATCATCAAGTGTTGCAAATGGCACAAGAACGAGGGAATCTTAAAAAAGAAATTGTTGCCAAGTCTAATATAGCTATTGTGTTACGAAGAATGAATCAATTAGAAAAAGCATTGGAAGATTGCAGAAGCTTATTGAATTTCATAGACAGAACATCATATAAGAATAAGAAAAATCATGTAAACGTACTAACTATAATAAGTGAGGTGTTTTTAGATTTAGAACAGTTCGATTCAGTTCTGAAATATGCGGATAAAGGTATAGCTATTAGTGCACCTTTAAATTATGAAATAGGGATAGCAGATTTATATACCAAAAAAGGGATTGTTTTTTTTAAAAGAAAGGACTATGATCAAGCCTTAAGTTTTTTTTACAACGCGGAAAAAATCTTAAATGAATTAGAAGTTAACGATAGATCGAATCAAAGAATTAATGTAAATTATTTTCTAGCAAGTTATTTCTATGAAAAAGAATCCTATGAAAAAACGGTTGCTTATTTATTAAAAACAATAAATGCTTTAAAAGAAAATGATCTTAGGAAAAATAGGGTAATTGATGCGCATATGCTACTTGCAAAAAGCTACAAGGAAATTGGAAATATAGATGCTTCTGTATTATGGTTTTCTAAACATCAGGAACTACAAGATCAATTTCAGAAAGATAAAGATAAGACTGTTCACAAAATCTTTGATCAAAGTACACAACAACTAGATAATAAAATTAGAAAGCTTGAAAATAAACAAGAAAAAGAACAAAAGCTTAAGAGCTATATTTTGTGGGCTTTAGTCGTGGTAGTATTATCCCTCATTTTTATACTAATTACATATTTTAGAAAGCAAAAAGCTAATAAGAAAGTTTTTAACGAATTGATTCAAAAAATTTCCGACTTTGAATTGAAAGAAAAACAAGAAAATATTGAAAGTAAAGAGTCTACTAAGGAAATTATTATCGATGATGAAAAAATTGATGCAGTTTTAAAAGGATTAGATAAACTAGAAAATCAAGAGTATTTTTTGAGTGTTGACTGCAACCTAAGATCGATAGCAAAAAAGGTGAAAACAAATGCTACCTATCTTTCTAGAATCATTAATAACTATAAGGGGAAAAGTTTTAACGATTATATAAACGATTTAAGAATTGATTATGTATTGAAACGACTTAAGAATGATAAGAAATTCAGATCGTTTTCTATTAGTTCGATTGCTAGTGAGATTGGATATAAAAGTGATAACTCTTTCACTAAACATTTTAAAGCAAAAACAGGTCTAAATCCTTCTTATTATATTAAGAATATAGAGAAATTGCCCGCAAATTAGTCAAAGGGATAAATTGGCTATATAAAATACCGCATTTTGTTCAAAATGAGGATTACCAACTATGATTTAACCACCGTAAAAACTATATTTCTAGTATCTAACAATTATTTATTATTCGCATTTGCTTATGAATAAATAAAACACAAAACATACACTCATGAAGGATAAACAAAAAAATACGATTACGTTTAAAAAGCTAACTATAGCTAGGATCAATATGGAAGCTATGAGAAAAATACAAGGTGGAGATTGTATACCAACAGAACATGAAGGTGATTCACATGTGGTTTGTCAATCTACTCGAGAAGTATTTTAGAATTAAAAATAACTAGACACATCAAAAAGAGCTTCATTCCTGAAGCTTTTTTTATGCCTTATTTTATCTAAAATGCGGAAATTATACTTTTTTGCTGCGTTTCTCTGTGCTAATTTGGTAGAAGAACAAAATGAGAAATTGTTAACAATTCATTTTTAGCAAGGGGTAACCGAAAACCTTAGAAAAAGAGTAGGTATCTTAATTAAAATTACATTCATGAAAAAATCATTGAAAAAGTTGGAGCTTAAAAAACAAACAATTAGTGACTTAAATCTTAATAAAATCAAGGGAGGTATCGACCCTACACATTGTTGTCCTACATTAGACGCTTTTAATAGTTGTCCTCCTCCAGGAAGATATTGTTTCTAATAAAATTATGTTAGGTGCTATATTTTTTTAAAATGATTTCATAGTACCTGTCATAATACAAGTTTTTTTAATATTTTGAACGCTGAAACTGCCTTACTTTTAGGCAGTTTTTTTATAGTATATTTTAAAGAGAGAAATGAATACAGAATCTATTTTATTAGATAAGCTAGAAAAAATCAGTGCTATCCTTTCAGAAAATTATACAGATAATCAACATGTAGGTGTTTTATCTGGAATATCAGGAATTGCATTGTTTCAGTTTTATTATGCAAAATTTACTGATAATGATGCTCATGCTGATGTTGGAGTAGATATGATATCTACAGTAATCGAAAAAATAAATGAAGGCTATAGCTTTCCTACCTTTTGTACTGGGATTGCAGGTGCAGGTTGGACCATAGAATTATTGGACGATGAGGGCTTTATTGATATAGATAGTGATGAGTTATTGGCGGATTTGGATGCATATCTAAGTAGTGCGATCCTACAAATGGGAGAAAAGGATAAGTTTTATGATTTCTTACATGGAACTATAGGAATTGGTTTTTATTTCTTCAAAAGATATCAAAATACAAAATCTGAGACGTTAAAAGCCAACTATAAACTAAAACTCTTAGAGCTTATTGATTCCCTCAAACGAACAGCTATAGAGGAAGGTGATACGATGAGATGGGAAACTTCAATAAGTAAAGAAACAGCAATTATTGCTGCTAATTTAAGTTTGTCTCATGGTATGGCAAGTATTATAAACTTTTTATCACGTTTAGTAAGGTACGACGATTTTAGAGATCAGGTTATGCCAATACTTCAGAAAGCAACACAGTTTATTCTAAAATACGAAAATAATGATATGTCTTGCTCTTCATCATTCCCAAGCTGGGTTTATGATGGAATGGAGAAGAGTAGTCAAGAACGTTTGGCCTGGTGTTATGGTGATTTAGGAATTGGACTTACTTTATATAGAGTGGGGAGAGCATTGGACAATGATATAATTGCCAAAAAAGGAATAAAAACAGTAGAACAATCTTGTAAACGCAGAGATCTCGAGGAAACCAGAGTAAAAGATAATGGTTTGTGCCACGGTACTTTTGGGATGGTACAGATTTACAATTATATGTATAAAGAAACTAACAATAAGATTTTTAAGGAAACGGCAAATTTTTGGATGCAACAAGGTATTGATATGGCAACGCACATAGATGGGTATGTGGGGTATAAACAATGGTTTGGAGGAGAGGATCAAGGCTGGAGAAAGGAAATGAATTTATTAGAAGGTATCGCTGGAATAGGACTAAGTATTATTTCTTATTTGGCGACATTTGAGACAAAATGGGACGAATGTTTATTAATCAGTTAATTTGAAATTGAAAATGTATGAGCTATAAAAATTTTCCTAAATATGTTTTGCGTGCTCCCCTTTTTTCTTTTTCCTTTTTTAAGGAGTTAACTGAGGGTAATGAACTAAAAGAAGAAAAGTTAAAGGAAATATGTTCTGATGTGATTATTAAAGAAGCAATTTTTTTGGCTTCACCTTCTTTATACCATGAATTTGAAAAATGGTTAGCTGGGAATCTTACCGAAAAAATGGCTTCAGAACGTATGATGCATTCCGTATTAAAGTATTTGAGCAGAATGTCCTCCAGGTGCACGCCCTTCGGTATTTTTGCAGGAACTGCAGTAGGGAACTTTTCGGAAACTGCAAACATTACACTTTCGGATAAATCAAAAAATAATCGCCATACGCGATTAGATATGAACTATCTGGTAGCGTTATCTCAGGATATTGTAAAGGATGAAAAAATTAAAGAGCAATTACTCTTCTTCCCCAATACCAGTATCTATAAAGCTGGTAAGCAATTAAGATATGTAGAATACTCTTATATAAAGAGTAGAAGGGTTCATCATATTGTAGCAGTAGAAGACTCTGAATACTTACAAATAATATTAAAACAAGCAAGAAAGGGTGCTCTTTTAAGAGATTTAGCCAAATTATTGGTAGATGACGATATAACGATAGAAGAAGCATTGGGGTTTCTGAATCAATTGGTAGAAAGTCAGTTATTGATTAGTGAATTAGAACCCTCTTTGTCTGGACCAGAATTTTTGAACCAGATAATGCCAGTTCTACAAAGATTATCGGGAACTGAGCATATTATTTCTGAATTAGAAAATGTTCAATCTACTCTAAATCGGATTGATGAAAATATTGGGAATACTGCTAATGAGTATATAAAACTTAGTGAATCACTGAAAAAACTAGGAACAGATTTTGAATTAAAATATATGTTTCAGACAGATATGAGTTTATCTGTGGAATCGAATACCCTTAGTTATGATACAATAAGAAAAATAAGAAAGGGGCTTTCTATCATTAATAAATTAACCTTACCACCAAAAGAAACTTTTATTTCTAGATTTAGGACAGCATTTTATGAAAGATACGAAAGGAGAGAAGTTTCACTGTCTAATGCTCTGGATGTAGAACTTGGTATAGGTTTTTTGCAAGATAAAGATTCAGGGGATGTAAGTCAGATAATAGATGATCTTATTTTGCCTTATAAACCAGAGAAAGTAGTTGTAAGAGATGTAAAATGGTCATCTATTAATGAAATACTTCAGAAGAAATTAGTAAAAAGTATTAAAGAAGAGGAACCGATATTGATAGTAACTGATGAAGATTTTAATGGATTAGAAGAGAATTGGGAAGATTTACCCGATACAATTTCTACCATGGTGGAGTTGGTAAAAGAGGGTTCTGAGGAAAAAATAATAATGTCTAGTTGTGGAGGTTCGAGCGGAGCAAATTTATTGGGTAGATTTTGTCACGGAGATAAGGAGCTAAATACTTATACCCAAGAAATGATCGATATAGAGACAAAGTTGAATCCAGATAAAATTCTTGCAGAGATTGTTCATTTACCGGAATCAAGAGTTGGTAATATTTTAATGAGACCTAGTTTTAGAAAGTATGAAATACCTTATTTGGCAAAATCTATTCTAAAAGATGAAGATCAGTTGTTGTTAGATGATCTTATGATCTCAGCAACTCCAAGAGGTAAAGTGAAGCTTAGATCTAAAAAATTTGATAAAGAGGTAATACCACACTTAACAAATGCACATAATTATTCTAGTAATGCTTTACCTATTTATCAGTTTTTAGCAAATATGCAAACTCAAAATTTAAGAGGCGGAATAGGATTTGATTGGGGACCTTTTGCTGATGAATACGACTTTTTGCCTAGAGTAGAGTATAAAGATGTTATACTTTCTAGTGCAATATGGAATATATCCTCTAAAGACATTAAAGAGCTTTTAGGGGTATTAAAGGATGAAGAAAAATTCTTGGAAGAATTAAACAAATTTATTGCTGACAAGAAACTGCCTAATTTCGTGTTACTTGCAGATGGCGATAATGAGTTGCTTGTAAATACTAGAAATATAACATCAATGAAAATGTTGTTGAATACCATAAAGAAAAGAAGCAAGTTTAAGTTAAAAGAGTTTTTGCATACCGAAGATAGTATTGTAAAGAGTGGAGATAAAGCATTTACAAATCAAATTGTAGTGTCCTTTTACAACGAAAAGAAACTAAAAAATATACAGAATTAATGAACAGTATACAAAGAGCTTTTATCGTAGGTAGCGAATGGTTATACTACAAAATATATACTGGTCCCAAAACTTCAGATCTGATTCTAACAGAAATTATTAAACCGATTGCGATTCATCTTTTAGAACGAGGTGTTATTGATAAGTGGTTTTTTATTCGATATAACGATCCTAAACATCATATTAGGATTAGGTTTCATTATAACAAACCTGAAAATGTAGCTGCTGTCATCAATGCATTGTATGGAGGATTAAAAGAATTTTCTGATGAAGATTTAATCTGGAAAATACAGTTGGATACGTATCAAAGAGAGATTGAACGTTATGGGATTGATACAATGGTAGCTTCAGAAGAATTGTTTTTTCTGGATAGCAAAATGATTGTAGATTTTCTCGATTTGATCGATGGAGATGAAGGAGAAGAATTAAGGTGGTTGTTTGGTATAAGGGCAATCGACCAGTTGTTAACAGATTTTGGATATGATGAGGATCAGAAATTGGTTTTAATGGAGCGGTTAAAAACTGGTTTTGGAGCAGAGTTTGGAATGAATAAAAATCTTAAAAAGCAAATGGATAAGAAGTTTAGAAATGAGCAAGATAAGATTAAAAATTTCCTAATTCTTAGTAAAGAAACAGCTCCGGATTATATACCAATTATTGAAGTGCTTGAAGAGAAAAGCAGAAATAGCAAAGCTATAGTCGAAAGTATAAAATCTAAGGTGGATAAATTAACATTAGATGATAGGATGAGTAGTTATATTCATATGCTTATGAATAGGTTGTTTAGATCTAAAAATCGTTTGCACGAGATGGTTCTATATGATTTATTGTATCGAAATTATAAAATTGCTTGGGGTATCCGAAAGTTTAATAGTAATAAATAACATGAATAAATTGTTCTTTCAAAAATCTAACTAAAAAGAACTATGTATGTGTGTTCCGGTTTTGCGCTTTTACAAAAGAATTTTTGTATTCTACAACTTCCAAAAGGACAATTTTATTCTTTGATTATTTTTTTAGTAATAGCTGCTGTTTTAGAAAATATTTTCATTAAGTATAAACCTGAATGAAATGAAGAAATATCTATACTATTAGAAATATTACGACCATCTAATGTTTTAGAAAATATTAGTTTACCCCGAATATCATAAAATTCAATACGTTCTAATTTAAAACTTAATTCACCAGATATATTGATTATTTTTTTGGATGGTATCGGATAAACTTTAAGTCTTTCTAAGAGGTTTTCATCATTAACGCTTAAGGTGTTGTCAAAATTAATTATAAATTCTGTTAAAACTGCATTTTGATTCCCATACAGATCGCTAAAACTCCCAGGATTAATATAAACTGTAACTATTCCTGTAGTGATTGCTGTTATGGTTGCCTGATAGGAGAGACCTCCTCCAGAAAAATTACTTATTGTTCCATTATCAACAATAATATCATTCAAACCAAAATCACTAATATCTTCATCAAAATTAATTGTGATTTCAAAAGAAGAGTTAGCCGTAGGATTGCTTTCGGTAGAGGTAATACTTGCAATTGGAGGTGTATCATCTATCACTAATATATTTACACTAGATGAATTAGTACAAATGTTGGCAACGGTATGTGTAATAGTATAGGTATTCGGTACTGAATTGGTTAAGTTGATTTCTCCTGTATTACTATCTATATCTAATCCTATTGGAATTGCGGTGAAAACACCACCTGTTATCCCTGTAATAATAGGAATTGCGTTTGGAGCTGTGGTTGAAAAGGCGGAATCAGTGTATAAAAATGATGCATCATCTAGATCATTAATAGTAATCTCAAAATTAGATGAGTTAGGACAAGTTCCCGTGGTAGTATAGGTTACTACATAATCCCCAGGATCACTATTTGTAATATCAATAACTCCAGAATCAGGATCAATATCCAATCCAGTTGTGCTAGCGAATATTCCGCCCGTTAATCCTGTAATAGCAGGTGTTGTTTCGGATTGATCTTTACAGTACAAAGATTGATCATAGCTAAAGCTAGCATCATCAAGTTCAGTTATATTTACATTTACTTGACTGGAGTTAGGACAAGTTCCAGTTGTGGTATAGGTTACTACATAATCCCCAGAATCACTATTTGTAATATCAATAACTCCTGAATTAGG